>CAVUYA010000016.1:0-148758 GCA_963745575.1 uncultured Actinomycetota bacterium | reverse complement strand
TACGTCGCCGACCCGGTACAGAGCATCGGCGAGCCGGGCCACCAGGCGGTCATGCTGGACCGAACCGGCCGGGAGCTGACCACGGCCTGACGCAGCAGCCCGGCCGCGACCTGGGGAGCCTGGCCGACCAGCAGCTCCGCGGTGCGAGCCAGCCAGTTGAGCATCCACCGGTCCATCGGCGGCCGGGCCGCTAGGTCCGCCCACCGCCTGCAGCAGCTGCCGGGCTACCCGGTCGGCCGGTGCGCTGGCCTCGGCGAGGGCGCGCCCGGCGTCGCGGTGCCAGGCGGCTCGCACCGGCTCCGGGATCTCGTCGTACAGGGCGGCACGGATCAGCGGATGCCGGAACGCCAGACCGAGACCGACTCGACCAGCACGCCGGCGGCTCGCGCGTCGTCCACGGCCGGGATCAGGTCGGCCACCCCCCGGCCCAGAACGGTGGCCAGATCCGGCACGGCGAAATCCACGCCCAGCAGGGCCGCGGCCTGCACCACCTCACGCACCGGCCCGGAGACAAAGCCGAGGCGGTCCGCGATGGCCGCCGACAGGGAACTGGGCGCGGGACCGTCCGTCAGCTCCGCGGCTCCCGACTCGGTGACCGTCAGGCTGGAGCTGCGGCGCCAGCGCAGCGACCAGCTCGGTGACGTACAGCGGGTTGCCCGCTGCGCCCTGGGCGAGCGCCAGCAGCTTGTCGTCGGGCTGGCCTCCGGCCAGGGCGGCGAGCAGCTCGGTGACGGCCTCCCCGGCCAGGCCGGTGAGCTGGAGACGCACGGCATCGTCCACCGCTCGCCGCAGCGCCAGCAGGTCATCCCGCTGCGGCACCGGACGCATCATCCCGACCAGCAGCAGCGGCACCTGCCGCACCGACCTGGCCAGCCGCCCCCATAGCGCGACGTGGCCTGATCGGCCCACTGCAGGTCGTCGATGACCAGGACGGTCGGCTGCACGGCGCACTGCTCGCCGACGAGGGCCAGCAACTGCTCGGCCAGGGCGGCCGACACGTCCGTGCCGCGATCGGCGGCCAGCTCGCCGCGCAGTAGCCGCAGGATCGTGTTTCGCCGGGGACTCGCAGAGGGCTCGCGCACCCGCAGCCCGTCGAGGAACGGCAGCAGCGGCAGGGCCTGCCCCAGTTCGTCGCCAGCGCCCCAGAACACCTGACAGCGGGCCCCCGCCGCCTCGTCCAGAGCCGCCCGCACCAGAGCGGACTTGCCGATTCCCGCGGCTCGCCTTCGATCAGCGCCCGGCCCCGCCCGCCGGCCGCTCCGCCACGAGCCGGACCAGCAGCGCGGTGTCGGCGTCGCGTCCGATCAGCGCGCCGCCCGGGGCCGCGCTGGGCACGACAGGCACGGGAGGGATTTTACTACTCGAACATTACGGATACAAGGGCCTTTTCGGGTACAAATTTCCCGCCTAGGGTGGCTCGCCGGCGGTAATGGCATGCCAGGCTTCTTCGAGCCGTCATGAAAGTTTCACGAACTCTTGCAGCGCATGACCGCGTTAATATTATCTCGCACCAGGAAGTGAATGTTTCCTGCTAGGAACCGGAAGAAGTCGTAACGTATATTTCACTTTTCGAGAAAAGGTAGATAAGCGTAGCTAATAAGATAGCCATACTCACTCGTAATATGGTCACTGGCGGGGAAAAAGAATCTCATGCGGTGGATACGCTGCATGGGCTGGCCGGTCGACGCCACAGGCCCGCTGGCCACGGGATTCGCCATGGAGGACTCATGCGTACCGGGCGAGCCATCATTCTTCCTCTTCCGCTGTCCTGGCGCCTCGCGTGCTGCACCAACTCCGTAGCGAGTCCGGCAATCGCCACAGCGACCGCCGGCTCCGCTTCCGTTGTCCACGTTCAGACCGCCGTTGCCGCGGGCTCGCACGTCTTTTACCGCACCTGAGCTAACTCGGCCCGCGACAGCGGTTCCGCATGCCCATCCGGTCCCGCGGTCGATGGTGCCGGTCATCAGTTAAACGCGGCTGGTCATCGAGTCACTTGAGCGATGCTGAACACCGTTTAGGCAGCGACACCGACTTCGATTGATGCGCTCGCTGGCGGACGCGGGCCCGGAGAGGGGGCCGGAGAGGGGGCCGCCCCAGGCCGAACCGCCGCGTGCACCAGGCCAAGCGCTGTACAGCCTGGACGATGGCCGTTAAGAGGGCAATGATCGGATTCGGCACTTAATCGAGGTGGGCTGGCTCCCGGCCGTCGTCGTCGCCATCTGGCCCGGCCCGCGTCGCCGCTGCCTGCCCCGCTGGCGCCACCCGGTCCGGTGAGCTGACCGGCGGCGATGAAGAACCTGGTGCGCACGCTGCGTGCGCAGCGGGGCCTGGCCCAGGGGCAGCTGGCGGAGGCGATGGGGGTGTCGCGGCAGACGATCAACTCGATCGAGAACGAGCGTTACACCCCCTCGCTGCCGCTGCCGATCGCGCTGGCGCGCTATTTCGGCGTGACGGTCGAGGAGATGTTCGACCATCAAGGACCGTGAAGTGGGGCCAGCACACCCGCCGTGCGCATGCCAGCACCGTTGCTGGCCCGATCCCGCCATGACTGAATAGGCCCCGTGACCCTAACGCGCCGACTCGGCGGCGCTGGCACCGGTCAGCGGGCGCGGTCAGCCGCTGACCGGAGCCCGGCGCTGCGCGTGGCCGGGCGGGTCCTGCGCCGAGGTCCGGGCCCGCTGGACCGCCTGGCTGGCGTTGGCCCTGGTGGTGGGGCTGGCCGGCGGGGTCGTGCTGACCGCGGCCGCGGTGGTCAGCGGACCGGGACGGCCTTTGCGCGCCTGCTGCAGGCCAGCCACGCGGCCGACGTGTCGGTCGCCGTCAACGGCAACGGGCAGGCCTACGACCGGGCCCTGGCCCGCCTGCCCGAGGTGAGCGGGCTGGCCCGGGTCCTGCTGGACCAGGTCGGGGACATGTCCCTGGTCCTGCCCGGCGGCACCCAGGTGCCCTCCATCGGCGCGAACGTCAGCGCGGACGGGAGGTGGGGCACCTCGATCGATCGCTTCCGGGTGCTGCAGGGCCGGATGTTCCGTCCCGGCCGCGCGGACGAGGTGGTCATCGACCCCCAGCTGGCCGCCGGGTACGGCCTGCGCCCGGGGAGCACGCTGCGGCTGCGCCCCGGAGCCAGCCTGGCCGCGTTCACGCACCAGGCGAGCGAACTGGCGCTGCGCTATTCACGGACCCAGGGCATCTTCGTGACCGATCTCGCCGATCAGCAGGTGAAGGTCGAGCAGGCCATCCAGCCGCAGGCCGATGTGCTGGCCCTGTTCGGACCCCGCGGCTAGCCTGCTCCCAGGAACACGTCGGCCTGGCCAGGGGGAGATCATGCCTGGTGGAAAGTTCAGCCTGGACCCCGGGGATGAGCGCCAGCTCGCTGCCAGCCTGTTCAACCACGTGTGGGACCTGCTGGAAAAGCCGGATCGCACGGTCAGCGATGACGACGAGATGATGCACGCGGCGCACGCGTGCCGGTATCACTGGGGCGTCGTGGGCGAGCCGGTGCGCTGGGCGCGGCGGTGGCAGTGCTCACGGGTGTACACGGTCCTGGGCCGCTTCGAGCCTGCGCTGCACCATGCCCGGCGCTGCCTGGAACGCTCGTCCAGTCGGGCGGGGGCCGTTCGACCTGGGCGCGGCCCACGAGGCGATCGCGCGGTCGTGCTGGCTCATCGGGGACCAGGTGAAGACGGCCGAGCACCTGGCTCTGGGCCGCGCCGAAGCCGCCAAGATCACCGATGCGGAAGACCGCGCGGTCCTCGACGGCGATCTGGCCACCCTCGCCTAGCTCTCGCTCGCTCGGGGGCCGGCTGGTTCAGGCAGCCCTGGCTTCAGCCCACCGAGCCGGCGCCGGATCCCGGTGACCCGGGATCCGGCCCCGCGGCGGGAGCGGACGCGATCCGGAGATCAGCGGACGCGATCCGGCGATCAGCCGCCGAGCGCCACCTGAATCGCCCGCTCCTCGGTACCGCGCACCACCGTCAGTTCGACCGTGCCGTCGCCGGCCGTCTGGAGGGCGTCGAAGAGGTCGTCGAGGGCGCGGACCGGCTGACCGCCGGCCGCCACGATCAGGTCCCCCTGGGCCAGGCCGGCCCGGGCCGCCGGGCTCTCCTCGGTCACCTCGCGGATAAGCAGGCCCTCCCGCTCGGGGAGGCCGACGGCCCGCCGCAGCCGCCGGGCCACGTGCCCGGGAGCGATGGCGACGCCGAGCCGTGGCGGCGTGGCGAACTCCCCGCGGCCGAGCTCGTCGATCCTGCCTCGCACCGCCTCGCTGGCGGGGATGGCCAGGTAGAAGCCCTCGCCCAGGCGGTTGGTGTTGATCCCGAGCAGTTGCCCGGCGGCGTTCACGACCGGGCCGCCCGAGGAGCCGGGCAGCAGTGGCGCGGTGTGCTCCACGCTGCCGGTGATGCGGCGGCCCCGGGGGCCACGGAACGAGCGGTCGACGCCGGATACGAACCCGAACGTCACCCGCAGCCCGCGCCCGCCCGGGTTGGACAGCGCGAAGACCGGCGTCCCGATGGCGGCGGATGTGCCGTCGGCCCACGGCAGCGCGGGAGCCCCGCCGGTGTCGACGTCGATGACGGCGAGGTCGCCGTCGACGTCCTTCCCGGTCACGGTCCCCTCGGCGGTGCGCCCGTCGGCGAAGGTGACCGTCACCTGGTCGCCGCGCACGTTGTGCGCGTTGGTCAGCACGCGTCCCTGGCCGAGCACGATGCCCGAGCCTGCGCCCCATCGCTGCCCGATGCCCACGACCGAGGGACCGATGCCCTCCGCCTGTTGCGCGATGCCTGCCTGGATCTCGTCGAGAATCGTCATCTGTATGCACCCTTCAGTAGGTAGTGACTTGCAATCTACTACTAACTAGGCACGTGTCAACGCGGCTATGATCACTCCCATGACCGAACCCGGGCCCGCCTCGTCGCCGCTGGCCGAAGCGCTGGCCAGAGTCGGTGACCGGTGGACCCTGCTGATCGTCGAGGCGCTGCTGCCCGGGCCGCGCCGGTTCAACGACCTGCTCGGCCAGATCCCGGGCCTGGCGGCCAACATCCTGTCCGAGCGTCTCAAGCGGCTCGAACGGGAGGCGCTGCTGGTCGCGCGGCCCTACTCCGAGCGCCCGCCCCGGGTGGCCTACGAGCTGACCGCCGAGGGTAAGGAACTCGCCGGGGCGCTCCGCCTGCTGGCGGACTGGGGAGCCAGGCACGCCGACCCGGCCGAGATCCCCCGCCACCCCGACTGCGGCACCCCGGTCCAGGCTCGCTGGTACTGCCCGACCTGCGACCGCCTGGTCGACGACGAGTCAGCCCATCCGGAACTGCACTACGTCTAGCCGCCCGCGCTCTCCTCTCCCGCGTGGCGGTTGCCCCCGTTGCCCGGGCCGGCCCGGAGTGGGAGCCTGATCACGACGACCGGCGCGCCAGCCGGGGCCCAGGTGCGGGAGGAATCATGACGGAAGCAGGGGGCGGGGAGTTCTGGCGGGACCTCAAGCCGATCGAGCAGGTGTTCCGCCCCGGCGCGGTGCCTGAGGCCTATGTCTCGGACGCGGCCACCGATGACGAGCGCTTCTACGCTCCCCTGTCGGAGACGGTGGGCACCCGCCCGTTGTGGATCTCGCCGGGTCAGAACCGGTGGTGCGACGTGCTGATGTGCCGGGGCGCCGGCCTGGTGAACCGTCACTACCACCCGCAGCAGGTCTTCGCGTACACAATCTCCGGCAAATGGGGCTACCTCGAGCATGACTGGATCGCGACCGCCGGGGACTGGATCTACGAGGCCCCGGGCGAGTCGCACACGCTCGTGGCCTACGAGTCCCCCGAGCCGATGAAGGTGACCTTCAACGTCACCGGGCCGCTGCTCTGGCTGGACGAGGAAGGCCAGGTCACCGGGCACTTCGACGTGTTCGACTACATAGAGCTGTGCCGGAGCCACTACGAGAAGAACGGGATCGGCGCCGACTACGTGGAGCGGCTGTTCCGCTGACCGGCGGGCGCGCTCACGGCATTACCGACGTCCTCGGTGCGTTCCGGCAGCAGCAGCAGGGCGCCGGCGAGGAAGCACACCGCGCCCACCAGGGTGCCCAGGTTCGCCCGGTCGGCGTTGCGTAGCTGGCCGGTCGCCGGGCTGATGTAGCCGGCCACGGCGGAAACGCCGAAGGCCACCGACCCGGCCAGGTTGGCCAGCGCTATCCACCAGGCCCACTCCCGGGGACGCCAGGCCACCCAGGCGTGGCAGACCTCGATCCAGGCCAGGGCGCTGGCCACCAGGAAGCAGACCGAGCCGATGGCGTCCGGCCGCCACACGTGCTGATGGGCGGCCTGTGCGGAAAGGTCAGCCGCCATGGCCGTGCCCGTGCTGACGTTGAAGTAGAGGGTCCCGGCGAGCTGCACGGCGGTCGCCCACCAGTCGATCCGCCGGGACTGGTAGACGAAGAACCGCCGGCGGGAGGGATTCTGCGCGGGAGGGCCGGCGTCGACCGCCTCCCGGTAGGTCAGGAACGCGGCCGAGGTGAAGAACAGCGAGCCGACGAAATACGTCACGCTGTCCCAGCGCGCCCCGACGGCGCTCACGTACCCGGGCACCGACCCGATGGCGAACAGCAGCGATCCCGCGGCGAACAGGACGGCGATCCACCACCCCCGGGCCGCGGGCGCCCACCACGTCGACCCGGCCGCGGCGCCCTTCAGGTGCTTGCGGTGGCGGCGGGATTCCCAGCGGACGACCAGGCCGTCCGGGCCCACGTGATCGGCAAAGGTCACCGCGCCGATGCCGGTCCCCCGGCCGCGGCCCTCAGTCACCCGGGCCGGCCAGGTTCTGCTGGGTGCCCGCGAGGAAGTTCCACACCACGAACTGGCTGAACTTCATGTCCAGCGCGCCCGACACGATCGACGGCGTGATGAAGACCGCGGCGCGTCCCCACTTCTGGTACACCGCCTCGCCCTTGGCTACGGCCTTCTTGCGCCACGCCAGCCCCGGGCCGGGGCGCTCCAGGAGCTGCCGGCCCCAGCGGGCGCCGATCCGGAACCCGCCGAGCCCGCCGACCCCGCAGCCGATCGCCCCCGCCACCAGCACCGCCGCGATGTTCAGCTCACCCTGGCTGGCGACGACCGCGGCGGCAGCGATCACGGCCGTGGCGATGAGCGGGACCCCCATGTACCCGGCCGCCGCGGCGGCGAAGACGACCAGGTAAGCCCGCACGCCGACGGCGCTGGGCGGGCTGGCGGCAGCCAGGACGTGCATGCGGCGCCTCGACGTGGGGGACGGATGGCCAGGCCAATGTAGCTCGTGCAATACCCAGACACAGCAGATCATGTCCCGTCCGATAGTGAGTCATTCACCAGATGTTCGCTGATCACCCGGGCGGCGGGCCGCTGATCACCACCGAGATCATCTCGCTCACCCCGCCGGGCCGGTGAGTTCCTGCCAGGTCCGCCCGCTGCGCACGCTCTCCGGCCGTTCCGCGGTGATGTCCGAGCCCGGCCGGGCCTGCCCGTCCCTGGCCTTGACGAGGATCCACCGGCGCTGGCCCGTGCGGGTCAGCGCGAAGCCGCCGGACAGCTTGCGGCCATGCGCGGTGAACGCCAGGTGGCCCGGCTCGTCGCGCACGACGTCGGCCGGCCCCTCATCCCAGATGATCACCGCGCCGCTGCCGCGCCGCTGCCCCTCGTGAACGCCCTCGAAGTCGCCCGCCTCCAAGGAGTGGTCCTCCACCGGCACCGCCAGCCGGCGGACCGCGGGATCCAGCGACGGCCCCTTCGGCACGGCCCACGAGCGCAGTACGTCCCCGGCCTGGATCCGCAGGTCGTAGTGCAGCGTCGTCGCGTCGTGCAACTGCACCACGAAGCGCGATGAGGTCGCCCCGGTGCTCACGGTGCGACCGCACGTCCCGGCGGCCGTGTCCCCGGCTGGATGAGGTCCCAGCGGTTGCCGTAGAGGTCCTCGAAGACCGCGACGGTGCCGTAGGGCTCGTGGCGAGGCGGCTCGGCGAACCGGACTCCTGCGGCGCGCATGCGGTCATAGTCCCGGCCGAAGTCGCCGGTGTGCAGGAACAGGCCGACACGACCGCCGGCCTGGTCGCCCACGCGGTCGCCCTGGCGGGCGGTGGCGGCCTTGGCCAGCAGCAGGCCCGTCTCCCGCGCGCCCGGCGGGGCCAGCACCACCCAGCGCTGATGCTCGTCCAGCCGGGTGTCCTCGACCAGACGGAACCCGACGGCGTTGACGTAGAAGTCGATCGCCTCGTCGTAGTCGCTGACCAGCAAGGCGACGAGGCCGATGTGTGCCATCTCGCCATCATCCCGGACGGCCGCGCTGCTCACCGGGAGCTGGGTCAGCCGAACATGAGGCTGCGGGTCTGCGGGGCGGTGAAGACATCGCGGGCGATCCCGCGGCTGATCCCGGGGCGGTTAGGCTCGACGAGTGCGATTCGCCATTTCCATTCCCCAGTACGTGGCCGATGGCACCTTCGACCCGGCCGCCATGCGCCGTTACCTGGCCCGCGCCGAGGAACTCGGCTACGCCGGCGCCTGGACGCAGGAGCAGGTCCTGGGCACGGTCCCGCACCTCGGCCCGGTCGAGACCCTGACCTTCGCGGCGGCGTGCACCGAGCGGATGCGGCTGGGCTGCGCGGTGTTCATCACCTCGCTGCACAGCCCGGTTCACCTGGCCAAGAGCCTGAGCACGCTGGACCAGATCAGCCGGGGACGGCTGGAGGTAGGCGTCGGGATCGGCGGCCGGAACCGGATGTTCTCCGCATTCGCGGTCGACCCGGAAACCTTCGTGGCCCGGTTCAACGAGGGACTGCGGCTGATGAGGGCGCTGTGGACCGAGCCCCGGGTCAATTTCACCGGCCGTTTCTGGCAGCTCGACGGCGCGGCCATGGAGCCCAAGCCGTTCCAGAAGCCCGGGCCGCCGGTCTGGTTCGGTGCCAGCGCCCCGGCGGCGCTGCGGCGCGCGGTCCGGCATGGCGACGGGTTCTTCGGCGCCGGGTCGCAGACCACGGCGCAGTTCGCCCAGCAGGTGCAGATCGTGCGCGACGAACTTGCGCAGCAGCACCGGGACCCGGCCGGCTTCTCGCTGGGCAAGCGCGTCTACATCGCGGTGGACGACGACCCAGGGCGCGCCCATGACCGGATGGCTGCCGCGCTTGACCGCCTCTACGGGTCCTTTGGCCTGCGAGACATGACACCGGTATCGGTGTTCGGGCCGCCGGACGCGTGCGTGCGCGGGCTGCGGGATGTCGCCGCGGCGGGCGCCGAGCTGATCCTGGTCAATCCGCTCTTCGATGACGAAGAGCAGATGGAACGCCTGGCAGGCGAGGTAATCCCGCAGCTCTCGTGAAGCATCCACCGGGTGACTCGACCGGGATGCGCAAAGTGCAGCAAACCATCGTAAGAGCCCGCCATTGCGACTAATGTAACAGTTTGTGTTATCCAAGCAGCCTAACCGCCTCGTGTTCACCGACACTGCCGGCCGGACCCTGACCACGCGAGACCTCGAAGAAGTAACCAGCCAGGTGCAGTGGGCGATCATCGGCAGCGGCTCGGTGCCCGCGGAGGCCCAGCAGTTACACCAGAGGGCACGGGTAGCCGGGACGAAGGGCGACTACCGCCGCGCGCTCGAACTCCTCGAACGCGCCCGTGCCCGCGCGCCAGGCTGGCCCCGTCCGGTCTATGACGCCGCGTTCACCCGCCTGCTCCAGGGACACGTCGTCACCGCGGAGGAACTCTACGCCGAGGTCGACCGCCTGGCCCCGCGCGGGTTCTTCACCTGCAAGGCCACGCTCGACTGCCTGCGGCGGGAGCGGACCGGGGCGCTGCCCGCGGGCTTCACCAGGGCATTCGTCACCCTCGAATGGCTCGATGACCTGCCGAAGAAGAAGGCCATCCTCGAGGACATCGTGCAGAGGTACCCGGCGTTCCCTCCGGCCTGGAAGGAGCTGGCGCCGCTGCTCGAGGACCCCGACGCTCGCTGGCGGGCGATCGCGAAAGGGCTCGAAGGAAGCCCGGACGTCGAGACCAGGGGCGTGCTGCTGATCAACAAGGCCGTCATCCTGCTGTGGCGCGGCAACCGGCAGGAAGCGGTCCGCATCCTGGGCGAGCTCGCGCTCGATCCCGGGTCCACGCTCGCCGCGGAAACCCTCGCCAAGGCCACGCTGGCCCAGGTCACCAGAAACTAGTGCAGGTCTCCTAGCCCGGCTCGACGGCCGCGGCCCGGGAGCTGCGCCGGGCGGGCCGCGCCGCGCGTGGCCAGCTTGTCGAACGCGCCGCAGTCCATGGCCGCCCGGCGCGGCTCGTCGTCGCCCGGGAGGTACAGGTCGACCACGGCCACCCGCAGGGCGGCCTTCTCGATCTCCCTGGCCTCGTCGGTGAGGGCCTCGATCTCCACCGGGCCGTCGCCGAGCTCAGGATGCTCGAGAACCACGATGCGGGCCACCGCGTCGTCCCGGGTGATGATCTCGCCGCTGAGGTCGCTGAACCTGACGGTCTTCTGGCCCACTGAGCATGCCTCCTTGAACGTTGGCGCGTGCGTGCCGGCCTCGGTGCTCCTGCGCCGCTCTCCGCCGGAGAGCCCGCGGCCTCCGAGCGCTGGTCCCCGGCCGGGGCACGTGTCACCTTGCCTCAGGCCGAGCCTGGTGTCAAACATATGTTCGATGCCGGCGTGCCGCCGGCCGCAAGCCAGCGGCGGCACGTCGCCGCGGCGAGCGCGAGCGAGCCGCCCGGCGTCAGCGTCCGAGGCGGGCCCGCACCAGGCCGGGCAGCGCAGCCGGGCCGGTCACCGGGCGGAACCGGTCCGACGCGGCCTGCAGCGCCTGGTTCTCGTCGTCGGTGAGGTCGATCTCGGCGGCGGCGGCGTTGCTTTCCACCTGCTCGACGCTGGACGCGCCGGGGATCGCGACCACGGCGGGCCGGCGGATGGCCCAGGCGAGCGCGATCTGCGCCGGCGTGGCGGAGTGCGCGCTCGCCACCTCACGCAGCGCCGCGATCAGGTCTGCGGCGCGTTCCAGGTTGTCGGGCAGGAAGAGCGGGCTCGCGGTCCGGACCCGGTTCGCCGGCCGGCTGTCCCGGTGATACCGGCCCGACAGCAGCCCCTGTCCCAGGGGGCTGTAGGCGATCACGATGCGATCCTGCGATTCCGCGAACGGGATCAGGTCCTGCTCGGGCGACCGGGCGACCAGGCTGTAGCGGACCTGGTTGCTCAGCACCCGGGCGCCCAGCGCCGCCTCGGCGGCGCGCCACCGCTCCAGGGAGTAGTTGCTGACGCCGACCTCGCCGACCAGCCCGACGTGCTGCAGCGCGCGCATGCCGCGCATGATCGTGCCGTCGCGGATCACGGGATTCGGCTGGTGCACCTGGTAGAGGTCGAGCCGGCTGACCCCGAGCCGGTTCGCGCTGGCCACGGCGCGCTGCTCGACCACCGGGGCGACCGGCACGACCGGCAGGATCTTCGTCGCCAGGAACACCGACGCCCGGTTCTCGCCGAGAGCCCGGCCCAGGATCCGCTCGCTGCGCCCGAACCCGTAGATCTCGGCGGTGTCGAACAGGGTGACGCCCAGGTCAAGGGCGCGGCGGACGATGGCGTCCGCCACCTGATTGGCGTACGGCTCGCCGTACCCCCACTCCCGGGACCCGAACTGCCAGGTACCCAGGCCGATCTTGGAAATCTTCCCTGCGGTGTGGCCGGTCAGATAGCGCATGAACCCAGTCTCTACCCAGCGAGCTTTTCATCCGCCCATGACTGCCCACGTGCCCTGAGCGCGAGACCGGCGGATGAAAAGGCTCAGTGTCCGCCCGGCCGCGGTCAGCCTGTCCAGTGCATCGGGTACGGCGACCGCCGCCTGAGGTCAGCGCGAACGGCGCCACCCAGACGGCGGGTCTCGCGCCGGTTCAGCAGCGCGGCGGCCATGGTGCCGGTGAGCAGCGGCGCGAGGGACACGGTGCTGCGCCCGGCCCGGGCCAGGAGCCTGCGCTGCAGGCGCCTGCGCAGCGGCGAGCCCGCGACCAGGATCAGCCCGGCGGGCGCGAGAGCGACGCCGCTGCGCTGGGCCCAGGCGCCCACATAGGCCAGCATGCGCTCGCTCGCCGAGCCGGGTGCGCGCATCCCGTAGACCTCGTGCAGCTCGGCCACCAGCTTGATCTCGATGCCGACCACCGCCATGGTCTCGACCAAGATCTCCACCGGGGCGGTGGGCAGGGGCAGCACCATGGCCGCGCCGGCCGCCGCGCCTACGACGGCCGCGCTGCGAGAGGCGCCCTGAATCAGCGCGTCGGCGAGTTCCTCGGGCCCCAGCCCCGGGAACTGGGCGCGGAGCCGTTGCTGGTCCCGCACGGGCAGGCGGGGGGCCATCGCCAGCACCTCGGCCGTCAGCCAGCGGCTGCTGGAGCGTGCCCCGTGCCAGCCGGCCCGGCCGCTGCGGCGCGCGAGCCGGGAGATCTGCGCACTGATCCTCTGGCGCCGTGACCGTGGCGCCGGCTCGCTCACCTCGCCGACCAGCTCGGCAACTTCCCCGGGCAGTTCCTGCGGAGCTAGCTCGGCCCGGCTGTCTGTCCTGCGATCGGTGTTGTCCATGCGCTCAGGGCTTACCCTCACGTGGCGATCGTAAGCGCTTCGGCGGACCTGGTCCGGCCCCCGTGGGTAGGGTCGCAGTATGACCGAGACGCTGCCGCTGTTCCCGCTGGGCTCCGTGCTCTACCCGGGCCTGCTGCTGCCGCTGCACATCTTCGAAGAACGGTACCGGCAGCTGGTCCGCGACCTGCTGGAGACCCCGGAGCCGCGGCGCTTCGGCGTGATCGCGATTCGCGAGGGCCGCGAGACCGGCGTGGACGGCGTCTCGGCCCTGCACGAGGTCGGCTGCACCGCGACGGTGCGCAGGGTCCTGAAGCGCCAGGACGGCCGCTTCGATCTGGTCACCATCGGCGCGGACCGGTTCCGGCTCACCTCGCTCGACCATTCCCGTCCGTACCTGCAGGGCGAGGTGGAGCTGCTCCCGGAGGACATCGGCGACCGGGCCGTCGCGGACCGGGTCGTGGAGGCTGTGCAGCGGGCGTTCCGGACCTACCACGACGCGCTGACCTCGCGCGGAGTGACTCAGGTCAGCATCCCGGAACTGCCGGCCGATCCCGTCGCGCTGTCCTACCTCGTGGCCGCGTCGGTCATCGCCGACCTGTCGGACCGGCAGGCCCTGCTGGCCGAGCCGGACGCGCTGCGCCGCCTGGTCGCCGAGCGCGCCCTGCTGTCCCGGGAAACGGCGATGCTGCGCACGCTGACCTCCACGCCGGCCCCGGACCTGAGAAACACCCCCTACAACCCGAACTAGCCGCCGCCGACCCCGCGCCGGTCACCCGGCCGCGCCGCCCGGGGCCCGGGCGGTGCTTGGCCACCGCACCGGCCCGCTCGCCCGCTCGCCCGCTCGCCCGCTCGCCCGCTCGCCCGCTCGCCCGCTCGCGACGTGAATATACCGTTGGGCGGCTTATTGCCCGCCTTTTAGGGCATTCACAACGGGTCACGGCCTCACGGAGGCTGGAGATTTGTGACATACCGGACTTCGGTGAGCCCTTCGCCGACTCCGTGGTAGGTCCACGGCTGCTCGGCGCCGTCCGGCCCGCCATCCTTGCGACTCGTAGAAGCCTCGGGCGGCACGGTTGGTGGCCAGGACCCAGAGGCTCGCCTCGGCGAAGCCGGCCTCGGCCAGCTGACGGCCGGCGGCCTCGAGCAGCCGGTGTCCGGCACCCAGGCCCTGGCAGGACGGGTCGACGTAGATCGCGAATACCTCGCCGCTGGCGCGCCTCCTCGCGGTGGGGGCCTGCGGATACGAAGCCCCGCACCTGGCCGTGCCGCTCGAAGACGAGCACGAAGACCCCGTCGGGCGGCGCGGCGAGGATGCCGCGCCAGGTCTCGGCCCGCTGGCCGACGTCCAGCGCGTCGAGGATCTCGCCGGGCATCAGGCCCGCGTAGGCGTCCCGCCACGTGGCCACGTGCACGGCCGCGATCGCGTCGGCATCCTCGGGAACGGCGGCCCGGACGAGCCCGGGCGGGTCGGCCGCGTGCACCGGGTCAGTTCGATGATCTTGAGAAGATCCGCAGGAAGAACAGGAACACGTTCAGCGCGTCCAGGAAGATCGACGCGGCGATCAGCGGCGCCGCGTCCAGATTCTTCGTGCGCCGCAGCCGCTGGAAATCGTACGCGGTCAGGCCCGCGAAGATCACCAGGCCGAGGATCGAGTAGATCAGATCTCCCTGCGGGATATGCACGAAGATCAGCACGATGCCGAAGATGATGAGCGCGATCAGCGCGAAGAAGGACAGGCGGGCGATCACCGTCAGGTCCCGCCGGGTGGCGTACCCGGCGGCCCCGAAGCCGGCCATGAACAACGCGGTGGCTCCCCCGGCCTGCCAGACGGCCTGCGGGTTCATCGCCGCGTAGTAGGCGAGTGTCGGGCGCCAGCGCCAGGCCGAGCAGGGCCCGACCAGGAACAGCAGCCCAACGGTCAGTCCCTGGGACCGTCGCACCGTGAAGTTCATGGCGATCAGGCAGATAAACGCCACGATCCACCACAGAATGGCCAATCCGCCGGTCATGTTGCGCCCCAGGTAGGCCCCGAGCGCGAAAAAGCCGGTCGTCACCGCGACGAGGCCCATCGTCTGCCCGAACAAGGTGTGAGTCTGGTCACGCGTTGAGCCGCCGTGACTCCGCCGCCGTAGTCGACGTACTCGCTCATGACACCCTCATGTTTCCGTGCGCCTTATGGGGTGACCTCATTTCAGCACAGCCGAAGCCCGGCTCGCCTGCCGGACTAGGTAGCCTGCGGGCGCGTGGCCGGGGCCCGGCTCGCCTCCCGGACTAGCTCGCCTCCCGGACCAGATGGCCTGCGGGGGCACGTGGCCGGAGCCCGGTCCGCCTGCCCCGGACTAGGTAGCCTGCGGGGACGCGTCGTCGCCCGCGAGTTCGGCCAGGACGGCCTCGGTGTCACGGCCGTGGCCGGGGACCGGCCCGAGCACGCGGGCCGAAGCCGCCGTGCCGGGCCGGCGGCGGCAGCACGTCAACCTGACGGTCTCCCGCGGTGATGGCCGTCCACCGCGACGCGAGCTGCGGATGGGCTACCACCTCGGGAACGCTCTTCGCCGACCCGTAGGGCAGACCGGCTCGTTCGAGCCGCTCCAGCAGTTCGCCGGTCGGCAGCCGCGCCACCGCGGCTGCCAGGCGACGCTCCACCTCGTCGCGGTGGTCGATCCGGCGCTGGTTCCCGGCGAACCGGCCGTCGAGCATGTCGGGCAGACCGAGGACGTCGGCGCACAGCCGGGCCCACTCGGCCTCGTTCTGGACGGCGAGCATCAGCTCGTCACCGTCGGCGGTCAGGTAACCGCCGTACGGCACGATCGTCGAGTGCCGGGCGCCGGTGCGCGGCGGGGCGCGGCCCGTCAGCCTGGCCACTAGCAGCGGGTAGGACATCCACTCGGCGAGAGCATCGAACAGCGACACCGCGACGGTGCCGCCGCGACCGGTCCGCTCGCGCTGCAACAGGGCCGCCAGGATGCCGCTGTAGGCGTACATGCCGCCCGCGATGTCGGCGACGCTGATGCCCGCCTTCGCCGGGGCCTCCGCCGACCCGGTCACCGCCAGGACGCCCGCTTCGGCCTGCACGAGCAGATCGTAGGCCTTGCGGTCGGCGTAGGGACCGTCCTCGCCGTACCCGCTCAGCTGGCACGCGACCAGCCGGGGGTGACGGCCAGCCAGGCGGTCGGGTTCCAGGCCGAGCCGCCGGACCGCCGAAGGAGCGAGATTGCAGACGAAGACGTCCGCGCGGGCGATGAGCGCGTCGAGCGCCTGCCGCCCCGGATCGGTCTTCAGGTCCAGCACGACCGACTCCTTGGACCGGTTCAGCCAGACGAACCAGCTTGACATGCCGTCCCCGGCGGCGCTGTCGTAATCGCGGGCGAAGTCGCCGCGGCCGGGACGCTCGATCTTGATGACCCGCGCGCCGAGATCGGCGAGATGCCGGGTGGCCAGGGGCGCGGCGACGGCCTGCTCCAGAGCCACTACGAGCACTCCGTTCAGCGGCCGGCCGTCAGGAACGATCTCCACTGCACTCTCCCGGAGGTCGCAGATTTGACCGGCCAAATCGGCCGGGATTTCAGTAAGCCCAGCGGCGGTTATCGGTGTCAAGCCTTGACGGAATGCGCCAGCAGTCCGCACTATGGCCGTCTAAAGTGAACCCTTTCATCCGTCGATCTCACGTGCGGAGGATGAAGGTTCAGTACCCGCCACGAGCCGGAGCCGGGCTTGACCGCCAGAGCCGTCTTCCCCAGGCCGCGCGCCGTGCCCGAATGGCCGGCCGAGGGCAGCGCGTACCGCCAGGTGGCCTCCGGCCTGCGCCAGGCGATCGCGGCGGGGCAGTATCCGGCGGGCCAGCGGCTGCCCACCGAGGCCGAACTGGTGACCGCCACCGGACTGAGCCGCCAGACCGTACGCCGGGCGTTCCAGGAACTGGTCACGGACGGGGCCATCTACCGGGTGCGCGGCCGCGGCACGTTCGCCGTGCCCGGCGACGGCAAGTACCTGCGGTCGTTCGGCAGCGTCGATGACCTCATGGCCCTGTCGCTGGACACCGAGATGCAGGTCGTCGAGCCGCTGCACGTGCTGGCCAGCCTGGAGGCGGCCGGCCAGCTGCAGGTCGACGACGACATGGTGATGGCCATGTCGTTCCTGCGGCTGCATGACGGCGCGCCGTTCTGCTACACCCGCGTGCACGTCCCGATGGAGCTCGGCCGCAGGCTGCGGGATCTTCCTGAGCTGGCCGGGCTGGCCGAGCCGGGCGCGCGCGGCCGCGTCACCGTGATCAGCCTGATCGAGCGGGTCAGCGACCACCCGATCCACGGCGCGCTGCAGAACGCTACCGCCGAGGCGGCCACCGAAGAGCTGGCCCGGCGGCTGGGCTGCGCGGCGGGAGTGCCGGTGCTGCGGATCGACCGGCTGTACCGAGACCGCGAACTGCGGCCGCTGGAGCTCGCCGTCAACCACTTCAATCCCGATCGCTACTCCTACCGGCTCCAGTTGCGTCGCGTGGATCCGGGCGGCTCGGGGCCAGGCTCGCGGTGACCGGAAACCTGCTGCGGCCCCCGGCCCCCGAGACGCCCCAGTCCCCCGGGCCTGCTCAGGCTCCCGGGCCGGCCCAGTCCCCCGGGCCTGCTCAGGCTCCCGGGCCGCCCCAGTCCCCCGGGCCAGCTCACCCCGCTGGCCCGGCACCGTCCGGCGGGTCGGCACCGTCCGGCGGGCCGGCGCCCTCCCGGCGCGCCGCGGCCGCGATCGTCGGCGCGCTGTCCGCGGCCGGAACCCGGCTGCTGTTCGGCCTGCCCGGCGGCGGCCCGAACCTGGACGTCGTCGGCGCTGCCGCTGACGCGGGCCTGCGCTTCGTCCTCGCCCACGGCGAGACCGCCGCCGCGATCATGGCCGCCACCTGCGCCGACCTCTCCGGGACTCCGGGAGCCGTGGTCGTCACCCGCGGACCCGGGCTGGCCAGTGCGGTCAACGGCATCGCCCATGCCGCGCTGGACCGGCTGCCGCTGGTGGTGATCGCGGACACCGTCCCGGCCGGGGACCGGGCCCGGATCAGCCACCAGCGGCTGGACCAGGACGCGCTCGGCCGGGCCGTGGCCAAGGCCGTGCTCACGGTCGGCGGCGGCGAGCCGGAGCGGGCCGCGGATCTCGCCGTGCGGCTGGCGCTCGCCCGGCCCGCGGGTCCCGTCGTGGTCAACGTCGACCCGGGCGTGCAGGCTGCGGAAGATGGGGAGCTGGGAGCGGACGCGCAGGCGGCCGGGACCGGCGCGGGGACGGCCAGGAACGGCGCGGGAACGGAAGCCGGCGCGGGAACGGAAGCCGGCGCGGGAACGGAAGCCGGCGCGGGAACGGACCATGATCTCGCAACGCTGGCCGGTGCGCTTCGGGCGGCCCGACGGCCGGTCGTCCTCCTGGGCCTGGGGGCCATCGATCATGCCGGCGCCGTGCGCGCCGCCCTGGCGGGCTCCGGCCTCCCGGTCCTGCACACCTACCGGGCCCGGGGCATCATGCCGGACTCCGGCGCCGAGGCGGCCGGGCTGTTCACCGGCGGCACCATGGAGTCGCCGCTGCTGGCCGCGGCCGACCTGATCGTCGGGCTCGGCGCTGACCCGGTCGAACTGATCCCCGCGGCCTGGGCCTACGCCGCCCGGACGCTGCTGGTCACCGAGTACCCGGCCGGGTCCGCTGAGTACTTCACCGGCGGTGCCGAACTGGTCGCCCCGCTGCCCGCCGTCCTCGAGGTGCTGACCAGCCGCCGCGGCGGGCACGGGTGGCCCCCCGCGGCGGGCCGGGCCGCGAAGCAGGACGTCACCGCCCGGCTGCGCCGCGCGGCGGCCGCCGCCAAGGGGTCGCTGACGCCGCAGGACGTCGTCACCACGGTGCGCGCGCAGGTCCCGCCCGAGGCGATCGCGACCGTGGATTCCGGCGCCCACATGCTCGCGGTCATGCCGTTGTGGCCGGCGGACGAGCCGCGCCGGCTGCTCATCTCCAGCGGCCTGGCCACCATGGGCTTCGCGCTGCCGGCGGCCATCGGCGCGGCCCTGTGCACTCCGGGCGCGCCGGTCATCGCCTTCACCGGCGACGGCGGCCTCGGGATGGCCCTGATGGAACTGGAGACCGCGGTCCGGCACCGGCTCCGGGTCATCGTGGTCGTGTTCAACGACGCCGCGCTCACCCTGATCAAGATCAAGCAGCGCCCGGCGGGCCAGGGCGGGGCCGAGGCGACCGGCTACGGCCGGACCTCGTTCGCCGCGGCCGCCGCGGCGATGGGCGCGTCGGCCGCCTCCGTCACCGGCCCGGAAGAACTGGCGGCGGCGCTGGCCGCGGCGCTCAACCGCCACGGCCCCACGGTCATCGACGCGCGGGTCGACCCGGCGGGATACCCCGCCCTGCTGGACCTGACCCGCGGTGACCGCGGCCGGGGCGCGGGCCCAGAGCGGGACGCCGCGGTCCGTTATGGGTCGGGAAAGTGAACCTTTTTCATCCGCCGATCGCCGCTCAGAGAGCGTGGGCAGTGAACCCTTTTCATCCTCCCCATGTCTGCCCAGGTACTCCGTGCCTGACATCAACGGATGAAAAGAGTTCAGTCCTGGTGAGGATGAAAAGGGTTCAATGAGTGGCATGGCCGCACCTGAGATCTCGGACCTGAACCCGGACGAGCGCGACATCGTCTCGGTCGTGCACGACTGGGTCGAACAGAGCGTGCGCCCGGTCGCGCGCGACCTCGAGCACGCCAATGCGTACCCGGGCGAGCTCATCGACGCGATGAAGCAGCTCGGCGTGTTCGGGCTCGCCGTCCCCCAGGCCTACGGCGGCTCGGGTGTCTCCACCCCCTGCTTCGCGCTGGTCACCGAGGAACTGGCCCGGGGCTGGATGAGCCTGGCCGGGGCCATGGGCGGGCACAGCGTGGTCACGCGCCTGATCGCGATGTTCGGCACCCACGCCCAGAAGGACGGCTGGCTGCCGCGGCTGGCCGCCGGCCAGGCCCGCGCGGCCATGGCCCTCACCGAGCCCGCCGGCGGCTCGGACCTGCAGGCCATCACCACCCGGGCGACCGCGAACGGCGGGGGCTACCGGCTCGACGGCGTGAAGACGTGGATCACCAACGCGCGCATGGCGGATGTCATCGCGGTGCTGTGCAAGACCGACCCCGAGGCGGTCCCGGCCAGCCACGGGATCAGCATCCTGCTCGCCGAGAAGGGGCCCGGGTTCACGGTCTCCCGGGACCTGCCCAAGCTGGGCTACAAGGGCCTGGAGAGCTGCGAGATCGTGTTCGACGGGTACGAGTGTCCCGGCGAGGCGCTGCTCGGCGCCGAGGAAGGCCAGGGCTTCCGGCAGATGATGGGCGGGCTCGAGCTCGGCCGGATCCAGGTGGCGGCGCGGGCCGTCGGCGTGGCGCGGGCCGCGTTCGAGGACTCGATGCGGTACGCCCAGCAGCGGGAGACGTTCGGGCAGCCGATCTGGCGGCACCAGGCCGTGGGTCACCGCCTGGCCGACATGGCCACCCGGGTCGACGCCGCGCGGCTGCTGACGCTCCGGGCCGCGGCCGCGCTGGACGCGGGGCGGCGCAGCGACCTGGAGGCCGGGATGGCGAAACTGTT
Source organism: uncultured Actinomycetota bacterium (assembly GCA_963745575.1). GTDB lineage: Bacteria > Actinomycetota > Actinomycetes > Streptosporangiales > Streptosporangiaceae > JASHPR01. The sequence continues at coordinate 128,619 of CAVUYA010000016.1, read as the reverse complement.
CGCGTCCGAGGCCTGCCTGCAGGTCACGGCCGACGCGATCAAGGTGCACGGCGGCTACGGCTTCTCCGCCGAATTCGACGTGGAGCGCTACTACCGCGACGCGCCGCTGATGGTGGTCGGCGAGGGCACCAACGACATTCAGCGCAACGTCATCATCCGACAGCTAGTCGACCGCTACACCGAACAGGAGCGTGCGCAGTGAGCATAACGGTAGCCAAGTTCAAGGACGTGGCCGACGGGACCCAGCCTGGGCAGTTCACGATCGGCGACCGGGAAAACGTGGCCAGCCTGGCCGATCTCGATCCCATCTACAAGCGGCTGCTGGACGAGCCGGTCACCGCGGTCGTCGCGGTGCTGGGGGCGGACGGGCTGCCCAACCTCACCCCGGTGTGGTTCGACTACGAGGGCGACACCGTGCTGCTCAACCTGGCCACGCACCGCAAGAAGGCGCCCTGGCTGCGCAAGACGCCGCACGCCACGTTCCTGCTGATGAACCCGGAGAACGCGTATCACTGGGTCAGCATCAAGACCACGGTGGCCCGGGAGATCTCCGAGGACGACCCGGTCGAGGGCCCGCGCGTCACCGCGCAGCTGGACCGGATCTGGGTGAAGTACACCGGGAACGAGCCGCCCTACGCGCTGCGCGATCCGTCGTTCGAGGAGCGCCGGGTCCTGTTCGAGCTCGACGTCGTGAAGGTCGCGACATTCGGCCGCCCGTAGGCCGTGCCGCCCGGCCGGGGCCGGCCGGCGCCCGGGATGCCCGGCGTCATCGTCATGGGAGGCTCGGTCGGCGGCCTGACCGCGGCGCTGGTGCTCCGGGACGCCGGCTGCGACGTCCGCGTGTTCGAGCGGTCCTCATCGGCCCTGCAGGCGCGCGGCGCCGGCATCGCCGCGCTCGACGCCACCCTGCGCTACCTGACCGAGCGCGGCGGCTACCGACCGCAGGACGTGTGCTCGTCCACCGGCTGGATCCGCTTCCTGCGCCGCGACGGAAGCATCCAGCACGAGCAACGGCACCGCTACCGGTTCTCGTCGTGGAACACCATCTACCGGGCGCTGCTCCCCCTGTTCGACGCCGGGCGCTACCTGCTCGGCCACGAGGTGGTGGCCTTCGACCAGGACGGTGACGGCGTCAGCGTCACCCTGGCCGACGGGTCGCGGGCCCGCGCGGGCCTGCTGGTCTGCGCCGACGGGGTCAGCTCGGCCGCCCGGGCGCGGCTGCTCCCGCAGGTGGCGCCGTCGTACGCCGGGTACGTCGCCTGGCGCGGCACGCTCCCGGAGCGGAGCCTGTCGGCGGCCACGCGCAAGGCCTTCGACGACGCGATCATCTACCAGGTCCTGGCCGGCAGCCACATCCTCGTCTACCCGATCCCCGCCCTGGACGGATCGCTCGCCGATGGCGACCGGCTGATCAACATGGTCTGGTACGTCAACGTCGCCGTCGGCGCGGACCTCGACCGGCTCATGACCGGCCGGGACGGGATCCGGCGCGCCGTGTCGCTGCCGCCCGGCGCCGCGACCGACCAGGCGGTGACGGTCATGCGGCGGACGGCGGCGGAGGCGTTCGCCGCGCCGATCGCCGAGGTCGTGACCAGCGTGGCCGAGCCCTTCGTCCAGGCGATCTACGACATCGAGGTCCCGCGCATGGCGTCCGGCCGGGTCTGCCTCATCGGCGACGCGGCCTTCGCCCTGCGGCCGCACGCGGCGGCCGGCACCGCCAAGGCGGCCGACGACGGCTGGGCCCTGGCCGAGGAACTGACGGCCGCGCGGCGGGAACGTGCCCGCCGCGCTGGCGGTGTGGGAGCGGCGACAGCTGCAAGGTCGGGCGGCGGGTGCTGGCCCGCACCCGCGAGATCGGCGACAGCTCGCAGTTCTCCGGCACCTTCCGCCCCGGCGACCCACGGCTCATCTTCGGCCTGCACGGGCCGGGCCGCTGACCGTTATGGAGGATTTTGTATCCCGCCGCATCCCGATGCCTCACGAGGAGACGACATGACCGCCACCATCATCAGCGAAGGCACCTTCGACCGGGCCGACTACGCCGGCGAGCTGGACGCCGCGCCGGGCAACCTCGACGTCGGCACGCGGCTGTGGTTCGAGAACGACCGGATCCGGGTCTGGGAGGTCCGGCTGCGGCCGGGCGAGCGCACCCCGTTCCACGCGCATACCCGCCGCTACTTCTGGACCGTCGTGGACGGCGGCACCGGCCGCCAGCGCACCGCCGACGGGACGGTGATCGTCCGCGAGTACCACACCGGTGACACCAGCTACTCCGAGCACACCCCGGACGATCCGCAGATCCACGACCTCGAGAACGCCGGGGACGAGCCGATCCGGTTCGTGACCGTCGAGCTGCTCGACTGACCTGCTAGCCGTCCTGGGGCTTGAGGATCCCGGCCGCGGTCTCCAGCACGCGGAGGTGGTCGTCGACGGTGCGCAGGCCGGCGCCCATGGTGTTCACCGACAGGTGGGTGGCGCCGGCGTCGCGCCAGGTCGCGGCGTGCTCCGCCAGCTTGCCGGGATCGTCGCGCCAGCTGGCCCGGCCCTCCATGCCGAGGCGGGCCGGGTCCCGGCCCGCCTCCGCGGCCGCCTGCTCGACCACGCTGCGCGCCTGGTCGAGCTTCGGGCCCGGCGGGACCTGCGGGAACCAGCCGTCGGCGAGCCGGCCGACCCGCCGGTAGGCGCGCTCGGACTGCGCCCCGAACCACACCGGTATCGGCCGCTGCACCGGCAGCGGCGCCAGCCCCGCGCCGGTCACCTGGTCGAAGCGGCCGTGGAAGGTCACCGACCGCTCGGTCCACAGCCGGCGCAGCAGACTCCACCTGCTCCTCGACCCGCTGGCCGCGGGTGGAGAAGTCCTGGCCGAGCGCCTCGTACTCGACCGCGTTCCAGCCCAGGCCGATGCCCAGGCGGAACCGGCCGCGGCTGAGCAGGTCCACCTCGGCGGCCTGCTTGGCCACCAGGGCGGTCTGCCGCTGGGGCAGGATGATGATGCCGGTGACCAGCTCCAGCGAGGTGATACCGGCGACGTAGCCGAACAGGACAAAGGGCTCGTGGAACGTGGTCGCCAGGTCGTAGGGCCCCTGCCAGTTGCGGTGCACCGCCGGATCGGCGCCCAGGACATGATCGTAGGCGAGCACGTGGCGGTACCCGAGTTCCTCGACCCGCTGGACGTAGGCGCGCACCGCGCCGACGTCGGCACCGATCTCGGTCTGCGGAAACACCACCCCGATGCGCATCCGTTGCCTCCTTCCTGACCCATGACGATCGGAATCCTACGTTCACGCCGCCCGCCGGACTGCGCCGCGCGTTGATCATCCGCATGTTTTCACGCGCTCCGGTCGTTTTCCTGGGTGACATGCCCGGATTGTGGGCACGGAGCGAGTGAAGAGTGGGAATGATCGCGAAGCGGAGTGGCGGGACGGGCGGGTCGACGCGGGGGCCGCGGTGCCATTGCCGGGATTCTGCTCTTAGCGATTTCGGCGGAGGCGGGGCGGCGGCAGGGGGTACCGGGGGAACACGAGCGCCGGGCGCGGAATTTACGATGAGGTGATGCAAACGCCTGGCCGCGAACCTGCCAACCGGATGGAGTACCGATGCCGGTGACGGAGACCGATGGCTCACCCCGTACGGCGATCATCACTGTGGACGACGACCCTGGCGTGTCCCGCGCGGTCGCCCGGGACCTGCGGCGCCGCTACGGCGAGCAGCACCGGATCGTGCGCGCCGAGTCGGGAGAATCGGCGCTGGACGCGCTGCGGCAGATGAAACTGCGCGGCGACATGGTCGCGGTGATCCTGGCCGACTACCGCATGCCGCAGATGAACGGGATCGAGTTCCTCGAGCAGGCGATGGACATCTACCCGGGGGCGAAACGCGTACTGCTGACCGCCTACGCCGACACCGACGCCGCGATCAACGCGATCAACGTCGTCGACCTGGACCACTACCTGCTCAAGCCCTGGGACCCGCCGGAAGAGAAGCTCTACCCCGTGGTGGACGGGCTGCTCGAGGCGTGGCTGTGCTCGGACCACCGGCCGGTCCCGGAGACCAAGATCGTCGGCCACCGGTGGTCGGCGCGCTCGTCGGAGGTGCGCGAGTTCCTGGCCCGCAACCAGGTGCCGTACCGCTGGTACTCCTCGGACGAGCCGGAAGGGGAGCGGCTGCTGCGCGCGGCCGGCATCGAGACCACCGACGGCGACGGGCTCCGGCTGCCGGTCGTGATCACCCCGGACGGCGAGGCGCTGGTGGAGCCGGCCGACGCCGAGCTGGCCGGCAAGGTGGGACTGGCCACCACGCCCGCCAAGGACTTCTACGACCTGATCGTCATCGGCGGCGGCCCGGCCGGGCTGGGCGCGGCGGTGTACGGCGCGTCCGAGGGGCTGCGCACGGTGCTGGTCGAGCGCACCGCGACCGGAGGGCAGGCGGGCCAGAGCTCGCGGATCGAGAACTACCTCGGCTTCCCGGACGGGGTGTCCGGGGCGCAGCTGACCGAGCGGGCCCGCCGGCAGGCGGCCAAGTTCGGGGCCGAGGTGCTGACCACGCGCGACGTGGTCGGCCTGGAGATCAACGGGTCCGCGCGCAGCGTCCGCTTCGCGGACGGCACCGGAATTGACGCGCACACCGTGATCCTCGCCACCGGCGTCTCCTACCGGCGCCTCGCCGCGCCCGGCCTCGACGACATGACCGGCCGCGGGGTCTACTACGGGTCCGCGCTCACCGAGGCCGCCGCGTGCTCCGACCAGGACGTGTACATCGTCGGCGGCGCGAACTCCGCCGGGCAGGCCGCCGTGTACCTGGCGCGCCGCGCCAAGTCCGTGACGATCCTGATCCGCGGGCCGTCGCTGGAGCGGTCGATGTCGTTCTACCTGATCCAGCAGATCAGGGACATCCCGAACATCACGGTCCGCACCTGCACCGAGGTCGTCGGAGCCCAGGGCTACGAGCACCTGGAGAGCCTGACGCTGCGTGACACCTCGACCGGCGCGACCGAGACCGTCGACGCGCCGTGGCTGTTCCTGTTCATCGGCGCGGCCCCGCTCACCGACTGGCTGAAAGACATCGTGGCGTGCGATGAGCGCGGGTTCGTGGTGGCAGGCCCGGACCTGTCCGTCGAGGGGGAAAGGCCCCAGGGCTGGACTCTGGACCGCCTCCCGTACCACCTGGAGACCAGCGTTCCCGGCGTCTTCGTGGCCGGCGACGCGCGGGCCGAGTCGGCCAAGCGCGTCGCCTCGGCCGTGGGCGAGGGCGCCATGGCCGTCATGCTGGTGCACCGATATCTGGAGAAACTGATGACCGAGCCTGCCCAGCAAGAAGCGGTATGCCTCGCCCACGGCGAGCAGATGACGTGCAGCCCCGAGGAACTGCGCACCCTGTTCCTGTTCGAGAAGCTGAACGACGAGCAGCTGGCCTGGCTGTGCAGCCACGGGCACGTCGAACTTATCCAGCCCGGGCTGCTGTACCGCGAAGGCGACCCTGCCACCTGCTTCTACGTGCTGCTGGACGGCACCACCATCCTGCTGCGGCGGGTCGGCGCTGACGACCTCGAGGTGTCGAGGACGTCCAACCGCGGCACCTACTCCGGGGCCTTCAACGCGTACCTCGACGGGGTGGCTCAGGTCTACAACAACTCGGTCCGGGTGTCGGAACCGTCGCGCTTCTTCGTGCTGGACGCCAGGGACTTCGCGCGGCTGATGAAGGACTGGTTCCCGATGCCGGTGCACCTGCTCGAGGGGGTGTTCTTCGGGTACCGGAACACCCAGCAGGTCGTCGCGCCAGCGGGAACGGCTGCTCGCGCTCGGCTCGCTGTCGGCCGGCCTCACGCACGAGCTCAACAACCCGGCGGCCGCGGCGGTGCGCGCCACGGCCGCGCTGCGCGAGCGGGTCGCCGGGATGCGCCACAAGCTGGGCATGATCGCGGGCGGCCGGTTCAACCCGGAGACCCTGCAGACGCTGATCCAGCTCCAGGAACGCGCCGTCGAACTGGTCGCCAAGGCGCCCACGCTCAGCCCGATGGAGGCGTCCGACCGCGAGGACGCCATCACCGACTGGCTCGACGACCGCAACATCGCGGCCAGCTGGGATCTCGCCCCGATCTTCGTGCAGGCGGGCCTGGACACCGCCTGGCTCGATCAGGTCGCGGCGACCGTGGACGAGACGACCCTGGACGGCGCGCTGCGCTGGATCGGCTACTCGGTCGAGACCGAGCTGCTGATGAGCGAGATCGAGGACTCCACCACGCGGATCTCCACCCTGGTCGGCGCGGCCAAGCAGTACTCACAGCTGGACCGCGCCCCGCACCAGGTCGTCGACGTGCACGAGCTGCTGGACAGCACGCTGCTGATGCTCGGCGGCAAGATGCCTCCCGGGATCACGGTCGTCAAGGACTACGACCGGACGCTGCCCAAGATCCCCGCCTACGCCGCCGAGCTGAACCAGGTGTGGACCAACCTGATCGACAACGCGGTGTCGGCCATGGGCGAGACGGGCACGCTGACCGTGCGCACCACGCTCGAGCGCGACGAATACCTGGTGGTCGAGTTCGGCGACACCGGTCCCGGGGTGCCCCGCGGAGATCAAGGACCGGATCTTCGAGCCGTTCTTCACCACCAAGCCGGTGGGCGAGGGCACCGGGCTCGGGCTCGACATCTCCTGGCGCATCGTCGCGAACAAGCACCACGGGGCCATCCAGGTGGAGTCGGTCCCCGGCGACACCCGGTTCCGGGTGTGGCTCCCGCTGGCGGCCTCGGAACCCGACGTGACCCAGGAACCCGGCAGTGCACCGGAAGCCGACCGCGAGCCGGAACCCGGCGACGCCCCGGAACCCCACGAGGAGGAAGCAGGATGACCACGGTGCCGGGAATCGACCCGTCCGTCCCGCCGAGCGGTACCGGCTGCGTCGAGTGCGAGGCGAGCGGCGGGTGGTGGCTGCACCTGCGCCGGTGCGCCCAGTGCGGGCACATCGGCTGCTGCGACAACTCACCCTCGCAGCACGCGACGGCGCACGCCAAGGCCACCGGGCACCCGTTCATCCGCAGCTTCGAGCCGGGCGAGAACTGGTTCTGGAGCTACGAGACCCAAGAGACCTACGACGGCCCGGAGCTCGCCCCGCCGGAGCATCACCCCCTCGACCAGCCGGTGCCGGGACCGGCCGGCCGGGTTCCCGCGGGCTGGCAGCGCATGCTGAACTAGCGTCGCCGGGCCGCAGGAATGGGGAATGAGGCCGGAGAGCCGGGCATGAGGCGCCCGGTACGGATCGCCAACTGCTCCGGTTTCTACGGCGACCGGGCATCGGCCCCGCGGGAGATGGTCGAGGGCGGCCCCATCGACGTGCTCACCGGCGACTACCTGGCCGAGCTCACCATGCTGATCTTGTGGAAGGCCCGGCAGAAGGACCCGGCCGCGGGCTACGCGCGGACCTTCCTGAGCCAGTTCGAGGAGGTCATCGGCACCTGCCTGGACCGGGGCATCACGATCGTCGTCAACGCGGGCGGGCTCAACCCGGCCGGGCTGGCGGGCCGGCTCCGCGAGATCGCCGCCCGGCTCGGCCTGGCGCCGAAGATCGCCCATGTCGAGGGGGACGACCTGCTGGACCGGCTCGGCGAGCTGACCGAGGCGGGGCACCCCCTGGCGCACGCCGATACCGGCGAGCCGCTGGCCAAGGCGGGCGTCACCCCGGTGACCGCGAACGCCTACCTCGGAGGCTGGGGGATCGCGGCCGCGCTGCGGGCCGGGGCGGACGTCGTGGTCTGCCCGCGGGTCACCGACGCCTCGCTGGTCGTCGGCCCGGCCGCGGCCTGGCACGGCTGGGGCCCGGACGACCTCGACGAGCTGGCCGGCGCGGTGGTGGCCGGGCACGTGATCGAGTGCGGCCCGCAGGCCACCGGCGGCAACTACCCGTTCCCCGCCGAGCTGCCCGACCGGCGCTACCCGGGTTTCCCGGTCGCCGAGGTCGCCGCCGACGGCAGCAGCGTGATCACCAAGCACCCGGGCACCGGGGGCCTGGTGTCGGCGGGCACGGTCACCGCGCAGCTGCTCTACGAGCTGGCCGAGCCGCAGTACGCCAACCCCGACGTGATCGCGCACTTCGACACGATCAGGCTGGACGCTGACGGCCCGGACCGGGTGCGGGTCAGCGGTACCCGCGGCAGCCCGCCGCCGGATCAGCTCAAGGTCGCGCTGAACTACCTGGGCGGCTACCGCAACACGATGACGATGGTGCTGACCGGCCTGGACATCGAGGACAAGGCGGCCAGGGCGGAGGCGATGCTGTTCGACCTGCTCGGCGGCCAGGAGCGGTTCGCCGAGGTCGACGTGCGGCTGATCCGCACCGACCGGCCCGACGCGCCGACCAACGAGCAGGCCACGGCCCAGCTGCGGATCACGGTCGCCGACCCCGACCCGGCCAAGGTCGGCCGGTCATTCTCCAACGCCACGATCGAGCTGGCGCTGGCCGGCTACGCCGGGTTCCACACCACGACCCCGCCGACCGCGGAGAGCGCGTACGGCGTCTACTGGCCGACGTTCGTGCCCGCGGACGTGGTGGAGCACGCGGTGGTCCTGCCCGACGGGAGCCGCCGCGCGATCTCGCCGCCGCCCCGGGGCGCGGGCGCGCGGGCCGCGGTGCCGGGCGGGGCGGCGGGACCGGTCACGTGGCATGCGGCGGGGCCGGCCCGGCGCGCTCCGCTCGGCTTGATCTGTGGCGCGCGTTCCGGTGACAAGGGCGGCAACGCGAACGTCGGCCTGTGGGTCAGGGACCCGCAGGCGTACGGCTGGCTGCGGGGGTACCTCGACATACCGAGGTTCCGCGAGCTGCTGCCCGAGGCCGCCGGCCTGGAGGTGCGCCGGTATGAGCTGGCGAACCTGGGCGCGGTCAACTTCGTCGTGGTCGGGCTGCTCGGCCTGGGGGTCGCCGCCTCGACCCGGCCCGACCCGCAGGCCAAGGGGCTCGGCGAGTACCTGCGGTCCCGGTACGTCGACATCCCGGTCGCGCTGCTGCCCCCGGACCGGTGACCTGGGCCGCGAGCGACTAGTCCGGTTTCCCGAGCCCGGCCAGGGCGACCGCCGGGGGTCCTGCGATCCGTCCGTGATCTCGATGAACACCCGGACCAGCAGTTCTTCCGGGTCGTCCTGGGTTTGCCGCAAGGCGACCCGCCGCACCGCGCCGGACGTGAAGCGCGTCTTCACCTCGCTGTCGATCATGCGTTCCATGCGCCTGAGCTCGGCCTGCTCCACGCGCCCTCCCGTAACCGCTGTCACTCGTCATCAGGCTAAAGCGCGCCGGATGGTGCGAGAGTGTGGCTCGGCGTCCGGCGGTGCGGGGTGAGTGAGCCCGCCTGCAGGTCATGGCGCGGGGCTGCTGGCTTGCGCTTCAGAGCCGGCCGGCCTCGACAATGCGGCGCAGGAACCGCCGGGTGCGCTCGTCCTTCGGGTTGGTGAACAACTCCGATGGCGGAGCGTCCTCGATAATGGCGCCCTCGGCGAGGAAACAGACCCGGTTGGCGATGTCCCGGGCGAATCCCATCTCGTGGGTGGCGATGAGCATGGTCATGCCGCCGGCCGCCAGCTCCCTGATCACGTCGAGGACCTCGCCCACGAGCTCGGGGTCGAGCGCGCTGGTCACCTCGTCCAGGAGCATGATCTGCGGGTGCATGGCCAGCGCCCGGACGATCGCCACCCGCTGCTGCTGGCCGCCGGAGAGCCGGTCCGGGTAGTCGGACTGCCGGTCCAGCAGGCCGAACCGGTCCAGCAGGGCCCGGGCCTCGTCCTCCGCCTGCGCCCGGGGTACCCCGCGCGCCTTGACCGGCGCCAGCGTGATGTTCCGCAGCACGCTCATGTGCGGGAACAGGTTGAAGGACTGGAACACGATCCCGACGTACCTGCGCACCAGGTTCGGGTCGACGCCCGCGCCGGTGATCTCCTGCCCCCACAGGCTGATCCGCCCGGCGTCGATCGGCTCGAGCAGGTTGACGCAGCGCAGCAGGGTGGACTTGCCGGAGCCGGAAGCACCGATCAGGCAGATGACCTCGTGCGTGGACACCGACAGGTTGACGCCGCGCAACACCTCGTGGGCGCCGAACGACTTGCGCAGGCCCTCGATCCTGATCGCCTCGCCCTCGGCGGGCGCATCCGCCGCGGGGTCGGCACCGGCGGCGGTCACCGTGCCGCCCTCACGGGCCGACCCCGGCCAGGCGGCGCCTGCGGTCCCGGTCGATCACCCGGTCGGTGAACCGGGCCAGCGGGATGGTGAGCAGCAGGAACAAGATGGCGGCCACGGTGTAGCTGGAGTAGTTGAACACGGTGCTGCTGTAGATCTGGGCGGCCTCGTTCGCCTCGATCGCGCCGAGCACGCCGACCAGGGCCGTGTCTTTCTGCAGGCTGATGAAGTCGTTGAGCAGCGGCGGGATGACGTTGCGCACGGCCTGCGGCAGGACCACGTAGCGCAGCGTGGTGGCCTGGGAAAGGCCGAGCGAGCGCGCGGCGGCCACCTGGCTCTGGTGCACCGAGTTCAGGCCGGCCCGGTACACCTCGGACACGTACGCCGAGTACGACAGCACGAGCGCCGCCACCCCGTACACGGCGACCGCCTGGGCCGAGACGAACGGGAGCCGGAGCGCGGGCACGCCGAAGCCGATGGCCAGGATGACCAGGAGCAGCGGCACGCCGCGGAAGAAGTCCACGTAGATCAGGCTGAGCACCCGGAACGGGAACATCACCGGGCTGGTCGACAGCCGGACCAGGGCGATGACCAGGGCCACGATGAGGATCAGGATCTCGGCCGCGATGAACATCCGGATGTTCAGCCAGAGAGCCTCGCCCACCGAGTAGTAGCCCTTCTTCGGGTTGCCGATGAACGACTGCCACATGTTGGCCGGGTTGAAGAACGTGTGCCGCACCTGGGCGCTGCCCGGCGCGAGCAGGAAGATCGCGACCACCGCGGCGAGCACGGCCACGGTGCTGGCCGTGGAGATCGCGGCCGCCCGCCGGCCACCGCCGCTGAGCAGGCGCGGCCCGCGCCCGGCCGTCTCGAACGACCCCGGGACCGGGCCGCCGCCGCCGCCGAGGATCACCGGACGCCGACCGCGGGCGGTGTCAGGGCTGGATGGTCGGGACGGTGAGGTAGATCTGCAGGTACTGCTTCTGCAGCTGCTGCAGCGTCCCGTTGCTCTTCAGCGTGGCGATGGCCTTGTTGACGCAGGTGACCAGCGGGTTGCCCTGGCTGAACAGCAGGCCGTAGTGCTCGCCGGTGCTCGGGAACTGGGCCACCATCTCGGTGCCCGGGATCTCCGATGACGAGATGAACTGGGCGGTCGGGGTGTCCGTCACCAGCGCGTCGATCTGGTGCGTCTGCAGGGCCGACTTCACGTCGTTCAGCGTCTGGAAGACCTTGGGCTGGGCGGTCGGCTGAATCTGGCTGGTGATGAAGGCCAGGCTGGTGGTCCCGACCTGGTCGCCGTAGATGTAGGCCTTCAGGTCGGCTGGCGAGTGCTTGGTCGCGATCGGGCCGTTCTTCAGCGCGACGAGCGCCTGCTGCACGTCGTAGTAGCTATCGGAGAACGTCACGGCCGTGGCCCGCTGCGGCGTGTAGGAGATCTCGTTGATGTCGAAGTCGAACTTCTTCGGCCCCGGCGCGTACGAGGCGTTGAACGGCTCGTACGCCCACTTCACTCCGGGAGGGCTGGAAGCCGAGCTGCTTGGCGATTGCGTAGGCGACCGCGCTCTCGTACCCCTTGCCGTTGGCCGGGTTGTTGTTCTCGAACCACGGCGGGTACACGGGCTTGTCGGTCCCCACCGTGAGCTGGCCCTTCTGGTAGAGGTCCGGCTGGATCGCGGAGTTGGAGCAGCTCGCGGTGGTGGCGCCGCTGCCGCCGGAACCCGACGAGGAGCTGCTCGAGCTGCCGCACGCCGCGATCCCGGCCGTCACGGCCACCACGGCGACCGCTGACAGAATCCGCCGCATTTCCAGTCACCTCACATCAGTGTCGTCAGTGCAGGACCGAGCCGAACGCGCTCGGCTCGTAAAGCCAGTAGAGCGGTCAGCTTAGACGATGTTCTCGGCCCGCGCCGGCCCAGGCGCCGGCCGCGGCGCAGCGCCGCCCGGACGGCGGCCTCGTCGGTGATGTCGAGATCCTGGCGGGTCAGGGCGGTCACGTCCGCGCCGGCGGCCCGCAGGGCCGCGGCGAGATCGCGGCCAAGCATCCCCCCGGCCCCGCCGATCAGCCACCGGTTCATGAGGCCCTCAGCGCTGGGCGGTGATCATCAGGTGCCAGCCGATGGCCCGGCCGAGCGGGCGCCGGACGGCCAGCGGCAGCTTCGTGGTGAGCGGGCCGAAGCCGTAGGTGAACGGGTACTCCGAGTGGACCTCGACGCTCGAGAAGGCGCGGAACAGCTGGCGGGCGCCGCTCCGGCTGAACGTGTACACGACCGGGCAGTGATCCTCCCGGTCGGTCGGCGACTCGTAGGGCAGCCGCAGCGCCCGGTGCACCAGGTTGACCAGGGAATCCCGGTGGTACAGCATCACGTAGGCCGTTCCGCCGGGACGCAGGACCCGGTGCACCTCCGCCACGGACCGCCCGATGTCGGGGGTGTGGTGCAGCACGCCGAACGAGTAGACCACGTCGAAGCTCTGGTCGGGAAAGTCGAGCCCCTCGGCGTTGCCGAGCCGGAAGTCGATGCTGACCCCGCGGCGCGCGGCGAACTGCCTGGCCACCGCGAGGGCGTTCTCGGTCAGGTCGACCGCGGTCACCGCGAAGCCCCGCTTGGCCAGCTGGATGCTGTCGACGCCGATGCCGCAGCCCACCTCGAGCAGGCGCCGGCCCGCGCCGTCCAGCGACGCGAACAGCTCGGGCAGGTGATAGTGCGTGCCGTACCTGCGCTGCTCGATCTCGTCGAAATAGGAATCCGAGGCCCGCTCGGCATCGGTGTAGTACTCGTTGTTGATGTGGGCTTGCCAGAAGTCGCGGACCGTGTCCACGGTGCTGCCTGGCTGGGGTTTCATGGCGTCATGCTCCTTCGCGAGCGGCCGGCGAGCTGGCCCCGGTCGCCGCGGCCTGGCCCTGGGGGAACTCCTTGGTGAACGTCGTGAGCCAGGTCTCGACGCCGATCATCTGCCAGAGCAGGAAATAGTGCCAGCGCAGGCGCTGGCGGGGCTCGGCCTGCAGCACGGCCCGGACGAACTCGGGATTGAAGATGCCCGACCGCCGGAGCCGGTCCGGTGACAGCATCTCCCGGACCATGGGCCCGAGGTCTTTCTGGTACTGCTCGACGGGGTCGAAGGTGAATCCCCATTTCCGCTTGTCCAGTACGCGGCCGGGGAGCACCCCGGCCAGCGCGTTCTTGAGCAGCCCCTTGGGGCCCTGGCCGAAGCGGATGTCGTCAGGGACGCGGGCGGCGAACCGGACCAGGTCGAGGTCGAGCAGGGGGACGCGGGACTCCACGGAGTGCGCCATGGACATGGTGTCCTCGTTGTGCAGCAGGTCGCACACCATCTTGGTCGCAAACTCGGCGCGCAGGGCCTGGCTTTCCAGGGGCCGCCCGTCGGTGAAGTAGGCGTCGTAGTGCTCGCGGGCGGACACGGTGAGCCGGTCGGCGAACTCGGGGGTGTAGACGCGCCGCAGCAGCGCCGGGTTGAAGTCCCAGGCGTTGCGCAGCAGCAGGTAGTTGCGGGCCCCGTCCCCGCAGGCGGCCAGCCACTCCAGCTTGCGGGTGGCCAGGTCGAGCTGGGGCCGGCCCAGCCCGGCCGACCGGCGCGCCGCCCAGTCCAGGGCGGGCGCCAGGGCACGTGCCCCGGCGCCGGGGACGCCGCCGCGCAGGCGGGCGGTGCGCAGCATGTAGCCGTAGAAGTCGTAGCCGGCGAACAGCTCGTCGCCGCCGAGCCCGGACAGGACCACGCTGACGTGCTCGCCGATGAACCGGTGCAGCAGGTACAGCTGCAGCGAGTTGACCTTGGGCTCCTCGGTGTGCCAGATGGCGTCCGCCAGGTGCGCCAGGGCCGGCTCGTGCAGCACCACCTCCTGGTGCTCGGTGTCGAAGGTGCGCGCCACGAACCGGGCGTCGTCGGTCTCGTCGGTCGGCTCGTCGAAGCCGAGGCTGAACGTCTTGATGGGCCCGCTCGTGGTGCGCCGGAGCATGGCCACGATGGAACTCGAGTCGATGCCCCCGGACAGCGAGACGCCGACTGGCACGTCCGAGATGAGCTGCCGCTTGACCGCGGCCTGGTAGTGGAACCGGATTCCCTCAAGCCATTCGGCGGCGGACCGGGCCGGGTCCGGCGTCCAGTCGACGGCCGCGTACTGGTGCAGCCGGGCGCGGCCGCCGGCGAACTCCAGCACGTGCCCGGGCGGCAGGCGCTTGATGCCGGCGAAGAACGTCCGGTCCCCGGGGACGTAGCGAACGTTCATCGACAGGTGCAGGCTGGCCTCGTCGAGCTCGGCCGGGACGAGCCCGCTCGCGAGCACGGCCTTGGCCTCGGACCCGAAGGCCAGCTTGCCGCCGGTGACCGAGTACACCAGCGGCTTCACCCCGAGCGGGTCCCGGACCAGGAACAGCGCGCCGCGGGCCCGGTCCAGGAGGGCGAACGCGAAGATCCCGTTGAGCCGGGCCGCGAAGTCGATCCCCTCGTCCTCGTACAGGTGGGGCAGGACCTCGGTGTCGCAGTGGGTGGTCAGCCGGTGCCCGCGGCCCAGCACCAGCTCGCGCAGCTCGGGGTAGTTGTAGATCTCGCCGTTGTACACGACGACCACGGAGCCGTCCTCGTTGGCCATCGGCTGCGAGCCGCCCGGCACGTCCTGGATCGCGAGCCTGCGGCTACCGAGGTGGACCGCATCGCCGCTGTAGAAGCCCTCGCCGTCGGGGCCCCGGTGGGCGATCGTGTCGGTCATGGCCCGCAGCAGCCGCTCGTCTCCGAAGCCCGAGGTGCCCGCTATCCCGCACACGAAGGTCCCCGATCGTCAGGTTCATCGTTACCGCCTTCCCGCGAAGGAGGTCTCGAAGTAGTTAACCATCCAGGCGGTGACGTCGATCTTCTCGTCCAGGAGCCGCTGCCGCGCCGCCTGCCACACCGGCGCGGGCCCGGCCAGTATCTCCTCGATCGCGGACAGCGCCATGTCGTACTGGTCCTCGGTGAAATGCCGCACCAGCCCGTACCGCCGCTCCTCGTCGTCGGTGTATCCCCGTCCCGTGGTCGCGATGAACACCGCGGGCACGCCGAGCACGGCCGCCTCCGACGACATCGTGGCCGACTCGCCCACCACCAGCCGGGCGTGGGCGATCAGGTGGTGGATCTGTTCCACGGGCCCGGAGACGGCGAGGCCGGCGAGGTCGGAGGTCAGCGGCCCCTCGGAGGAGACGAACACCCGGCCGCGGCGCTGCAGCACCTCGACCAGGTGGCGCTTCTGCTTGGCCGACAGGCCCCGCTCCCGCCGGTCGTGCACGGCCTGCCAGGACACGAACCGGACGATCGAGTAGGGCTCCCCCGGGCTGACGCCGAACTCGGCCAGCACCGCGGGATCGGGCCGGAAGCGGTTCGGGTGCAGGTAGGCGAGCTCGTGGTAGCCGGCGTAGGTCAGGTGGCGGCCGCCAACCGTGCCCTGGTAGCAGTCCGGGGTGCACACGCTGTACGCCAGCGGGTACACGACCCGGTTGGTCTGCACGGCGAACTCGGTGTCGTAGAACACCACCGCGGGCACCCGGCGTACCCGCAGCGCCCCCGCCAGCGCGATGGACGGTCCCATGATCCCGGTCATCACGTCCGGCCGGAACGAGCGCATGATCTTCATCAGGCGCGGCGTGCGCTGGGCCATCTCGACGGCCAGGCCGCCGGCCCCGCTCTTCTGCAGCGAGATCTGCTGGTAGGGCAGGCCGTAGGCGCGCAGCAGGTCGACGGACCGGTCCTTGTCCCGGGCGGTGATGCGCACCTCGTGCCCGCGGGCTTCCATCTCGGCGTAAAAGTTGCGGAAGAAATGGACGTGCGCCGGATGCAGGATGTCGATGAGCACGCGCATGCGATCAGGGAACCCTGTGGCCGGAGGCTTCGCGGGAGACCCCGGAGCCGGCCTCGGCCGAGGCAGGGGCGCCGGCACCGGCCTGCAGGGGGCGCCGGGCCACGGCGAGGACGCCGGCGCCCCACTTCGGCCGGGAGAACTTCCCGAGCCAGGAGACGGCCAGCAGCACCGGGAACACCGCGGCGTACTGCACCTTGCGCCGCTGGTCGGCCCCGGTGATCAGGTAGGAGATGTTGTTGGTGAAGGTCTCGATGGCCCCGTAGGTGTACTGGTGGGCGGTGACCTGGAACCCGGCCTGCTGCAGCTTGCCCACCAGCTGGTCGGCCCGGTAGCCGGGCCGGACGTGCCCGGGAACGTCGAAGTTGACCCGGCGGCGCAGCAGGAGCCACCGCCGCTCGTAGCCGGGGACGTGGGCCACCAGCCGCCCGCCCGGGCGCAGCGCGTGCAGCAGGGTGCGCATGGCCGCGATGTCGTCCTCGACGTGCTCGAAGTTGTCCACGCTCACGACCAGGTCGAATTCGTCGTCGAAGTCGAGCTTGGTGACGTCGCCCTGCTGGAAGCGGCAGTTGGCCAGGTGCGCGCGCCTGGCGATCTCGTTAGCCCGGGCCACCAGCTCGGGTTCCAGCTCGACGCCGGTGACCTGGGCCTCCGGGTGCCGCTTGGCGAGCTCGAAGCTGAACACCCCCGAGCCGCAGCCGGCGTCCAGGATCGTCCGGTACGAGCCCGCGGTGGCGGGCAGCACCCGCCGCAGCCGGATGCGCAGCCCGTTGGCCGGGGCGCCGAGCAGGTTGGCGTACAGCCGCTCGAACTTGCTGCGTCCGGGGTCGAGCGACAGCTCGCGGCCTGGGAATCCCCTCATGACTGTTCTCCGCAGTTCTCTATGTAGCTGGCGAGCGCCCACGACATCCAGCCCTGGCACCAGCGCAACTCGCGGATGCGGGTCCGGTACCGGCGGCGCTTCTGGTAGTAGAACCAGCCGCTCGCCGGGTCCCACATGTGGCCGAGCGTCCAGTCCAGCACCCGGGTCGCGGTCTGCGCCCCGGTCCCGAGGTGCCGCTGCTGCAGCGAGAACGTGATGACCCCCTGGGCGCACCCGTGGATGTCGACCGGGTACTCCCGGTCGCTCATGAACCTCGCCGCGCCGCTCGGCTCGAACAGCCGCTGCTGGTAAAACTCCAGGCCGCGGCGGTAGGCGGAATCGAACTCGTCGCTGC
Organism: uncultured Actinomycetota bacterium; assembly: GCA_963745575.1. Taxonomy (GTDB): domain Bacteria; phylum Actinomycetota; class Actinomycetes; order Streptosporangiales; family Streptosporangiaceae; genus JASHPR01. Next base: position 111,404 of record CAVUYA010000016.1, on the reverse strand, counting down.
CCGCGGACAGCCCGTAGCCCAGGATCGCGTCGAGGATGAAGCCGGTGTGGTAGTTGTCGTGCGTGATGTGGCTGGCCGACGGCGGGTCGGCGTAGTACCAGGCGCCGTAGTCGGTCTGCTTGGAGACCACGTAGCGGACCAGCCGGCCGCCCTCCCGGACCAGGTCGCCGTCGCCGGTGATCGCGCCCAGCCGCGCGGCGAGCGCCCCGGCCAGGGCCGAGACATCCATAACGATCCAGTCGATGGCCGGGTCCGGGACGTAACTGACGCACCGCCGGCCGTCGTCCTCGAACAGCGTCTTCGGGGCCTCGAGCAGGAACGAGACGGCGCGGGCCGCCGCGTCGAGGTAGCGGTCGTCGTGCAGCGTCTCGTACCCGTCGAGCAGGGCCTGGCCGACGAACGAGGTGACCACCCGGTTCGGGAAGTCCCGCGGGGCGAAGAACCCGACGTCCTGCCAGGGGTAGGGATAGCCCCAGCACAGCCACTCGAATCCTGGGGCCGGGTGGCCGATCAGCCAGTCCAGCAGCTCGCGCGCCTCGCGGGCGTCGCCGTCCGATCCGGTCATCCGGTGCCGGGCCAGCAGGGCCCGGGCGAACAGCGAGAGCCCCTTGGCGTTCCTCGCCTTGCGCACGCCCAGCAGCGGTCGCAGGTCGACCGGGCTGCGGGTCACCACCTGGATGGCCCCGAGGCGGCGCAGCCGGGACTGGCCGGCCAGCAGGGCCAGGGCGGGTGAGTTCAGCCCGTCGTGCTTGGAGTACCCCGCGTAGTCGGCCGACCGCGCCGTCTGCAGGACCCGGTCCAGCACGTCCAGCCGGGTCCCGGTCCCGCGCCGGGCGGTGGCCGTGTGCCGGTCCTCTGTCATGGCAGCGATAACCTCGGATCTGCTGGCGCTCGGAACCCCAGAGCGGGACGAGCGGCCCGGGCCTGGCGCAGGAGTCCAGTGGGCTGAGGGCTTCGAAGTACCGGTAAAGATTAGCGCACCCCCGGGGGGCCTCGTCGGCCGTCACAGCGGGTTGGCTCTGGTAGCGTGGCGCCCCGGCCGGCCGGGGCCGCTGCGGCCGCCGCGCCGCGGCCGGGATGACGAGCCCTTTTCATCCTCCTCGTGGCTGCCCACTACTGTTGGCCTGGCAACGATGGATGAAAAGAACCGATCTGATCGAAGGCAGGTTGAGGCCGGCATGAAGCAGGTGTTCCGCAGGGTGATCGACCGGCGTGGACGCGTCCTGGTCGCCGACCTGCCCGCCCCTCATATGGGCCCGGATCAGGTCCTGGTGCAAAGCCGCTACTCGCTGATCAGCTCGGGCACGGAGATGGGCACGCTGAAGAAGACGCCCACCGAGCTCGTGCGCCAGACGATCTCCGATCCGTGGATGCGCAACGTGGTCAAGCAGACCATTCTCGCGACCGGGCCCAGCCAGACCGCGCGCCGGGTCTGGCACGAGATCGTCACCCCCCGCGAGATCGGCTACAGCGGCGCCGGGACGGTGCTGGCCCTCGGCGACCACGTGGAGGGGCTGGAGATCGGCCAGGCCGTGGCGTACGCGGCCAGCGGCCACGCCGAGGTAGCCGCGCCCTCGATCAGCCACGTGGTGCCCGTGCCCGACCGCGTGGACCTGCGTCACGCGGCGTTCGTCACGGTGGGCGGGATCGCCATGCAGTCCCTGCGGCGCGCCGACCTGAAGTTCGGCGAGGTGGTCGCCATCTACGGCCTCGGCCTGGTCGGCCAGCTCTGCGCCAGCATCGCGAAGGCGGCCGGCTGCGTGGTGATCGGCATCGACATCAACGAGAAGGCGAACGAGCTGGCTGCGGCGGCCGGCGCCGCCCTGGTCGTCAACCCGTCCGAGCCGGACTGGAAGCGGCGCGTCAGCGACTTCACCGGCAAGCACGGCGTCGACGCCACGGTGATCTGCGCCAGCTCGGACTCGCCGGAGATCATCAACTCGGCGATGGAGATCACCCGGCGGCAGGGCCGCGTGGTGATCGTCGGCTACGTCAGCCTCAACATCCACCCGAAGAACTTCCTGTACCGCGAGATCGACCTGCGCTACTCGCGCGCGTACGGGCCCGGGAGCTACCACGCCGGCTACGAGAAGGGCCGGGTCGACTACCCGTTCGGGTACGTGCGCTGGACCGAGAAGCGCAACCTCGAGGAGTTCATCCGGCTCGTCGCCACGGGGGCCGTCAACCCCGAGCCGCTGATCGCGGGCGTGTACCCGGTGGAGCGGGCGCAGGAGCCGTTCGATGCCATCCGCGAGAAGACCCTGCCCGGCGTGGCCGCCCTGATCTCGTACGGGCCCGACCCGGACCGCCGCCGGACCATCGAGGTCAACCCGCGGCCTAAGCGTGAGGGCAAGGTCGGGATCTCGCTTATCGGGTTCGGTAACCACGTGCTGGGCATGCACCTGCCCAACCTCAAGTCCCTGCGGGACGTCGAGATCCGCGGCATCGCGTCGGCGACCGGGCGCAACGCTTCCGTGGCCGCCCCGGGCCTGGGCGCCACGATGATCACGACCGACGTGGACGAGCTTCTCGCCGACGAGGGCACCGACGCGGTGATGATCTGCTCGAACCAGCCGGATCACTACGAGCACATCCGGGCCGCGATCTCGGCCGGGAAGGCCGTGTTCATCGAGAAGCCGATGGTCACCCGCGTCGACGACTTCGCCGAGCTGCTCCGGCTGATGGAGGAGCGGCCGACCCTGGTCACCCTCGGCCTGAACCGCCGGTACTCGCCCCTGGTCGACGCGCTCCGCAAGTCGCTGAAGTCTCCCGTCGACTTCGTCGAGTACGTGATCGCCCAGCAGCCGCTGCCCGCCGATCACTGGAGCCTCGACCCGGTGGACGGCGGCGGGCGCCTGGTCAGCGAGGGTGAGCACTTCATCGACCTGTGCAACCTGCTGATCGGCAAGCGGCCGGTGTCGGTGACCGCCCGGGCGCTGGGCAAGCTGCCCGACGATCTCCGGACGCTCTGCAACTTCTCGGTGACCCTGCACTACGACGGGGCCGCCGCCACGGTCGTATTCAACGAGTCCGGCGTGCCCGGGTTCCCGCGCGAGCGGCTGTCGGTGTTCGCCCGCGGCCAGGTGGCGATCCTGGATGACTTCGGGAAGCTCACCGAGTACGGGCCGGGCAAGCCGCGCAGCCAGGGCAGCGGCCTGCGCAAGTCGATGGGCCACGCCGAGGAGCTCGAGCAGTTCGTCCGCGCGGTCAAGGGCGAGCCCAGTCACCTGCTGTCGTGGGAGGGCTCCTCGCTGGCCACGCTGTGCATGTTCGCGGCCCAGGAGAGCATCCGGCTCGGCGCCGAGATCGACCTCGACCAGTTCCACCGCTCCCTGCTCGCGGGGCCCGGGGAGGCGTCCGGCGCCCCGGGCGCGGATGGCGTGCAGGCCGAGTCCGCTAACGGCGCGGACCCCGCCCCGGCCAGCCCGGAGGAGGCGGACGCTCCGGCCGGGCACGGCTGAGCCTGCTGCGAGGCTCCTGTGAAACGCTCTGGCCGGCGATGAATGCAGGTTTGGTGGTGCTATAAAGGCGATTGCGCCCGTAGTGAACCAGATCGCGTCAGGAGGACGGCTGCCCCATGACTAGCACCCTGCGGCGATCCGAGGGTGCCCCGTCCGGCCGGCATGTTCGCCAGCAGCCGCCCAAGCCGGCCAAGTTCCGGCCGGACATCGAGGGTTTGCGGGCCTTCGCGGTGCTGTTCGTGGTGCTGTACCACGCCGGCCTGCTCGGCGTACACGGCGGGTTCGTCGGCGTCGACGTGTTCTTCGTGATCTCCGGTTTCCTGATCACGCGCTTGCTGCTGGAGTCGGCCGGCGAGCACGGCGTCAGGGCGTTGCCCACCTTCTACACCCGCCGGATTCGCCGGCTGCTGCCCGCGGCCATGACGGTCGTGGTGGCGACCGTGGTGGCTGTTCGCATCTGGGCCCCGCCCCTGTCGGTCCGGCCGATCGCCGTCGACGGGATCTTCACCACGTTCTACGGCCTCAACTACCGGCTCGCCGTGGAAGGCACCCAGTACCTCAATGAGGGAAGCGCGGCCTCCCCGCTGCAGCACTTCTGGTCGCTGGCGGTCGAGGAGCAGTTCTACCTGTGCTGGCCGATCCTGATCGTGCTCGTCGTGTACCTGGGCCGGCGCCACCGGCACGCGCTCCTCGGCGTTCTGCTGGGCGCCATCGTCGCGGGGTCGTTTTACTACTCGGTGATCCTCACCCCGGCGGATGCCCCGTGGGCCTACTTCTCGCTGGGCACCCGGGCCTGGGAACTCGGCCTCGGGGGGCTGGTGGCGCTCGGCGCGTCCCAGCTGGCGCGGCTGCCGGGCCCCCTCGCACTGGCCGGAGGCGGACTGGGGCTGGCCGCGGTGGTCGTTTCGGCCTTCGTCCTGAACAACCAGACGCCGTACCCGGGTTCGGCCGCGGCGCTCCCGGTCGTCGGGGCCGCCGTGCTCATCGCGTGCGGGTGCGCGGTTCAGCGCGGCGCGGGAGCGCTGCTGGGCCTGCGGCCACTGCAGTTCGGCGGGCGCGTGTCCTACTCGTGGTACCTGTGGCACTGGCCGATGCTGGTCATCGCCCCCATGATCCTCGGTCACGCCCTGGGCTGGTGGCAGCGCTGGGCGGTCGTCGCGGCTTCGCTCGCCGCCGCCGTCATCAGCTTCACGCTCATCGAGAACCCCGCCCGGTCGCTCCGGCTACCGAACCTCAAGTGGTTCGCGGTTGGCCTCGCCTTGTCGGGCTCCGTGGTGTTCGCGGCGGCGGTGGTCATCGAGAACCCTCCGCCGCTCGTCGGCACCGGCCGCGACGCCACCGTCGTCCACGCGTCCATCGCCACCCCCGCCGTCACCGCCGAGATGAAGGCCGCCATTATCGCGGGGCTGAACACGGTGGCTGCGCCCAGGAACCTGACTCCAGAGCCGGCGCAGGCGCACGGCGACGTGCCCATCTCGTCCTCCGACGGGTGCCATGCCGACATCATGGTCGTCACCCAGGGGCCGTGCGTCTTCGCCGACCAAACAGGCAAGGACACCGTGGTGCTGTTCGGCGATTCGCACATGCAGCAGTGGCAGCCGGCGTTCATCCAGGCCGGCGACCGCGTCCACTGGCGCGTCGTCAACTGGACCAAATCGGGGTGCGCGGCTCAGGAAGTGGCCGAGCGGAATAGCGAGCTGAACGAGCAGTACACCCAGTGCTATACCTGGCGGACCCTGACGCTGCGCCGGATAGCGGCGCTCAAACCGACGGTCGTGGTTCTGGCCAGCGCGGACGTCGAGGCCCCGACTTTGTCCCCGGCCGCGTATGCCGACGCCACCGTGGCCACCGTGCGCGCGCTCGAGCGGACGACCACCGCGAAGATCGTGTACCTGGAGGACACCCCCTACCCCGGCTACAACGTGGCCGAGTGCGTGGCCGCCCACCTTGACGACGTCAAGGCCTGCAACCTGCCGCTGAGCAAGGCCTACAACCAGGCCCGGCACCAGGCCGTCAACCGGGCCCTGGAGAAGCTCGGCGGCGTCATCCTGGTCAACCCGGCGGACTGGATCTGCGCCGACCACGCCTGCCCGGCCGTGGTGGGCAACCTTCTGGTCTTCAGGGACGACTCGCACCTCTCGGTCGAGTTCAGCCGGTGGCTGTCACCGATGATCAGCTCCTTGCTGGACGAGCTGCGCCCGAAGCAGACGGGACATCAGCCCTAAGACCGGCAGCGATCAGGCCCCGTCCGCAGGCCCGGAAAGCCGGACGCAGCGTCAGGGGGCGGGGGCGACGGGATCGTCGGAGGGCGGAGGCCGGTCGCCGGAGGGCGGAGGCCGGTCGCCGGAGGGCGGGGGCCGGTCGCCGGAGGGCGGGGGCCGGTCGCCGGCGAGCCGGCGGTCGGAGCGGATCTGGCGAAGCCGGCGGCGGCCGACGAGCGCCGAGGCGGCCGCTCCGGTGACGGCGTCGCCCAGCACGGACAGCGCCCGGCTCACCAGCGCCACTGTGAGCGCGATCGCGGTCGTGGTCTGGGTGTGCAGGACGGCCACCATGACCGCCTCGCGGACGCCGGCGCCGGCGGGGGCGAATACCGCCAGGAACCCGATGGACCAGGAGAGCCCGTAGGCGGCGATCGACACCAGCAGGGTGCCCTGCCGCGCGCCGGACAGATGCCGCACGAGCACGTAGATCATGAGCCCGTTGGCGACCCAGGCGCCCATGGCCCAGCCGATGGTTCGCGCCAGGCCCTGGTAACTCACGCTCGCCAGCCCGCGGGGCTGGCGAGCCACCCGCAGCACCAGGCGGAGCAGCCGGTTCAGGACCGGCGGGGACAGGGCCGCGACGCCCACCGGGATCAGGAGCAGGATCCAGAAGTACTGCGCCACGGCCCCGGCGTGCGCGAACGGAAGCGTGATCGCTCCGACCACCAGCCCCAGGCACGTCATCACGGAGTAGCTGAGGACCACCGACAGGGCCGACCTGCTCCGGGGGATGCCGCGGTCGGCCCCGAGCTCCGCCTGGGCGAGCATCGGCCAGATGCTGCCGGGGACGTACTTGGACAGCCCGCCGATGAAGTAGATGCGCCACGCCTCGGGAATCGAGAGTCGCGAGCCGAGGTCAGCGAGCAGCTCCCGCCAGACCATCAGGTTGAAAAACAAGCCCAGCAGGCCAAACGCGAAGGCGAGCAGCACGACCGGCCAGGACAGCCGCTGAACCTGCTGCCACAGGGTGCCCGCCTGGCCGTAGAGGGCGAGGCCCAGCAGGACCAGCACGACGATCAGGAACGCCGCTCGCACCAGCTTCGAGCGCATGAGGCGGATGAGGACGGCGAGTACGCGCGGCAGTCCCGGGGCGGCGGCCGGGTCGGCGCCGGGGCGGCGGCCGGGTCGGCGCCCAGGGCGGCGGCCGGGTCAGGCGGATGGCTGACCGCGGGCTCGGCGGCCCGGTGAGCGGCGCCGGGCGGGCCGGCAGGTCGCGACATTGCTACGGGATCGGCTTTTCGGACGCGTAGCCGAGACGACCCGGGGCGCCCCGCGCGGCACCAGGCCGGGACTTCGGGTTCGTCGTAGCGTCAACCATCGGTGTCGCGATCTCCCTCGCGGTAAGGCACGTATCCGGGCACGCCACTCGGCCACACCGGGGTGCTCGCTCAACGCCATCACGCTAGCAGAGCGAGGCCAGCAAGAATGCTACATCCCCGGGCCGCGCAGGACCGGGCGTACCTCCGGTCACCCTACCTTCGTGTCTCACCCCGGGGCAGACCGTAGGATCGCCGGTGTGAGTATCCCCCGGACCCGCCCGGCGGGCGCCGCGGCGAGTTCCGCGCCCGGCCCGGACATCCGGCGGCCGGGCGTACCCGGCCGGGCCGACCTGCTCGCGGTCGCCGCCCTCCTGGTCGGGGCGGTGGTGATCGAATTCTTCCTGCGGCACCTGCTGACCAGGCCGTTCTACTACGACGAGGCGTCACGGGCCTACGAGATCGCTCAGGGCGGCGCGTTCCTGGCCCATCTGGGCACGGCCGCCGCCCCGCTGTCCCTGGGCTGGGTCGGCATCGAGACCGCGGCGCGCCTGGTGCTCGGCGACACCGAGGCCGAGCTTGCGCGCCCCCATGTTCGCGGCCTTGCCGCTGCTCGCGGTGGCGACCTACCTGCTGGCCCGGCGCTGGCTCGGCCCGGTGACGAGCTTCTGCGCGGCGGCCCTGCTGCTGGCCGACGGCTGGATCGTCAACTACGCGCTGCAGCTGAAGTCCTACTCCTACGAGGGCCTGTTCGCGGTCGTGGCCGTCGGCGTGTACCTGCTGGCGCAGCGCACCACCTGGCGCCGGGCCCAGCTCATCGGGCTGTACGCGGCGCTGGGCCTGACCTGTGTCTTCTCGCTGCCCAACCTGCTGGTGGTCGTGCCGTTGCTGGCGCTGGATCTCGTCCGCACGCTGCGCGGCCGGGACCAGGGAGCCTGGCGGGTCGCGGGCGCCGCGCTCGCCGGGGCGATCGCGCTGGTCCACTACGTGGCGTTCGTGTCCCCGCAGGCGGGCGTGGCCGGCACCGGGTTCTTCGCGGCCAACTACGCGCCGCACGCGATCGGGCCGTTCCTGCGCTTCGCGGCCGCGGGCTTCGGGTCCTACGTGCCGTCGATGGTCATCGGCATCGCCGGCGGCGCGGCCAACGCCGCCCCGTCGTACCCCCCGCCGCCCGCCGCCAACGGCGTGCTGATCGCCGTCACGGTGATCCTGCTGGCCGCCGGGCTGGTGGCGGCGGTCCGGGACGCCGCCGGGCGGGCACTGGTCACCGCGGCCGGCGGGGCCCTGCTGCTCGAGCTGGCCGCGTCGACGGTGCGGCGCTGGCCGTTCGGCCTGATCCGGGTGAACATCTTCGTGCTGCCGCTGCTCTACATCCTGTGCGCGATCGGCGCGGCCTGGCTGGCCCGGGCGCTGATCGGCCCGCGGGGCGCCGACGGCACCCGGCCGGTCACGGCCCAGTGGTGGCGCGCGGTGGCCGCGGTGGTCGCCGGCGTGGCGGTCATCGTCGCGGCGGCCGGGCTCGGGGTGTCCACCGCACGGACGTTCGCCGCGACCAGCAGGCTGGCGGTGGAGCCGGTCTGGTGGGGCGCCACCAAGGCGGCGGTCGCCGAGACCCGGACGTCGGGCACGCCCGGCGACCTGGTCATCATCCGGGCCGACCGGTCACCGCCCGACTGGTACGCCGGACCGTGGCTGTACTACATGGACAAGTACCAGGGGTGGACGGGAGCGGTCGCGGCGCGCCCGCCGATCCCGGCCGCCCGCACCCTGGCCGTTTTCTACGTGACGCCCCGCGCGGTGGCCCGGTTCCTCGCCGCGCACCCGGGTAGCCCGGAGGTGTTCCTGCTGGAGTACGACGTTCCCGGGGCCACGTTCCCGCGATGGCTGCACCAGGACTCGTTGCGCACCCTGGCGCGGTACGGGTACTGCGCGGCTCACGAGATCCCGCTGCGCTACACCGGAGCGCTGACGATCGTGCGCCGGGCGGGATGCTCCCGCTCTTGACGGCTAGAGCCGCCACACCAGCAGCTGGCCGACCCGGAAATCAGGCCGGCCGAAGACCTTGACCAGGACCTGCTCGAACCGCACGTGGGGGCTGGTGACCGCAACGATCGCGGTGGGTCTCCAGTACCCGCGAGCCACGTCGATCTGCGCGTAATTTATCCCGTTGTACGTCGGCGTCCCGGCCCACAGGGCATTCAGGTACCTGGCGACGTTATTGACCATGACCGCGACGTTATCGGCCGTCACCGGGCCGTAATTCTCGACGATGGCCTGCCCGCTCTGGTCGGGCCCGACGAACCAGCCGCCGATGAGCGAGCCGGGTTCGCCCGTGTCCGCCTGCCAGCGCATCGGATCGGGGTTGCGCGAATCGGGGATCGGGACGACGAGCACCCGGGCGTCCGGCCCCAGTCTGGCGAGGGCCGCCCGCCAGCCGACGGGGACCGGCGGGGCCGGGGCCGCCTGCATGGGCAGCGGGATCAGGGGCAGCAGCGCCAGCGCCGCGACCGCGAAGGGCCAGGTTCGCCGGGCCCAGCCCGAGCCTTCCGGGGCCGCCGAGAGCGCCAGGTGCAGCGAGAAGGCGAGCGCGGCGGCGGCCGCCCCGTCGGCGACGACGGCGAGCCGGTCGGGCAGCACCTGCCCGAGGACCGGCAGGCCCTGCAGCCAGTGCCACGGCAAAAACCTGCTGCCGCTGCCGAGGCTGAACAGTTCCAGCACCGCCCACGTCACGGCGGTCACCCGGACCCTCAGGTCCCGCCAGTAGCGGATCGCGACGGCCACCAGCACCACCAGCAGCGGCCAGCCCAGGTAGGCCAGGTACTCCGGGAGGCCTGCGCCCGCCGCGACCGTGCTGGCTCCCCGGTGAATGAGCATGTTGCTGGCGGGGGTGACCAGGTCGACGGCCTGGCTTCTGAAGTTGGCCGTGGCCCAGGGGCTGCCATGCTCGCTGAGCGAACCGTGAAACTGCACCCACAGGGCGTAGCCGCTGATCGCCAGCGCTACCCCGGCCCCCGTGACCAGGCCGACCAGGGTGCCACGAGCCCGGCGCAGCACCGACCTGGGCCGGCTGGCCGCGAGCACCGCCACGAGCACCACGCCGGCCACGGCCGTCAAGGTCAGCAGCTCTTCGCCGGTGAACACTTGCGCGGCCACCAGCAGGCCGAGCCACACGCCGTTGGAGACCGGGTGACCGCGGCCGGCGACGATCCGCAGCGCCGCGTCGATGATCAGTGGTGGCAGCACCGCAAACTGCACGTGGTAGTGGCCGACAGCGGAATTCACCAGGGCCGGTGAAAATCCGTAGAGCGCTCCGCCCAGGGCCGCCGGCCAGACGGTGGCTCCCCACCGGCGCAAGACCCAGAAAAGGCTGGCCGCCGAGCCCGCGAAGCCGAGCGTCAGCGCGATGGTGAGGCTGACCTGCGGGCCGAACAGCAGGGTTACCGGGCTCAGCACCACCCCGGGGAACAGAAACGACGTGTTCCACATCACGTTGATGCCCTGCGGCGTGTTCATCGCGGTCGTGACCAGGGCCGGCAGGTGCCCGTGCGCGACCGCCGTCGCCGCGTACCGCATGAACCAGACGAACAGGTCGACGTCCTCAGGGTCGCCGACCTGCACGCGCGACGCGGGGTCCGCCCACAGCCGCCAGGTCAGTACCACCGCGCCCGCCAGGTAACAGCACAAGACCAGCCATGGTGCTGCGGACCTGGCCCAGCCCCGCGGGCGCTGCACGACGGGAGCCGACTCGACCGCTGACGGGACGAGGCTCACCGCCGCCTCCGTTCTGCGGGGACGTCCGCGATGGAACAGCCAGCGCGCGCCGATGGCGGCGCCCTCACGTATCCCCTCTGGACCGGACGATCAAATCGGCCAGCAGCGCGAGCGTGGCGATGATCAGCCCGCTCACGAAGATCAGAATGGTGTCGGCCGCGAAGTGCACGGGATGCACGACGATGTCGTAGATGCCCTTGGCGAAGCCCAGGCCGAGCAGGAAGAGCGCCAGCGGCATGAGCACCTTGAGCGGGTTGAAGTACATCACCATCCGCAGCACCTGCAGGATGTAGCGGTAGGCGTCGCTGACGAAGCGGAACTTCGACGTGCCCGCCCGCTTGGCGTACTCGATCGGCACGTAACGCACTTCGTGCTGGTTGGACAGGAAGGCGAGCGTGATCGTGGTGACGCAGGAGAACCCGGGCGGCAGCAGCCGCAGGTACGGCAGCGCGACCTCGCGCCGGAACGCCCGCAGGCCGGAGTTCAGGTCCGGGATCTGCGAGTTGGTCAGCCGCTCGGCGAGCTTGCGGATGAACCACTTGGCCGGTACCCGCAGCAGCTTGTGGGTGCCCTGCTCGCTGGTCCTCGCCCCGACCACCTGATCGAGGTTCGAGTCCTTCTCGAGCATCTGGACCAGCTCGGGAATACGCTCGTTCGGGTACGTCATGTCGGCGTCGGTCCACACCACGATTTCCCCGCGGGCCCGCTGGGTGCCGATCCGGCGGACGGTGCCGGAGCCGCCGTTGCGGTGGAAGGCCACGATCTGCAGGCTCGGGAACTGCGACGCGGCCTCGTGCAGCCGGGCGAGCGTCTCGTCGGTGGACGCATCGTCGAACGCCAGGAGCTCGTAGGTGTATCCGCTGGAATCCATCGCCGCGCAGATCCTGGCCACCTCGGCGGTGACGTGATCTTGCTCGTTGTAGCAGGGCAGGATGATCGAGACGTAGGGATCCTGCGGTGACGGGACGTTCACAGGGCCCGAGGCTACTACCGTTTCCGCGGTCCCATTACGCGGGCGGTCGAACGGGCGGTCGAGCGGGGCGGCGGTCATCGGGCCGGCTCCGACATCCAGACGGTGACGTCCAGCGGCAGGGTGTGCGTGGGCGGAGCCGTGAGGGCGTTCTGGTCCTGGGTGGTGCGCAAGTTCACGATCATCCTGATCTGGCCGCCGTACGGAGTGAGCCGCGACGGCACCCCGGCCAGGAACACCGGCCGGCGGCCGGCCTGCTCGATGCCCCGCACCACCTGCTGTACGCTCTGCGGGCGCGGCGAGGCGATGCTGGCCGCCGGGACGCCGCACATCCCGCGGACGACCTGGGTGAGCCGGGATGCGTCCCCGCCGCCGGTGCCGCCGAGGAAGACCACCGACGCGTCGCGCGGGATAGCCGCGCACAGGCGGTCGACCGCCGCGATCTCGCCCTGGTACGTCCGGGCCGAGGCCAGGCCGTCTCGCGGCGAGCCGGATCCCGACAGGGCCGCCGCTGGCGACCTTCAGGCCGAACGTGGTGACCGCGGCCGGCAGCACCAGGGCCGCCACGCAGCACACCATGACGCCGGCGTGGACCACCCGGGCCGTGCCCGTGCGCCGCAGCCAGCCGCTGAGCCAGCCCGAGGCCCACACCGCGAGCACGATGAAGCCGGGCAGCACGGCCGGGACCAGCCTGCGGCTGGCCCAGGGCTGATCGGGAGTGATCGCCGGATCGTACAGCGTCGTGACGATAGCCCACGCGAAGATCATGAGGGGCAGGGTCCAGGCGGGCGCCTGGCCCCGCAGGCACCGGCGGGAGATCAGGGCGGCGCCGGCGGTGGCGAGCACCACGGCCGGCACGCCGATGTACCAGAACACCCAGTGCAGGCTGAGCTCGTAGTACAACCGCTCCGGCGCGACCGGCAGGTGATCGGCCCGCTGGTAGCTGACCATGATGGACTCGAAGAACGCGCTCGACCTGCGCCGCACCGTCTGCACGTACGGGCGCAGCGCGAAGGCGACCATCACCACGACCACCAGCCCGGCGACCGCGTTGGGCAGCCACTTTCCGCGCACCTTCGGCAGGCCCTTGTCCCACAGCAGCGCCATCGCGATCAGGGTGGCGATGACCGCCACGGCCGCCAGCAGCAGCAGCGGCACGAGCGAGGTCTTGATGCTGGACAGGTAGGGCCTGGTCAGCACCAGCCCGTCCACGATTCCGTAGATCCCGCCGACCACCAGGCCGCCGGCCAGGGGCCACGCCTGCCGCCGGCGGCCGATGAGCAGGATTCCGCAGTACGGGATCAGCGGCAGGATGTCGCTGGCTCCGTCGATGCGCACCAGCAGCGTCAGGCCGAGGGCCAGGCCGCCGATGGCCGCGATGACCCTGGCCGCGGCCCCGTCGGCCCGCAGCGAGTCGATGACCAGGCAGAGCCCGCCGAGGAACAGGATCTGCGCCACCGGCTCGCTGTAGGTCGACCGGCTGACGAACTGTTCCGGGAGGGCGAGCGCGAGGACGAGCGCCCCGACCGGAGCCCAGCGCGGCCCGGCCAGCCGGGCGACCAGGCCGCCGAAGGTGAGCACCGCGGCCGCCCCGAACAGGGCGCCCATGGCCACCGCCGCCCCCGTGCCCCCGGCCCAGAACGCGGGCGCCAGGAGCATCGGCAGCCCGGCCATGAACTGCGGCACCACGGTGCTGCCGACCTGGTAGTAGGCGAAGCTCGAGAAGCCGAGCACGTGGTGGGTGCCGCCGAACGCGGCGCGGTCCTGGCCGATCGGCAGCGAGCCGTGGTGGGCGATCCAGTTCCCGAACTGGAAGTAGGAGGCCGGGTCGCGCGTCACGATGATGAACTGCGAGTGATAGGCCAGCTGGTCGAGGCCGAACGCGATCGCGATCGCGACCACGGCGGCCACGGCCCACCAGGGCGTGCGCGCCTGCTCCGGTCCGGGCGCCGGCTCGGCGTCCGGCCGCCGGCCGGGCGTCCAGCGCAGGCCGAGCATAGCGAGCACCACGGCGAGCGGAACCGACAGCACCAGCGTGAGTACCGGCGTGAAGGCGCCCGCGAGCAGCAGCGGCAGCCCGGCCAGCAACCAGGCCATCACCAGCAAGGCCGGCAGCACGGACAGCCGCCCCAGCAGTCGTCCGGCGGCGTCGGGATCAGCCGTTGAGCCTCCGCCCCCGGCGACCCCGGCCGTGGAGGGACCGGACCTTTCGGTCCGGGCGCCGGTGCTCATCCCGGAGCCTCCCCTGGGAATCGGCAGTACGTAGCCGGGCCGCTGCGATCCAGCACAATGTACCCTGCGCGCCGCGGAAACGACCTGGTAAACGCTAGGCCGTCTCCATGCCGAAACGGGTCATGAGCGCTCGTTCTTCATCCGGCGAGGGAGGTTCGTCGCGGTTCCACAGCTCGTGCAGCCCGGCGAAGTACGCGTCCATCGCGGGCGCGTGGATGACCAGCAGCCGGGCCGCGTGGCCGGCGAAGCTGCCGAACGTGTGCAAGATGCCGCGGGGGACCAGGACGAAGCCCTCCGCCCCGACGGTCAGCTCCTGCCCGGAGACGATGACCGACACCAGCCCGTCCAGCACGAAGTAGGCCTCGGAGCAGTTGCCGTGCCGGTGCGGCGGGGGGCGGCGGCCGCCCGCGGGCAAGGTGCGCTCCATGAGGGAGAAGTCGCCGTCGTCCTGCTCAGCCAGGGCCTTGAAGAGCATCACGCTGCCGCGGGCGGTGTAGCGCTGCTCCCCCTCACCGCGCCCCAGGACCCGGGTGCTTACTGAACCCTTTTCATCCTCCTCAAGGCTGTCCACAACTCTTAGTCCAGGGCCGGCGGATGAAAAAGGTTCACCGGGCCAACGGTACTCCCTGGGTATCTCCGGCGGCCTGCGGGCGGGGGCGGGCGGTCAGCAGGGCCGCGCCGACCACGCCCGACGCGGCGAAGAACGCGATGATCAGGACCAGGCCGTGCCGGTAGGAGGCCAGCGGGTCGCCGGGGACGACGCGGGACAGGATGGCCACCAGGCTCGCGACGCCGAGGACGGTGCCGACCTGGCGGGCCATGTTGAGTATCCCGCTGCCGGTGCCGAAATGGGCGGGGGGCAGCGAGGCGCTGCCGGCGCCGAGCAGCGAGGGGATGGCCAGGCCCACCCCGGCGCCCCCGAGCAGCTGGGCCGGCAGAAGGTGGGTCAGGTAGGCCGGCTGGACCTGGATCTGGGTCAGCCAGAGCAGCTGGGCGCCGGCGTTCACCGCGCAGCCGATCACCGCCACCCGGCCGGGGCCGCCCAGGCGGGCGGCCAGGCGGGGGGCGGCCACCCGGGCGAACGGGAGCACCATGAGCGGACCGGGAGCGATGGCCAGGCCGGCCTGCACCGCGGAGTAGTGCCACACGCCGGTGAGGAACTCGACCGCGTTGAGCACAAAGGCCCCGAACGCGGCGTAGTAGAGGATCGAGGCCGCGAACGCGCCACTGAAGGTCCGGGACCGGAGCAGCCCGAGCTCGATGACCGGGGAGTGGTGCCGGCGCGAGCGGGCCACCATGCCGGCGCCGCAGGCCAGCGACGCGGCCACCAGGCCGATGAAGCGGGCCGAGCCCCACCCCCAGTCCGGCGCCTTGACGAGCGCCAGGGCGATCAGGCCGACGGCCGCCGCCAGCAGCCCGGCGCCGATCACGTCCGGCCGGCCGGACGCATGCTCGTCCCGGCTTTCCGGTACCACCTTGCGGGCCAGCAGGACCGCGATCACCGCGACGGGCAGGTTGATCCAGAACACCCACCGCCAGCTGAGCTGCACCAGCGCCCCGCCGATCACCGGGCCGAGCGCCGCGCCCAGGGCGCCCAGGGCCGACCAGGTGCCGATGGCCCGGGCCCGGGCCGAGGCCGGCACGGCGGCGAGCAGCAGCGACAGCGAGGCGGGCACCATCAGGCCGGCGCTGGCCGCCTGGATGACCCGGGCGGCGATCAGCGCGGCCACGCCCGGGGCCAGGCCGCACAGCAGGGAGCCGGCGCCGAAGACGGCCAGCCCCGCGACAAGGAGCCGCCGGCGCCCGACCCGGTCGGCCCACCGGCCGGCCGGCACCAGCACCGCGGCGAAGACGATCGTGTAGCCGTTGAGCACCCAGGACAGCGAGCTCAGGCTGGTGCCCGCGTACTCGCGGGCGATGTAGGGGAACGCCAGGTTGACGATGAACAGGTCCAGGCTCGACATGAACACGGCCAGGGACAGGACGCCCACGACGGCCGTCGCGCGGCGGGCGCTCGGGATGGCGTCGGGCGGGGCGGCGGTCGCCGAGGGGCTGGGGCTCACGAGGCGTCTCCCAGAGTTGGCAGAGTTAGTCCGAAATCTGGATGTACTCTAGCAGTGTGCATCCAGATTTCAAACCCAGTCCGTATACTGGGGACATGACCGCCGCTGCCGGGGACATGACCGCCGCTACTGAGGACGTGACCGCCGCTGCCGGGGGCATGACCCCCGCTACCGAGGGCGTGACCGCCGCATCCGGGCCGAGGAGATGCTCCATCGCGCGCACGCTCGACGTCGTCGGGGAGAAGTGGGCCCTGCTGGCCGTGCGGGAAGTGTTCCTGGGTAACCGCCGGTTCGACGAGATGGTCCGCCGGACCGGGGCACCGCGTGACACGCTCGCCGCCCGCCTGCGCACCCTGACCGGCGCCGGAATCCTCGAGCGCCGGCAGTACTGCGAGCATCCGGCCCGCTACGAGTACCGCCTGACCGAGGCCGGCCGCGACCTGTATCCGGTCATCGTCTCCCTGATGCGCTGGGGCGACACGCACCTGGCCGGGGAGGACGGGCCGCCGCTGGTCCTCGAGCACCGCGGCGGGCACCGGATGGTGCCGCAGCTCGTCTGCGAGTCGTGCGGGGAGCCGGTCGACGCCCGGGACACCAGGCCGCTGCCGGCGGGCGCCTGACGCCTCCCCGCCCGGGGTACCAGGACTGTATCCAGTCCGGCAGTACGCACGGGGGTCCGCCAGAGTAGCCTGCTGCCGGACTACCGGGCCCGAGGCAGGCACGGGAGCAGCTTTGGGGGAGAAACAATGCCAGAAGAGTCTTTCGTGCCGCTGCCCGGCAGCGAGCGCAAGCCGCTGCCGGCCGCCGAGCAGGCAGGGCCCGTCGACGAGGCGGAGCTCATCCAGATCACCGTGGTGACCAGGCGGCGCGCCGAGCTGCGGCGCGACGCCTCGGGCACGCTCGTCAGGATCAGCCGGGAAGAGCTCCAGCTACAGCACGGAGCCGCCCAGGCGGATCTTGACCTGGTCACCGTCACCCTCTCCCGGTTCGGGCTCGAGGTGACCAGCCAGGACGCTGCCTCTCGCCGGGTCAAGCTGGCGGGCACGGTGGCGGCGCTGTCCGCCGCGTTCGGCGCCGAGCTGTCCCTGGTCACCAGCCAGGCTCCGGGCGG
Organism: uncultured Actinomycetota bacterium; assembly: GCA_963745575.1. Lineage (GTDB taxonomy): Bacteria > Actinomycetota > Actinomycetes > Streptosporangiales > Streptosporangiaceae > JASHPR01. The sequence continues at coordinate 94,279 of CAVUYA010000016.1, read as the reverse complement.
CCAGGGGCAGGTGACGCACCGTTACCGCGTGGGCTCGCTGCGGATACCGGCCGAGCTCGACGGCATCGTGATAGCCGTGCTCGGCCTGGATAACCGCCCGCAGGCCCGGTACCAGTCCCGGCGCGCCGACCCCGCGCGCGCGGCGACCTCCTACACCCCGCCCCAGGTGGCCGGGATCTACCAGTTCCCGGCCAACACCGACGGCACCGGGCAGACGCTGGGGATCATCGAGCTGGGCGGCGGCTTCTCCGCCAGCGACCTGGAAACCTACTTCTCCGGCCTCGGCCTCCCGGTCCCGTCGGTGACGGCCCAGGGCGTCGACGGCGCCGAGCAACGTGCCCGGCCAGGACCCCAACGGCGCGGACGGCGAGGTGGAACTCGACATCGAGGTGGCCGGCGCGGTGGCACCGGGAGCCGCCCAGGTGGTCTACTTCGCCCCCAACACCGACCAGGGCTTCGTCGACGCGGTGACCACCGCGGTGCACGCCACGCCCACCCCCGCCGCGGTGAGCATCAGCTGGGGCCAGTCGGAAGACGCGTGGACCGGCCAGGCCCGGGACGCCCTCGACGCGGCCATCGCCGACGGCGCGGCGCTCGGCGTGACCGTGACCGCGGCGTCCGGCGACAACGGCAGCAGTGACGGCGTCGCCGGAAGCCAGCCGCACGTCGACTTCCCCGCGTCCAGCCCGCACGCGCTGGCCTGCGGCGGAACCACCCTGCACGCCAATCCGGCCACCGGGGTGATCAGCTCGGAGACGGTCTGGAACGACGGCTCCCAGGGCGGCGCCACCGGCGGCGGGGTCAGCGACGTGTTCGCGCAGCCCGCCTGGCAGGCCAGCGTGGGCGTGCCGGACAACCCGGCCGGCGGTTCCGGGCGCGGCGTGCCCGACGTGGCGGGCAACGCCGACCCCGCGACCGGCTATCAGGTGCTCGTCGACGGCCAGCAGACCGTGATCGGCGGCACGAGCGCGGTCGCCCCGCTGTGGGCGGGGCTGATCTGCCGGCTGGCCCAGGCCACGGGGCACACGTTCGGGCTCATCCAGGAGCAGCTGTACGCGGGCGTCCAGGCGGGCCAGCCCGCGCCCGGGTTCCAGGACATCACCAGCGGCAACAACGGCGCCTACTCGGCCGGCCCCGGCTGGGACGCCTGCACCGGCCTGGGCACGCCCGACGGCACGGCACTGCTCAGCCAGCTGAGCTCCTCGACCGGGACCGCCCGGGACCGACCGCGGCGAACCTCACCCCCGACGGCCACTCCGGCGCTCACGGATGAAGGTCCGGGCGGCGTGCCGAGGGTCGCGGGAGCGCCGTAGCGGCGCAGCACCTCGGGGACGGTGACCGTGCCGTTCTCGTCCTGGAAGTTCTCCATGATCGACAGCAGCGCGCGGGCGGTCGCCCCGGTGCCGTTGAGCGTGTGCACGAACTCCAGGTCGCGGTCGCGGCGGAACCGGATGTTCAGCCGCCGGGCCTGGTAGTCGGTGGTGTTCGAGCAGGAGGTGATCTCCCGGTACCGGCCCTGGACCGGGAACCAGGCCTCGATGTCGTACTTCTTGGCGGCGGGCGCGCCGAGGTCGCCGACCGCGATGTTCATCACCCGGTAGGGCAGGCCGAGGGCCTGGACGATCTCCTCCTCGTAGGCCAGCAGCCGCTCGTGCAACACCGCGGACTCCTCCGGGACGCAGTAGACGTACATCTCCACCTTGTCGAACTGGTGCACCCGGAACATGCCCCTGGTGTCCTTGCCGGCCGCGCCGGCCTCGCGGCGGAAGTTGGTGGTGAACCCCGCGTACAGCGCGGGCAGCTGGTCCTCGTCCAGCCGCTCGTCCGTGTGGATCCCGGCCAGCGCCACCTCGGAGGTGCCGGTCAGGTACAGGTCGTCCCTTTCCAGGTGGTAGAGGTTGGACTCCTCGGTGGGCAGGAAACCGGTCCCGTACATGGCCCGCTCGCCGGCCAGGACCGGCGGCAGCACCAGCAGGAACCCCAGGCCGGCCAGCTTGTCGATGACGAACCGGTACAGCGCCATCTCGGCCAGGGCCACGTCCCCGATCCGGTAGGCGAACCGGGAGCCGGACAGCCGCGCTCCCCGGGCCATGTCGATCCATCCGCGCGGCGAGCCCAGGTCCAGGGCGTCACGGGGCGGGAAGCTGAACCGCGGCGGCTCGCCCCAGGTCCGGACCAGCTCGGCGTCGTCCTCGTCCATGCCGTCGGCCGCGGTGGGGTCGGGCAGGTTGGGGATCCGGGCGAGCAGCTCATCGCGCTCCCGGGCGGCCTTCGCCTGCTCCTCGGTCGCCTCGGTCGAACTCGGCCGCGAGCTGCCGCAGCGCGGCCAGCTCCTCCGGGGCCGGCGGGCCGCCCTTGGACGACCTCTTCTGCGCGGCGCGGAGGGTCTCGGCCCGCTCGGTGTGCTCGCGCCATTCCTGGTCCACGGCCAGCAGCGCGTCGAAGTCCCTGGCCGCGCCGCGCCGGGCCAGCGCCGTCCGGTACCGGTCGGGGTCCTGCCGCGCGGCTTTGAGGTCAATCACCTTGATGAGTGTAGTGGCCGACCCCGGCCCGGCCGACCGGGTTTACGGCCGGCGCCGGCGCGGGCTCGGCGTCCGGTGCCGCCCGGCGCCCGCCGGGCCGGGTGGCCAGCACCGAGCCGCCCAGGATCAGCGCGAACGCGGCGGCCATCTCGGGCGTGAACGGCTCGCCGAGCACCGCCACTCCCAGGGTCACGGCGACCGCCGGGTTGACGTAGGTGATCACGCTCGCCCGGGCCGGGCCGACCTCGGCGATCAGCTGGAAGAACAGCGGGAACGCCGCGGCCGTGCAGACCACCGCCAGGGCCGCCAGGGCGGCGAGCACCTGCCAGGACGGCATCGCGCTCGGCCAGGTGAGCGCGGCCAGGGGCGCGTAGACGATCGCGGCGAAGCCCAGGCACACCGCGGTCATCTCCAGGGATGGGAGATCGCCCAGCTTCCTGCTCGCGATCAGCGGCCCGGTCGCGTAGCACACCGCGACCAGCAGCACCTCGGCGATGGACAGTGCGTCACCGCCCGCGGCCGTCGGTGCGGCCAGCACGGCGACGCCGCCCAGCCCGGCCAGCAGTCCCGTCCACCGGACCGCGGTCAGCCGGTCCGTGCCGCCGGTCAGCCGGCCGAGCACCACCACGACGATCGGCACCGAGGCGACCAGCAGCCCGGTCGTCGAACTGGGCAGCTGGCGCTCGGCCTGGGACAGCAGCAGCCAGGGCGTGATGATCTCGACGACCGCGAACGCCGCCAGCCAGCGCCAGTGCGGGCGCAGCGTGCCGAGCTGCCGTCGCCGGACGGCCACCGGCAGCAGCAGCGCCGCGCCGATCCCGACCCGGGCCAGCACGAGCACCGGCACCGCCACGCCGCCGTCCGCGACCTTGATCAGCAGGTACGGGATGCCCCAGATGACGCTCATCGCTGCGAACAGCGCCCAGCCCCGGCGGCTCACGGCCGGCCTCCCTCCTGTCGGCACCGTCCTTCATCAGCACCGTCTGTCCTTCATCAGCACCGTCTGCTCGCCCGCGCATTCCCTCGGCCGGGGCCGGGCGCCGGTGGCCGGTCAACGAATGGTGACGGGACGATCACGATGAATGGCGCGCTGGCGGCAGGCGGAGGGCGCCGGGAGGATTCCGGGCTACGCTCGCATCAGGCATTGACCAAACAGGCAGGCAGGAGGTACAGTGGCGCAGACCGGCGCGACCGGCAACGCGGGCGGCTCCGCCGCGGATGCCGGCGGTCGCGGCCCGGCCGCCGATGCCGTGGCCGGCCTGCTGCCGATGCCGGCCGGCCCTGGCGGCCACGCTGCTGTCGATGCGGGCGGGTCCGGCGGCCGGCGCGGCCTGCGCACCCTCCCCGCCGTGCTCGTGGCGGTCGCTGGCGGCCTGGCGCTGGAGACCGCGTTCCCGCCGGCCGGGATCTGGCCGCTCGCGGCGGTCGGCCCGGCGCTGCTCGTGGTCGCCCTGTGGCAGCGGAGCCTGCGCGGCTCGTTCGTCATCGGGCTCTGCTTCGGCCTGGCGTTCTTCGTCCCGCTGATCTCCTGGCTGATCAACCTCGCCTGGTACGCGTGGGGCTCCCTCGCCCTGGCCGAGGCGGTGATCTTCGCGCTGTTCGCGATCGGCCAGCGGCTGATGCTGCGGCTGCGGGCCTGGCCGGTGTTCGTGGCGTGCTGGTGGGTCGCGGCGGAGGCGTTCCGCGACCGGTGGCCCTACGCCTTTCCCTGGGGCAGGCTGGCCATGAGCCAGGCCCAGGCGCCGACGGTCCGCTGGGTGGCGATCGGCGGCCCGCCGCTGCTGACGTTCCTGGTGGCCCTGGCCGGGACCACGCTGGCCTGGCTGCTGGTGGCCCCGGGCGGCCGGGCCGCCTCGGCCCGCCGCCAGGCGGTCCCGCGCTCGCCTTCGCCGCCGCCGCCGGCCTGGTCCTGGCGGGCGGCCTGCTGCCGTCCGGCCGGCCGGGCGCGGGCGTCCCCACCGCGGAGGTGGCCGCGGTGCAGGGCAACGTCCCGCGGTCCCACACGCTGCAGGGGCTGCTGCGGGAGACCACCGTGACCGGGAACCACGTCGCCGCCACCGAGCAGCTCGCCGGCAGGTCAAGGCGGCCACGCGGCCCGCGCCGGACGTCGTGATCTGGCCGGAGAACTCGACCGACATCGACCCCGGCCAGGACCCGTTCGTCTACGCCACGATCGCCGGCGCGGTCGGCGCGATCGACCGGCCGGTGCTGGTCGGAGCGGTGCTGGACAATCCCCGGCGCAACGTGGGCCAGCTCTGGCTGCCGGGCCGGGGCCCGGTCGCGATCTACGTCAAGCGCCAGCTGGTGCCGTTCGGGGAGTACATCCCGTTCCGGAGCCTGATCGCCTCGTTCAGCTCGCTGCCGTCGCTGCAGCCGGTCAACTTCACGCCCGGGCACCAGGCCGTGGTCTTCCGCATCGGCAAGGTCCGGCTCGGCGACGTGATCTGCTACGAGGTCGGCTTCGACAACCTGGTCTCGTCAGAGGTCAGCGCGGGCGCGAACCTGCTCACCGAGCAGACGAACGACGCGGACTTCGAGCTCGACGGCCAGCTGGGCGAGACACTGCAGCAGCTGGCGATGGCCCGGATCCGCGCGGTCGAGTTCGACCGCGCCATGGTGGTCGCGGGCACCACCGGGGTCAGCGCGATCATCGCGCCGGACGGGACGCTGATCACCAGCAGCCGGACCTGGCAGCGGACCGTCCTGGAGGCGCGGGTGCCGCTGCTGAGCAACGCCACGCTCGCGCAGCGGGCGGGCGAGTGGCCGGAGATCGTGCTCAGCGCGCTCGCCGTCGCGGCGCTCGCCTGGGCGATCGCGGGCGAGATCGGTGAGCGGCGACGATCGCGCCGGACCGCACCATGAACCCTTTTCACCCTCCCCGCGCTGCCCACGTACCCTGATCCGCGAGGTCGGCGAGCGAAGAGGTCGACGAATGAAGAAGGTTCAATAGAACCGTGAGATTCTGGCGCGGGTTCTGGCACGCGTTCAGCCAGCCGCTTCGCTATGCGACGCTGGTGGCTGGCGCGCTGCCCGCGCTGGCCTTCCCCGCCCCGAACCTGGAGTTCGTCGCCTGGTTCGGCCTGGTCCCCGGCATGCTGCTGCTGCGCGCCTCGCCGTCGGCGCGCGAGGCGGCCGTGCGCGGCTGGTGGTTCGGCACCGGGTTCCTGCTCGCCTCGCTGTACTGGCTGGCGCCCAACCTGGGTCCCGGGCTGCTGCTGGTCACCGCGTTCATCGGGGTGCTGTGGACCGGTTTCGGCGTCGCCGTCCGGGGACTGCTGCGCGACCCGGTGACGCTCGGGCGCGCGCTCGCCGCGCTCGCGGTCGTGCCGAGCTGCTGGCTGGTGGCCGACTGGGTCCGATCCTGGCAGGGGTTCGGCGGGCCGTGGGCCGTGTACGGCGCGAGCCAGTGGCAGCATCCCGCCGTCCTGGCCCTGGCCGCGCTCGGCGGGGTCTGGCTGGTCAGCTTCGCGCTGGTGGCGGCCAACACCGGGATCCTGATCCTGCTGGTGGCCCGGCCCATCCCGCTCCGGCTGATCGGCGCGGCCGGCGCGGCCGTCGCGATCGCGGCCGGGCCGGTGGCGTTCGCGTTGACGTCAGCCGCTCCAGTCAGCCGGACCGTCACGGTCGCGCTGGTCCAGCCGGGCGTGGTGCACAACCCCACGCTCAGCGCCTACGCCAGCCAGCGGCTGTCGGCCGGCCTGGGCCGCGACCATGCCGACCTGATCGTCTGGGGGGAGAGCAGCGTCGCGGTCGACCTGAGCCAGCCCAGCTCCGCCCCGCGGCTGCGGCAGCTGGAACGGCTGTCGGCGGCCGACCGGGCCCAACTGCTGGTCAACCAGGATTCGATCGTCGACGGCAAGCATTCCAAGGTGGCCCTGCTGATCGGCAGCAACGGGATCGACGGCCGGTACGTCAAGACCCGGCTGGTGCCGTTCGGCGAGTACATCCCGTTCCGGCAGCAGCTCGGCTGGCTGACCAAGATCAGCAAGGCGGCGGCGCAGAACATGGTCCCGGGGACCGGGGCGCACGTCCTGACGGTCACGACGCCCGGCGGCCCGCTCACGATCGGGGTGCTGATCTGCTTCGAGTCCGCGTTCCCCGACATGTCCCGGGTGGACACCGATCAGGGAGCCCAGCTGATCGTCTACCAGACCTCGGACTCCACCTGGCAGGCCGGCTGGGAGTGGGTCCAGGCGCAGCACGCCGCGCTCGCCGCGCTGCGCGCCGCCGAGACCGGCCGCCCGGCCGTGCAGGCGGCGCTGACCGGGGACTCGGTCGCGTTCGACGACCGGGGCCGGCTGCTGCTCTGGAAGGGCTCCACCTTCCGCGGGGTCGCGGTGGTGCGGCTCGGTCTCCCCCCGGTTTCCGCCCGGACGCTGTACGACCGGCTGGGTGACTACGTCCCGTGGATCGCCGTGGCGATCGCCGCGCTGGCCGCGGTCATCGCGCTGATCCGGGCCGACCGGAGACGAATTAGCCGGTATCGTCCGGCCGGGCTACCCTGGGACGGCAACCCCAGGCGCGACCGGTCCGGTGCCGTGGCGGGCGCCGGACCCCGGACCGGCAGCACGGCCCGGGACGGCACGGCCGCGAGCGGCTCCGCCCTGAGCGATGGCAGCCCGGCGGCCGCGCCGCCAGCCGAGCAGTGAGGCTCGGCGGACCCGGCCCGAGCACGTGAGCCGTCAAGAATCCTTACTGGGAGGTTCGGACGTGGGCGCTACCGGCTCCTCACCCGCGCGCGGGCGCCGATGGATGGCCGCGGCCGCGATCTGCGGCGCGCTCGGCCTGGTCACCGCGGCCTGCTCCGGGAGGCGGCGGCAGCGGCAGCACGGCCGCGGGCACGGGCGGCCACCACGCCGCGAGCCCGGCGCCGGCCGCCGCGCAGGTGTCCATCACGCCCGCCAACGGCAGCACCAACGTCCAGCCGGGCCAGGGCATCACGGTCACGGCCACGCACGGCAAGCTCAGCAACGTCACCGTGGCCACGGCGGGCGACCCGGTCAGCGGGACGATGAACGCCGCGGGCACCGTGTGGCACAGCACCTGGGCGCTGGACGTGTCACAGCGGTACACCGTCACCGCGAAGGCGGCAGGCTCCGGGAAGACGGTCACGCAGACGTCCACGTTCCGCACGCTGACCCCGGCGCAGACGTTCACGACGCAGATCTACGAGGGATCCGGCCAGGCCTACGGCGTGGGCATGCCGATCATCTTGTACTTCAGCCAGCAGATCACCGACAAGGCGGCGGTGGAGCGGGCGCTCCAGGTCACCTCCTCCAAGCCGGTCGTCGGCTCCTGGTACTGGGACCAGCCGTGCAACATGGCGCCGGCCTGCGCGTACTTCCGGCCGCAGAGCTACTGGCCGGCGGACACCCAGGTGAGCTTCACCGGGCACCTGAACGGCGTCGAGGGCGCCCCCGGCGTGTACGGGGCCCATACCCTGACCCAGTCGTTCACCATCGGCGACTCCGTCATCGTGACGGCCAGCACGGCCACGCACTTCATGAACGTCTACCGCAACGGCACGCTGTTCGCGCACTGGCCGATCAGCACCGGGCGGCCCGGCGACAACACGCCGAACGGCACCTACCTGACCATCGAGAAGGGCAACCCGGTGGACATGAAGGGGCCCGGCTACAACATCGAGGTGCCCTGGTCGGTCCGGTTCACCTGGTCCGGTGACTACCTGCACGACGCCTTCTGGTCCGTGGGCGAGCAGGGCTTCACGAACGTCAGCCACGGCTGCGTGAACATGCCGCCCGCCGACGCGGAGACCTACTACAACATGGAGCTCCCCGGCTCCCCGGTGACGATCACCGGCAGCCCGCGGGCCGGCACCTTCGACAACGGCTGGACCATGTGGTTCCTGCCGTGGGCCAGTTACCTGAAGGGCAGCGCGACGGGCGAGGTCGTCCAGGCCGGCCCGGGCGGCAGCACGTTCGTCAGCCCCTCGGCGGTGCCGGCCTCGGCCGCGACCGCCCCGCTCGGCGCCCCGGACCCGGATAACAACCAGGCGTCGTAGTCACCCAGGCGTCCCGGCGGCCGCCCCGCCACTCCTGGCGCGCCCGGGCGGCCGCCTAGCCACTCCTGGCGCGCCCCCGCGGCCGCGGCCCCCGGGGACTCCCGCCGCGCCTCGGGTAGCCGCGGACGGTACGTACCACCTCCGCCCATGCGGTACAACAGATGCCCATGGAGAGCTTCCTGACCCACTGGGGTTACGCGGCGCTCATCGTCTGCGGCTTCCTCGAGGCGTGCTGCATCCCGATCTCGTCGGAGATCACCTTCGGCTTCGCGGGCGTCCTGGCCTACCAGGGCCATCTCAGCCTCGTCCTGGTGATCATCATCGGGACGCTGGCCGAGATGGCGGGCTCGTACACCTCCTACGCCGTCGGACGGGTGGGAGAAAGACCCGTGGTCGAGCGGCTCGGCAAGTACGCGCTGGTCACCCGCAAGGACATCGACCGGGCCGAGCGGTTCTTCGCCGGCCGGGGTGCCTGGACGGTGGCCGTCGGCCGGATGCTGCCGGTCATCCGCGCGTTCACCTCGCTGGTCGCGGGCCTGGTCGAGATACCCGCGGTCCGGTTCGGCATCCTCAGCCTGATCGGCACCGCGATCTACGCCACCGCGTTCTCGGTCATGGGCTACGCGCTCGGCAGCACCTGGCACAGCGTCTCGCACTACGTCTCGGTGGGCAGCTACGTGTTCGTCATCCTGGTGGTCATCGCGGCGGCCGGGCTGATCGCCTACCGGCTGCGCGAGCTCAGGCGGGAGAACGCCGCCGCCCCGCCCGCGCGGCACGAGACCTGAGCCCCGGGCCGCTCACACCAGGGCCTGGTACACCAGCTGGCGTAGCTGCGAGCGGATCCGGTGCGCGCTCGACGGCAGCAGCTGGGTGAAGAAGCTGACGGTCAGCTCCTCGGCCGGGTCCACCCAGAACGCCGTGGAGGCCGCGCCGCCCCAGGAGAACTCGCCCGCGGACCCGGGCGTCTTGCCCGGCACCGGGTCGATGACGACCGCGAAACCCAGGCCGAAGCCGACCCCGCGGAACGGGGACTCCGCGTACAGCGGCCGGCCGAACGTCTCCAGGTCCGCCCCGCCCGGCAGGTGGTTGCGCGTCATGTAGGCCAGGGTCCGCGGGCCGAGCAGGCGTACGCCGTCCAGTTCCCCGCCCGGGCTTCCCGGCCGGTCCAGCAGCATCTGGGTGAACCGGTGGTAGTCGGCCGCGGTCGAGATCAGGCCCCCGCCGCCGCTGAGCATCCGCGGCGGGCGGTGGGCGACCTTGCCCATCGCGTCGAGCCGGGCCGCCGGGCCGCCGGGCGGCGGCTTCGGCGTGTAGAGCGCGGCCAGCCGGCCCATGTCGGCCTCGTCGACCCAGAAGGAGGTATCGGTCATCCCCAGCGGGCCGAAGATCCGGTCCTGCATGAACTCGTCCAGGCGCTGGCCGGCGGCGACCTCGACGACCCGGCCGAGCACGTCGGTGGCCACCGAGTAGTTCCACTCCGCGCCCGGCTGGAACAGCAGCGGCTGCTCGGCCCAGGCGTCGCAGCACTGGGCCAGGTCCATGCCGTGCGCCGTGCCCCACTCGAACCCGGCGTCACGGTACCGGGCGTCCACGGCGTGTACCCGGTGGAAGCCATAGGTCAGGCCCGCGGTGTGGGTCAGCAGGTGCCAGATCCGCACCGGCTCGGTGGCAGGCACGGTCAGCGGCCTGAGGTCGGATCCGCCGGCGTACACCCGCACGTCCGCGAACGAGGGGATGAACGCGCTCACCGGGTCGGTCAGCTCGAACGCGCCCTCCTCGTAGAGCATCATCGCCGCGACCGAGGTGATCGGCTTGGTCATCGAGTAGATGCGCCACAACGTGTCGGTCTCGACCGGCAGCCCGGCCTCCATGTCCCGCGAGCCGTAGCCGGACACGTGCGCGAGCCGGCCCTGCCTGCTCACCGTGATCAGCCATCCGGGCAGGCGGCCGTCGTCCACGTAGCGCCGGAAATGCCGGTCGATCCGGTCCAGCCGGGCCGGGTCGAACCCCACCTCGGCCGGGTCCGCGTCCGCCTTGAGCTCGGTCATCGCCATGCCCCGATCTCTGGCACGCCTCCGCCCGGCATCGTGCCCGTCCGACCGCCCGGCGTCCAGCCCGGTCCGGGCGCTCCCCGCCGGGTCCGCCGCTGGGTGCGGCCGTACCTCCGATCGGGGAGCGCTCCTCCGCTAGGCGTTCTCGATGACCTCCTCAGCGCCGGGCTGGCTGCCCGGGCCGCCGTCGGTCCCCTTCTCCTGGGCCGCGATGAGCAACGGGACAACCGTGATCACGTCATCCCGTCCTTGCTTGCAGCCCGCCGCCCAGTTGGCCGCGTCTCTCGCGATCTGCGCCGCATGGCTCCTCGCGCGAGCTGCCTCGTCTCTCCAGTGCTGTATCTCCTTGCGTGCCTCCCGCTCGATGCGGACCATCTCGGCCCGGAGCCTCGAGTGATGCGCGGAAGCGCGGGCCATCGTGAATCCCCAGGAGGTCACGCCGGTCATGATCATCAGCACAGCTACCGTGAGGTCGTTCACGGGTAGGCCTCGCTGCGCCGCATCGCCTGCCTCACGCATCCCGCCTGGACAATCCCGCGGCCAGGACGGCCGAGGGACCCCTTGCGCCCAGAGCAGGCGGATGTAATCTGAGTAGTCATGAACTGACTCCGTTCGATTCGGGTGGAGCTTGGTTTGCCTGGGCTAGCGGCGCCTCCGCTGGCCCAGCGCCGTTTCTGGAGCCGGTATCGCTGCCGTCACGGATGCGGACTGCCGCCCGTTACGGATGATCTGGCGAGATCCCGGCGTCTGGTTCACACCGGAGGAGCGCGAGGGCCCTGCCGCGACGCGACACGCATCCGATGGCAGGTCCCGGGAGTGAGCGCCGGGTGGGCGAGACGGCCACAAGCACGCGGTGGCCCCAGGCTCGGGAACCCCCGCCTGCCGATCATGTTCCAGCCTCCCGGCCTCCTGCCCTCAAGGGGATTTGGCCTCTCCTTCGAGTAGACGGCATCATCAGCATGATCGCAATATGCAGAGCAAATTGCATCCAATGTTTGCCCTGCGTACTTCTCATGACGCATCTGCCGCCACTACGCTGCTACTGAGTAACACGGGTCAGGGACCTTCGGGTCCCGAGAAGGAGCCGGGGGTGCCTGAGCTCGGCAGCCCGAACGTTCGTCGTCGCCAGCTCGCCGCCGAACTGCGTCGGCTCCGCGAACGTGCCGGTTTCCTTGGCGAAGAGGCCGCCGGCCGGCTGGGCTGGTCCGCCTCCAAAATCAGCAGGCTCGAACGCGGCCAGACCGGAGTGAAGGACACGGATCTCCCGCTGCTCCTCGATCTCTACCGGGTCGACCAGCCGCATCGCGAAGAGTTGATGGCACTGGCCCAGGAGTCACACCGGACAGGGCGGCGCGGGGCCATCGGCGCACGTTTTCCCGCGGAACACGCCAAGTTCTTGAGCGTCGAGGCCGAGGCCGAATCCGTATGGGACTGGGAGCCACAAATCGTCCCTGGCCTGCTGCAGACGGAGGACTACGCCAGGGCGGTGATGCTCGGCTGGCAGACCATGTTCACCGTGCCGCCCAGCGAAGTCGAGAGCCGGGTGGAGGCCCGACGCTTGCGACAGGAGGTCCTGCACCGCGATCCGCCCTTGCAACTGTCTGTCGTAATAGACGAGTCGGTACTGTACAGGCAACTGGGGGAAGCGCCAGTGATGCGAGCGCAGCTCGAGCACATTATCGAGGTCTCCCGCCTACCTCATGTGAAGGTCCGTATTCTGCCGCTAAAAGGTCGCCATCCGGTAACTGCTGGGGCATTCACATACACCAAATTCCGCCCGCTCCATGACATTCCGGTGAATGACCTGGTCACGTTCGAGTACCTGACCGGCACAGATCAAATCGACACTCAGGACGACACGTACGAGTACTACATAGCATTTCAGGCGCTGGAGGAAATCTCGCTCAGGCTAGACCAGTCCAGAGACGAGCTCGCGAGGGTGGCCCGAGAGGTATGGGCCTGAGGAAGGGTACGGGCTGGCGCAGGTAGTACGCCGACAGTGACCTCGACAAACGCGTAGGCCACACGCAATCACTGGATCCTGCCTCGGCGGGTACCCGCCGAGGCAGGATCGACCATCAGTGACGATCAAACTCGCCGTGCTTGGCGCCGGACAGAAAAGCCTCCCATTCAGGACGCGTGAAGATGAGTACCGGGCCTACGCCTCTGTCCTTGGTGTCCCGGAGGCCGATGCGGCCGTCTTGAAAGCGTGAAATCTCCACGCAGTTGCCGTTATAGCTGCTCCAAGAACTTTTCTGCCACAATGCCTTAGTTATCTCATCGGGGTGCAGGCCGCGGGCCCGATGGTAAGCACCGAAATCGTAACGCGGCCTAAATGGCATTAAACGGTTCAGACGCATCGGCCCTCCGAAGTTTCGTCATAGGTACGAACGGGCTGTGTTCCGATGACCACAGAGTGTTGCCTTGGTTGGTCAACGAGCGGACGGCTCCGGCAGACCATCGGCCGAGCGGGGACGGGGGCCAAGACAGGCTCACAACGTCGTTGGTCGAGCCAGATCACAGAGAGGAGAGTATTATGCCGCGCCCTGGTCACGTGCCACATTCGTGCCAGGTGGGACTGTCGTGTTTCCTGAGAGGCGGGACCCGCGGCTCGCGGTCGGGAAGGCCGGGCCGCGCGGCGAGACCCTCCCGCGCGGCGCCCGCCCCGCCGGGCGGCCGTGCGGTCAGCCCGGCCCGCCGCCCGCACGGAAGTCACCGGGTACGGCGAAGTCGGCCAGGCGCGCCTGCCCGGGGGCGAGTTTCGGCCAGGTCCCGGTGAACGCCAGGACCGCGATGGCGGCGGTCGGGAACTTGGCCCGGACCCGGCTGACGGCCTCCAGGCCCTCGTCGCCGGGCTGCGCGCTGGCCAGCTCCAGGGCCAGGTCCTGCATGCCCGGGTCGTGCCCGACGATCAGCAAGGTCCGGACCGCGCCGGGCACGTGCCGGGCCAGGTCCAGCAGCTCGGCGCTGGTCGCCCCGTAGACCCGCTGCTCGAAGACGGTCTGCGGGTGAGCGCCCAGCTTCTCCTCGGCGAGCTGCCAGGTCTCGCGGGCGCGCTGCGCCGTCGAGCACATCACGTGGTCGGGCACGAGACCGGACTTGCGCAGCCAGCGCCCGGCGGCGGGAGCGTCACGGCGGCCCCGGGACGCCAGCGGACGCTCATGGTCGGGCACCCCGTCCGGCCAGGCCGACTTTGCGTGCCGCAGCAGGACGAGCCGCCGCTCGAGACTAGCCACGAGGGCCAGCCTCTCAGATCGGCGCCGGTCCCGCATCCGCCGCAGGCCGGAATCCGGCGCCGGGCCCGGCCACGGCGGTGCGGCGGCGCCGGGCCCGCGCGCCCGCCGCACCAGGCCGCCTGTCCGCCGGGGCGCCCGCCACGATGCCTCCCGTTATGAATTATTAACGGCATTCCTGTCTTAAGCATGATTTAGCCGACGACCCGGGCCGCTCCGGGAACGGCCGGGCAGCCGTTAGGCTGGGCGGGCAGAACCGGCAAGGAGTCACGCCCATGACGATCGCCAGCCGCTTCTTCGAGCGGGTCATGAAGCTTCCGCCCGCGCCGAACCGCGCCGTGGAGGTCCAGCGTGACCTGCGCATCCCCATGCCCGACGGGGCGGCGCTGCTGGCCGACCGGTACGTCCCGGGCGGGGCCGCGCGGCCGCCGCTGGTGCTGGTCCGCTCGCCGTACGGGCGGCGCGGAATCTGGGCGCTCCTGTTCGGCCGGCTTCTGGCCGAGCGCGGGTTCCAGGTGCTGATCCAGAGCTGCCGGGGGACGTTCGGCTCGGGCGGTACCCTCGACCCGTTCGGGCCCGATGAGCACGACGACGGCCTGGCCACGGTCGCGTGGCTGCGGGAGCAGCCCTGGTACCCGGGCACGTTCGGCACCGCCGGGCCGAGCTACCTGGGCATGACCCAGTGGGCGATCGCCGCCGACGCCGGGCCCGACCTCAAGGCCATGGCCCCGCAGGTCACCTCGGCGGACTTCCGCGCCCCGTTCTACGCGGGCGAGGCGTTCTACCTGGAGACGGCGCTGGGCTGGGTCGACCAGGTCGCGCGGCAGGAGGAACGGTTCGCCTTCGCCCGGCAGTCGCGAGCCGAGCGCAGGCTCCGGCCGACCATGAACCGGCTGCCGTTGCGTGATCTCGACCGGCTGGCCACCGGGCAGCACGTGGCGTACTACCAGGAGTGGCTGGCCCACAACGAGCCCGATGACGACTACTGGAAGGGCCGCCGGTTCACCGACACCCTGGACCGGGTGACCGCCCCGGTCAGCATGGTCGGCGGCTGGCACGACATCTTCCTGCCGCTGCAGCTGCGCGACTACGCGGCGCTGCGCCGCGCCGGGCACGAGCCCTACCTGACCATCGGCCCGTGGCGGCACGCCGACCAGAAGGCGGTCGCGGCCTGGATCAACGACTCGGTCGCCTGGCTGAGCGCTCACCTGCTCGGCGACCGCAGCGGCCTGCGCCCGGAGCCGGTCCGGATCTTCGTCACCGGCGCGGAGGAGTGGCGCGACCTGCCCGGGTGGCCGCCAGCCACCCAGGAGCAGCGCTGGCACCTGCAGCCGGGCGGGGTGCTCGGCCCGGAGCCGCCGGCGGCCGGCGAGCCGGACCGCTACTCCTACGACCCGGCCGACCCGACGCCGAACCTGGCCGGGCCCGTCGGCATGCAGGGCCAGGCGCGGGTGGACAACCGCGTCCTGGAGGCGCGGGCCGACGTGCTGACCTACACCAGCGCGCCGCTGCGCGGCGACCTGGAAGTGTTCGGCGAGGTGACGGCCGACCTGTTCGTGCGGTCCAGCCGTGAGCACACCGACTTCTTCGCCCGGCTGTGCGAGGTCCATCCGACCGGCGCGTCGGTCAACATCTGCGACGCCCTGCTCCGGCTGGCTCCCGGCCGCCGGCGCCCGGGCCGGACGGCACCATCCGGGCGCGGTTCCCGCTCTGGCCGGTCGGGCACCGCTTCCGGCACGGGCACCGGCTGCGGCTCCAGGTCTCCAGCGGCGCGCACCCCCGGTACGCCCGCCACCTCGGCAGCGGGGAGCCGCTGGCCACCGCGACCACGCTGTACCCCGCGGACCAGCAGGTCTACCACGACCCCGACCACCCGTCCGCGATCATCCTGCCCGCCGCCTCTGACCAACAAGGCGAGGCGCCACGTGAGTGATGCATGGCGCGCTCCTGCCAACCCGCCTGCCGAACCGTCGCAGTCGTCTGACGACGTGGCGGGATGGGGCGCGATGCTCGCCGACGCACTGCGGCAGACCGGCTTTCTGCCTCGCGATGCTCGCGCCACTCCGCCCGGTCCGCAGGCCCCCCGGAGGCCGGGGCGATGTAGTTGACCAGCCGCACGACCCTCACGCACTGATCATGGCTGCGGAAGGTTCAGGGTTCGGTAACTCGGCGTGACAGGTCTCCGAACAACAAGAGCCGGGCCTGCCGGCGGGCTGGCCGCGGCCCGCGGCCTAGGCGACCAGGGCGGCGATGAGGTCGCGGATCTCGTCCGGGTCCAGGGCGCACGTGGCGTCACCCACCGACAGCTCCACGCGCTGCACGCCGGGGTCCACCGTGGTCATCGCCTGCAGCCAGGTCCACGCTCCGTGCTCGGCGGCGAGCCGCCGCGCCGCGGCGGCGAACCCCTCCCGGCTGGTGGCCAGCAGCAGGTGCATCATCGGGACCTGGGGCGGGTCCGGGACCACCCGGACGCCCGGCAGGTCCTTCAGCGCATCGGCGATGGCCTGCGCGTGGCTCAGGTAACGCGGCATCAGCGGCAGCCGCCGCTTCAGGCAGGTCAGCGCCGACGCCGCGTTGGGCCACAGGCCGAACAGGGTCCCGCCCATCCGCCTGCGCCAGTCCCCGGCCTCGGCGACGATGTCCTCCGGCCCGGCGACGCAGCAGCCGGGCAGCGCCCCGAGGCCCTTGTAGAACGAGACGTACACGGTGTCGAACAGTGCCGCGATCTCGCCCGGCGGCCTGCCGTAGCCGGCGGCCGACTCCCACAGCCGGGCGCCGTCCAGGTGCGCGGCGGCCCCGTGGTCGCGGGCCCACGCGACCTGTGCCTCAAGCTCCGCCCATTCCGGCTGCTGGCCGCCCAGGTCCCGCTGCGGCAGCTCCAGCAGCAGCGCGGCGACCGGCTCATGGACCTGGTCAAGGTCGTCGCGGCCGATGAGCCGGTTCGGGTCGCCGGCCCGGCGGCCGGTCAGCTGGTGCAGCCGCTGGTAGGCCTCGCCCTCGTGCCGGTCCAGGTGGCACATGGGGTGGAAGACCACCGTATGGCGGTCGCGCCGGCCGGCGTGCACGCGCAGCACCGACTGCTGCGCCATCGTGCCGCTGGGGAAGAACAGGGCGGCGGGCTTGCCGAGCAGCGCGGCGATCTCCCCCTCCAGCTCGGCCACCACGCCCCCGTCGCCGTAACGGTCGGGGACCGTGCCGGCGGGGATGGCCGCCAGCTGGTCGCCGGCCCGGACCGGCCCGTGTCCGGCCAGGAAGCGATCACATTGGTCCTGCAGCGCCAGGAGATCATCGTTCGCGGTCACGTCGCCATTGTGCCCGGTAGCTCTGCCGGGGCACACGGGCCCGCCCCGGCCGTGCGGTCTGAGACGATGCTGAGGTGAGCGAGGGTCCGGGCGCTGGGTCAAGCGTCGTCGAGAGCCAGGTCGGGGCGGGATTCCAGGCCATTGCCACCGGGGACTGGCGCGGCGCGCACGATGCTTTTTCCGCCGTCCTCGAGGTAGCCGAGGTACCCGAGGCGCTTTTCGGGATGGCGAACGCGCTGTTCTGGCTGGGCGACCTCGCGGGCACGATCGCCAGCTGCGAGAAGGCGTACGCCGCCTTTCGCCGCCGCGGCGACTCGATGTTCGCCGCCGGCGCCGCTCTCTCGCTGGTGGGCTACAACAAGGGGTACCTGGGTAACACCGCGGCGGCCCGCGGGTGGCTGTCACGGGCGGCACGGATCATCGAGAACGAGGTCCCGCAGCTGCGCGGGGAGCTCCTGGGGGCCACCGCGTATGTCACGGACGACCCGGTGCAGAGCGAGGCGCTGGCGCGGCAGGCGGCCGAGATCGGGCGCGCGAGCGGCAACTCCGACCTGGAGCTGATGGCGATGCACGCCGTCGGGCAGGCCCTGGTACAGCAGGGCCGGACCGAGGAAGGCATGTCGCTGCTCGATGAGGCGATGGCCGGCGTGATCGGCGGTGAAGGCCGCGATCCGCTGACGGTCGCGCAGATGAGCTGCATGACGATGGTGGTGTGCGGCAGCTGTTTCGATCTCGAGCGCGCGACGCAGTGGGTGCAGTCGCTGCAGGGCTTCATCGACCGGTACGGGTGCCCGTTCCTGTACGCGGAGTGCCGGACCTATTACGGCCGGGTCCTGTTCGAAAACGGCGACTGGGCCGCCGCCGAGGCCCTTCTCGCCGATGCGATCTCGATGTCAGAGGGTGTCTTCCAGGCGCCGCACGCGTTCGCGGCCGGGACGCTCGCCGAGCTCAGGCTCGCGCAGGGACGGGTCGAGGACGCGGCCAGGCTGCTGCGCGGCGTTGAGGGGCGCGAGGAGGCCGCCGTGGCGGTCGCCTCAGTGCGCCTCCAGCAGGGCGAGCCGTCCGTGGCGGCGGCTGTGTTGCGCCGGCGGCTCGCAGCGACGAGCCCGGGCCGGCTCGATGCCGCCGCGGTGATCGAGTTGCTCGGCGAGGCAGAGGTGGCGCTGGGCGACAGCGGCGCGGCCATCGAACGGGGGGACGCGCTCGTCGCGCTCGGCATGGTCAACAGCTGTGACCTCATCGTCGCGCACGGCGAGCGTCTGCTCGGGCACGCGCTCGCGGCAACCGATGTTTCCGCCGCGTGCACGCACCTGGAGACGGCGCTGGCGGCGTTCGTCCAGGCCGGAATTCCCTACCGCGCCGCGCAGACGCGACTGTTGCTCGCCCAGCTGCTCGGGTCCAACGACCGCGAGGTGGCCGGAGCCGAGGCGCGGGCGGCGTTGTCGGTCTTCGAGGATCTGGGGGCCGACCGCGACGCGGACGCGGCCGCCGCGCTGATGCGCGACCTCGGCGTAAAGGCGGCCCGGACCGGGCCGAGGAACGTCGGACGGCTGACCAGGCGTGAGCAGGAAGTGCTCGCCTTGCTCGGCGAAGGGCTGTCCAATCCCGAGATCGCCGGACGTCTCTTCCTCTCGCGCAAGACGGTCGAGCATCACGTGGCGCGCATTCTGTCCAAGCTCGGCCTGCGCGGACGTGCCGAGGCCGCGGCGCTGGTCGCACGGGGCGGCGGCCAGGAATCAACCAGAGATAGGTGAGTTCGCCGATGCTCCGGCGCCGGGCGGAGCGCATCGTTGCCCTCATGACGGTACAAACACATCAGCGCCAGGGCCGGTACGTGCCCGCCCACGGGATCGACCTCCATTACGTCGAGGCGGGTGCAGGCGAGCCGCTGCTCCTGCTCGACAACGCCATGGTCTCCACCAGCCCGATCTGGGCATCCCTTCCCTTTGCCTACGCCGCATTCATGGGAACGCTGGCCGAACACTTCCGGGTGATCGCGCCAGACACGCGAGGATCGGGGAAGAGCGTCCACCCCGGCGGCCCGATCCCCTCCGGGCTGCTGGCCGACGACGTCGTCGCCCTCATCGAGGCACTTGACCTAGACCAGCCGCTGATCTGCGGCTTCAGCGACGGCGGAGAGACCGCGACGCTCGTGGGAATCCGCCATCCAGGGTCCGTGCGCGCGATCGTGAACCACGGGGGATACGACCTATTCAACCCGGACCCGCAGGCACCCGCCATCGCCATGACGCGACAGATGCTCGGCGGCAGCGCCGACGCCACCCAGGCCGACCCTGAGTTGAGCGCGAGCCGCTCCCCGGAGCTGCGGGCAATGTTCGAGCTGATGAAGTCAGACCACGACAGCGCGCAGGGAGCCGGTCACTGGAAGACGGTTGTCGCTCAGACCTTCGACCGGATCACCCAGCCGCACGGCTACACCCTGGAAGACATGCACGCGATCACGGTGCCGACGCTGGTCCTCACCGGCGACAGGGACCCGTTCTGCCCCGTCGAGGAAGGGGCGGCCGCCTGCCGCGCGCTGCCGGCGGGCGAGCTCGCGGTGCTGCCGAACACCGGGCACCTGATCACCCCCTCCGCCATCCAGACCACGATCGAGTTCCTCGAGCGCCTTTGAGGCCCGTGCTTCCCCTGCTTCCGGCGAACTAATGTACTGGTAATCTATGAATTGCCCAGCCGTGTGCGCAAATTACATCTTACCTTCGCGCAACCTCCAACACGTATAATACAGCACTTGCGCACGCCATAGCTCTATATCTGCTTCATGCACTTAACAGAAAGACGAAGGGCTCGTCAAGACCGTGATCGGCCAGGGCGTCTACGTCAGGTAGGGGTTCCTGCCCGTCCGGGGCACTGCTCACCTTGGCTAGCCCGCGTAGTCGTACCGAATCTGCTCGGCCAGCCCGGTCAGCGTGCTCGCGGTGAGGACATGGGTCACGTCGTGGTACCGCTTCGCGCACCAGACGCCCTCGGCCAAGGCGACGTGGTAGATGCCCAGCCACCTCATGCGCAGCCGCCATAGCTCTGAGTACTCCTGCTCGGTCATGCCACCTCCAGACACCTCGCCGACCCGATGCACCCAGCCGTGCCGGCCTCCCGCTTGCGCGTTCTCGACGGCACTCACCTGGCGCATGCGCAGCTACCCGCCGAAATGACCCTTATGCAAGAATCTGGGCAGCCCGGGATACGGTGCGCCGCGGTGAGGCGCTCGGACCGGGGAGGCATCACGCTGGCCGCTGCGCGGGATCCAGCCTCGAAGGCCCAGCCGTGATCCAACACCGCTGCTGGCGCTGCGCGGCGATGAGCCGTCAAGCTCGCCGGTGTAGCGCGCGTCCCTCTGGCGCGTGCGCGGCTCGCTTCCTGCGGGCTGCCCCAACCGCCTGGAGCCAGTGATCGGCAAAGCCGCCCGAGTGATCCGCCAGTAATACGATCGCACGTAGACGCGGGACAGTACCGTCGACGGATGCGAAGGACCGATCATGGCCACACCAGACCTCGCGGCACAGCAGCTCGCCGGAACGGCGCTGGCCCCGGTCGGCTCTGGGCTGGTGATAGCGGAGTGGACGGCGCAGGGCAGCGCCGGGGATGAGCCCGCCTATCAGGCGCCACTGCACAAGCACCCGGAGGACGAGGCCTGGTACGTGCTGGAAGGGACGCTGCGGGTCCGCGCCGACGAGCACGTTCATGAGATCTTCGCCGGAGGCGCGGTGATCGTGCCAGGCGGGACCGCGCACACCTTCTGGAACCCGCGCCACGACCCGGCCCGCTATCTGCTCATCATGGGCGCGCGCACGTACGCGCTCATCCAGGCCATCCATGCCACCGACGACCGCGGCCCGGCCCGCATGCGCCAGCTATACGCTGAGTACGGCGCCACGCTCCTGGACTGAGCGAGAGTCCCTGATCAATCATCGTTCTCGGGAACGTAGTGGCGGCTGAGATCGGCCGGGTCGACCCAGACCCGCATGATCGCCCGGGTGGTGGGGTCGCGGAACCGCTCCTCGGTCGGCACCCACCCGGCGCCGGGCGTGGCGGCCTGGGCGTGGCCGCGCCGACGGCGCGGCCTGGCGGAACCCGGCCCGGCGGCGGCCGGCCCGGCGAGCTGCGGCAGGTCGGCCACCATCGCGGCCGCCTCGTCCACGTACGTCGCGCTCAGCACGACGCCCACCCGGCGGTCCAGCTCATCGAGCTCGAGCTCGCCGCGCGCGTAGTGCTCGCGGAGCCTGGCGACCAGGCGCTCCCGGTCGGCGTCGCGGGCCAGCGACCGCGGCCGGCCTGCGGGTGCCGGGCCGCCCGGAGGCGTCGCGGCCACGGCTACCCGGTGGGCCGGGCCACGACCGCCGTGCCGTAGGCGACGATCTCGGTGAGCTGCTGGCCGATCTCGGAGGAGTCGAACCGCATCGCGACGACCGCGTTGGCGCCGAGCAGCCGGGCGTTGTCGATCATCCGGTCGATCGCGTGCCTGCGGCTGTCCTCGAGCAGCTCGGTGTACTGGGTCACCTCGCCCTGGCGCAGCGCCTTGAATCCCGCGCCCACGGACCTGGCGAACCCCATGCTGCGCACGACCAGGCCGAAGGTAACCCCTAGGTCCCGTTCGACCGTCATGCCGGGCAGCTCGAAGCCGGTGGTGATGGGAAACCCGGCGGGTGAAGGTTCGGTCATGGCTGTCCATCCTAAGGAGCACCCGTGCAGGTCGGCGAGGTGACGCGCGAGGCGAGCGCGCGGGCCGGATGGGCGTCTGCCACGCTGTGACCGTGAACGAACCCACGCCGCCCGAGCCTGGCGCGGCCGTCCCCGATCCCGCGCTCGTGGTGCTGGTCGGGCCCGCCGGGTCGGGCAAGTCCGCCTGGGCCGCCGCCCGGTACCGCCCGCAGGAGGTGGTCTCCTCCGACCAGCTGCGGGCCGTGGTGGGCAGCGGCGAGCACGACCTGGACGCGTCGGCCGACGCCTTCACGCTGCTCGACCAGATCGTGGCCGCCCGGGTGCGCCGGGGCCTGACCACGGTCATCGACACCCTGGGCCTCGACCCGGCCCGGCGCCGCGGCTACCCCGAACTCGCCCGGCGGCACGGGCTGGCCAGCGTCGCCGTGGTCTTCGACACCGACCCGGCCGAGTGCCGCCGCCGCAACCGAGCCCGCGACCACGCCGTGCCCGCCGCCGTGCTCGACGGGCAGCTGCGGCGGATGCGGGCCGCGGTCGCCGACATCCCGGCCGAGGGCTGGGACCTGGTCCTGCGCGCCGGCTCGGCAGACCCCGCTCACCCCGCTGATTCCGCTGATCCCGCGCACTCCGCCCGCCTTGAGCCGTCGCACACGCCCGGCGCCCGCAGCGCCGCCCGCGAGCAGCAGCGGCGCCCGGTCCGGCTGGGATTCGTGCTGCAGCTGTCCCGGTTCGGCTGGGACGGCTACCCGGCGCCGGCCGGCTGGCTGGCGTCGGTGGCCCGCAACGCGGCCGAGGCCGGCCTGCAGGGCATCGCGCTGATGGATCACCTCATTCAGATCCCGCAGGTCGGCCGCGCCTGGGAGCCGATCCCCGAGCCGTGGGTCACGCTGGGGATGCTGGCGGGCCTGCAGCCGGACCTGCGCCTCGGCACGCTGGTCACGCCGGTGACGTTCCGCGCGCCGGGGATCCTGGCCAAGACCGCGGCCACCCTGGACGCGCTCAGCGGGGGGCGGGCGTTCTGCGGCATCGGCGCGGGCTGGTGGGCCCGCGAGCACGCGGCGTTCGGCCTGCCGTTCCCGCCCGCGCCGGACCGGCTCGACGGGCTGGAGGCGGCCATCGAGACGCTGCGCGCCCTCTGGCAGCCGGGCACCAAGGCCTATCAAGGCGAGCGGGTGTCGCTACCCGAGACCACGTGCTACCCGCGCCCGGCGTCGCCGATCCCGGTCATCGTGGGCGGGTCCGGGGAGCAGCGCACGCTGCGCATCGCCGCCCGGCTCGGCGACGGCTGCAACCTGCCCTCCGACCCCGGTGAGCTGGACCGCAAGCTGGCCGTGTTGCGCGAGCATTGCCTGCGGGCCGGGCGCGACCCCGCGGAAGTGGAGATAACCGTGCTCGACGTGCCGGTCATCGGCCGGGACCGCGAGCACGCCGCCGCGCTCGTAGAGCAGCTGCGCGGCCGGACGACCGCGGCGGCCTTCGCGCGGCGGCATCACGCCGGAACGCCCGCCGATCACATCGGCCGCTACCGGTTGCTGGCCGAGCGCGGGGTCACGACGGTGTTCGTCTCGCTGCCCGACCTGGCTCACCCCGACGACGTACTGCGCCTGGCCCCGGTGGCCGCGGCCTTCGCCTGATCCCTAGGTAGTACGGCGCCCGAAGGCGAAGTACGACAGCGGTATGACTCCGGCGGAGTTGATGACCAGGCCTGCGGCCCAGGCCCACTTCGGGCCCCGGATCTGGTCGGCCGGGCGGCGCTTGAGGTCGATGGCCGCTGCCGTCTTGAGGGCGGCCTCGGCTACCGCGACCACGATGATCAGCTTGCGGCTGCCGGGGCTGAGATCACTCCATCGCTTGGCCATGGCTCCTCTATCCTGACGGCTACGCGGTCCGGTAGACGATCACGCCGCCTACCGGCGTGTCGTGCAGGCCCATCCGGCTGAAGATCTGCATCCAGGGCGCCGCCCAGGCCCGCTCGACGATTATCGCTCCCATCCCGCTCTGGTGGACGTACGCCCGGAACTGCCGCTCCCTCTCCGGGGTCGGGTGACTGAGCCGCGCGACCGGCGCGGGCAGGGCCGTGGTGTCGCTCAGCGCCGCGTTGATGAAGCCTCCGGCGATCCGGAAGTAGAAGTTCGTGTCCGCCTGGAACAGCATCCCGGCGTTGCCGCGGTCCGACACCACCACCACGATCTCGTGCGGGCGCAGGTAATCACGGTAGAGGCCGCCACTGATGAACGTCGGCAGGGCGACGGCTGGCCGCGCGGCCGCCGACGGGTTACCGGCCGGGATGACGTTCCCCTGTGAGGCGTGCGGTATGTACGCGACGATGGTCGCGGCCACCGCCAGGCCAAGGATCCACTGCGCGGCCAGCAGCAGCCTGTTCCTGGTGGGTACCGCGAGCCACACGGCCAGGATGATCGCGAGTACCAGGTAGCCGAAGAGCATGAGGCGTACCGGCTCGGCGCTGCGAGCCAGCGGCAGGGACCACAGCCTGGCCCACGGCAGCGGGCCAGTTTGCCTGGCCCCGATGACCACATGAGGGCCGAGAGCAAGTACGACGATGAGCACGAACAGGATGACCAGGAGCCGGGTGAGCCGGCTCGACCAGGTGCGCACGGCCAGCGCCAGCACGACCAGCAGCAGCACGGTTCCCGAAACGGGAATCACCAGCGCCTTGAGGTTCAGTGAGTCTTCCGGGACCGCCTTGGTGAATCCGGTGGCGTAGTGGCGCAGCGCGTAGACCAGGTACGGCGACGCCAGCACGACGGCTACCGCCCAGGCGACCGCCACCAGCCCGGCCAGCCTGGCCACGGTGCGCCGGTCTGCGGGCCTGGCCACCGCGAAGCCGATCAGCAGGCCGACCGCTCCCAGCAGCGTCATCTCGGCGAACGCCTCGTTGAAGACGTAAAACTCGGCGGTCATGGCGGCCGCCATCAGGCCGACGAAGGCGGGACGGCCCAGCTTCCCGTCCCACCACAGCAGCACCAGGTACACCATGAGCGGAAACAGCATGATGACGGCCAGGTTCGCCTGGCCTACGCCCGTGTGCCCGATCTCGTAGGGGGAGAAGCCGTAGACGGTCCCGGCTAGTAGCGCGGGCCAGAACCGCTTGGTCAGCCGCCGGGTCACGAGGAAGGCGGCCCAGGCCGACACTGGCGCCGAGAGCAGCAGCGTCAGGTTCAGCGAGGTTATCGGGCCGAACGCCGCCGTGATCGGGAAGAGGATCACGGCTAGTGCCGGGGCCGTAGTCGTCCAGGCCAGGTTGAAACCGACCGGCGCCCCGATCTGGCGGGAGTACAGCGGGTTAAGCCCGTGCGTAATGGCGTAGGGCCACCAGCGCAGGCTCCAGACGTAGAAGTTCGGGTCCACTTGGCCCTGCCCGACCTGGGGCAGGCCAGGCTGACGGAGCAGCGGGGACGCGTAGGCGATGATGAAGATCGCCAGGTAAACCGCCAGCGCTATCAGCCCCTGGAGAGCCGGCCGGGGGACCCGGCCGCGCAGGGCGAGTTGCCTCGCGCCGGCGATCCTCGGCACGGTCGCGGTGTGGCTCGCGCCCGGGCCAGGCTTGTCCGCCTCGCTCGTGGTCATGGCATCGGCAGCGGCGGTCGGCCCTGGCCGGGCGCGGCCGGCCCGCGGAAGCTGTCCGCCGTGGAGTCCGGCCCGGCGAAGCCCGTCCAGGCCTCCAGGCCGCGCGCCTCGCGCACGAGATAGAGGGGCCGCGCCCTGGTCTCGTCGTACACCCGGGCCACATACTGGCCGACCATGCCCATCACCATCAGCTGCACACCGCTCAGGAATGCGATCGTCACCAGCAGAGAGGCATAACCGGGCACATAGGGCAGCCCGGCTAGCTTCAACGCTATCGCCACCAGCCCGTATACGACCGCCAGCACCGCGATGACGAAGCCCCCGACCAGCGCGATTCGCAAGGGTGCCGTGGAGAATCCCACCAGAGCATCGGTGGCAAACTTGATCATCTTGCGCAACGGGTACTTGCTGGTGCCCGCGTGCCGCGCCTCCCGGTCGTAGGGCACGGCCGCTTGCCGGAAACCGATCCACGAGAACATCCCGCGCACGTACCTGTTGTGCTCCCGCATGCTGAGGAAGGCGTCGAGCGCCTTGCGGTCCACCAGCCGGAAGTCACCGACATCCACGGTCTGCTCGATGCTGGCCACGCGGCTCAGCAGGCTGTAGAAGGCGGCCGCGGTCGCGGTCTTGAATTTGGTCTCGCCCGCCCGGCGCTGCCTGACGGCGTAGACGACCTCGTATCCCTCCTGCCACTTGGCGGCCATCTCGAGGATGACGTGCGGCGGGTCCTGCAGGTCGGCGTCCATCACCACGACCGCCCGGCCCGACGCGTTGTCCATTCCGGCCGTGATGGCGACCTGGTGCCCGAAATTGCGGGAAAGCTGGATCACCTTGAATCGCGGATCCATGTCGTGGGCTGCCAGCATGAGCTGGTAGCTGGCGTCCCTGCTGCCGTCGTCGACCAGCACGGCCTCGGCTGGGCCATCAAGCTTGTCCATGATCTCCCGCAGCCGTCCGACCAGCTCCGTGATGGACTCTTCCTCGTTGTATACCGGCACAACGATGGAGTACTTCAGCGCGTCCATGAGGTATCCCGTGCCACACGACCTTAACGACGTCCGCGCACCAGCCGTCCGCTGCGCGCCTTCTCCATGGCTGTCCCCTGACGTGCGGGGGTAACGAGCAAGGCTAACGCAACCTACCCGAGAGCCAGCCAGATCGGGCCCGGCCATGCCCCGAAACTCCTCGAAATGCTAGCTTGCGCACGGCGCCAGGCGCCGAGCGCTGCAGGTCCCGCACGAGGCTCGCCGGCCCGAACGGGCGCTGCCCGGCTAGCGGCGCAGTGCGCTGTGACGCGGTAAGAGGCGGCGGGCGCGCAGCATCAGCGAGACGCCTGGCCAGGACTTGACGGGCAGGTAGCGCTCCGCGACGACAACCGCGGTCAGCAGCCCGTTGGCCAAGGGGGGAACCTCCCCGAGGTCACTGCCGGCGGAATCTTTCCGCCGCATGGCGACGGCCGGACGGAGCAGGACGTTCCAGCTCCACATCCTTTCCACCGTCAGGCCGGCCTTCTGGACGAGGCCGGCCAGCTCGGGCCGGGAGTACCGCCGCAGGTGCCCGACCGCGTCGTCGTGCGCGGACCACAGAGCCATATCGCAGGGGACCGCGATCAGGGCTGTCCCGCCCGGCTGGAGGACCCTGGCGATTTCGGCCGCCGCCAGGTAGTCCTCGTCGATGTGCTCGAGCACGTCGAAGGCGGTCACCAGGCCGCAGATCCCCGAGCGCATCGGAAGTTCCCTGGCATCGGCCCGCACAATCCGGACTCCTCTGGAGAATGCGACGTCAGCCGCGGAGTCCGAGTACTCGAGCGCGATCGCCTGCCAGCCGTGCGCCTCAAGGACTCGGGTGTTGCCGCCGCCCGCGGCACCGATGTCCAGCGCCCGGCCGGGACCGGGCAGCCGTCGCAGCTCCCGGCGGAGTATGGCGCGGCGCTCCCTGTACCACCAGTGGCGGTCTTCCAGCGAGGTCAGCAGCTGGAGCTCAGCGGTATCCACGGCTCACTTTCACAGCAGGCACCGAGCTACTTTAAAGCATTCACCGATCTACCGCTTGTATAGTTCGCCACTCGGCAGCCCCCAGACGGCGGCCGCCCTACGCCTTGCGGGCGGATCAGCCATGCCGGCCAGGGTGTTGCCCGGCCATGCAGCCGCACCATCACCCGGCTAAGGGTGCAGATTTAGCCGGTCACCAGGATCTGTCCAGTCACCAGGTCATTCCTTCAGCTTGACAGGCAGAACCAAGCCGCCGGGCCAGCCGGTGATGCTTCCCGGGCTGGCATATGCGGAAAATTAACCCGCCACCCGGCTGGCCTCGACCTGGACGCAAGTTCCTGAGCGAGGATCGCCTATGCGCACTGTCATCGCCGACCAGCGCAGCGGCCGGAGGTCCTCAGGCTGATCGAACAGCACACGCCGGAGACAGGTCCCGAGCAGCTCCTGGTTGAGGTGGCCGCGGCGGGCGTCAACTTCGCCGACATCTACGCCCGCCAGCGCGTCCAGCCCTACGCCAGCCAGGTTCCTTTCGTGTTCGGCAGCGAGGGCGCGGATCGTCGCGGCCGTCGGCCCCGGTGCCGAGGAATTCGGCCCGGGCGACCGGGTCGCCTGGACCGGCCTGCCCGGCTGTTACGCCGAGCAGATCGTCATTCCCGCCGACCGCGCGGTCGCGGTCCTCGACGGTATCGACCTCGAGACCGCAGCGGCGATCATGTTGCAGGGCATGACCGCGCACTACCTGGTGACCGACGCCTACCCGGTCGCGGCGGGCGATCCTGTTGTCGTGCACGCGGCCGCAGCAGGTGGGCCTGTTGCTCACCCAGATGGTCAGATGCGCCGCGGCGTGGTGATCGCGACGACCTCGACCCCGCAGAAGGCGAGAGCTCGCCCCGGGCGCGGAGCCGATCATGTCGCGGGCTACGACGACTTCGGGGCCGTGGCCCGCGAGGTCACCGGCGGCGAGGGCGCCGCGCTGGTCTACGACAGATCGGGCAGCGACCTTTCGACAGCCTGGCCGCGCTGCGCGCCGCGGGTGCTGTTACGCGCGCAGCGCCAGTCGCCCTGGACCCGCAGCGCCTGGCCCGGCGGCTTCCTCCCCCGACCTCCTCCCACTGGTGTCCCGCGCCGATGACCTATTCCGCTGGGTCGAGGAGGGCACGCTGACGGTGCGCATCGGCGGCAGGTACCCGCTCGATCAGGCCGCCCGGGCGCACGAGGACCTCGCCGCCCGCCGCACCACCGGCAAGCTCATCCTGCTCCCCCGGTGACCGTTAGCCTGCCGCGCCGCTGACCGGCCGCGCCGCCCGGCGGAGCTGGCTGAGCACCTCCTTGCGGCGCTCGCCGGTCAGCCGGTCGATGAACAGGATGCCGCGCAGGTGGTCGGTCTCGTGCTGCAGGGCCCGGGACAGCTCGCCCTCGCCGATGACGGTGACCGGGTCGCCGCGGCGGTCGACCCCGGTCACGACGGTCCGCGCCGCGCGCGGGGTGAGGGCGGTGATGCCGGGGATGGACAGGCAGCCCTCGGGGCCGTCGTACTCGCCGGACGCCTCGACCACGACCGGGTTGACGACGTAACCGTGCAGGCCGTCGATGTTGTAGGAGAAGGCGGCCAGGCTGACGCCGATCTGCGGGGCGGCCAGCCCGGCCCGCCCTGGCAGCAGGACGTTCTCCAGCAGGTCGTCCACAGCCGGCCGAGCGCGTCGTCGAAGCGGGTCACCGGATCGCACTCGGTGCGCAGCACCGGATCGCCGAGCAACCGCAGTTCCCGGATCGTCATCGGCCGTCTCCGGGCTCGCCGCCCGCGCCGAGCTTGCCGACCTGGTCGAGCACCAGGTCGTGCCAGCGCAGTTCGGTCTCGATCCTGGCCATGACGTGCTCGATGATCAGGCCGTCGGCGGCCGACCGGTCCGGCTCACCGCGCTGGCGCTCGAAGAAGGCCGCCCGGCCCGACAGCGCCTCACGGCGGCTGGCGAAGAACCCGCGCAGGGTGTCCTCGTCCAGGTCCGCGCTCACGGCCAGGGCCAGGTCGACCGGATCCGGGCGCAGGGCCACCTCGCGCAGGGCCTCGGCGCGCAGCGCCCGCAGTTCCCTGCGGCCCTCGCCGGTGATGGCGTAGACCGTGCGGGCCGGCAGGTTCCCCTGCTGCTCGGTGCGCACGGGCTCGATCAGCCCTTCGGCCTGCAGCCGGTGCAGCGCCGCGTAGAGCGACCCGGGCTTCACCTCGGACCACAGCTCGGTGCAGTCGATGCGCGCATCCCGGCGGATCTGATGCCCGTACATGGGCCCGTGGCGGGCCAGCGCGCCCAGCACGAACAGGCGGGTGGGGTTCATGCGGCCAGTAAACCACGAGCACTCAAATTTGAGTGCTCGCAGCTGAGCGACCCTTAAGTGCTCGCGGCTGAGCGAACTGCCGGGCGGCTCGCCGACGTGGGCCTCGGAGGCGCCGACCAGCGGAGCCGTCGTGGGTTTCCGGTTGTCCGCGTTACCGCCGTCCGCGCCGGCCCGAAGATCTTTAATGGATCACTGAATCCCGCGAGATGAGGTGGTTGCGATGCCCGGGCGTCCGCCGGCGCAGCACCGGGCGGCGCGGCGGTACCGGAGGCTCGCCGTGTGGTGCAGCGCGCTGCTGGTGCCCCTGGCCGTCCTCGCGGCCGTCTACCTGTCCGGGAGCGCCGGGTTCCTGCGGACCGGGCGTACCCAGCCCGCCCGGATCCCCGCCAGCCCGTCGCCGAGCCCGGCCAGCCCGGCCAGCCCGGCGGCCACCGCCGCCAGCACGCCGGCCGCATCCCGGCCGGCGGGCCCCCCGCACCGGGCTAGGCACCGCCGCCGCCCGGGGTCGCCGCCCGCCACGGCGGCGCCGGGCCCCAGTGCCCCGGCGAGTACGCCACCCAGCCAGCCGTCCGCCGCGGCCAGCCAGGTGCTGGCCCTGATCAACCAGGCCCGGGCCCAGGCGGGCCTTCCCCCGTACGCGCTCAGCGCGGGACTCGACGGCAGCGCGGCGGCGCACAACGCGCGGATGGCGGCCGGCTGCGGGCTCGCAACCAGTGCGCGGGCGAGCCGCCGCTCGGCACCCGCGAGACCGACGCCGGGGTCGTCTGGACATCGGCCGGGGAGAACATCGGGGAGGGCGGGCCGGTCCGCGGCACCTCTTCGGCCATCGCGCAGATGGCGGTTGACCTCACCCAGGACATGCTGAACGAGAAGCCGCCGGACGATGGCCACCGCCTCAACATCCTCAGCAGTGCCTTCCGCCACATCGGCATCGCCGTGTCGGTGGACGGCGCCGGTACCGTCTGGATGACGCAGGATTTCTCGAACTAACGGGATCGCGCGTGGCCGGGCAGGACCGCCTCGACGAACAGGTCCGAGACCGCCGCGGCGAGCCGCTCCGGGTCCTGCTCGGTGATGAGCTCGGACAGCCGTCCGCTGATCCACAGCGCGGACAGGCCGTGCACCAGGGACCAGGCGCTGACCGCGACCACCTCAGGCGATCGGCCGTGCAGGCGGCCCGCGGCCCGGCAGCGCTCGATGGTCGCGATGAGCAGCCCGTAGGCGGCCTCACTCGCGGCCATGAACTCGGCGTTGGCCGGGTCCAGCGCGTCCAGCCGGCATCCTCACAGTACGCAGTGCCGGGCGGCGTGCGGCCCATGGCGGCCAGCTCGGCGCGCTGTCCGGACGGCACAGGCTGCCACCGGCGATGACCGACTCAGCCAGGTAGCCGGTATCCGGCGGTGGCGAAGGCCGTCAGCAGTCCGGCCTTGCCGCCGTAGCGGACGGCGACCAGAGTCGTCAGCGGCGCGCCACGTCGCGCGAGCGACACCCCCGCTCACCCCGACGTCGGAACCGCGCTCGCACGGCGGCCAGCAGCGCGGCGGGCAGGTCGCCGTGGTGGTAGCGGGACGGTAGATCTCGACATCCCCACAGTATCTTGACATTGTTGAGTCGGTCGCGACGCTTGCTCGATCGGCCCGCGCACCCATCTTGGCCCGGCTCGTCCGTAGCGTGCCGCTGGGTCTCGGCCGCGGGGAGGCGTCGCTCATGAGCGAATCGACTCAGCCAGCTGGCAGCGTCCGCGACGGGCCGTCGCGCGGCTCGCAGGGGTCCCGCGCCGGGGACCCGCCCTCCTTCCCGGACCCGGTCAGCTCCCAGATTGTGCAGCGGGCCTGCGATTCGACCGGGGCGATCCTCGCCGCGCTGCGCCCGGCCGACCTTGACCGGCCGACGCCGTGCGCCTCCTGGACCGTGCGAGACGTGGTCAATCACGTCCTGGGCGGCGCCGGGTTCTTCGCCGAACTCGCCGAGGCGGGCATGGTGGCGGACGGCGACGAGGATCCCGACTTCACGGCGGGGGATTTCAACGGCACCTTCCGGAGCCAGGCCAGCCGCCTGGTCGCCGCGTTCAACGCGCCGGGCGCCATGGACAAGATGATGGAAATGCCGATAGGCGAGCTGCCGGGCTCGGTCTGTGTCTGGATAGCCGCCGGCGACATCTTCACCCATGGCTGCACTGGCCAAGGCGACCGGGCAGCCGACGGATCTGGAGCCCGAGCTCGCCGGGGCGTTGCTGGCGCAGATCATGCCGCTCCTGCCCGATTCCATGCGCGGCCCGGAAGGGCAGGCTCCGTTCGGGCCGAGAGTCGAGGTGGCTGAATCGGCGCCGCCCGCCGACCGGCTGGCCGCCTTCACCGGCCGGCATCCCTGACGGAGACGAGGCCAGCCGCACCAGGCCAGCGCACCAGGCCCGGCGCAGCGCCGCGCCTCCTTTCCACGGACCTGGCCGCGGCCCGCGCTCCCCCAGGGTCGCGGCCAGGCGCCCAGTGGGCTCGTCCTGACCTTAGGCAGCTGGATCCGGTGCCTGTGCCTATGAATATTTGAGGTTCACGGTGACCGGGATCGTGACCGACCCGCCCAGGCTGTCCGTGACGGTGACCGACCCCGGGCTGGTCAGGGACGAGAACGTCGTCGGGCCGGGCGGCACCCTGAGGTTGTTCTGGATGCCACCGTCCTGCCAGGCGCTGCTCTCGGTAAAGGTCCCGAGCTGTGTGCCGGTGGTGGTCGCGAACACGGTGTAGGTGGCGCCGAAGTTGGCGTCAAACCCCTGGATCTGCAGCGTCTTGTTGACCGAGTGCGGTGACCAGATGGCCTTGGTCACGTCGAGCCGGTCGGCGGTGCCGGTGCCGACGTGGCAGCGCTCGCTGGCTCGGCCGCGCCCAGGCTCGCCGTTAGCATCGTCCCATGATCATCAACATTCTCGAACTGTGGTCGCATGCCAGCTCCCGTTACTCGCTCGATCGCTCTGCGGAACCAGCCGGAATGCGCCCGCCCCGGCTATCGCTCGCGCCAGCGCGGCTCGCCGCGGCGTGCCGGAACCTCCGCCCCCGGGCTAACTTGAGCCTGGACGGGGCGATGTCCTGCGGTGACGGGGTGAACCTGGACCGGTACACGCAAGACGCGCCCACGTCGCGATCGGCGTCCGCTGAACGCGAACGAAACCTGGAACAAAACCAGGCGGTTCCCTGCTATAGCAGCTGTAGGTATGTAATCACCTAACAGCTAACCAGGGAAGTGACCTGATGAGCGAGACCCTGTCCCTGCCGGTGCTGCCGCTCGACGACACGGTGGTGCTGCCGACCATGGTGGTCCCGGTGGAGATCTCGGAGGCTGAGGTTCGCGCGGCCATCGAGGCGGCGCGGATGTCGGCTTCCGGTAAGCGCGGCGAAGGACCCCAAGCCCCAGGTGCTGCTGGTGCCGCGGATCGGCGGCACGTACTCCTCGGTCGGCACGCTCGGCGTCGTCGAGCAGACCGGCCGGCTGCCCAGCGGCGAGGCCGCGGCGGTGATCCGCGGCCTGTCCCGGGTGGCGATCGGTTCGGGGACGGTGGGCCCGGGCGCGGCGTTGTGGGTCGAGGGCACGGTCATCGACGAGCCGCCCGCTAGCGAGCGTGCCCTGGAGCTGGCGCGCGAGTACCGCGGCATCGCCGCGGCGATCTTGCAGAAGCGCGGCGCGTGGCAGGTCATCGACGCGCTGGCGAACATGACCGACCCGTCGGCGCTGGCCGACAGCGCCGGCTACGCCTCGTACCTCAAGCTCGAGCAGCGCAAGGAGCTGCTGGAGACCGTCGACCCCGAGCAGCGCCTGGAGCGGCTGACCGGCTGGGCCCGCGACGCGCTGGCCGAGCTGGACGTGGCCGAGACCATCCAGAACGACGTCCGCGAGGGCATGGAGAAGCAGCAGCGCGAGTTCCTGCTGCGCCAGCAGCTGGCCGCCATCCGCAAGGAGCTGTCGGAACTCGACGGCAAGCCAGGCACCGAGGAGGACGACTACCGGGCCCGGATCGAGGCCGCGAACCTGCCGGAGAAGGTCGAGGAGGCGGCGCTCAAGGAAGCCGACAAGCTCGAGCGCAGCTCGGACCAGTCGCCCGAGGTCAGCTGGATCCGCACCTGGCTGGACACGGTCCTGGAGATCCCGTGGAACGAGCGGAGCGACGACTCCTACGACATCGCGGGAGCGCGCGCGATCCTGGACGCGGACCACGCGGGCCTCGATGAGGTGAAGGACCGGATCATCGAGTACCTGGCGGTCCGCAAGCGCCGGGCCGACAAGGGCCTGACCCTGGTCGGCGGGCGGCGCAGCGGCGCGGTGCTGGCGCTGACCGGGCCGCCCGGGGTGGGCAAGACGTCGCTGGGCGAGTCGGTGGCCCGGGCCATGGGCCGCACGTTCGCCCGCGTGGCGCTCGGCGGCGTCCGCGATGAGGCCGAGATCCGCGGCCACCGGCGTACCTACGTCGGCGCGCTGCCCGGCCGCATCGTGCGCGCGGTGCGGGAGGCCGGGTCGATGAACCCGGTGATCTTGCTGGACGAGGTGGACAAGCTCGGCGCGGACTACCGCGGCGACCCGACCGCGGCGCTGCTGGAGGTGCTGGACCCGGCGCAGAACCACACCTTCCGCGACCACTACCTCGAGGTCGAGCTGGACCTGTCCGACGTGCTGTTCATCGCGACCGCGAACGTGGCCGAGGCCATCCCCGAGCCGCTGATGGACCGCATGGAGCCGATCGCGCTGGACGGCTACACCGAGGCCGAGAAGGTCACCATCGCCCAGGGCCACCTGCTGCCCCGCCAGCTGGAGCGGGCCGGCCTGGACGCCGGCGACGTGACGTTCACCGACGAGGCGCTGCGCCGGCTGGCGTTCGAGTACACCCGCGAGGCGGGCGTGCGCGCGCTGGAGCGGGGCATCGGCCGGGTGCTGCGGAAGATCGCGGCGCGGCTCGCGTCCGGCGAGGTGCAGCTCCCGGTCACCGTCGACCCCGGCGACCTGCACGGCTACCTGGGCCACCCGCGGCACACCCCGGAGTCGGCCGAGCGCACCGCCGTGCCCGGCGTGGCCACCGGGCTCGCGGTCACCGGCACCGGCGGCGACGTGCTGTTCATCGAGGCGTCGCTGGCCGATGCGGAGACCGGCAGCACCGGGGTCACCCTCACCGGCCAGCTCGGCGACGTGATGAAGGAATCCGCGCAGATCGCGCTGTCCTACCTGCGCTCGCACGGCACCGAGCTGGAACTGGATACCGGCGTCCTGAAGGACCGCGGCGTGCACATCCACGTCCCGGCCGGCGCGGTGCCCAAGGACGGCCCGAGCGCCGGGGTCACCATGACCACCGCGCTGGCCTCGCTGCTGTCCGGCCGGCTGGTCCGCAGCGACGTCGCCATGACCGGCGAGGTCTCGCTGACCGGCCGGGTCCTGCCGATCGGCGGGGTCAAGCAGAAGCTGCTCGCCGCCCACCGGGCCGGCATCACCACCGTGCTGATCCCCCAGCGCAACGAGCCCGACCTCGAAGACGTCCCCGAGGGCGTACGCGACCAGCTGGACATCCACCCCGTCACCGACGTACGCCAGGTACTCCAACTGGCACTCGAACCCGCCACGCTGCCGTCGGCAGTCGCCGCCTGACCAAGGCTGCGGCCTGATCACAAGGGCCGCCCGGGCTGTCAGCCCGGGCGGCCCTTTCGCGCGGTAACGGCGATCCCGGCCGGGTCGCAGCGGCGCGGCGGGCTGGCCACGAGGTGAGCAACCCGGCCAGCTTGCCGACCGCTCACCGGACCGGCGCCAGCGCCGCGCCCCGCGCCGCTCGACCAGGCGGAGACCAGCCAGGCACATGACCGGCAGCGAGCAGGTGTGCCACGGCGTATGCGATGGGCTGGCCCGTCGCCGCGGCGAAGTAGGTAAAGCCCGGTGAAGGATTGACCTCGAAGCAGTACCAGCGCCCGTCCGCGGTCTCGCGGAGGTCGATGCCACTGACGAACAGCCCCATGTCGTTGGACATGGCCAGGCAGCGTGCCGTCAGCTCGGCACTGACCGGGCACGGCTCCAACCGGACGTCGTGCCCGTTCCCCCCGGCGTAACGGTAGTCGTCCGCGTCGGAGGTCACCCGGCACGCGAACAGCTCGTTGCCGACGACGTGGACACGGACGTCGCGGCCCGCCACGTGTTCCTGAAACTGGGTTGGACACCACACGACGTCCTCGATGCGCGCGTTGTCGGCCTCGGTCAAGCGGGCGACGATGC
This sequence comes from uncultured Actinomycetota bacterium, assembly GCA_963745575.1. Taxonomy (GTDB): domain Bacteria; phylum Actinomycetota; class Actinomycetes; order Streptosporangiales; family Streptosporangiaceae; genus JASHPR01. Next base: position 58,325 of record CAVUYA010000016.1, on the reverse strand, counting down.
TCCGGGTGCCGCTGATCGACTTGTAGATCACGGCTCGGTGCCTGTCCCGGAACTCGCGCACGACGGCGGGATCCGTGGTGATCACCGAGTCGGGGATCTCGAAGCCGAAGCGCCGAATCCACTCGGCCTGGTACGGCTTGGAGGCGTTGGCCGCCATCGCCGACGGCCGGTTGATGGTGAAGGCCGGCGTGAGGTCCGCCCACGATGTCAATGCGTCGTCGGCTGCGACCGCCCGCGCCCAGGCGTCGGTCCCGGGATCCGTGCCGACCATCGCCGGAAGGCGGCCGATGTCGTAGGGCCGAAGGTAGACGGCCTCGACGTCCGCGAGGTCGACCTCGGCGCCCGCGGTCGTGAGATGACCTTCAACACAGCTTCCGACGCTCAGATCGACGTTCGTCTCGAGGAGGTCGTGCTGGTCGAGGAAGATCGCGCGCCGGCCGAGCCTGGCCAGCGCCGCTCGCACGGCGGCCATGGGCGGGTCGCCGGGAACACCCCACAGAAGGATCACTGCGAGCTCCCGGCGCGGCCCGTCAGCAGCTCGAGCAGCGCGCCGGCGACGTCCGCTCGAGTCAGGTCCGGCCAGGTATGCGCGTCGAGGAGCGGCCCGCCGGGGTCGGCTGCGTCGAAGATAGCCACCATCATCTCGGCGCCGGCCTGCCGCGCGAGCCGAAGGGCCCGCTCTCTGGCGCGAGTGCTCGTCGCGCCCAGCGTCCGCTTCCCGACCACCGTCACCTCGTCACGGACGCCGGTAACGTCCCGTGGAGGGTAGCCGTGGCCGTCGCGCCGGACCGGGCGAACCGGGATCCCAGCCTCCGAGGCCAGCGCCATCCAAGCCTCGGGCCGCAGGTTGGGCCCGGCGAGACCGAGCGGCGAGGGACGGTTGACGACCGGACACGGCAGGCTGGAGAGCCAGGCGAGCAGGAAGGCGGTCATCTCCGCGGCGACGTAGGGCCGGTCCGCCGGGACGATCGGCGCGAGGTCGTCCGGTGCCACGAAAGGCAGCTGCGTCACGACCCCCCTGAGCTCGCCCGCCGCGACCGGCTCCGAATCGATCACCGCCACGTCCGCGTCCGATCCCGGCCGGTGCACCCATCCCGGTCGAGTGAGGTCGCGTGCAGTCATGAGCCGTGCTCCGGGCCTCCACCGTCTCACCAGCGCCTCAGCCGCGGCGTCGCCGGCCTTGGCCAGGACCGCGATCATCCCGGATGCCCGGAAGCGCCTTCTCCCTGCTGAACGGCTTGATCACCGACGCTCGGGCGCTCCTCGGCACGGATGAACGCCTGACCTCGGGCCACCTCATCCGCGAGCCGGCCCACCTCGTCCCCCAGGTCCGAGACCTGCTGTGACAGATAGCGCAGCCGTGCGGCGAGCGCCTCTGGCTGGTCTTGATCCTTCTCCTTGCCCGCCCGCTCCTTCTCCTTGCCGGCGGCCGCGTCCTTGAGGTCGTCCTTCTGGTCCTTGTGGTCCTTGTGCTCCTTGTTGTCCTTCGAGTCCTTGTCCTTGACGTCCTTGACGTCCTTCGTGTCCTTGGTGTCCTTCTCCTCCTTGGGACGCAGCGTCCACGGGATCGTGATAGGACCGTTGATCTCCCACATCACGTTGTCGATGTTGCACACGCCGTAGCCGATCTTGAAGAAGCCGCCGGCGCCCCAGTCATCGCGCCAGGAGTTCTTACAGATCCAGCACCCGCCCTCCTCGTCATCGTCGTAGCCGATGACCGCGACGCAGTGACCTCCCACGTAATTGCCGGAGTAGTGTGCGTACACTCCGCACCTGTAGTGATAGAAGTCCTCGTACACGTCGAAACAGGCCAGCAGTGGCCCGTTCGAGCTGATGTGCAGCTTCATCGTGTCGCGGCTGCTCCAGTGAGACTCGCCGGCGATCGTCACCGCGCGCTGATCGCGGTTCGCGCAGTCCGAGCAATTCGGCGGGGTGTAAGCGCAACAGGCCTCATCGCAGACGCCGCGGTCCCGCAGGACGTCGAGCGCGTCGTTCGGCCACCAGCCATTGCAGTTGGCGCCGTGCGATGAGCAGAAGTGCAGGTCGCCTTCCGAGAGATCCAGTTGGTAGCTGTACTGGATCCTGATCAGCGTCTCGAGCACGCCCACCGATGCGAAGGACACGCACGATCCGCACTGGCCCTGGTCTCGTACGGGCGGCACGACGTTGTGCGTGCGCCAGTCGAAACTCCGCGGCCACGAAGCGCCCGCCTCGGCCACGGCCTGGGCCTCTGCGCTCACATCCGCTAATGCCTGCGCCTGCGCGCGCTCGCGATCGATGACGCCGAGGCGCATGGACAGCTCGTCGTCGGCCAAATCGGACAACGACGTCCTTCCGGCCAGCCAGCGGGCGCCAGCCTGCGCGTTCGCCTCGTGAGTTGCTTCGACCCCGTGAGAAGCCATGGTGTCCCCCTCCCCCTGGCCGCCCCCGGCGATGGGAACGGCGGTCCTCCCCTCTTATCCGGGACTCATGAACCCAGCACGCAGGACGCATGGAGACCGGGTGAAGATGGCACCCGTGGGGGGGGGGACGGCTGGCCAGGCGGACACCCCGGAACTGGCCGCGAGGGTCAGGACGAGGGGCGGATCAGTGTCCGGCGCCCTGCCCGGGCTCACTCCGGATGGTCACCCTGTGCCGGCGTGTTACGGTCTCTCGCTGCCACGGGCGAGCCAACTCGAAGAGGACCGTCGCTGTACCCGGGTTCAGCGCCTCGACGATGAAGATCTCGTCGACGCTGTCGCCAGCACGAAGACGATCGCTGGGCTCAGGTCCCTGCGTCGGGCGTACCACGCGCACGACGCGATCGTCGTCGACCTGGGAGAACCATTGATATCCGGAAGTCCCGAATCCGGGCAACCGCAACTGCTCGGAGGTGCCTACCAGCATCGTCAGATCCAGATCGCCCTCAACGAGCTTCACCGAACGCCGCTCCCTGCGAGCCGGGACGACTGACACGTCATCTCCGGGACCGATGGCATAGGTACGGGAACCTATATCACTTGCGTATGACGACCGTACCGAAACGGTTTGGCTACCCGTCCTGCGGGCTGTGCAGGCCAGCGAATCCGGCCCCCGTCCTTGGCCAAGGCACCCCAGAGCCGGACCAAGAGCACGACCTGACCACCAGGGCCGCCCGGGCCATGAGCCCGGGCGGCCCTTTGGCCCGGCACCAGCGGTCCCGGCCGGGTCGGTCGCTAGTCACTGCGGCGCGGCCTGCGGGCCAGGCCCGCAGCGACGTCCGCCGCCAGCCGGGATGCTTCCTGGCTGGTCAGCGTGCCGGAGCCGATCCGGATCCCCGGCGGGCTGGCGGTCCGGAACCGCTCGCCGGGCGCCACCGCCCAGCCGCGCTCCAGCAGCGCGCTGACGGCGGCGGGCTCGTCGGCCACCGGCACCCAGACCGCGAGGCCGGACCGCCCGGTGGCCGGGACGCCGTGGCCGGCCAGCGCGTCGATCAGGTACCGGCGGCGGCGCGCGTACTCGGCGGCGGCCCGGGCGAGCAGCCGGCCGGTGGCGCGGTCCTCCCACAGCTCGGCCACGATCTCCTGGAGCAGCCCGCTCACCCAGCCGGTGCCGAGCGCCTGCCGGCCCTCGACCCGGGAGACGGTGACGGCATCGCCGGCCAGCACGGCCAGCCGGAGGTCAGGGCCCAGGGACTTGGACACAGAACGGATGGTCGCCCACTGCCGCGCCCCGCCCGCGACGGTGTGCGGCGGAGTCCCGGAGACCGGGCCCGCGTGGTCGTCCTCGACGACCCCGACGCCCGGCCGGGACGCGAGCAGCGCGCTCAGCTCGCCCGCCCGCCCGGCGTCCCAGGCCGCGCCGGTCGGGGCCTGGGCCCGGGGGGTGAACAGCACCGCCCGGCAGCCGCGGTCCAGCGCGTCCCGCAGGGCACCCGGCCGGACACCGAACTCGTCCACCGCCATCGGCACGGCACCCAGGTTCATCGCGGTCAGCAGGTCGAGCACGGGAGGGTAGCCAGGGTCCTCCACGGCCACCCGGTCACCCGGCCGCAACCACGCCTGCAGCACCCGCTCCACCCCGTCGAGCGCCCCGCCGACCACGGCCAGGTGCTGCGGGTCGATGCCGTCGGCCCGGAAACGCTCGGCCGCCAGGCGGCCCAGGCGCGGCAGGACCGGGGGGTCGCCGTACATCCGCCGCGGCGGCGCCACCGCGGGCAGGGCCGGCAGCAGCGCCGGATCGGGGCTGCCCGCGAGCAGGTTGCGTACCCCGGCCGGAACCGCGATCGGCGGGCGGGGCCCGATCGGCGGCGCCCCGGTGATCCGGGTCCCGGCGCGGCCGTTCCCCCGGGCGATCCCCTTCTCGCGCAGCTCGCGGTAGGCGGCGGCCACGGTCACCGGGCTCAGGCCCAGCTCGGCGGCCAGCCCGCGCACCGGGGGCAGGGTCACGCCGGGCGCGATCCGGCCCTCGCGCACCGCGGCCTCGACATCGCGGGATATCTCGCTGGCGTTCCGCCCCTGAGGCCGATATTGTATCAGCATAAATAAATTATGTACTGTAACGTATTTGCCGTCAATCCTGCCGAGGGGCCGTGCGATGATCACTCTCCCCGAGCTTGACGGCCGGCACGTCCGGCTCGAGCCACTGCACCGCCGGCACGCCGCCGGCCTGGCCGAAGCGGCCGCCGTGGACCCGTCGCTCTACCGGCTGACTCACGTACCGCAGGGACGGGCCGCGGCCGCGGGATACATCGAGACGGCGCTGGCCCAGCGGGACACGGGCACCGTGGTGCCGTTCGCTGTCGTCCGGGTCGGTGACGGCTCGGTCATCGGCTCCACCAGGTTCTTTGACCTGGAGTGGTGGCCGTGGCCGCCCGACCATCCCCGCTACCTGAGCGGCGACGGCCCGGACACCTGCGAGATCGGGTACACCTGGCTCACCGCCGCGGCGATCGGCACGGCCGCGAACACCGAGATGAAGCTGCTCATGCTCGGGCACGCGTTCGAGATCTGGCAGGTGCAGTCGGTGTGCCTGCACACCGACGCCCGCAACGAGCGCTCGCGCCGGGCCATGGAGCGGATCGGGGCGCAGTTCGAGGGCATCCTGCGGGCGCACCGGATGGCGGCCGACTACACCCCGCGGGACTCGGCCCGCTACTCGGTCACGGCGCCGGACTGGCCGGGCGTGGAGCGCCGTCTCCAGGAGCGGCTGGCCGCGCGCGAGGAACAGAGCCTTTTTCATCCTCCTCTTGATGGTCCACATACTCCGGGCCCGAGGTCGGCGGATGAAAGAGGTTCTCTAGCGCCGCGGTCATAAGCGGGGGTATCGCGCGGGTACGCCGCAAGCCGGACCGGGCCCGCTACGACGCCGAGGCCGTGCACGCGGTCCTGGACGCGGCACCGTTCTGCCATGTGGCCACGGTGCGCCACGGGCGCCCGGTGGTGCTGCCGATGGCGCATGCCCGCCTCGGCGACACCCTGGTCCTGCACGGCTCGGCGGCGGCCGGGCTGTTCCGCGACATGCGCCGGGCCAGCCCGGTCGCGCTGCGCTCACGTCAGCTGGTGCGGACCGGCTGAGGGCGCAGGCCGTCCAGGACCAGCCCGAGCAGCCGGTCGGTCTGGCCCGGGTCGGTCGGCGCGTGCTGCCCCACGAGGTTGACCGCGTGCACCAGCCTGATCATGTCCCCGGCGTTGGCGTCCGCGCGCACGGCTCCCGCCTCCTGCGCGCGGCGGAGCAGGGCCTCGGCGGCTCCGCGGATGACCGCTGAGCAGGAGGACAGCAGCTCGGAATCCTTGTCCATGGTGGCCAGCAGCGCCGTGGTCAGGCTGTGCTTCGTGCTGCTGAACGCGACCAGGACCCGCAGCCAGGCCGCGAGCGCCTCGCCGGGCGCGTCGGAATCCAGGAGTTCCTCCGCGGCCGCCCGGACCGCCCCGACCTGGTCGCGGTAGACCGCCTCCAGCAGCGCCTGGCGGGTGGGGAAGTGACGGTAGAGCGTGCCGATCCCGACGCCGGCCCGGCGCGCGATCTCCTCCAGCGACACGTCGTCGGCTCCGCGCTCGGCAAACGCGGCCGCCGCCGCGCTCAGCAGCCGCTGGTAGTTGCGCTGAGCGTCGGCGCGCATCGGGCGCGGCTCCCCCGCCTGGGCCCGGGCCAGCCCGTCATCCTGAACCGGACCAGGCCCGCCGTCCCGAACCGGACCCGGCACGCGGGTCGTGCTCATCGGCCCTCACCTACCACGCTCATCGTCCTCGCCCGCCCGCGCCGGGTCTGATGACACGAGCATCGTCCTCGCCGGACGCGCCCGCCAGCCTTTACCTGACGCGCTCATCAGCCATCACCATAAATCAAGTTGCGAAGCGGAGGGTGCCTCCGTATAGTTATCGGAGGCGACCTCCACTTACATGGTAGCCAACGCGGGCCAGGTCCGCGGACATTCCCGCCCGCGCGGCCCGCCCACAGCTTCTCTCCAGAAAGGCAGCAATGTCGACTTCGTCGATAGCGCAGATCACGACCGCCGGACGACGGCGCACCGCGCGCCGCCCCGACCGCCGGGGAATCGCGCTGGCCCTCGTGCTCGGCGCCCAGCTCATGATCATCCTCGACATGACCGTGGTGAACATCGCGCTGCCGAGCATCGCCCGCGGCCTGCACTTCTCCGAGCCCAACCTGTCCTGGGTGCTCAACGCCTACACGCTGACCTTCGGCGGCCTGCTGCTGCTCGGCGGGCGAGCCGGTGACATCCTCGGCCGGCGGCGGGTCTTCATCGCCGGCATCGCGCTGTTCACCGCGGCGTCGCTGGCCGGGGGCCTGGCCACCTCGGAGGCCTGGCTGCTCGCCGCGCGCGCCGTCCAGGGCGTCGGGGGCGCCATCGCCTCTCCCGCCGTGCTGGCCCTGATCGCGGCCAGTTTCGCCGAGGGCCGGGAGCGCACCCGCGCGCTCAGCATCTACACCGCGGTCGCCATGGGCGGCGGGTCCCTGGGCCTGGTGCTCGGCGGCGTGATCACCGAATGGGTGTCCTGGCGCTGGGTGCTGTTCATCAACGTGCCGATCGGCATCGCCGTGGCCCTCACCGCGCCGCTGTTCCTGCCCGAGTCGCAGCGCCAGCCCGGGCGGTTCGACCTGGTCGGCGCGCTCACCTCCACCGTGGGCATGACCTCGCTCGTGTACGGCTTCATCCAGGCCGCCTCGCACGGATGGAGCGACCGGATGGCCATGGCCGCGTTCGCGGTGGCGGCCGTGCTGCTTGCCGTGTTCCTGGTCAACGAGTCCCGGGCCAGGCAGCCGATCACCCCGCTGCGGCTGTTCGCCGACCGCGGGCGGGCCGGCTCCTACGCCACCCGGCTGCTGCTGGTGGCCGGCATGTTCGGGATGTTCTACTTCCTCACCCAGTTCGTCCAGGACATCCTGGGGTTCAGCCCGCTGCAGGCGGGGATCTCCTTCCTCCCGCTGACGGCCGCGCTGTTCACGGTGTCGCGCCTGTCTCCCCGGCTGCTGGCCCGGTTCGGCGCCAAGCCGCTCATGGTGGTCGGCCTGCTGCCCGCGGTGGCCGGCATGGCCTGGCTGTCCCGGATCTCGCCGGGCACCACCTACGTCTCCGGCGTCCTCGGCCCGATGCTGCTGCTCGGGGCCGGCATGGGGGTGGCCTTCGTGCCGCTGACCATGGCCTCGCTGGCCGGCGTGCGGCCGCAGGACTCGGGGGCCGCGTCCAGCATGGTCAACGTGACCCAGCAGGTCGGCGGGTCACTGGGCCTGGCCATCCTGGTCACCGCGTTCGCCACCGCGACCAGGAACGCGATCCGGCACCCGGCGGCTCACCTCACCTCGCTGGCGCAGGCGCCCCAGCAGGTCATCGTGCACGGCATGGCCAGCGCCTTCACCCTCGCGGCGGTCTTCGACGTCCTCGCGCTGCTGATCGTCCTGCTGGTCATCCGCGACCGTGCCCCGCAGCCGCCGAAGCCCCGCAGCCGGCCGAAGCCCGCAGCCCGGCTGACGCCTGACGCCCGGCCCCCCCGCTAAGGCCCCAGCGAAGCAGGTCAGGGCACGCTGCGATCTCGCAGCGTGCCCTGGCCTTTCAGGCTCTCTGTTGCTGGTTCAGTTCGTTCTGCAGGGTGACGATGTCGCTGGCCGAGTTCACCGTGGGCTCGAAGCGCGCGTCGGCCCACGTGAAGAAGTTGCTGGTATGGGAGTTGACCCAGCCGGTCCAGACCGAGCCGTGTAGCCCGCACGCGGGCGTCACGGTGCCTCCCGTCGCCACCGGGACCGTGTCGCTGCAGCTCGCGAACGCGGCGCCGTTCTTGGTGCCGGAGAAGGCGACGATCATCTTGAGCAGCATCTTCGGGGTAGCGGGATCATTGACCGACACCCTGCTGCTGACCGTGCACGACGACATGCCGTTGCAGTCGGAGTGGAAGCGGATCTTCTGGAGCGGGTCGACGATGGCCTCCGGGTCGACAGCGCCCTGCAGGCCCTGGACGTCACCGTGCAAGATCGTGAAGACCGGGCCGATGGTGACCGCGGTGAGCGGCGTGACGCTGAAGGAATAGGGCGTAGCACCACTGCGGCCGACGACGCGGATCAGGCGGTTCGGGGTGCTGGTGGTGATGTAGTAGCTGGTGCCGTGAGCGGTGAGCTTGATCACCTTGGTGCCGCCGAGCGTGGTGTCCGCGACCCGGGGGTTGTTCCCCACATGTTCCAGCACGTGCGCAACCTGGCCCGGCGTGAGTGAGTCGAAGGTCATGATGATGGCGCCGCCGAGAGCCTTGGCCCAGTTTCCGCCCGCCTGCTGGGCGGCCAGCGGATTTATCACCACGGATCTCCAGAACGCGGTGGGCGCCTTGATGTAGGTCATGTCGTTGATCGTGATGCGGGTCACCGGGTTCCCGCTCTGGGAGTAGCTGCCCTCGACCGTGCCCGCCTTGGTCACGGCCAGGCTGGCGCTCTGCCCGGCGATGGTGCCGGTGAGGGTAAGGCCGTTGGCCAGCGCGATGGCCTGGCCCGACTGCAGCGCCATCGTGGTGGGCGATTCGCTCTTCCCCAGCAGCAGCACGACACCGGTCGCGGCCGCGCCGACCACGACCGCGACGGCCGCCGTCAGGGCCAGCAGCAGGCCGCGGCGCCTCGTGGGCCGGGCAGGCGCGGCCGCGGGCCACGGGACGTCCGGGTCCCCGCCCGGCGCCGCCGGCAGAGCCCGGCGGCGTTTGCCCGGGGTACGGGTAGGGCGGGTTATAGGGGTGCGGCGGCGCAGAGCCGACCGGCGGTGGAGCCGGGGGATAGTAGCCCGGCCCGGTCGGCCGCCCGGCCGAACCCGGATACGCGTCCCCCGCCGCCCCGGGATACCCGCCCGCGGGTGTCGCCCCCGGCTCGGTGGGTGATAACCCGTTGTCTTGGCCCTCCTGGGACGAAAGTTCCGAATCCACGACACCTCCTGGATTTCCCCTTATGTCACGTAGCCCGGCAGGCCCGCGGTTCACGGTCCGCTGCCGGGCGGCGACCAGACCCGGTCACCTATGCGGCCCGGCGCCCCGGGCCCTGATCACGAGTACTTTTCACGCGCTCCAGTCGTTTTCAGGGGAGATATGCCCGAAATGTGGGCACCGAGCGCGTGGAAAGAGAAGAAGATGATCATGGCGGGCGGGGCGGGTTGTGGCAGCATGCTCCCATAGCGGGGCAGATTATCGCTATCTGTGCATCTGGGCCGGGGCGGGCGACGTGTCACGGGCGGGTGCGGTCTGTCGTCTGAGAGTACGGCCGGTCCGCAGGGACCGGCGGGCCCGGACGGGATGATCCGCGGGGCCGACGACACGACCGGCCGGACGGACGGGATTGGCCCGGCCGGACGGGCGGAAAGGAGTCATCATGCGAGTGTTCGTGGCCGGGGCCGCCGGGGCGATCGGGCGGCAGCTGCTGCCGCAACTGGTCGCGCAGGGGCATCAGGTGACGGCGGCGACCAGGAGTCCCGGCAAGCTGGCGCGGCTGCGCGGGCTTGGCGCCGAGCCCGTGGTGGTCGACGGCCTGGACGCCCTGGCCGTCGGCCAGGCGGTGGCGCGGGCCGAGCCGGAGGCCGTCATCCACCAGATGACATCGCTGGCCGGCACCCAGAACCTGCGTCACTTCGACAAGACGTTCGCCGTGACCAACCGGCTGCGGACGGAGGGCACCGACCACCTTCTCGCGGCGGCCGCTGCCGCGGGTGTCCGGCGGTTCGTGGCCCAGTCCTACACCGGCTGGACGAACGTCCGCGCCGGCACCCCGGTGAAGAGCGAGGACGACCCGCTGGACCCGGACCCGCCCGCCGAGCAGCGGGAGTCGCTCGCCGCGATCAGCCACCTGGAGCGGGCGGTGCTGGCGGCCCCGGCGATGCGTCCGGTCGTGCTCAGGTACGGCTCCTTCTACGGACCGGGCGCCTCCGACGACCTGGTCGGCCTGATCAGGAAGCGGCGGGTACCGATCATCGGCGACGGGGCGGGAATCTGGTCGTTCCTGCACATCCACGACGCCGCGGCGGCCACCGTCGTCGCGCTGGAGCACGGTGAGCCGGGCGTCTACAACGTGGTCGACGACGAGCCAGCTAGCGTGGCGGAGTGGCTGCCGTTCCTGGCCCGGGCGGTGGGCGCGAAGGCGCCGCGCCGGGTACCGGTGTGGCTGGGCCGCCTGGCCGCGGGCGAGGTGGGCGTCTCGATGATGACGCAGATCCGCGGCTCGTCCAACGCGAAGGCCAAGCGGGAACTCGGCTGGCGGCCGGCGTGGCCGAGCTGGCGGCAGGGCTTCTCCGGCGGGCTCACCGAGGCCGAGCCGGCCCGGGGTGCCGCTGCGCCGGGTGCCGCCTAGCCCCGGTGCCGCCGAGCCGACGGGAGGGCAGGAGTTGACCACAGCCGACATCTACCAGCAGCTCCGGCCGCTGATGTTCGCGATCGCCTACCGGATGCTCGGCCGCGTCAGCGAGGCCGAGGACATCGTGCAGGAGGCCTTCCTGCGCTATCACCGGGCGCAGTCCGGGCCGGACGGGAAGGCTGACGGGGCGGCCAGGATCGACTCGCCGAAGGCGTACCTCTCCGCGGTGACCACCCGGCTGTGCATCGACTACCTGCGCTCCGCGCGGGCCCGCCGCGAGGCGTACGTCGGCGAGTGGCTGCCCGAGCCACTGCTGACCGGTGATCCGCAACGGGCCGGCAGCCCGCTGTTCGCCGACCACGTAGGAGCCGACCCGGGGGGCCTGGCCGAGCAGGCCGACTCGCTGTCCATGGCGTTCCTGCTGCTGCTGGAGCGGCTGTCGCCGGTGGAGCGGGCCGTGTTCCTGCTGCGCGACGTCTTCGGCTACGACTACGACGAGATCGCCCGCGTGGTCGGCAAGAACGAGGACAACTGCCGCCAGCTGGCGTTGCGGGCCCGGCGCCACGTCGGCGAGCGCAAGCCCCGCTTCGAGGCCTCCCGCGGCAAGCGCGAGGAACTGGCCGCCCGGTTCTTCGCGGCCGTCGGCCACGGGGACATGGACGGCCTGGTCACGATGCTCGCCGAGGACGCCGTGGTGTACGGCGACAGCGGCGGGATGCGGCCGTCCTGGCCGCGCCCGATCACCGGGCGCGACCACGTCGGACGGCTCCTGGTCGGCCTGGCGCAGCAGATGCGCCAGCTCGGGGTCGTGATCCGCCCGGCCGAGATCAACGGCCAGCCCGGGGCGCTGTTCCTCGACCCGGCCGGGCGCCTGATCAACGTGTTCGCCCTGGACATCGCCGAAGGGCAGGTGCAGACGATCCGCTCGGTCATCAACCCGGACAAGCTGCGTCACCTCGGGCCGCTGGCCGACGTGGAGGGCCTGCGCCGCCAGTTGCACCCCGCGATCCAGGTGATCCCGCCGCTGGTCCGGCGATCCTGCCGCGGCCCCGCCGGGCTGATCACACCCGGACCGCGGCCTCGCGCCCAGTGCTGCTCCAGGTGAGGCACCAGGTCCATCGGCCGCTCCTCGGGGAAGAACAGCCGGGCGCCGTCCACCGTGACGACCCGGGTGACGCCGGGGATGGTGTCCCGCAGCCAGTAGGCCCAGGACACGTCGAAGAACTCATCACCGGTCCCCCAGACCACGAGCGTGGGCACCGTGAGCGTCCTGAGCTGCGGCTCGACCGCCCGCAGGTCGCCCGGATCCAGGGCCACCAGCAGTCGCTCGAACTCGCGGCCGCGTTCCGGGGTGCCGAAACACGGTTCCAGGTAGGCCCGGATCACCTCGCGGTCGGCGCGTTCTGGATGCTCGTAGGCGGCGCCGAAAGCGACCTGGACGGCCGTGTCGAGGTCATCAAGCAGGGCCAGGGAGGTCGGCGCGAGCGTGCCGGCCGCCGCGAGCTCGACGATCGGCTGGAACGCCTCGGGCGGCAGGTTGTCGCTCACGTCGCAGTTGGTGAGGGTGAACGTAGCCAGTCGCTGCGGGTGGCGGGCGGCGAAGACCTGGGCAATGGCGCCGCCGGTGTCGTTGCCGACCAGGTCGATCCGGTCGAGCCCGAGCGCGTCGCAGAAGTCCTCGACGACCGAGGCCAGCCCGGCCACGGACAGGTCCTGCCCGGGGGTCACCGGGCTGCGCCCGTGCAGCGGAAGGTCCAGGGCGATGCAGCGGCGCTGGCCGGGGCCGCCGGCCAGGCCGCCGATGACGTTGCGCCAGAAGTAGGCGTTGGTGGCGACGCCGTGCACGAACAGCGCGACCGGCCCGGTCCCGATATCGAGGTAGCTGATATCACCGGAACGGGTCGTCACGGTGTGCCGGCGGGCGTCGAGTTCCTGTAGTTGCATGGTGTTCGCCTTCCCGAGGCGGTAGCCTCTACGTCATAAGACCGACTGTCGGTCTAGTTGAACAAACCGACAGTCGGTCTGTCAAGGAGAACGATGGACCGACCGAACAAGAACGTCGCCCGCGGGGAGGCGACGCGGGGCCAGTTGATCGCGGTCGCCACGCGCATGTTCGCCGAGCGCGGCTACGAGGACACCTCGATCGAGGCGGTGCTCCGGGAGGCCGGGGTGAGCCGCGGCTCGCTCTACCACCACTTCGCGAGCAAGGAGGCCCTGTTCGAGGCCGTGGCCGAGGATGTGGAGGGCGAGGTCGGCACCCAGACCGTCGCCGCCTCGGCCGGCGCGGACGGGCCGGTGGCCGCGCTGCGCGCGGGGTTCCTGGCGTGGATCCGGCTGGCCGGAGACCCGGTGGTGCAGCGGATCCTGCTCATCGACGGCCCGTCGGTGCTCGGCTGGGAGCGGTGGCGGGCGATGGAGGAACGCCACGCCCTCGGCCTGATCAGGATGGTGCTGGAGGCCGCCGCCGCACAGGCGCAGCTGCGGCCCGAGCTGGCCGACACGCTGGCCCACGTGCTGCTCGCCTCGGTCAACGAGGTGGCGCTGCTGGTGGCCCGGGCGGATGACCCGCAGGCCGCCATGAGGGCGGGCGAGGACGCCATCGACGAGCTGCTGCGGCGCCTGTTGCTCTGACCGCAGGATCCGTCCGCGGAACCGGAAACCTCGGGGGTATCAGCCGGAGGCTGATACCCGCCTAGCTCCAGAATACCGGTTAACGGATATTCATTATTTTAGCTACGCTCGGAGTGCCGTTGGCGTCAAGAGCGAACAGCATATAGTTACCGGGGAGGAGGATGCCCTTATCGCTAGGTAGCTGAAGCGTGTAGGTTGTCCCGTTCACCGTGGTCGGGGTAAGGGGGATGCGGCGCTGATCGTTGTTGACCCCGTGTGTAACCGCCGACATGCGAATCAGCGCAAACGTGGGCGTTGCGGAGTTCGTCGTTACCGTGATGGTTGATCCGGTGACGGTCGCAGTAGGAGCGTTAGTGATGATCGGGCGGGTCCTGGCCGTGCCGTCGGGATTAAAGAGATATGGTGGGGAATAGATCTGCCCATCCGGGTGATTTGTGGTACAGCCACCGCCGCAGAGTCCGCCGCCGCCGGAAAAGACCCGGCCGTCAGGTAGCAAAATTGCGACGCTGTGGTAGGTGCGAGGAATTGTCTCAGGCGCCATCACAGTGAATTGGCCGGTCACCGGGTCCCATAGCTCCGGACTCAGCGCGGCGCCGGTATCGGTAAAGCCCTGCGGATGCTGCTGGCCGCCGACAACAAGCACTTTGCCATCGGGGAGGACGACGCTGTTGCTGAACGCACGGGCGTACGCCATATCGGACGTTCTGGCAAAGACAACCGGCTGATTCGGGCCACCGCTGATATCCATTGTATAGGCGCGGGTTGTAGCCTGCGTATTCACCGCCGATCCATAGTCCTGGTAGGCCGTCGCCCCGCCCAGCGTGAGGATCTTACCTACGTCATACATGACCGCATTGCCGTTCATGGCGTCGGCGCTGTCTCCACGGTCGCCAGCGAAGGTGATCGAGCCGTTGCCCGTGGTGGTGATCCAGTTTGTCTGCTTGCTGGGACCCGCATGGAACACCGTCCCGCCCGGTTGCGCAAACAGCCAGGCATGGTTATCGGCGCGGAAAACGCCGGCCGGGTCCGCGGTGAGGATGTTCGTGGCAAGTACCCCAGGTAGTTTCTGCCAGCTGCCGGTTGCGCCGCTCGGCGTAAATATCTCCCCGTTCTTGCTGCCGGCTGAGTCATACCACGAACCGCCGAGCGTCAGTACCTGGCCAGTCGAGAGAAGGGTGTCGGCGTTGTACGCGCGCGGAATGTTCATTAGTGGTCCCACGGTCCAGGTATTCGTCGCCGGGTCGTAAATCGTGGTGGCACGATCATTGCTGCCGCCATTGATGAGAAGCCGCCCGTCCGCGAGAAGTGCCAGTCCTTCACAGAACATTTGGTGATGAGTGTTAATATTCATAACCTCGGTAACCTTCCCGGTATTGAGGTCAAGGATGGCAACCTTGGTTATGGTATCGGGAGTCAGGTTGAAAGCCATGGTGTCAAGGGCTGAAAACGTGAGCAACTTGTTATTCGGGAGCATGACAGCACTGACAGGAACGATGGGGAAGCCAATTGGCGCGCTCCACTGGCCACCGGCGGCTGGCGCTGGCGCCAAGCCATGGATATTGATTTCGGCAGCGGATGTCCACGGCCCGCGATTACCAGCCTCGGTCAGGGCGGTCAGCCGGACGAATCTGGCTGACACCGGCGGGAAGGCGGCATCTTTCGTCGTGCGGTCGTCCGCCCATTTCCCCGTGGCAACGGGCGAGCCCCAATTGGTTCCGTCGCTGCTGACATAGATGGCGTACTGGCCGATGGTCCCGTTCATGCTGGTGTCTTGCCGTGGCATATAGGACAACCCGGAAACCAGTTGCGTGCTGTGCATATCAATCGTGATGCTGTGCGGCAATGGCGGGACGGTTCCCGTGAAGGCAGTATGCCACATGGTCGTGCCGTTGCCGTCCAGGACGTTGACCGCGGCGTACTTCGCGTAGGCTTCGCTGTCAGCCGAAACCGTCCAGCCGGTACGTGGCAGCGCCGGACCGACCGGCGGCTCGCCCCCCAATAGACCTATCTCTGCTGCCGACGACCACGGGCCACGGTTGCCGGCCTCGGTAAAAGCGGTCAGCCGGACATACCGGCCGGAGACGCTGTTGAAGACCGCCGTCTTCAGAGTTTTGTCATCCGCCCAGGTCCCGGTGGCCACCGGCGCTCCCCAATTTACCCCGTCCGCGCTGACCGAAATTGAGTACTGGCCGATAATGCCGTTGGACGATGCATCCTGCCTAGGTAGGTAAGTAAGCCCGGAAACGTAGTTAGTGGCGTGCATGTCGATCGTAATACTGTGTGGCAAGGGCACGGCAGTAGGCGAAAATTTGGAATGCCAGATTGTCGTCTGGTTACCATCGATAGCGTTGCTCGCCGGGTAGTTGCTCGCTTGGTCGCTGGCCACAGCGGTCCAGCCGGATGAGGCGAGCTTAGCCACCTTGGGCGTGAACGAATCTTCGGCAGTTGCGGTTATCATCGGCATAGGATTGCCGGTCATAGCCATAGATCCGGTCATGCCTGCGTGACCGGCTGTGGATATCCAGGTGCCGGATACAAATGCCAGGGCTGAAATGATTGCCAAGGCAGGAATCGCAGCTGGCCAGAATCTCTTTCCCATAGGGAACACCTTCGAGTTCTCGCGTGCGCCTACCCGAGAGCTACCTGAGGTACAGAAGCTTGGACACGTCAGGCCGCAGGTCTTGGTGGCTGCTAGAAGCCTAGGCCAGGCTGCACGGTGACGGTACCGCAGTTCATCGGAATGCCCGGCTTCGCCGCGCTTGGTGTCCGCCCTTTTCCTGGTATAACGCCTTTATGGTAGTTAACCTCAATCGTTCAGCGTTTCTGAGGTCCGGTTACTGATTGTGCTGCTGCCCGGTTTCGGGTGTGGTGTCTGTTTGGCTGGCGGTGGCGGTCGGGTGGTGGTACCCGGGGTGCCCGGGTGCGCACCGGCTGGTTAACCTGATGGAGCGGCCGTCCCCGGCGTCATCCGGCTCGACCGGTGGGTGACGGCCAGGCTCTGATCAGGCCGTCGGCGAACTCCCTCGGTCATGCGCTGCCGGCGCGGGCCGCTGTGCTACTGTAAGGCGCCGCGAGGTCGCCGCTGCTCAGGGCCGCCCTGGGTCGCCGCCAACACCGCCGGGCGAGAAAATCTTCAGCAAGGGTTCCAGCAGTGGTGATCGCGGAACGCATTCCTCGAACGCACGGCTACCAGGTCGTCTTCCAGCCGAGGGGGCACGTCGTGCTGCACCGTGTCGACGATCGAGCCAGCACCAAGGCGTCCGCGTGGCCCGCCAGATGAGCGTCACCAGCACCGGGCCGAGCAGCAGATCCACCGGCGTAACGGCCAGCGGGGCTGCCGTGAGCGGCGACCATGCGGCCGGGTCGCCCGGCCAGGACCCGGTGGGCAGGCTGTTCGGGCTGCTGACGGTGGCGCCGGTCCTGGTGGCGACGGCCTGGCTGCTCGTGGGGCTGCCCCTGCTGCTGGCAGGCCAGTTCACGCCGGTGCTCACGGTGGTGCTGGCGCTGCTGCTGGCCGCCGTTCTCGTGCTCCTCGCCGTGCGGTGGACTCCGGGCCAGTGGCCGGCCACCCTGCCGACAGCGGGCCATCGGCAAGGCCGTACGCCTTGGTGGCCGTTGGTAGCCGTCCTCGTGGTGGCCCTGGCGTTCCTCGCCATGCAGCTGGCCCACCGCTCCCAGCAGATCATCGTCCAGATCGATCCGTCTTCCTACATGCAGTTCGGGGCCTGGCTCTCCCACCACGGCTCGCTGCCCATCCCGCAGGACCGTGCCGCCTTCGGCGGCACCAGCCACGGGCTGCTCCGCTTCGGCAGCGCCGCGTTCTACCAGGTCGGTTACGGTATCGTGCCGCAGTTCATGGCGGGGTTGCCGATGGTGCTCGCGGCCGGTTTCTGGACCGGCGGGACCGCGGGCGCGATCATGATCCCGCCGCTGCTCGGGGCCTGCGGGGTGCTCACCTTCGGCGGCCTGGCCGCCCGGCTCATCGGGCCCCGGTGGGCGCCGCTGGCCGCCCTCGTCCTCGCGCTTTCCCTGCCCGAGCAGTACGTCAGCCGCTCGGCGTTCAGTGAGCCGCTGGCCCAGATCCTCTTCCTCGGCGGGCTGTGCCTGGTCATCGACGCGCTGGCGAGTGACGGCACCGCCGCCAGGGTCATCGCGGGCCTCGGCGGCCTGGCCCTCGGCCTCACCTTGCTGGTGCGCATCGACGCGGTGAGCGACCTCTTGCTGGTGATCCCGTACGGCGGAATGCTGCTGCTCGCCCGTCGTCCGCAGGCGATCCCGCTGCTGGGCGGCCTCGCGGTCGGCATGCTCTACGGCGCCGTCGAGGGGCTGGCGCTGTCCCGGCCCTACCTGGACAGCATCAGCCGGTCACTGAAACCGTTGCTGGCGGTGCTCGTAGTGATCGTGGTCCGACCGCCGTGGTCGTGGTGGTGCTGTGGAAGCAAGGGCCTGCCGCGGGTGCGCTCGAGGTGGCTGCTGTACGCGCCCGGCGTGCTGGCGGTCGTTGTCCTGCTCGGCCTGGCTATCCGTCCTTACCTCAACCCGGTGCCCAGGACTCCCAGCGGAGCCATCCAGACCGACATTCACTCCACCCAGCCGCAGGGTCCGTACTGGGCGCTGAGCTTGCACTGGGTGTTCTGGTACATCGGGGTGGCCGCCGTGCTGCTCGCCGCGGTCGGGGTCGCCCTGCTGGGCCGGCGGTGCCTGCAGGGCCGCGCGCCGACCTGGACGCTGCCGCTCATGGTTTTCGCGTGGATCATCGTCACGGTCCTGTTCCGGCCGGAGGTCACCGCGTTCCAGCCCTGGGCGAGCCGCAGGATGGTCCCCGCCGTGCTGCCCGGCTTCATCCTGCTGGCGGTCTGGGCCGTGGCCTGGCTTACCGGCTGGGTGCGTCGCAGAGGCTACGGGCGCTTGATCGCGGGCGGCCTGGCGTCCGTCTGCGCGGCGGCCCTGCTGATTCCGACCGTCACGACCGCGTTCGGCCTGGGGGTCGGGTACGTCGGCCCGCTGCGGATCAAGCCCGTCGCGCACGGCCTGGCCGTCAGGACCAGCTACTCCGGCGAACTCGGCGCCGTGGACCGCCTGTGCGCGGCGATCCCCCGCGGTTCCTCGGTCGTCGTCATGGACGCCCGCGCCATCTACCCGTACACCGAGCTCGTCCGCGGGATGTGCGGCTACCCCACGGGCCACGTCAACGCGGCGCCGGCCGACGTGCAGCAGGTGATACGCGGCATCCGGCAGGTCGGCAGGCAGCCGGTCCTGCTGGCGGCCAGGCGATGGGAACTGCTGCCGTACGGCGGGACAATCACGCGGATCATCCACCTAACCACGACAAGCGACCGGGACACCGGGACGTTCGTCCCGGCGACCTACCGGCCCGACCCGATAGTCCTGTGGATGTCCGTGCCGGCCGGGTGAGGTTCTGGCGGCGGGCGGCACGGACACCGTGACGCCGCGATCATGAATCTGGCTGTTCGGGGCGGAACACCGGGACGCTGAGGCCGGCGTGGTCCTCCCAGCCCACGGTGACGCGCTGGTCCACGCGCACCGAGTCCGGGTCCGCCGCGATCTCGGCCATCATCCGGAAGCCCTCGTCCAGGTCGACGAGCCCGACCACGTACGGGATGCGGGCCCGGAAGAACGGGTGCCCGTTCTGCCGGATCACCGTGAACGTGTAGAGGGTGCCGCGGCCGGCCGAGTCCCGCCACTCCGGCTCGCCGCCGATGCAGCCGGGGCAGTGCCGGCGCGGGAAGAAGATGACCTGGCCGCAGGCCCGGCAGACCTGGTAGGTCAGCCGGTGCTCCGCGGTCGCCGCCCAGAACGGCTCGGTGTCCGGCTCGGGGAACACCGGCAGCGGCCGCTCCGGCGGCGCCGGCTGGTCTGACATCGCGTTCACCCCGCTGCTCACTGCGTTCCCAGGACGATCGTGCAGGCCGCGTGACGCGTGCCGAGCAGCCCGCCGTTGCCGTGCGCGACGGCCAGCCGGGCGCCCGGCACCTGGGCCGTCGACTCCCCGCGCAGCTGGCGGGTGGCCTCGATGAGCAGGAAGATGCCGCGCATCCCGGGGTGGTTGGACGACAAGCCCCCGCCGTCGGTGTTGAGCGCCGGGCCCCCGGGATGGTCGAACGCCAGCCGCCCGCCCGCCGCGAACGGCCCGCCCTCGCCCTTCTTCGCGAACCCGAGGTCCTCCAGGATGGCCAGGACCGTGATCGTGAACGAGTCGTAGATCATCGCGATGTCGATCTCCTCTGGCCGCAGGCCCGCCTGGCCGAAGGCCTCCTTCCCGGAACGCGCCGCCGCGGTGGTGGTGATGTCGGCCCCGGCGGCCGGGTAGCCGAGCGCCTCGCCCGTGCCGAGGATCCAGGCGGGCCGGGTGCGGATGCCCGCCGCCACGGCCGGCGACACGATCACGACCGCCCCGCCGCCGTCGGAGACGATGCAGCACTCCAGCAGGTGCAGCGGGTCGGCGATCAGCCGCGAGCCGAGCACGTCGTCCACGGTGATCTCGCGGACGTTCCGGATGCCGATGTCGGCGAGCCCCGCGACCGCCTGCGGGTTGCGCATGGCGTGCCGCCGGGTGGTCACCGCGATCTCGGCCAGCTGCTGCGGGCGTGGTGCCGTACTGCGCCATGTGCCGCCGGGCCACCATCGCGTAGTTGCCGACCAGGGTCAGCCCGTAGGGGCGCTCCATGTTGGCGGCGGGCTGCGCCTCGGATCCCCCGCGCCAGCCGGTGCCGATGGCCCGGCGGTCGCTGTGCGCCGTGGACCCGTAGGTGAGCAGGGCGACGTCCGCCTTGCCCGCCGCGATGTCCCGGGCGGCGTGCGCCGCGTGGAACTCGTAGGAGCTGCCGCCGACCGCGGTGGTGTCGAGAACCCGGGGGGTGACGCCGAAGTACTCCGCGATCGTGAGGCCCTGCATCCGGCCGGCCTCGCTGGCGTCGTAGACGGCGTCGACGTCCGCCCAGGTACAGGCCGGCGTCCTCCAGCGCCCGCGCCGCGCACTCGGCCTTGATCTGCAGCGGGCTCAGGCCGCCGGCCGTTCGCTTCTCGAACTCGTGGATGCCGGCGATCGCGGCGGCCGGTGCCGCCATCACGCCTCCACGGCCGCGTCCGGCCCGGCCTGGCCGTCCGCGCCCCGTCCCCCGGCGCCCGGAACCGCGCCCGGCCGTGGTCGATGACCACGGTCCCGTCCTCGGTGGCGGTCTGGAACAGCGCGCTGTCGCCGTCCTCCCGCCAGATCGACACCACCAGCGTGTCGCCGGGCAGCACCGGGCGGCTGAACCGCCCGGACATCGACCGGAACCGGGCCGGGTCCGACCCGCACAGCGTGTGCAGCAGCGCCCGCCCGGTCACCCCGTAGGTGCACAGGCCGTGCAGGATCGGGCGGCTGAACCCGCCCCGGGCCGCGAACTTCGGGTCCGCGTGCAGCGGGTTCCGGTCGCCGGACAGCCGGTACAGCAGCGCCTGCTCGGGCCGGGTGGGCTGCACCACCCGGTGGTCGGGCGGGCGCCCCGGCTGCTGCCAGCGGTCGCTCGGGCCGCGCTCGCCGCCGAATCCGCCCTCGCCCCTGATGAACGCGCCGCTTCGTGACGTCACCAGCTTCGCGCCGGTCGCCGCGTCCACGGCCACGTTCTCGCTGGCCACCAGCGCGCCCGAGCCCTTGTCGTAGATGCCGGTCACGGTGGCGACGGTGCGCACGGCGCCCGCCACCGGCAGCGGGCGGTGCAGCTCGAACGCCTGCTCGGCGTGCACGAGCATGGCCCGGTCGAAGTCACCCAGGCTGCGGCTGGTCCGGGCCTGCGCCACCAGCACCGCGTAGGTCGGCAGCACCTGCTGCCGCACGCCCTCGGTGTTCTCGGTGGTGAACTCGAGTTCGCCGAGCGGATCCCCCAGGCCGGCCCCGACCCCGACCGCGTACAGCAGCGCGTCCTTGGACGTCCACGAGCGTTCCTGCGGCTCGCTGGGCACGCCGACGAGACTGTGGTCGAGGGGCATACTGGCCTCCTGCGTATCGCGCGGCCGCGTCGGCGCATGCCGTGGCTACTAGAATTTGGTTCCAAAATTATTCTTCGGGCGCGGTCCGCGCCGTGTCAACCGAGGGAGTGGTGGACGTGGGAGTCCTCGACGGGAAGATCGCCATCGTGACCGGCGCGAGCCGGGGCATCGGCGCGGCGATCGCCAGGCGCTTCGGCGCGGAGGGTGCCGCCGTGGCCGTGGCCGCCCGGACCACGGATCCGGGGCAGTCGCGGCTGCCGGGCACGATCGGCGACACGGTGGCGGCGATCACCGGCGGCGGCGGGACCGCCGTGGCGATACCGGCCGACCTGTCCAAGCCCGGGGACCGGCAGCGCCTGGTCGCGGAGACCACCCGGCAGCTGGGCGCGCCGGACATCCTGGTCAGCAACGCGGCGGTGAGCTACTTCACGCCGGTCGCGGACTTCCCCGCGCGCCGCTACGAGCTCATGTTCGCGGTGCAGGTCCAGGCGCCGTTCGAGCTGGCCCAGCTGGTGCTGCCGGGAATGCGGGAGCACGGCCGCGGCTGGATCCTGAACATCTCCTCGATCGCCGCCCGCCACCCGTCGGTGCCGCCCGGCCGGTTCGCCATCGGCTCCACCGTCTACGGCATGTGCAAGGCGGCGCTCGAGCGGTTCTCGACCGGCCTGGCCGCCGAGTTGTATGCGGACAACATCGCGGTGAACGCGCTGTCGCCCACGCTGGTGGTGCCCACGCCCGGCACGATCTTCCACCACCTGACCACCGAGGACGACCCGAACTCCGAGCCGCCCACGGTGATGGCCGAGGCCGCGCTGGCGCTCTGCCACGCCGAGCCGAAGACCCTGACCGGCCGGATTGCCTACTCCCAGGACATCCTGCGTGAGCTGGGCGTGGCCGCGCCGTAGGCCATGCTGCTGTCCCGTTATGGCCAATGAGCGCCACCGAGGAACGCGGCGGCGGGCGGGTCAGCCGCCCGAGATGCCGCGCTCGATGCAGAACTCGTTGCCTTCCGGGTCGGCAGCCAGCCTCGGTAGTGGCCTGACCGCGTCCCGGCGGCCGGGGCGTCGGGTGCCGATCGCCAACCGCCGCTGGCCGGTGACAGAGTCGGTGTCATGCTCCGGCTGCTGGCTTTCGTTCTCCCGCTGGGGGTGGATTCCTTCGCCGTCGCCGCCGCGCTCGGGGTGGCCGGGCTCCCGGGACCCGGGAGCGGCTGCGCGTCTCGCTGATCTTCATCGTCTTCGAGGCCGGGATGTCGCTGATCGGACTGGCCGCGGGCGTGGGGATCGCCCGCGCGGTCGGCGACGTGGCGGACTACCTGGCCGGCGCCGCCGTCATCGGCCTGGGGATCTACCTGCTGGCCGCCGGGGATGACGGCGACGAGCGGGCAGCCGGGCGGCTGGCCAGCACCCACGGGCTGGCGATCCTGACCCTGGGGATCAGCATCAGCCTGGATGAGCTCGTCATCGGCTTCAGCCTTGGCCTGGTCCGGCTCCCGGCGGTACCGGTGATCATCGCCATCGCGGTCCAGGCCCTGCTGGCCAGCCAGCTCGGGCTGGCGCTCGGGCACCGGATCAGCAAACGATTCACCGAACGTGCCGAGCAGCTCGCCGCCGTCGTGCTGATCCTCCTCGGCGGCTACCTCATCATCGAGCGGCTCGTACCGTGACGGGATTTGCCGGGCCCGGGCCGGAAGGACGGCCTCACCTGGGCCAGCCGCGCGGGCCCCAGCTGATCACAGCAAGGCTTCGCGGGTCACAGGCCGATGCGCTCGGCCAGGTGCTCGCGGTGATAGCTGGCGTCGCCGAGGAGCAGCTCGCTGGACTTGGCCCGCTTGAAGTACAGGTGGGCGTCGTGTTCCCAGGTGAAGCCGATGCCGCCGTGGATCTGGATGTTCTCGGCCGCCACGTGGAAGTAGACGTCCGAGGCGTAGGCCTTGGCCAGCGCGGCGACCACGGGGACCTCGGCGGAGTTCTCGGCCACCGCGGCGGCGGCGTAGGCGACCGCCGAGCGCAGCGACTCGACCTCGAGCAGCAGGTCGGCGCAGCGGTGCTTGATCGCCTGGAAGCTGCCGATGGGCCGCCCGAACTGGTGCCTGGTCTTCGCGTAGCCGACGGCCATGTCCAGGGCCTGCTGGGCGCCGCCGAGTTGCTCGGCGGCCAGGGCGATCGCGGCGACGTCCAGGGTCCCGGCCAGCACTCCGGCGGCCTCGCCCGGGGCGCCGATCAGCCGCCCGGGCACCGCGTCGAACTCCAGCCGGGCGAGCTTGCGGGTCTGGTCCAGCGTGGGCAGCACCCGGCGGTCCAGGCCCGCCGCCCCCGGGTCGACCGCGAACAGCGACAGCCCCGGAGAGGCCGCGGCCACCACCAGTATCAGGTCCGCGGTGTGGCCGTCCAGGACGAAGCTCTTATGCCCGTCGAGCACCCAGTGGCCATCCCGGCGGCCGTCCCGGCCGCCGTCCGGGCCGTTGCCGCCGGGGGCCGCGGTGAGCCGGATCGCCTCGGGTTCCCAGGACCCGTCGTCTTCGGTGAAGGCCAGCGTGGCCACGGTCTGGCCGGAGGCGATGCCGGGCAGCAGCTCGCGCCGGGCCGCCTCGTCGGAGGCGGACAGCAGCGCGGTGGCCGCGAGCACCGCGCTGGCCAGGTACGGCCCGCCGTACAGCGCGGCGCCGAGCTCCTCGAGCACGATGGCCTGCTCGGCAAAGGTGAACCCGGCGCCGCCGTATTGCTCGGGGATCGCGATCCCCTGCAGGCCGAGCTGGGCTCCGGCCTGCTGCCATACCTGCCGGTCGGTCCCGTCCGGGGTCTCCATGAGCTCGCGGACCCGGGACATGGGTGCCCGGTCGGCCAGGAACCGCCGCACCGAATCGCGCAGCTCGCGCTGTTCCGCGCTGACGCTCAGGTTCATGGCCGCGACTCCGATCTGCCGGGGGCCGGCGGTCCGCGGCCAGGCCGAGGCGGCGGGCCGCTCGGGCCGGCCCGCGGTGACGACGAGCACGTCGAGCGCCTCGACCTGGTTTCCGTTGACCCACAGCGGGTTGACCTCCAGCGCGCGCAGCGAGCCGTCGAGACGCACGGCGGCGTCGCCCAGCAGGCAGATCACCTCGGCCAGCGCGTCCAGGTCGGCCTGCGCGGCTGCCCCGGGCACCGCGCAGCAGCGCGCTGCCGCGCAGCTCGGCGAGCATCCGTTTCACCTCGCCGGGGTCCACCGGCAGCACCCGCAGGCTGGTGTCCTGGAGCACCTCCACCCAGACGCCGCCCAGGCCGACGGCGAGAACCGGGCCGAAGGTGGGATCCACGGTCACCCCGGCGATCAGCTCGACGCCGCCGGAGCGCATCGGGCTGACCAGGACGCCGTCGATCCGGGCCCCGGGAATGGCCTGGCCGGCCGCGAGGACCCGCGCGTAGGCGGCGCAGACCTCCGCCTCGGTGCGCGGCCCGACCGCCACCCCGCCGATGTCGGACTTGTGGGTGATCTGCGCGGAGCAGACCTTCAGCACGACCGGGAACCCGAGCCGCCGCGCCGCGGCCACCGCGGCATCCGCCGAGCCGACCAGCTCGCCGGGCACGACCGGGACGCCGTATCCGGCGAGCAGGTCGCGTGCGGCCGCTTCGGACCAGGGCGCGCCGGCGGCGGCATCCTGCGCTGACCCGCCCCGGATGGCCGCGCCGCGCGGACGGCCCCGGTTCTCCAGCCAGCGCAGGGCATGGCCGAGCGCGGTCAGGCCGAGGTCGATGCCGCCCAGCATGTGGATGCCGCCCTGGTCCAGCACCTCCCGGCCGTACTCGCTGACGTCCACGCAGGTGTGGGCGGCCGCGATGACCGGTATCGGGGCGGCGGCGATGCGCTCGCCGAGCCAGGCGGCGCGCTGCGCGAGCGCGGCGGCGGCCGCCTCGTCGTCCGGCCGGTCCTGCGGCAGGTTCAGCCCGGTGAACAGGACGAAGTCCAGGCCGGGATCGGTCACCGCCGCGTCCAGCGCGTGGTCAACCGCGGTGAGCGCCGACGTCCGCCGGTTGGCCAGGAAGTAGCCGGTGACGTCGAGCGGGTTGCGCACCGCGGCGAACGGCGGGACCAGGGGCTCGATCGCGGCCACCGTCTGCGGCGCGAACTCGGGGATCTCGATCCCCTCCGCGGCCGCGCGGTCGGCGATGAGGTCGCAGGCGCCCCCGGAGGCGGTCACCACTCCCATGCGCCGGCCCGCGGGCCACCGGTCGTAGCCGAGCAGCGCGGCGGTGGACAGCAGTTCCTCGATGCTGGTCACGCGGATCACGTTGAGCTGGCGCAGCACCGCGCCGACCACCGCGTCGTCGCCGGCCACCGCGCCGGTGTGCGCCAGCGCGACCTGGCGGCCGGCCGGGCTGACCCCGGCCTTGAGCACCACGATCGGCTTGCCCGCCCGGTCGGCGCGCTGCGCCGCCCGGGCGAACCGGGCCGGGTCGCTGATCTGCTCCAGGAACAGGCAGATCACCCCGGTGGCGTCATCCTCGATGAGGTACTCCAGCACGTCCGTGGCGCCGATCATCGCCTCGTTGCCCATGGTCGCGAGGGTGCTCACGCCGATCGCGTGGGCGTGCGCGAACGCGAGCACCACGCTGGCCAGCGCGCCGCTCTGCAGCGCGATGCCCACGGGCCCGGCCAGCAGCGGCGGCGGCACGGTCAGCGCGTACGGCGCGGCGCGGGCGTGCGCGTTCAGGAATCCGAGGCAGTTGGGGCCGAGCACGGTGATTCCGTGCGCGGCCGCGCGGGCGATCATCTGCTGTTCCAGCGCCCGCCCGGGCTCGCCCAGCTCCCGGTAGCCCGCGGCGAGCACGACCGCGTTGCGCACCCCCGCGGCGCCCGCGTCGTCGAGAACGGTCTCCACCGCTTCGGTCGGCACCATGATGAACGCCACGTCCGCCGGTTCGGCGAGCTCCCGGAGGCTGCGTACCGCGGGCCGGCCGAAGACGGTCCGGTGCACGGGGTGGACCGGGATCAGCGGGCCGGAGAACCCGGCGGCGCGGCAGCTCGCGGCGACGAACCGGGCCCATCCCGAGGTGTCCGAGGCGCCGACCACGGCGATGCTGCGGGGCGCGAAGAACTCCCTGAGCCGATCCGGCGTGACCAGCGGGCGGATCAGGTCCGCGTCGGTGGCTGGCATCGCAGATCAGCCCGCGCCGTTTTCCATCGCTCGCCTCCAGGCCCCGCCCGCCTCCCCATCCCTCTTCACTGCGCCGTCTTCCCTCGTCGCTCCGGTCGCAGGCTCCCTCGCTCCTCAGTCCAGACGCCGCCGCGCCCTTCGGCTCGCGACGCCCGTGGCTCCTTCGGCAGCCCGAGCCCGCGTTCGCCGATGATCGTGCGCTGGATCTCGCTGGTGCCCGAGTAGATGGTCCCGGCGCGGCTGGACAGGAACACGTTCTGCCAGGCCGTGGTCGGGTAGCCGGCGCCCTCCGGGCGCAGCAGCCCGTCGGCGCCCGTGATCGCCATCGCGATCTCCCCGAGCCGCTTGTGGTACTCGCTCCAGAACAGCTTGGCCACCGACGCCTCCGGGCCGGGCGGGCGGCCCTCGGCCATCTCGGCCAGGGTACGCAGCCCGCTGAACCGCATGAGCTGCACGCCCGTGTAGGCCTGGGCCAGCTGCTGCCGGACCAGGGGGTCGGCGGCCTTGCCGTACTTGCGGGCGGTGTCGGCCAGCTCCCAGAACTCCCGCTCGAAGCCCAGGTGCTGGACGGTGGCCCGGCCGCCGCGCTCGTGCCCGAGCGTGGTCATCGCCACCCGCCAGCCGTTGTTCAGCCCGCCGATCACGTTGAACAGCGGCGCCCGGACGCCGTCCAGGAAGTCCTCGCAGAACTCCGACGCCCCGGACATCTGCCGGATCGGCCGGTACTCCACCCCGGGGCCGGTGAACGGGATCAGCACGTACGACAGCCCGGCGTGCTTCTCCGCGTCCGGGTCGGTGCGACACAGGACGAACATCATGGTGGCCCGCGACGCCCCCGAGGTCCACACCTTCTGCCCGGTGACCACGATCTCGTCCCCGTCGACCACGCCGCGGGTCTCCACCGCGGCCAGGTCGCTGCCGTGGCCGGGCTCGGAGAAGCCCTGGCAGTACACGTCCGCGCCGGAGATGATCCGGGACAGGAAGTGCGCGCGCTGCTCGGGCGTACCGTGCACGATCACCGACGGGCCGACCAGGGCCTCGCCCATACCGCGGAGCACCCGCGGCAGGCCGGCCCGGTGGAACTCCTCGTTCAGGACTGCGAGGCGGACCGCGTCCATGTCCTGGCCGCCGTACTCCCGCGGCCATTGCGGGCAGATCAGCCGGGCCGCGGCGAGCTTGCGCTCCCAGGCCGTGTAGGGGGGCTGCTCCATGGCCGCGGCGAGCTCCTCGCGGCGGTAGCCGCCCGCGGTGACCGCCGTGTTCCAGTCGGCCAGCCCGGCCAGGCCGTCCGGCGCCTCCGCCACGATCCAGTCCCGCAGCTCGGCGCGGAACCGCGCGATCTCCGGGCCGAGATCAAGATCCATCACTGCTCTTCCTCTTCCCTCGCTCGCCTCCGGGCCCCGCCCACCTCCCCGTTCCCACTTCACTGCGCCGCCTTCCCTCGTCGCTCGGTCGCAAGCTCATTCGCTCCTCAGTCCAGGACGGCGCCGCGCCCTTTGGCTCGCTCAGGGCCTGCGAATCCTAGAATCGGATTCCAGGTTCGATGACATATCGCCCGGCCTGCGATGTCAAGGCCGATCGGGCGAAGGGGGTTACGCCGACGCCTCGTCCTGGGTGCCGCCGGGGTTCCAGGGGCCGCCGGTCATCAGCCTCCGGGCGTACTCCAGCACGGCGTCAATGATCTTGTCGGCCTGGCGGCGGCTAGCCGATGTCGCTACCTCGCGGGCGCCCTCGCCGATCAGCGAAGTGAGCACCGACGCATAGAGCCGGTCCAGCGCGGTGTCCGGCAGGTGCAGCAAGGCGTCGTTCTGGCTGACCCATTCGTGGCTGCGCTGGCGCTGCATCACCTCGAACCCGGGCGGCCCGTCCCCGGACAAGAACAGCAGCGCCAGGTCGCGGCGCTGCCAGCTGCCCTGCAGGAACGCGCGGGCGCCGGCGGCGAAGAGCTCTCCCGGGTCGGTGACGCCGGCCTTCCTGGCCGCGGCGACCGCCTCGCTCGCGGCCTGCTCGTGCGCGAGCTGGTGCTCCTGCCAGAGGGCGAGGAACAGCTCGCTCTTGCCGCCGAAGTGGTGGTACAGGCTGCCGACGCTGGACCCGGCCCGCTCCACGACGTCGGCGATGCTGGCCTCGGAGAAACCGCGGGAGGTGAAGACCTCCCGGGCGGCGTCGAGCAGCGCGCGCTGCGTGTGCGCGGTGCGCCCCCACCGCCATCCGCCGCTGGCTGGCCTGCCTCGCGGCTGTTTCTCCATGGCTCCCGATCCGTTGGGCCGTGCCCGCCCGCGCCGTGCCTGTTCCGGTCCCATCGTGCCATCCCGGGATCGCGATCTGTCCCGGGCGCGGGGCCCTTGACAGCACCGCCGCCCGAACCAGATTCTAAAATTCTTCGGGATCGGCTGCTGCGGGGCTCTTCCGGATCGCTGCCAAGGGCCTCCCCGGATCGGCTGCGGCGGGGCTCTTCCGGATCGGCCGCCGCGGAGCTCTTCGGGACCACCCGCCGCGGCCTCGGGTGAAAGGCTGGTAAGGCACGATGGTACGACTGGACGGCCGGGTCGCGATCGTGACCGGCGCCGGGCGCGGGATAGGCAGGTCGGTGGCGCTGCTGCTGGCCCGGCAGGGAGCCTCGGTGGTCGTCAACGACCTCGGCGCGGCTCTGGACGGGTCGGGGAGCGACGCGAGCCCGGCCCAGCAGGTCGTGGCGGAGATCGGCGCAGCGGGCGGCAAGGCGGTCGCGAACGCCGCCGACGTGTCCGATCACGGCGCGGCCGAGGCTCTCATCCGCACCGCGATCGAGGAATTCGGGCGCCTAGACGTGCTGGTCAACGTGGCGGGCATCCTGCGGGACCGGATGGTGTTCAGCATGACCGAGACGGAGTGGGATGACGTGATCCGGGTCCACCTCCGGGGCACGTTCAACACCACCAAGTTCGCCGCGGCGCACTGGCGCTCGCTGCGCGAGGAGTCCGCAAACCACCGCCTCATCAACTTCACGTCGGTTTCCGGGCTGCACGGCGCGGCCGGCCAGCCGAACTACGCCGCGGCCAAGATGGGAATCGTGGGCTTCACCTACTCCTGCGCCAATGCGCTCGGCAAGTACGGGGTCACCGCCAACGTCGTCTCGCCCGGCGCCACCACCCGCATGACCGACTCGGTGCCCGCCGAGCGCCGTCGCAGCGTGACCGCCTCGGAGGCCGAGCGCTCACCGGACAACGTGGCGCCGCTCGTCGCCTACCTCGCCAGCGAGCAGTCCGGGTGGATCAACGGGCGGATCGTGCACGCCCGCGGGTATGAGGTCGCGCTCTACAACAACCCGGAGCCGATCATCAGGATCATCGGAACCGGGCCGTGGGATCTCGACGCGCTGGCCGGGCAGATGGAGCGCTCGTTCGGGCCCCTGCTCGGCCTCCAGCCCTGACCGCCCCGGCTCCGAGGCTGACCCCGGCCCAGGGTTCGCCCGGGACCGGCCCGCAGCCCCGGGCTGGCCCGGACCGGGCTAACCGGGCGCGCGGCGGCGGATCTTGGCGGCGAACAGGTCGCGGATGCTCACGACCCCGCACACCTCACGGCCGTTGAGCACCGGCAGGTGACGGAAGCCGTTCAGCAACATGATCTGCGCGGCTTCCTCGGCGGTCATGTCCAGGCTCGCGGCCTGCGGGTCGGGAGACATCCAGGCCGAGACCAGCGACACCGAGAGGTCCTCGCCGGAGGCGGCGGCGCGAAGCACGTCCCGCTCGGTAAGGATGCCGGCCAGGAACGACCCCTGCAGCACGACCACCGATCCGACCCGGGCGCGGACCATCCCGGCCGCCGCCTCGGTCACCGTGGTATCCGGCGTCGCCGTCACCACGCTGGTGTTCATCAGGTCCTTGAGCGTGGCCATTCAGCCGCTGTCCCCGACCTCGTCGAGCTCCGGATCCTGGTGCGGGGTGGACGGCCCTGCCATCTCCTCCGAGAGCATCCGCCACAGCGAGCCGGCCCAGGCCGACACGCCGGGCCATCTCTTCCAGAACACCTGCAGCGTGGTCTCGTCGAACTCGGCGTGCGCCTGCTCCGGGGCGAGGGAGCGGGTGACCTCCTCGAGGTCGTGCACTAAGTCGAGGAACCGGTCGCCGACATCGTCCATAAGACCTCCTCCAAGCGGAGTGTAAGCGGGCCGCGCGCCCGCGCGAAGACCCGCGGCCCATCACCAGGCTTATCCCCCGCCTGGCCTTATACCCGCCCTGCCGCGGTCCCTACACCCGCTCCGTTCCGGCCCGGTTCCAGGCCCGCCCCGATCGGTCCCAGGACCCGCCCCCGGCCGGCCCCGATCGGTCCCAGGACCCGCCCCGATCGGTCCCCGGCCGGCCCGGGCCCGCCCCGGCCGGTCCCGGACCCGCTTGTCGGTCCCGTCCCCTAGAGTGGTGCTCCATGACGGGACGGCCGTTGCGCGAGATCGTCGACGAAGGCTGGGCCGCTGCCCTGGAGCCGGTCGCCGGGCGCATCGAGGCCATGGGCGACTTCCTGCGGGCGGAAGTCGCGGCGGGCCGCCGCTACCTGCCCGCCGGCGATCTGGTGCTGCGGGCCTTCCAGCAGCCGTTCGCCAGCGTGCGGGTGCTCATCGTCGGGCAGGATCCGTATCCGACCCCCGGGCATCCGGTGGGGCTGGCCTTCTCGGTGGCACCCGAGGTCAAGCGGCTGCCTGCCAGCCTGGTCAATATCTTCCGCGAATATCGCGATGATCTCGGCTACCCGGCCCCGGCCACCGGTGACCTCAGCGCGTGGAGCGAACGCGGCGTGATGCTCCTGAACCGGGTCCTGACCGTGCAGCCCGGCCGGCCGGCCTCGCACCGCGGCAAGGGCTGGGAAGAAGTCACCGACCAGGCCATCCGGGCGCTGGCCGGCCGCCACACCCCGCTTGTCGCGATCTTGTGGGGCCGTGATGCCCGGAACCTGGTGCCGCTGCTGGACGGAGTGCCGTGCATCGAGTCGGCTCATCCGAGCCCGAACTCGGCGGACCGGGGCTTCTTCGGTTCACGACCGTTCAGCCGCGCCAACCAGTTGCTGGAGAAACAGGGCGCGGAACCCGTCGACTGGAAACTGCCATGAGGCGCCGTTCGCGCTCAGGTCGCGGTGAATTACGTGACGCGGTGCCGGGGCTTCAGCTGTTACAGATGCTTCGCCTGGTAAATTCCCAGATTGATTTGCTTTCCTGGTACCGGGAGCTACCCAGCCTGCGTTACCAGACATGCGGGAGCAGCCTATCCGGGCCAGGGCAAGGAGGAGTCATGGCGATCCGCCGCGGCCAGGCGCGCACCGGGCACGGTGCGACTGCCGCGCGGGCGGCGGCTACGGCGGCCACGGCCGCCGACGGGGACTGCCAGGACGACCTGATCCAGCTCGGCTATCAGATCACCGCGGACAGGCACGTCGTGGTGGCCATCGGCGGTGACCTGGACCTGGCCACAGCCGACCGGACGGTCCGTTATGTCAGCGACATCATCGACCGTCACGACGGGCCGGTCCGTGCCGACCTTTCCGGCCTGGCCTTCTGCGACGCGTGCGGCCTCGGCGCGCTGATCCGGA
Source organism: uncultured Actinomycetota bacterium (assembly GCA_963745575.1). Taxonomy (GTDB): domain Bacteria; phylum Actinomycetota; class Actinomycetes; order Streptosporangiales; family Streptosporangiaceae; genus JASHPR01. The sequence continues at coordinate 26,221 of CAVUYA010000016.1, read as the reverse complement.
TCGCCAGGCACGCGGAGCAGGCGGGCCGCCGGCTTGAGTTCATCAAGCCCTCCCGCTCGGTCGCCAGGATCATGCGGATCACTGGCGTCGATGACCGGCTGCTCGTGCCCGCGCTGGCCGGGCTGGGTGCTGGCGGCTCGGATCACGCCGCCGGACGCGGTTAGCCCCGGGCGGCGTCGTTCCGGCCGCGGTGGCGGGCTGTCGTGTCCCTGGAGCCTCCGGCGCACTTCCCGTTGCGCTGGGTCAGAGGGGCAAAGGGCCCGATACCAGAGTGCCGGCAGGGTCAGGAGGACGCAGGGATCTCCGCGGAATCGGTCAGGCGAAGCTTGCGCCGGGCCCGCTCGTAGAACGTCGTCCGGCCCAGGCGGACAACCCGGGCGGCGGCCGGCCGGGGCTGCAGGTCGATGCGGTCGCCCGCGGCCACGTACACGGCGACCTGCCCGTCCACCTCCACGGCCAGTTGCTCGCTGCCCGGCAGGATCTCCAGCGCCAGGGTGTCGTTCACCGACAGCACGAGCCCGCGGTTATAGGCGGAGTGCGGGGCGGCCGGGGTGACCAGCAGGGCCTCGACCGACGGGCCCACGATGGGGCCGCCCGCCGAGAAGCTGTAGGCGGTGGATCCGGTCGGGGTCGCCACGACCACCGCGTCGGCCGCGTAGCTGACGAACGTTTGATCGTCGACCTGCACGGCGACCTGGGCGCTGCTCTGCCCGGGCTGGCGGACCACCGCGATGTCGTTGAACGCGGTCATGACCTGGTCGCCGAGGACGGCGTCGACCGCCAGCCGGGGCTCGATCAGGTACTCGTGGGAGTCGACCGCCGAGAGCGCTTCGGGCAGGTCGGGCACGTCGATCTCGGCGAGGAACCCCAGCTTGCCCAGGTTGACGCCGAGGACGGGGGCGCGCTGCCGGTCGGCGAGCCGCATGGCGCGCAACATCGTGCCGTCGCCGCCGAGGCTGACGATGAGATCCGAGCGCTGCCCTAGCTCTTCGGGGGTGACGGCGGTCGCGGCGCAGCGCAGCCTGCCGATCTCGGAGTCGATGCCGAGAACCTCGATGGACCTCTGTTTGGCCCAGTCGAGGACGGCGGTCACCGCCTCGGCGGAATCCCGCTGGGGATGCAGGACTATGCCGACGCTATGCATGTCGTCTGATCCGGGCCGGACAGGAAGTGGTCATGTCGCGATGGTCCCGCATCAGGGATGCCCGGCGCCAGCCGCCGTCAGGTGACGGGGGCCCCGGCCAGGGCGGCGATGACGCCGAGCGCGCCGGCGCCGACGATCGCCGTGACCACGCCGCGGCGCAGCGCCAGCAGCCACACGGCCGCCAGCACGAGTACCCCGGCCTGCCACAGGTGGGACAGCGCGAGGGCCAGGGGGATGGTGGCGCCGGCGATCGCGCCGATGGCGGCCGGTCCGGCACCGGTCAGAAACGCCTGGACGCTGAGGTTGCGGCGAAGCCAGTCGAACCGGGAACCGCCCAGCAGCACCATCACGAACGACGGGGTGAACGCCACGAACGAGGCGAGCAGGCCGCCGCCGACCCCCGCGGCGGCGTAGCCGACCACGGCCACGGTCTGCACCACCGGCCCCGGGGTGACCTGACCGAGCGCGACCGCGCTGAGGAACTGGGCGCTGGTCATCCAGTGGTAGGTGTGGACGGCATCGTGCTGCATCAGCGGGATGATGACGAAACCGCCGCCGAAGGACAGCGCGCCCACCTTGAACGCCACCCAGGCCACCGACAGCAGGCCGCCGGTGGCTACCGCAGGAGCAGCCAGCGCCGGCAGCACCCATCCCGGCTGGCCGGGACGGCGGCGGGGCGGGTGGCGGACCAGCATCTCGACCAGGCCGCAGCCGACCAGGACCAGCACCAGGAACGGCCCGACCAGCGCGGCGGCCACGCCGCCGACCACGAGATAACCGGCCCACCTGGCCCCAGCCGAGCCGGCCGCGCCGACCCGGCGCCAGCTGGCCGGTACCAGGGCGATGGCCGCGCTGACCGCCACGACCGGGACCGCCGCGTTCGCGCCGCCGGCGGCGCCGCTGATCCACCGGGGCGGGTGGGCCGCGAGGAACACCGCCGACAGGGCCAGGATCACGATCAGGCCGGGAACGATGAAGCAGGCGCCGCCGACCAGGGCGCCCCGGGTCCCGCGCAGCCGCCATGCGCAGAAGATGGCGAGCTGGGTCGAGGCCGGCCCGGGCAGGATGTTGGTGGCCGCGATGCCGTCCTCGAACTCCTGGGCCGATATCCAGCCGCGACGGTCCACGCACAGCGCCCGCAGCAGCGCGATGTGCGCCGGGGGACCGCCGAACCCGATGCAGCCGATGCGGCCCCATTCGCGGGCGATCGTCAGCAGTGAGACGTCCTGCCGCCCGAGCGCGGGCGAGGCGGCGCGGGCCGACGGCGGCGGCGCCGCGGCGGGTGGCGAAGGCTCGCCGGGCGCTGACGGCGGCCCGGACAGTGACTGCGGATCGCTCCGCCGCCCGCCGGGATCAGCGGTCTGCATCGCCAGCTTCCTCTCCGGTCAGCCATATAGAGGAAAACTATTCAATTTAGTTTGTCATAATTACCTCATGGCCATGGCCTCATCCCCCGGGGTGCTGGGCGTGCTCGCGCATGACCTGCGCTGGACGATCGTGCGCCTGCTCGTTCCGGGTGACCTGCGGACCAGCGATCTCGTGTCCAGGACCGGACAGGCGCCCAGCCTGGTCTCGTATCACCTGGCGCGGTTGCGCGACGCGGGCCTGGTCAGCGTGCGGCGCAGCACGGCCGACGGCCGTGACAGCTACCACGCCCTGGACCTGGACGCCCTCGGGCAGGCCGTCGCCGGCCTGGCCACGCGGATCCACCCCGCTCTCATCGGTCCCGGGCCGCTGCCGGGCGCCGCCGACCGCGCGGCCGGTCCGCCCCGGTCAGGAGGCGGGTCCCTGGCTCCGGCGCAGGTCCTGTTCATCTGCACCGGTAACAGCGCACGGTCGCCGATGGCCGCCGGCTGGCTGAACCACCTGGGCGCCGGCCGGGTGACCGCCCGCAGCGCGGGCGTGACCCCCCGCCCGCTGCAGCCGCTCGCCGTCGCCGCCATGGCCGAGCACGGTGTCGACATCAGCGGCCACCAGGCGACGCGCTTGGACGCCCTGGCCGGTCACAGCTTCACGCGCGTGATCACGTTGTGCGACCGCGCCCGGGAGCACTGCGGTGAGCTGCCCGCCACGCCGGCGGCCGTGCACTGGAGCGTCCCCGACCCGGCGCGGGCGCACCCGCCCGACCTGGACGCGTTCCGGGCCACGGCCAGGGAACTGCACACCCGCATCCGCTACCTGCTGCCCCTGCTCGTTTTCCTGAGGGACCCGGAAGGCGGTCACCATTCGAGCTCGCCCTGCTGGCTGCCTACTACCCCTACTCATCCGGCTCCGGGTTCGCAGGCCTCGACTTGCTGATCATGGCCGTCTGGGGAGCAGCCGGGCTCCTCATCGCCGTCCGCAGATTCCGCTGGACACCCCAGTCCAGGTAACCGCCCAGGGTCCCATCCCTTCCGGTGCCCGGAGTGCGGGACCGCAGTAGCGGGCGGGTACGACAGTTTGGGGAGATGGCAAGCGAGAGGTGCTGCTCGTGACCGGGCCGCTGCGGGTGTGCGAGCTATCCGCGGCCCGTGACGGCGAGAATCCGGGTGATGCTGTCGGCAAAGCGGGGGAGCGCATCGGGGTCGCCGGCGCAGCGAGTCGGGTTGAGTTCGCCGATCGACAGCGCTCGCACCCGTGGATCGCGCGCGGCCAGCATGAGCGCCTCTTCGACGTGGCCGAGAGTAGGCCCGGTATTGCGGCCGTCGGTATTCTCCGCCAGCGGGGCATCGGTGAAGTCCAGGACGTCGACGTCGATGTGGAGCGCGAGCGGGCCAGCCGGGAGGTGATCAAGCGCGGCCGCGGCGACACCAGCTGGATCGGCGGCCAGTGCCTGGCTGGTGGCCACGTGCAGGCCAAGCCGGGCGGCTTGCTCGCGCTCCCAGTCCGTAGCCAGCTGCGGCTCCACCCCGAGCCATGCCATCTGGTGGGGCTCAAGCAGCGGCCGGGGGCCGAACGCGTCGGTGAGGGTGTCTACGCAACCCGGCAACGCCAGCGCGTGCGCTAGGCCCATCCAGTCCAGGGCGCCGTCCGTCGTGCTGTCCGGGGTGTTGATGTCATAGTGGCGGTCGACATACAGCAACCCTGGGACGCCGATCTCGAGGCGCCGCACCGCCGCCATGATCCCGAGCGCGATGGTGCAGTTGCCGCCGAGGACCAAGGCAAGGTCGCCGCGCGACAGCGGCGGCCCCAGCCGGCCGGCTAGCTGGCGCAGCGACGCGGTCGCCTGGTCCACGTTCTGGGCCAGTGGGTGCTCCCGGTCAGGTTTCCATACCTGATGAGGCAGGTCTCCCTCGTCACGCACCTCGAGGCCCGCCGCGGCGAGCCTGGCGAGCAGGCCAGCCGAGCGCAAGGCCGCGGGCGCTAGGTCCTGGCCGGCCGCATAGCTGGCCGCGCTGCTCGGCACCCCCACGACTGAGATCCGGCTCACCCGGCGAGGATACCGACGTGCGCGGCCGGGCAGCACCATCGGCCACTGGCACCGCGGAGGGGCGGCATACCGCTGAGCATGGCCCGGCCGCATACCGTGACCAGCTGACTGGCGGGGCGGCGCCATGTCGGCGCCGACCCCGCCCGCACGCCGTGCCCGCCGCGCCTCCAGCGGGTCAGCCGGAGGCCTTCACCTCGTACCAGAAGCCGCCGTTCAGGTCGATGTTGTTGCCGTTGGCCTGGCCCGGCCCGCTGTCGCCGATGTAGGTGTACAGCGGGTGCCCGTCGTAGGTGGCCTGGACCGAGCCGTCCGCCCGCTTGATCGTGCCGAGCTTGCCGGTGACGCCCGCGCCCGCCTTCTGCACGCCCAGCACGGGCGGCCAGTACGCGGCGCAGGCCCCGTTGCAGACCGACTTGGCCGGGGTGTCCGGAGCGAACCGGTACAGCGTGAAGCCCTTGGCGTTGGTGACCACCGTCACGCCCTTGACCTGGGTCGCCTTCAGCGTCGCCCCGGACGCGGTGGAGGCCGGGCCCGACGAGGCGGCGGGCGAGGTGCCCGCCCCGGCCAGGGCGGTGCCGAGCAGCACCAGGGCGATGACGGACACGCCGGCGATCCCGGCCAGGACGGCGTGCCGGTCGGCCCGCAGCCTGATGATCATCGGGCCGCGCTGCGCGTGCTGCGACCCCGGGGCCAGGGCCAGCAGGGCCAGCACCGCGAACGCCGCGACCTCGATCACCCCGGCGACGATTCCGGCGGTGGTGCGGACCTCGCGGAAGTTGAACAGGCCGACCCAGATCGACAGCAGGTAGCCGCCCAGGGTGCTCAGGGCGAACAGGGCGCCCGCCGCGGCGGCGAGCCTGCTGCCGAGCAGGACGCCCGCGGCGAGGACGAAGGCGGCGATCACCTGCAGCAGGAACAGCCAGCCGATCGTCGGGATCGTCCGGTACCCGGTCAGGTACAGGTCGAGGTGCATCGCGCCCGTGGCGATGAGCAGCCCGGCTCCGGTCAGCCGGAGCGCGAGCAGCTGCCATGACCGCTGCGACCGGTGCGACCTGTTGTTCGTGCCCACGTCCATGCTCACGTTCATACCTGGTTTCACGCCTGCGCACGGCGCCTGGTTCACCGTGAGCCGGGCCATCCGGGCTGCTCAGAGCCTATACCTAGGCTGTGTTCAGCCAACGTTCAGCCGCTGCTTGTGGCGCCTGCCCGCCGCCAGCGGCGGTGAACACCTGACCGGCCGCGGTCAGGTCCCGTACTCGTCGTGGCGGCGCACCCAGAACTGGGGGTTGTCGTGGCCGGCCTCGTCGCGGCCCTTCGGGACCAGGTCAAGGTAGTGGTAGGCGCCGTTCAGCATGTCGATGCCCCGCGCATACGCCGAGTAGGTACGGAACACCTGCCCTCCGTCGCCGGCGTAGAAGACGCTGACGCCCTCCCGGTCCGCGAACCCGGGCTCGGTCGAGCCGTAGTTGTACACGGCCGTGCCGCGGGCCAGCTCCTCGGGAGTGAAGGCGACGTGGAAGTCATGGTTGAAGTCGGTGCCGGACGACGAGAACCACGGGAAGCTCCAGCCCATCCGCTTGGCGTACCCGGCCAGCTTGGGGAAGGGCGCCCGGGACACGGCGACCATGGTCACGTCGCGGGCGTGCAGGTGCTCCATGGTGCCGTTGAAGTTGTCGGCCCAGAACGAGCAGTGCGGGCAGCCGTCGTCCCATTCGGCCGGGAACATGAAGTGGTAGACGATCAGCTGGCTCCGCCCGCCGAAGAGCTGCGGCAGGCTCCTGGTCCCGTCCGCGCCCTCGAAGAAGTACTCCTTGGTGACCGCCTCCCACGGCAGCCCCCGCCGCTGCCTGGCCAGCTCGTCGCGCAGCCGCGTGAACTCCTTCTCCCTGGCCAGGAGCGCCTTTCGGGCGCTGATCCAGTCCTCGGCCGGTACCACCGGGTGCTCATCCACCGCGCACACCTCCCTGCTTGCCTGCCGCCCGACCCTACCCGGCGGGCTGGGCGACCGGCTGCCAACCTCTTTTGAGATCCATAACGAGAGGTCCCGGGGCCGGCCTCGCCCCGGAAACGCATTGTGGCTGCGGGGAGACCGGCGGTTATCGTGGCCGGTGTGCTAGACGACGGCTCGTTGTGTGACTATGTCGCCGGCCGGCTGGCGGGCCTGCCTGGCGTGCGGGCGGTCACCCTCGGCGGCTCGCGGGCGGCGGGAACGAACCGGCCGGACAGCGACTGGGACTTCGCGGTGTACTACCGCGGCGCCTTCTCTCCCGACAGCCTGCGCGCCCTGGGCTGGCCCGGGACCGTGTTCGAGATCGGCGGCTGGGGCGGCGGCGTCTTCAACGGGGGCGCGTGGCTGGAGGTCGACGGGCGCAAGGTCGACGTCCACTACCGCGACCTCGACGACGTCGAGCGCCAGCTGGCCGAGGCCCGCGCGGGCCGCTTCGGCATCGAGCGGCTGATGTTCTACCTGGCCGGGGTGCCCACCTACGTGGTCGTCGCGGAGATCGCGCTCAACCGGGTGCTGCGCGGGGACCTGCCGCGCCCGGCCTACCCGGACGCGCTGCGCGCGGCCGCGCCGTCGCGGTGGTGGGGCGACGCGCGGGCCACGCTCGACTACGGCCGCGCCGCCTACGCCGCGCGCGGCAGGCTGGCCGAGACCGCGGGCACGGTGGCGGTGGCCGCGTGCCAGGCGGCGCACGCCGTGCTGGCCGCGTCCGGGCAGTGGGTGACCAACGAGAAGACGCTGCTGGAGCGGGCCGGGCTGCGCGGCGCGGACGGCATCCTGGCCGGCCTGACCCCGGACGCCGGCCGGCTGGCCCGGGCGGTCGACGACGCGGAGACGCTGCTGCAGGCCGCGGTTTCCGCCCGGGGCGCCGTTCCGGCCTGACCTGACCGGCCGGCCCGCCGCAGGGATAAGGGTTCCCTCCGAGGCGGGTACCCGGCTGGTGCAAGATAGTCGAGTGACCACCGATGCGTCCGGATCCCTCGACGCTGAGCCGCAGGCGGTGCTGTCGCCGCTCACCGGCGCCGCGATCTTCCTGGTCGTAGCGGTGAACCCGGGACCGGATAACGCCGACACCGTGCGCGGGCTGTGCGGGGACCTGGCCGGGCTGGTCCGCGCCGTGGGGTTCCGCGGCACCGAGGACTACCTGACCTGCGTGGCCGGCATCTCCGCGGCGGCCTGGGACCGGCTGGCCGGCGACCCGAGACCGGCCGGGCTGCACCCGTTCGTCGAGCTGCGGGCCGGTAACCGGATCGCCCCGGCCACTCCGGGTGACCTGCTGTTCCATATCCGGGCCGCCCGCATGGACCTGTGCTTCGAGCTGGCCACCCAGATCATGGCGCGGCTGGGCGGCGCGGTGACCGTGGCCGACGAGGTGCACGGCTTCCGCTACTTCGAGCACCGTGACCTGCTCGGCTTCGTGGACGGGACGGAGAACCCCGAGGGGCAATTGGCCTTCGACTCAGTGATCATCGGTGATGAAGATCCGGCCTTCACCGGCGGCAGCTACGTGCTCGTGCAGAAGTACCTGCACGACATGGACGCCTGGAATGCGCTCACGACCGAGCAGCAGGAGAACGTCATCGGGCGGACGAAGCTGGCCGACATCGAGCTGGACGACTCCGTGAAGCCCACCTCGGCACACAGCGCGCTGACGACGATCACCGAGAACGGCCGGGAAGTGAAGATCGTCCGCGACAACATGCCGTTCGGCCACGTCGGGACGGGCGAGTACGGGACCTACTTCATCGGCTACGCGCGCTCCCCGGCCACGATCGAGCTGATGCTGCAGAACATGTTCATCGGCCGGCCGGAGGGCAACTACGACCGGATACTTGACGTCAGCACCGCGGTGACCGGCGGCCTGTTCTTCGTCCCCCCGGCCCCGCTGCTGGAGGGCCTGGCCGGCGACGGCGACGACGACGATGCCGCGGCGGCCGACGCGCCCGCGGACCAGCCCAGCGCGGCGGCGCCTGCGCGGGACGGCTCACTAAACATCGGCAGCCTGAGGGGAGCATCCCACGATGAATAACCTGCACCGCGAGCTCGCCCCGATCTCCGACGAGGCCTGGGGGCAGATCGAGGACGAAGCCGCCCGCACGTTCAAGCGCCACCTGGCCGGCCGGCGCCTGGTGGACGTGGCCGGGCCCTCCGGCCTGGATTACTCCGCGGTGGGACGCGGCCGGGTGCGGGAGGTCGACGCGCCCGGCGAGGGGGTACAGGCCCGGCAGCGCCAGGTCGCGCCGCTGGTCGAGCTGCGCGCGCCGTTCACCCTGGACCGGCGAGAGATCGACGACGTGGCCCGGGGCGCGCAGGACGCCGACTGGCAGCCGGTCAAGGACGCCGCGAGGCAGATCGCGTTCGCTGAGGACGGGGCCATCTTCGAGGGCTACGCGGCGGCCGGCATCGACGGCATCCGGAAGGCCTCGAGCAATCCGCCGGTGACCCTGCCCGCGGACGTCACGGAGTACCCGACCGCGATCGCCCAGGCGGTCAGCCAGCTTCGGCAGGCCGGCGTCGACGGCCCGTACTCGGCGGCACTCAGCGCCGACGCCTACACCGCGGTCAGCGAGACCAGCGATCACGGCTACCCGGTGATCCAGCACATCAAGCGGCTGCTGACCGGCGAGATCATCTGGGCGCCCGCGATCAGCGGCGCGTTCGTGCTGACCACCCGCGGCGGCGACTTCAGCCTGCACCTCGGCGAGGACCTGGCCATCGGGTATCTCTCGCACACCGACACCGAGGTCCGCCTCTACCTGGAAGAGACGCTCACGTTCCTGGTGCTGACCAGCGAGGCCTCGGTCGGCTGCACGCCGCCGGCCAGGCGTTCCCGGCGCTGAGCGCTCGGAGATGATCTGATACCTGCCGCGGCCGCGGGTGTAATGAACCGGTCCGTGCTGGACAGCGGGGGCCGGCCGGGCTGACGCCGCCGCCAATAGTTACCAAGCTGTAATAACTGAGGTCTGATCAGACTGCGCTCTTGCGTGTCTTAAGAAGGGCCGCGCGATACACACGCGCTTGGGGACACGGGAGGGTCGCATGTCGGGCAGGGCAGCGGGAGAGGACGCTCGGGCGGGTGAGGACGAGAGGCCGCGGGTGCGGCGGCGGGGCCGCACGGCTCGCGCCGCGGCGGTCGGGGTGGCCGCGGCGCTGGCGGTAACCGGCGTGGCGGCGGCCTCGGCGTCGGCGGTGGCCGCGACGTCGGCCAGCCCGTCCTGGCACATCGTCAAGCGGGTGCACAGCGGTAACACCGGCATCTTCACCGCGGTAGTCGCGGTCGGCAAGACCGGCGGGTGGGCCTTCAACGGGGTCTCCGGCCCGACCGCCTGGAAGCGCAACGGGTCGTCCTGGACGCGGGTCGCATTTCCCGGCCGCAGCGACGAGGTGGTCGTCGCCGCCGGCGCGTCGTCGCCCACCAACGTGTGGGCCTTCACCGACGGCACCGCCGGGGCGCGGGCGCTGCGCTGGAACGGCAGCCAGTGGTCGGTGATGCGGTCCTTCGGGAGGCTGATCGGCGGGGCGGTGGTCCTGTCCCGGAGCGACGTCTGGGTGTTCGGCGAGCCCTTCGCCCCCGGCGGGGGGCTGGGTTCCTGGCACTACAACGGCCACACATGGTCCAAGGTGAAGTCGGGCCACGGGCTGGACGGCGGCAGCGGGCTGTCCGCCCGTGACGTCTGGGCCTTCGCCGGGACCAAGGTCGCGCACTGGAACGGCCGCACGTGGGTGCGCACCTCGGTGGCGGCCCTGCTGCCCGCGAAGCAGGCGCTCAACGACCCGGCCGTCGTGGGCATCGTCGCGCAGGCGCGCAGCAGCGTCTACGCCATCGGCAGCGGCAACCGCGAGGACGAGGGCGGGCCGACGGTCATCCTGCACTACAACGGCCACTCGTGGCGCAAGATGGCGCAAGGGTCCTTCGGGAACGGCACGTCCCCGCTCCAGCAGGCCACCTCCGACGGTCACGGCGGCCTGTGGATCCCGATGCCCGGCTTCGACGGCCAGAAGTCCTTCATGGTGCACTACCTGCACGGCCGGCTCACCAAGGCGGCCCTGCCGGGCGGCGCCACCCGGATCGACGTGGTGTCCGTCTCCCACATCCCGGGCACCGGTCAGGTGCTGGGCGGGGGCTTCACCCACGCGGCCGGCAACCCGGCCGCCCGCATCGTGGCCGTGATCCTGCAGTTCGGGGGCTGACCGGCCACCTGCCGTGACGCGCCCGGCGCCGGCCAGGCCGCCGCTCCCTCACCCGGCCAGCCCCCTTAGGCTCGCCGGGTGAGGGACTTGCCGGCGCCCGGGCGGCCGGGGCTACCGGGGGGCATCACCAAGGCGGTACTCATAGGTGTACTCGTCCAGCCGGCGCTTGAGCTCGTCGTCGAGCGTGTACTCGGCCGCGGCCAGGCTGGGGCCGAGCTGCTCGGGGCGGCTCGCGCCGATGATCGGCGCCGTGATGGCCGGGTGGGCCAGCACCCAGGCGACCGCGAGGGTGACCAGGCTCACCCCGGCCTCGTCGGCCAGCCCGCGAAGAGCCTCGACGGTGTCGAACTCACGGTCGTGCCAGTAGCGGTCCTGGTACATCTTGCCGGCGGTGCCGAGGGTGAAGCGGGTGCTCTCCGGCGGCGGCTGGACGCGGGAGTGCTTGCCGGACAGCAGGCCGCCGGCGATCGGGTTGTAGGGGATGACGCCGATGCCCTCCTCGCGGCAGTACGGCAGCATTTCCCGCTCGATCTGGCGGAAGAGCAGGTTGTAGCGCGGCTGGACGCAGTCGAGGCGCGCCAGCCGCAGCGTCTCGGTCCGGCCGACGGCCCGCACCAGCTGGTAAGTAAGGAAGTTCGAGCAGCCGATGTAGCGGACCTTGCCCTGGTGGACGAGGTCGTCGAGGGCGCCGAGGGTCTCGTCGATCGGCGTCGCCAGGTCGTAGCCGTGCAACTGGTAGAGGTCGATGTAGTCAGTCCGCAGGCGCCGCAGGGACGCCTCGACCGCGTCCAGGATGTGCTTGCGGGAGTTGCCGCCGTCGAAAGGCGCGGGCCCGGTCGGGGCGAAGCACTTGGTGGCGACGATGAAGCGGTCCCGCCGGCCGGGCAGCCAGCGCCCGAGGATTTCCTCGGTGACGCCCCGGGTGGCCAGGTCACCGCCCAGCGGGTAGGCGTCAGATGAGTCGAGGAAATCGACGCCGCCGTCGGCGGCCCGGTCGAGGATGGCCCGTGAGGTCGGCTCATCGCACTGCAGTCCGAAGGTCATCGTGCCCAGGCACAGCCTGGATACCTGAAGGCCGGTCCGGCCGAGTCGGGTGTGTTCCACACCCGCACGTTACCCGTTACGGGACTTGTCCCTATCTGAGACGCCGGCCAGGCGTGCTGCGGGCGAGGATTCAGCTGGAAAGGTGTCGCAGCCAGGAGCCGGAACGAGGGGTGGTGGGCGGGACGGTCGGCGAATCGCCGGAGATGCTGACAGTGGCCCTGGATATGCCGTCGGCGCACGTTCTCGCCGACCAGGCGTCGACCATTCAGGATCTTCAGTTCGTCATGGACTGCTGCAAGCGGCTGCTTACCGAGCTGGCCAGGCCCGAGGACGAGCGGGACGTGGTGGTGCCGCAGGCGCTCTGGTCATCCGCGCTGGTCGCTTACGCCCGCTGCTTCGGCAAGGGCGGGCGATCGGGGCTGGCCATGGAAGACGTGCGGAACCTGCCCCTTCAGGGGGCCGTGATGAAGTTCCACAAATGGGTCATCGAGGAGCGCAACAAGCTCGCCGCGCATCCCGCGAACCCGTTCGAGGGGGCGAAGGTCGGGGCGGCCCTGTCCCCGCCCGGGCAGGCCCGGCGGCGGGTGGAAGGTGTCGCGATCTTCTCCGCGAACCGGGTGCTCATCGACGCCATCGGCGTGCGGCAGCTGGGCGGGCTGGCCTCGGAACTGGCCAAGCAAATGGCCGAGAAGGCACAGAAACAGCAGGACCTGGTGCTGGCCGAGGCCCAGCGGCTCAGCATCGACCGGCTGTCCAAGCTGCCGCCGCTGCGCATGCGCCCGCCGGCGGACGACGCCGGCCTGCCCTAAGTCAGCAGCGGGGGCGGGGCGCCGACGGTCACCGGCGGCAGCGGGCCGGCCCAGCGCTCCACCTGGACCAGCGCGTGCTGGCCGGCGCAGCCCTGCGACAGCCGCGAGCTCGGGATGTCGGGCGTCAGGACGTTCGGGTTGCCGTGCGCGCACAGCGGCGCAGGCCCGGCGCCGGGAACCGGGTCGAACCAGGCGCCGGTCGGCAGCCGCACCACGCCGGGGCGGATCGCCGTGGTCAGCACCGCCCCGGCCAGGCAGGCGCCGCGATCGTTGAACACCCGGACCACGTCCGAGGCGGCGATGCCCCGGGCGGCGGCGTCCCGCGGGTGCATCTGCAGGGCCTCGCGGCCGGCGACCTTCCCGCCCTGGCTGGTCGCGCCGATGTCGAGCTGGCTGTGCAGCCGGGTGGCCGGCTGATTGGCGATCAGGTGCAGCGGGAACCGGCGGGCCCGCGGGCTGCCCAGCCACTCGTCCGGCTCCAGCCAGACCGGGTGCCCGGGGCAGTCGTCATACCCGAAGCCGGCCACGGTGGGCGAGGTGATCTCGATCCGCCCGCTCGGGGTGCGCAGCGGCGACCGCTGCGGGTCGGCGCGGAACTCCTCGAACAGCGTGAAGCGGGCCGGCCCCTCGGGCAGCCGGTACTCGCCGGCCGCCCAGAACCCGGCGAAATCCGGGACCTGGTGACCGTCGCCGAGCATGGCCTCGCGCCATTCGCCGTAGAGGTGCTCCAGCCACTGGCGCGGGGTCCGGCCCTCGGTGAAGGCCGGGCCCAGGCCGAGCCGCCCGGCCAGCCCGGCCAGGATGGCATGGTCGTCCCGGGCCTGCCCGACCGGCGCGACCACGCGGTGCATCGCGATCAGGTGCGTGTCGCGCCGCCCGCTGCCGATGTCTTCCCGTTCCAGGCTGGTGGTGACCGGCAGCACGATGTCGGCCTGGCGGGCGGTGGCCGTCCAGTGCGGCTCGTGCACCACGATCGTGTCTGGCCGGCCGAACGCGGTACGGAGCCGGCCCAGATCCTGGTGATGATGGAAGGGGTTGCCGCCCGCCCAGTACACCAGCCGGGTGTCCGGGTAGGTGTACCGCCGGCCGTCGTAGTCGTAGGCGGCCCCGGGGTTCAGCAGCATGTCCGCGATCCGCGCGACCGGGATGAACGTGCGCACCGGGTTGTGGCCCTGGTGCAGGGTGGGCAGCCGCAGCACCGGGCCGTCGTCGCCGACGTCGCCCATGGAGCCGTAGCCGTGGCCGAAGCCGCCGCCGGGCAGCCCGATCTGGCCGAGCATCGCGGCCAGGGCCAGGGCGGCCCAGACCGGCTGCTCGCCGTGCTGGGCCCGTTGCAGCGACCAGGTGACCGTGACCAGCGTGCGCGCGTCGGCCATCCGCCGCGCCAGCCGCCGGATGTCCTCGGGCTCGATGCCGCACACCGGCCCGGCCCAGGACGCGTCCTTGGGCACGCCGTCGGCGTCACCGAGCAGGTACCGCTCGAAGGTGCCGTAGCCGGCGCAGTACCGGCCGAGGAACCCCTTGTCGTGCCGGCCCTCGGCCACCAGCGTGTGCGCGAGCCCGAGCATCAGCGCGACGTCGGTCCCCGGGATCACCGGATGCCACTGCGCGTCCAGGTACCCGGGCAGGTCGCCGCGCAGCGGGCTGATCAGCACGACCTGCGTGCCCCGGGCCGCGAGCGCGGCGAGATGGCCGGGGGTGCCGTGACGGGTCACCCCGCCGGGGGTGACGAACACGTTCTTCTCCGGGATGCCGCCGAACGCCACGATCAGCTCGGTGTTCGCCACGATCGACGGCCACGAGGACGCGGCCCGCAGCACCTGGCCCGCGCTGCCCACCAGGTGCGGCAGCAGCACCTGCGAGGTGCCGAGGCTGTAGGAGTTGCGCGAGGAGGTGTAGCCGCCGAACCGGGCGAGGAACCGGTGCAGCTGGCTCTGCGCGTGGTGGAACCGCCCGGCGCTGGCCCAGCCGTAGGAGCCGCCGAAGATCGCCTCGTTGCCGGCGGACTCGCGCACCCGGGCCAGCTCGGCCGCGAGCAGGTCCAGCGCCACGTCCCAGCCGACTTCCACGAACGGCTCCCGGCCCCGCCGGTCGCTCGGCCCCGGTCCGTCTTCGAGCCAGCCGCGCCGCACGGCGGGCCGGGCCACCCGGGTGGCGTGCCGCAGCCCGCCGGGGACGTTGCCGAGCAGCGGGGACGGGGCCGGGTCATCGGGGTGCGCGGTGACCTCGATGTCCCCGCCCGGCTGCTCCCGCACGCTGAACGCGCCCCAGTGCGAGGTGGTGGGGACAGCGCGGCCGCCTGGTTCGCTCACGCCTACCGAGCCTAATCGCGCCCCGGCCTGCGCTGCGATCTAGCCGAAGGTGAAGCAGTAGGCCTGCGCGCCGGGGTCGAGGAACTCGATTTCGAAGGTGCGATCGGTGATGGGTTCGGGAGGCTGCCGGATGAGCTGGTACGTCCGCTGCTCGGTCACCGTGCCGCGGCCTTGCCCGTCAACGTCGGTGCCGTGCGCGCCGTCCGCCGGCCGCCCGTCGAGGGATACCTGGAAACGCACGGACGTTCCCCGGGCCGCCGGTCCCATGACGAGATTGAGATCGCGGGCGTGAAAGCGGTACGCGACGCGCGCGTTGGCCGCATTCGCCGTGGCGGCCCGTTCTCCCATCGTCCAGTCGCCGGACAGGGCCCAGTCGTTATGCCGCAGCCGCTCCGGGATGGTATAGGCGTGCGGCGTGCCCGGTACCGCCCCGCCGGGGGACGCGAAGCCCTCGGTGCGGTCGTAGCCGGTGTAGTTTTCCGCTGACCCCAGGGTGTTCCAGTCGGCCGCGACCTCGAGGCCGGCGGGCTCGACCGAGACCATGTCACGGGCGAACCCGCTGGCTCCCGTCTCGGTCAGCAGCTGCTGGATGACCATTTCCGACTGCGCGTATTCGCCCTCGCCGAAGTGGTGGTACCGGATGCGCCCCTGCCCGTCGGCGAGGTAGAGGGCGGGCCAGTAGTGGTTGTCGAAGGCCTCCCAGACCGCGTAGTCGTTGTCGGTCGCGACCGGGTAATCGACCCGCAGGTCCTTCAGCGCCCAGCGGACGTTGTCGGCGTCGTGCTCGAACGGGAACTCGGGGGTGTGCACGCCGACCACTACCAGCCCGTGCTCGGCGTATTTCCCGGCCCAGGCGCGGACGTAGGGCAGGGTGCGCAGCCAGTTGATGCAGGTGTAGGTCCAGAAGTCGGCCAGGACCACCTTCCCGCGCAGCCCGGCCGGCGTGAGCGGCGGCGAGTTGAACCACCCGGTCGCGCCGTCGAAGGAGGCCAATTCCCCTTCGACGGGCAGCCGGGCCGCGGCCGTGTGCAGCCCGGCGGGCGTGAACCAGCTTGCTGTCATGACAATGCCTCCCGGTGGCTGGACTCTGGGTGCGGCAGGCGGCGCGCACGGCGGGCGCGCCGCCCGCGCGTCGCCGGCTAGCGCAGCGACCTGAAGCTCGCGCGCATCTCTTCCGAGAAGAGCTGCGGCTGCTCCCAGGCGGCGAAGTGGCCGCCTCGGTCGAGCGTGTTGTAGTGGATGAGGTTGCGGGGATACGCGCGCTCGGCCCAGCTCCGCGGGGCCTGGTAGAGCTCGTCGGGGAACACGCTGATGGCGAACGGGATCGTGATGGGCTTGGCGTCGAAGAAGTCGGCCTTGTTCTCCCAGTACAGGCGGGCCGCGGACACCCCGGTGTTCGTCAGCCAGTACAGCGTGACGTTGTCGAGGATGTCGTCTCGGGTCAGGGGGCTGTCCAGGGTTCCCGCCAGGGCCTTTTCCACGAGCCCGGGCTGGCCGGTGCCGTCGCCGTGGTCGAGCATGAACGCCGCCAGGTCGGCGGGCGAGTCCGCCAGCCCGTACAACGTCTGCGGGCGCGTGGACATGATCTGCGCGTAGGCCACGTGCTTGGCGTAGAAGTTGCTCAGCTGGTCGAACGCGCGCCGCTCGTCGGCGGACAGGCCGGGTGGCGGCGGGTCGCCGCGCTCGACCGCCTGGTTGATGGCGGCCGGGGCGGTGCCGGGCATGTTGGAGTGAATGCCCAGCAGCTCCGGTGCCGCCTGTATGCCCATCTGCTGCGTGACGGCCGCGCCCCAGTCGCCGCCCTGCGCCACGAACCGGGTGTACCCCAGGCGCTTCATCAGCACGACCCAGGCCCGCGCGATGCGGACGGGATCCCACCCGGTGCCGGCCGGCTTGGCGGAGAACCCGTGACCCGGCAGCGAGGGAATCACCAGGTGGAACGCGTCCGCCGCGCTCGCGCCGTGCGCCGTGGGATCGGTCAGCGGCTCGATGATCTTCAGCTGCTCGAGGATCGAGCCCGGCCACCCGTGCGTGACGATCAGCGGCAGCGCGCCGGAGTGCCGGGAGCGGACGTGGAGGAAGTGGATGTCGAGCCCGTCGATCTCGGTCAGGAAGTTCGGCAGGTCGTTCAGGTTCCCCTCGCACTTGCGCCAGTCATAGTCGCTTCCCCAGTACCGCGTGAGCTCCTGCATCATCGCCAGCCGCACGCCCTGCGAGTCGTCGGTGACCGTCTCCTGGTCGGGCCATCGGGTGGCCGCGATGCGCCGCCGCAGGTCGGCGACGGCATCTTCGGGGAAGTCGACGCGGAACGGGCGGATGGTCTCGTCTGTCGGCATCTGCATCTCCTAACGCTTGCTGGGCGCTACCAGCGGACCGACGCTGGGTACCTGCTCAGACGGTCGCGCTTCGGGTGGCCGGCCGCCCCCGGGAGTCCCTGGTCGGTACCCGGGCACCGCCCGGAATCCAGCCGACCCGGCGAGGGCCTTCCCGGAACCTTCCCCTTCCGGAGAGATCCACGCGAACGACCGCGCGACGTTCGGGTTAACGGCCGCGAAACGATCAAGATGTACCCAACGGGACCGGCACGCCCACCTCGCGCGCGAACAGGTCGGCGTAGGTCTCGCGCCGGACCGCGAGCCGCGCCTGGCCGCCGGCGCACAGCACCACGGGCGGCCGCAGGACGGCGTTGTAGTTGTTGGCCATGGTGAAGCAGTAGGCGCCGGTGACCGGCACCACGACCAGGTCTCCTACCCGGGGGCTGGCCAGCCGGACGTCCGGCGTGATGACGTCGCCCGATTCGCAGTGCCTGCCCACCAGGTCGGCGAGCACGGCGTCGGCATCCCACCGGCCGACCACCAGCGGGGTGAAGCGCTGGCCGTAGAGCGAGGGCTCCAGGTTGTCGCCCATCCCGCCGTCCACGGCCACGTGCACCCGGGCCGACGTCTTCACGGTGACCACACGGTAGAGCGTCACGCCAGCCTGGGCGACGACCGAACGGCCTGGCTCGATCAGGATGTCGATGGCGTCGCCCAGGTGCCGGCGCGCCGCGCCGATCAGGGCCTCGGCGTACTGGTCGACGGACGGCGGGGCGTCCTGCGGGACGTAACGCGCGCCGAGCCCGCCGCCGAAGTCGTAGACGGGGAACCGTTCCAGGCTGGCCAGCATGGCCACCTCGGCTTCGAACTGCTCCAGGTCGAGGATCTGCGAGCCGATGTGCGCGTGCAGTCCCCGCAGGTCGATGGTGCGCACAGCGCGCATGCGGGCGATCGCCTCGGGTACCTGCGCGACCGGCACGCCGAACTTGGCCCCGGCGCCGCCGGTGGCCAGCGCCGCGTGCGTCGGCGAGTCGATCGCCGGGTTCACCCGCAGCAGCACCGTCGTGCGCTCGCGCGCGAGCCGGGCGATCCGGTCGATCTCGTCGAAGGAGTCCACCACGATATGGCCGATGCCGGCGTCCAGGGCCGCCTGGATGTCCTGGTCGGTCTTGGCGTTACCGTGCATGAGGATCTTCGCCGGATGGACGCCGGCGGCCAGCGCGATGCGCAACTCCCCGGCGCCGACCACGTCGCAGCCCAGGCCCTCCTCGGCCAGGACGCGGATGACCGACGCCGAGGGATAAGCCTTCGCCGCGAAGCAGACCAGGCCGCGATGGTGCCGGTCCGCGAGCGCGCGGGCATACTCCCGCGCCCGCTCCCGCAGCGCCTGCTCGTCGAGCACGTACACGGGCGTGCCGAACCGGTCGGCGATCTCCCCGAGCAGGCAGCCGCCGATCCGGATGTCCTCGCCGTCGACGGCGGCCGACGGCGGGAACAGCGACAGGTCAGGCATGATCGTTCCTCTCTCGATCGGGGCTACGGCTCACCTCCCGCCGGTCTCGAACTCGGCGCGCACGCCGAGCAGCCGAACCGGCCGCCGGTCGGTGAACTTGTCCAGCGCCGCCAGCGCGGCCTGGCGGATCACGGCCGGGTCGCTGGTCGGCTCGGCCAGCGTATGGCCGTGGGTGCTGGTGAAGAACGGCGCGTGCCGGACCTTGACCACGATCCGCAGCGCCGGCCGATCCTCGGCCTCGACGTCGCGGGTCACCTGGCCGGCCAGGCGCAGCACCTCCTCGCGTACCTGCGCCCAGTCCCCGATGTCCCGCTGGAAGGTGGTCTCGCGGCTGCGCGAGCGCGGCACGTAGGGCTCGCCGGTCACCTCGGCCGAGCCCAGGCCGCGGGCGGTCTGCACCAGCCACGGCCCGATCGTCGGCCCGAGCCGGGCCGCCACCACGTGGAGGTCGGCCGCGGCCAGCTCGGCAATGGTGGTGATGCCCAGCTCGGCCAGCTTCTGCTCGGTCTTGGCACCAACGCCCAGCAGCGCGCCGGTGGGCCGGCCGCCGAGGACGCTGAACCAGTTCTGGCTGGTCAGCCGGAACACGCCGGCCGGCTTGGCGAGGCTCGACGCCATCTTGGCCTGGATCCGGTTCTCGCCGATGCCGACCGATGAGTCGAGCTGCGTGGCCGCCTTGATCTGCTGCCGGATCTCCCGGGCCACCGCCTCCGGGTCGTCGGTCTCGGCCGCCACGTAGGCCTCGTCCCAGCCCAGGTCCTCGGTGAGGTAGCCGAGCTCGCGCAGCGCCGTCATGACCCGCTCCGAGGCGGCGTCGTACGCTTCCCGGTCGACGGGCAGGAAGACCGCGTCCGGGCAGCGCCGCGCCGCGGTCCGCATCGGCAGCCCGGAATGCACGCCGTGCTCGCGGGCCTCGTAGGACGCGGTGGCGACCACCCCGCGCTTGGCCGGGTCGCCGTCGCCGCCGACGACCACCGGGCGCCCGCGCAGCTCGGGCCGGCGCAGCACCTCCACGGCCGCGATGAACTGGTCGAGGTCGACGTGCAGGACCCAGGTCGTCACCGGCTGGTCACCGGGCCCGTCAGGCTCCGCCGGCATCGGGCGCACTCGCCGCGTACCGGTCGATCTCGGCGAGCAGCCGGTCGCGGGTTCCCGCGGGCAGCCAGGCGATCTCGATCGCGTTGCGCTGCAGCTGGAGCAGGTCCGCGGTGCGCAGCCTGGCCCCCTGCTGCGCCGCGATCAGGTTGTCGGTGACGTAGCCGGCGAAGTACGCCGGGTCGTCGGAGTTCACCGTGACCCGGATACCGAGCTCGAGCATCTGCTTGACCTGCGCCGCCTTGAGGTCGCCGGTACACCACCGGTTGGAGATCGGGCACACGGTCAGGCCGAGCTCGCGCCTGCGGAGCTCGGCCGTCAGCTCCTCGCTCTCCAGGACGTTCACGCCGTGGTCGATCCGGTCGACCCCGATGACCTCCAGGCACTGGCGGATGTGCTCGACGGAGTTCTCCTGGTCCACGTCGCAGTGCATGGTGATCTGGAACCCTTCCGCCCGGGCCCGCCGGAACACCTCCGCGAACTTTTCCGGCGGGTTGCCCTTCTCGTCAGAGTCCAGGCCGATGCCGGCGATCCACTCGCGGTAGGGCAGCGACTGCACCAGCGTGGCCATCGCGTACCCGGCCGGCTGGTCGCGCAGCAGGCACATGATGAGCTGCGCCCGCAGGCCGAACTGGCGCCAGGCTCCGGTGATCGCCTGGCGGAGGCCGCCGATCACGGTGTCGAACGCGACGCCCCGGGCGGTGTGCGCCTGCGGGTCGAAGAACATCTCCACGTAACGCACCCGCTCGTGGTGGGCCCGCTGCAGATAGGCCCAGGCCAGGTCGTGGAAGTCGGCGGCGGTCCGCAGTACGTCCATCCCCTCGTAGTAGGACGCCAGGAACGAGGTCAGGTTGTCGAAGGCGTAGGACGCGCGCATCTCGGCCGCGCTCGCGGCGGCCAGCGAGATCCCGTTGCGCTCGGCCAGGGCGAACTTGAGCTCGGGCTCGAGCGTGCCCTCGATGTGCAGGTGCAGCTCGGCCTTGGGCATGGCCCGGATGAACTCGGTGATCTCAGGCATGACACCATGCCTAGCCGACCGCGGCGCCGTCGTCCAGCCTTGATCATCACGGACCGGCGGCGGCTCCGGGCCCCGCCGACCGCCCGGTGGCTCCGGGCCCCGCCGACCGCCCGGTGGCTCCGGGCCCCGCCGACCGCGCGGCGGTTCCGGGTCCCGCGGACGGCGCGACGGGCGAGTTATGGTGATCATATGGACAGCGCGCTCGTGGGCAGCGGGTATGCGGACCATCTCACCGACGCGGACCTGAGCCTGCTGGTCTCGGCGTCGCAGGACACCGACCGGCCCGCGGGCCTGGCGGCGGGAGCGTCGTGGCTGCGCCGCCAGCCGGAAGCGCTCCCGGAGCTGATCGGCGACCCGCGGGTGTTCCGGGCCGTGTTCGGCCCCGCGGACGCGGCATCCGCCCGGGCGGCCCTGGCCTCCCCGTTCCTGATCTTCGCCGTGGCGGTGCACCGCGCCGCCGCCGAGCTGGAGTCCATGGACCACGTGCCCGAGCGCTCCGGGCAGCGCCAGCGGGTGCCCCTGTTCGACGCTCCCGAGCTGCGCGACTTCCTCGGCTCGCCGGCCCGGCGGCTGTTCCTGGCCGAGCTCCTCGGGTCGTTCACGCGGAACACGGCCGGGCCGTACCGGGCCGCGGCCGGCGGCCGCCCCGGGGGGCGGCAGGCGCGGTCCGCCCGGGGCGCCCGGGGGGCCCGGCGGTTCAGCGAGCTCGACCTGGCCCGGATGGCCGGGCTGCTCGATGCCGTCCCCGAGGCCGAGCGGGCCGGGGTGTACCGCCGGCTCGGTGACGTGGCCCTGTTCCTGACCGGGGTATTTCCCGACTACGCCGTGGCGCACGCCCTCGGGCCGGTCAGCGCGGACCGGCTGCTGCGGGCGGCCCGGGCGCCCGCGCGGCAGCACGACCAGCTGGCCGCGGCCCCGGCCATCGACCTGTTCGAGTACCTCGGGGCCCGGTGGTACCGCGCCGCCTGGGGGCTGGCGCCCGCGCGCACCGCCCGGCTCGCGGTGGTAGCCGAGGTGGCGGACCGGTTCCGGCAGGCCCGGCGGGTGCTCAACCACATCGCGGACCGCTGGCTGTTCCCGGCCGGGAATCCCTGGTTCGCCCCGCCCGCCCGGTGAGACCCAGCGACGAGACGGAGTCAGCAGATGACCCATGGTGCCCGGCTCGGCTCGGCGGTCATGTTCGTGCAGGACCTGGACCGGTCGGTGAGCTTCTACACCGACGTCCTCGCGCTCGAGGTCGCCGACCGCAGCCCCACGGCCGCGCTGCTGGCCAGCGGCGGCGGGGCGCAGCTGATCCTGCGGGCCATGGGCAGCGGCGCGGTGCACGCGCTCGGCGGCGTGGGCGTCCAGTACGTGGTCTGGACCGCGGCCGACGAGGCGGACCTGGACCGCTGCGAGCGGGTGCTGAAGAAGCACTCGGCCCACCGCGAGAGCCGCGCGAGCGGCCCGGTCAAGGCGGTGGAGGGCCGCGACCCGGACGGCATCGTCGTGCTGATCGCCTATCCCGGCCCGGACACTTGCCCTTGCATGAACTTCCGGTGCGGATCTATGGCTGGTGAATGAAGGACCGTACGCTGGGACGCGTGCTCGGACTCCCGGACGGCATTCGCGGCTGCCTGTTTGACCTGGACGGCGTGCTCACCCAGACGGCGAAGGTGCACGCCGCCGCGTGGAAAGCAGATGTTCGACGACTACCTGCGCGAGCGGGCGCAGCGGACGGGCGAGCCGTTCGTCGCGTTCGATCCCGTCGCCGACTACGACGAGTACGTCGACGGCAAGCCGCGCGCCGACGGGACCAGGTCGTTCCTCGAGGCCCGCGGCATCAAGCTGCCCGAGGGCGCCGACGACGACCCGCCCGGCGCGGAGACCGTCCACGGCCTGGGCAACCGCAAGAACGAGATCGTGCTGCGCAAGATCCGCGAGGACGGGGTCGAGGCGTACCCGGGCTCGGTCCGCTACGTCCGGGCGGTGAAGGCGGCCGGGCTCCCCCGCGCCGTGGTGTCGTCCAGCGCCAACTGCCGCGACGTGCTGATCGCGGCCGGCATCGAGGACCTGTTCGACGCGCGGATCGACGGGGTGGTCGCCGAGCGGGAGCACCTGCGGGGCAAGCCGGCCCCGGATACCTTCCTGGCCGGGGCGCGCGCCCTCGGGCTGAAGCCGACCGCCGCGACCGTGTTCGAGGACGCGCTGGCCGGCGTGGCCGCGGGCCGGGCCGGCGGGTTCGGGTTCGTGGTGGGGGTGGACCGCGTGGGGCAGGCGGAGGCGCTGAAACAGCACGGCGCCGACATCGTCGTGACCGACCTCGCCGAGCTGCTGGATCACCGGTGATACTCCAGGACGCGTTCACGATCGAGCCGTGGGCGCTGCGGGAGACCCACCTGGACCGAGAGATACTGGCGCAGAGCGAGTCGGTGTTCGCGCTGGCCAACGGTCACCTGGGCTGGCGGGGCAACCTGGACGAGGGCGAGCCGCACGGCCTGCCGGGCAGCTATCTCAACGGGCTCTACGAGACGCGGCCGCTGCCCTACGCCGAGGCGGCCTACGGCCTGCCCGAGACCGGGCAAGAGGTCATCAACGTGACCAACGGCAAGCTCATCCGCCTGTTCGTCGACGACGAGCCGTTCGACGTCCGGTACGGCACGCTGCACGCGCACGAGCGGATGCTCGACTTCCGCGCCGGGGTGCTGAACCGCACGGCCGAGTGGGAATCGCCGGCCGGCAAGACGGTCCGGATCTCGTCGATCCGGCTGGTGTCGTTCACCCAGCGGGCCATCGGCGCGATCTGCTACGAGGTGGAGCCGCTCGACACCTCGGCGCGGATCGCCGTGCAGTCCGAGCTGATCACGAACGAGCAGATGCCGACGGCCAGCGCCGACCCCCGGGTGGCCGCCGCCCTGGAGAATCCGCTGGTCGGCGAGTACAGCCAGCGCCAGCGGAACGACCGTCGTGCTGATGCACTCCACCCGGGTCAGCGGGCTGCGCATGGGCGCGATCATGGACCACATGATCGAGTGCGATCCCGGCATGCAGGCTGACTCCCGGGCGTTCGCCGACGGCGGCCTGGTCACCGCGGCCACGGTGCTGAAGCCCGGGGAGAAGCTGCGCGTGATCAAGTTCGTGGCCTACGGCTGGTCGCACCAGCGGTCGCTGGAGGCCGTCCGGGACCAGGTGTACGCGGCGGTCAGCGCGGCCAAGGCCACCGGCTGGGACGGGCTGCTCGCCGAGCAGCGCGAGTACCTGGACGACTTCTGGGACCGCGCCGACGTCGAGGTGGACGGCGACGCCGAGGTGCAGCAGGCGGTGCGCTTCGCGCTGTTCCACGTGCTGCAGGCCGGGGCCCGGGCGGAGCGCCGGGCGATCCCGGCCAAGGGGCTGACCGGGCCCGGTTACGACGGGCACGCGTTCTGGGACACCGAGACGTTCGTGCTGCAGCTACTCACCCTGACCACGCCCGACGCCGCGGCCAACGCGCTGCGCTGGCGGCGCAGCACGCTCCCGCTGGCCACCGAGCGGGCCGCCCAGCTCGGCCTGAAGGGCGCCGCGTTCCCGTGGCGGACCATCGCCGGCCAGGAGTGCTCGGGCTACTGGCCGGCCGGCACCGCCGCCTTCCACATCAACGCCGACATCGCCGACGCGGTGATCCGCTACGTGGACGCCACCGGTGACGAGGACTTCGACCGCGGACCCGGCATGGACCTGCTGGTCAACACCGCGCGGCTGTGGCGCTCCCTGGGCCACCACGACGCCCAGGGACGGTTCCACATCGACGGGGTCACCGGGCCGGACGAGTACAGCGCGATCGCCGACAACAACGTCTACACCAACCTGATGGCCCGGCACAACCTGGTGGCCGCGGCGGAGGCGGCGAAGCGGTACCCGGACCGGGCCGGGGAACTCGGCGTGGACGTGGAGGAGTCCGCGGGCTGGCGGGACGCGGCCGAGGCGATGCACATCCCGTTCGACGAGGCGCTGGGCGTGCACGCCCAGGCCGAGGGGTTCACCCGGCACCAGGTCTGGGACTTCGCGCACACGGCCCCGGACCAGTACCCGCTGCTGCTGCACTTCCCCTACTTCGACCTGTACCGCAAGCAGGTCGTGAAGCAGGCCGACCTGGTGCTGGCCATGCAGCTGCGCTCGCAGGAGTTCACCGCCGAGCAGAAGGCGCGGAACTTTGACTACTACGAGCCGCTCACGGTGCGGGACTCCTCGTTGTCCGCCTGCACCCAGGCGGTCATGGCCGCCGAGGTCGGGCACCTGGACCTGGCCTATGACTACCTCGGCGAAGCGGCCCTGATGGACCTGCGGGACCTGGAGAACAACACCCGCGACGGCGTCCACATCGCCTCGCTGGCCGGCACCTGGCTCGCGCTGGTCGCCGGCTTCGGCGGCCTGCGGCACTGGGACGGCACGGTCAACTTCGCGCCGCATCTCCCCGACGGCCTGACCCGGCTCGCGTTCACCCTCTTCATCCGGGGCACCCGGCTGCGGGTCGAGATAACCCACACCGAGGCCAAGTACTCCGTGGCCGACGGCAAACCGCTCGAGATCATGCACTACGGCGAGAAGGTCAGCCTGCAGGCCGAGAAGCCGCAAACCCGCCGGATCACGGCGATCCCGCCCCGGCCCCGGCCCAGCCAGCCGCCCGGACGCGCGCCCGCGCGGCGCCGGGCGAGCGAAACCCCGATCGCTCAACCGACCGCGCGAACCGAGCGAGCGACCGCGCGAACTGAGCGATCGACCGCGCGAACTGAGCGAGCCCGGGGTTAAGACCACGGCGCCGGGGTAGCCGCGCTGACCGGGGCGCCGCGTTGGCCCGGCGGGATAGCGCCCTTTTGTCCGGGCTGCACCACGCGTGCTCCGTCGCCGGGATACTCTCGGCGCAGTCGATGCGCCACGTATAGCGACGGACCGCACCCCGGGCGTCATACTGATAGCGGAGAGACATGGTTCTTGGGATCACCCTGGTAGCGGCGATGCTGCTCGGAGCAGGCTTCGTCTTGCAGCAGCATGCCGCCGGACAGGAACCGCAGGACTACTACATGCGGCTGCGGCTGATCCTCGACCTGGTGCGCCGCCGCCGGTGGCTGCTCGGTTTCGGCATCATGATCACCGGGCAGTTGCTGTCCGCGTGGTGCGTCGGCCACCTGCGACCTGTCGCTGTACGAGCCGCTGATCGCCACCAGCCTGATCTTCGCCCTGGCCCTGGCCGTCCCGCTGTCACACCAGCGGCTGCGGACCACCGAGCTGATCGGCGCGGTGATCCTCAGCCTGGGCGTGGCCGCGCTGTCGCTGCCGCGGGAACCGGGGACGCCGCACGTCTCGTTCGGCTCGTTCGCCGACTGGCCGGCCGCCGCCGGGATCGCGGT
>CAVUYA010000015.1:77500-129667 GCA_963745575.1 uncultured Actinomycetota bacterium | reverse complement strand
CCCCGCGCCACCGCGAACGCCCCGGCCGCGCGGCCGTGGTCGTGGAAGCCGGTGCCCTGCCCGGGCAGCCAGGACAGCAGCCACACCTCGTGGTCGTCGGCCAGCTCCAGGCGCCGGTACCAGCGCCGCCCGGGGTCGAAGCGCACCAGCCCGCCCCAGCTGTCCGGCCGGGCCGCCACCGCGGCGACGAGCCGACGCAGGTCCGCCTGGCCGAGGCAGGCCGGGCCGGGCGCGCCCGTGTCGTTGAGGACCGTGTCGTTGAGGACCGTCATCCTAGTTCTCCCACCGTTTTAATCGGAATATGGTCTCACAAGCTAGCACGCTCCCCTTCGGTCCCGGGGCAGACTCGCGCTCGTTCGCGGCCGCCGCGCGCCGTGGACGGCTCGTCAGCCGTCCGCCCGTCGGCCAGCCGTCAGCCCGCCCCTCGGCCAGACCACGCGGGTTACCGCACGTAAAGTTGTCTGCCGTGGGAGCCCAGCGCGATGATCCGAGCCAGCGGATGCCCGACCGGCTGGTCGTCCGGACGGTCCCCGTCGATGACCCGGGCGACCTGGTGGCCTGCCTGCCGCACCCCAGGTCGGTGTCCTGGATCCGGCGCGGCGAGGGGCTGGCGGGCTGGGGCGAGGCGGCCCGGATCAGCATCCCGGCGGGCGAGGACCGGTTCACCGCGGGCGAGAAGTGGCTGATCGAGCTGTTCGAGGGGGCCGATGTCACCGACGAGGTCGGCCTGCCCGGCTGCGGGCCGGTCGCCTTCGGCAGCTTCACCTTCGATCCGACCTCGGACGGCTCGGTCCTCGTGGTACCGGCCGCGGTGCTCGGCCGCGCCTGCGGCCGCTCCTGGCTGACGACCATCGGCGACCGGCGGGCGCTCACCGGCGCTCGCGGCTCCCGCACCGCCGCCGGCCGGGCTGCGCTGGCACGACGGGAGCCTGACGGCACCGCAGTGGCAGCGCGCGGTCTCCGCCGCCGTGGCCAGGATCCGGGCCGGCGATCTCAGCAAGGTGGTGCTGGCCAGGGACCTGTACGCCACCGCGTCGCAGGACATCGACGCCCGGGCCCTGCTCGCCCGGCTGGCCGCGCGCTACCCGGACTGCTGGACGTTCTGCTGCGCGGGCCTGGTCGGCGCCACGCCCGAGCTTTACATCAGGCGGATGGGCGCGGACGTGCGGTCGCTGGTGCTGGCCGGGACGACCCCGCGCGGCGGCAGCGCCGCCGAGGACGACGCGCTGGGCGCGGCGCTGCTGGCCTCGGCCAAGGATGTCGAGGAACACCGGTACGCCGTCGCCGACGTGCGCGCGGCGCTGGCGCCGCTCTGCGACCGGCTCGACGTCGATGAGCAGCCCTGGCTGCTGCGGCTGGCCAACCTGCAGCACCTCGCCACCGGGGTGACCGGGCAGCTGGCCGGCTCACCGCAGGCCGCGCCCGCCGCCGCGCTCAGCGAGCACGCCTCGGCCCTCGCGCTGGCCGCGGCCCTGCACCCGACCGCGGCGGTGTGCGGTACCCCGGCCGGCGCCGCCATGGAGCTGATCCGCGAGCTCGAGGGCATGGACCGGGGCCGGTACGCGGGCCCGGTCGGCTGGGTGGACGCGCGCGGCAACGGCGAGTGGGGCATCGCGCTGCGGTGCGCGGAACTGGACGGGCGGCGGGCGCGGCTGTTCGCAGGCTGCGGCATCGTGGCCGACTCCGATCCGGTCGCCGAGCTGGCCGAAACCCAGGTCAAGTTCCGGCCGATGCAGGACGCGCTGGAAGGCTAGGCCGCTCCACGCGCTGCCCCGCTCCACGCGCTGCCCCGCCACCCCCGCTCATCCGGCCGCGGCCTTCGCGCAGGCGGCGCGGAGCTCGGCCCGCAGCGCCGCGCCCGCCGCGCGCTGCGTCGGCACCTCGATGACGCGCAGCCCGCGGCCGGCCAGTGCCCGGCCCAGGTCCGCGGGGCGTTCCAGCCGGTCGTAGGGCAGCCGGGCGGCCCGGGCCAGGCTGGCGATGTCCGCCCCGTGCGGGGTGCCGAAGACGCGCTCGAACGGCCCGGTGAAGGCCGCCTGCTCCAGGTCCGAGAAGATCCCGCCGCCGTCGTTGTTGACCACCACCAGGCCCAGGTCGGGCCGCGGCTCGTCCGGCCCGAGCAGCAGGCCCGGCAGGTCATGCAGGAACGCGAGGTCTCCGAGCAGGGCCACGGCCGGGCCGCCGTCGGCCGCCTGGTGCGCCAGCGCCGCCCCGATCGCCGAGGAGACCAGCCCGTCGACGCCGCTGGCGCCGCGGCTGGCCAGCACCCGGAGCCCGGCCCGCGGCGCCATGTGCAGGTCCAGGTCGCGGACGGGCAGGCTGGACGCGGCCCACAGCAGCGCGCCGGGCGGCAGCGCGGCCGCCAGGTCGCGGGCCAGCCTCGGCTCGGTGAGCGCCGCGCCGGCGTCCAGGATCGCGTCGGCCGCGCCGCGCGCCGCGGCGTCGGCGCGCTGCCACGACCCGAGCCACGCCGAAGAGGTGCCCGGGTCGGCGACCCGCCCGGAGAGCCGCAGCGCCGCGGCGACGCAGGTCGCGGTCCGGGCCGGGTCGGCCCAGCGGCCGGGCCCCTGCGCGAGCACCACGTGCCGGGGCGGCGGCGGCCCCGGGCCTCCCCGCAGGAACGCCAGCTGGCCCCGGGACAGCCCGGGACGGCCGGCCGAGACGATGACCTCAGGCCGGTGCTCCGCCACGAACCCCGGGGTGCCCAGCAGGTAGCCGTAGGCCGACAGCGCGTTCGGACCGCGCCGGGCGTTCGACGACGGCTCGGCGAGCACCGGCCAGCCCGCGGCCTCGGCCAGCTCGAGCAGCGGCGCGGGGTCGTAGTCTCCGTCACCGCAGACCACCGCCCCCCGCTCGGCCCATTCCAGCCGCAGCGGCTCGCCGCCGTCTGCGGCCTGGCCGGGGTGCTGTCGCGGCCCGGCGGTCCTCACGCTGGTCCACGGGACCCCGCCCGGCCGCCCGTCGAGCGGCTCCGGCCAGTCGGCGCCGGCCTCGTCGGCGTCGGGCACCAGCGGGTCCCGGAACGGGACGTTGACGTGCACCGGCCCGGGGAAGCCGCCCGCCTCGCCGGACGCCGTGGCCCAGGCCCGGCAGGCCAGCGACCGCCAGTAGCCGACCATCCCGGGCTGCGCTTCCGGCACCCCGGCCTCGCAGAACCAGCGCACCGCGGCGCCGTACAGCTTCAGCTGGTCGATGGCCTGGTTCGAGCCGGTGCCGCGCAGCTCGGGCGGCCGGTCGGCGGTGAGCACGAGCAGCGGCACCCCCGCCTCGTCCGCCTCGATCACGGCGGCGTGGAAGTGGGCCGCGGCCGTGCCCGAGGTGCACACCAGCCCGACCGGGCGGCGGCTGGCCTTGGCCAGGCCCAGCGCCAGGAACGCGGCGGAGCGCTCGTCGATCCGCACATGCAACCGGAGGGCAGCGCCCGCGGCCCGGTCGAACAGCGCCAGCGTCAGCGGTGCGCTGCGCGAGCCCGGCGCCAGCACCGCCTCGCGCAGGCCGCACCGGACCAGCTCGTCGACGAAGACCGTGCCGAACGCGGTGGACGGGTTCATGACCTGGGGCCAGCCGGCCCGGTGCCGAGGAACTCCGCGGCCGCCCGCATCCGGGCGACCCACGGAGCCGGATCGGATGCCCAGGCCGACAGCCGCCCGGGGTCGGGAACGCAGCCCCGGACCGGCAGCGTGCCGTCCTCGGCGGCCAGCGGCTCGGCGGTCACGTCCCCGGTCAGCAGGCTCATCGTGGCCAGCCCGCAGTCGTAGGGCAGCCCGGGCAGCGCGGCGGCCAGCGCCACCCCGGCCGCCAGCCCCACCGAGGACTCCACCGCGCTGGACACCACCACGGGCAGGCCGCACTCCGCGGCCACCCGCAGCGCCGCGCGCACGCCGCCCAGCGGCTGGACCTTGAGCACCACGATGTCGGCGGCCCCGGCCGCGCGGACCGCGAGCGGGTCTTCCGCGCGGCGGACCGACTCGTCCGCGGCCAGCGGCACGTCCACCCGGCGGCGCAGCTCGGCCAGCTCGGCCAGGCTGGCGCAGGGCTGCTCGGCGTACTCCAGGCCGAACCGGCCCAGGACCCGCAGCATCCGCGCCGCGTGGTCCACGCTCCAGGCGCCGTTGGCGTCTACCCGGACCCGGCCGTCCGGGCCGATCGCGTCGCGCACGGCCTCCACCCGGGCGATGTCGTCGGCGTCGGCCTGGCCCGCCTCGGCCACCTTCACCTTCGCGGTCCGGCAGCCCGAGCCGGCCACGATCTGGCGCGCCCGGTCCGGGCTCACGGCCGGCACGGTCACGTTCACTCCCACGCGGTCCCGCACCGGCTCCGGCCAGCCGGCGCAGGCGGCCTCCAGCGCGCAGGCCAGCCAGCGGGCGCACTCGCGCGGGCCGTACTCGGCGAACGGCGAGAACTCCCCCCACCCCGCCGGCCCCTCGATCAAGGCGCCTTCCCGGACGGTGATGCCGCGGAACCGGGTGCGCATCGGGATCGCGAACGCGCGGACGGTGGCGAGCAGGGCCGCGAGCTGGCCGGCCGGGCCGGTCACGGCCGGCGCGAGAACATCGCGAAGCCGGGGCCCGCTGCCCGCCAGTCGACCACCCTGTCATCCTCCCTTTGGCGTCCCGCCCGCCCCTGATCGGCCCGGATTAACCTTACGACCGTGACCACCCGCGCGCTGCACGCGGTTCTGCTGCCCCCCGCCGACGCCGGCCGCCGGATGCTCGGGGCGCTCGCGGCCGCCCTGGACGGGACCGGGCCTGCCATCCTGCCGCTGGATCCGGCCCTGCCGCGGGCCAGGCTGGCCGCCCTGCTCGACGCCTTCGCCCCGTCGGTCGTCGAAACGGCGCAAGGGCCAGAACGCTACCCCCGCGCCCGCTCCGGCCGCACGCCGGCTCCGGGCGTCGCGCCGGAGGTGGCCCTGGTCATCGCCACCTCCGGCTCCACCGGCCCGCCCAAGGGCACGGAGCTCACCGCGGCCGCGCTGCTGGCCTCGGCCCGGGCCTCGCTGCGGCGCGTCGGCGCGGGCCCGGGCGAGCGGTGGCTGTGCTGCCTGCCGGTCTTCCACATCGCGGGGATCCAGGTGCTGGTGCGGTCGCTGCTCGCGGGCGCCGACCCGGTGATCACCGGCCGGCTGGAGCCCGGCGCGCTGGCCGCCAGCGGCTGCGCGCATGTCTCGGTGGTCCCCGCCCAGCTGCGCCGGATGCTCGACGCCGGCGACGACCTGACGGCCGCAAGAACCATCCTGCTCGGCGGGGCCGCGGCGCCCGCGGGGCTGGTCGATGCCGCGCGGGCGGCAGGCGGCCGGGTCGTCACCACCTACGGAATGAGCGAAACCAGCGGCGGATGCGTGTATAACGGTATGCCGCTTGATGACGTGTCGGTGGACATCGGGCCCGGCGGGAGGATCAGGATCGCGGGGCCGGTGCTGTTCTCCGGCTACCGGCTGCGCCCGGACCTGACCGCCCGGGCCCGCGACGGCCGCTGGTTCGTCACCTCCGACATCGGCTCGATCGGCCCGTCCGGCGAGCTGCTGGTCCGCGGCCGGGCGGACGACGTGATCAACACCGGCGGCGAGAAGGTGGTCGCGGCGGAGGTCGAGTCGGCGCTGGCGACCTGCGCCGGGGTGCGGGACGCCGCCGTGGTGGGACGGCCGGACCCGGAGTGGGGCGAGCTGGTCACGGCGGTGGTGGTTCCGCTCGATCCGTCGGCACCGCCGCGATTGGCCGACATCCGCGCGCACGTGCGGGGTAAGCTGCCGGTCTACGCGGCTCCGGTCGCCCTGCTGCTCGTGCCGGACCTGCCCTTGCTGCCGTCGGGTAAGCCTGACCGGGAAGCGCTGCGGGCTCGTGCGGCCGCAGTGAAGGGAGAAGGGGAGACCGGTGGGGGCCCGGATCCGCCGGGCGGCCGGCGGGCGCACGACACCAGCACGGGAACAAATGGCCGCGCTGAACGTTACTAGATAGTGCCCGCGCTGCACGATACCAAGTGCTGCGGGGTCCCCGCTAACCGAAGGCGCCGCCCCGGTGGTGCAGGAGCAGCGCGCCCGATGCGCGCACGAAGAGAGGTGTCTCATGCCGAGGAACGCGACCGCCGCGTCGCCGCGACACGACGATGAGGCAACCATGACCCACGTGGACGAGCTGATCCAGCGCGGGCGCCGCCAGGGGTACCTGTCTCTTCCCGAACTCCGCACCGCATTCGAGCAGGCCCGTATCTCCCCCGTCGAGGCCCGGTCCATCGTCCGCGAACTGACCGAGGCCGGTGTTCAGCTCGGTAACGACCAGCCGGAGGCTCCCGTGCAGGCTGCCACCCTTACCCCGACCTCCTCCGTGGCCGGCCAGGCGGCCGCGCGCAAGGCCCGCGGCGGGACCGCCGCCCGCGCGGCCGAGGCCGGGCCGCCCGCGCTCGAGGCGGCGATCGCCGACATCATCGAGCTGGACGCGCTCGATGCGGCCGAGGCCGAGGCCTCGGCGCTGGCCTCCGGGGCCGTGCCGGACTCGGTCCTCGAGGTTGACCTCGACGACCAGACGTCCGTCATGGGCGACTCGGTGCACACCTACCTGAAGTCCATCGGCCGGACCAGCCTGCTCACCGCCGAGCAGGAGGTCGACCTGGCCAAGCGGATCGAGGCCGGGCTGTACGCCGAGCACAAGCTGGAGACCGAGACCGGGCTGGCCGAGGACTACCGCCGCGACCTCGAGGACGTTGCCGAGGACGGCCGCCGGGCCAAGGCGCACATGCTGGAGGCGAACCTGCGCCTGGTGGTCTCGGTGGCCAAGAAGTACAGCGACCGGGGGCTGTCCCTGCTCGACGTCGTGCAGGAGGGCAACCTCGGCCTGATCCGCGCGGTCGAGAAGTTCGACTACACCAAGGGCTACAAGTTCTCCACCTACGCGATGTGGTGGATCCGGCAGGCGATCCAGCGCGGCTTCGCCGACTCCGCGCGCACGATCCGGCTGCCGGTGCACGTGCTGGAGATGCTCAGCAAGCTCAGCCGGGTCGAGCGGGACATGCACCAGCGGCTGGGCCGGGAGCCCACTCCCGAGGAGCTGGCCGTCGAGCTTGACCGCACCCCGGACCAGATCGAGGAGCTGCTGCGGACCAGCCGCCAGCCGATCAGCCTGGACTCGACGATCGGCGAGGACGGCGAGACCAGCATCGGCGACCTGATCGAGGACGTGGACGCCCCCGAGGCGTCCGAGCTGGTGGACCGCCAGCTGCTGGCCGACCAGCTGCGTCACGCGCTCGACGGGCTGACCCCGCGTGAGGCCACGATCATGGCGATGCGGTTCGGCCTGTACGACGGCAACCCGCACACGCTGGACGAGATCGGGCGGGCCCTGGGCCTGACCCGGGAGCGGATCAGGCAGCTGGAGAAGCAGTCGCTGTCCAAGCTGCGCCACCCGAGCCGCGCCCAGCCGCTGCTGGACTACGCCAGCTAGGCTTCCCGCCGCATCGCGGCACGCCGGCCAACGGGCCGGGCCCGACCTCCCGCCGGGCCCGGCCCGTTTCCTGTCCGGGTAGGATCACGGGGTGGCCGTCCAGGTAGAGGTGCTCGACAAGGTGACCGGCGAGGTGGTCGAGGCTTTCGGCCGCCTGCTCCCGCAGCTGTCCCGGTCCGCCCCGCCGCTCGGGCAGGCGGAGCTCGCGGCGGTCGCGGAATGCCCGGCGAACACGGTGCTCATCGCCCGTTCCGGGGGCACGATCATAGGCACGACGACGCTGGTGATGTTCCCGCTGCCGACCGGGCTGCGCGCCTGGATCGAGGACGTGGTGGTGGACGAGGCGGCGCGCGGCCAGGGCGCCGGGGAGGCGATGACCCGGGAGGCGCTGCGGCTGGCCCGCGGGGCCGGGGCGAGAACCGTGGACCTGACCTCGCGCCCGGCGCGGGAGGCGGCCGGGCGGCTCTACGAGCGGGCCGGGTTCGACGCTCCGCGACTCCCGGCTGTACCGGTACGCCTTCCAGGACTGACCGCGCCCGCCCGGGCCCGCCGTGGCTGCTGCGCTGCGCCCGCCGGGCGGGCTACCCCGCCAGCTCCGCCACGGCCGTGAGCAGCCGGTCGACGTCGGACCGGTTGTTGTAGTGCACCAGCCCCGCCCGGACCGCGCCGCCGGAGTCCCGCAGGCCGAGCGCGCCGGCCAGCTCCCAGGCGTAGTTGTCGCCGTCCCACACGTTGACCTTCGCCGCGGCCAGGTCCTCGGCGACCTGGCGCGGAGTGCGGCCCGCCACGGTGAAGTACGCGGTGGCCGTGCGCCGGGCGGCCTTGCCGTAGGTCGTGACGTGGTCCATGGCGTCCAGGCCGCCGAGCAGCACCCGGAACAGGCCCTGCTCGTGCGCTTCGGCGGCGGCCATGCCCGCCAGGATCCGCTCCCGCCGGGTGCCCGGGGCCGGGCCGGCCAGCGAGGCCAGGTGCTCGACGGCGGCGGTCACGCCCGCGAGGTCAGCGAACGGCAGGGTGCCGTGCTCGAACCGGTCGGGTACCTGCTGCGGCGCGGGCACCAGCTTGTCCGGGGCCAGGGACTCCAGCAGCCTGGGATCCGCGACCACCGCGCCCACGTGCGGCCCGGACCACTTATAGGCGCTGGTGGCGTAGAAGTCGGCGCCGAGCCCGGCGACGTCGACCGGGCCGTGCGCGGTGGCGTGCACGCCATCCACGTAGCTGAGCGCCCCGGCCGCGCGCGCCAGCGCGGTGATGCCGGCCACGTCCGGCCGGGTGCCGATCAGGTTGCTGGCCGCGGACACCGCGACCAGCCTGGTCCGGTCCGTGATCAGCTCGGCCAGCTGAGCCAGCGGCAGGTTGCCCTCGGGCAGCTGCACGTCGGCGAACCGCACGCCGGCCCCGGCCCCGGCCGCCGCCTGCACCCAGGGCCGGACGTTCGCGTCATGGTCAAGCCGGGTGACCACGATCTCGTCGCCGGGGCCCCAGCCCGCCGCGAGGGCGCGGGCCAGCCGGTAGGTCAGGGTGGTCATGTTCGGGCCGAGGATGACGCCCTCAGCCTGGCCGCCGGTCAGGTCCGCCACGGCCCGCCGGCACTCCGCGGTGATCACGTCGGAGCGGCGGCTGGCCGGGAACGCGCCTCCGGAGTTCCCGAGGCCGGCCCGGTACGCGCCGGCGACCGCGTCGATCACCGGGTGCGGAAGCTGCGTGCCCGCCGCCCCGTCCAGGTAGGCAAAACCGTCCGCCAGGGCGGGATAGGCGGCGCGCACCCGGTCAACGTCAAAAGCCATCGCGCCACCTTACCCTGGCCAGAAATATTAAGGTGACAGCCCTCAATCGCGCGGTTACCCTTCGGATAATGCCCACCACTCCGCCCAGTTCGCTGCCGCATGCCCAAACCCAGCCGGGGCCGGCGAGCCAGGCCCGGGCGGAGCAGACGCCGCTGGCGGCCCTGTGGCGGACCCGGGAGTACCTGCGCCCGTACTACGGGAGGCTGGCGCTGATGCTCGCCGCCGCGATCGGGGCGGCCGGAGCCATGATCGCGATCCCGCTGCTGATCAAGGCCGTCATCGACGGGCCGATCGAGCACGGGAATACCCGCGAGCTGATCCCCCTGGGCCTGGCCGCGATCGCGCTCGGCGTGACCGAGGCCGCGCTGAACCTGTACCGGCGGTGGGTGCAGGCCAGCGCGGTCACCGGCATGGAGCGGTCGATGCGGGACAGCCTGTACGCGCACCTGCAGCGGCTGCACGCCGGGTTCCACGACGAGTGGCAGTCCGGCCAGCTGCTGTCCCGGGCCACGACGGACCTGTCCGCGATCCGGCGGTTCGCCGGGTTCGGCATCGTCTTCTTCATCACCAACGTGGTGATCTTCGCCGCCGTCATCGCGCTGCTGATCCGGCTGAACTGGTGGCTCGGCCTGCTGACGGGGTGCGTCTTCCTGCCCGTGGTGGTGATCTGCACCCGCTTCGAGCGGCGGTACCGGGTGCTGTCCCGGCGCGCCCAGGACCAGGAGGGCGACCTGGCCACCTACGTGGAGGAGGCCGCGACCGGCATCCGGGTGCTCAAGGCGCTCGGCCGCCGCGACGAGGCGGCCGCCCGGCACGCCGGCCAGGCCGCGCTGGTGCGCACGACGCAGGTGCAGAAGGCCAGGCTGCGCGGCACCTTCTGGGCCGGCCTCGACCTGGTGCCGAACGCGGTGATCGGCCTGATCCTGCTGCTGGGCACGCTCGCGGTCAGCCGGGATGAGCTGACCCTCGGCGGCCTGGTCGCGTTCATCGCGCTTGCGCTGCAGCTGGTGTGGCCCATCGAGGCGATGGGCTACATCCTGGCCTCCGGGCAGGAGGCGGCCACCGCGGCCCAGCGGGTCTACGAGATCTTCGACACCGAGCCCGCCATCACCGATCCCCCAGCGCGCCCAAGGGGCGCGGTACCGCCCGGACCGAGGAGCGAGGAGCCGGTGAAGGGGGATGGGGAGGCGGGCGGGGAGCGACGAGGGAAGGCGGTAGTGAAGGGGGATGGGGAGATAGGAGGGATCCCCGGTGCGCAAGGAGAACACGGCCGGCTCCGCTTCGATCGCGTGACCTTCCGCTACCCGGGCGCTCCGGTGCCGCTGCTGCGCGGCGTCAGCCTGGAGCTCGAGCCCGGCGAGACGGTCGCCCTCGTCGGCCCCAACGGCGCGGGCAAGACCACGCTGCTGCAGCTGGTGCCGAGGCTGGCCGAGGTGATCCGGCGGGGCCATCCTGCTGGACGGCACCGACGTCAGGGACCTGCCCCTGGCTGACCTGCGCGCCGCGGTGGGCTGCGCGTTCGAGGACCCGACGCTGTTCTCGGCGAGCGTCAGGGAGAACGTCAGCTACGGCGCGCCCGGACGCCGACGAGGAAGCCATCCTGGCCGCCCTGGCCGCGGCCCAGGCCGATTTCGTCGCCGACCTGCCCTGGGGCCTGGACACCCGGATCGGCGAGCAGGGGATGGCGCTGTCCGGCGGGCAGCGCCAGCGGGTGGCGCTGGCCCGCGCCATCCTGGCCCGGCCGGCCGTGCTGCTGCTGGACGACCCGCTGTCCGCGCTGGACGTGCACACCGAGGCCAAGGTCACCCGCGCGCTGGAGCAGGTGCTGGCCGCGTCCACGGCGCTGGTGGTGGCGCACCGGCCGTCTACGGTCATGCTGGCCGACCGGGTGGCGCTCCTGGACGGCGGCGTGATCGCCGCGATCGGCACGCACCAGGAACTGCTGGCCACGCAGGCCCGCTACCGGGAGCTGATGACCGGCACGGCCCGGCCCGGACCGGATGAGGACCTCGGCCTGGACCCCTATCCGGACCAGGACCTGACGGAGGCCCGGCGGTGACCCAGACCCCGGCGACCCGGTCCCCCGCGGCCCAGGCCCCCGCGACCCAGGCCGCCGCGCAGGCCTGGCGCGGCATAGCGGCCGAGAACGTCGACGACATCCCCGCGAGCCTGGCGTCGCTGCTGCGG
Source organism: uncultured Actinomycetota bacterium (assembly GCA_963745575.1). Taxonomy (GTDB): domain Bacteria; phylum Actinomycetota; class Actinomycetes; order Streptosporangiales; family Streptosporangiaceae; genus JASHPR01. The sequence goes on along the minus strand of CAVUYA010000015.1, from coordinate 118,260 downwards.
CGGCGGGCCAGGAGCCTGCTGCAGGACCTGCTCCGCCCGCACCGGGCCCGGGTCGCGCTGATCCTGCTGCTGATCGTGATCGCCAACGTCGGCGCGCTCGTCGGCCCCTGGCTGGTCGGCGTCGGGATCGACCGGATCCCGCAGGTGACCAGCTCGCACGACGCGACGCCGCTCGTGGTCATCGTGGTGGCGTTCGCCGTGGCGGTGGCCGTCCAGGCCGTCGCCACCCGGGCCTTCATCGCCGCGATCGGCAGCCTCGGCGCCGACGTGGTGTTCGAGCTCCGGCGCCGGCTGTTCGCCCACTTCCAGCGGCTGTCGGTCTCGTTCCACGAGCGCTACACGTCCGGACGGGTCATCTCCCGGCAGGTCTCGGACATCGACGCGCTCTCCGACCTGTTCGATGACGGCCTGGACCTGCTGGTGTCCGCGGTCTTCTCGCTGCTGCTGGTGGGCACCGGGATGCTGCTGCTCGACTGGCCGCTGGCGCTCGTGGTGCTGGCCGGCTTCGTGCCGCTGACCTGGCTGACGGTCTGGTTCCGGCGCGAGTCAGCGGTCGCGTACCGGCGGACCAGGGAGACCATCGCGCAGGTCATCGTGCAGTTCGTGGAGACGTTCGGCGGCATCCGCGCGGTCCAGGCGTTCCGCCGGGAGCGCCGGAACGAGGAGATCTTCGGCGACCTCAACGCCGACTACGCGGCCGCCAGCCTGCGGTCCTCCCGGCTGATCGCGGTCTACGCACCGAGCATCACGCTGGTCGCGAACCTGGTGATCGGCGCCGTGCTGCTCTACGGCGGGTTCCGGGTGATCGGCGGCGACATGAAGGTGGGCGTGCTGGTCACCTTCCTGCTCTACCTGCAGCGCTTCTTTGACCCGCTGCAGGACCTGTCGCAGTTCTACAACACGTTCCAGTCGGCCGCCGCGGCGCTGGAGAAGATCTCCGGAGTGCTGGACGAGGCCCCGGCCGTGCCCGAGCCGGAGAACCCGGCCCGGCTGCCCGGGCCCGCGGATCCGGCCCGCAGCGGCCGGACCGTGCGCTTCGAGTCGGTCCGGTTCGGCTACCGGGAGACGCCGGTGCTGCCCGGCCTGGACCTGACCATCCCCGCCGGGCAGACCGCCGCCCTGGTCGGAGCCACCGGGGCGGGCAAGACGACCATCGCGCGGCTGATGGCCCGGTTCTACGACCCGGCTCAGGGCCGGGTGCTGCTGGACGGCGTCGACGTGAGGCAGCTGTCCGAGCCGGCCCTGCGCCACGAGATCGTCCTCATCACCCAGGAGAACTTCCTGTTCACCGGCACCATCGCGGACAACATCGCGCTGGGCCGGCCGGGGGCCTCGCGGGCCGAGATCGAGGCGGCGGCACGCGCCATCGGCGCGCACGGGTTCATCTGCTCGCTCCCGGCCGGCTACGACGAGCAGGTCGGCAAGCACGGCGGGCGGCTTTCCGCCGGGCAGCGCCAGCTGATCTCGTTCACCCGCGCGTTCCTGGCCGCCCCGGCCGTGCTGGTGCTCGACGAGGCGACCTCGCTGCTCGACATCCCCAGCGAGCGGCTGGTGCAGCAGGCGCTGCAGACGATCCTGGCCGGGCGCACGGCCCTGATCATCGCGCACCGGCTGTCCACGGTGCGGATCGCCGACCGGGTGCTGGTGATCTCCGACGGCCGGATCGTGGAGGACGGCCCGCCGGGCAGGCTCCTGGCCGAGGGCGGTGAGTACTCCGCCCTGCACGCGAGCTGGCAGGAGAGCCTCGCCTGACCGGTGGCCGTACGGGGCGTGCGGCCGGGTCGGGGAGGCGTGGTTGTTTTGTCGGTAGCTGCTGGTGGGATGGCGACATGCCCAGGCACCGTACGCCGCAGTCTGCAGTGGTGTATCGCACCGCCCGCGCGGGCTTGCGGCTGACCCGGGGACAGCGGCGCCGGCTGGTGGAGTTACTAGTCTCAGCCGGGGATGTGTGGGCCTGCACCCTCGAGCTGAACGCCTGGCGGCGGGCCCGCGGTGACGTTCCCCTGGTGTCGTACCAGGCGTTGTGCCGCGAGCTGGCCGCGGCGGGCCCGGGGTGCTTCGGGGAACTGGACAGTACCGGGGCCCGGTCGGTGCTGCGCCGCTACTCCGACGCCTGGTTCGCCGCCGCCGCCCGCCGCAAGAGCGGCGACGCCTCGGCGCGGTTCCCGCGGCGCGCCGGAAGATGTGCCGGTGCGCTGGTATCACGGCACCTTCGCGCTGGAGGGCCGGCGGCTGCGGATCCCGGTGGCCCGCGGCTGCCCGCCGTTACGGGTCCGGCTGGACCGCGACCTTGCCCTACCCTCCCGGCCAGGTCCGGTCAGTCACCGTGCTGTACGACGCGGGACGGCTGTGGGCCGACGTGACGGCCGAGGTCCCGGTCACGGTGTACCCGCCGGATGCGGAGCCGGATCGCGGCCGGGTGGCCGGGGTGGACCTGGGCATCATCCACCCCCACGCCGCGCGCCCGGGCCGTCGCCGGGCGCGCCCCGAAACCCGGGCAGCGCGGGTCACGGCGGTGGCGACACCACCGGCGCCGCCAGCGGCTCGTCGAGGCGCGGCACGCCCGCCGTATCCGCCAGGCCCAGCACGAAGCCGCCCGCGTCGTGATCGGCTGGGCCGTCACCCGCCGGATCGGCACCCTCGCCGTCGGCGACCCGCGCAGCGTCCTGAACCTGGCCGCGGATCCCCTGGCAGGCACCTGCCCGGCCGGCCGCCACCGCTCGACCGGGGAGTAGCTCGCCCCATAGCGAGGACCTCGTAAGACCCCTGAGGACCTTACGAAGAGATGCACTAGGCTGGCGCGGTGATCACGCGGGGCAAGAAGGTCAGCGGTACGGCCGAGGCCGAGTACGCGGCGGATGTCGCGCTGGCCGCGCAGTTCGACGACCTGCTCGCGGCGGCGCGCGCCGCCGAGCAGGCCTTCCGCAGCGCGCAGGCCCGATGCCGTGCCGATCAGCGAACTGCACCCGCTGGCCCGCAGGCTCGACACCGCGCTGACCGACGCGATGCGCGCCGCGTACGCGGCCGAGCGCGCCGAGATCGGCCCGCGCGGGTACGAGGACCGGATCTACCGGCGCAAGGCCAAGGCCAGGTCGGCCGTGCGCAGCTGGAGGGACGAGGCGGAGCGGCTGCTGACGCTGCGCGAGACGCACCAGCTCACCGGCATCCCGCCGGCGCCGCTGACCGACCTCCCGTCCAGCGAGGCGATCCCGTACGTGGTCACCTGAGCAGGTTCCGGCCCGCCGTCGGCGTGTCGCCTTCCTGCCGCACCAGGCTGGGTACAGGCTGTAACCGGCAGGTAGCACCTTCGTGCCAGCGCGCGTACCCCCGGGTGGTCTACGAAAAGCTACAAAGGGTGGTGCGGAAAACAGTCACAACGAGCCATGCCGTGCTCCGGGGTGCTGCTGGCACAGTAGGGTGTGATCAAGACCACAACGAACACTGACCCAGGAGGCACGCGGATGTGCCCGCATACGCCACCGTGTCCGGACGCGAGTCGTCTGGACCGCGAGGCGGCCCGTACCATCATCAGCCATCCCGAGCAGGGCTGGAGCCTGCTCTGTAACGGCATCGTCGTCTTTGAGGACACCGGGGAACTGCTTCCCGACGGCGAGCCCATAGCGCCGCACCGGCCCACCGACCTGATCATCCAGCCGGTGGTCAAGGCCGGGCGGCAGGAACCGCCGGCCGACAGCACCCAGTCGCCCGCGGCCTAGTGAGCCTTTTCATCCGTCGATCTCGCGCTCAGGGAAGGTGGGGGACGCGGGGAGGATGACAAGGCTCATTCACCGGCCCGCCCGGTAGGGGGACCAGCATCTCGCGCAGCCAGGCTTCAACGGCCTGGCGGATGACCTGTGGGTGCCGGGACAGGGCATGTGTCTCGCCCGGCAGCACCACCAGGCGGGACGCGTCCGCGCGGTCCGGCACGCCGAACGGGTCGCGGTCCCCGTTCACCACGAGCACGGGAACGCCGGCCTGGCGCAGCTCGGCCGCGCGCGAGCGCTCGGGACGGCCGGGCGGGTGCAGCGGGAAGGCCAGGGCCACGACGGCCCGCGCGCCCGCCGCCGCGGCGGTGCGGCAGGCCAGCCGGGCGCCGTTGCTGCGGCCGCCCTGGACCAGCGGCATCGCGGGGAATCCCGGCCGCACGGCCTCGATGACCTCCAGCCACGCCGCGTCCTGCCGGTCCGGCGAACCGGGCGCGCGGGCTCCCCTGACCAGGTACGGCTGGAGCACCCGGGCCACGGCGCCGCCGAGCCGCAGCCCGGCGTCCCGGGCCGCGAGCAGGTCCGGGCTGTCCACCCCGCCGCCCGACCCGTGCGTCAGCACGAGCAGGAACGCCGGGCCGGCCGGCTGGTCCAGCTCGACCCGGGCCGGCCCGCTGCCGGTCACGACCTCCATCCCGGGCAGCGTAGCCGCCCGGGATGCCGGGCCGCCGGTCAGGGCAGGCCGGCCACGCCGACGGCCTCGAGCTGCTGCGAGCCGAAGTTGGTCACCAGCAGGGTCCGGCCGCCCGGCTCCAGCGCCATCTCCCGCGGGAACCCGCCGGCCCTCAGGTAGCCGAGCAGGGCGGGCTTGCCCTCCAGGGCGGCCGGCACGTCGACCACCGCCAGGCTCGACGTGGCGCCCGACGCGCTGAACCGGTTGGAATCGGCCACCACGATCCGCGTCCCGCCATCGACCAGTGCGAGGCCCACCGGGGCCTCGCCGACCTCGGCGCTGGCGATGAGGGCGTGCGCCGGGTCCGTGCGCAGCCGGGCCGCGGAGAAGCCGAGCAGGCGGTCGCTCTCCCGGGCGGTCACCCAGACCACGCTGCCGTCCGCGGAGGTGATCACCCGGACCGGGCTGCAGCCGGCGTCCACCGTGGACACGACCGAGCCCGCGGGGTCGGTCTCGGCCCGGCGCAGGCTGATCACCGTCAGCGTGCCCTCGCCGCCGAGCGGGACGCCCGGCGCCTGGGCGCCGGGCGACGGCCGGGCGCCCAGCGCGACCTCGCTGGTCGCGTACAGCCACCGGCCGTCCGGCGACACCGCCAGCCCGACCGGGGCCAGGCCGACCGGTATGGTGCCGACGAAGTCGGACGCGCCGAAGCCCCGGGTCAGCGCCTGGCGCAGGTCGAACACGGCGATCGCGGCGCTGCCCTCGAGGCTGACGAACGCGAACCTGCCGTCGGGCGACACCGCCACCTCGATCGCGCCGGTGCCGTCCGGGCCGCTCAGCGTCCCGAGCAGCGCCCCGGCGCCGCCCTGCTCCGCCCGGCTGACGCTGATCACCGCGGCTCCCCCGCCGTCGTCGGCGGCCAGGAGGTAGCGGCCGTCAGGGGTCAGCGCCTCGCCCAGCAGCTGTTCTCCCGTGTACACCCGCCGGGCCAGGGAGGGAGCAGCCGGCCCGCCGATCCGGTACACGCCGACCGTCCCGGTGCCGGGGAGCGAGACGAACGACCAGCGCCCGTCGGCGGTGACCGCCACCCCGAACGGCGTTCCCGGCGCCCGCTCCATCGAGGTGGGCACGGTGCGCAGCGCCGGCCGGGCGCCGCGGCCACGCTGCAGCCGGGCACGCCGACGGTCGCGGTCACCGGGGCCGCCGACGCCGGGCGCGTCGGCGGCGAGGCCGCCGCGGTTGACGCCGACGCGGGTGCCTCCATGCGGCCCCCGGCCGGGTGGGTTCCGGACGAGCAGGCCACAGCCGCAACGGCAGCCACTGCGGTCACGAGGACCAGCGGCGATCTCACCTGTCCAGGGTAGGCCGCCGGTCACCGCGCGGCCGGCGCCAACCGCCAGCGCCGGGCCGGGCCCGCCACACGCGTTACCGCCGGGTCGGCCCACGCACCGCTGCGGCTCCGGCCCCGCGGCTACCACCACTGAGCCGGCCCGCGCCTCGCGGGCCCGCCCCGCGGCTACACGTTGAGGATCTTCTTCAGGTACTGGCCGGTGTAGCTGTCGTCGACGAGGGCGACCTGTTCGGGGGTCCCGGTGGCGATCACGTCGCCGCCGCGGGAGCCGCCTTCGGGGCCCAGGTCGATGACCCAGTCCGCGGTCTTGATCACGTCGAGGTTGTGCTCGATCACGATGACCGTGTTGCCGCCGTCCACGAGCCGGCCGAGCACGCCGAGCAGCTTGCGGATGTCGTCGAAGTGCAGGCCGGTGGTGGGCTCGTCGAGCACGTAGATCGTCCGCCCGGTCGAGCGGCGCTGCAGCTCGGAGGCCAGCTTGACCCGCTGCGCCTCCCCGCCCGACAGCGTCGGCGCGGGCTGGCCGAGCCGCACGTAGCCCAGGCCCACGTCCACCAGCGTGGCCAGGTGCCGGTGGATGGCCGGGATGGCCCCGAAGAACCCGGCGGCCTCCTCGATCGGGCATGTCCAGCACGTCGGCGATGGTCTTGCCCTTGTAACGCACCGCCAGGGTGTCGGTGTTGTACCGGGCGCCGTGGCACACCTCGCACGGCACGTACACATCGGGCAGGAACTGCATCTCGATCTTGATCGTGCCGTCGCCCGCGCACGCCTCGCACCGCCCGCCCTTGACGTTGAACGAGAACCGGCCCGGCTGGTAACCGCGGACCTTCGCCTCGGTGGTCGCCGCGAACAACCGCCGCACATGATCGAACACCCCGGTATAGGTAGCCGGGTTCGACCGCGGCGTCCGCCCGATCGGGCCCTGATCGACGTGCACCACCTTGTCCAGGAACCCCATCCCGGTCACCCGGGCGTGCCGGCCCGGCACCACCCGCGCGCCGTGCAGCTCCTTAGCCAGCGCGCTGTACAAGATGTCGTTGACCAGCGTCGACTTCCCCGACCCCGACACCCCGGTCACCGCGACGAAACACCCCAGCGGGAACGCCACGTCCACCCCGCGCAGGTTATGCTCAGCCGCGCCCTTGACCACCACCTCCCGGCCCCCCGACCCGCTGCCGCCGCGCCGCGGGCACCGGGATCGACTGCCGCCCGGTCAGGTACGCCCCGGTCAGCGACTCCGCGCTGGCCAGCAACTCCTCCAGCGGGCCCGACACCACGATGCTGCCGCCGTGCTCACCGGCCCGCGGGCCGATATCGACCACCCAGTCCGCCGCCCGGATCGTGTCCTCATCATGCTCCACCACGATCAGCGTGTTCCCCAGATCCCGCAGCCGCACCAGGGTCTCCAGCAGCCGGTGATTATCGCGCTGATGCAACCCGACCGACGGCTCATCCAGCACGTACAGCACCCCGACCAGGCCCGACCCGATCTGCGTGGCCAGCCGGATCCGCTGCGCCTCCCCCCCAGCCAGCGTCGCCGACGCCCGGTCCAAAGTCAGGTAATCCAGCCCCACATCGAGCAGGAAGCCGAGCCGGGAGTTGACCTCCTTGAGGATCCGGCCCGCGATCTGCTGGTCCCGGTCGGACAGCTCCAGCGTGAGCAGGCGCTTGGCCAGCTCGCCGATGGGCAGCGCGCAGAACTCGGCGATGGACTTCCCGTCCACGGTCACCGCGAGCGACACCGGCTTCAGCCGGGCGCCCTTGCAGACCGGGCAGGGCACCTCGCGCATGTACCCGGCGTACCGCTCCCGGCTGGAGTCGCTCTCCGCCTTGGCGTGCCGCTCCTCGATGAACGGGATCGCGCCGGTGAAGTTGGTGTAGTACGAGCGCTCGCGGCCGTACTTGTTCCGGTACCTGACGTGCACCTGCCGGTCGTAGCCGCGCAGCAGCGCGGTGCGGGCGGCCGAGGGCAGCCGCTCCCAGGGCGTGTCGACGGTGAACCCGAGCGCGTCGCCGAGCGCCTCGATCAGCCGCATGAAGTAATCGCTGTAATGCCCGCCGCCCCACGGCCCGATCGCGCCCTCAGCCAGGGTCAGGGCCGGATCCGAGACCACCAGCTCGGGATCGACCTCCAGCCGGGTACCCAGCCCCGTGCAATCCGGGCACGCCCCCCACGGAGAGTTGAACGAGAACGACCGCGGCTCCAGCTCATCAAACGACAAGTCGTCATACAGGCACGCCAGGTGCTCGGAGAACATCCGCTCCCGGTGCGGGTCATCCTCCGCCAGGTCGACGAAATCGAGCACCACCACCCCGCCCGACAAGGCCAGCGCCGTCTCCACCGAATCGGTCAGCCGGCGCCGGGCCGACTCCTTCACCTCCAGCCGGTCGACCACCACCTCGATGTCATGCTTCTCGTACTTCTTCAGCGCCGGCAGCTCACCCGCCGGCCCGACGCTGTCCAGCCTGACCACCACGCCGTCGACCCGGGCCCGGGAATACCCCTTGACCTGCAAGTCACGCAGCAGCTCCCCGTACTCCCCCTTGCGCCCCCGCACCACCGGCGCCAGCACCTGGAACCTGGCACCCTCCTCCAGCTCCAGCACCCGGTCCACGATCTGCTGCGGGCTCTGCCGCGCGATCGGCCGGCCGCACACCGGGCAATGCGGCTTGCCCACCCGCGCATACAGCAACCGCAGGTAGTCATAAACCTCGGTGATCGTGCCCACCGTCGAACGCGGGTTACGCCCCGCGGCCTTCTGGTCGATCGAGACCGCCGGCGACAGCCCGTCGATGAAATCAACATCCGGCTTGTCCATCTGCCCCAGGAACTGCCGGGCGTAAGCCGACAGCGACTCGACATACCGGCGCTGGCCCTCGGCGAAGATCGTGTCAAAGGCCAGGCTCGACTTCCCCGACCCCGACAACCCGGTGAACACGATCAGCGAATCACGCGGCAAGTCGAGCGAGACGTCCTTCAGGTTGTGCTCGCGCGCGCCGCGGACCACGAGACGATCAGCCACAGTGTGCTCAGCTCTCCGGTCGTTGACGTCGGTCTTCAGGGGATTGGGAGGCGCGTCGCCATGGTATCCGGGGGGTGTGACAAAACGAGGCGCTTCCGGGTGGCGGCGGGATAACCGCGGGGCTGGCCACCGGGATAGCCACGGGGAGCGTCAGGTTGCGGCGGGCCACCCGGGAGGAACGTTCTGCCTGGCCGCGACATTCCCGGGACCGGGGATGCGAGGATGGCCGGGGCGGACGGACGGCCGAGGAGGAACCTGGTGGACAGCGACCCTGGCCGCCTGCGGGCGCGGATCGACGCGGCCACCAGCCGCCTGACGGCGGCCGCGGCCGGGCTCACCGACGCCCAGGCGCGAGAGCCTTCGCGGCTGCCCGGCTGGAGCCGCGGGCACGTGCTGACGCACCTGGCCCGTAACGCGGACGGGCTTCGCAACCTGCTGATCTGGGCCCGGACCGGGGTCAGGACGCCGCAGTACCCGAGCCGGGGGGCGCGGGAGGCCGGGATCGAGGCCGGCGCCGGCCGCGCCGCGGCGGCGCTGGCCGAGGACCTGGAGCAGTCCGCGGCCGCCTTTGCCGCCGAGGCGGCGACCATGCCGGACGGCGCCTGGGACGTGCTGGTGCGCGGGATGAACGGGCCTGAGCACCCGGCCTGGTTCACGCTGTTCCGGCGGCTGACCGAGGTGGAGATCCATCACGTCGACCTCGGCCGCGGGTACGGGCCGCCGGACTGGCCGGCGCTGTTCGTCGCCGACGAGCTGGAGCGGGTGCGCGGCCAGTTCGCCGACCGTGACGACGTCCCGGCCTGCGTGATCGAGGTGACGGACACCGGGCAGCGGTTCCGGCTCGGGCCGGCCCGCGCCGACCGTACCGGGGCCGGGGTGACGGTCGCCGGCCCGGGCTGCTGGCTGCTGGCCTGGCTCACCGGCCGGGATGCCGGGACGGCCCTGTCGGTCCGGGCCGGGCCGGCCGGTCCCGGCCAGGAGCCGGCCGCCGCCCCCGGCGGTCTTCCCCCTAAGCTGCCGAAGTGGAGTTGAGCGGCAGCCGGGGGACAGCCGGGCGGCGCCTCAAGGCACGCCGGAGGCGAGGGAAGCACAGCGATGGAGACGGAGAGAGCATGACCTACACAGGCGACGTCAGCGTCGGCGGGCCGGCCGACACCAGGGAGCTTCCCGGCCTCACCATCACCAAGGTGGCCGTCGGCCCCATGGACAACAACGCTTACCTGCTGCGGTGCACCGGCACCGGGGAGCTGCTGCTCATCGACGCCGCGAACGACGCCGGCACGCTGCTGGGCCTGATCGGCGACGTCCCGCTGGCCCGGATCGTCACCACCCATCAGCACTGGGACCACTGGCAGGCGCTGCAGGCGGTCCAGCAGGCCACCGGCGCGAAGACGACCGCCCATCCCGAGGACGCGGGCCCGCTGCCGGTGACCCCCACCGACCTGGTCCGGCACGGCGACAAGATCAGCGTCGGGGACTGCGAGCTGTCCGTCATCCACCTGCGCGGGCACACCCCGGGCAGCATCGCGCTCTGCTACGACGCGGGCGGGGAGCTGGCCAGCGAGCCGCACCTGTTCACCGGCGATTCGCTGTTCCCCGGCGGGCCGGGGAACACCGAGCACGACCCGAAGCGGTTCGGCCAGCTCATGGACGACCTCGAGGAGCGGGTGTTCGGCGAGCTTCCGGACGGCACCTGGGTGTACCCGGGGCACGGCCAGGACACCACGCTCGGCACCGAGCGCCCGCACGTGCCCGAATGGCGGGCCCGGGGCTGGTAGCCGTCCGGGTGCGAGCCCTCGCGGTGACCGCCGCGGTCACCCGCGCCGGCCGGCCGGCATAGCCTGGCGGCCATGGAAGCTCGGTGCGATGTCGTCGTTGTCGGGGCAGGGCTGCTCGGCCTGGCCGCCGCGCGGGCGCTGGCCCGCCGCGGCCGCGAGGTCATCGTGCTGGAGCAGGCCGAGGTCGGTCACGAGGGATGCGGGTCCAAGGGCAGCTGCCGCATCTTCCGGCTGGGCTACGGCGACGCCTGGTGGGTCGGCGTGGCCATGCGCGCGCGCGGGCCGTGGGCCGAGCTCGAGGACGAGTGCGGCCGCCGGCTCCTCCAGCCGACGCCGCACCTGACCTTCGGGCCCGAGCTGGACGCCGTCCGCCAGGCCATGGACGGCGCGGGCGCGCCGCATGAGTTCCTTCCGGCGGCCGAGGCGGCCGCCCGGTTCCCGGAGGTCTCGATCGGCGGCCCGGCCCTGCTGGAGCCGGGCTCCTGCGTGATCAGCGCCGACGCTGCGCTGCGGGCCCTGGCCGCGGCGGTCCCCGACATCCGCGCCGGCACCGCGGCCACCGGCATCGAGGACGACGGGCGCCAGGTCACCGTCCGTACCGCCGCGGGCCCGGTCACCGCGAGCGCCGCCGTCGTGTGCGCCGGGCCGTGGACCGGCGGGCTCCTCGCCGCCGCCGGGATCGCGGTGCCGTCGGCGGCCACGATGGAACAGGTCGGCTACGTGGCGCCGGCCACCGAGTCCGGCCCCGCGATGCCGATCGTGATCTGTCACGGCGCGGGCGAGCTCTACGGCCTGCCCGTCCCGGGCTCGTCGCTGTACAAGATCGGGTTCCACCACAGCGGGCCGCCGGCCGATCCGGACCGCCAGGAGCAAGGTCCCGACCCGGGCCTGACCGAGCGGCTGCGCGGGCTGGCGCGCCGGTACCTGCCCGGCTTCGGCCCGGACCTGGCCCGGACCGAGCGCTGCGTCTACGACAACAGCCCGGATGAGGACTTCATCGTGGACCGGGTCGGCCGCGTGGTGATCGGCAGCGGGACATCCGGGCACGGCTTCAAGTTCGGGCCGCTGCTCGGCGAGTGGCTCGCGGACCTGGCCGTCGAGGGCGACACCGACCCGCTGGCCCGCCGCTTCTCGCTCGGCCGGCTCGGCGCGGGCGCTCACTGAACCTTTTATCCGCCGGCCTTCGCCCAGGACACGCGGGCCGCCATGAGCGGACGAAAAAGGCTCACTGAACCAGGGTCGCGTACGCGATCACGTTGCTGAGGTAGTGGCCGGTCGCGACGTCGAACGCGCCGCCGCAGGTGATCAGGCGCAGCTCGGCGTCGGGCACCGGCCCGTACACCGCCAGCGTGGGGAACCGGGCTTTCGGGTACGAGCGCACCGACGTGACCCGGAACACGGCCAGCGTGCCGTCGGCCCGCCGGACGTACACCCGGCTGCCCGCGTGCAGCAGGCGCAGCCGGAAGAAGACCCCCGGCCCGTTCTGCGAGTCGATGTGGCCCACGATCACAGCGGCGCCGGTGGCGCCGGGCCGCGCGCTGCCCGTGTACCAGCCGGCCACCGTGGTGTTCGAGGGGACCTGCAGCGCGCCGGACGAGGTGAGCCCGAGGTGGACGAGCCCGGTGCGGACGCCGATGGCGGGGATGGTGAGGCTGACCGGCCTGGCCACCTTCTGCGGGGTCGGCTGCGGCACGGGCGCCTGCTGTCCGATCGGCACCGGGACCATCGCCGGCTTGCCCACCGGCACGGCCGGGCGGCCGGTCTGGCTGGCGAGCGCCAGCCCGGTCACGCCCGCGCCGGCCAGCAGGATGCCGCCGATCAGCGCGGCCGCGGCGGCCTGGCGCACCACGCGCAGCGGCGAGATGTGCCGGCCGGGCCGCTTCACGGGGTCACCGCGCGTGCGTGGCCGGACGGCGACGGCGGCGCAGCCGGATGGTCCCGCCCGCGGCGATCAGCAGCCCGGCCGCGGCGGCGCCGATCCACGGCAGCAGCGGCGCGCCGGGCCGCGCCGCGGTCCCGCCGAATCCCGTGGCCGCGGAACCGGCCGGCATGATCTTGCTGCCCGAGGAATCCACCAGGGCGTCGAGCTTGAGCCCGCCCGAGTCATCCAGAACGACGATGGTGTAGATGGTGTCGCGGGCCAGGGCGAACTGGTCGCTGCCGCGCTTGGTCGGCCCGACCGCGGTGACCGTCACGGTGCCCGGGCTCACCTCCTTATAGGGGGTCACGGTGGTGAAGTTGATGTCACGGCCGATGACCGTGCTGCCCGCGGTCACGGTGACCGGCACCTGGTGCATCGACGCCTGGATCGTGCGCACCAGCGCCGCGTCGCGCGTCACGGCCAGGCTGTCTTCGATTACCTGCAGCCGGATTCCCGACAGCGGTCCCATGCCCGCCACGGTGTAGGCGTGGCCGTTGACCACGTCGACGGTCGTGGACAGGACCGGCTTGGCGGACGCCGGGGCGCCCGCGGCTCGCATGGCCACGGTGTACTCGCCACTGGCCACCGCCTCGTACGGCGACACCTCGCCGTAGGCGACGTGGTGCAGCACGACCATGGCGCTGGGGTTGCCGAACGAGTACAGGTAGCACGTCCACGGCCGGCGTGTTCGGTGACAGGTGCGCGAGCCGGAGGTAGCCGGTTCCGCTCGCCGCGGAGGCGGCCGAGGCGCCGGCGGCCAGCGTTCCGGCCAGGCCGAGAGCCAGCGCGGACGCGGTGATCAGCCTGGTGATCCAGGCACCTTTCCGTGACAGCTTCATAAGTGCTCCCCTTCACTTTTGATACTGGGTTGATACTGGGTGGACGACGCGTCTAGCCGCTCAGCAGGCCCAGGGGGCTCGGCGCGGCGAACTCGATCCGCGCGATCTGGAGGCCGTTGGCCAGCCGCGCCAGGGTGGTGCTGTTCGGGAGGTACGGCGCCTGCTGCGCACGCAGCAGCGCGAGCACGGACGACAGGTACCCGCTCGTGGCGCCGGGCGGGCTGGCCAGCTCGACGGCGCGCAGCGGCACCCCCGGGTCGGCTCCGGGCCCGGAGTCGCCGAACGCGACGATGCTCACCGGGCCCTGGTGGGTGAGCGTGGCCAGGATGCTCAGCAGCCGGGTGTCCACCTGGCCCGCGGCCAGCTGCGCCCGCGCGGCCGGCGTGGCGCTGATCCGGGAATTGTGCAGCAGCACGCGCCCGAGGTTCTGCCGGACCGCCTGATCCGCCCGGAGCGCGGTCAGGTACGCGGCCGCGCCTCCGGCGGCGTAGGCGCGGATATCGATCCGCGCCGATCCGGATCCGAAGCTGGCGATCACTGTCGGCGCGTAGACGCTGGTCAGGCGGCCGTCGAACTCACTGCGCACCGCGGCCGTGGCCACGATGACGGCCGAGCCGAGCGGGTCGCTGGCCGCCGATCCCAGCGTCAGCAGGTCCCCGGCGGGAAAGCCCCGCGCCTCGAGGGCGGCGCACATGGCCGGATCGCACGACACCACGGCGCTGTGGCTGACCTGCGCCGTGACCCACGTGGCGGCCTGCTGCCGGGCGGCCGCCGCCGCCTGCACCTGGGCCAGGCCCGGCGTGCCGGACGCCGCGTGGCCTCCGCCGGCCGCGCTCCCGCGGCCGGGTGCCGCGCAGCAGCGCGACCGTCAGCCCGCCCGCGGCGAAGACGACCAGTACCACGACCGCCGCGGCGAGCACGCGCCACCAGGTCCGGCGCCGCGCTACCCACAGCCGCACCGTGGTGCCGGCGACCTTGCCCCAGGACGGGGTGACCTCGGCGCCTGCGTGCGGGGCCAGGCCCCTGGCGCCCTGTCGCTCGACCTGGGCACCCGGCCGCGGGACCACGGGCCCGGTCACCGGCTCGTCAGGTGGCGGGACCGGATCGCCGGCGGCGCGCCCGGCCGGGACGTCCGGCTCCGGCCCGGGCGCCAGCCCGCCCGGAGGCCCCGGGCGCGGATCGCCGGGCCGGAGCGCGTGCTCCTCCCGGGAGCCCGGTCTCGGGGCTGGCCTGCTGGTCGTCCGGGGCCCGGGTCTCGGTCCGGGGTGCCTGCTCGTCGGGAGCCCGGGTGTCAGTCCCGGGCGCCTGCCCCTCCGGGTCCCGGGCGTCGGTTCCGGGCGCCTGCGGCGGTACGGGCCGCAGTACGGGCCTGGCCGGCTGCTCCCCCGCAGGCCGCACGTCGGTTCTGGCTGGTACGTCCGAGTGTCTCGGCCGCGGAACCTCGGGCCGCTGGCCGGGCATGAGGCGGCTGCTGCCCGGGACCCGCCGTGGCAGCGGGCCGGAGGGCTTGGGCGGGGGCGCCTGGCCGTTGGTCATGGGGCTGGCCTGCGCAAAGTCCGAAGATGAGGGGTCGCCTGGGACAGTAGTGTCCGGTACCAGACTGGGCACGCGCACAGTCCGGCCGCGGGGCATTTGCCTCCCGAACGGCAGAAACCGGACACCTTGCCCATGCGCTCGTCCCCCCAGGGCAGGCTTGTGCCTCCCCAGTTAGACATTTGAGCACATCAGCGGTCACTGCCTCAGCAAAAATGCAGGATTTTTACCTGAATCTCGCGAGCGTGGCGAATTGGCGTAAGCAATGTGCGCTCAGTAACCACTGAGCCGTTACCGAGCGGATCAGGAGCCGCCGCCGGGAGAACCAGCAGGGCGTGGCGGAGGCACGAGAAGCGCGGGCCCGGGCGCGATTCCGCAGCGCTATCCGCCCGAGGGCGGATCGTTGCTGGCCAGCCGGGCGTAGACCGCGATCGCGGCGTCGACCGCAACGGACGGTGACGGCAGCGCCGCGGCGCGCGCCGCCGCCGCGGTCGCAAGGTGTCCGGACAGTACCGGGTCATCGAGCACCGAGGCGACGGCCGACGCGAGCCGGCCCGGGTCGCCCGGCGGGACGAGCAGTGCCCCGGCCTCGCCGGTCAGCGCGGGAATCCCGCCGACGCGGGACGCGACGAGCGGCCGCCCGGCCCGCAGGGCCTCCTGCACGATGAGCGGCTGCCCCTCCCAGCGGCTCGGCACCACGACGACGTCCGCCACCGCGAGCAGCGCCGGCACGTCGGCCCGCAGGCCCAGGAACCTCACGTCGGTGCCCGCCGCCCGGGACCGCGCGGCCAGCGGGCCGGCCAGCGGGCCCTCCCCCGCGATCACCAGCAGCGGCGCCGGGTCACGGTGCTGCAGGGTGACCGCGGCGTCCAGCAGGATGTCGAAGCCCTTCTGCCGGGCGCACCGGCCGGCCGCGAGCACCACGGGGCGCCCGCGGGCGCCGATGTCCGCCCGCGCCTTCCCGATCGCCTCGGCCGACGGCGGCTCGGCGGCCGGCGCCGGGACCGCGGCCAGCGTGACGTCGCGCGCGCCGGCCCGGCGCATCCGGTCGGCCAGGTCGGCGCTGACGCAGAGCACCGCGTCCGCCCGGCGGGCGGTCAGCCGCTCCAGGGCCAGGTAGACGGCCCCGGACACGACGCCGGCCGGGGCCGCGTTGTGCACGGTGACGACCATCGCCGGCCCCCGTCGGCGGCCGGGCGGCCCGGCCAGCGCGAGCGCGGTGGCCGCGCCCGCGCGCAGGCCGTGCGCGTGCACGACGTCGGGCAGGCCGCGCGCCAGCAGCCTGCGCAGCCGCAGCGTCGCGTCCCAGTCGCGCGCCCCCCGGATCCGGTGGCCGATCTCCACCGGCTCGAACGTGACCGCCGGGAACAGGCTTCGCGTCGCCGCCGGGCCGAACACGCTGACGGCCAGGCCCCGCGCGGCGCAGCCCGCGGCCAGCATCGCCACGTGGCGGCCGGTCCCCCCCGCCGTCGTGCCGATGACGTAGGCGATCCGGGCTGCGGTCACGGCAGGACCTTGCGCTTGGTCCTGGCCGCCACCGCGCGCAGGTCCCCGCCGTCCAGCGCGTACGCCGCCGCCCCGAACGCGATCACCGCGGCGCAGCAGGCCAGCAGGGCGACCGTGGCGTTGGGGAAAAATCCGCTGACCGGCACGGCCGCGGACAATCCCGCGCCCGCCGCCGCGCCGGCCACGGCGCCGGCTAGCCCGGCCGCTGCGGCGCGCGCGGTGCCGTGCAGTGCGGCGCGGCCCCGGGCCCGGCGGACCGCCGCGAGCAGCGCCGCTCCCGACACCACCAGGCCCACGGTGTTGCCCAGGCCCAGGGCCGGCACCACCCAGCGGGCGGTGACCATCTTGACCGCGACGACGTCGACCATGATCACGATCAGCCAGCCGCCGGCCATGGCGGCGGCGGCCGCCCGGTTCCTCCCGTCGGCCAGCAGCACCCGGGACAAGCACGCGATCAGGCCGTACCCGATCACCCCCGGCGCGAACGCGGCCAGCGCCAGGGCGAGCTGCCGGGCCTGGACCGGATGCGAGGCGAACAGCCGGGCGGCGGGCACGGCGGCCCCGGCGAGCAGCGCCGCGCCCAGGCAGGACACGAGCAGCACCGCCCGCGTCGAGAAGGCCGCCGTCGCGTCGAACTCGGCCCCGATTCAGCACTGGCCCGGGCCGACAGCACGGGGAAGGCGCTGACCGCGATCGGCACGGCGAGCACCGCGTAGACCGCGAAGGACATCTGCCAGCCGTAGTTGTACAGGACCACGGCGCCGCTCCCGCCGTGACCGTTGGCCAGCCGCGTCACCACGATGAGCGACGCGTCCTGCGCGATCAGGGCCGCGATCCCGACCGTGGCCAGGCTGCCCGCCCGCCGGGCGACGCCGTCGGGAAACCTGAGCATCGGCCGCAGCCGCAGCCGCAGCCGCAGCGCCGGCACCACCGCGGTCAGCACGAGCGCGGCCACTCCCGCCGTCGTGCCCACGGACAGCGTCAGCTCGGCCGCGTCCGACAGGCCGGCCAGGTGGGTGGTGTGCGTCCCGCCGAGCGGCACGAACACCAGGTACGCGGTGATGACCACCAGGCTGGACAGCACCGGTGCCAGCGCGGGCGCGGTGAACTTGCGGTGCGCCTGCAGGATCCCGTAGAGCACCACGGCCAGGCCGTAGAGCAGGATCTGCAGGGCGAACACCTCGAGCATGCCCGAGCCGACCGCGATGGCCTCCGTCTTCGCGCAGCCCCGCAGGTGCGGGATCAGGACCGAGATCACCGGGTTCGCGGCCACGGCCAGGATCGCGCTCACCGGGGCCAGCAGCAGCACCGTCCAGGTCAGCAGCGCGGAGGAGATCCGGCGGGTGTCGCGGGCCGCCTGCGGGTCCGCCGCGGACCGCTCGGCCGGGCCCGCCAGCACCGGCACCATGATGCTGGCCAGCGCCCCGCCCAGCACGATGTCATAGATGATGTTCGGCACCAGGTTCGCGGTGGTGTAGGCGGATCCGAGGCAGGAGTTGGCCACGGTGTGCGCGAACACCAGCTGGCGCCCGAAGCCGATGACCCGGCCCGCCGCGGTCAGCGCCGCGATGAGGACGGCGGCACGGCCGATCGCCTTGGTCAGCTGCCGCGGGCGGCTCGGTTCCGGGCTCTGGTCGGTCACCGGGAGGGCGGGCCTGGTCACTGAACCTTTTTCATCCGTCGAGCTTTCCGCTCAGAGTACGTGGGTGGTCCCGGGGAGGATGAAAAGGCTCACTGCGGGGGCGCGGCGGCCGGTGCCGGGCCGCGGGCCGGGTCGTCGCCGCGGGCGCCTCGCTCATCCCGTCAGCCCCGCCGCCGACACGTTCACCTCGCCAGCCCCGTCCGTACCGCCCGGAGCCGGGCCGGCGTCGCCGGTCCCGTGCGACGGGCTGACGGCCGCGGGGCGGCGGCCGAGCATGTCCAGCCAGCGCAACGGCGGGGTGCGGTCGATGACCCGGGTGAAGCTGACCACCTCGCTGGCCGCGGTCAGCCCGGTGATCGCCGCCAGGACGGCGATCCGCGCCTTCCGCGGCAGCGCCACCGCGGCCGCCGCGCCGAGCATGCCGCCCAGCGCGTTGGCTCCTGAGTCCCCGAGCATCGCCCGCTCGGCGAGGTCCTCGGGCAGCACCGCGAGCGCGGCGCCGGCCGGCGCGGCGGCGGCGAGCGCCCCCGCGGGCGAGGCGATGCCGAGCGCGGCGCCCGCGGCCAGCGCCACCTTGATCGCCCGCCCGGGGCGCAGGTCGAAAAGGTTGAGCAGGTTCGCGCCGCCCGCGGCCAGGCCCGCGTTGATCAGCAGGTCCGCCGCGGGCCCGGCGCCGGCGGCGCTGTCCGCGCCGGTGCCGCCGGCCAGCGCGGCGGCCGCCAGCCCGGTGGCGCCGATCCCGGCCATCTTCACGGCGCCGCTGGTGACCTCGCCGCGGGCCAGTGCCCCGAGATGGCCGCGGAACCCGCGCCGGGCCGCGCTGCCCTTCAGGTCGTCATAGCCGCCGAACGCGGCCGCCCCCGCTCCGGCCACCGCGAGCGCGGCCCGGCCGCGGGCGGGCAGCCCGGGCGCGATCAGGGCCGCGGCGGCGGCCGCCGCCGCGGCCGCCGGGCCCTCGAGCAGGGTCACCGGCTCGCCGCGGTGGTTGGTCCTGGCCCAGGCCTGCCGGCCGCCGGGCGGGCGGGCGTTCAGGGCGGCGTAGGCGGCGCGCGCCGTGACCGCGGCCAGCCCGCCGGTCAGCAGGGCCCCGCCGCTGCGGGGCGTGCCGCGGCTCACGCGTGAGCCGACTGCTTGGGCGCGGCCGGGCCGACGGCGTCGCGGACGGGGTGGGCGCCGGGCTCGGGACCACGCCGGTGCCGACGCCGTACGCGGCCGGCTTGTGCCCGGCCAGCAGGTAGCTGAGGGCCTGGGCCACGAGGATCTGGCCGATTTCCTTGTCCGCGTTGTCGACGCTGGACAGCTGCGTCCCGGTGCTGCCGCTGACCAGCTCGTCGATGGCGCTGCCGGGTCCCGAGCCGCTCAGCGAGCCTGCGACGACGACGCCGTGGCTCGAACTCGACAGGCTGAGCTGCTCGGCCACGGAGATCAGCGCCAGGTTGGCGGGGTCAGCGTCGGCCGACGGCGGGGACAGAGGGGGTGATCACGACGGCGAGCGTGGCCTGGGACGGCGGCGTGGATCCGGCCGCCGGGCTCAGCTGCAGGAATCCCTGCTGCGTGAACTCGTCGAGGATGTTCTTGACCTGGTCCGCGGGCAGGTCGGCACCGTCCTTCGTGACCAGCGCGGCGGCGAGCACCTGGGCGGCCTCCTGCTGGCCGGGATCTGGGGGCTTCGTGCCCTGCGACGTCGTCTGCGGCAGGAGGCCGGGGGGTTCGACCTGCTGGGCCAGGACTTCGAGGCTGTTCTGCGTGCTGGCGCTGGTGCCGAAGAACGAGGGCTGCAGCTCGGCCTGGGTGGTGACCTTCGCTCCGGCCAGCTTCAGGGCGGCGGTGACGCCGTTGACGGTGGCGGGGTCCGCGCCCGGCGCGGTGACGAGTGCCACCTGCTGGTCCTGGAGCAGGCCGTTCAGCAGGATCGGCGCGGCGGCCTGCGCGAACGCCTGGTTGCTGTTGATCTGGTTCTGCTGGCTCTTGATGGCCGCCCGCTGCGCGGTGATCTGCTGCTGCTCGTGGCTCGAGGCATTCTTGAACACGCTGAGCACCTCGGGCCTGAGCGCGCTCGCGCCGATGACGATGCCGATCGCCAGCGCCAGGAACACAGCCACGATCGAGACCAGGTGATAACGGAAATCAATCACTACAGCAGTCCAGTCAGCCAGTACCAGAAGTTCTCCAGCTGCGTGCCGAGGTACCTGAAGAAGATCTGGCCCGCAGTCAGGGTCGTCGCGGCCACCACGATGGTCACGGCTGCGGCGAGCAGCAGCGGGATGACGGCCGAGGCCGACACCCGGCTCTGGTAGAGCCTGCTGACCCCCTTGGCGTCAACGATCTTGTCGTCCACCCGGAGCCGGGTGAGGAACGTGCTCGCCATCCCCGACCGGCCCTTGTCCAGGAACTCTACCAGCGTGTGGTGCATGCCCACGGCGACGATCAGGCTGGCCCCCTGCTCGTCGGCGATCAGCAGCGCGATGTCCTCGCTGGTCCCTGCGGCCGGGCAGATCGCCGCGTCGAGGCCCAGCGCCTGGACCCGGGGCAGGCCCGGCGCCCGGCCGTCCGGGTAGGCGTGCACGACGATCTCGGCCCCGCACTGCAGGGCCGTGTCGGACACCGAGTCCATGTCGCCGACGATCAGGTCCGGGCGGTAGCCCGCCTCCAGCAGGGCGTCGGCGCCCCCGTCGACGCCCACCATGGCCGGCCGGCGGTCCCGGATGTAGGAGCGCAGCGTGGCGAGATCCTCGCGGTGGTGGTAGCCGCGCACCACGACGAGCGCGTCCCTGCCGTCCAGTTTCGTCCGCAGGGCGGGGATCCCGATCCCGTCGATGAGCAGCGGGTACTCGTTCTTGACGTACTCCATCGTGTTGGCCGCGAACGCCTCGATCTCGGCGGCCACGTTGGCCTTGGCCTTGGCCATCGCGGTCGCCACCGAGCCGGCGTCCTGCTGCCGCCCCTTGGCCACGACCTGATCGCCGACGTACAGGGTGTCGCCGTCCAGCCGGACCCGCTGACCTTCCTGCACCCGGTCGAACACCTCGGCGCCGACGTCGTCGATCAGCGGGATGCCCGCCTCGATCAGGAACTGCGGCCCGCGGTTGGGGTACCGGCCGCTGATGCTCTGGGCCGCGTTCACCACGGCCGCGACCTGGCAGCCGGCCAGCGCGTCGGCGCCGGTCAGGTCCAGGTCCTTATGGTCGATGATGGCGATGTCACCCGGGCACAGCCGGTTGGCCAGGTTCTTGGTCTTACGGTCCAGCCGCGCGGTCGCAGTTACGCCGGGCAGGTCCTCGGACCCTTTCCGGCGCATTCTGCGTGGTTTCCGAGGCTGGGCCTTCATTGCACAGTAAGTTTGCCAGATTCCGGGCCTGCGGGACGCTGCCGGTGCGGTCACGGTCAGCAATCGTCAGCAGATCCGCAGCCTGTCTCCAGGTTGAGGCGGCCGCCGGTCCGGGCGGCCGCGAGCCAGCCGGCCGGTTCCGGCCGTCACCCCGCCGCCCGCTCGGCCGCGGCGGCCGCGAGCAGTTCCTCCGCGTGGGCCCGGCCGAACTCGGAGTCCTCCAGGCCCGCCAGCATCCGCGACAGCTCCCTGACCCGCCCCGGCTGATCCAGCCGGGCCACCCCGCTCCTGGTGACCGAGCCGTCGTCGGCCTTCTCCACCACCAGGTGGGTGTCGGCGAAGGCCGCCACCTGCGGCAGGTGGGTGACCACGATCACCTGCGCCCGCCGGGCCAGCCGGGCCAGCCTGCGTCCGACCTCCACCGCGGCCTTGCCGCCGACGCCGGCGTCCACCTCGTCGAACACGAAGGTCGGCACGGGGTCCGCGCCGGCGAAGACGACCTCGAGGGCCAGCATGACCCGGGACAGCTCACCCCCGGAGGCTCCCTTGTGCAGCGCGAGCGCCGGGGCGCCCGGGTGCGCCGACAGCCTGATCTCGACGTCGTCGGCGCCGTACGGGCCGGCCTCGCTGAGCGGCGTCACCGCCACCGTGAGCCTGGCGTGCGGCATCGCGAGCGCGACGAGCTCGGCGGTGACGTCCCCCGCGAACTTCTCGGCGGCCTGTTTCCGGGCGGCGCTGAGCTGGCCGGCCAGCTGCCCGGCCTCGGCGGCGAGGCCGGCCTCTTCCTCGGTCAGGGCGGTGATCCGGTCGTCGTCGCCCTCCAGCTCCGCGAGCCGGGCGCCTGCCCGCTTGGCCCACGCCAGCACGGCCGTCAGACCGCTGCCCGCGGCGTCCGGCGTCGCGCGGGCGGCCACGGCGCTGGCCTCGTCCGCCGGGCCGGCGGCTCCCGCCTCGCCCGCCTCGTCCGCCTGGCCGGCGGCTCCGGCCCCGGCTGCGGTGCGCGGGGCTTGCTCGCTGGCGCCGGTCATGCCGCCTGGCTCCTCGGCCGGGCCGCCGAACAGCCGGATCAGGCGGCTGAGCGTCGCCCGCCGTTCCTGGACGGCGGCGAGCCGGACCGGGTCCGCCTCCACCGACTGCGCGTAGGAGGCCAGGTCGGCGGCGACGTCGGAGACCAGGTAGGCCGCCTCGGAGACCCTCGCCCCCAGCGCGGCCAGGGCGGCGTCGTGATGGGCCGCGCCCTCCAGCGCCTGCCGTGCGACGCCGAGCAGGGTGACCGCGTCCGCCGCGTCGTACTGGCCGCTTGACGGGTCGCCCAGCAGGGCCTCGTGTGCCGTCGTGGCCGCGGCGTGCAGCGCGTCGGCGTGCGAGAGCCGCTGCTCCTCGGCGAGCAGGTCGACGTCCTCGCCGTCGGAGGGATCCGCTTGCTCGATCTCGGCCAGGCCGCGCCGCAGGTCCTCGGCCTCCCGCTCCCGCTCGCGGGCGCGCGAGGTCAGCTCGTCGAGCTCGCGGCGCACGTCCCGGTGCCGCTGGTAGGCCCGCTGGTAGTCGCCCAGCAGCGCCGCAAGGTCAGGTCCGGCGAAGCGGTCCAGCGCCTCGCGCTGCCGGGCAGGCTTGAGCAGCTGCTGCTGGTCGGCCTGCCCGTGCACGGCGACCAGGTCGTCGGCCAGGTAGGTGAGCAGGGACACCGGGACCGACCGGCCGCCGGCGTAGGCGCGGGAACGTCCCTCGGCCGAAACCGAGCGGCTCAGGATCAGCGTGCCGCCCTCGTCGTCGAGGTCGCCACCTGCGTCGGCCACGTGACGGGCCACCGGGCCGTCGGCCTCGACGCTCAGCCTGCCCTCCACGTCCGCGCGCTCGGCGCCGGGCCGCACCCGGGCGGGGTCGGCCCGGCCGCCGAACAGCAGGCCCAGCCCCGAGACGACCATGGTCTTGCCCGCTCCGGTCTCGCCGGTGACCACGTTGAAGCCCGGGGAAAGCTCGAGCACGGCGTCGTCGATCACTCCGAGCCCGGTGATACGGACTTCCTCAAGCATCGCCGCCCGGCTCCTCATCTCGCTGGCGCGCGGCCGTGGTTTCCTGGCGCGCGGCCGTCGCTCCCTGCTGCGCGGCCGCGCCGCCGTGCTCTGCCTGCCGCCGGTCGCCCTTGCCCCGCCAGCCCGCCACCGGGAGGTCGAACTTGGCCACGAGCCGGTCGGTGAAGGGCGCACCGATCTCGGTACCCTCGGCGCCCGCGCTGACGCCCCGCAGCCTGGCCAGCAGCACCGGCTGGCTGCCGCGCCGCACCTCGATGCGCGCTCCCGGATCCAGGTCAACCCTACGCCGTCCATCGCACCACAAGACGGCCCGGGAAGTCTCACCCTGACCCCAGGCGGGGCCGATCACCTCGGCCGCGAGCACCGAACGCGGCGAGACGACCATGGGCCGCGCGAAGAGGGCGTGCGCGCTGATCGGCACCAGCAGCAGGGCCTCGACCTCGGGCCAGACCACGGGACCGCCGGCCGAGAACGCGTACGCCGTCGAGCCGGTGGGGGTGGCGAACACCACTCCGTCGCATCCCCACCGCGACAGGGGGCGCCCGTCCACCTCGATCACCATGTCGAGCATCCGCTCCCGCGCGCCCTTCTCGACGCTGGCCTCGTTCAGGGCCCAGGTCGTCGTGCTCACGTCGCCGTTCGAGCGCACGGTCACGTCGACCGTCATCCGCCGCTCGATCTCGTACTTTCCCGCGACGACCTGGTCGACCGCCTCGGAAAGATCTTCCGGCTCGGCCTCGGCCAGGAAGCCCACGTGACCGAGGTTGACCCCGAGCAGCGGCACCCCGGCCGGGCGGGCCAGCTCGGCCGCGCGCAGCAGGGTGCCGTCGCCGCCGATCACCAGCATCATCTCCGCGTCGTCGGCGGCCAGGGCCGTGGCCGGCGCGATCTGGGTCCGCGCGGTGCCGAGTTCGGCGGCCTCGGACGCCAGGACCCGGACGGTCACCCCCGCGGCGGTCAGCCGGCCCACGACGATGCGGGCCGCGCGCACCGCCGCCGGGCGCTCGACGTGCGCGACGACGAGCATGGTCCGCTTCGGCTTCACTGGGGTCCTTCCGCGATGGCCCGCCGCAAGGCGGCCTGGTCCAGCGGCGGCGCCGCACGGCGCAGCCACAGGAAATACTCCACGTTCCCGGACGGGCCCGGGAGCGGACTGGCCACGATTCCCGCCGCGCCCAGGCCGATCTCCCGCGCCGCCGCCGCGACGGACTCGACCGCCGCGGCCCTCAGGCCCGGATCCCGGACCACGCCGCCCGCTCCGACGTTGCCCTTGCCCACCTCGAACTGCGGCTTCACCAGCAGCACGAAATCGGCATCGGGGGCGGCGCAGGCCGCCAGCGCGGGAAGCACGAGCGTCAGCGAGATGAACGACAGGTCCGCCGTGACCAGGCCGGGCGGCGGCGCCACCTGTTCCGGGGTGAGCTGGCGCACGTTGACGCGGTCGAGCACGGTGACCCTCGGATCGCTGCGCAGCGACCAGGCCAGCTGGCCGTATCCCACGTCGACCGCGACCACCTGCGCCGCCCCGGCCCGCAGCAGCACGTCGGTGAAGCCGCCGGTCGAGGCACCCGCGTCCAGGCAGCGCCGTCCGGCCACGGCCAGGTCGGCGAAGGCCGCCAGCGCGCCTTCCAGCTTGCGGCCACCGCGCGATGCGTAGTCCGGGCCCTCGGCCGCGTCCGCAATCGTGATCGCCGCGTCCCGGCCCACCTGCGTGGCCGCCTTGGCCGCGGCCTGCCCGCCCACCGCCACCCGGCCCGCCGCGATCAGCTCCGCCGCCTGCTCTCGCGACCGGGCCAGTCCCCTGCGCACCAGTTCGGTGTCCAGCCGCGTCCTGCTCACCATGGACTCGCCAGCGTTCCGGTCAGCGGCCCGCCCGGCTCACCGCGTCGGTGGCGTCCTGGGCCTGCGACGGATCACGGGTATCCAGCTCGCCGAGCACGTCCCGCAGCCGCCGGTGCACGTCTTCGAAGATGGGCCGGTGCTCGGTCACCGGGCGCCCGTCCAGCTCGTCCAGCCTGG
This sequence comes from uncultured Actinomycetota bacterium, assembly GCA_963745575.1. Classification (GTDB taxonomy): domain Bacteria; phylum Actinomycetota; class Actinomycetes; order Streptosporangiales; family Streptosporangiaceae; genus JASHPR01. The sequence goes on along the minus strand of CAVUYA010000015.1, from coordinate 92,907 downwards.
CCAGCGCGGCGTCGACCCGGGGCTCGCCGGTGGCCGGCCGCGGCTCGCCCGGCTCCCGGGAGGCCTCGGCGGCCTCGCCGAACACCTCAGCAGGCTCGTGGAACGCTTCACCGAACACCTCGGCAGGCTCGTGAAACGCCTCGGCGGGCTCGCCGAACGGCTCGCCAGGCTCCTGAAACGGCTCATCAGCGGTATCAGGTCCCGTCTCCATCATCCATCACTCTCCTCGTCCCGGCCGGCGTGCGCAGCGGTGCCTGTTCTGCCCTGCCTGGAACGCTACCGTCCGCTGGCACCGGGCCGACGCACCGAACCGCGCCGGCATGGCGGCGAGTCGGACCCGGGCGGCCCGCCAGCGGGAGCGGACGGGACAATGATCGGGAAGGCGAGGTGACGATGGCGACCGCGGAAGAATGCCGCAAGGCCCTGGAAGGCCTCACGGCTCGCATATCCGGCCTGAATGCGGACGATCGCGCCGCGTACCTGGTGGACCGGACCCTGAGCTGCGAGATCCCTGATCTCGGGGTGACGTTCGTGACCCGGCTGAGCCCGGACGGCGCGGATCCGGTCCGGGAGGCGGGCGACGGGGACGGCCCGGCGCAGATCCGGTTCATCGCCAACAGCGACGTGGTCGTGTCCATCGCCGACGATCCCGGGAGCTTCGCGCGGGCCTGGCTGACCGGGCGCCTGAAGGTCCAGGGCAACGTGTTCGACCTGCTGCGCCTGCGGAAGCTGATGTAGCGCACGCCTGCGTAGCGGATCGTGGCCGTCGCTCGCGGCGAAACGGCATCTCGGCCGGATAACGCGATCCGTCCCATGCCCGGCACTGTGCCAGGCCCGTCTGACAGTCCGGGCGTCCCCCGGGCGGGATAGCTTGGGGACCATGACCGCCCTGACCGGCCGGCCGCGCGCGCAGATCGCGCCGGGCGCGGTCCACGTCCCCGGCTGGCTGAGCCGCGACGAGCAGCGCCGGCTCGTGGCCGCCTGCCGGGAGTGGGCCCGCCCGCCCGCGGGAATGCGGGCCACCCGGCTGCCGTCGGGCGGCGTGATGTCCGTGCAGACGGTCTGCCTGGGCTGGCACTGGATTCCCTACCGCTACTCGCGGACCGCCGAGGACAGCGACGGGGCGCCGGTCAAGCCGTTCCCGGGCTGGCTGGCCGAGCTCGGCCGCCGGGCGGTGGCCGAGGCCTACGGCCGCCCCGACGAGGCCGCGGGCTACCGCCCGGACACCGCGCTGGTCAACTACTACGACGACCGGGCCAGGATGGGCATGCACGCGGACCGCGACGAGCGCAGCCTGGCCCCGGTCGTGTCGCTGAGCCTGGGCGCCAGCTGCGTGTTCCGGTTCGGCCATACCGAGAGCCGCGGCCGGCCGTGGACGGACGTCGAGCTGGAGTCCGGGGACCTGTTCGTGTTCGGCGGCCCGTCCCGGCTGGCCTACCACGGGGTGCCGAGGACCCTGCCGGGCACCGGCGACCCGGGTATCGGCCTGGCCGCCGGCCGGCTCAACATCACGCTGCGCGAATCCGGGCTGGGCTGAGCATGCCCGAGGGCGATGCCGTCTGGCGCACCGCGCGCCAGCTCGACGAGGCGCTGACCGGCCGCGTGCTGCGACGCAGCGATTTCCGGGTGCCGCGGTTCGCCACCACCGACCTGACCGGGCGGGACGTGACCGGCACCGTCTCCCGGGGCAAGCACCTGCTGACCCGGGTGGACGGCGGGCTGACGATCCACACCCACCTGCGCATGGACGGCTCCTGGCGGATCCGCCCGGCCAGCGACTACCTGCCGCGTGATCACCGGATCAGGCTCATCCTGGCCAACGACGCCCGGCAGGCGCTCGGGTACCTGCTCGGCATCGTCGAGGTCCTGCCGAGCCATGACGAGGAACGCGTGGTGGGCCATCTCGGCCCCGACCTGCTCGGTCCCGGCTGGGACCCGGCCGAGGCGGTACGGCGGCTGCAGGCCGGCCCGGACCGGGCCATCGGCGAGGCCCTGCTGGATCAGCGCAACCTGGCCGGCCTCGGCACCATTTACCGGGCCGAGACGCTGTTCCTGCGCGGCGTCAGCCCCTGGCGCCCGGTCGCCGACGTCGACGCGCTGCCCGAGCTCGTGACCCTGGCCCAGCGGCTGCTCGACGCCAACAAGGAACGCGGCGGCACGGTCACCACGGGCGACCGGGGCCGCGGCCGGGAAACCTGGGTCTACGGCCGGGCCGGGCGGCCGTGCCGCCGCTGCGGCACCCCGGTCCGCCGGGCCAGCCAGGGCTCCGCCCCGGAAGAGCGGCTCATCTTCTGGTGCCCCCGCTGCCAGCCGGCCTGACGCGCTGTGTCCCGGCACCGCCGGAGGTGCCGGGACACAGACCGCCCCGTTACGCGTCCCGCCGGCGGAACAGGATCAGGCCGGCGATCAGGGCGATCGCCGCGTACCCGCAGAACACCGCGAACCCGGTCCACGGGCTGAACATGTTGGTCCCGGAGGCGTTCTCCCAGATCGCGCCGCCCGCGTTGAACGGGATCCACTTGTCCACGTGCACGGCCCAGTTGTTGGGCAGGAACCCGCTCAGGATGTACACCACGAACAGCAGCCCGATCGAGGCGGTGATGGCCCCGGCGGTGTGCCGCAGCACGGCGCCCAGGCCGAACGAGAGCAGGCCGCAGGCCACGAGGAACAGGCCGCCGCCGATCACCGCGCGCAGCACCCCGGGCTGGCCGAGCGAGGAGTTGATGTGCTGGGTGGACAGGATGGCCTGGCCCACGAAGTAGCTGGCGAACGACGTCACCAGCCCCACGACCAGGGCTATCGCCCCGAACACCACGGCTTTGGCCGCGAAAACGGCGCCGCGCCGCGGCATCACCGACAGCGACGTCCTGATCATGCCGGTCGAGTACTCGGACGTGATCGTGAGCGCGCCGAGCACGGCGATGACCAGCTGGCCGAGGATCAGCCCGAACAGGCTGGTCTCGGTGGCCTGCTGGACGAACTGGGCCCGCTGGTGCGTCTGGGCGAACGCGGGCATCTGGCTGAAGTTCTGCGCGTGGCCGTAGGCGAACAGCGCGCTGATCCCGATCGTGATCACGACGAGCGCGATCAGCGACCAGTACGTCGAACGGACCGAACGGATCTTCGTCAGCTCGGAGCGCAGCGTGCCGCCGAAGCCCGCCCGCCCCCGCGCGGCGGGCAGCGCGGCGCGGGTGCCGGCCGGTATTACTGTCGTTGCCATCTCAGGCCACCTCTCCTGCGTTAACGGGCTGGAGGTCCCGCTCGTCCGGCACCCCGGCGTGGAACTGCACGCTGGAGGCGGTCAGCTCCATGAACGCCTGCTCCAGGGACGCCTGGGCGGGCGCGAGCTCGTGCAGCCGCACCGCGTTCTCGAACGCCAGGTCCCCGACCTGGCTGACGCCCAGGCCCTGCACCACCATCAGGCCGTCGCCGTCGTCGCGCACCCGGCCGCCCGCGGCCGTGACCACCCTGGCCAGCGCGGCCGGCTGCGGCGTGCGCACCCGGACCGACTGCCGGGAGTTGGCCGCGATGAACTCGGCCACCGTGCAGTCCGCGATGAGCCGGCCGCGGCCGATCACGAGCAGATGGTCGGCGGTGTGCTCCATCTCCGACATCAGGTGGCTGGAGACGAAGACCGTGCGCCCTTCGGCCGCGAGCGCCTTCATCAGGTTGCGGATCCACAGGATGCCCTCGGGGTCCAGCCCGTTCACCGGCTCGTCGAACATCAGGATGCCCGGGTCGCCGAGCAGCGTGGCGGCGATCCCGAGGCGCTGGCCCATGCCCAGCGAGAAGCCCTTGGACCGCTTGCGCGCGACCTCGCTCAGGCCGACCAGCGCGAGCGTCTCGTCCACCCGGCGCCGGGGCAGGTTGTTGGTCTCGGCCAGGCACAGCAGGTGGTTGTAGGCGCTGCGGCCGCCGTGCACCGCCTTGGCGTCCAGCAGCGCGCCGACCTCGCGCATCGGGTGGGCCAGCCGGTCGAACGGCCGGTCGTTGACGGTCACCGTGCCGCTGGTCGGATGGTCCAGGCCGAGGATCAGCCGCATCGTAGTGGTCTTGCCCGCTCCGTTCGGGCCGAGGAAGCCGGTGATCTTCCCGGGCTCCACGCGGAACGAGAGGTCGTCGACGGCGAGCGTGTCACCGTATCGCTTGGTGAGCCCCCGTGCCTCGATCATGTCTGCTCATTCCTTCCTGCCGGCCAGGACCGGATGCCCCGGGCCAGCCCTCTCAGTCTGGCCGGGCGGCCGCCGGGACCGCGTCGGCCGAAGGGCTGATTCCGGTGCGACGGAAGTTGGATTTCCGGCCCGGCTGTTCCTAGGCCGGGAGTAGGTCTGGCCGGGTAGCTCTAGCCCGGGAAGCCGAGGCGGGCGACGGCGGAGATCACGCTGTCGGCGGCCACCGCGTCCGCCGACCACGCGGCGGCGCACAGGGCCCGCAGGCCGTCGAGGGCCGCGCCCTCGCCAGCGATCTCCAGTCGCGCGGCTTGCCCGTCCTGATGGGCCATAACGGTCCCCAGCCGCGCGGTCCAGCCGCCGCAGCGGAACTCGGTCCCGGCGGCGGTCACCGGCGGGTGCGGCTCCAGCAGGCCGGACAGGTCGCGGGCCAGGTAGGAGGGCCGCTGGTGGGCCGGGGCGAGCACGGCGTCGGCCGGGCGGGTGACCCCGGTGAGCACCAGCATGCTGTCCGCCCCGACCCGCACCGCTCCCTCGATGTCGGTGTCCAGCCGGTCGCCCACCACCAGCGGCCGCGCCGCGCCGGTCCGCGCCACCGCCTCGGCGTGCAGCGGCGGCTCCGGCTTGCCGGCCACCACCGGCTGCTGGCCGGTCGCGGTGGCGATGACCTGTACGAGCGACCCGTTGCCCGGTTGCAGGCCGCGCGGGGTCGGCAGCGTGAGGTCGGCGTTGGCGGCCACGAACCAGGCCCCGGCGCGCACCGCGAGCCCGCCCTCGGCCAGCAGCGGGTAGCCGATGTCCGGCGCGTAGCCCTGCACCACGGCCGCGGGCCGGTCGGCCGCGGTGGACACCGGGCGCAGCCCCCGCTCGCGCAGCGCGATGCGCAGCCCGATGCCGCCCACCACGAGCACCGGCGCGCCCGCGGGCAGCCGTTCGGCCAGCAGGCGCGCGGCGGCCTGCGCCGAGGTGACTATCTCGGCCCGGGCCGCCGGGACGCCGAGACGGTTCAGCTGCGCGGCGATGGCCGAGGGCGAACGCGAGGCGTTGTTGGTCACGAACGCCAGCCGCATCCCGCGGCGCCTGGCCTCGGCCAGCGCCTGCGCCGCGCCCGCCACCGCGGCGCCGCCCAGGTACACGACCCCGTCCAGGTCCAGCAGGGCCACGTCGTAGACGCTGGTGGGCGGGCGCTCGGTGGACCGCGGCAGCGCCGCCTCGCGGTCCGCGCGGGCCGGGCGGGCCGGGGCGGGCTCAGGCATCGCGGGCGTCCCGTTGTGGATTCTCGGGGTTGTCGGCCTCGGCCTGCGCCCGGGCCCGCAGCGTGGCGCGGACGCTGCGCAGCGCGTCGGCGTAGTGCCTCAGGTTCGGCTGCATGGCGGCCGCCAGCGCGAGGTGCTCGGCCGCGGCGCCGGGGTCCCCGGTCCTGGCCAGCGCCAGGCCCAGGCCGAACTGCGCGTAGTCGTCGCTCGGGCTGGCGTCGACGATCCGGCGGAAGTTCCCGGCCGCGGCGGTGTACTGCCCGGCGTCGAACTGCGCCCGGGCCAGCGCCTCCAGGACGCTGCGCGACTGCGGCTCGGCCACGGCGGCCCGCTCCAGCAGTTGCGCGGCCGCGGCGGCGCTGCCCCGGCCGAGCAGCTCCAGCCCGCGCTGGTACAGGTCGTAGGTATCGTGGCCGGCCGGGTCGGCCCCCCCGGTATCAGCCGCCTCGGGGTCGTTCCCGGCGGCCGGGGCGGACGGCTCTGGCCCGGGGCGGGAATCCTGGCCGCCGGCTGGTCCTTCTGACATATGTGCAGATCCTTCCGTCCGGCCACGAGCCAGCCGCGCCCGGGCTTGCGCTGGCCCCTTTCCGCGGGGTCCGTTATGCCCGGGACCGGGTCAGCGGACTCGCCGAGGTCACTTCTCCACCGTACGACGTCATCGCCCACGACATTGAGGCCCAGCTGATCGCGGCCGACCCGCACAACGTCGTCCGGCTGATCCTGCCGCGGCACGCGCCGGGGCACCAGGGCGACGTGTACGACGATGCCGCCCGGACCCTGCACGAGTGGCAGGACGAGCAGATCCTGCGGCCGGATCCCGAGCCGTCGCTGTACGTCTACGAGCAGGCCACACTACACGGGCGGGACAACGGCGCCGCGCCGGCGGTGCCACCCCGTCGTCATCCAGCGCGGCCTGATCGGAGCGCTGCGCCTCACCCCGCTGGAGGCCGGCGTCGTCCGGCCGCACGAGGACGTCGCGCCGGGCCCGGTGGCCGGCCGGCTGCAGCTCATGGAGGCCACCCAGGCCAACCTGGAGCCGATCTACCTGCTGCACGACGGGAGCACGCGCGGCGCCTCGGCCCGCATCATCGACGAGACCGCCACCCGCCGGCCGCCGCTGGTGGACACCGTGACCCCGGACGGGATACGGCACCGGCTCTGGGCCGTCACCGACCCGGCCGAGCTGGCCGCGATCGCCGCCGACCTGGCGCCGCGCAGCGCGCTGATCGCGGACGGGCACCACCGGTACTCCGCCTATCTCAAGCTGCAGGCCCGGCGCCGGGCCGCGGGTGACGGGCCCGGGCCGTGGGACTACGGGCTGGCGCTGCTGGTGGACGCCTCGGCCTACCCGCCGGAGATCGGCGCGATCCACCGGGTCATCCCGGGACTGGCCCCGGCCGCCGCCGCCGAGCTGGCCAAGGCGGCCTTCACCGTGCGGAGGCTGCCCGGCGGAACCGGTGCGCTGCCCGCCGCCCTGGACGAGCTCGCGGACGCGAGCCGCCGCGGCCCGGCGTTCCTGGTCGCGGGCGGCGGCGAGGTGCGCCTGCTCACCGACCCCGACCCGGTCCAGGTCGACGCGGCCATGCCGCCCGGCCGCTCGGCCCGCTGGCGCGCCCTGGCCGCGTCGGTCCTGCAGGAGCTGCTGATCGCCCGCGTCTGGGGGATCAGCGACAGCGAGCCGGACGTCCGGATCGTCCACAACGACGCCGCCGAGGCGGTCGCGCAGGCCGACGAGACCGGCGGGACCGCGGTCATCTGCCCCTCGATGTCGACCTGGGATGTCTACGACGTGGCCGCGCGCGGCGAGCGCGTCCCGCGCAAGTCGACGTCGTTCGGCCCCAAGCCGCGGACCGGGCTGGTGATCAGGACGTTCGCTCAGGGCTGAAAACCGGCCCGCCGGCCCGGTCGGCGGTGCCCGTTCCTCAGCGGCCGGCTGCTGCCTTCCGGACGTAGAGCTGCAGCGGGGCCCAGTCCCCGCTGACCGGCACGAAGTTGGCCCGGAAGTAGGCCCGGAGCTGGGGGGTCCAGGCGATCCGGTACGGGTCGTACGAGGTGAGCAGCACGTAGCGCGCGGCGCCGAACGCCTGCCGCCACACCGCCGCCACGGCCGGCACCCGGCCCGCCGTGAGCGAGCTCTGGCCGTGAGCCAGCGCGTAACTGGTGCCGAACCCGTCGACCATGACCGAGCAGCCCGGCGCGGAGGAGACGAACCTGTCCGCGGAGATGAGCAGCGACATCTGGTCGGACAGCACGCAGGCCCCGGGCGGGATGACCTGCTCCAGCGCGGGCAGGGCGCTGGCGTAGGTCGGCGTCGGGCTGCTCTCCGCCCCGCCCGCGGCGAACGGCAGCACGAGGACGGCCAGCCCGGCCAGGACGGCCGCGGACCACCGCAGGCGCGCGGCCCGCCGGGCGGCGCGGCCGGACGGCGCCCGCCAGCCGTCCAGCAGGCGGCCCGCGGGCAGCGCGAACGCCATGGCCAGGAACGGCGCGAGGAACGCGGGGTAGTGATAGTAGAAGTCGTCGGGCACCAGGAACGCGACGACCACCAGGGCGGCCGTGGCCACGCTGAACCACTCCAGCGGCGGCGGTCCGCGGTGGGTCACCAGGCACGCCGCGATCAGCGTTCCGGCCACGACCACGACCAGGACGATGGCCGCGATCAGGAACGTGACCGTGCCCAGGTCCCAGGCCACCAGCCCGGTCAGGTACTGCAGCCGGAACCCCAGCGGGGTGCGCGTGTCGGTCCGGATGAGCTGGGCCACGATGACGCTGTCGTAGAAGCGCCCGGGGGCCAGGACGGCGAACGGAAGCACCGGGATCAGGAAGCCGGCCGCGACCCCGGCCGCGAAGCGGACGGTCCGCCTGATCCGCTCGGCGCCGAGCAGGCACAGCACTACGATCACGGCCGCCGGGATGACCGCCCAGACCTTGACCGCGCCCGCGAAGCCCAGGGCCGCGCCGCCCCAGGTCAGCCTCCGCCCGCTGTCGGCCAGGCGATCGCGGTCGAACACCGCGACCGCTCCGGCCAGGCAGAACACCGTCAGCCACGGCTCGAGCATGACCGTGTGCGCCGCCTGCACGCTGCCCGGGTAGATCGCGATGACGCCGCAGGTCACGAGCGTGGCGAACACGCCGCGGTGCCGGACGAGCAGCCCGGCGAGCACCACCGCCGCGGCGCTGGCCGCCACGGTGAGGATCCGCCCGATCGCGATGGCCCAGGCCGTGCCGACCAGCGGCGACACCGCGGCGGCCGGGACCATCAGCAGCGCGATCCCGGGCGGCTGCACGATGATGAAGTCCCGGTACGGCAGGACGCCGTGGATCAGCCGCAGGGCGCTGCCGAAGTCCGCCCCGTCGTCGTAGTCGCCGACGCCGAGCAGGTGACCGGTCCGGAAGATCTGGAAGCACCGAAGTCCCAGCGCGAGCAGCGTGACGGCCACGATGACCGCGCCGGCCGGCGTGAGCGAGAACGGCAGCCGGCCCAGTCCCGCCGCGGCACTGCGCGAGGAACCGGCGGCCGGCCGTACAGTCGTTCCGCTCACAGCTAGCTACTTCCCGCAGGCTTCCGGTGAGATCCGGCGACGAGGCTGTCCCGGCCGGGCCTCCGGCCGCGAACCGAGGCGTCCGGTCCGGGGCCTCCGGCCGCGAACCGAAGCGTCCGCGCGGCCCCGCCGCAATCGCCACCCGATACTACCCGCTCGGTCTGCGAGGATGGGGCGCGTGAGCACCGCAGCATCCGGTCCTGCAGCATCGGATCCCGCAGCATGGGTCCGAGCATCGGTCCCGGAGCGGCCGAAGCCGTCGTGGACCTGGGGCACGACGTCTACCAGATCGACACGTTCATGGCCGGGTACTCGCGGATCACCGCGGGCTACCTGATCCGCGGCGACCGGCCGTGCCTGGTGGAAACCGGGACGGCGCCGTCGGCGCCGCTGGTCCGCGAGGCCCTGGCCGGCCTTGGCGTCGGGCCCGCGGACCTGGCCACGGTGGTGGTCACGCACATCCACCTGGATCACGCCGGCGGCACCGGCGACATCGCCGGGATGTTCCCCGGCGCCGAGGTTGTGGTGCACGAGCGCGGGGCGCGTCACCTGGCCGATCCGTCCCGGCTGATGGCCAGCGCGCGAGGCGTGTGGGGCGACGAGCTGGACCAGTTGTTCGGCACGCTGGCGCCGACCCCGGCCGAGCGGATCCGCACCGTGGACGTCTCCGGCACGATCGACCTCGGCGGCGGCCGGCGCCTGGACAGCCACTACGCGCCCGGGCACGCCCGGCACCACGTCGCCCTGATCGACTCGGTGAGCGGGGATCTGTACGTGGGAGACGCGGCCGGCATCTACATTCCGGATACTGGCGACCTGCGGCCCGCCACGCCGCCACCGGAATTCGACCTGGCCACGGCCCTGGAGTCGCTGCGCACCTTCGCGGCGCTGCGGCCCGCGCGGCTGCTGTTCAGCCACTACGGCCCGGTGGACGAGGTCACCGAGACGCTGGACCGCTCGGCCGAGGAGATCAACGTCTGGGTGGACGAGACCAGGCGGGCGCGCCGCCGCGGCCTGGATCTCGACCACGCGGTGGCCCTGGTGGCCGAGCGGACCAGGCAGCGGTACGCGGTGCTGCGCGACGACGCCGACCCGGCCATGGCCGCGAAGTACGACCGGACCAGCAGCACCTCGGCCAACGTCGCCGGCATCCTGCACTACCTGGACAAAGACCCCCAGGATCCGTAACCCGCCGCCCCACGTGAGCCCGCCCGAAGCCGTATCAGCCTGCCCGAAGCCGCACCAGCCTGCCCGAAGCTGCACCAGCCTGCCCGAAGCTGTATCGGCCTGCCCGAAGGTCTGCGTACGCCTGGCTCCGACGGCTAGTTGAACCGTTAGGCTGGCTTTAGCAGGCTTTCGGTACATTTGTGACGGCCTGTCGGGGTCGTCAGTCATGATCCTCACCGGCCAACCGGTGCTCTGGGTCCTCGGTCTGCTGGGTCTTCTGAGTCATCTGGGTCGGCCAGGTAGTCGAAGACGACCAGGTCGAGCTCCTCGAAACGCTCCGCGGCGTCGGTCGCGCCATCGGTGTCGGCTGCGGCCGCTCTTCCGAACCAGTCCCGCGCTTCGTCCTCGCGCCCCGCGTCCAGGAGCGCGTCGGCGTAGGCGTAGAACAGCCGCGCCGATTCCGGTCCCCCGCGGCCGTTGGTCAGCTCGGGAACCTGCAGCGCCGCCACAGCCGCCTCGGGGAGTCCCTGGTCCCGGCGGATTCCCGACTCCACTATCCGCAACTCGATCGTGGTGGCCCGGTCGAGGCCACCGGAGTCGGGGCCGGTGACCAGCTCGAGCGCCCGGTCCAGGCGGCCGAGCGCACGCTCGCTGTCCGCCATCAGCGGCAGGTAGCTTCCCCGGCCGGTCAGCCGTCGCGCGGCCCGCAACTCGGTCAGCGCCTCGGCCCATTCGCCGGCGCGGTACGCGGCGATCCCGGACGCCTCCCGCACGATGCCGACCCGGGCGGCGAGCCGCCGCGCGGCCTGCGCGTGCCGGTAGGCCCGGGCCGGGTCCTCCTCCAGGCCCGCGGCCACCAGCCTGCGCGCCACCGCGTCAGCGAGATCCCCGGGCAGGGTCCTCAGTTCCGCGCGCGCCTCGGGATCCAGCTGATCGGCCGTGATGCCCGCCGGAATATCGGGCCACCGGTCATCCGCGGCAGCCCTGGCCGGGCCGCCGCGTCCTGGCCCGGTCATCGCGCGCTCCGACCGACCGCCCCGCACCGTGCGCTCCCCTGGGCCGCGCCCCGCCCGGCGACCGCACCGGCCGCGCCCTGCCTGGTGTTTCCTCGGCGCGCGCCGCGCCCTGCGCTCCTCCGGAGCGTGGCCCCTGCGCGGTCCCGGAACGGGCACCGCCTCGCGGTCCGTCGCCGGGCCTGGCCGGCGAGGGCCGCCGGGCCGGCCACTGCTCGCCGCGCCGACGGCCTTCCGGGCCGTCGTAATCCGGCTCGCGCGTTGTCCGGTCCCGGTCGCCGGACCGACCGCCTGCCGCCGCGTCACGTGTCCGGGCCGGGCCCCTGGCCGTACCGGCAGGCTTGCCGCGGCGCTCATTCGCGCCGGGGCCAGGCCCGCCTGGCCGACGGTCGCGGCCCGCGGCGTCGCGGCGTCCGCCGTCACGGCTCAGAACGGCTGCCCGTGCTGCCGGAGCGGCCTGCGGTGCCGCCCGGCGCAGGTGACGGCCGCCTGCCGCCGAGCCGCCGAGCGGCCGTTAGCAGCTGAACGGCCGGCACCACTGCTGGAACGGCTAGCAGTACCGCCCGCAGCATCGCCGCCGCCCGGACGAGCCCCGCCGCCGCCCGAGCGACTGCCGCTCCTGGCGCCCGCCACCAGTGCCGGGACGACCGCCACCAGCGCCGGGACGACCGCTGGCGCTGGCCGACCGGCCGGCGCTGCCAGAACGAGCCGCGCCGCCTGCGCCGCCTCCGCGGGCTGGTCGCGACGTCGCCCCCGGCCGGCCTGTGCTGCCTTGGCTGTTCCGTCGGGACCGGCCGGCTTGACCGCCTTGGCCGGCCCGGCCGCTTGGCCTGACCGCCTTGACCGGCCCGGCCGGCTCGGCCGGCCTGACCGCCCCGGCCGGCTTGACCGCCCTGGCCGGTCCGGCTGCCTCGGCCCGCCGTCTGGCCGGAACCAGAGCCGGACGCGCGCCGTCGTCCGCCGGGCCGGGCCGTCGAATCGCCGTCCCGCTGCCCGCGCCCGTTCCCGACCACCGTCAGCTCCCAGCCAAGCTAGCCATGCGCGCCGTCACACCGGCGCATATAACGTAAAACCGTTCCGAACGAACGGTGTTCCCACCCACGGTAGACGCACCGAGGGCCGCTACCAGCACGGCAGCGGCCCTCAGCACGAAGATGTCCGGCGGCGTCCTACTCTCCCACGCGGTCCCCCGCGCAGTACCATCGGCGCTGAAGGGCTTAACTTCCGGGTTCGGAATGGGACCGGGTGTTTCCCCTTCGCCATGGCCACCGAAACTCTATGGAGATGTCAGGTCGTGGCCGACCGCACCTCGGGAACCGCACAGTGGACGCATGCAAAATCTATAAGTAGAAGCCAAGCCACTCGGCCTATTAGTACCGGTCAGCTACACACGTCGCCGTGCTTCCACCTCCGGCCTATCAACCCAGTCGTCTAGCTGGGGGCCTTACCAGGTTAACCCTGAGGGAGTCCTCATCTTGAGGCGAGCTTCCCGCTTAGATGCTTTCAGCGGTTATCCCTTCCGAACGTAGCCAACCAGCCGTGCTCTTGGCAGAACAACTGGCACACCAGAGGTTCGTCCGTCCCGGTCCTCTCGTACTAGGGACAGCCCCTCTCAAGACTCCTACGCGCGCAGCGGATAGGGACCGAACTGTCTCACGACGTTCTAAACCCAGCTCGCGTACCGCTTTAATGGGCGAACAGCCCAACCCTTGGGACCTGCTCCGGCCCCAGGATGCGACGAGCCGACATCGAGGTGCCAAACCATGCCGTCGATATGGACTCTTGGGCAAGATCAGCCTGTTATCCCCGGGGTACCTTTTAGCCGTTTAGCGACGGCGCTTCCACATGCCACCGCCGGATCACTAGTCCCAGCTTTCGCTCCTGTTTGACATGTCTGTCTCACAGTCAAGCACCCTTGTGCACTTACACTCGACACCTGATTGCCAACCAGGCTGAGGGTACCTTTGGGCGCCTCCGTTACCTTTTAGGAGGCAACCGCCCCAGTTAAACTACCCACCAGACACTGTCCCTGATCCGGATCACGGACCCAGGTTAGACATCCAGAACGACCAGAGTGGTATTTCACCGTTGACTCCACAGAGACTAGCGTCTCTGCTTCACAGTCTCCCACCTATCCTACACAAGACGTCCCAAACGCCAATGTCAAGCTGCAGTGAAGGTCCCGGGGTCTTTCCGTCCTGCTGCGCGTAACGAGCATCTTTACTCGTAGTGCAATTTCGCCGGGTCCGTGGTTGAGACAGTGGGAAAGTCGTTACGCCATTCGTGCAGGTCGGAACTTACCCGACAAGGAATTTCGCTACCTTAGGATGGTTATAGTTACCACCGCCGTTTACTGGCGCTTAAGTTCAGAGCTTCGCAGCCCGAAGGCCACTAACCCCTCCCCTTAACGTTCCAGCACCGGGCAGGCGTCAGTCCGTATACGTCGTCTTGCGACTTTGCACGGACCTGTGTTTTTAGTAAACAGTCGCTTTCCCCTGGTATCTGCGACCGCATTCAGCTCGGAGAGTATATCTCGTCACCAAACGCGGCTCTCCTTCTCCCAAAGTTACGGAGATAATTTGCCTAGTTCCTTAACCACGGTTCACCCGATCGCCTTGGTATTCTCTACCTGACCACCTGAGTCGGTTTAGGGTACGGGCCGCAAAGACACTCACCGCGAGGCTTTTCTTGGCAGCATGGGATCACTCACTTCGCCTAAATCAGCTCGGCGTCAGGTCTCAGGCTTATGATGCGCGGATTTGCCTACGCACCGCCCTACACCCTTACCCCGGGAACAACCATCGCCCGGTAGAGCTACCCTTCTGCGTCACCCCTTCGGTTTGCCTACTACTAGTCTGGGTCGCAGGCTCGGCGGACTCGTCCCGAAGGATCTGCCCACGTCGCGTGCTTAGCATCGCCAGATTCGGCATGGGCGCATCTAAGCGGGTACGGGAATATCAACCCGTTGTCCATCGACTACGCCTGTCGGCCTCGCCTTAGGTCCCGACTTACCCTGGGCGGATTAGCCTGCCCCAGGAACCCTTGGTCATTCGGCGGAGGGGTTTCTCACCCCTCTTTCGCTACTCATGCCTGCATTCTCACTCGAGTGGCGTCCACGGCTGGATCACTCCGCCGCTTCTCTCGCCACCCGACGCTCCCCTACCCATCCGCGTACCTGGACCCTTAAGGCGCCAGCGGCCGCAGTCCGAGCAGCCGTGGCCGAAACCACAGCGGCAAGGACCGCCATCCACCTTAACCACAAAGGGCCGGGCTATCACGCGAATGCCACAGCTTCGGCGGTGTGCTTGAGCCCCGTTAAATTGTCGGCGCAGAATCACTTGACCAGTGAGCTATTACGCACTCTTTTAAGGGTGGCTGCTTCTAAGCCAACCTCCTGGTTGTCTCTGCAACTCCACATCCTTTCCCACTTAGCACACGCTTAGGGGCCTTAGCTGGTGATCTGGGCTGTTTCCCTCTCGACTACGAAGCTTATCCCCCGCAGTCTCACTGCCGCGCTCTGACTTACCGGCATTCGGAGTTTGGCTGACTTCAGTAAGCTTGTAGGCCCCCTAGGCCATCCAGTAGCTCTACCTCCGGCAAGAAGCACGCGACGCTGCACCTAGATGCATTTCGGGGAGAACCAGCTATCACGGAGTTTGATTGGCCTTTCACCCCTACCCACAGGTCATCCCCCAGGTTTTCAACCCTGGTGGGTTCGGTCCTCCACGCGGTCTTACCCGCGCTTCAACCTGCCCATGGGTAGATCACTCCGCTTCGGGTCTACAGCATGCGACTCAGACGCCCTATTCAGACTCGCTTTCGCTACGGCTTCCCCACACGGGTTAACCTTGCCACATACCGCAACTCGCAGGCTCATTCTTCAAAAGGCACGCGGTCACTTCACGTCAGCCCGCAGGCTGACCCGCTCCCACGGCTTGTAGGCACACGGTTTCAGGTACTATTTCACGACCCCTCACCGGGGCACTTTTCACCTTTCCCTCACGGTACTTGTTCACTATCGGTCACCAGGGAGTATTTAGGCTTAGGAGGTGGTCCTCCCGGATTCACACGGGATTTCTCGGGCCCCGTGCTACTTGGGATGCCGCCTGGGAGTCGCTAAGGTTTCGCCTACAGGGGTATCACCCTCTATGCCGACGGTTTCCAACGTCTTCGGCTACCAAAACGATTTCTTACTCCCTGCCGGATCAGCAGCTCCGGCTAGGCGGTCCCGCTACCCCGAACGCGCAACGCCTGCTGGCT
>CAVUYA010000015.1:0-75000 GCA_963745575.1 uncultured Actinomycetota bacterium | reverse complement strand
GGGAGGGACCTGCTCTGCTCCCGGAGACCGCCGCTGGAGGCGGATCGCGTCTTCGGGCAAGACGAAAGAGTAGCAGCAAAGAGGATCAAGTCAAATCGCGTGGCGGGCGTGGCGCGCCGGATCCCGGCCGGCCGGGCGGCCGACCTTGGCGCCCCGGCGCGGCGGCGGCCGGGGCAGGCGATTGTGTCCTGGTCACGGGCTTGCCAGCCCTCGGCACGGGCAGAACCCGGCGCCGGTCCCCGGGACGGCCACGGCCGGGACCTCAGCGGGTCGTCCGGACCTCGGCACCCCCGACGGTGCGCTTGCCGCGCCGCAGCACCAGGAACCGGCCGTGCAGCAGGTCGCTCGCTGACGGCGGCGCATCCAGCTCGGTCACCTTCACGTTGTTCAGGTAAGCGCCGCCCTCGGCGATCACCCGCCGGGCCCTGGACTTGCTGTCGGTGAGCCCGGCCTCGGCCATCAGGTGGGCCACCGGGGGGAGCACGCCGCCCGGCATCTCGCTGGCGTTCAGCGTGACCGACGGCACCTCGGCCAGCGCCGCCGCCAGGGTCTTCTCGTCCAGTTCCCGCAGGTCCCCCTGGCCGAAGAGCGCCTTGCTGGCGGCTACCGCCCGGATCATTTCCTCTTCGCCGTGCACGAGGATCGTGAGGTCCTCGGCCAGCACCCGCTGGGCCAGGCGCGCGGCGGGTTGCTCGAGGGTCTCCCGCTCCAGTTCCTCGATCTCCTCGCGGCTTCGGAACGTGTAGACCCGCAGCAGGCTGGGCACCTCGGCGTCGGTCCGGTTGATCCAGAACTGGTAGAACGCGTACGGGCTCGTCAGGTCGGGGTTCAGCCAGACCGCGTCGCCCTCGGTCTTGCCGTACTTCGTCCCGTCCGGCTTGGTGATCAGCGGCGTGGCCAGGGCATGCACCGTGTCCTCGGTGACCCGCCGGATCAGGTCGACGCCGGACACCAGGTTCCCCCACTGGTCGCTGCCGCCCACCTGCAGCGAGCAGTCGTACCGGCGGTGCAGTTCCAGGTAGTCGTTGGCCTGCAGGATCTGGTAGCTGAACTCGGTGAAGCTGATCCCGCCCGCCTCCAGCCGGGCCCGGACCGACTCACGGGAGAGCATCTGGTTCACCGGGAAGTGCTTGCCGATGTCGCGCAGGAAGTCCAGGGCGAGCAGGTCCCCGGTCCAGTCCAGGTTGCTGACCACCAGCGCCCCGGCGGGACCACGCGTGAAGTCCAGGTACTGGCCGATCTCGCGCCGGATCCGCTCCACCCAGCCCGCGACCACCTCACGGGAGTTCAGCACCCGCTCGACCGACTTGCCGCTGGGATCGCCGATCAGCCCGGTCGCGCCGCCCACCAGCCCGATCGGCCGGTGGCCGGCCAGCTGCAGCCGCCGCATGGTCAGCAGCAGCACCAGGTTCCCGATGTGCAGTCCCGGGCCGGTGGGGTCGAATCCGCCGTAGAACGTGACCTGGCCCACGGTCAGGGCCCTGCGCAGGTCTTCCAGGTCGGTGTGCACGGCGATCAGCCCGCGCCAGTTCAGGTCGTCGACGATGTCGGTCACGGAGGAATCGTCCCACCTTCGCGGACCGGGCCGGTAACCGGTTTCGCCCTGACGCGCCGCGCTGCGTAGGCACGGTACGGGGAGACGGCGGGCTCGCCGGTGATCCAGAACCGCCAGGGTACGTCCGCGGCGCGGCTGACCCCGACCCGGGGACCGTTGCTGATCCGGGCCGCGGGCACGGGGGTGACCGCGGCCAGGGCCCGCAGCGGCGAGGCCGGATCGACGGCGTCGGCGCCGTCGTGCGAGCGGTCGACGGCCAGCGCCTCGCAGAGCCGGGCCGGCCCGCGGGCCAGGTCGACCTCCCGCGGGGTACTGCGGGCGAGGTGCTTGGCCCGCCGGGCCGTGGCCAGCGGCACCCCCTCGATGACCCGCCCGGCCCGCAGCAGGACCGCCGAGGCACCGTATTCCGGCTGGCAGACCAGGTTCATGCAGAAGTGCATGCCGTAGGTGAAGTACACGTAGACGTGGCCTGGCGGGCCGAACATCACCGCGTTGCGGGCGGTCCGGCCGCGGTAAGCGTGCGAGGCGGGATCGGACTGCCCGGCGTACGCCTCGACCTCGGTCAGCATGACCGCGACCAGTCCCTCTGCGGTCTCGTGCGCGATCACGCAGCCCAGCAGTTCCGGTGCCACCTGCATCGACGGGCGTGCGAAGAAGTCCCTCGGCAGCACCTCGGTGCCGGGCGCGTCCGGGCCACGGGGAGCGGGCGGATCAGGGCGGCGGGGAGTCATGCGGGGCCCGTCAGCCCGCGGCCCAGGCGGCCTGCTCCTCCACGGCGGCGCGCAGCTGGGCTGAGCTGCTCGGCCACCCGCTCCGGGGCCGTGCCGCCCGGGCTGCGCCGGGCCGCCAGCGCGCCCGGCACCGTCAGCACCTCGCGGACGTCCGGGGTCAGCTGCGGCGAGACCCGGGCCAGGTCGGCGTCGCTCACGTCGGCCAGCTCGCAGTCGTGGACCTGGCACCAGACCACCAGGTGGCCCACGACCTCGTGCGCCTCGCGGAACGGGACGCCCCGCCGGACCAGCAGCTCGGCCAGGTCGGTGGCGAGCGCGTAGCCGGCGGCGGCGCCCTCGGCGATCCGCTCGGAGTTGAAGCGCAGGGTGGCGACCAGGCCGGCCATCGCGGGCAGCACGAGCAGCAGCGTGTCCACCGCGTCGAACACCGGCTCCTTGTCCTCCTGCAGGTCGCGGTCGTAGGCCAGGGGCAGGCCCTTGAGCGTGGTCAGCAGCCCGGTCAGCCCGCCGATCAGCCGGCCTGCCTTGCCGCGGGCCAGCTCGGCCACGTCCGGGTTCTTCTTCTGCGGCATGATCGACGAACCGGTCGCGTAGGCGTCGTCGATCTCGGCCCAGCCGAACTCGTGCGACGACCACAGCACGACCTCCTCGCCGAGCCGGGACAGGTGCACGCCGAGCAGCGCCGCGGCAAAGCAGAACTCGGCGGCGAAGTCACGGTCGCTGACCGCGTCGATCGAGTTGCCGAAGGCGGAGGCGAAGCCCAGCTCGGCGGCGACCGCCTCCGGGTCGAGCGGCAGCGACGACCCGGCCAGCGCGCCCGCGCCGAGCGGGCTCACCGCGGCCCGGCGGTCCCAGTCCCGGAGCCGGTCCCCGTCGCGGGCGAAGGCCTGGACGTGCGCGAGCAGCTGGTGCGCCAGCAGCACCGGCTGGGCGTGCTGCAGGTGCGTCATCCCGGGCGCGGGCGTGCCCAGGTGCCGCTGCGCCTGGTCGATCAGCGCGGTCTCCAGCTCGGTCAGCCGCGAGACCACGAGCCGGGCGTGGTCGCGCAGGTAGAGCCGCAGGTCGGTGGCGATCTGGTCGTTGCGGCTGCGGCCGGCCCGCAGCTTCCCGGCCAGCGACCCGGCCCGCTCCAGCAGGCCCCGCTCCAGCGCCGTGTGCACGTCCTCGTCGGTGGCCACAGGGCGGAACCGGCCGGTCCGGCACGCCTCGTCGAGGTCGTCGAGCGCGGCCAGCATCCGGGCCAGCTCGGCCTCATCCAGCAGCCCGGCCCGGTGCAGCACGCGGGCGTGCGCCCGGGACGCGAGCAGGTCGTAGGCCGCCAGCCGCCAGTCGAACTGGACGCTGACCGACAGCCGGGCCAGCGCCTCGGCCGGGCCGGACTCGAACCGGCCGCCCCACAGCCGGACCGGCGACGTGTGCTCCTGGTCCCCCACGGCGCTCCTCTCGCTCCTGACGATCACGCGCATTGTGCCAGACCGCCACGATCACGGAAGAGAATCCGCAACGCGAACGCCCGGTGACCGGTCAGGCCGGCGGGCCCTGGCCGGCGACCTTCCGGTCGCGGTCGGCGGCGATCTTGCTGGGCAGGCCCCACAGCTCCACGAAACCCTTGGCCAGCTGCTGGTCGAACACGTCGCCGGTGTCGTAGGTGGCCAGCGCGTAGTCGTACAGCGCCGCCGGGCTGCGGCGCCCGGTCACCACGGCCTGGCCGCCGTGCAGCCGGAGCCTGATCTCCCCGGTGACGTGCTGCGAGGCCGTCGTCATGAACGCCTCCAGCGCGTGCCGCAGCGGCGAGAACCACAGCCCGTCGTAGACCAGCTCGGTCCAGCGCTGCTCGGCCTGCCGCTTGAACCGGGCCAGATCAAGCTCCATGCACACGCTCTCGAGCTCGGAGTGCGCGGTGATCAGGGCGATGGCGCCCGGCGCCTCGTAGATCTCCCGGCTCTTGATCCCGACCAGCCGGTCCTCGACCATGTCGATCCGGCCGACTCCGTGCGCCCCGGCCAGCGCGTTCAGCTCGGTGATGATCTGCAGCGGGGTCAGCGGCCGCCCGTCGAGGGCCACCGGGAGGCCGTCCGCGAACGAGATCGTGACCTCCTCCGGCTCCTTCGGCAGCGCCGGGTCGCTGGTGTATCCCCAGACGTCGTCGTGCGGCGCCTCCCAGATGTCCTCCAGGTGCCCGGTCTCGCAGCTGCGGCCCCACAGGTTCTGGTCGATCGAGTACGGCGAGCGCGACGTGACGTTGATCGGCAGTTCCTTCTCGGCGGCGAACGCGATCGCCTTGTCCCTGGTCATCCCGGAGTCGCGGACCGGCGCCAGGACCTTCACCTCCGGGGCGAGGCAGGCCAGGCCCACCTCGAACCGCACCTGGTCGTTGCCCTTGCCGGTGCAGCCGTGCGCGACCATGGCGGCTCCGCGCTCGCGCGCCACCCGGGCCAGGTGCTTAGCGATCAGCGGCCGGGACAGCGCGGAGACCAGCGGGTAGCGGTCCATGTACAGCGCGTTGGTACGCAGCGCGGGCATGCAGTACTCGGCGGCGAACTCGGCCCGTACGTCGGCGACCTCGGCGTCGGCCGCGCCGCAGGCCAGCGCGCGCTCGCGGATCGTGTCCAGGTCCTCGCCGCCCTGGCCGACGTCTACCGCGAGCGCGATGACCTCGGCGCCGGTCTGCTCGGCGATCCACCCGATGGCCACCGAGGTGTCCAGGCCGCCGGAGTAGGCGAGGACTACGCGTTCTGTCATGGTTCCTCCCTCAGCGTCCCCGGTCCGGGGATGTTCCTGTCATTGGTGGCTGCGCCGCTCGGCCAGCCGCAGCAGCGCACGGGCCAGGTCCGCCCCGCCCGCCGGGTCCCGCGCGATGACCAGCACGGTGTCGTCGCCGGCCACCGTGCCGAGGATGGACGCCCAGGCCGAGTGGTCCAGCACCGACGCCAGGAACTGCGCGGCCCCGGCCGGCGTCCGCAGCACCACCAGGTTGGCGCTCGCCTCGGCTGTGACCAGCAATTCGGCGGCGACCCGGGCCAGCCGCCCCGACGGCTCCGGGGGCAGGTCCCCGGCGGGAGCCGCGGGCGCCTCGGCCAGCCCGCCCGGCAGGGAGCCGGGACCGCCCGCCTCGCCGGGCAGCGCGTACCCCAGCCCGCCCGGCAGGGAGCCGGGACCGCCCGCCTCGCCGGGTAGCGCGTACACCAGCCCGCCGTCGGCGGCGCGCAGCCGCACCGCCCCGAGTTCCTCCAGGTCGCGGGAGAGCGTCGCCTGGGTGACCCGTACCCCGTGCTGGCCCAGCCGCTCGGCGAGTTCCTCCTGGGACCGGACCGGCGGGTCGGCGTGGGCCAGGATCGCGGCGATCTGCGCGTGCCGCGCCGTCTTGGTGACCGGGCTGACGGTATTCACCATTTTTCCTTCGCTCGCCTCCGGGCCCCCGCCCCCCACCTGCCTCCCCTTCCCCCTTCTCTGCCCCCTTCACTGGCGGCGCCGCGGCCCTTTGGCTCGCTCATGGCTACGCCCCCCGCCCCGCCAGCAGGCTGGCTGACGACAAGATCGCGGGCAGTTCGGCGGTGAACGAGTCGGCCTGCTCGGCGCTGAGGATCAGCGGCGGCGCCAGCCGGATCGCGTCCGGCTGGACCGCGTTGACCAGGAACCCGGCCCGGCGCGCCGCGGCCTCCACCGCGGCCGCCGCCGGGGTAGCGAGCGTGATCGCAAGCCAGAGACCGCTGCCGCGCACCCCGGTGACCAGCGGATGCTCGATGGCCTCGATCCCGGCGGCCAGCCGGTCGCCGACCTCGGTGACGTTTTTCAGCAGGCCCTCACTCTCGATCGTGTCGAGCACCGCGAGCGCGGCCGCGCAGGCCACCGGGTTGCCGCCGAAGGTGCTGCCGTGATCGCCCTTGCCGAGCACGGAGCCGCACCCGCCGATGCCGATGCAGGCGCCGATGGGCAGGCCGCCGCCCAGTCCCTTGGCCAGCGTGATGACGTCGGGGATGATGCCCTCGCGCTGGAACGCGAACCACGCGCCGGTCCGCCCGACTCCGCTCTGGATCTCGTCGAGCACGAGCAGGGCCCCGGCGTTGTCGCAGGCCGCACGCGCGGCGCGCAGGTAGCCGTCGGGCGCCGGGACCACGCCGCCCTCACCCAGGCCCGGCTCCAGGAACACCGCGGCACAGTCGTCGCCCACCGCCGCGCGCAGGGCGCCGGGGTCGCCGTACGGGACGAACCGGACGTCGAGCCCGTACGGTGCGAACGGCTCCCGGATCGAGCTCTTGCCGGTCAGGCTGAGTGCGCCCATGGTCCGGCCGTGGAAGGAGTGCTCGGCCGCGACGAAGACCGGCCGCTCGCTGCCCTGACGGCGCCGGACCAGCTTGATCGCCGCCTCGTTGGCCTCGGCGCCGGAGTTGGCGAAGAACACCCGCCCGTCGACGCCGAGCAGCCCGATGAGCCGCTCGGCCAGGAGCACCTGGGGTTCGTGCAGGTACAGGTTCGAGATGTGCGCCAGCCGCCCGGCCTGCTCGGTCACGGCCGCGACGATCGCCGGATGCGCGTGCCCGAGCGCGCTGACCGCGATGCCGCCGAGCAGGTCCAGGTAGGAGTTGCCGTCGACGTCCCAGACCACGCATCCTTCGCCGCGGGCCAGCGCGACGGGCGGCAGGCCGTAGTTCAGCATCATGGCCGCGGCGTAACGGTTCTGCAGCTGCTCGGTGGCGGTCATGAGTCTCCTCTCGTGGATCCCCCAGCGGGGGCCCCGGCTCCGTCCGGCAGCACCATGGTGCCGATCCCCGAGTCGGTGAATATCTCGAGCAGGACGGCGTGCGGCAGCCGCCCGTCGAGCACATGCGCCCGCGGCACGCCGCCGCGCACCGCGGTCAGGCAGGCCTCCATCTTCGGGATCATCCCGCCGTCCAGGCCGGGCAGCATCGCGGCCAGCTCGGCCGCGCCCAGCTGGCTGATTACCTCGCCGGGCCGGGCGGCGGTCACTTCGCCCGGCCCGGCGGGGGGCCAATCCGCGTACAGCCCGGCCACGTCGGTCAGCAGGACCAGTTTCGCGGCACCCAGCGCGACCGCGACCGCGGCGGCCGCGGTGTCGGCGTTCACGTTGTAGATATCGCCGGCCGCGCCCCGGGCCACGCTCGAGATGACGGGGATGCGGCCGTCGGCGATCAGGGCGCGGACCGCCCCGGGATCGACCGTGTGGATCTCGCCGACCTGGCCGAGGTCCACCGGCGCGCCGTCCACGGTGGCCTGGGCGCGGGTCGCCGTGAGCAGGTTGGCGTCCTCCCCGGACATCCCGACCGCGAACGGCCCGTGCCGGTTGATCAGGCCGACCAGGTCCCGGTTCACCTGCCCGGTGAGGACCATCCGGACCACGCCCATCGTCTCCGGCGTGGTCACCCGCAGCCCGGCGGCGAACGTGCTGGGGATGCCCAGCCGGCCGAGGTGCTCGCTGATCTGCGGGCCGCCGCCGTGCACCACCACCGGGCGCAGCCCGGCGTACCGCAGGAACACCACGTCCTGCGCGAACGCGAAGCAGAGGTCCTCGTCGGCCATGGCGTGGCCGCCGAACTTGATCACGACGGTCTCGCCGTGGAACTGCTCCAGCCAGGGCAGCGCCTCGATCAGGGTCGCCGCCTTGGCCAGCGCGCCATCCTCGTGGTTCGCGGTATCGGTCGCGTTCATCGCCGTCACGTCGAGTAGGCCGAGTTCTCGTGCACGTAGGCCTCGGTCAGGTCGGTGGTGCAGATCGTGGCCGCATGTGGCCCGGCGGACAGGTCGACGATGATGCGGACATCCCTGGGCCGCAGGTCGACGCGGGCCCGGCCCTCGGCCGCGAACCCGTTCCGGCACACCCAGACACCGTTGATCGCCACGCTGAGCTGGTCCGGCTCGAACCGGGCGTTGGTGGTCCCGACCGCGGCCAGGACCCGGCCCCAGTTGGGATCCTCCCCCGCGATCGCGCACTTGAGCAGGTTGCACCGGGCGACGGCGCGCCCGACGGTGACCGCGTCGTCCTCGCTGGCCGCGCCGGTGACCTCGATGTCGATCGCCTTGCCCGCTCCCTCGGCGTCCAGCTGCATCTGCCGGGCCAGGTCCGCGCAGCCCTGGGCGAGCAGCGCGGCGAACTCCGCCGGATCGGGCCGGACGCCGGACGCGCCGCTGGCCAGCAGCAGGACCGTGTCGTTGGTCGACATGCAGCCGTCGGTGTCCAGCCGGTCGAACGTGACGGCCACCGCCTTCCGCAGCGCGGCGTCCAGTTCCGCCGCGGCCAGGTCGGCATCGGTGGTGAGCACCGCGAGCATGGTGGCGAGCGCCGGGGCGAGCATGGCGGCTCCCTTGGCCATGCCGCCGATGGCGTAGCCGGGGCCGGCCACCCGGCACGTCTTCGGGACGGTGTCGGTGGTCCTGATGGCGTCCGCGGCCGCGCGGCCGCCCCCGGCCGACGCCGCGGCCACCGCGGCGTCCACGCCGGGCAGCAGCCGGTCCATGGGCAGCCGGTCCCCGATCAGGCCGGTCGAGCAGACCGCGATCTCCCCGGCGGACGCCGACAGCACCTTGGCCAGCCGCTCGGCCGTGTGGTGGGTGTCGGCGAACCCGTCCGGCCCGGTGCAGGCGTTGGCGCCGCCGGAGTTGAGCACGGCGGCCCGGACCCGGCCGCCCCTGATGACCTGCTGGGTCCACAGCACCGGAGCGGCCTTGACCCGGTTGGCGGTGAACACCCCCGCCGCCGCATCCGACGGGCCGTCGTTGATGACCACGGCCAGGTCCGGCTGCCCGGACTCCTTGATCCCGGCGGTGACGCCCGCCGCCCGGAACCCGGCGGCTGCTGTAACGCTCATTTTTCCGTCCTCGCTTGCCTCCGGGGCCCCGCCCCCCACCCGCCTCCCCTTCCCCCTTCTCTGCCCCCTTCTCTGCATGGCCTTCCCTCGTCGCTCAGTCGCGAGCTCCCTCGCTCCTCAGTCCAGGCCATGCCGCGCCCCTTCGGCTCGCTCAGTGTCACGGTGCGACTCCGTAAGCGGTCAGGCCGGCCGTCTCCGGCAGGCCGAGCATGAGGTTGGCGTCCTGGATGGCCTGGCCGGCGGCGCCCTTGCCGAGGTTGTCGATGGCCGCCACCACGGTGGCCCGGCCGGACCGGGCGTCGGCCGCGGCCTGCAGGTGCACGCCGTTCGACCCGGCCACCGCGGCCGTGGTCGGCCAGCGGCCCTCGGGCAGCACGCAGACGAACGGCTCGCCCGCGTAGGCCTCGGCCAGGGCATCCCGGAGCGGCACGGTGCCCGGCTGGCCGGGCCCGGGGGCCAGCCGCGCCGTGCAGGTCGCGAGGATGCCGCGCGGCATGGGGGCCAGGATCGGGGTGAAGCTGACCGTCACGCCGGCCTGCCCTGCGCCGGCGACGGGCGCTGTCTGGCCGGCGGCCTCGGCGAGCGCCTGCTCGATCTCGGGCGTGTGCCGGTGCGTCCCGCCTGCCTGGTACGCGGAGACGGCGCCCATCACCTCGCTGCCGAGTAGTTCCGGCTTGGGCACCCGTCCGGCGCCCGACGTGCCCGAGGCGGCGACGATCACGATGTCCTGCGGCTCGATCAGGCCCGCGGCCAGCAGCGGCGCCAGCGCGACGATCGCCGCGGTGGCGTAGCAGCCCGGGACGGCCACTCGCGTCGCAGCCTGGATCTGCTCCCTGGCTCCGGGCAGCTCCGGCAGGCCCGTGGTCCAGCGGCCCGCGTGCGGTCCCTGGTAATGCCTGGCCCAGGCGGCGGCGTCGGCGAGCCGGAAATCGGGCCCGAGATCGACGATCTTGACGCCCTGGCCGAGATCACCGGCCAGCCGCGGCGAGCTCCCGGCGGGCAGGGCGAGGAATACCAGGTCGCAGCCGCATCCGGCCAGCGCCTCGTCGGTGTCGAACCCGCGGCCGGCCAGCGACGGCACGCCAGCGAGGTGCGGGTGCACCTCGCCGACGGGACGGCGCGCGTTGCTGTCCGCGGTCACCGGGCCGAGTTCCAGGTCGGGGTGGCCGGCGAGCAGCCGGAGCAGCTCACCACCGGCGTATCCGCTCGCGCCCGCCACCGCTACCCGCGCGCCCATCAGCCACCGCCCCTCCGCCCGACCCGCTGCTGAATTATTATGCAGCGAAGTGATTGATTATGCAATCCTCAGGGTGGCGCGGCCCGGCTGGGCCGTCCGCGCTGAGCCCGGAGCCGAATTGGGGACGGAGCCTGCCTCCGGCATCATGAGGCGGCATGATGAGGGTCGCGGAAACGGAAAGGAGACGGCCATGGGCGCTCGCCGGCCGCGGGCCTGCGTCCGCGAGCGGCTGGCCGCGCCCGCGTGCGGCCTCGCCGCCGCGCGCAGCGTCGCGGCCGCGTGCGGCGTCGCAGCCGCCGCGATCTTGCTGGCCGTCGCCGGCTGCGGATCGCCGGCGACGTCATCTGCGGCGCCGGCGGGCGCGGGGGCGACCGGCGCGGCCGCCGGCATGACCGTGTGCGGGACGACGCGGACCGCGGCCAACGTGCCCGTTCACATCCAGATCGCCCGCGGCCAGGTGTCCTGCGCCACGGCACTGAAGGTAGAGCGCGACTACGCCAGGGCGATCCTGTCCGGCGACGTGCCCGGCACCGGCGGCGGCGCGCCGGTTCGGGTGCGGGGCTGGACCTGCCAGGGGTTCACCACGCCGGTGGTGCTGAAGACCGGGCAGGCGTCCAAGTGCGTCCAGGGCAGCAAGGAGATCCTGGCGGTCCTTCCCGCGCCCACGTAGCCCGGACCGGCTCCTTCGGGAGTGTCCTGTGGGGCTGGATCGGTCGAGTCGGTCTGCTGTCTGATGTGTTGGCAACGGCGATGACCACCTATTTTGTCAGAAGCCATGGTTAGGCTAACCGTGCTATGGCTATTCGGAACAGGTTATGCCCGACACCAGGGCAGCAACCGACGCTGCGTGAGCACTGTGCTCACGCCCGCCGGGTGTGGAATCTTGCCGTGGAGCAGCAGTCCTGGTGGCGCCCCGGGCGGGGCAGCGCGCCGTCATCGGCGGAGCGGTATCGCCAGCTGACCGAGGCCCGGCAGGCCGAGCCCTGGCTGGGCGCAGGGTCGTCATCGGTGCAGCGGCAGGCACTACGGGACTTCGACCGAGCCTTGGCCGCCTTCTTCGATAGGGCCAACCCGGCACGCAGGCCGGGTTACCGCAGCAGCCGCGCCACCCAGGGCTTTGTCATCCGCGACACAAAGGTGAGGCGGATCAGCCGCCGCTGGGGCGAGGTGCACGTGCCCAAGTGCGGATGGGTCCGGTTCCGGTGGACCCGCCCATTGCCCGGCAAGCTCGGCATGGCGCGGGTCACCTGTGACCGGGCGGGACGCTGGCATGTCTCCTTCCCGGCCCCGCAACCACCACTCGCCCGGCAGCGCAGCGGGACGATGACCGGTGTCGACCGCGGCGTGGCCACCGCGCTGGTGACCTCCGACGGACAGCATTACCGGGTGCCGCGGAATCCCGGCCGCCAGACGGCCCGGTACCTGGCCCTGCAGCGCCGCCTTTGCCGCCAGCAGAAGGGGTCGCGCCGACGGGAGCAGACCCGCCGGGCCTTAGCGCTTATCGCGGCCCGGGCCGCCGACCGCCGCAGGGACTGGGCGGAGAAGATCAGCACCCGGCTGGTCCGCGACAACGACGTCCTCGTGCTGGAGAAGCTCAACATCAAAGGCATGACCCGCAAGCCCGCACCCAAACCCGACCCCGGCCAGCCCGGTGCCTTCCTGCCCAACCGAGCCCGCGCCAAGGCCGGACTCAGCCGCGGCATCCTTGCCTCGGCTTGGGGCCTTTTGGGCCAGCGGATCAAAGATAAGGGCGAGGCGTCCGGCGTCCAGGTGATCTTCGTCGACCCCCGCTTTACTTCACAACAGTGTCGAGTCTGCGGCCACACCGATCCGGCGAACCGTGATAGCCAAGCGGTCTTCGCCTGCGTCTCGTGCGGCCACCAGGACCACGCGGACCGTAACGCCGCACTAAATATCCTTGCCCGGGGATTAGCGCTCACCGCCGGTGAGCTGGTCCCTGCGCACGCCGCGGGGCACGCGGCACCATGCCCGCATCAGCCTGCCCCGGCAGCCGCGGGAACCACCCAGGCGGCGTGAGCCACCCCCGGGAATCCTCGTCCGTCAGGGCGAGGAGGATGTCAAATCATGCAGACAGACATCTCAACTCCGAGCGGGGAGACCGGCCATGCCCAGCGCGTCCGTCGCGGTCCATCACACCGACGTGCTCACGTCTCGCCTGCGCACCCACGTGCTCACGGCGGGCCTGGCCGACGGGCCGGTGCTCGTGCTGGTGCACGGCAACGTCTCGTCCGCGCGGTTCTTCGCCCCGTCCATGACCGTCCTGGCCGCGCGGTACCGCTGCCTGGCCCCTGACCTGCGCGGGTTCGGCCGCTCCGAGGCCGCCCCCGTGAACGCCCGGCGCGGCGTCCGCGACTTCGCCGACGACCTGCATGCGCTGCTCACCGAGAGCCACCTGGTGCCGGCGGGGCAGCGCGTGCACCTGCTGGGCTGGTCGCTCGGCGGCGCGGTCGTGCTGCAGTACGCGATCGACCATCCGGGGGCGGTGGCCTCGATCGTGCTCGAGAGCCCGATGTCGCCGTACGGGTTCGGCGGCACGCGCGATGACGGCGGCACGCCCTGCTGGCCGGATTTCGCCGGGTCCGGCGGCGGCACGGCCAGCCCCGAGCTGGTCCGGCGCATCGCCGAGGGCGACCGCAGCCGCGATGACGCCACCTCGCCCCGCCAGGTGCTGACCACGCTGTACGTCAGGCCGCCGTTCGAGTTCCCGGTCCAGCTCGAGGACGAGCTGGTCGACGCGATGCTGCAGATGGCCACGGGGGACGACTTCTATCCCGGTGACGCGGCGGCCTCGCCCAACTGGCCGGGAACCGCGCCCGGCACTCGCGGCGTCAACAACGCGATCTCGCCGCGGTACTGCGACGTGTCCGGCTTCGCCCAGATCGCCGACGGCCCGGACGTGCTCTGGGTGCGCGGTGACAGCGACCAGATCGTGTCGGATGCCTCACTCGTCGACCTGGGCTACCTGGGCCAGCTGGGCGCGGTGCCCGGCTGGCCGGGGGCCGATGTCTACCCGCCGCAGCCCATGGTCGGCCAGATGCACGACGTCCTCGACCGCTACCGCGCGGCGGGCGGGCGCTACGAAGAGCACGTGCTGGCCGACTGCGGGCACTCGCCGCACCTGGAGAAACCCGCCGAATTCCAGGCTCTGATCGCCGATTTCCTGCCCGAGGCCGCCGCCGCCGACCGGGCCTGAACCTGGCCGCGGGGCCCGGCCGCGGTCCTGGCCGGTCAGGAGCCGCCGCGCAGCACCGCCCCGGTACGCCGGGCCGCCTCGGCCACCGCCGCGTCCCGGGCGGCGCTCACCTCATCGGCCGTCAGCGTGCGATCCGGGGCCCGGAACCGCAGCGTGTACGCCAGCGACTTGCTCCCCTCGCCCGCCTGCTCCCCGGTGTAGACGTCGAACAGGCGCACGTCCTCCAGCAGCGGGCCGGCGCGGCCGCCGCCACCCCCTGGGCGAGCGCCGCCGCCACGTCCGCGGCCGGCACCGCGCCGGGCACGATGAGCGCCACGTCCTGCGTGGCCACCGGGTAGCCGGATATCGGCGGGACCTGGACCGGGCCGAGCCCCGCGGCCGCCATCTCGATCACGGACAGGTCGAGCTCCGCCGCGCAGGTGCGCTCCGGCAGCCCGAAGGCCTGGACCACCCGGGGATGCAGCTCCCCGGCGTGCCCGGCGAGCACCTCGGTGCCCGGCCCGGTGTCCAGGTACAGCGCCGCGCACCGGCCCGGGTGCCAGGGCTCGTGCTGCGCGGCCCGCACCGAGAACGGCACCCGGCTCGCGCCGATGACCTGCCGCGCGGCCTCGATCGCGTCGTAGAACGAGGCCGGCCGGCCCGCGCCCCACCAGCCGGACAGCTCGCGGTCGCCCGCGAGCACCACCGCGAGGTGCCGCGGCTGATCCGGCAGCGCCGCCTCCAGCGCGGCCAGCTCGTCCGGCGTGGGCGCCCGGTCGACCGGCAGGATCGGCGCGACGCCCGGGCCATCCGGCCGCGGAGAGGAAGACCAGGCCCATCTCGAACAGGGCGACGTCGGCGAAGCCGCGCCCCAGGTTGCGGCTCAGCACCCGCAGCAGGCCGGGCAGCAGCGTCGACCGGAGCAGCGGCTCCTCCTCCCGGATCGGGTTGACCAGCCGCGGCGCGTGGCGGCGCGGGTCGTCGGGGCGCAACTGCATCCGGTCGGCGTCGGCGGCCGAGCTGAACGGGCTGCCGAGCACCTCCACGTACCCGGCGCCGGCCAGGACACGCCCGACCGTGCGGCGCAGCCGCTGCCGGTCGGTGAGGCCGCGCCCGGCGGTGGCACGCGGCATCCGCACCGGGATGTTCTCGTAGCCCTCCAGCCGGATGACCTCCTCGGCCAGGTCGCTCGGGTCGGTGAGGTCGGGCCGCCAGGACGGCGGCCGGACGACCAGGACGTGCCCGGCCGGTTCCTGGCCGACCTCGCAGCCGACCTGGCGCAGCCGGCGGGTCACGACCTCCGGGCCGTACGCCAGGCCTGCCACCCGGTCGGGGTAGTCCCGCGGCCATCGTGATCGAGACCGGCGGCACCTCGACCTGCGCGTGCGTGCAGCCGGGCACCACGGTCCCCCCGGCCAGCGAGGCCAGCATCGACGCGGCCTTGGCCGACGCGCGCAGCGGCAGCTCCCGGTCCACCCCCCGCTCGAACCGCGCCGAGGCCTCGGAGAACAGCCGGTGGCGCCGGCTCATCCGCGCCGTGCCCGCCGCGGAGAAGTGCGCCGCCTCGATCACCAGGTCACGCGACTCCTCGGTGATCTCGGTGGCCAGTCCGCCCATGGTCCCGGCCATCGAGATCGGGCCCGAGGCGTCGGTGATCAGGATGTCGTCGGGGTTGAGCTCCCGGACCACGTGGTCGAGGGTCTCCAGCCGTTCGCCCGGGTGGGCCCGCCGGACCACGATCGGCCCGGTGAGCCGGTCCCGGTCGAACGCGTGCAGCGGCTGGCCGAGCTCCAGCATCAGGTAGTTGGTGATGTCCACGGCCAGCGACACGCTGCGCGTCCCGGCCCGGGCCAGCCGGACCCGCATCCACAGCGGGGTCGGCCGGGTCACCTGCGCCCCGTGCACCTCGCGCAGCACGAACCGGTCGCAGGCGGTCGGGTCGGCGATGCTGGCCGGGTACACCTGCGGGTTGACCTCGTTCACGTCGGCGGGCAGGCCAGCGTCGGCGGGGTCGGTGAACTGGGCTCCGAACGCGATCGCGAGCTCCCGCGCCACGCCGCGGACCGACAGCGCGAAGCCCTTGTCCGGGGTGACGTTGATGTCGAGCACGTGGTCGCGCAGTCCCGCGTACTCGGCGAAATCCGCGCCGAGCGGAGCGTCCGGTGACAGCACCAGGATCCCGGAGTGGTCGTCCCCGATGGCCAGCTCGGCCGCGGAGCAGATCATCCCCTCGGACATCCGCCCGTAGGCCTGTCGGGCGCCGATCTCGAAGCCGCCGGGCAGCACCGAGCCGGGCCGGGCCAGCGGCACCCGGTCCCCGACGGCAAAGTTCACCGCGCCGCAGATCACGTGCTGCTCGCCGGAGCCGGTGTTCACCCGGACGTACCGGATCGGCTTCTTGAACTCGGTCAGCTCCTCGATCTCGGCTACCTCGGCCACGATCACGCCGCTGATCTCGTACCCGACGCGCTCGACCGACTCGACCTCCAGGCCCGCCGCGGTGAGCCGCCGCGCCACCTCGGCGGCGTCGGTGCCCGGTTCGACGGCCGCGTACTCGAGCAGCCACGACAGCGGAACCCGCATCACGCCTCCATCCCGAACGCCCGGCTGAACCGCACGTCGCCCTCGACGGTGTCCCTGATGTCGGTCACCCCGTCCCTGACCATGAGCGTGCGCTCGATGCCCAGCCCGAACGCGAACCCGCTGTAGCGGTCGGGGTCGATCCCGCAGGCGACCAGCACCCGCGGGTTGACCATGCCCGCGCCCGCGATCTCGATCCAGCCCTGGGACCGGCAGACGCGGCAGGGGTCCCCGCCCGCCCGGGTGGACGCGCCGCGGCACACGTAGCACTCCATCGACACGTCCACGGACGGCTCGGTGAACGGGAAGAAGTCCGGGCGGAGCCTGGTCCGCAGCCCCTCCCCGAACATCGCGTCGACGAACGCGGTGATCGCGCCGCGCAGGTCGGCCATGGTCAGCCCCTCGTCCACGGCCAGGAGCTCGATCTGGTGGAACACCGGGCTGTGCGTGGCGTCCAGCGTGTCGCTGCGGAAGCACTTGCCCGGGCTGACCACGTACAGCGGCAGCGGCCTGGTCAGCATGGCCCGGATCTGCACCGGTGAGGTGTGGGTGCGCAGCACCACGCCCGAGCCCATCCCGCTGGGGTTGGCCGCGCTGGCCGGCCCGGCCACGAAGAACGTGTCCTGCGTCTCCCGGGCGGGGTGGTCGGGCGGGAAGTTCAGCGCGTCGAAGTTGTACCACTCGTCCTCGACCTCGGGGCCCTCGGCGACCTCGTAGCCCATGGCCACGAACACGTCGGCCAGCCGCTCGGCCACCGTGGTCACCGGGTGGCGGGCGCCGGGCTGGCGATCCCACGGCAGCGTGACGTCGGCGGCCTCCTCGACCAGGACCCTGACGTCTCGTTCTGATTCCAGGACCTCCTGCCGGGCGGCGAGCGCGGCCCGTATGGCGGCGCGCGCGGCGCCGACCCGCTTGCCCGCCTCCGCCCGGGCGGCGGGCGGCAGCGCCCCGATCTCGGCATTGGCCAGCGTGACCGGCGCCCGGTCGCCAGCGTGGGCCAGCCGGGCCGCCTTCAGCTCGTCGAGGTCCGCGGCCTTGGCGATGGCGGCCAGCGCGTCGTCGAGCATGCGCTGGACCTCCTCCGGCGACAGCGCCGTCACCTGCACGGGGTCGTAGCTCTTGTTCGGTGCGGACATAGCCTGCTGCTCTCCTGCGATCACCGATGGTTTCCCTAACGATCCGTCGCGGCGCTGGTCCCGTCGCCAGGCGGGGTCATCACCCGTGCGGTTCCCGGGAAGCTCCGGGGAAGCCCCGGGGCGACTCGCCGACGGCCGCGCTGCGCCGCTGCGGGCCCGCCGGTCAGCCGAAGTCGGGGGTGCCGGCGGGCATGGTAAATCGGAACTCGGCACCGCCGCCGGGCGCCTGGTGCACGGCGATCGTGCCGCCGTGCGCCTCGACCAGGCCCTTCACGATGAACAGGCCAAGTCCCGCGCCGCCGCGGCGCTTGACCCGCCAGAACTGCCGGAACACCCGCGGGGCCAGCTCGGGCGCGATGCCCTGCCCCTGGTCGCGGACGGAGACCGCCACCCCAGGAGCGTTCCCGGTCCGGGCCGGCTCCACCATGATGGTTACCGTACCAGCCCCGTGCCGGACCGCGTTCTCGATGAGGTTGGCCAGGATCTGGAAGATCTTGTCGGCGTCCAGCCAGGTCTCCGGCAGGCCGTCGCTGACCTCCAGCCGGAACCTGTCCTCCGATTCCCCGGCGGCGACCCGTCCCGCGATG
Organism: uncultured Actinomycetota bacterium; assembly: GCA_963745575.1. GTDB lineage: Bacteria > Actinomycetota > Actinomycetes > Streptosporangiales > Streptosporangiaceae > JASHPR01. Next base: position 57,157 of record CAVUYA010000015.1, on the reverse strand, counting down.
ACCTTCCTGGCCTGCGCGGGGATGTCCACGAGCTCGCGGTGCACCTCGATCCGGCCCGACTCGATCCGCGACACGTCGAGCAGCTCGGTGATCAGCCTGGTCACCCGGTCCGCGTCGGCGTTGACCGTCTCCAGCATCACCAGCTTCTGGTCGTCGGTGAACCGTGGCCACTTGGCCAGCAGCGTCGCGGTGAAGCCCTTGACGCTGGTCAGCGGCGAGCGCAGCTCGTGAGCCACGGTGGAGACCAGGTCGGCGCGGCTGCGCTCCGCGCGGGAGCGCTGCTGCGTCCCGCGCAGAGTGATCGTCAGCCGGCGGACCGCGCCCGGCTGGCTGACGCCATCCGTCGCCGGAGTCCCGGTCCCGCACGTAGCCCATGCTGACCAGGAGCTCGACCCCGTCCGGCAGGTACAGCGACCGCTCGGGGTGCCTGCTGCGCGTGCACAGGCCGTGATACGGCTGCGTCTGCGCCCACCAGCAGTGGTCCTCGGCGTCCCGGAGCGGGAGCACCTGCCGCACGTCCCGGCCGAGCGCGGAGTCCGCGGCGATGCCGGTGAGCCGCGAGGCCGCCCGGTTGAAGACCGTGACCTGGCCGTCGTGGTCCGCGATCACCAGGCCGTCGGGCAGGTCATCGGCGTGGACCAGCCCGTCGCCGGGCTCCCGGGCCGGCGCGGCGGGCCCGCCGGCGCCCTCCCGGGCGGCGCCGGGGGCGCTGGCCGGGGCCGCGAGGGCATCGACGCTCCCCCAGGCAGGACCGGGAGCGCTGGCCGGAGGCGCGAGGGCATCGCCCGCTGCCCCGGCCGCCTGGCCCGGCATGATCCTGTCCACTCGAACGCCGCCTCCGCCCGGCCCGTCCCTGCCGGCCACTGCCCCCGGGGTGCCGTGCTGGCCGGCCCGCGATTCGGGGGCATCCCGCAGGCTGGCTTCGCCGCGCCCGCGTCCGGCCGGCGGTAACGCCTGCCGGGCTACTCATGACGCAACGTGATCAGATCAGACTCTAGCGCGTCCGCGGCGGTGCGCGGCACCCCGGAGGTGCCTAAGAATGAGAACGGTTGCACATCAGCTCGCGGACGCTGCCGTGCCTGCCCGGCCCCTGCGCTGGGCGCCGGCGGACGCGTACAGGCAGACCGCCGCCGCGGCGGCCAGGTTCAGGCTCTCCGCCCGGCCGTAGATGGGCACGGCGACGGCCTCGTCGGCCAGCGCCAGCAGCTCGCCGGGCAGTCCCCAGGCCTCGTTGCCGAACAGCCACGCGGTGGGGCCCGCCAGTCCCTCGTCCGGCTCAAGGTCGTCGAGCTCGCGCCCGGCGCTGCCGTCGGCGGCCAGGATCCGCAGCCCGGCGCGGCGCAGTGCCGCCGCCGCCTCCCGGAGCGGGGAGCCGACCACGATCGGCAGGTGGAACAGGCTGCCCGCGGAGGCGCGCACGCACTTGCTGTTGTAGGGGTCGACCGAGGCGTCGGAGAAGACCACGCCGTCCGCGCCCGCCGCGTCCGCCGTGCGCAGCACGGTCCCGGCGTTCCCGGGGTCGCGGACGTTGGCCAGCAGCACCACCAGCCGCGGCGCGGCCGCGGTGAGCTGCTCCATCGGGACATCGACGAACCGGCAGACGGCGAGCACGCCCTGGGGGGTGATGGTCTGGGCGAGCTCGGCCATCACCTCGCCGCTGACGGCGTGCACGGCCGCGCCCTGCCGGGCTGCCCGGGTGACCAGCTCCGCGTACCGGGACCGGGCGGCCGCGGTGACGAATACCTCGGTGACCATCCCGGCGCCCGCGGCCTCCCCGGAGTCAGGGCCGGCCGCCCGCCGCGCCCCGCCAGCCCAGGGCTTCCCGCACCGCCTGCGGGCCCTCGGCCAGGAACAGCCGCGCACGCTGCCGGGCCGACCGCCTGGCCAGCTGCCGGGCGGCCTTGACCCGCGGCGACCGGGTGCTGGTGACCTCGCTCCCGGTGGTCACATGGATGGTGGCGGCTTGCCGCTCAGGCGGCTTCGGTGTCCGCCGCCCGGTCGTTGACATTGGCGGGCAGTGCCTTCCTGGCCACCTCGACCAGCGCGGAGAAAGCCGCCGCGTCGGCCACCGCGAGCTCGGCGAGCATCCTGCGGTCGACCTCCACGCCTGCGATCTTCAGGCCCTGGATGAACCTGTTGTAGGTCATGCCGTCGGCCCGCGCCGCGGCGTTGATGCGCTGGATCCACAGCCGCCGGAACGCTCCCTTGCGGTCCTTGCGGTCCCGGTAGGCATAGGCCATCGAGTGGAGGGTCTGCTCCTTGGCCTTGCGGTACAGGCGGGACCGCTGGCCGCGGTAGCCACTGGCCCGCTCGAGGACGACCCGGCGCTTCTTGTGGGCGTTGACCGCCCGCTTCACGCGTGCCATTTCTTCGACTCCCTTAAGCGGGCCGGGTCACTTGCCCAGCAGTCTCTTCATCTTCTTCAGGTCCGCGGGCGAGACCGGGACCTCGTTCTTCAGGCGGCGGGTTCGCGTGCTCGGCTTGTGCTCGAGGTAGTGTGCGCGGTTGGCCCGGCGGCGCATGACCTTGCCGGTACCGGACAACCGGAAGCGCTTGCCGGCACCGCTGTGCGTCTTCATCTTCGGCATGTCGCCGTCGTCTCCGTTCGTGGGGTGCCGCGGGCCCGGCCCTTCCGGTGCCTGCCTGCGGCCCATGCTTGCTTGTCGTCGTGCCCGTGGCATGTGCTCGATGACGCGCCCCGGCACGGTGTCATGTCTACCTGCCTTCGGCACGTGTTTGTTAACGCTAACGTGCCCGCGGCACGCGCTGCTGGTCGGCTGGCCGGGCCGCTAGCCCGGCCGGTCAGATCGCCGTTGGTGCGTCCGCCGCTCCCTGCTCAGCGGGTTCGGCGGCCGCTACCGCCGGTCCGGGCCCGTTTTCCCCGGCCCCGCGCGGCGGCGGTACCGGCTGCCCGGCGCGCTGGGCGCGGGCCCCGGGCCGGGGTGCCGCGCGGTCGGCCTTGGTGTCGAGCTTGCGCTTGTGCGGACCGATGACCATGATCATGTTCCGGCCGTCCTGCTTCGGCTGTGACTCGACGAACCCGAGTTCCTCGACGTCGCCGGCCAGCTTCTGCAGCAGCCGGTAGCCGAGGTCCGGCCTGGACTGCTCGCGCCCCCTGAACATGATGGTCACCTTGACCTTGTCTCCCTGCCGCAGGAACCGCTCGACGTGGCCCTTCTTGGTCCCGTAGTCGTGCGGATCGATCTTCGGCCGGAGCTTGATCTCCTTGATGACGGTCTGGGCCTGGTGCTTGCGTGACTCTCTGGCCTTGAGCGCCGACTCGTACTTGAACTTGCCGTAGTCCATAAGCTTGGCGACCGGCGGCCGGGCCGTCGGCGCGACCTCGACCAGGTCCAGGTCTGCCTCCTGGGCCAGCCGGAGCGCGTCGTTGATGGCCACGATGCCGACCTGCTCGCCGTTCGGACCGACGAGCCGCACTTCGGGCACGCGGATACGTTCGTTGATACGGGGTTCAGTGCTGATGTGACCTCCTTGTGTCACTCTCGCCGCCGCGGGACCTCCCCGCGTGCGGCTACGACCCGGTGCGGTGCCTCACATGCGAAAGGCCCCGCACCGATGCATGCGAGGCCACCATGACGCGGCATTCCCGGCTCCGGTCACGCCGGGTCGGGCCTGCCACGCAACGCCCGCCGCCGTCGCCGCTGCGGGCGACGGTGCCGGTGCGTCCGGCCTGGCCGGCCGGCCCGCAGGCCCGCCAGCCCGCCGGCCAGCTCCCAGGAGCTGCCCGGCCATACCCGCCAGCAATCGCGCTAGCCAGGTGGGAGGTGGCCGAATGTGGTCCTCCGCTTGCACATCCGGCGCGCGGTGCGCCGGACTCTCGTCTCGCACAGAGTAACGCATTCCAGGGCCGTTGTAATCCCGCCTCCGGGACCGGGAGGAGGCGTCGGGCCAGGCCGGAACGACGGCCAGGCGGGAGGGGCCGGCCGAGGCAGCAGGGCATCGGGTCAGGTCGGGGACGGGCTTCCCGCGGCTTCCGCCCGGCGCCTCAGTTCGGCGAGGCCAGCCCGGCGCATCGCCGCGGTCGGCGCGGTCCGCGCGGTCATCAGCTCCACCTGCCGGCCCGCCTGGTGCAGCAGCAGCTCGAAGCCGCTGACCACCGCCGCCCCGGTCCGCTCCGCGGCAGCCGCCAGCCCGGTGGGCCACGGGTGGTAGACCACATCGAGCACCGCGGCAGGGACAAGGTCCCCGCGCAGGATCCGTTCCGCGTAGCGATCAGCGGTTCCGGCCGGAACCGTCGAGATCAGCAGGTGCCAGCTCCCGGCCGGCTCCCCCGGCCGAAGTCGGCCAGCCGGACGGTCATGCCGAGCCGGCCGGCCGCGGCCAGCAGTTCTCCGGCCCGTGCCGGGTCCCGCACCGCTGCCGTGGCCTCGCCGGCGCCGAGCCCGCGCACGGCGGCGAGCGCGGAGCAGGCGGTCGCCCCGGCCCCGAGGATCAGCACCGGCCCGGACCCCGACACGCCGGCCGCGGCCAGGGCCGTGACCATCCCGGGCACATCGGTGTTGTGCCCGTGCCGGGCGCCGGCCGCGAAGATGACCGTGTTGGCGCCGCCCACGTCCGCGGCCAGCGGTTCGGTCACGTCGAGCAGCGGCAGCACCGCCCGCTTGAGCGGCATGGTCAGGGACAGGCCAGCCCAGTCCGGGCCGCAGTCGCCGAGCAGCCCGGGCAGCCGCGCCTCGTCGCACTCGATCGCGTCGTAGGTCCAGCCCGCCAGGCCCAGCGCCTGGTACGCGGCGCGGTGCAGCGCCGGTGACAGGGAATGGCTGACCGGCGAGCCGAGCACCGCGGCCCTCATCCCGGTGGCCTCAGCACGCGTTGTTGCGCTGGCACTCGGCGACGAACTGCTGGAACTGGGCGTTACTGCTGGTGAACTTGGTGAGGCCGGTCTTCAGGTTCACGGTCACGAAGTAGAGCAGGTTGCCGTGGTCGGGATGCAGCGCGGCCTCGATCGCGGCGGCGCCGGGGTTGTCGATCGGGCCGGGCGGCAGCCCGGTGTGGATGAAGGTGTTGTACGGCGACTTCACGTGAAGCTGCGAGATCGGTGAGGTGGACCCCGAACCGGTGCAGCGCGTAGTTCACCGTGCTGTCCAGGCCGAGCTTCATGCCGAGGTTCAGCCGGTTGTAGATCACCTCGGCCACGTCGCCGGTAGTACGTGGGGTTTCCCGCCTCGGCCTCGATGATGCTGGCGACGGTGATGACCTGGCCCGGGGTGAGGTGGGCGGCCTGCGCGGCCGCGGGCAGGTCGATGGTGGCCGCTTCCTGGTTGAACCGAGCCACCATGGCCTGCAGCATGCCGGCCGCGCTGGTGCCCGGGTCGAAGTCGTAGGTGGCCGGGAACAGGTAGCCCTCGGGGTTGCCGTGGGCGTACGCGGGAAGCCCGAGCGCGGCGGTGTCCTTCGTGGCCGACGTGAACGCGCTGGCCGGTATGTTCGGGTATTTCTTCTCCAGCGTGGCCAGGATCGCCGATATCCGCAGGCCCTCGGGGATCGCGACCTTGGACTGGATCCGCGAGGCCGGGTTGAGCAGCATCTGGTAGGCCAGCGCCGAGTTCATGTGCTTGTGCAGGCCGAAGAAGCCGGGCTCCAGGCCGTGCGGGTTGGAACTGTGCTTCGCCGCGCTGATGAAGGAATTGGCGCTGGCCACGACCCCGAGCTTCACCAGTCGCGGCGCCAGGGAGGTGGCCGTGTCACCGGGCAGCACCTGCACCGTGACGTGCCCGGATCCGGAGCCCGTGAAGTCCTTGGACTGGAATCCCTTGTAGAGCGTCGTAACCGGCGACGGCCAGCGCGCACAGCAGCGCCAAGGCCAGCAGCGGGGCCAGCACCCAGCCCACACGCCGCGCGGGCCGGCGGGCCCTGCCCCGCCGGGAGTCCGCGCTGTCCCAGAATCCCGGAATGAGCCCGGCCGGGGATGACGGGTTGTCCTGCTGCTCCGGCGGGCCAGCCTGCGGCCGCGGTCCGGGGCGGGCGGGGCGCGGCCCGGGCGGCGGCTGGGGCCGGGGGCCGGTGTCCTGGCTGCGCCGGAGGCTGGCGAACCCGCCGGATTCCTGGCCGGCGTTCCAGTCTTGGCCCGGGCCGGGATCCCAGTCCCGCGATCCCGGCTGGGGCTCGCGATCGGTCCCGCCGTCACGGCCGGGTACGCCGGTCAAGCCCTGCGGGCCGGTGGCACCCGGTGACGGCCACCGCGGCGTGGGCTGATCGTGAGCATCCGGCCGCCCGTAGCCGTTCTGCTCGGGGAGGCCATCCAGCCCGCCGCGGGTATCCCGCGGGTCACCCGCCGGGCTGAACGGCTCCTGCCCGGGATAGCCAGGCTGGCGGTAGGCCTCCGGAGGATGGGGCGGGTTGGCCCGGACGGCCGGACCGGGCACGGAATACCGGTCGGTCAGGGCGTAGGCGTCGGTCGGGGTCTGGCCGTCTGCGGGGTGATAGGCGCCGGGCGCGGCGTAGCCATCCGGCCCGGCGTACGCGTCCGGCGCGGCGTAGCCGTCTGCCGGGGGGTAGCCCTCCGGCGCGGCGTAGCCATCCGGCCCGGCGTAGCCATCCGGCCCGGCGTAGCCATCCGGCGCCGCGTAGCGCGTCCGGCGCGGCGTACGCGTCCGGCGCGGCGTACGCGTCCGGCGCCGCGTAGGGATCAGGCCGCCCGTAGGCGTAGGGATCCTGCGGCGCATGCTGATCGGGCGCGGCATAGGAGCCCGGCGGGTCCGGCGGGCCGTACTGTCCCGGTATGACCCGGGGATCGGGACCGTTGTTCTCCGGGGAAACGCGGCTGTGCCGGCCCGAATGGCGCGGCGCCTGGCGCTCCGGCCAGTCCCCCTGCCTGTCGCCCGTCACCTAGCACCTCCCGGGGCCGAGCCAACCAGCTCCCCCGCAGGCTGACCTGTCGAGCGCTCCCTGTCCAGCGCTCCCTGCAGCAGCAGTGCCGCCGCCGCCTTGTCCACTCTAGGACGGCGGCCCTTGGCGTCGCTGCCTCCCTGTCGCAGCGCATCATGGGCGATGACCGTGGTGAACCGCTCGTCCACCAGGCGGACCGGGACCGGCGCGACGCGGCGGGCGAGCTCGGCAGCGAGCGTCCTGGCCTCCGCGGCGGCCCGCCCTTCCCGGCCGGAAAGGCCGACGGGCAGGCCCACGATGATCTCAATCACGTCATCGGCGGCGGCCAGGCCGGCGATGGCGTCCAGGTCTCCGCGGCCGCGCCGGACCGTAGTCAGCGGGCTGGCGAGCCGGCCGTCGCCGTCGCAGCGCGCCACTCCGATCCGCACCGAGCCGACGTCGATCGCGAGCCGGACGCCGATCCTCAACAGAGGGCTCCCGCCCGGCCAGGTCTCGCCCAGGCAACGATACGGCTGCGGCACGGTCTCACCGTACGCTACCCGGCTCCATAATGTCCCGAATGGCCGCGTCAACTGCCTCGAACGACTCCTGTATGGCCCGGGCCGCCCCGTCCCCGAGCGGCGCTCCGCCGCCCTGGGCCACGTCATCCTTGCCGCCGCCGCGGCCGCCGAGCGCGCCCGCCGCGGTCAGCACGAGCCTCCCGGCGGCCAGGCCGCGCGCCCGCCCCGCGTCGTTGACCGCGACCACGACCGTGGGCCGGTCGGTGGGGATCCCGGCAACGACGGCCACGCCGGCGCGGTCGGGGTCCAGCCGGCCGCGGATGTCGAGCGCCAGCTTGCGGATGTTCTCGGCGCTGGTGCCGTCGGCGGCCCGGTGCGCGACATACGATGCCCCGGCCACGTCGGCCGCGCGCTGGGCCAGTTCGGCCGCGGAGCCGAGCAGGCGGGCCGAATTGAGCCGCTCGAGGTCGCGCTGCGCGTCCCGGAGCCGGGTCACGATGCCCGCTATCCGCTCCGGCAGCTCTTCCCGGGGGGCCTTCAGCTGCTCGGAGAGCTGGCTGACCAGGACGCTTTCCCGGGCCAGGAACCTGAAGGCGTCCATCCCCACCAGCGCCTCGACGCGGCGCACGCCAGAACCGATCGAGGACTCGCCGAGGATCTTGACCAGGCCCAGCTGCCCGGAGCGGGCGACATGGGTACCGCCGCACAGCTCGCGGGAGTAGTCGCCGACCTCCACGACGCGGACCTGCTCGCCGTACTTCTCCCCGAACAGCGCCAGTGCGCCCATGGCGCGCGCCTCGTCGATCGACGTGTGGTAGGCCCGGACAGCCAGGTCGTTGATCAGGACGTCGTTGACCTCGTCCTCCGCGTCGGCGAGGACGGCCGGCGGCACGGCGCCCATCGCGGTGAAGTCGAACCGGAACCTGCCCGGCGAGTTCTCCGAGCCCGCCTGGGCCGCCGACTCGCCCAGCGCGCCGCGGATCGCCCGGTGCACGAGATGGGTCGCCGTGTGCGACCTGGAGATGGCGCGGCGGCGCTCGATGTCGATCTCGGCGTGCACGGGGTCCCCCACGACGATCTCGCCCGAACTCACCCGGCCGCGGTGGACGATCAGCCCCGGCACCGGCGTCTGCACGTCGAGGACCTCGACCACCGCGCCTTCCCCCGCTCCGCTGCCCGAGGCATGGATCTGGCCGGTATCGGCGAGCTGACCGCCGCCCTCCGCGTAGAACGGGGTGCGGTCGAGGACCACGTCGACCTCGGTCCCGGGGCCGGCCGCCGGTACCGAGACCCCGCCCACCAGCAGGCCGGTCACGGTCGCGTCACCGGTCACCTGGTCGTACCCGGTGAACTGCACCTGCCCCGAGCGCCCCAGGACCGACGCGAGCACCGAGATGTCCGCGTTGCCGGTCTTCTTTCCCGCCGCGTCCTGCTTGGCGCGCTGCCGCTGCTGCTCCATGAGCCTGCGGAACTCTTGCTCGTCCACGGAGAGCCCCTGCTCGGCGGCCATCTCCAGGGTCAGGTCGATGGGGAAGCCATAGGTGTCGTGCAGCTGGAAGGCCTGGTCGCCGCGGATGGTGTCGCCGTCGCGGCGCCTGGTCTCCTCGACCGCGGCGTCGAAGATCGCGCTGCCGGTGCGCAGCGTGCCGAGGAAGGCTGCCTCCTCGGCGTCGATGATCGTGTGGATGTGCGGGGCGTCGCGGCGCAGCTCCGGGTACTGCTCGCCGAGCGCGTCGATCGCCACGGCGGACAGCTCGTGCAGATAGCGTTCGTCCTCCCCGCCGCGGCCGGACCCGCCGCGCTGGGCGCCGGCGAGCAGCCGGAGATTGCGGACGCTGCGGCGCAGGATCCGGCGCAGGACGTACCCGCGTGCCTCGTTCGACGGCACCACGCCGTCGGCGACCAGCATCACGGCCGTCCGCACGTGATCGGTGACCACCCGCAGCGCCACGTCGCTGCGGTGGTCCTGGCCGTACCGCTGCTCGGTGAGCTCGGCGGCGCGCTCGAGCACCTTCCACATGGTGTCGATCTCATAGATGTTGTCGACGCCCTGCAGCAGCGCGGCCATCCGCTCCAGGCCCATCCCGGTGTCGATGTTGCGCGACGGCAGCTCGCCCGCGATGTCGAAGTCCACCTTGCTGCGGACCGCGCTGAGCTGCTCCTGCATGAAGACGAGGTTCCAGACCTCGAGGTAGCGGTCTTCGTCCGCGACCGGCCCGCCCTCGCGGCCGTATTCGGGCCCGCGGTCGTAGTAGATCTCCGAGCAGGGCCCGCCGGGACCCGCCACGCCCATGTGCCAGTAGTTATCCGCCAGGCCGCGGCGCTGGATCCGGTCCTCGGGCACTCCCACGTGGTCGTGCCAGAGCTTGGCGGCCTCGTCGTCGTCGGTGTAAACGGTCACCCAGAGCTTGCTCTCCGGGAAGCCGAACCCGCCAGCCGACTCCGGGCTGGTGAGCAGCTCCCACGCGAACGGGATGGCCTGCTCCTTGAAGTAGTCGCCGAAGGAAAAGTTGCCCAGCATCTGGAAGAACGTGGCGTGCCGGGTGGTCTTGCCCACCTCGTCGATGTCCGGCGTCCGTACGCACTTCTGCGCGGTGGTGGCGCGGCGGAACGGCGGGGCCAGCTGGCCGAGGAAGTACGGCTTGAACGGGACCATCCCGGCGTTGACCAGCAGCAGCGTGGGATCGTCGGCGATCAGGCTGGCCGAGGGAACCACGGTGTGACCGCGCTGGGAGAAATAGTTAAGGAAACGGCGGACGATCTCTGCCGACTCCATCAACGGCCATCCTTCGCATAGTCGGTGCCGGGGCGCGCGCGGGCCCGGCCCTCGTCGCCGGGGCGCCGCGCGCGTGCCTGCTGACCTTCGAGAGTACGGCCTGTCAGTCCGGGATGACGATCCGCGTACAGCTCCATGCCGTCGCGCACGTCACGGGCGAACCGGGCCGCGCCGTCCATCCAGGCGCTCCCGGGCGCCGCGGCCGGCCGGGCGGCCCCGGTGACCGTGCGCGCCAGCCGGGTGACCCGCCGATACCCCGCCACGCCGATCAGCGCGCCCGCGCCGGCCCAGAAGACCCTGCGCATCAACTCTGCACCTCTTCGCGGGCGCCGCGGCGGGTCCGGGGCCTCGCCGCGGCGCGGCCGGGCCTGCCGGGGCGGTCGCCGGCAGGCAGCGCGTCCCGCCCGGCGGCGGCCGGGTCCGGCCCGGCCGGCAGCGCTTCCCGCCTGCCGGGTATCGATGCCTGCCGGTACGGCAGGACGCCCGGTTCGGCCGCCGCGGTCGCCGCGGCCCGGCCCGGCCGCCGCAGCGCCACGGCCCGGCGGACCCCGAAGACGAACCCGGAGACCCGCAGCATCGGCACGCCGAGGCCGTCCGAGATTGCTCGCGCCAGGCCCGTGAGAGCCGATACGTGCCCGGTCAGCTCGGCCATGTTGGTGGTGACCTCATCCATGCTCGCGGTGATGGAATCGGTCCGCGCGAGCTGCTCCTGGGTCTGGTCGACCGCGGCCTGCGCGCGCTCGATGAGGGTGCTGGCGCGATCCCCGTAGTCCGTCAGCACCCGGTTGGCGTGGGAGATCAGCCCGGCCAGCCGGATCAGCACGAATACGGCGGCGCACATGCCGATCGCGAAGAAACCCGCCGCGATGAGCGCCGCGAGCTGCCCGGCGTTCACCCGCTGCTCCGGTTCCGTCGCTCTGCCTGGTCTGTCACCTGCCCGACCTTATCGCTGCGCGACGGCCGCCGGGCGAGGAAAGGGGTCGCTGCGGCGGCAGGCGAGGAAAGGAGCCGCTGCGGCGTGCCCGGCGGGAATGAGCGCGTCCCCGCCCGGCTCGGCCGGACCAGCCTTGCTACCTGGCGGGCGGTGCGGGCTCGTCGTCGTCGCCGGCGCGGTCCAGGATGGCCCTGATGCGCTCGGACCGCTCGGCGTACCGGGCCTCGGCGCCGTGCCGGGACGGCTCGTAGTACCTGCGCCCCGCGACCGGGTCGGGCGCGTACGCCTGGGCCACCACGCCCTCGGGGTAGTCATGCGGGTACCGGTAACCGCGTCCGTGCCCGAGCCGCGCCGCGCCGCGGTAGCTGGAGTCGCGCAGGTGCGCGGGCACCGATCCCGCCAGCCCGGCCTGCACGTCGCCCTGGGCGGCGCCGATGGCCCGGATCACCGAGTTCGACTTGGGCGCCAGGGACAGGTGGATCACGGCCTGGGCCAGGTTGATCCTGGCCTCGGGCAGCCCGACGAACTCGACCGCCTGCGCCGCTGCCACCGCCACCGGCAGCGCGGTCGGGTCGGCCATCCCGACGTCCTCGCTGGCGTGCACGATCAGGCGCCGGGCGATGAACCGCGGATCCTCCCCCGCCTCGATCATCCGCGCCAGATAGTGCAGCGCGGCGTCCGCGTCGCTGCCCCGGATGCTCTTGATGAACGCGCTGATCACGTCGTAGTGCTGGTCGCCGTCCCGGTCGTAGCGCACGGCGGCCCGGTCCACCGCGCGCTCCAGCCCGGCCAGGTCGATCACGGCGCCGGGCGGCAGGCCCAGGGCCGCCGCCTCCAGGTAGGTGAGGGCCCGCCGGGCATCACCGCCCGCGACGCGGATCAGCTGGTCGGCGACGCCGTCGCCCAGGGTCACGGCCCCGGCCAGCCCGCGCTCGTCGGCCAGCGCCCGGTCGATCACGATCCGCATGTCGTCGTCGCCGAGCGGCTGCAGGGTGAGCAGCAGCGACCGGGACATCAGCGGCCCGACCACCGAGAACGACGGGTTCTCCGTGGTCGCGCCGATGAACGAGACCCACCGGTTCTCCACCGCGGGCAGCAGCGCGTCCTGCTGGGCCTTGTTGAACCGGTGCACCTCGTCGATGAACAGGACGGTCTGGGTCCCGGTCAGCCCGAGCTCGGTGCGGGCCGCGTCGATGGCCGCGCGCACGTCCTTGACCCCGGCCGAGACGGCGGACAGCTCCGCGAACCGCCGCCGCGTCACCTGGCTCACCACGTAGGCCAGGGTGGTCTTCCCGGTCCCCGGCGGGCCCCACAACAGCAGCGACATCGGGGCGTCGTGCTCGGCCAGCTTCCGCAGCGGCGAGCCGTCGCCGGTCAGCTGCGGCTGGCCGACCACCTCGTCCAGGGTCCGCGGCCGCATCCGCACGGCCAGCGGCGCGGCGGCGTGCTCGGCCTCGGCCGCCACGTCGTCGAACAGGCTGCCGGACTGGCCCGCCTCAACTCTGGGCACGCCTTGACAGTACCTCGCTCTCCGTGACAAAAGTACGTTCGCGCCGGGCACCTCGGGTGTCAGTGCCGCCGCTGGACGGCCACAGCTGGGCAGCCGCTGCGGCTGCCCAGGTCGTTCGGCATCGCGCTGGACACCGTCCGGCTGCTGGGCTGAGGGCTGATCAGCCGGAGCTGGCGGGCGGGATCACGTCGATGCCGGCTTCCTTGCGCTGTTCGGGCGTGATCGGCGTCGGCGCTCCGGTCAGCGGGTCCAGCCCGGAGGCGGCCTTGGGGAACGCGATCACGTCGCGGATCGTGTCGCGGCCGGTCAGCAGCATCAGCATCCGGTCCCAGCCGAACGCGATCCCGCCGTGCGGCGGCGGTCCGAAGCGCAGCGCGTCGAGCAGGAAGCCGAACTGGGACCGGGCCTCCTCGCGGGACAGCCCGATGACGTCGAACACCCGCTGCTGCATGTCCGGCCGGTGGATCCTGATCGACCCGCCGCCGATCTCGGTGCCGTTGCAGACGATGTCGTACGCGTCGGCCAGGGCGCCGGCGGGCTCGGCCGCGAACTTGTCCGCCCACTCCGGCAGCGGCGCGGTGAACGGGTGGTGCACCGCGGTCCAGCCGCCGGACCCGTCGTCCTCGAACATCGGCGCGTCCACCACCCAGGTGAACGCCCACGCCGACGGGTCGATGAGGCCGCAGCGGTGCCCGATCTCCAGCCGGGCCGCGCCGAGCAGCTCGCGGGCCGCGCCGGCCGCGCCCGGCGGCGAAGAACACGCAGTCGCCCGGGCCCGCCCCGGCGGCGGCGGCGAGCCCGGCCCGCTCGGCCCCGGACAGGTGCCGGGCCACGGGGCCGGAGTCGGACACCTGACCCACGGCGTCGATCAGCACGTAGGCCAGGCCCCTGGCGCCGCGCGAGCGGGCCCAGTCCTGCCAGCCATCCAGCTCCTTGCGGGTCTGCGCGGCGCCGCCAGGCATGACCACCGCGCCCACGTGCGGCGCCTGGAACACCCGGAAGTCCGTCTGCGCGAAGTACCCGGTCAGGTCGGCCAGCTCGCAGCCGAACCGCAGGTCCGGCTTGTCCGACCCGAACCGGGCCATGGCGTCGGCGTAGCTCAGCCGCGGTATCGGCCGCGGCACCTGGTACCCGGCGATCTCCGTCCACAGCCGCTGCACCAGGTTCTCGGCCACCTCGACGACGTCCTCGCGGGTGACGAACGACATCTCCAGGTCGATCTGGGTGAACTCCGGCTGCCGGTCGGCGCGGAAGTCCTCGTCGCGGAAGCAGCGCACCAGCTGGTAGTAGCGTTCCAGGCCGGCGACCATCAGCAGCTGCTTGAACAGCTGCGGCGACTGCGGCAGCGCGTACCAGTTGCCGGGGCGCAGCCGGACCGGCACCAGGAAGTCGCGCGCCCCCTCCGGCGTGGACCTGGTCAGGAACGGCGTCTCCACGTTCACGAACCCGTGGTCCCGCATCACGTCGCTGACCAGGTACGCCGCCGCCGACCTGGCGCGCAGCGCCGCCGTCATCTCGGCCCGCCGGATGTCGAGGTAGCGGTAGCGCAGCCGCACCTCCTCGTTCAGCTCGGCCGCGCCCTCGATCGGGAACGGCAGCGGGTCGGACTCGGACAGCACCTCGATCTCGCTGACCGCCACCTCGATCTCGCCGGTGGCCAGCTCGGGGTTCTCGTTGCCCGCCGGACGCCGCCGTACCGTGCCGGTCACCAGCACGCAGAACTCGGCGCGCAGGTCGTGCGCCACGTCGTCCTGGCGGAACACCACCTGCACGACGCCGCTGGCGTCGCGCAGGTCGATGAACACCACGCCGCCGTGGTCCCGGCGGCGCGCGACCCACCCCGCCAGCGTTACGTTCTGTCCTTCGTCCCAAGCGCGCAGCGTGCCCGCGTCATGGCTGCGGATCATCGCTACAGCCCCGTCGGCCGGCGCGCGCCGGGCATCGTCGGGACTGAGCCGCCGCCCCGGCCGCCGGGTGCGGTGAGCCCGGCCAGGAACGGGTTGGACCGGCGCTCGGCTCCGATCGTCGTGGCCGGCCCGTGCCCGCACAGCACCTCGGTCTCGTCGGGCAGCGGCAGGCACACCCGGGCCAGGCTCTCCAGGATCGTGGCGTGGTCCCCGCCGGGCAGGTCGGTACGGCCGATCGACCCGGCGAACAGCAGGTCGCCGCTGAACAGCGTGCCCGGCTCGTCGGCGGCTGGCAGCCGGAACGTCACCGAGCCCGGGGTGTGCCCCGGCGCGTGGTCCACCGTGACCTGGATCCCGGCCAGGTCGAGCACGGCCCCGTCGGTCAGCTCCCTGACGTCGTCGGGCTCGCTGAAGGTGATCCCGCCGAACAGTTGCTGGCCCGGCTGCAGCGAGAGCCCGCGGCCCGGGTCGGTCAGCAGCGCCCGGTCGTCCGGGTGGATGTAGGCCGGGATGTCCCGGGCCCCGCACACCGGGGCCACGGACCAGATGTGATCGACGTGGCCGTGCGTGAGCAGGACCGCGGCCGGCCGGAGCCGGAACCGCTCGACGATCTCCTCGATGCCCTGCTCCGCGTCCTGGCCGGGGTCGATGATCAGGCACTGCTCGCCTGGCGCGGCCGCCACCAGGTAGCAGTTCGCGGCGAACGAGCCGGCCGGGAACCCGGCGACAAGCACGGCTGGCCTCCTTAGGGGCGGGGGCGCGGGGACTGTTCGTACAGGCTATCCACGGCGGGCTGGGCACACGCCGGCGACCCGCCAGGACACGGACAGGACGCGGTTGGTGCGGCGAACAGGTAACAGGGGCGCCAATACCGGCTGCGCGCAGGTACGCTTCGGGAAAATTTCGCTGATCACTGTACCCAGGTGTCAGCAGGTTGCGACGAGCGGTAGCAGGAGGACCGGCAGGGTGGCGGGTAAGAAGGAGCGCCAGCGCAAACTGGCCAGGGAGCGCTACGAGCGCCGCCTGGCCCGGCAGTCCCATCGGGACCGGCGGACCCGGCAGTGGGTGATCAGCGTCACCGCCGTCGTGGTGGTGGCCGGCCTCGCCTTCGGCGGCATCCTGCTGGCCAGCCGGTCCACGGGCACCACGGCCACCTCCGCGCCCACGCCGAGCGCCAGCGCCAGCCCGACCCCGAGCCCCACGCCCTCCACGGTGGCCGAGCCCGCGACGCACTGCACCTACCTCGCCAATCCGCCCGCCGCGCGCAAGGTCACCGTGCCGCCGGCCACGCCCGACTACCAGGCCACGTACCAGGCGACGATCACGACCAACCGCGGCCCCATCGTGATCGACCTGCTGAACAGCAAGGCGACCTGCACGGTGAACTCGTTCGTGCACCTGGCCGAGGCGGGTTTCTACAGCAGCACCCCGTGCCCGCGGCTGAGCAGCTCGGAGAGCCCGTACATGCTGCAGTGCGGTGACCCGACGGGCAAGGGATCCGGCGGCCCGGGCTATGAATTCGCGAGCGAGAACCTCACCGGCGCCACGTATCCGGCGGGGACGCTGGCGATGGCCAACGCCACGGGCGCTCCGGACAGCAACGGCAGCCAGTTCTTCCTCGTTTACCAGAACTCGTCACTACCGCCCGACTACACGCCATTTGGCAAGATCGTCAGCGGGCTTAATATCCTCCAGAATGTAGGTAAGCGGGGATACGGGCCACCGCTCAACTCGGCCGGCGGCGGAGCGCCCAAGGAGAGCGTCGAAATCGAGAGCGTGACCATCAAGAAGACATGACTGGAGCGGCGTCACCCGTCAGGCACGTGGCGGGGGCGCCAGGCCAGGGGGTCTGGGGTGTCCCCAGGAGGCACCGTCCCCCGGGCAGCACTGAGCAGGAGGTTCGCCGGTGAGCACGGCCAGCGATGCGTGGGGCAGGGTAGCCGACGACGGCACCGTATACGTGCGTACCGCCGAGGGTGAGCGGGTGGTGGGCTCGTGGCAGGCCGGCAGCCCCGACGAGGCCCTCGCCTTCTTCGAGCGCAAGTTCGCGGCGCTGGAGACCGAGGTCAGCCTGCTGGAGCAGCGGATCGCGACCACGGACCTCTCCCCCGCGCACGCGCAGGCCACGATCACCCGGCTGCTGGCCGCCGTGGCCGACGCGCACGCGGTCGGCGACCTGGACGGGCTGCACGGCCGGCTGGAAGCGATGGGCGGGCTGGTCGATCACCGGCGGGAGGAGCACAAGGCGGCCCGGGAGCAGGCCCGCACCGAGGCCCTGGAGACCAAGGAGCGCATCGTGGCCGAGGCCGAGCGGATCGCGGCCGAGGCGACGCACTGGAAGGTCAGCGGCGAGCGGATGCGGCAGCTGCTCGAGGAGTGGAAGGCCGCGCCGCGCGGCGACCGGGCGACCGAGACGGCGCTGTGGAAGCGGCTGTCGGCCGCGCGCAACGCGTTCACCAAGCGCCGCAAGGCGTACTTCGCGGGCCTGGAAGAGGAGCGCGAGGGTGCCCGGGCCCGCAAGGAGAAGCTGTGCGTGGAAGCCGAGGCGCTGACCTCCTCGACCGACTGGGGCCCGACCGCGTCGGCCTTCCGCGAGCTGATGCGGCAGTGGAAGGAAGCGGGCCGGGCCGACCGCGCCGCGGAGGAGGAACTCTGGGGCCGGTTCAAGACCGCGCAGGACGGCTTCTTCCAGGCCCGGGCGCAGGTGCTGCACGCCAAGGACGCGGAGCTGCGCGAGCACGCCGCCGTCAAGACGCGGCTGCTCGCCGAGGCCGAGAAGCTGGTGCCGGTGACCGACCCGCGGGCGGCGCGCGCGGCGCTGCGCGGCATCCAGGAGCGCTGGGAGCAGGCGGGAGCCGTGCCGCGGGAGGCGAACGAGCGGCTGGAGGGCGGCCTGCGGCGGGTCGAGGAGGCGGTGCGCCGGGCCGAGGACACGCAGTGGCGCCGGTCGAACCCGGAGGCGCTGTCCCGGGCCAGGGGAACGGTGGAGCAGATCCGGTCCGCGATCAGCCAGCTTGAGGACCAGCTCGCGCGGGCGCAGGCCAGCGGTGACGCCCGGGCGCAGCAGCAGGCCGAGGAGGCACTGGCGGCGCGGCGGTCCTGGCTGGCCGAAGCCGAGCGCACCCTAGCGGAGCTCTCCGGATAGAGGGCGGCACCCGGGCTGAGGCGCCGCAGGTCGACGCTTGAGCCGGTACGGCGAAGCAGTGCCAGCCGCGACGGCCTGCGGCCGGAGAGGTCGGGCCCGAGCCGGCTGGGCGGGGGGATCCGGGGGGCGCAGCGCTCCCGGTCTGGGGGTCCGGGGGTTATCCCCCGGGCTAGCATTCGTTATCCGGTAGACGTCGTAGACGCCGTCCACCGAGCGCACCGCGCGCAGCACGTGGCCCAGGTGCTTGGGGTCGCCCATCTCGATGGTGAACCTGCTGACCGCGACCCGGTCCCGGGTGGTGGTCACCGACGCGGACAGTATGTTGACGTGCTGGTCGGAGATGGCCCGGGTGACGTCGGAGAGCAGCCCGGTACGGTCCAGCGCCTCGGTCTGGATGGCCACCAGGAACAGCGAGCCTTCCCGCGGTGACCAGTGCACCTTGACCACCCGCTCCGGCTGGGATTCGAGCAGGTGGCGGAGGTTGACGCAGTCGGAGCGGTGCACGGACACCCCGTTGCCGCGGGTGACGAAGCCGGTGATGGAGTCGCCGGGCACCGGCGTGCAGCACTTGGACAGGCGCGCCCACACGTCCGCCGAGCCCTCCACGACCACCCCGGAGTCCCCCGCGGGCTGCGGCTTCGGCGCGCGGGTGAGCAGCGTCGTCTCGGCGAGGTCCTCCTGGGCGCCCGCGATGCCGCCCGCCGACTTGACCAGCTTGGCCACCACCGACTGCGCGCTGACGTGACCCTCGCCGATCGCGGTGTACAGCGTCGACAGGTCCGCGTAGCGCAGGTCGTGGGCCACCGCGAGCAGCGCGTCGCCGGTGGCCAGCCGCTGCAGCGGCAGTCCCTGCTTGCGCATGGTCCGCGCGATCGCGGCCTTCCCGGTCTCGGCGGCCGCTTCCCTGCGCTCCTTGGAGAACCAGTGCCTGATCTTGTTCCTGGCGCGGGCGCTCTTGACGAACTGCAGCCAGTCCCGGCTGGGCGCGGCGTCCTGGGCCTTGGAGGTGAAGATCTCCACGGTGTCGCCGTTGTTCAGCTCGCTCTCCAGCGCGACCAGGCGCCCGTTGACCCGTGCCCCGATGCAGCGGTGGCCGACCTCGGTGTGGATCGCGTAGGCGAAGTCCACCGGGGACGCCCCCTGCGGCAGCGCGATCACCTCGCCGCGCGGCGTGAATACGTATACCTCGGCGGCGCCGAGATCGAACCGGAGCGACTCCAGGAACTCGGCCGGATCGGTGGCCTCCCGCTGCCAGTCGACGAGCTGCCGGAGCCAGGGCATGTCCGCGGTGCCGCGGCCGCCGCCCGCGGTCGTCTCCTCCTTGTACTTCCAGTGGGCGGCCACGCCGTACTCGGCCCGCTTGTGCATGCCCCAGGTCCTGATCTGCAGCTCGACCGGCTTGCCCTCGGGCCCGATGACGGTCGTGTGCAGCGACTGGTACATGTTGAACTTCGGCATCGCGATGTAGTCCTTGAACCGCCCGGGTACCGGGTTCCACCGGGCGTGGATCGTGCCGAGTGCCGCGTAGCAGTCGCGTACCGTGTCGACCAGCACGCGGATGCCCATTAGGTCGTAAATTTCGTCAAAGCCGACATTCCGGGCTATCATCTTCTGGTAGACCGAGTAATAGTGCTTCGGCCGCCCGTTCACATCGTGACTTGATCTTCGCGTCGTTCAGGTCCGCCTCGACATCATCGATGACCTCCTGCAGGAACACGTCCCGCCGCGGCGCGCGCTCGGAGACCAGCCGCACGATCTCGTCGTAGCGCTTGGGGAACAGCATGGAGAAGGCCAGGTCCTCGAGTTCCCACTTGAGGTTGTTCATGCCGAGCCGGTGCGCGAGCGGCGCGAAGATCTCCAGTACCTCGCGCGACTTCCGCTCCTGCTTCTCGCGCGGGAGGTAACGCAGCGTCCGCATGTTGTGCAGCCGGTCCGCCAGCTTGATCACCAGGACCCTGATGTCGCGGGACATCGCGACCACCATCTTGCGGACCGTCTCGGCCTGCGCCGCCTCACCGTACTTGACCTTGTCGAGCTTGGTCACCCCGTCGACGAGCGTCGTGACGTCATCGCCGAACTCACGGCGCAGTTCGGCCAGCGTGTAGTCGGTGTCCTCGATGGTGTCGTGCAGCAGGGCCGCGCAGATGGTCTCGGAGTTCATGCCGAGCTCGGCCAGGATCGTGGCCACGGCGAGCGGATGGGTGATGAACGGGTCGCCGCTCTTGCGCACCTGGCCGGCGTGCTCGCGGGCCGCGACCTCGTAGGCGCGCTCGATGATCCGGACATCGGCCTTGGGATGCGTCGAGCGGACCGTCTTGATCAGCGGCTCGAGCACCGGGTTGGCGCCGCCGCCCCGGGGCGCCCCGAGCCTGGCCAGGCGGCGGCGGACGGCGGCCGTGCCCGCCGCGGCGGCGCTGGTGTCGCCCGCGGGCAGCACGCCGCCCCGGGCCCGGCTCGGCAGCGCGGCATTGCGCGCGCGCCCGGAGGAGCGCGGCGCGGCGTCAGCGCGCGGCTCGGTGTCAGCGGGCGGGGCGGGGACGGCGGCGCCGGCAGGCGCAGTACCGGGCGATGCGGCGCCGGCGGATGGCGGCTGACCGGCAGCGCCGGGCGCGGCCGCAGCCGATGCCACCCTGTCCTCCGCCGCGGGCTGCTCGTGCTCGGTCTGGTCCTGCTGCCCTGCGTCGGCCTGGGTGACGTCGGTTCCGGCCGTCCTGGCCGTTACCACGTCACCGGCCACATGCGCTCCTCACGTCCGCCGAAATGCCCATTCTATCGGCGGACGTGTCGTGACGTGCCCGGCTCCTTGCGGCCGGTTACGCCGCCGGCCTGGCCGGCCGCACGTCACACCGTCAGCAGGGAGCGGACCTGCAGGCCGGGCAGGCTCGCGCGGCCGCCGAGAAAGCCCAGCTCCAGCAGGACCGCGACGCCGGCGACCTGCGCGCCGCTGCGGCGGACCAGGCTGGCGGCCGCGGCCGCGGTCCCGCCGGTGGCCAGCACGTCGTCCACGATCAGCACCCGCTCACCGGGCTCGAAGGCATCGGTATGCACCTCGACCGTGGCCGAGCCGTACTCGAGCTGGAACGACTCGGAGTAGGACTCGGCCGGCAGCTTGCCCTCCTTGCGGACGGGAACGAACCCGGCCCTGAGGCAGCAGGCCACGGGGGCGGCGAGGATGAAACCGCGCGCCTCGATCCCCACCACTTTCCGGATGTCGCCCTGGCCGGCCGCGAGCGCTGCCACCACCGCCGCGAACGCGGGGCCGTCGGCCAGCAGCGGGGTGATGTCCTTGAACACGATTCCCGGCTGCGGGTAGTCCGGGATATCCCGGATCTTGGTGCGGATCAGCTCGGGCAGGCTGGGTTCTGCCGAGGGCGCGAGGCCGCTGGACACGGTGGCGACTTTACCGGCGCTTCTTCTTGCCCGCGCCGGCGCCTGGCCGCGCTGGTCCTGCGGGGCTGCTGTCGCGGCCCCGGCCGGGCGCCGGGCGCGCCCGGCGGCGCCGAGCCGCCGGACGCCGCCCGCGTGGCGGGGACCGGCTCGCCGGGCCCGGCGTCCGCCGTCTCGGCGTCGGCCCGGCTCGTCGTAGTCGTCTTCCTGCGGCTCGGCCGCCATGTCCGCATCGCTCCCGGCCAGGACCTGCGGCCCGTTCCCGGCCGCGGGGCCCGGCCCGGGCCCGCCCGCCGTGCCCTGGCTGCGCCCGGCCGCTCCCGCCTTCTCCGCCTTCGCCCGGGCCCGCTGGGCCGCGCGCCCGCCTGATGCGCGCAGCGCCACGCGCCGGGTCAGCTGCTTGTACCGCGGCTCGCGCTCCTTCAGGGCCGCGAGCACCGGCGTGGCGATGCAGATCGAGGAGTAGGTGCCGGACAGCATGCCGACGAACAGCACCAGCGACAGGTCCTGCAGCTCGCCGGTGCCGAGGAAGATCACCGCAACCAGGAGAATCGCCGTGACCGGCAGCAGCGCGATCAGCGAGGTGTTGATGGACCGGACCAGGGTCTGGTTCAGGGCCAGGTTGGCCGCCTGGCTGTAGGTACTTCGCTCGGTGGCGAGCAGGCCCGCGGTATTCTCCCGCACCTTGTCGAACACGACCACGGTGTCGTAGAGCGAGTAGCCGAGGATGGTGAGCAGCCCGATCACCGTGGCCGGGCTCACCTGGAAGCCGGCCAGCGCGTAGATGCCGGTCGTGATCACGATGTCGTGCGCGAGCGCGATGAACGCGGCCACGGCCATCTTCCACTCGAACGCGATCGACAGGTAGATCACGATCAGGACCAGGAACACGATCAGCCCTTCGCAGGGCCTTGTGCGTGATCTGCGACCCCCAGCTCGCGCTGGTGAACGTGACGCTGACCTGGCCGGGGCCCCCGGCCACGTGCAGGTCGCTGGCCAGCGCGTCCTGGACCTTGATCTGGTCGGCGAAGCTCAGCTTGTTGGTCTGGACCTGCCACCTGGCCTTCTGGCCGACCCCGAGCTGCTGCACGACCGGGTCGTCGCCGCCGCCCGCGTCCTTGACCACCGAGGCGATCTGGGTCGTGGAGACCCCGGGGGCCTTGAACTGGAAGAGGTTGCCGCCCTTGAACTCGACGCTGTAGTTCAGCCCGCGGAAGGCCAGCGCGAGGATGCTGATCACCAGGATCAGCCCGGAGATCGTGTACCAGAGCTTCCGCCTGCCGACAAAGTCGAAGGAGACCTCGCCGCGGTACAGCCGGCCGCCGATGCTGCCGAGCCGGGACATCACGCCTCCTTGGGGTCGGTCCGGGGCTGGGCGCTGGACGAGGCCCCGCCGGGTACCCGGCCGGGCTGGGTGGTGCCGGCCTGCGGCCTCGCCGCCGGGCGCCGGGTGCCGCGCCACGGCGAGCGCGTGCCGAGCCGGGCCGGGTCCAGGCCGGACCACTTGTGCTGGCCGCCGAAGAACTCGGTCCGGGCCAGCAGGGTGATCATCGGCTTGGTGAACAGGAACACCACGATCACGTCGACGAGCGTGGTCAGGCCCAGGGTGAACGCGAAGTTCTGGACGTCGCTGATCGCGAACTTGTACAGCACCGCGGCGGCGAGGAAGGACACGGTGTCGGAGACCAGGATCGTCCGCCGGGCCCGGTGCCAGCCGTGTTCCACGGCGGTCCGCAGCGACCTGCCCTCCCGGACCTCGTCCCGCAGCCGCTCGAAGAACACCACGAAGGAGTCGGCGGTGATCCCGATCGCGACGATCAGGCCGGCGATGCCGGCCAGCGAGAGGGTGAAGCTCTCGTACAGGCAGAGCAGCACCACGGACAGGTAGGTCAGCAGCGCCGCGATCGCGAGGCTGGAGACCGCCACGATGCCGAGGCCCCGGTAGTAGAAGAAGGCGTAGATGACCACCAGTAGCAAGCCGAT
Organism: uncultured Actinomycetota bacterium; assembly: GCA_963745575.1. GTDB lineage: Bacteria > Actinomycetota > Actinomycetes > Streptosporangiales > Streptosporangiaceae > JASHPR01. The sequence goes on along the minus strand of CAVUYA010000015.1, from coordinate 34,166 downwards.
CAGTCCCGCGAGCAGGCCCGCGTGCAGCTGGGAGGCGCCGAGCTGCGGGCTGACCGACAGGATTGACTGCGTGTGGAAGGTCAGCGGGAGCGCGCCGTAGTTCAGCACGGTCGACAGGTTGTTGGCCTGGCTCTCGGTGAACGTGCCCTGGATCTGGGCCGTCCCGGTGTCCAGCACGGCGCCCATGTACGGCACGGCGACCGGCTCGCCGTCCAGCACGATGGCGAAGAAGTCAAGTTCCGACTTCGGCTGCTGGGTGCTCTGGTCGAAGTAGTTGTCGTACATCTTCGTGCTCAGCTCGCCGAACTTCTTCGTGCCCTCGCCGTTGAAGCTCAGGTTGACCCACCAGTCGCCGTTGGACTGCAGGCTGGTCGATGACCCGCCCGTCTTGAGCATCTCGCCGGTGACCAGGGCCTTGTCCAGCGCGTACTTCATCGCCGGCTGCCCGGCCCTGGTAGCAGGCGACGGTCTGGATGTCCGGGTTGTCCCAGACGTTGGGGTTGTTGCCGTAGATTTCTTTCTTCCAGTTCGGGTTGCTGCAGTTCAGCTTGTCGAACTGGGCCTTGGCCGTGGGGCTGAGCAGGGCGGCGTTGCCCTGGGCCTGCGGGTCGGTGGTAGTGGATAGCTTCTGGGGCGCCGATGCCGACGGGCTGGGCGAGGGACTGGGTGACGGGCTCGGCGAGGCGCTCGCCTTGGGCTTGGGCGTGGCCGCCGCCCCGGCCGCACCCGCCAAGCGCTGCGCGCTCTGCGCGAGGCCCTGGCTGCCCGAGCCCCCGCCCAGCGCCGATGACGACTTGCTCGGCGACGGGACTGGCCTTGGCCGTGGCGCTCGGCGACGGGCTCGGGGTGGGGGTCGGCGTCGGGGTCGGCGTCGGGGTCGGCGTCGCGGAGGTGGCGTAGTTGGGGGCCATCAGCAGCACCTGGCGGAACCGCAGCTGGGCGGTGGTACCGACCAGGTTGATGACCTCCTGCGATCCCTTGCCCGGCACGGTGACGTTGATGAGGTTGGTGCCCTGCGACGTCACCGAGGCCCCGTTGAAGCCGGCGCCGTTGACCCGGCTGCTCATGATCGAGACCGCGGTGTTCATGTCCGCCTGCAGCTGGGCCGACGAGGTTCCCTTGGGCGGGATGGCCTCCAGGGTCGCGGTGGTGCCGCTGGAGATATCGAGCCCGCGGCCGACCTTGAACCGCTGGGACCAGTCCGAGGGCTGGAACAGGGAGCCGGCCAGGACGCCGAGCACGAGAACGACGATCAGCGCGACCAGCGCCAGGAGTGAGCGCCCCGGACGGGACGTGGTGGTAGGGGGAGCCAATGCTCGTCTGTCCTTAGGTCAATCGGGCCCGGGGCGCCGCTAGATGTTGCGGTCCTGCGGGTTCCAGTCGTCGGCGCGGGGCTCGTGCTCGTCGTCTTTGGTGCTCTCGGCCGGGGTCTCGGGGGGCGGCGTCGGGGCGGTACCGCTGGCGGCGTCCTGCGGGACGGGCACCACCGCCCGCCGCATCATCCGGATGTTGACCCCGGGAGCGACCTCGACCATGACGTCGTCGTTGTCCTCCACGGACGTCACGGTCCCGTACATCCCGGCGGTGGTGCGGATCCGCGTCCCGGGCACGATGGTGCTCTGCGCCTGCTGGGCCTGGTTCGCCCGCCTGCGCCGCGTCATCGTCATGTACACGATCATGAACAGCACGACGATGAGGATGATGGGCAGGAGGCTGGTGCCGGACGACTTCGACGTCGCCGCCAGGTTAAGTGCATGTTCCCCTTCACGCGGGGCATCCTTCCAGTTGATTGTGCAGCGGCCGGGCCACCGGCTCCGGCGCTGGGCCTGCACGAGGTGACACCCGCGCCAGGCGGCTGTCGTTAGGCCAACTGCCGAAGTGTATAGCGGCGTGCGGGTGACTAACCAACAGGCTACGGCGTCTGCGACCGTGATCGTGACCAGCCTGGGACGCGCCCTTAACCGCCGGCTCCGTAACGGGCTCCGCCGTTAGGGAATCAGTCGAACAGGGTCACGGATCCCTGGGATCGGCACCGCGGGGCGTGCAGGCCGAGCAGTTCCCACGCGGCGGGCGTGGCCACCCGCCCGCGCGGGGTCCGCGCCATCAGGCCGCCCCGGACCAGGAACGGCTCGACCACGACCTCGACGGTCTCCGCCTCCTCCGCCACGGCCACCGCCAGGGTGGACAGGCCGACCGGGCCGCCGCCGAACCTGCGGACCAGCGCGGACAGCACGGCGCGGTCCAGCCGGTCCAGGCCGGTGTCGTCCACCTCGTACAGTTCGAGGGCCGCCCGGGCCACGGCCCGGTTCACGACGCCGTCGGCGCGCACCTCCGCGTAGTCGCGGACCCGGCGTAGCAGCCGGTTGGCGATCCGCGGGGTACCGCGGGAGCGGCCGGCGATCTCGTCGGCGCCGTCGTCGCGCAGCGCCACGCCGAGCAGCCCGGCCGACCGGCGCACGATGACGCCCAGCTCCTCGGGCTCGTAGAAGTCCAGGTGGGCGGTGAAACCGAACCGGTCACGCAGCGGCGCGGGCAGCAACCCGGCCCGCGTGGTCGCTGCGACCAGGGTGAACGGCGCGATCTCGAGCGGGATCGCGGTGGCGCCCGGGCCCTTCCCGATCACGACGTCGACCCGGAAGTCCTCCATCGCCAGGTAGAGCATCTCCTCGGCCGGCCGGGCGACGCGGTGGATCTCGTCGATGAACACGACCTCGCCCTCGGCCAGCGTGGACAGCACGGCGGCCAGGTCGCCCGCGCGCTCGATCGCCGGGCCGCTGGTGATCCGCAGCGGCGCGCCGAGCTCGGCGGCGATGATCATCGCGATCGTGGTCTTGCCCAGGCCGGGCGGGCCGGAGATCAGCACGTGGTCGGGCGGCCTGCCGCGGCGCAGCGCGCCCTCCAGGATCAGGGACAGCTGCTCGCGCACCCGGGTCTGGCCGACGAGCTCGGACAGGCGCTTGGGCCGCAGCGCGCTCTCGATCACCCGGTCGTCGGCGTCGGCGATGGCCGATACCACCCGCTCCTCGCCCGCCTGGGCGGGAGCGTGGCCGGCCACGTCGTGCTTCTCGCCCGCCTGCTCGCTCACGGGCGCCCCAGCACCCGCAGGGCCGCCCGCAACGCAACGGACACGTCCACCGCCTGGTCACCGGCGGCTTGACCCGGCGCGCCGCCGGTGAGTTCCGGCTCCACCACGGCGATCGCCTGGTCGGCCTCGCGCGCCTGCCAGCCCAGGCTGACCAGGCCGGCCCGCACCTGCTCGCGCCAGGGCGCGGCGCGGGTTCCGCCCGGACCGCCGGCCGCCGGGGCGGGGGACGGCACGTCGCCCGGCGAGCCGAGCCGGCCGGCGAGCTCGAGCACGATCCGCTGCGCCCCCTTCCGGCCGATGCCGGGGACCGTGGTCAGCGCGGCCAGGTCCTCGGTGGCCACGGCCCGGCGCAGCGCGTCGGGGGTGAACACGGCCAGCATCGCCAGCGCCAGCCGGGGCCCGACCCCGCTGGCCGTCTGCAGCAGCTCGAACGTGTTCCGCTCGTCATCCCCGGCGAAGCCGTACAGGGTCAGCGCGTCCTCGCGCACGACCAGCGAGGTCGCCACCCGGGCCCGCTCTCCGGTGCGCAGCCCGGCCAGGGTGCCCGGCGTGCACTGCACGAGCAGCCCGACCCCGCCGACGTCGATGACCGCGCCGTCGGGGGCGACGGCGGACACGGTCCCGTCCAGGTGGGCGATCATCTCAGGCTCCCGTCGAGGGGTGGGGATGGGGTGAGAGGCGGGCGCGGCCCGGGAGGCGGTGGGGCGGAGCGGGCGGACGCGGCGGCCTGGGCGGCCGCGAGGCGGCGCTGGGCGCCGCCCCGCCACAGATGGCAGATGGCCAGGGCCAGCGCGTCCGCGGAGTCGGCGGGCCGAGGGGGGTCGTTCATCGCGAGCAGGCGGGTCACCATCTGGGTCACCTGAGCCTTGTCGGCCCGTCCGCTTCCGGTCACCGCCGCCTTGACCTCGCTCGGCGTGTGCAGCGCCACCGGCAGGCTCCGGCGCGCCGCGCACACGATCGCGACCGCCCCGGCCTGCGCCGTGCCCATGACCGTGCGCACGTTGTGCTGGCTGAAGACCCGCTCGACCGCGACGGCGTCCGGCCGGTAGTCGGTGAGCCACCGCTCGACCTGCTCCTCCAGCGCGAGCAGGCGCAGGCCGATCTCATCGCCGGCGCTGGTACTCACCACGCCGGTGGCCACCAGGGCCAGCCTGCGGCCAGGCTCGCCGTCGATGATCCCGTATCCGCACCGGGTGAGGCCGGGATCCACGCCGAGCACCCGCATCGCTCACCATCCCCGGTTGGCGAACCTTTCTCATCCTCCCCACGACGGCCCACGTAATCTGTGCGCGAAGTCCACGGATGAAAAGGGTTCGTGGCGAACATCTGTTCGGACGTGACACTACCGGCTCGGCGCGCGGCGCACCGCGAGGTCGCGCGGCGTGTCGGGCGCCGGCTGGGGACGCCTTCGGCGTCAGAATTCATCGAGCATGAAGGCCTGCCCGGCGAACGCGCCGTCGAGCAGGTCATCGGTGCCGGCGTCGCCGCCCGCGGCCAGGCCGGCCCGGCGCAGCGTGGCCATGGGGATCCCCGCGTACAGCGCGGCGAGGCCGCGGGCCCCGAGCCGGACCGGGCCGGGCGGCGAGCTGGGGCCGGACGGTCGCGCGGCACCCGGGTGGAGTGATCCCTGGCCGCCGCCGATCTCCAGGGTCCACAGCCCCGCGTGGCCCGGGCGCGCCGCGTCGTCGATCTGCAGCCTGACCGCGAGGTCGGTCGCGGCGGGGAAGCCGCGCCCGCCGATGGCCGCGGCGGCGTCCACCAGCCGCAGCATCCACGGCTCGCGTTCCACCTCGACATCCGGCTCGCGGGTCAGCCAGCCGACCGGGTCGTCGGGGATCACCACCGCGCGGACCTTAGCGGCCATCGAGGCGTGCGAGCTCACGACCGACCAGATGGCCCGCGTGGTCTCCGCCGAGCCGGCCATCGCCCGCTGGACGAGAATCTCGCGATGGCTGCCGTGCCAGCCGTAGGCCAGGAAGCCATCGGGGGCCAGGTAGCAGAACACGTTCTCGTCATCCAGCCACCAGCGCCGGGCGCTGCCGGCATCGCGGGTCGCCGGGCCGCAGTGCCGGGCCGACTCGTGCACCGCGTCGACGACCGCCAGCACCTGATCGGCGTCGCCGGGGCCCGCCCGGCGCAGGGCCGGCCGCGGTCCCGCGGGGAAGTCCGCGGACGGCAGCGCGGCCAGCGAGCGGGTGGGGACCCTGGCCTGGTAGAAGCCGCCCGCCAGTTCCCAGCCCAGCGACCGGTAGATCGGCGCGGTGGCCGGATAGAGCACCGACAGCGGGTAGCCCCGGTCGGCGATCACGCGGAGCAGCTCGGTCATCAGCGCGGTCCCGATGCCGCGGCCGCGTACCTCGGGCGCCACCCTGACCCCGCCCACGCCCGCCATCCGCACCGGCCGGCCATGCCACCACTGGCGCAGGTCGTGGAACCCGGCCGCGGCCACCATCCGGGGCCCGTCGAAGGCCGCGAAGTACCGGCCGTCGCCGATGGCCGCCTGCGACTCGGCCAGCAGCCGGACACGGGTCGCGTCGTCGATCGGGCCGAAGGACCGGCGGGCTAGGTCAAGCTCGTCCTCGAGGTCGTCATCCGGGCGCAGCGGGCGGATGTCCACGGGTCAGCCGAGCTTCTCCAGCACGTCGTCGGACACCGAGTAGTTCGCGTAGACGTCCTGCACGTCGTCGGAGTCCTCGACGGCCTCGATCAGCCGGAACACCTTCTTGGCGTTCTCCTCGTCCAGCGGCACCTCGGCCGACGCCAGGAACGCGGCCTCCGCCGACTCGTAGTCGATCCCGGCGTCCTGCAGCGCCCGGCGCACCGCGACCAGGTCATGGGCCTCGCTGACCACCTCGAAGGACTCGCCGAGGTCGTCGATCTCCTCGGCGCCGGCGTCGAGGACCGCGGCGAGCACGTCGTCCTCGGTCACGCCGCCCGCCTTGGGGACGATCACCACGCCCTTGCGGTTGAACAGGTAGGAGACCGAGCCGGGGTCGGCCATGGAGCCGCCGTTGCGGGTGAGCGCGGTGCGCACGTCGGCGGCGGCCCGGTTCTTGTTGTCGGTCAGGCACTGCACCAGGACCGCGACGCCGCCCGGGGCGTAGCCCTCGTAGGTGACCGTCTCGTAGGTCGCGCCGCCCGCCTCGAGCCCCGCGCCGCGGCGGAGGGCCCGGTCGATGTTCTCGTTCGGGACGGAGTTCTTCTTCGCCTTCTGGATGGCGTCATACAGCGCGGGGTTTCCGGCCGGGTCGCCGCCGCCGGTCCTCGCCGCCACCTCTACGTTCTTGATGAGCTTGGCGAACAGCTTGCCCCGCCTGGCGTCGACGACGGCCTTCTTGTGCTTGGTGGTCGCCCACTTCGAATGGCCGCTCATGATCGTTCCTTCACCATGTCTACGAAAAGCTTGTGAATGCGCAGGTCCGGCGTGAGCTCGGGATGAAACGCGGTGGCCAGCGCCGGTCCCTGGCGGACGGCGACGATCCTACCCGTGCGGGCCTCGGTCCCGATGATCTCGACGTCCTCGCCCGTCTGCTCCACCCAGGGAGCCCGGATGAACACGGCCCGGAAGTCGGGCCCGGGCACGCCGGCGAGCGCGATGTCGCTCTCGAACGAGTCCACCTGGCGGCCGAACGCGTTGCGGCGGACGGTCATGTCGATCCCGCCGAACGTCTCCTGGCCTGCGACAGCGTCTTCAACGCGATCGGCCAGCAGGATCATCCCGGCGCAGGAGCCGAACGCGGGCAGGCCGGAGCCAGCCGCTTGCGCAGCGGCTCGATCAGGTCGAAGATCACCGCGAGCTTCCAGATCGTGGTGGACTCGCCGCCCGGGATCACCAGCCCCGCGACCTCGTCGAGCTCGCCGGGCCTGCGCACGGGCACCGGGTGCGCGCCGACCGCGCGCAGGGCCGCGAGGTGCTCCGCGACGTCGCCCTGCAGCGCGAGCACGCCGACGGCCGGGCCCTGCGCCGAGGCGTCGGGGCGCGTAGCGTTCCGGGAGACGGTCACGAGGTATCACTCCAGTTTGACCCGATTGGACAGTTTTCATCCGCCTCAGGACTCCCCACGTACTGTGAGCCTGACTACGACGGATGAAAAGCGTTCATTTACCCACCTATAACTAACGCGGTCACCGGCCGCGGCCTTCCCGGCCCCTAGCACGCGTGCGGCGCGGCCGTCACCAGCCGCCCCTGCCCGGCCCCGGGACGCCGTGCGCGCGGGCGTCACCAGCTGCGGCCGTCCTCACGGGCCGTGTCCCTGCGGCGCCGTGCGGCGGCCGTCACCAGCCGGCCCGGGTGCCGTGCGGCGCGGGCGTCACCAGCCGCGGCCGGCGTAGCGCTGCTCCGGCGCGAGCGTCTCCAGGTTGATCCCCACCATGGGCTCGCCCAGCCCGCGCGACACCTTGGCGATGACGTCGGGGTCGTCGTGGAAGGTGGTCGCCTTCACGATCGCGGCGGCCCGGGCCGCGGGGTCGCCGGACTTGAAGATCCCGGAGCCGACGAACACGCCGTCCGCGCCGAGCTGCATCATCATCGCCGCGTCGGCGGGCGTGGCGATGCCGCCCGCGGTGAACAGCACCACCGGCAGCTGGCCCGCGGCCGCCACCTCGGCGACCAGCTCGTAGGGGGCCTGCAGCTCCTTGGCCGCGCTGTACAGCTCCTCCGCGGACAGCGCGGACAGGCGGCGGATCCCGGCCCGGATGCCGCGCATGTGCCGGGTCGCCTCGACGACGTTGCCGGTGCCCGCCTCGCCCTTCGACCTGATCATCGCGGCGCCCTCGGCGATCCGCCGCAGCGCCTCGCCCAGGTTGGTCGCGCCGCACACGAACGGCACGGTGAACTCCCACTTGTCGACGTGATGCGCCTCGTCGGCCGGGGTCAGCACCTCGGACTCGTCGATGTAGTCCACCCCGATGGCCTGCAGCACCTGCGCCTCGACGAAGTGCCCGATCCGGCACTTGGCCATGACCGGGATCGACACGGCGGCGATGATCTCGTCGATCATGTCGGGGTCGCTCATCCGGGCCACGCCGCCCTGCGCCCGGATGTCGGCGGGCACCCGCTCCAGCGCCATGACCGCCACGGCGCCGGCGTCCTCGGCGACCTTGGCCTGATCCGGCGTGACCACGTCCATGATCACGCCGCCCTTGAGCATGTCGGCCATGCCCCGCTTGACGCGCTGCGTCCCGGTCTCGGCTACCGCGCGGCCGGCCCTCGCCGGGGCGGAACGGGCAGAACTGGCAGAACTGGAGACTGGCACGGCTACCTCGCTCGATCGTCATTCACCGATGCCCCCATGGTAGGCGCTGGCCAGGCCGGCTCACCTGGCTCGGCCGGGCCGGCCGGGCGGGGCCGGGCAGGCGGGTCAGCCGGTGAGGTGCGGTATGTCGGCGCCCTGGCCGGCCTCGCCGGTCCCGACCAGGGAATCCTCGATCTCGAAGAACTCCGGCAGCGGGGCGCCCCCGGCCAGGCGCAGCAGCCGGACCAGGGGCCGGCGCCGGGCGTCCCGGGTCGCCGCGACGGCGTCGTTGTAGAACTTCCTGGCCAGGAACACCTGGTGGGCCGCGCTCTCGAGCTCGGTGAGCAGCTCCCCGGCGCGGTCCACGCCGTTCAGCGAGTCGCGGAAGCCGGGCTGGCCGAAGACCGCGCGCAGCGCCCGGGTCAGATCGCTCTCGGGGAGTTCCTGGCGATCCTGGGCCGATCGCGCGTCATGCGCCGCGCTGGCCAGCAGCAGGCTGGTGGCCGGGTCGAGAACGCCCGAGGACGCTAGTTCCAGCGCGACCGAGCTGCGGCGGACCAGGGCGGCGTCGAGGGCGGCCCGGGCCGCCTCGAGCCGGGCGTGCAGCCGGTCCAGCCTGCCCGCGCGCCAGGACACGTACACGCCGATGATCGCGATCGCGACCACGACCAGCAGGATGGTGGCGATCACCGGCGTCCCCCGCTCGGGGCCACCGCGACGCGGCCGGTTCCGGCCATCACGGCCTCGTAGACGCGCACCACGTCCCGGGCCACCACCGGCCAGTCGTAGGCGCGCACGGCCGCGGACGCGGCCGCCGAGCGGGCCGCCCGGAGCTCGGGCTGGTCGAGCAGCCGCCCGGCCGCGGCGGCCAGCCCGGCCGCGTCCCCGGTCGGGAACAGCTCGCCGGCCTCACCGCGGCGCAGGACCTGGCGGAACGCCTCCAGGTCGCTGGCGACGATCGGGGCGCCCGCCGCCATCGCCTCGGCCAGCACGATGCCGAAGCTCTCGCCCCCGGTGTTGGGAGCGCAGAAGACGTCCACCGAGTGGTAGACGCGGATCTTGTCCTCGTCGCTGACCTGGCCGAGCATCACGATCCTGTCCCGCAGCCCGGCGGGCGTCTTGGCCAGCGCCTCGTCAGCGTCGCCGTGGCCCGCCACCAGCAGCCGCAGCTCCGGCCGCTCCGCCGCGAGCAGCTCGAAGGCCCGCAGCAGCACGGCGAAGCCCTTGCGCGGCTCGTCCATCCGGCCGAGGAAGCCGAGCGCGCCGCCCGGGCCCGGCCAGCCCGGCAGCGGGTCGGCCTTCTCGAGCTTGCGCACCGGGACGCCGTTCGGGATCAGCACCGCGTCCCCGCCGAAGTGCTCGACCAGGGTGGTGCGCGCCGCCTCGGACACCGCGATCCGGCCGTTGATCTTCTCCAGGGCCGACTGCAGGATCGGCTCGGCGGCGTGCATCGCGCGTGAGCGCGGGATCGCGGTGTGCACGGTGGCCACGATCGGCCCGTCAGCCACCCAGCAGGCCAGCAGCGACAGGCTCGGCGCGGCCGGCTCGTGCACGTGCAGCACGTCGAAGCCGCCGTCCTTGAGCCACCGGCGTACCCGGCTCGCGGACAGGAAGCCGAACGCGAGCCGGGCCACCGACCCGTTGTACGGGACCGGCACGGCGCGGCCGGCCGCGACGACGTAGCCGGGCAGCGGCGCGTCGTCGTCCGCGGGCGAGATCACCGAGACCTGGTGACCGAGATCGATCAGCGCCTCGGCCAGGCCCCTGATGTGTTCCTGCACGCCGCCGGGCACGTCCCAGGTGTACGGGCAGACCAGGCCGACTTTCACCCCGATGCACCCCCGGGGTCGGCCGTCGCGGCCTGGCCGCCTCCGCCGTGGCGGCCCTGGCGTCAGCCCGGGCCAGCCGCTCCGGGTCGAGGTCGGCGACGAACACCCGCTGCAGCATGTGCCAGTCCGCGGGATGCGCCCTGATGCCCGCTTCAAAGCTGCGCGCGAGCTCCTGCATCATCGCGGCCACCTTCTGCTTCCTGTCCCCTTCGGCGGGTACCGGGATCTCCTTGTCGACAAAGATCCCCCAGCGGTCACCCTCATACCACAGGATCGCAGGAAACAGGGCCGCTCCGGTCCGCTCGGCCAGCGCCGCGGAGCCGACCGTCATGCGCGCCTTCTCGCCGAAGAACTCCACCTCGATGCCGGAGCCGGTCACGTCCCGGTCGGCGGGCAGGCAGACCAGCTTGCCGGCCCGCAGCCGCTGCGACAGGATCCCGAACGCGTTGCACCGCTCCCCCGCTGGCGGGCAGCACCTCCATGCCGAGCCCCTCGCGGAACGCGACGAACTTGTCGTAGACCGATTCCGGCTTGAGCCGCTCCATCACGGTGGTGAACGAGCCCGCGCCCTGATGGATGATCCACGCGCCCGCCTGGTCCCAGTTGCCCATGTGCGGCAGCGCGAAGATCACGCCGCGGCCCGTCTTGAGGTAATCGAGTCCGACCTGGATGTCTCCCGCAGCCACGGTCTGCGTGACCAGGCGCTCCACCGGGGTCACCGGCAGCCGGAAGATCTCCAGCCAGTACCGCGCGTAGGAGTGCAGCGACTCCCGGGACAGCGCCCGCAACTCGGCCCCGGTGGCGTCGGGGCCGAGCACCCGGCGCAGGTTTCCCTCCAGGACCTGGACCTGCGGGCCCTGACGGCGCCAGGCGATGTCGGCCGCGGCCCGGAACGCCCACCTGGCCCAGGACTCGGGCAGCCGGCAGACGACCGACCAGCCGAGGCCGTAGCCGGCCGCGGCCAGCCTGTCCTTCAGCCCGGGCATTCGCCACCTCCTCGCGCATCGGCTCCCGCCGCCCACCGCCTCCCGGCGCACGGCGAGGACCCGCTGCCCGAACGTGAACGCGCTCAGCGCCGCCAGCACCCAAAGCCCTGCGGGAAGGACATACGGTACGCCGAGCCCGGCCAGCCCCGCGGCGACCAGGCCGATGAGCAGCCGCTCGGTGCGCTCGGCCAGCCCCACGTCGCAGCGCAGCCCCAGGCCCTCGGCGCGTGCCTTCGTGTACGACACCAGCAAGCCTGCCACCAGGCAGAACAGCGCGACCCCGGCGAGCAGCCTGCTGTGCCCGCCGAGCACGAACCAGACCGCGAGCCCGGCGAACACCGACGCGTCGCCGACCCGGTCGAGGGTGGAGTCCAGGAACGCCCCGAAGCTGCCGGTCGTCCCCTTGACCCGGGCCAGGGCCCCGTCCAGCATGTCGGCAGTAACGAAAAACCAGCAGACCATAGTCCCGGCGAACAGGTGACCGGTGGGGTAGAGCGCGAGCGCCCCGGCCGACATCCCGATGTTGCCCGTGATCGTGAGAGCGTTGGGCGTGATCGGGGTGCGCGCGAGCGCGCCGACGACCGGGTCCAGCAGCCGGGCGAGGAACGGGCGCAGAGCTTTGAGCATGGCCGTCTGATCTTACTGGCGGGCGGTTTGCCGCCGTCCTGGCGCCGGTCCGCGGGCCCGCCGCGAAACAGGCGATTCCGGCTCAGGACTTGTGATCCGGAACCGGCAGGTAAAGGCTGGTCGTGCAGCAGCCGAACAGAGCTAACCAGGAGGCGATCGGATGGCGGAAAAGACGGGCACCTCGGGAGCCGCGGGCAGGGCATCCGCGGCCGGCCAGCCCGATAGCGTGCGCAACGTCGTGCTTGTCGGCCACTCAGGCGCGGGGAAAACCACCCTGGTCGAGGCCCTGCTCGTCAGCACCGGGACGATCCAGCGCGCCGGGCGGGTCGAGGACGGGACGACCGTGAGCGACTTCGACGAGGTCGAGGTCCGGCAGCAGCGCTCGGTCAACCTGACCCTGGCGCCGGTGGTGCACGGCGGGGTCAAGGTGAACCTGCTGGACACGCCGGGCTACGCCGACTTCACCGGGGACCTGCGGGCCGGCCTGCGCGCCGCGGACGCCGCCCTGTTCACCGTCTCGGCCACCGAGGGCGTGGACGGCCTGACCCGGATGCTGTGGGAGGAATGCGCCGCCGTCGGCATGCCGCGCGCCGTCGTCATCACCAAGATCGACCACCAGCGCGGGGACTTCGCCGAGGCCCTGGCCTCGTGCCGGGACGCCTTCGGCGACTCGGTCGCCCCGCTGTACCTGCCGGTCACCGACGCCCAGGGCGGCGTCCGCGGGCTGATCGGGCTGCTGTCCGAGCGCTTCTACGACTACTCGGGCGGCTCCCGCGAGGAGCGCGACCCGGACCCGGACGACGCTGACCGGATCGAGGAGGCGCGCAGCGCGCTGATCGAGGCGATCATCCAGGAGAGCGAGGACGAGAGCCTCATGGACCGGTACCTGTCCGGTGAGGCGATCGACGCCAAGGTGCTGATCGAGGACCTGGAGAAGGCCGTCGCGCAGGGCAGCTTCTACCCGGTCCTGGCCGCGGCGGCGCCGCAGGGGATCGGCATGTCCGAGCTCCTCGAGGTGATGACGCAGGCGTTCCCGTCCCCGGCGGAGCATCCGCTGCCCCCGGTGACCACGCCGGACGGGAAGCCGGTCAGCGGCCTGTCGAGCGACCCGCGCGGGCCGCTGCTGGCCGAGGTCGTGAAGACCACCTCGGACCCCTACGTGGGCCGGATCAGCCTGGTGCGGGTGTTCTCCGGCACGCTGCGGCCCGACGCCACCGTGCACGTCTCGGGCCACGGCCGCGCGGACCGGGGGCACGCCGACCACGATCAGGACGAGCGGATCGGCGCCCTGACCTCGCCGCTCGGCAAGCAGCAGCGGACCATCTCGCAGTGCGCCGCCGGGGACATCTGCGCCGTGGCCAAGCTCGCCAGCGCGGAGACCGGCGACACGCTGTCGGACAAGGACAACCCGCTGCTGATGGAGCCGTGGTCCAGCCCGGAGCCGCTGCTGCCGGTGGCCATCACCGCCAAGTCCAAGGCGGACGAGGACAAGATGTCGCAGGCGCTCAGCAGGCTCGTGGCCGAGGACCCGACGCTGCGCCTGGAGATAAACTCCGAGACCCGCCAGCTCGTGCTCTGGACCATGGGCGAGGCCCACGTCGACCTGCTCCTCGACCGGCTGTCCAGCCGCTACGGGGTCGCGGTGGAGACCGCCGAGCTGCGGGTCCCGCTGCGCGAGACGGTCGCGGGCAAGGCGCAGGGCCTGGGCCGGAACGTCAAGCAGACCGGCGGGCACGGCGAGTTCGGCATCGCGCACATCGAGGTCGAGCCGCTGCCGTCCGGCGGGGGCCTGGAGTTCGTCGACAAGATCGTCGGCGGCGTGGTGCCGCGGCAGTTCATCCCGTCGGTGGAGAAGGGCGTCCGGGCCCAGATGGAGCAGGGCGTGCTGGCCGGCTACCCGATGGTCGACATCCGGGTCACGCTGTTCGACGGCAAGGCGCACTCGGTGGACTCCTCCGACATGGCGTTCCAGAAGGCGGGCCGGGCCGCGCTGCGGGACGCGGCGGACAAGGCGGGCGTGCTGCTGCTCGAGCCGGTCGACGAGGTGTCGGTGCTCGTGCCGGACGCCTACGTGGGCGCGGTGATGTCCGACCTGTCGTCACGCCGCGGCCGGGTGCTCGGCACCGAGCCGGTTCCCGGGGCCAGGACCCTGGTCAAGGCGGAGATACCGGAACTCGAGATCACCCGCTACGCGATCGACCTGCGGTCCATGTCGCAGGGCACCGGCTCGTTCACCCGCTCCTACCTGCGCTATGAGCCGCTGCCCTCGCACCTGGCCGAGAAGGTGGTGAGCGCCTCGAAGCAGGGCTGACTGGGGGTCACGGCCGGGGCCAGGCCTCGGCGAGCATCGTGCGCGTGTCGGCCAGAAGCTGCGGCAGCACCCGCGTCTGGCCGACCACGGGCATGAAGTTGGTGTCCCCGCCCCACCGCGGCACGACGTGCTGGTGCAGGTGCGCGGCGATCCCCGCGCCCGCGACCCCGCCCATGTTCATGCCGATGTTGAAGCCCTGGGCGCCGGACGCGGTGCGCAGCGCGGTCATCGCGAGCTTGGTGAAGCTGGCCAGTTCCGCGGTCTCATCGGGGTCGAGCTCGGTGTAGTCGGCCACGTGCCGGTACGGGACGATCATCAGGTGCCCGGCGTTGTACGGGTACAGGTTGAGCACCGCGTAGACCAGCGTGCCGCGGGCGACGATCAGGCCGTCGGCGTCGCTGAGCTTCGGTATCCGGTCGAACGGGCAGCCGTCGCCGGCGCCGGTTCCCTGGGGCTTGCCCTCGCCCTTGATATAGGCCATGCGGTGCGGCATCCACAGGCGCTGGAATCCGTCCGGGATCCCGGCCCCGTCTTGCAGGGCGTCCTCCGTGTCGCGCACGGATCCCTGGCGTCCCCGGGCGCCCTCATCCGGCTGGGCCGGCTCATCGGAAGCGGCTGGTGGCATGGATGCAGCATAGGGCCGCTCGGGTCAGCCGCCGGGGCTCGGCCCGGCGCTGTCCGCCGGGCCCGGCGCGGTGCCGTCCGCCGGGTCCTGGTGCCTGACTGCTGTTCGGTCCCGGTGCGGTCTGGGTGGCAGCTGGCGTGGCCGTGGGGGTGGGGGTGGGGGTCGGGGTGGGGGTCGGCGTAGGGGTCGGCGTAGGGGTCGGGGTCGGGGTCGGCGTGGGAGTCGGCGTGGGCGTCGGGGTCGGGGTCGGCGTGGGACGTCGGCGTGGGAGTCGGGGTCGGCGTGGGAGTCGGGCAAGCGGACGGGCTCGAGCTGGCGGTGGGCGTCGGGCTGGCGCTGGCCGTCGCGCTCGGGCAGGCGCTCGGGCGGGGGCACGGGCCCGGGCTGGCCGCGGCGGGCGTCGGGCAGTGGGCGGGTGCCGCGCTTGTGGTTCTGCTTGCCGGGCCCGGCGCCGGCGACGGCCGTTCCGCCACCGGTCTGCGTGCCGCCGCTGCCGCTCACCGCCGGGCCGCCGGTGCCGACCGCGGGGCCGCCGCCCTCGACGGTCTGGATCAGCGCGACGGCCTGCGCGAACACGTGCTGGGGCAACGGGGTGAACACGAAGGCGGCCGCTATCGCGATGAAGGCGGCCAGGGACAGCCCGGCGACGGGACGCCACGCCGGGTGCTGCAGGCCGGGCCGGGCCGCGCGGAACCGTTCGCGCGCGGTGCCGGGCACCTGCTGCATCCACTCCGCTAGGGTCTGCAGTCCGCCTCGCGCCCGGCCGGCGATCTCGGACCACCCGGTCGTGATCCAGGCGACGGGCGTCGAGTGCGGCTCGGTCAGCCGGGCCCGGATCCGCCTCAGGCCATCCTCGGCGGGCTCGATGGTGTCGGCCTCGGCGTGCAGCACGCGGCGGAGCATCTCAGCATGATCAAAATCGGGCTGGGTCACGCCTGGCTACTCCAGCACGGTTCGCATCGCGGACATGCCGCGGGCGGTGTGGCTCTTGACGGCGCCCGTGCTGATCCCCATGGTCGAGGCGATCTGACCCGCGGACAGGTCGGCGTAAAACCGCAGCACGAGCGCCTCGCGCTGCCGTAACGGCAGCGTGCGCAGCGCATCGACCACCGCGGAGCGCTCCATCTGCACGATCGCGCCCTGCTCCGCGCTGGGCATGTCCGGCGGCGGGTCGGGTGCGTTCTTGTCGACGACCATCCGGTGCCGCAGGACGGAACGGGACCGGTTGACCACCGAGCGCCGCAGGTACGCCAGGGCCTTGTCCCGGTCCCTGAGCCGACGCCAGCCGGAGTGGATGGCCACGAACGAGTCCTGCACCACTTCCTCGGCGGTGGAGTTATCCCGGACCAGGAACGTCGCGAGGCCCACCAGGGTCCGGTAGTGCTCGGCGTACAGGGCGGTCACCGCCCGGTCCGCTTCTACGTCGGCCGGAACGGAAGCCGAGCCCGGCCCGCGCGGTCACGGATCCGGCCACCCGGCCAGGACGCCCGGCCACATCACCCGTCACCGCTGATCCCGCCGATCGCTCACCGGCGCGCCCCCTAGCCTCAACGACCTCCACCCCACCCTTACCTAGGGTGCTAGCTAGACGGCCAAAGGTCTAGACCTGCCGGCGTGCGAACTATGTGCGAAGTCCGCAAAGGTCCGGTCCTGCCTGCTCCGAACTATCGTGCAAACGGGGGAGAAGATATCCGCTTATGCGACGGTTCCGGACGGCGGGCGGGCAGCACCCCGAGGGGCAAGGTTCCGGGTGCCGGGCGGGCGACGCCCGGGAGGCAAACCGTCAGACCTGGATGCGCCGCGCCACCGCGTCCACGATTTCCGCCACGGCCTGGTCCACGGGGACCCCGTTCTTCTGCTCCCCGCTGCGGTAGCGGAACGAGACCGCCCCCGCGGCCATGTCCTCGTCCCCGGCCAGCAGCATGTAGGGCACCTTCTGCTGCTGCGCGTGCCTGATCTTCTTCTGCATCCGGTCGTCACCGGTGTCGACCTGGGCCCTGATCCCCTGCTCCCGCAGCCGGGCCGCGACGTCCTCCAGGTACGGCACGTGCGCGTCGGCGATCGGGATCCCGACCACCTGGACCGGGGCCAGCCAGGGCGGGAACGCGCCCGCGTAGTGCTCCAGCAAGATCCCGAAGAACCGCTCGATCGACCCGAACAGCGCCCGGTGGATCATGTACGGCCGCTTCCTGGTGCCGTCGGCGGCCTGGTACTCGATCCCGAACCGGCCCGGCTCCTGGAAGTCCACCTGCAGGGTGGACAGCTGCCAGCGGCGGCCGATCGCGTCCCGGACGTGCACGTCGATCTTGGGCGCGTAGAACGCGCCCTCGCCCTCGGCGATCACGTACGGCAGCCCCGAGGCGTCGAGCGCGTGCTTCAGCGCCGCCTCGGCCTGGTCCCACTCCCACACCTCGCCGACGAACTTCTCCGGCCGGGTCGACAGCTCGGCCTCGAACTCGGTCAGCCCGAAGTCGCGCAGCAGGCCCACCACGAACGCCAGCAGCGACGCGAGCTCGTCGGCCAGCTGGTCGGGCCGGCAGAAGATGTGCGCGTCGTCCTGGGTAAAGCCGCGGGCCCGGGTCAGGCCGTGCACCACCCCGGACTTCTCGAACCGGTACACGGTGCCGAACTCGAACAGCCGCAGCGGCAGCTCGCGGTAGGACCGCCCGCGCGATGCGTAGATCAGGATGTGCATCGGGCAGTTCATCGGCTTGGCGTAGTACTTCGCGCCCTCCAGCTCCATCGGCGGGAACATGCCCTCGGCGTACCACTCCAGGTGCCCGGAGGTCTCGAACAGCTCGGACTTGGTGATGTGCGGGGTGTTGACGAACTCGTAGCCGGCCTCCACGTGCCGCTGCCGCGAGTAGTCCTCGAGGACCCGCCGGACGATCCCGCCCTTGGGGTGGAACACCGGGAGCCCGCTGCCGATCTCGGTCGGGAACGAGAACAGGTCGAGCTCGGCGCCGAGCCGCCGGTGATCGCGCCGCTCGGCCTCGGCCAGCATCGTCAGGTACTCGTCCTGGGCCTCGCGCGACGGCCAGGCGGTGCCGTAGATCCGCTGCAGCTGCGGGTTCTTCTCGCTGCCGCGCCAGTACGCACCGCCCGTGCGCATCAGCTTGAACGCCGGGATCGCCCGGGTGCTGGGCAGGTGCGGGCCGCGGCACAGGTCCTGCCAGCGCCGCTCGCCGGTGGCCCGGTCGAGGTTGTCGTAGATGGTCAGCTCACCGCCGCCGACCTCCACCGACTCCTCGGCGCTGACCTCGGTCGGCGCCGTCGAAGCCCCCGGGTGGCCGGGCTGGCCGCCCTTGACCGCGATCAGCTCCAGCTTGTAGGGCTCGCCGGCCAGCTCGGCCCGCGCCTCGGCATCGGTGACGGCCCGGCGGGAGAACAGCTGGCCCTGCTTCACCAGCTGGCGCATCTTCTGCTCGATGGCCTTGAGATCCTCGGGCCCGAACGGGGACGGCACGTCGAAGTCGTAGTAGAAGCCGTTCTCGATCGGAGGGCCGATCCCCAGCTTGGCCTCGGGGAACAGGTCCTGCACCGCCTGCGCCATCACGTGCGCGGTGGAGTGCCGCAAGATGGCCAGCCCGTCGGCGCTGCCGATGTCGACCGGCTCCACCGTGTCGCCGTCGGCCAGCGGGCACGCCAGGTCCCTGAGCTCCCCGTTGACCCTGGCCGCGATCACCGCGTCACCGCGTACCGTTCCGTTGGGGATGCGAGAAGACGAGCCCGCCGGGGCCGCCGAGGGCCTGCGCGGCCGTCGTGCCCGCTTCCACCACGTGCTCGCGGCCGGCGAGGGTGATCTGAAGCTTGTCGGCTGGCACGGCTGACTCCTGTCGTTGGCCTGCGGGAAGGTGGCGGTTAACCCCGCGCTCTCCGGTGGTCCCCGGTGCCCTCGATGCTATCGACGTGCGGCGGCCAGCGGGCGCGGGCCCTGACGTGCCGTTACGGTCCTCAGGCCCCGGTAACGGTCACCAGGGTGCCGTAGGTCATGTACGGCCATACGTAGTGCGCCTGGTTGTAGGGCAGCTCGACGCAGCCGAGGCTCTGCGGGTAGCCGTAGGAGCCCCGCGGGAAGTAGTGCACGGCCTCGCCGGACCGGAAGTAGGACACCCAGGACACCGGGTCCGCGTACTTGCTCCCGTCGGGGTTGGTGCCCTTCATGATCTGGAAGGTGTACCGCAGGTACACCGGGGCGGTCCCGACCGAGGTCGGGGCGGCGGGAATGCCGGTGTTGGCCAGGGTGTGCAGGATCACATGGCCGTCATGCCACACGGTCAGCGTCTCCGGGATCGCCTGGCTGGCCAGCGCGTAGGTGTAGCCGTGGGGGTTGTTGTCACCCGCGGCCACCGCCGCCAGCAGCGCACGCCAGACGCCCGGCCCGGCGTCGCCGTCCATGGTCAGCCCGTGGTCGGACTCGAACGCCATCACCGCGCCGGTGAGGATCAGGCTGGGCTGGCCGGGCTGCCAGAAGTTCTGCAGCTCCGACGGGTACCCCGGCTGCCAGGCGAACGTCCCGGGCGGGGGGCTGTAGGCGGCGCTGAGCTGGGCGCTGGCGTTCCCGGCGGCCGCCGGTATGTTGCCGGTCACCGGCATCCAGGTCAGCGGCAGGTAGCCAAGCTGCGCGAGGAGCTGCTCCAGCCTGAGCGTGCTGTACGAGCCGGTCCAGAACTTGTCGACCACCTGCGCCGCGAGCAGCCCGCCGCTGGCCGACCGGACGCCCGAGGGCCCGGCCGGGATCACCAGCCGGACGTGGGTCTGCTCCGTGAACCCCTGGGCGGGGACGAACTGGACGGTGGTGGGGCTGACCCGCTGCCAGCTACCGTCGATGGCCGGGGTCAGCGTGGGCATCGGCGAGTCGGCGGCCAGCGGGGCGGAGAAGACGACCTGGACGGGACTGGCGCCGTTGACCCCCTGAGAATGCGACGCCGGCGTGACCGACACCACGGACTCGGGCTGGACCTGGGCCTGGTGCGCGGGCCTGGCCGCCGCCTGGTGCGCGGGCCCGTCCTTGCCCTGGCCCTGCGCTGATGCCCCGGTCAGGGCGAACCACGCGCCCCCCGCCAGGAGTGCGACGATGGCTGCCGCGAGCGCCACGATCCGCCAGCGGAGTAGTCCCATTCCGGACAAACCTCTGACCCCCTAGCCTTTGCTGCCCGGTGACCCAGCGGGCGGACGGCACCTGCCCTGTTGTATACCAGCTGATACCCATCTGGGGTGCCTGCTTGCGGGGGCCGTGAGGCATACGTGATAAAAGACGTCGCCCCCTGTCCCTGAGATCATACAAGGGTGCCCGCCGAGCCTGCCGCCCCGGAATCCTTCGTGCGGTCGGCCTGCCTGCTCAGCCCGGTCCCCGAGGTCAGCCAGATCCGGTTGCACCTCGCCGGGGACGTGCTCGGGCTGTGGCAGCGGACCGAAGACGAGCTCGGGACCGGCCAGCCGCCGCCGTTCTGGGCCTTCGCGTGGCCCGGCGGGCAGGCCCTGGCGCGCTACGTGCTCGACCATCCCGGCCTCGTGGCCGGCCGCCGGGTGCTGGATCTCGGGTCGGGCTCCGGCCTGGTCGCGATCGCGGCGGCGATGGCCGGGGCGGCCGCGGTGGTGGCCAGCGAGATCGACGCCCTGGCCGCCGCCGCGATCAGGCTCAACGCCCGGGCGAACGGGGTGCCGGTCCCGGTCATCGCCGGCGACGTCCTCGACGGCGACGGTGACGGCGCCGAGGTGGTGCTGGCGGGCGATGTCTGGTATTCGGGGCCGCTCGCCGAGCGCGTGCTCGGCTTCCTGGAGCGGGCCAGGGCCCGCGGCGCGTCGGTGCTCACCGGCGACATCGGCCGCGCCTTCCTGCCGCGGGACCGGTTCCGGGTCCTGGACACCCGCGACATCCCGGTGCTCGCCGACCTCGAGGACGCCAGCGTCAAGCCGGCGATGGTCTGGGCGCCGGACTGGTAACGCGCGGCCGGCCGCGCCTTCCCGCCCGCCCGGTGACCAGGCGCCATGCTGGGTCCATGACGATGGCATCATCCCGTTCCGCATCGACGTCCCCGACGCCGACCTCGACGACCTGCGACGGCGGCTGCGCCAGACCCGGTGGCCGGGGCGCGAGACCGTGGACGACTGGTCCCAGGGGATCCCGCTGGCCTACACCCGCCAGCTCTGCGAGTACTGGCTGGAGCGGTACGACTGGCGGGCCTCGGAGGCCCGGCTCAACCGCTTTCCCCAGTTCCTGACCCGGATCGATGGCGTCGACATCCACTTCATCCACGCCCGCTCGCCGCACCCCGGCGCCCTCCCCCTGGTCATCACGCACGGGTGGCCGGGCTCGGTCGTCGAGTTCGGTAAGGTCATCGAGCCGCTGGCCGACCCGGTGGCGTTCGGCGGGGACGCCGCCGACGCCTTCCACGTGGTATGCCCGTCGCTGCCCGGCTACGGCTTCAGCGGCCAGCCGGACCGGCCCGGATGGGGCACCGGGCGCATCGCCGACGCCTGGGACCAGCTCATGGGGCGGCTCGGCTACCCGCGCTACGCCGCCCAGGGCGGCGACTGGGGGGCCCAGGTGACGACGGCGCTCGGCATGCGCCACCCCGGGCACCTGGCCGGCATCCACCTCAACATGCCGATCGCGTTCCCGGACCCGTCCGACGCCGGTGACCTGACCGAGCGGGAGCAGGCGGCCCTGGCCACGATCAACCACTACAACGAGTGGGACTCGGGCTACTTCAAGGAGCAGTCGACCCGCCCGCAGACCGTCGGCTACGGGCTGGCCGACTCGCCGGCCGGGCTGTGCGCCTGGATCGTGGAGAAGTTCTGGTCCTGGACCGACTGCGACGGCGACCCGGCCAACGTCCTGTCCCGCGATGAGATGCTCGACAACGTGATGCTCTACTGGATCCCCGGCACCGGGGCCTCCTCGGCCCGGCTCTACTGGGAAAACCGCGACACGGGATTCCTCGGCCCGGTCACGGTGCCGGTCGGCTGCTCGATCTTCCCCAAGGAGATCTTCCGCCCGTCCCGCCGCTGGGCGCAGAGGCAGCTCACGAACGTGCACTACTGGAACGAGCTGGACCGCGGCGGTCACTTCGCCGCGTTCGAGCAGCCGCAGGCCTTCGTCAACGAGGTCCGGGCCTGCTTCCGGGCGGTCCGGTGATCGCGGCGGCTCTCGCGGGCCGCCCCGCGCTGCTCGAGGACGCGCAGCGGCGGGCGCTGGCCTACCTGGACGGGCTGGCCGGGCGCGGCGTAGCCCCGCCGGCGGCGGCGGTCGAGGCCCTGGCCCGGCTCGACTTTCCGCTGCCCGGCTCCGGCCGGGACGCCGCGGAGGTGCTCGCCCTGCTCGACGACGTGGGCTCGCCGGCCACCGTGGCGTCCGCGGGTCCGCGCTACTTCGGGTTCGTCACCGGCGGCGCGCTCCCGGTGGCCGTGGCGGCCGCCTGGCTGATCGCGGCCTGGGACCAGAACGCGGCCATGACGGTCATGTCGCCCGCCGCGGCCCGGCTCGACGCGGTCGCGCTGCGCTGGGTGACCGAGCTGCTGGGCCTGCCGGGCGGCACCGGCGGCGGCTTCGTCACCGGCGCCACCATGGCCAACGCGACCTGCCTGGCGGCCGCCCGGGACGCGGTCCTGGCCCGGCACGGCTGGGACGCGGCCGGGCAGGGGCTGATCGGGGCGCCGCCGGTGACCGTCGTGACCGGGTCCGAGGTGCACGCCACCGTCCGCAAGGCGCTCGGCCTGGTGGGCCTGGGCCGCGACCGGGCCGTCGCGCTGCCCGCGGACGCCCAGGGCCGGATCGTGCCCCGCGACCTGCCGGGACTGCGCGGGCCGGCGATCGTGTGCCTGCAGGCGGGCAACGTCAACAGCGGGGCCAGCGATCCGTTCGGCCCGCTCATCGAATGGGCCCGCCACGGGCACGCCTGGGTTCACGTGGACGGCGCCTTCGGGCTCTGGGCGGCGGCGTCGCCCGCCACCGCCGCCCAGGTGGCGGGGGTGGCCGCGGCGGACTCCTGGGCGACCGACGCCCACAAGTGGCTGAACACGACCTACGACTGCGGTATCGCCCTGGTCCGCGACCCCGCGGCGCTGCGGGCCGCGCTCGAGGCCTCGGCCGCGTACCTGCCGGGCGCCGCGGCCCGCGAGCCCATGTATTTCACGCCGCAGAGCTCCCAGCGTGCCCGCGGCGCCGAGGTGTGGGCGGCGCTGGCCGCGCTGGGCCGGCGGGGCGTGGCGGACCTGGTCGAGCGGTGCTGCCGGCTGGCGTGCCGGGTCGCCGACGGGATGCGGGAGTGCGGGTACGCGGTCCTCAACGACGTGGTGCTCAACCAGGTGGTGGTCGACTTCGGCGACCCGGACCGGACGGACGCGGTCATCGCCGCGGTGCAGCGCGAGGGAACCTGCTGGTGCGGGCCGACGACCTGGCACGGGCGCCGCGCGATGCGGGTCAGCGTGAGCGGCTGGTGCACCACCGAGGACGACATCGACCGCAGCATCGCCGCCATCCGCGCGTGCAGCATCCCGCCCGGGTAGTGAGCCTTTTCATCCTCGTCATGCCTGCCTACACACTCCGAGCCCGAGGTCGGCGGATGAAAAGGTTCAGCCTCCCGCTCCCGGCCAGCGCGATCTTGCCGGACCGCACGCAGCGGGGCAGCATGAGGATGTCATGCCGGAATGACGTCAAATGGGGTGAGCGCGCGATGACCACCGGAGCCGGTAGCGGGACCGTGTCCGCCGATCTGCCGCCCGGTGACCAGCCGCCCCCCGGTGACCAGTCGCCGGGCATCGACCAGCGCCGGGTACTGATCATCATCGGCGCCCTGCTGCTGGGCATGCTGCTGGCCGCGCTGGACCAGACGATCGTGGCCACCGCGCTGCCGACCATCGCCGGTGACCTGCACGGGCTGTCGCACCTGTCCTGGGTCGTCACCGCCTACCTGCTGGCCTCCACCGTCTCCACGCCGCTGTGGGGGAAGCTCGGCGACATGTACGGCCGGAAGCAGTTCTTCCAGGCCGCGATCGTCATCTTCCTGATCGGCTCCGCGCTGTCCGGCCTGGCGCACTCCTTGGAACAGCTGATCGCCTTCCGCGCGATCCAGGGCCTGGGCGGCGGCGGCCTGATCGTGGGCGCGCAGACCATCGTCGGGGATGTCGTCTCGCCCCGGGAGCGCGGCCGCTACCAGGGGATCTTCGGCGCCACGTTCGGGGTGGCCAGCGTGCTCGGGCCGCTGATCGGCGGCTTCTTCGTGGACAACCTGTCCTGGCGGTGGGTGTTCTACATCAACCTCCCGATCGGCGCCGTGGCCCTGGTCGTCACCGCGGCGGTGCTGCCCGGCCGGCTGGGCACGGCCCGCCACGTGATCGACTACGCGGGCACCGTGCTGGTCGGCGCGGCCGCGACCTGCCTGGTGCTGCTGACCTCGCTCGGCGGCGTCACGTACCCCTGGGGCTCCTTCCCGATCATCCTGCTGGGGGTGCTCGCCCTCGTCTGCGTGGTGGGCTTCGTCCTGGTGGAGGCGCGCGCGCCCGAGCCGGTCATGCCGCTGCACCTGCTGACCAACCGGGTCTTCGCCTCGGCCAGCGTGGTCGGCTTCGTCATCGGCTTCGTCATGTTCGGCTCGCTGGCCTACATGCCGCAGTACATGCAGGTGGTCCGGGGGATCTCGCCCACCCTGTCCGGCCTGCGGCTGCTGCCGCTGATGGTCGGGCTGCTGTTCACCTCCATCGGCGTCGGCCAGGCGGTCAGCCGGACCGGCCGGTACAAGATCTTCCCGGTCGTGGGCACGGCGGTGATGACCGTCGGGCTGTTCCTGCTGTCGCGACTGGGCGTCGGCACGAACTTCTGGCTGGTGTCGCTGTACCTGTTCGTCCTCGGCGTGGGCATCGGCTCGTCGATGCAGGTGCTGGTGCTCGCGGTGCAGAACGCGGTCGACTACAAGGATCTCGGCGCCGGCACGTCGGGCACGACGTTCTTCCGCTCCATCGGCGGATCGTTCGGCACCGCGGTCTTCGGCGCGGTGTTCTCCAACGTGCTGGCCGGCGACATCGCCCGCGCGCTGCACGGGGTGTCGCTGCCCAGCGGGATCACCGCAGGCACCGGGGCCAGCCCGGCCGTGCTCGCGCACCTGCCCCCGGAGGTCCACGCCGGCTACATCGCCGGGTTCTCCCAGGCCCTGCATACGGTGTTCGTGTTCGCGACGCCGATCGGAGCGGTCGCCTTCCTGCTGAGCCTCCTGCTGAAGGAGGTGCCGCTGCGGGAGACCTCGCGGGCGGTGGACCGGGCCGACAGCACCGCGCCCACCTCGGTGCCCGCCACGCGCGACTCGGCCCAGGAGATGGAGCGCGCGCTGCTGACGCTGTTCGGGCGCGAGCACCGCCGGGAGGTCTACCAGAACCTGGCCCAGGCCTCCGATGTGCACGTCAGCCCGCGCGGCACCTGGCTGCTGTACCGCATCGCCGACCACGCCCCGATCAGCGAGGCGGCGCTGGCCCGGCTGCTGCACGTCGAACGACCCCATCTCGCCCGCCGGCTGACCGAGCTCACCGACGCCGGTTACGTCACGCTCGGCAACGGCGCCAGCCCGGCCGGCACGCCGAGCTCCGCCGCCGGCCCGAGCCCGGCCGCCGGTATCACCCCGGCCGCCGGTACCAGCCCCGCTAGCGGCGATGGCGCCGCGGCCAGCCCGCTCGTGGCGCTCACCCCGGCCGGCCAGCAGGCCGCCACCCGGCTGGAGGCCGCCCGGGAGGACGGGATCACCCGGCTGATGACCGGCTGGCACCCCGACATGAACCCGCAGTTGCGGCACCTGATCAAGCGGATCACGACGACGCTGATCGCCACTGACGGGCGCGGGCTGGACCCCGCGTCGGCCGCGCCCGGGAGCTGACCGGGGCCGCTGACCCGGCCTGTTGCCGCCCGATTCTCGCCGCCGGCCCGCTCCAGCCGCCCCGACTCTCCCGCCGTTCCTGTTTGACCGCAACGGCTGGGGCGCCTGTGCCGTCTGTGACGGTATGACCGGCAAATATGCCCGGGCGCTTTGGGCGTGGCGCCCTCCCGGCCGGTCCAGAGCGCGTAGCGTCTGGCGGGGAAGGCACGTCACCGCACACGGCAGCGGGGTGGCTCGTGACGGATCGTCGGCGATGGTGCGGCCCGGACGCCGCGCGCTGAGCCAGCGGTCCGGCCTGGCCCGCGCCCCGGGACCGCGCCTGGCCGGGGTCGTGCTCGCGCTGTCCGCCGTGGCCCTGGCGGGCACGGCGTGCACGGCCGCCGCGCCGCCCACGCGCCACGACCCGGCCTACCTGGTGGCGCGCACTCGCCCGCCCGCATCGGCCAGCTCGGTCCTGGCCGGCCCGGCGGGCGCGCTGGCCGCCGGCGTGGCCGAGCAGTTGTTCGCCGCCGCGCCCGTGGTCGTCGTGGCCAACGTGGGCGACCCGGCCGGCCTGCCGGCCGCCGCGGCCCGGGCCGAGCGGGCCCACGCGCCGCTGCTGCTGGCCTCGCCCCCGGTCAGCGCGCACCCGGGCAGCGGCGTGACGCAGCCGGGCGGCGCCAGCGCGCAGGCGGCCAGCGCCGAGGTCCGAACGGCGGTCGGGGCCCTGCGTCCCCGCGTCGTGCTCGCGGTCGGGATGCCCCGGGCGGCGCTCTCCGCGCAGCTGCCGGGGATCCGCGGGGTCCGCGTGATCACCAACCCGGCCCGGCTGCCCGCGACGCGCGCGCCCGCGCCGCTGCGCCACGTGGTGCTGCTCGTGCCCCAGGGCAGCCCCGGGGCCGCGAGCCTGGCCGTGGCCGCGACCGCTCGGGTGGCGGGCGCGCGGGTGATCTCCGTCCGGGGCTACGACCCGCGCGCCGATCCGGCCGCCGTCGCCGCGCTCGCGGCGGCCAGGCCCTGGGACGTGCTGGCCGTCGGCGGCGGATTCGGGCCGCCGGGCCAGCTCGCCGCGCGGGTCGCCGTGGCCGAGACCGGGGTTAAGCTGCCCGGCGGCGGCCAGATCGTGGTCCCCGAGCGCCGCCTGGTGGCGTTGTACGGCGACCCCGGCACTCCCTCGCTCGGGGCCCTGGGCCAGCAGGGCCTGACCGCCAGCATCGCGCGGGTCAGGAAGCTGGCCGCGCTCTACCGGCCGCTGAGCAACGTGCCCGTCGTGCCCACCTTCGAGATCATCGCCACCGTCGCGCAGGGGTCTCCCGGGCCGAACGGCGCCTATTCCTACGCGAACCCCGTGGCCTTCCTGCGCCCGTGGATACGGCGGGCGTCCCGGGCCGGCCTGTACGTCGTCCTCGACCTGCAACCCGGCCGGGCCAGCCTGCTCGCCCAGGCCAAGCAGTACCAGGCGTTCCTGGAGCGCCCGAACGTCGGGCTGGCCCTGGACCCGGAGTGGGCGCTGGCGCCGGGGCAGCGGCCGCTGAAGCAGATCGGCAGCGTCAGCGTCACCGAGGTCAACAGCGTCATCAGCTGGCTGGCCGGCCTGACCGCGCGGTATCACCTGCCGCAGAAGCTTTTCGTGCTGCACCAGTTCCGGCTGTCGATGATCCAGGGCGAGCAGCGGCTCAACACGCGGGACGACGACCTGGCCATCGTCATCCACATGGACGGGCAGGGCAACCCGGGCGACAAGCAGCAGACCTGGGACGCGGTCACCGGCGCGGTCCCCGCGGGGGTGTTCTTCGGGTGGAAGAACTTCTTCGTCAAGGACCACCCGGTGCTGACCCCGGCCGAGACGATGGCGCACGTCCCGCAGCCGGTGATGATCTCCTACGAGTGACGGCCTTCATCCGCCTGGCCAGGCCAGGGTACGTGGGTAGCCCGGGGAGGATGAAAGGTGTTCAGTGACTAGTGAGCACTGCCTGACTGCTCGAATACCAGCTGGGCCTTGGCCATCCACTCCTCCCGGCCGGTTACCCGCATGTAGATCAAGGCCACGATCGTGATCACGACGATCGCGATGAACACCAGCAGGCCCCAGAAGACCACCCCGCTGCTGGTGAACGGCGAGAAGTACGACTTCCAGACCACGACGACGCCAGCCGCCGAGGCGACCACCGGGATGATCACGTGCAGCAGCACGTTGAACTGGGCCCGGCCCTCGGTCAGGTAGTACTTGATCACCCCGATGTTGGCCAGGATGTACATCAGCACCAGGCCAATCGTGATCGCGTTGGCCCAGGTCAGGAACACGTTCGACACTCCCCAGATCAGGATGCAGGCGAACGCGATGACCTGCACGGCGACTTCCAGGTGAATCGAGTTGACCGGCGTCTTCCGCTTCGGGTCCACCTTCCCCAGGGCGCTCGGCAGCACGCCGGACCGGCCCATCCCGTACCAGGTCCGGGTCCCCCCGTTGAAGCAGGCGATCGACACGGCTATCGCCGAGTTCACTAGCGCGAACAGCAACAAGACCCAGGCGCCGGCCCATACCCGCTCGGCGAGCGTCGCCACCGGCCACGCGGTCGCGGTGGGGATGGTGCCGACCTTGTTCACACCGATGCCGTTCAGGTAGCCCCAGGTGACGAACACGAAGTAGATCATCAAGATGATGACCGATCCGACCAGCCCGATCGGCACGTTACGCTTGGGGTTCTTGCTCTCCTCGGCCATCGGGCCGGTGGATTCCCAGCCGCTGAACGCGAAGATCGAGAACACTACCCCGAGGAACAGGTTGCTCGACAGGTGGAAGTTGCCGGGGTTCAGCGGCGCCCAGCTGAACCCGCCCGGGCCGGTCGACACCAGGCCGCTGATGGCTAGCGCCACCATGATCACGATCTCGATGCTGCCGGTGATGATCAGCGCCTTCTCCGACAGCGCGATCCCCTGGTAGGAGAAGAAGATCACCAGCGCGATGCCGACGATGACCCATATCCACCATTTGATGTCGACGCCGTAGTACGCCTTGATATTCGGCTCGAGCACCGTATACGACAGGTACGACAGCGTGAGCACGCCGACCGGCGGCAGCCAGACCGAGAACAGCACCCCGGCGAAGAATCCCGCGCGGGGGTGGAAGGCCCGCGCGATCCACGTGTACCAGCCGCCGGCCGACGGGAACACCTTGGCCAGCTGAGCGGCGTTCAGCGCCTGCAGGCCCAGCAGCACGCCACCGAACAGGTACGCCCACGGGGTGGACAATCCCGCGTAGGTCACGATGAACACGAACGACGCGAGGATCGCGAAGGACGGCGCGATCGTCGCGATGCCCTGCATCAATATGCCGGGGATCCCGATCGCGTTCTCCTGCAATCCCGTCTTGACGGTGCCCGGACTCGACTTAAGGTCCTCGACTGCCACCGTGAGTCTCCTTCCCGTTACCCGCCGGAAGCAGGATCCGCTCGGCAGAGCATTCGCTCACGGAATGACCATCCGCTCTTCCTCGGAGTATCGACCTCGCGGTGGATCCTGGCAAGGGTCCCGGCGCAGGGCCGGGCGCGCCTGCCCGGCCCCGCGCCGGGCAGGCCTAGCGCGCGGGGCCGGCGGCGTCGGCCAGCCCGTGATGGCCCGGGCCGCGCGGGATGATGGGCCAGATGTCGGTGACCACGTCGCCGGAGACCACGTGGTAGGCGTCGTACCAGTTCACGGTGGACGGCGAGTACCCGGGCACGAGCGCCACGCGGTCGCCGACCTTCAGCGCCGAGCCCTCGGGGGCGGCGAAGATGCCGTGCTCCTCGTCGAACCGGAACACCTTGTGGTCGTGGCCCACGATCGACACCTCGTCGGGGGCGGCTACTGACTTGTTGCCGGCGTCGACGATCACCTTGCCACTCTGCCGGCTGATGACCGTGGCCTGGATCGTGAGCGAGTGCTCGAAGTGCGGCACCATCTTGCCGTGGAAGTTGTCCATGACCACGTACGTGCCGGCCTGGATCTCGGTCAGGCCCGGGTAGCCCGCCGTCCACCGCCAGGTGGCGATCCCGCCCGCCGAGCGGATCTGGCACGGGATGCCGTTCGCCTCGAGCAGGTCGGCCACCCCCGTGAAGAATCCCATCGCCTCGCGCTGGCGCTCGTGCCGTAGCTCGCTGTCGAAGGTCAGCGAGCAGTGCCCCTCGTAACCGGTGATGCCCTCGAAGCGCAGCCCGGGCAGCTCCGTGACCTGCCGGGCGAGGGCCAGGCACTCCTGCGCGGTGTCCACCCCGCAGCGGTCCATGCCGGTGTCCACCTCGATCATGATCCCGAGCGTAGAGCCCGCCGCGACGGCCGCCGCCGAGTGCGCCGCGGCGTTCGCCGCCTCGTCCACCGCGACCAGGACCCGGTGCTCGCGGGCCAGCTCGGCCAGCACCCGGAGCTTCGCCGGGTGGGCCACGGTGTTGACCACGAACAGGTCGTCCAGGCCCGCGGCGGCGAGCACGGCCGCCTCCCACACCGTGGCCATGGACAGGCCGCCCGCGCCCGCGTCCAGCTGGCGGCGGGCCAGGTCGGGACTCTTGTGCGTCTTGTAGTGCGGGCGGATCGTGGCCCGGCCCAGCTCCCGCAGCTCGCCCGCCATCCGGTCGATGTTGCGCTGCGCGGCGTCGATGTCGAGCACCAGGGCCGGAGTGATCAGCTCGTCGCGCTGCTGGCCGATGGCGCTCCCGTACTCGCGCCGGGCCCGCTCGTAGGCCTCGCGCACGATCACCGCGGGATCCTGCATCTGACTACCTCCCTGTAACGTTCCGGTCACTCAACAACTGGCCCGAGGCAGCGGATCGCCCGGACCGGTTCCTGCCCGGCCCGGATCCGGACCGGCAGGCTGGCCGGCAGCGCGAACGTCTCGCCCCGCCGGATCGGCCTGCGGCCGAAGTCGCCCTCGAGCCATCCGTCGCCGGCCACCACGACCGCGACGCAGAACCGGCCGTCGCTGACCTCGATCTCGTCCGCGACGTCCAGCGCGGTGGCGTCGAAGAAGCCGAGCACGTCGTCGTGCAGCAGGCGGGCCTCCCGGGAGGCCCCGCTGGCCCGCAGCACGCGCGGCTGCTGGCGGGCGCGGGCGAAGGTCTGTCCGGCGCCCGCGCCGGTGTAGTCGATCATGTCGAGGGCCAGGTCCCAGCCCAGCCCCATAGTGGCCGCGGCGTCGTCGGCTCCGTCGGTCTCCGGGATCACGATGTGGTCGCTGGGCTCCTGGACCTCGATGAACGAGATCTGCGGCCCGAGGTAGTGCGGGACGCCGGCGTGCGCCACGTACACCTCGCCGGGGCGGACCTCGGTCCGGTGCAGCGTGCCCCGGATGGCCCTGTTGTCGTGACGGCGCACCGCGTCGGCGAACCAGTCCCGGTCGATGCCGGGCGCGAACCCGATCCCCGCGTAGGCCGGCTCGCGGCCGTCGCCCGGGGTGTCCAGCAGGATCCAGGCCTCGGTCTTGCCGAACCGGGAGCCGAGGTGCTGGCGGGCCCAGGCGCGGGCCGGATGCGCGTGCAGCGGCACCTGGCCGGCCGGCGAGAGCAGCTTGACCAGGACGCCGGTGATCGGGCCCCAGGTCCCGGCGAACCGGGCGCCGACCATCTGTTCGGGCAGGGCCTGCACGATCTCGGCGAGCGGGACCGGGCCGGCTCCGGGCACGTCGACCGGGCTCAGGCCCTGCGGGCGGCCGTCCGGGTCGTCGTTCCCGGCTCGGGTGCACGAGCCCACCCAGTCCTCGGACCACCAGTCGTCGCGGCGCTCCGGCAGCCCCCGGAACGCCCGGGTCAGCGAGCCACCCTCGTAGAAGCGGTAGAGCGGGTGGTAGGCGAGCGGCAGCGGCCGCCGGACCGCCTCCCGCAGCAGGTCACGCCGCAGGGGCACGCCTACAGCTCCGCGTTCACGATGAAGCCGGCGTCCACCAGCAGCGTCGCCGAGTTCACGTAGCTGGCGTCGTCCGAGAGCATGTAGGCGATCGCGCCGGCGAGCTCTTCCGGCTCCGCGCCGCGGTGCAGCGGGATGCGGTCCACGTAGTACTTCAGCACCTCCGGGTCGTCCACCAGCGGCGCGCTCATCGGCGTCTTCACCCAGCCCGGCTCGACCGCGTTGACCCGGATGCCGTGCGGGCCCAGGTCGCAGCCGAGCGCCTTGACCAGCATGCTGATGGCGCCCTTGGTGCCGCAGTACGCGGTCTGGCCCGGAGCGCCCACGTGTGCGGAAATCGAGCTCACGCAGCAGATCGCGCCGCCGTGGCCCTCCCGGATCATCTGCTTGGCTCCTTCGGTGCAGACCACCCAGGTGCCCCGGACGTTGGTCTCGAACAGCTGGTTGTAGTCCTCCAGCGTGGTCTCGTCCCACGTCATCAGCGGGTTGATGGCCGCGTTCGATACCACGTAGTCGAGCCGCCCGCCGCGCTCGGCCACCGCGTGCACCATCGCGATGACCTGCTCCGGGTCCTGCATGTCGGCCAGCGCGCCGAAGCCCTGGCCGCCCGCGTCGCCGATCGGTTCCAGCGTCACGGCCGGGTCCTGTCCGGGCAGGTGGTTCACTCCCACCAGCGCGCCCTCCGCCGCCAGGCGGATCGCGGTCGCCCGCCCGATGCCGGTCGTCGCCCCGGTGACCAGCGCGACCTTGCCCTCGAAGCGCCGTTCCATCACGGTCCTCCCTAGAAAATCGCGATCGGGTTCCACGGCGACCCCGTCCCGCGGGGCAGCCGCAGCGGCAGGCCGACGACCATGAACTCGAAACGCCCCTCTTCCTCGCAGGCCCGGGCCACGTCCTCCAGTTGCAGGCTGTCCGAGGCGAACATCCCCATGGCCGTGACCTGAAGCGGGTGGATCGGGTAGAGGATGCCCTCGACGTTGCTGGGCACCGTCTCCCCGTCACCGTCCGGCAGGAACGCGGCGATCTTGCGCTCGTGCATCCAGGGGATCGTGTCGACGTGCAGGCCGGCCTTGCCCTGGCCGGACGGCGGGTAGTCGTTGCTCCACGCGCCGAGCTGCCAGTGGCGCCGGTGGTGGCCGGTACGGAAGACCAGGATGTCCCCCTCGCCCAGCCGGACTCCCTGGGCCTGCTCGATCGCCTCGAGTTCCGCGCGGGTCACGGCCTCCCCCGGCTCCAGCCACGGGACGCCCCGGAACCGCGGGGCGTCCAGCAGCACGCCCCGGCCGACCAGCCCCTCGCGGTAGGTGGTCACGTCGAGCGCGGTGGCGCCCTGGGAGGTCATCACCTCCTGGGCGGGCCGGCCGTTGTAGACCAGGCCCTGGTAGGCGATGTGGCACAAGGCGTCCATATGGGTGTGGCAGTCACCGTGAAAGGCGAGCCCGACGAAGTCGGTGGCGAAGGTCACCCCGGACGAGCCGATGTCGATGTCGTGGCCCTGCACCACGTGGTAGATGACCGGGCTGGGGTTGTCCGGCCCGGCCACGGTATTCATCGGGATGGCCATCGTGGCCCGGCGCCCGGAGCGGACCAGCCCGGCCGCGGCCCGGACGGTGTCCGGCGTGATGTAGTTGAGCGTCCCGAGCTCGTCGTCGTCGCCCCAGCGGCCCCAGTTCTTGACCGCCTGGAAGATCTCGTCGAACTCCTGCAGCGTCACCCGCGCGGGTGGCGTCAGCCGGGCTGTCGTGTCGCTCACCGTGCTCACCTCCGGAGGAACTGGTCGTAGGCCGCCTGCGGCTTGGCTGACTCGTGCACCACCGCGCGGACCGCCTGGATCATCGCGATCGGGTCGTCGCTCTGGAAGATGTTCCGGCCCATGTCGACGCCGGACGCGCCCTCCTCGACCGCGCGGTAGGCCATGGTGAGCGCGTCGATCTCGGGCAGCTTCTTGCCGCCGGCCATGACCAGCGGCACCGGGCAGCCGGCCGCCACCGTGTCGAAGTCCTCGGCGCAGTAGTAGGTCTTGACCACGTGCGCGCCGAAGGCCTTGGCGCAGATCCGGGTGGCGAGCCGCAGGTACCGCGCGTCACGGGTCAGCTCCTTGCCGACCGCGGTGACCGCGAGCACCGGGATCCCGTACCGCTGGCCCTCGTCCACCAGCCGGGTCATGTTCCGCACCGACCGGGTCTCGAACTCGCCGCCGATGAACACCTGCACCGCGACCGCGCAGGCGTTGAGCCGCACCGCGTCCTCCATGGACACCGCGACCTGCTCGTCGGACAGCTCCCGCAGGATGCTCGGACCGCCGCTGGCCCGCAGCACGATCGGCGGGCCGGATGCCGGGGGGATGGTGGACCGGACCATGCCCCGGGTGGTCATCAGCGCGTCGGCGTGACCCAGCAGCGGGACGATCAGCAGCCACCGTCGAGGCCGGTGGTCGGGCCCTGGAAGTAGCCGTGGTCGATGGCCAGCATCACGGTGCGGCCGGTGGGCGCCGGAACACCCGGGCCAGCCGGCTGCATGCCCCAGTCCAGCGCGCCTGAGCCTTTCAGCCGGTATGGCTCGGTGCGCGGCGGCACCGACGGCGAGAACCGGTCGCGGTCCGCCATGGCTCCCCTCCTCCGTGTCCGTTACCGGTCGGTCCCGGCCCCGTCATCCCGCGGCCGCGCGGTCATCCCGCGGACGCGCGCCCGAGCCCGCGGCCCGCCACAGCGGGTTGAGCAGGCCGTCCTCGGAAAGTTCGAGCATGCGGGG
>CAVUYA010000014.1:0-104975 GCA_963745575.1 uncultured Actinomycetota bacterium | reverse complement strand
AGCCCCGACCGGATTTGAACCGGCGCTACCGCCTTGAGAGGGCGGCGTCCTGGGCCACTAGACGACGGGGCCAGGTACCACGCGGACCGCGCAGACACCCTATCCTGCGGGCCAGCCGTGAGCACAAAACTGACTGGGGCTCCAGCCCCAGCCGGGTACCAAGGTTAGCGTACCTCGCGGAGTGGCGCCAAATGCCTCGCCCCGGACCTGAGCCGAGATCCTGTGCATGTTTCGCGGCAGCCGGGTAGTTAACCCGGGCATGTTGACGTTCATAGTTGTCCTGCTGATCATCGGCCTCATCGCGGGTGCCGTCGCCCGGCTGGTGGTTCCCGGCCGTGACCCCATCGGCCTGCTCGGCACCATCATCCTGGGTGTCGTGGGGTCGTTCATCGGCGGGTTCGTGGCGAACCTGGTCGAATTCCACACCCTGACGGTGAACCAGTTCCACCTCACCGGGATCCTCTGGTCGATCGTCGGTGCCATCATCCTGCTGGTGCTGCTGCGCGTGACCAGGCTGGAGCCGGGCCGTGGCCGCAGCCGGAGCCGAGCCGGCGCCGCTGGATCTGAGCGGCGACACCGGGCGGAAAGCACGAACGCGGGTGCCGCCTGCTGCGGCATCCGCGTTATCGATCACGTCGCTGGGGTACCAGGACTCGAACCTAGACTAACGGGGCCAGAACCCGTCGGGCTGCCAATTACCCCATACCCCATGGGACCGGGCCGGCCAGGCCCGCGCGCGCCGCGGGAGTCCGGACGCGCCAGTGCAGTGTAGCCGAAGTCGCAGACGCGGCGGCCAAGGGGATCTACGACCGGAAGCCGCGCCCGAGGATCACGGCCGAGCGGCCTGGGCCAGGCGGTCGAGGGTTCGCTCCCGGCCGAGCAGCTCGATCGACTCGAACAGGGGCGGCCCGACGCGCCGTCCGGTGATCGCGACCCGCACCGCCCCGCCGAACGCGTCCCTGGGCTTCAGCCCCAGCCCGTCGACGAGTACCGCCTGCAGCGCGTCCCTGATCTCCCCGGCGGTCCACGACCCGAGGCCGGCCAGTGCGTCATGGGCCGCGCTCAGCACGGGCGCGGCGTCGGGGCCGAGGAATCGCGCGGCATCGTGTCGGATCGACGGCGAACTTGTCCTCGTCCACCAGCAGGAAGCGCAGCATGTCGGGCGCGTCGATCAGCTTCGAGATCCGTCCCTGGATCAGCGGCGCGGCCGCCTCGACCACCGCGGCCTGCGCCGGCGGTCGGGGGGTCGCCGACCAGCTTGGCCTGCTGCAGGAACGGCGTGATCCGCCGGACGAAATCGGCCGGGTCGAGCTCCCGGATCTTGTCGCCGTTGATCGCCTCAAGCTTGCGCACGTCGAACTGGGCCGGGTTCTTGTTCACCCGGGCCAGGTCGAACTCGGCGGCCATCTCGTCCAGCGTGAACAGCTCCCGGTTGTCTCCCGGCGACCAGCCGAGCAGCGCCAGGTAGTTGTCGAGCGCCTCGGGCAGGAACCCCTGATCGCGGTAGTAGCTGATGGACGCCGCGCCGTAGCGCTTGCCGAGCTTCTCGCCCTTGAGCCCGAGCACGAACGGCAGGTGGGCGAACACGGGGAACTCCGACTCGGGCACGCCCATCGCGCGGTACACGGCGAGCTGCCGCGGCGTCGAGGACAGCAGGTCGTCACCGCGCACGATGTGGGTGATCTTCATCAGCACGTCGTCGACCGCCACGGCCAGCGTGTAGAGCGGGCTGCCGTTGGCCCGGGCCAGCACGAAGTCGGGCACGTTGGCGTTGTCGATGGTGATCTCGCCCCGGACCAGGTCGGTGAACGTGGTCGAGCCCTCGGGCATCCGCATCCGCACCACCGGCCGCCTGCCCTCGGCCTGGTATTCGGCGACCTGCTCGGGGGTCAGGTGGCGGCAGTGCAGGTCGTACCCGCTGGGCCCGCCGGAGCCCGCGCGGGCCGCCTCCCGGCGCGCGGCCAGTTCCTCCGGCGTGCAGTAGCACCAGTAGGCGTGCCCGGACTCCAGGAACTTCGCGATCCAGTCCTCGTAGATCGCTATCCGCTGGCTCTGCAGGTAGGGGCCGTACGGGCCGCCGACCTCCGGTCCCTCGTCCCAGTCCAGGCGCAGCCAGCGCAATGTCTCCAGGGCGGACTCGATGTAGGCGGGCCGCACCCGGGACTGGTCGGTGTCCTCGATCCGCAGCACGAAGGTCCCGCCGGTGTGCCGGGCGAACGCCCAGTCGAACAGCGCGGTGCGGATGTTGCCGACGTGCAGGTCCCCGCTGGGAGACGGCGCGAAACGCACCCGTACCGGCAGTCCGTGGGAGGCGGCGGGGGGTCGCCCGCTCGGGCCAGCTTCGTCAGTCACGGTTGATTACCCCGTTGGTGAGTGTTCCGATGTTCTCTATCGTGACCGACACCTCGTCGCCCTCCTTGAGCGGGCCGACCCCGGCCGGCGTGCCGGTCAGCAGCACGTCGCCGGGCAGCAGGGTCATCACGGCGCTGACGTAGGTAATCAGCGCGGTCACGTCGTGCAGCAGCTGCGAGGTCCGCGCGTTCTGCCGGATCTCGCCGTTCACGACCGTGGTCAGCTCGAGGTCGGCCGGGTCGAGGTCGGTCCGGATCCACGGCCCGAGGGGGCAGAACGTGTCGAATCCCTTGGCGCGCGCCCACTGCCCGTCCCTGGCCTGCAGGTCACGTGCGGTGACGTCGTTGGCGCAGGTGTAGCCGAAGATCACCTCGGGCACCCGCGCCGCGGGCACCTGGCGGCAGAGCCTGCCGATGACCACGGCCAGCTCACCCTCGAAGTCGACCCGCTCCGACAGCTCGGCCGGGTAGACGATGGGATCGCGCGGCCCGATGACCGCCGTCGAGGGCTTCAGGAAGATGACCGGCTCAGGCGGCGGCTCGCCGCCCATCTCGCGCACGTGATCGGCGTAGTTCTTCCCGATCGCGATCACCTTGCTGGGCAGGACGGGCGCGAGCAGCCGCACGTCGGCGAGCGGATAGCGAGAGCCGGTGAGCCGGACGGAGTCGTCCCCGATCCCGAACGGATGCCCCAGCAACTCGGCCACCACGAGCCCGTCGGGATCCGGGACGCCCGCGGCGGCGGCACCATCCGGCTGGGTGTCCTCCACGATTCCGTAGCCCACCTCGCTGCCGTGGGCAAACCTTGCGATGCGCACATGTCAGAGCCTACTTATCGGGGGGGCCTGGCCAGCCGCGACGGCCGGCCAGCCCGAGCAGGAGGTTCCCGGGCCATCGGGGCCTGGGGTGTCCTCCGGGGTAACACAGCTACTGCAGGTACCCCTCCACCTCGGACGCCGGGCGCTCGGCCGTCTCGTCCGGGTTCTCGCCGAACTCGCGCCGGGCACGGCGCTGCCGCAGCAGGTCCCAGCACTGGTCGAGCGACTCCTCGGTGGCTCTCAGCCTGGCCTGCTCCTCCTGGCTGGTGAGCTCGCCCGCGGCCAGCTTGGCCCGCAGCTCGTGCTCGGTCTGGATGAGCTCGTCGATGTGCCCGAGGATCTCCTTGTCGTCCATGCCTCCTACCGTAGGGGGCCGACCCGGTGTCCGTGATCGCGACCTGCCCGGCACGCGTGGTCGCGGCCCCGCCCGGCGGCCGTCAACCCTGCCCTGATTCATCAATCAGTCAGTCAAACTGGGTACCTTTGCTCTATGCAGCTGACGCGTGAGCGGATCATCACCGCCGCCGTGGAGCTGATCGAGCGGGAAGGTCCCAGCGCGGTCTCGATGCGCCGCATCGCTGACGAGCTCGGTACCGGGGTGATGGCGCTCTACGATCACGTGCCCAGCAAGGCGGCGCTGCTCGACGGGGTAGCCGAGCAGGTCCTGGCCGGCATCGACCTCACCAGCGAGCCCGGCGCCGGCTGGGACGACCAGCTACGCGCCCAGGCACGCGCGTTCTGGCGGAAGGCCCGCGCCTGTCCCCGGTGCACGATGGTCGTGATCAGCCGCCCGGTCGACTCGGCGGCCACGCTGCGGCCCGTGGAGCGCGCGCTGGCGACGCTGCGGGCCGCGGGATTCGGCGGCGAGGACGCGGTCCGGGTGGTGCGCGCCTACGTCGCCTACGTCGCCGGCTCACTGGTGCGTGAGGTGGGCGTGACTCCCGGTCTCGAGCCGCAACGGCCCCTGGGCCAAGACCCGGCCGTCCTCGCGGCCGACCGGCCGTTCCTGGACCCGGCCGAGTTCCCGCAGGTCATGAGCTTGTCGGCGGAACTGCTGAACCGAGACTTCGAAGCCGACTTCGAGTTCGGCCTGGACCTGCTGATCCGCGCGATCGCCGACCTGCGGCCCGCGCGCAGGAACTTACCTCGCCGCGCCCGGCATGTCGCCTAGGTCAGCGCCCAGGGCGCCACCGGGTGAGCGGCCTCGGCCGGCCCGTCACGACCCAGCCGCCGGCGGCCAGGCACAGCGCCGCGGCCAGCGGGATCCCCAGCGCCAGCCGCAGCCCCACCAGGCTCGCGGCCCCTCCGATCAGCACCGGGCCGCTCAGCAGGCCCAGGTACCCGGCCCCGGCCACCCGGGCAATTCCCGTGCCGGAACGCGACGTCTCGACATTGCCCGCCACCGACAGCAACTGCGGGAAGGTGCTGGACAGCCCGGCGCCGAACAGCGCGAACCCGACCAGCCCGGCGGCGGGGCTGACCGTGACCAGCGCTACCGCCATGCCGATCGCGGCCACCAGGCCGCACCCGCTGACCAGCCAGGCCGGGCCGAACCGGGCCGCCAGCCGGTCGCCGAACAGCCGCCCGGTCGCCATCGTGACCGAGAACGCCGCGTACCCGAGGGCCGCGAACGCCGCCGAGGTACCCAGGTTGTCGCGCAGGTAGACGGCGCTCCAGCCGCCCGCGGCGCCCTCGCCGAGCAGGGAGCACAGGGCCAGCAGGCCCAGCACGGCGATGCGCAGGGCGGTGCCGCGGCGGCGAGCCCGGACGCCCGCCTGCGGCGCTGCCTGGCCCGCTGGGGCGGGCTGGCCGTCGAGCTCGGGCTGGCCGCCGCCGGGCGAGGGCCGGTCGTGCGCCTCCGGACCGCGCAGCAGGCCGCGCCGCGCGAGCACGGCCACCACGGCCAGGGGCACCCCGACGGCGGCGAACGTCAGGGCCGGGCCGACGCCCGCCCAGGCGAACAGCCCGCCGAGCAGGGCCCCGCCCAGCCCGCCGAAGCTGTAGTACGCGTGAAACGAGTTGATCATCGGACGGCGGTACCCGCGTTCCACGCGTACCGCCTGCGCGTTCATCGCCACGTCCATCAGGCCGCCCGCCATGCCGTAGACGAACAGCGCGGCCATCAGCACGCCCAGGCTGCCCGCGAGCCCGAAGGCGACGGGCAGCAGCGATATGGCCACGGCGCCCGCCACGGTAGGCCGCGCGCTGCCGAACCTGTCGATCAGCCGGTCCGCGAACGCCGCGATGATCACCAGGGCCACCGGCGCGGCGAGCAGGGCCACGCCGAGCAGCCCGTCGGACAGGCCCAGGTTCTGCTTGACCGCGGGAATCCGGGCCAGCCACACGCCATCGGCCAGGCCGAGCACCAGAAAGTACACCAGCGTGGCCCTCCGGGCCCGGCGCAGCACACCGGGCACGCCGCCGTGGGTGGCGGCGGCGCTGGGGGCGGCCGAGGATCCGATGCCCCGGACAATACAAGATTGGCCCTGTGACCCAGGAACCAGCGCACCACGGCCGGCCCGGCCGGCCGCCGCCCGCCCCGCCCCGGCGTACTCGGCCCTGGCCTTCCTCGAGTGCTCCCGGTGCCCGGCCACCTCCTGCGACGCCGGCCGGATCCAGGGAACCTGCGACTGCGGAGCGCCGTTGCTGGCCCGCTACGACCTGGAGCGGGCCGCCGCCCTCACCGGCCCGGACCAGATCGCCGCCCGGCCGCCGAGCCTGTGGCGCTACCACGAGCTGCTGCCGGTACGCTCGGCCGGGTCCGCGGTGAGCCTCGGCGAGGGCCTGACGCCGCTGCTGCCCATGGAGCGCCTGGGCCCGGCGCTCGGCGTGCCCCGGCTGCTGATGAAGGACGAGGGCGCGCTGCCCACCGGGACGTTCAAGGCCCGCGGCGCGGCGGTAGGCGTGTCTCGCGCGGCCGAGCTCGGGGCCACCGGGGTAGCGCTGCCCAGCAACGGGAACGCCGGGGCCGCCTGGGCCGCCTACGCGGCCCGGGCCGGGCTGCCCTGCCTGGTCGTGCTGCCGGACGGAGCCCCGGAGATCACCTGGGCCGAATGCGCGGCGGCCGGGGCGCGGGCTTACCTGGTCGACGGGCTGATCGGTGACGCGGGACGGCTCATCCGGGCCGCCGTGGCGGACCGGCCCGGGTACCAGGACGTCTCCACCCTCAAGGAGCCCTACCGGCTGGAAGGCAAAAAGACGATCGGGCTCGAGATCGCCGAGCAACTGGGCTGGCGGGTACCGGACGTGATCATCTGTCCCACCGGCGGCGGCGTGGGCCTGATCGGCATGGCCAAGGGCCTGCGCGAGCTGGTTCAGCTGGGCTGGATCGGCCCGGCGCTACCGCGCCTGGTGGCGGTGCAGGCGGCCGGCTGCGCCCCGGTGGTGCGGGCCTTCGAGCGGCAGGCCGACACGACCGAGCCGTGGCCCGAGGCCAGGACCGAGGCGTTCGGCCTCACCGTCCCGGACCCGCTCGGAGGTTTCCTGGTACTGGAGGCGATCCGGGCCACGGCGGGCACCGCGGTCGCCGTGACCGACGAGGAGCTGCTCGCCAGCCAGCGGCAGGCCGCGCGGGCCGAGGGGACCTGGGTCTGCCCGGAGGGCGCGGCGTGCTTCGCCGCCGTCGCGCAGCTTCGCCGCGGCCGGCTGGCTGGCCGACAGCGACGAGGTCGTGGTGGTCAACACCGGCGCCGGGCTGAAGTACCCGCAGACGATGCCCGCGCGTCCCGCCCTGCTCCCCGCCGGCGGGCGCATACCGGCGGACGATCCCGGCCACGCCGACCCCGCCTGAGCCTGCATCAGTGCGAGGCCGCCAACCCCGGGAGCGCCCAACTCCCCGCCGGGCTTAGCCCGCCGGGAGCCTATCAGCTAGATGATCTTGTGAATCCAGTCGTGCGGGTCGGCGAGGTGCCCGTACTGGATGCCGAGCAG
This sequence comes from uncultured Actinomycetota bacterium, assembly GCA_963745575.1. Lineage (GTDB taxonomy): Bacteria > Actinomycetota > Actinomycetes > Streptosporangiales > Streptosporangiaceae > JASHPR01. The sequence goes on along the minus strand of CAVUYA010000014.1, from coordinate 97,876 downwards.
TTCCTCGCGCAAGCGCATGCTGACCGGGCCGGGGGTGCCGTCGCCGACCGTCCAGCCGCCGGCCGATCCCTTGATCGTGCCGACCGGGGTAACGACCGCCGCGGTGCCGCAGGCGAACACCTCGGTGATCTCACCGGACTCGCACCCCGCTTGCCACTCATCCACGGAGATCTTGCCCTCGGAGGCCGGGATGCCCAGCTCGGGGGCCAGCGTGAGCAGGGAGTCCCTGGTGATGCCGGGCAGCAGCGTCCCGGTCAGCGCCGGGGTCACGATCCGCGCGCCGGGCCCGGAGCCGTAGACGAAGAACAGGTTCATCCCGCCCATTTCCTCGACCCACCGATGCTCGGCCGCGTCCAGCCAGACCACCTGGTCGCAGCCGTGGTCGAGGGCCTGCATCTGCCCGGCGAACGCCGCGGCGTAGTTGCCGCCGGTCTTGGCCGCTCCGGTGCCGCCCGGCGCCGCCCGGGTGTACTCGTGAGACAGCCACACCGAGACCGGCCTGAGGTCACCCGCGAAATAGGAGGCGGCCGGGGAAGCGATCAGCGCGAACAGGCAGGACGGCGAGGGCTTGTTGACGCCCAGGCCCCGGTGAGTCGCGATCATGAACGGCCGCAGGTAGAGGCTGTGGCCTTCCCTGGCGGGAACCCATTCCCGGTCCTGGGCGACCAGCAGGTCGATCGCGCGGACGAACGCGGCCTCCGGCAGCTGCGGCATGGCCATCCTGACGGCGGAGCGGTTGAATCGCGCCGCGTTGGCCTGCGGGCGGAACGCCACGATGGGGCCGCTGGCCTGCCGGTAGGCCTTCAGGCCCTCGAAGATTTCCTGCGCGTAGTGGAACACCTGGGTGGCCGGGTCCAGGGTGAACGGGCCGTAGGCCCCGACCTGCGCGTCGTGCCAGCCGCGATCTGCCGACCACTGGATCGTCACCATGTGATCGGTGAAGACCTGGCCGAACCCGGGATCGGCCAGCAGCCGCTCCCGCTCAGCGGCCGTTACCGGGTCGCTGGCGGGGTGGAGCGCAAAATCGATCTCGCGGCGGGTGCCGACAGTCATCACGGTTCCCCTCTCACCGGTCCGGCGTCCTGGCCGGAGCCGTACCGTCACGGCCCGGGAAGTGCGTCGCTGCCCCCGTCCATGGCCGGGGCGCGGGCCTCGAGGCGGTTAAGCTAGGACGTCCTACTATCTTACCTGCGACACCTCAGCCCGCGACGCGCTCTGCGATGTCGTCGCCGATCTCCACGGTGGACCTGGCCGCCCAGGCTCCCTGGCGGTCCAGCAGGTCCTCGGCGACGGCCTGCTCGATCCGGGCGGCCTCGGCCGCGAGCCCGATGTGCTCGCAGAGCATCGCCGCCGACAAGATGGCCGCGGTCGGATCCGCCTTCTGCTGGCCGGCCAGGTCCGGCGCGCTGCCGTGCACCGGCTCGAACATGCTCGGCGCGGTCCGCTCCGGGTTGATGCTGGCGCTCGCCGCGAGCCAGATGCCGCCGGTCACCGCGGCGCCGAGCGCGGTCAGGATGTCGCCGAACAGGTGGTCGGTGACGATCACGTCGAACCGTTCCGGCTGGGTGACGAAGTACATCGACGCGGCATCGGCGTGGCAGTAGTCGGTCGTCACCTGGGTGAACTCCTTGGCGAGCTCGTCGACGGTGCGCCGCCACAGGTCGCCGGCGAAGGCGAGCACGTTCGTCTGGTGCACCAGGGTCAGCTTCCGGCGCGGCCGGGCCGCGGCCCGCTGCAGCGCGTACCGCGCCACCCGGCCGACGCCGAACCCGGTGCTGATGCTCTCCTGGATGGCCACCTCGCCGACGGCGCCCTGGCGCAGGACGCCGCCTGCCTCGATGGAGGGGGTGCCGGTCCCCGCCCGGACCACCAGCATGTCCACCGATTCCGTGCCCGGCCCGGACGGCGGGGAGGCCACGCCGGGATACAGCCGCACCGGCCGCAGGCTGACGTACTGATCGAACTCGAACCGCAGCCGCAACAGCAGGCCCCGTTCCAGGACGCCGCTGGGCACCATCGGGTCGCCGACGGCTCCGAACAGGATCGCGTCCTGCCCGGCGATCTCGTCCAGCACCGAGGCCGGCAGCGTCTCCCCGGTGCGGAGCCAGCGCCGCGCGCCCAGGTCGTAGCCGGTGGCCTCGATAGCGACATCGGTGGCCGCGGCCCGGAGTACCTTGACCGCCTCGGTGACCACCTCGGGGCCGATCCCGTCACCGCCGATCACGGCCAGCCTGATGGTGCGCGCCGCCATGCGCGTACCTTACTGGTCACGCGGGCGGGTCAGCGGACAGCTCAGCGCCCGTCGAGGTCCACGGCCCGGCCGAACACCGCGCCGATCGAGGAGGTTATCTCGTCCAGGACCCCCGGCGGCAGGGCCGAGTCGACCGTCAGCACGATCAGTGCGTGCCCTCCCCGGGCGTCCCGGCATACCTGCATCCCGGCGATGTTGATGCCCCGGGTGCCGAGGATCTGGCCGACGATGCCGACGATGCCCGGCCGGTCGGAGTAGGTGAAGAACACCATGTGCTCGGCCGGCGCGATCTCCATGTCGAAGCCGTTGACTTCGACCAGCTTCTCCAGCTGGCGCGGCCCGGTCAGCGTCCCGCCGACCGACACGACCTGGCCGTCGGGCAGCGCGCCGCGCAGGGTCACCACGTTGCGCCAGTCCGGGCTCTGCTTGTCGGTCGACAGGCTGACCTCGACGCCGCGGTCGGCGGCCAGCAGCGGGGCGTTGACGTAGGTGACCGCGTCCTCGACGATGTCGCTGAACACGCCCTTGAGCGCGGCCAGCTGCAGCACGCTGACGTCCAGGCCCGCGATCTCGCCGCGGACCTCCACCTCGATCCGGGCCGCGATCCCGCCCGCCACGGCCGTGAAGATGCGGCCCAGCTTCTCCGCCAGCGGCAGTCCCGGCCTGATCATCTCGTCGACGGTGCCGCCCTGGACGTTCACCGCGTCCGGCACGAACTCGCCCGCCAGGGCCAGCCGGACCGACCGGGCCACCTGGGTCCCCGCCTTCTCCTGCGCCTCGTGGGTGCTCGCCCCCAGGTGCGGGGTGACCACCACGTTGGGCAGCGCGAACAGCGGGCTGTCCGTGCACGGCTCGGTGGCGTACACGTCGAGCGCAGCCCCGGCCACCCGGCCGTCGGCCAGCGCGCTGGCCAGGGCGCTCTCGTCTACGATGCCGCCGCGGGCGGCGTTGATGATCCGCACTCCGGGCCGGACCATGCGCAGCTGCCGGTCGCCGATAAGCCCGGTCGTCTCGGCGCTGCGCGGCAGGTGCACGCTGATGAAATCGGACTCCGCGAGCAGCTCATCGAGGCTCACCAGGCGGACGCCGAACTGGGCCGCGCGGGCCGCCGCCACGTACGGATCATAGGCGATCACCGTCATGCCGAAGGCCGCGAGCCGCTGCGCGACCAGGACCCCGATCTTGCCGAGGCCGAGGATCCCGGCCACCTTGTGCTGCAGCTCGACGCCGGTGAAGGCGGACCGCTTCCACTGCCCGCTCTTCAGCGAGGCCATGGCCTGGGGCACGTTCCTCGCGACCGAGAGCAGCAGCGCGACGGCGTGCTCGGCGGCGCTCACGATGTTGGACGTCGGGGCGTTGACCACCATCACGCCGGCCCTGGTCGCCGCCTCGACGTCGACGTTGTCCAGGCCCACGCCGGCCCGCGCGACCACGCGCAGCTTCGGCGCGTGCTCGAGCGCCTCGGCGTCGATGGTGGTCGCGCTGCGGATGATCACCGCGTCGGCGTCGGCCAGGGCCGGCAGCAGCTGCGCCCGGTCGCCGCCGTCGGCGTAACGGATCTCGAAATCGGAGTCCAGCTGAGCGATCCCGGCGGGCGAGAGCTCTTCGGTGATGAGGACGATCGGCGTGGACACGTCAGCCCTTTCCGGCGGCAGTCAGGAATCAAAAGTCTAGCCAGGCTTGTGAAGCGGTTCACATGACGGCGCCCGGCCGGGGACGGCGTGGGATCGGCCTCGCGGTCACGGCCGGGGGCGGCTGCCTCGCCGCGGCCGGGCATCCCCGCCCGGCCCTGCTCACGTCACTTCGCCGGCGCGCCGGCGGGCGCCTCGTCCGGGCGGAGGGCGGGGCCGGGGGGCGGTGCGGGATCGGCCTCGCGGTCACCGCCGGAGGCGGGTGCCTCGCCGCGGCCACGATCGCCGCCGGTGGCACGGCCCGGAGCGGCTGCCTCGCCGCGGCCAGGATCGCCCCCGCCGTCACGGCCGGGCGGCCCCCGGGTCGCCGGGCCAGCCGGTGGCGAGCAGGACCTCGATGCCGCGCGCGTCCATGGGCCTGGCGATCAGGTATCCCTGGCCGAGCCCGCAGCCCATGTCCCGCAGCAGTTCCAGGTGCTCAGGTCGCTCGATTCCCTCGGCCACCACCTCGATGCCGAGGTCGTGCCCGACCTGGATGATCGTGCGGGTGAGCATGGCCAGGGTGGCGTCCTCGCCCAGGCCGGCCACGAACGACGGGTCGATCTTGATAATGTCCACGGCGAGCTGCCTGAGGTAGGCGAGAGACGCGTACCCGGTGCCGAAGTCGTCGATGGCCAGCCGCACGCCGTGGCGGCGAAGCTCGGCCAGCCCGTCGGCCATCGGGCCGGCGCCCTCGATCAGGACCCGCTCGGCGACCTCGAGGGTCAGCGCGCCGGGCGGCAGGCCCGTCTCGTCCAGCACCGTCAGCACGGACGCGGCGAACCCGGCCGCGGTGACCTGCCGGAGCGAGAAGTTCACCGACATCCCGACGACCCGCCCGGAACTGCGCCAGGCGGCGGCCTGGGTGCACGCCTCGCGCAGCACCTGCTCGCCGAGCGGCACGACCAGCCCGGAGTCCTCGGCCACCCCGAGGAACTCGGCCGCGGGAACCGGCTGGCCCGCGCGCGACCAGCGCGCCAGCGCCTCCACGCCGATGACCCGGGACGTCGCGAAGTCCACCACGGGCTGATACTCCAGGCCCAGCTTGCCCGCCGTGATCGCCGCGCGCAGGTCGCTGGCCATCTCGAGCCTGCGCATCACGTCGGCGTGCATGTGCGCGGCAAAGACCTCCACCCGGCCGCCGCCGGAGTCCTTGGCCCGTGACATGGCCACGTCGGCGTTGCGCAGCAGGTGCCCGTGCGCGCCCCCGCCGGCCAGGGCCACGCCGATGCTGGCGGTCAGGGAGATCTCGCGGTCGGCGACCTGGAACGGCTCGGCGGCTATGGCGGTGGCCAGGCGTTCGGCGATGTCGACGATCTCCGGCGCGCTCGCGGCGCTCTGCACGAGTACCGCGAACTCGTCGCCGCCCCAGCGGGCCACCGTGTCCTCCGGCGGCACGGCCGCGCGCAGGCGGCGGGCGGCCTGGGCCAGCAGCAGGTCGCCCGCGCCGTGCCCGACGGAGTCGTTGACCCCGGTGAAGCCGTCCAGGTCGATGAAGATCGCCCCGGCCTGCGCGGGCGGCCGGTCAGGCTCGGCGGCCGCGCCGCGGTCGATCGCGTCCTTGGCCCGGTCCTCGACGTACGCCCGGTTGGGCAGCCCGGTGAGCCCGTCGTGGTAGGTCAGGTACGTCACCTGCCTGCGCAGCGCGATCTGGTCGCTGACGTCGCGCGCGGTGATGAGCAGCCGGTCCGGGGCGCCCATCTCGCGGTAGCGGGACACCGTGGACTCGACATGACGCCAGGTGCCGTCGGCCGACCGGACCCGGCACGGGAACCGGCCCGGCTGCCGGCCCCGGCGGCGCGGACGATCCTCACGCCGGCGGCCCGGTCCTCGGGGTGAACGAGTTCGGAAAGCGGCCGGCCGGCCAGCTCCGCGGGCGTGTAGCCGTATTCGCCGACGGCCGGGCTGGCGTAGCGGATGATCCCGTCCCGGTCGCAGATGAGCACGACGTCACTGGTGCGGTCGGCCAGCTCGCGGAACCTGTGCTCCGATTCCGCCGAGAGCGCGGCCGCGGTGCGCTCCCGGCGCAGCAGGTCGGCGATCCTGACGACCAGCGCCAGCGCGGCGATTCCCGCGCAGATCACCACGACGGGCTCCGCGAACGATCCGCCGTTCACGGCCCAGCCGATCGTCATCATCGCGGCCACGGCGGCCGCCAGCGCCGCGGCCAGCGTGGCGCCCGGCAGCCCGGCCGGCTCGAGCCAGCCCGGCCGCCGCCGCGGCGACGCCGACGGCGCGCGGTCCGCCCGGACCAGAGCCGCCGCCCCCAGCAGGCAGAACCCGGCCAGCGCGACCACGACCGCCCCGGCGCCGGGGCGCGTGCCGCTGATCCTGGCGCCGACCGCGAGCGAGTCGGCGACCGCCACCACCAGCAGGGCCAGGTACGGTGCCACCCCGGCCCGCCCGGCCCGCACCGCGAGCGCCAGCAGCACGCCGAGCGCGATCAGGTCAGCGATCGGGTGGATCGCCTGAAGCGCGAAGGCCCCGGCCGACTCGCCGGTCCGGCGGTACTCGGCCCCGAGCACCGCCACCCAGTCGATGATGAACAGCGCGGTCGCCAGCAGGCACGCGTCGGCCAGCCAGGCCGCCGCGCCGCGGGCCTGGGCCCGGGGCGCCGGCCGGTCGTCGCCGTCCGCCTCCCGGTTCGCCCTCGCCAGGCCGAACAGGCCGACCGCCAGCGCCGGCAGGGCCAGCAGGCTCAGCAGGTCCGCGGAGGTCAGCGAGGTCCCGGTGCCGCTGGCCGCCATGCCTTCGGCGTCGACGAAGCCCGCGCCCCACAGCAGCGCTGCCGCCGCCAGCGCCCGGTAGGCGTTCCGGACCGAAGGCTCGCGACGGACCGACTCGCGCCACAGCAGCGCCGCCGCGGCGACCGCCACCAGAGCCCCGGCCACCCCCGCCAGGATGGTCAGGCTCACCGCGCGCCGCCGGATCCGGCCGACCGCACCAGGGCCTCCCTTGTCACCGCGTCCGTGGACCAACATCGAGCCCTGCCGACCGCCGGGCGCCGGCCGGGCAGGCGTCCCGTTCACGAGGAGCGGCACTGCGGCTCGTGATCACCAGTACGTGTTTCCGTACCGCCAGGCGTTGCGGGGATCGCCGGCGTACTGGACGCGGTTCTCGCCATCAGCGATGTGCCTTCACTGTACGTGCGCAAGGTCACGCTTCGATTGAGGAAGGGCGTCAAGAAGCCCAAGAACACCAGGAAGCCCAGGGCCGTCGCTACCAGGTAGCAGGCAAGCAGCGCAAGCGCAGCTTCACCATCAAGAAGGGAGCGGACGACTACAAGGCCAAGTACGAGTACGAGAACCGGCAGCAAATCTCCACCGACCCGAAGGCGGGCGCCAGCTTCGTGGAGGCCGCAGAGACCTACATCGACCGGCTCGACTGCGCCGCGAACACAAGGCGCGGCTACCGGAGCCGACCGCGCAAGCACGTCGCCCCGGCCATGGGTGACCGCAAGCTCGGGCCGTGGCCATGGACCGCGACGGCGTGCGCGACCTCATCGCGTCGACTCCTGCCGGCGTCCGCCATATCGTCGCTATCGTGATCATCGGCACGGTCAAGGATGCCGTCGCCTCCGGGAAGATCACCAGTCACAAGCTGGACGGTATCACCGTGCGCCGTCGCCAGACCGAGCCTGCGGAGATCATCCCTGTCACCCGCGAGCAACTCCAGGACATCGCGCTCGGCATGCATCCCGGGTTGGACGGCGGGTACCTGTCCCTCACGTCGGGTACAACGTCATTGCGCAGCCGATGATGAGGGCCGCCGAGGTGATGGGGCTCAAGGGGTTCACCCCCCACCAGCTACGCCACCAGTTCGCTAGCGCACTGCTGGGCGGCCGGGCTGCCGATCACCACCGTGGCCGACTGGCTAGGACACCGCGACGTCAACCTCATGTTCCGCGTCTGCAGTCATCTGTTGCCGGACGCCTGGGAACAGGGACGCAGAAGCTCTAGAGGTAGCCTGACCCACCGAGCCAGGGGCCGCAGTCTTCGGACTGCGGCCCCTTCCGCGTGTCCTGCCGGGACGAGACGGCCAGGGGCGATTACCCTCATTAGATGACCGGCCCTGACGGCCCATACGTGGAATTGCACGTCCCATTGATCGTTGGGCCGTGCGTTTATTCCTGCTGGGACGCCGAGGGTAAATGTCTTTACGTCGGCATGAGTGGTCCGCAACAGCTCCTTCGCCGGATAGGTAACCACATGCTCGACAGATGCCATCGGGTCAAGTGGTGGAAAGATGTGGCGCGCGTTACCTACATCGAGTTTGCCGACAATGAGGCTGCCGACAGGGAAGAACGCAGGCAGGTTTACCTACTCAGGCCACCTCATAACAAGGTGTTCAACTGCGGCCACGATCTCAGCCTCCCGCAAAACTACATACCAGGAGAGCGGCGCTGCCGTATCTGCCTCCGCGAGCAGAAGAAGGCACAAGCCGACAGGCGCAAGAAAGACAGGACCGAGCAGCGCGAGGCCACCAGGACACGACTCAGGACAAGGAATGACGGCATCAGAATCCGATGGAGAGCGGCCCCCGAACTGGATTGGGAACAGGGACGTCGGGAGCGCGCCGAAAGACGTGCGGATATCGTCGCCTTCGTGGCCGGGCACCGGGGAACAATGAGCGACGCCGAGCTTGCGCGCCAGATCACTGAGAAGTTCGGCGGCCGTGCACGCTCGCACCAGACGAGGCTGTATGAGGGCGCTTATGGCCCGAAGGCGATCGAACTGACGGCCGAAGCCGACCGCGTGACCGGCTAACCTGGGAAGCTCAGCGGACCTATGGAGGTGAGCAGCATGGCAACGGCAGAGCGGGCAATCGGCACCGTGCGACTGGACGCGGACGACCTGTCGCCCGAAGCTCAGCGAGAGATCATTGAGCAAGTGGCCGAAGACCAGGGCATGACCCTGGTCGGCATCGTAGAAGGTCAAAGCGAGGCTGAAATCGACGCCGAGCTTGAACAGCGCAAGGGCGAATACGACACGGTCCTAGACAGCGGTGAGCTGGTGGAAGATCCCGACGACTACGAAAACGACGAGGACGACGAAGACGAATACGAAGACGAAGAGATTATCCTCGATGGCGCCGGACGGCCGATCAGCGACTACCGGGAGTTTAAGACCTGGGTCATCTCCCAGGCCATCCGCAACGAGCTAGAGCAGTTCCACGGCGGCGGCGCTTTCGACCCGTCGAACCCGAATAGCGGCGAGGGCTTTATCACCGATAAGCAGATGCGCGCTATAAACGTCGTCATCAGGCGCACGGTCTATGACGCGTTCGGGAAGCTGGACAACCCTGACGCTGATGAGAACGCAGGAATGTTCGTATGGTTCCAACTGCAAACCGTCAATGACTATATGGAGCCGCCCGGTAGCCCGGAACTGGAAGCGGCGTACGAGGCAGTACGGGACGGGAAAGAGCCGCCCGCATCACGGTAAGCGTCTCTATTTCGTCCGCTTCGCTCGCCCCCGCGCGCCCGCGCGCAGCTCGTGATAACTCGCGGCGAACGCCGACCACCACTCATGAGGACCGGCCGCGCCGATGGCCTGGGCGAGCTGCTGCCCAGGCGGCCGGGGGGCTCAGGCTGTCTCGTCATGCGGACCTACGCGGATCACCCACATGCCCGCAATCCGCTTGCACTCGACACCGAAGAAGTCGGCCAGGCGATGCCTTCGCAACATCGCCGCGTAGGCATGCTGCATGACGTCGGCCTGGCGCTCGTCGGTGTAGGTGTCGATGATGACCGGGCAGCAGTCGCTGTCACGTTGCGTTATCATATCCCCCTCTGCAGTTACATCGTGAGGCGACAAATCCTGCCTACAGCCCCGGCGCCCGGCCTGTCAACCTCAGGCCACGCTCAGTCCCTACTCAGCGGGCGCTCAGGCAAGCGTCCCCGGCTGTCCCAGGCTCGGCGCCAGCGAGCGAAGCTCGCGCGAAGCCAGGCGCCGCGCGTCTGGCGCGGAACGGCTGCCGGTGCAGTGCGCCCGGCTTAACTAGCCGCATGGCAGCAGAGGCAGACATCAGCGTCAAGATCATGCCCCATGAGCCGTGCGCCGAGTGCGCAGCCGAAGAGATGCAGGACCGCGCCGGGAAGCTTTACATATCGGCGCTGCGTCATGTCCGCGGGTGCCGTCCGGACTCCGGTGTAAATCGGTGTGGTTCAAAGCCCTGGCTTGTCCGGCTGGATCCGGCTTGACTGGGTCGTCCCTCGCGCGCCGGTGGTCTGGGCGGTCAGGAACTGCTCCCAGGTGTCGCTGCCGGTGGGCGCGCCCAGGGTGAGGTTGGCCCCCGACCGATAGGCCTTACCGACCTTGCCCGGGACGCGGATCGGGAGCCGCATCCGGTGCTTGCCCACGGCGGCCAGGTAATCACGCTGGAGTTCCTCCAGGGTGTAGATGCGCGGTCCGGCCAGGTCGGGGACGCGGCCCGCCGGGTTGCCCTGGGTCAGCTCGGCCAGCCGGGCCGCCACCTCACGGGAGGCGACCGGCTGCCAGCGGACCCCGCCGGGCGCCGGCAGGATCGGCGCCTTCGCCATGGCCCGTACGGTCTTCAGCGCCAGGTCGTGGAACTGCGCGGCGCGCAAAATCGTGTACGGGGTGCCGGAGGCGGCCACGATCCGCTCCGCCTCCGCCTTGCGGGCGAAGTAGCCGATCGGCACGGTATCCGCGCCGATGACCGAGATGAGCACCAGGTGTTCCACGGTGCCCGCGCGCTGGGCGGCCTGGACCAGGTTCCGGGTGCTGACATCGTCGCCCTTGGGTCCTCCGGCGAGGTGCAGCACGGTCCGTACCCCGCCGAGCGCCTCGTCGAGGCCGTCCCCGGTCATCAGGTCGACGGCCACGTACTCCACGCCGTCGCCCGGCTCCCGGTCGTGCCGGCTCAGCACCCGGACCTTGTGCCCGGCCTGCCGAAGGAGCGGAACCACCTGCGCGCCGAGAAGCCCGGTGCCGCCGGTGACCAGCGTGGTGGAGGACATCTCTTGATCTCCCTCTTGTAGATTTACGGTGCAACACGGCCACGACCCGGCCGGGCTCCGGAATGTGACACGGTGATCCAAGATTTTTCGTTGCTCGACAGGTTCGAGGCGGAGCGGCCCCGGCTACGGGCGCTCGCCTACCGGATGCTCGGCTCCAGCGCCGAGGCGGACGACGCGGTCCAGGAGGCCTGGCTGCGGTTCGACCGGACCGACCTGTCAGAGGTGGAGAACCTGGCGGCCTGGCTGACGACCGTGGTCAGCCGCGTCTGTCTCAACCTGCTCCGGGCGCGGCAGGCCCGGCGCGAGGAGTCGCTGGAGAGCTTCACCCCGGACTGGCTCGGCGCGGCCGACGAGGACCGGATCCCGCAGGAGGAGGCCGAGTTGGCCGACTCGGTCGGGCTGGCGATGCTGGTCGTGCTCAACCGGCTGAGCCCGGCGGAGCGGATCGCGTTCGTCCTGCACGACATGTTCGACGTGGCCTTCGGCGACATCGCGCACATGCTGGAGCGCCGCCCCGCCGCCGTCCGGCAGCTCGCCAGCCGGGCCCGCGTCAAGGTTCGGGGCACCGGGGCGCAGGCCGCGGATCCGGGCCGCCGGCGTCAGGCGGTCGAGGCGTACCTGGCGGCGACGCGGACCGGGGACTTCGAGGCGCTGCTGACCCTGCTCGACCCCGAGGTGGTACTCCGCGCCGACGCGGCGGTCACCGGCGCCGTCAGGCCCCTCACCCTGCACGGCGCCCTGGCCGTGGCCAGAAGCGCCGTCGCCGCGGTCCCCCGCGCCCGCTTCACCGCCCTGGCCCTGGTCGACGGAGGACCGGCCCTCATCATGGCCCCACTCGGCCAGCTCTCGCTGGTCATCCAGTTCACCTTCACCGGGACCGCGATCACCGCCATCGACATCACCGCCGACCCAGACCGCCTCCAGATCTTCGACATCACCCTGGATTAACGGCTCGGCGCGGCCCTGCTCCACCGACGTGTTCGCGCCGGGCAACTGACGGGATCTGCTGGGCTGTCAGGCGCTGGCAGGTTCTGGCTGATCACTGGTCCGGTGCGTGGGAGCGGAGCGGGGCCGGAGCTGGCGGGGCGGCTCCAGCAGGGACCGGCGCAGGTCCTGCAGGAGGCGCAGCCCGGCGGGGGTCATGGTCAGGCCGCGCCAGCCGCGGGAGGCGCGGTCCAGCACGGCCCAGACGATGCTAATGCAGCTGGTTTCGCCGGGGAAACGGCCGATGACCTTGGCGCGGCGTCTGGTTTCGCCGAAGGTGCGTTCGATGAAGTTGGAGTGCCGGATCCGCTGGTGGTGCTCGGCCGGGAAACGCCTGGGCGGTGAGGCCCTCGCGGTCGGACAGCAGAATCTTCATCGCGGCCGGGTAGGTGGCGGCGTACCGTTCGGCGAAGTCGGTCAGCCGGTTGTCGATCAGCGCGACCAGGCGAGGCCCAGGTTCGGTCTTCAAGCCATCGGTGTCGAAGACGGCCCAGTAGCCGTCGCGGATCTCGGCCTGCATCCCCGCAGGTGTCTTCGCCAGGACATTCCTCAGGCGATGAATCAGAGATCTCTGGCGCAGCGCGGCGGGGAAGACCTGCTCGATCGCAGCGATCAAGCCCTTGGCTCCGTCGGGGATGCCCAGCAGCGGGCAGGCCAGGCCCCGGTCTTTGAGGTCGGTCAGGAAGCCGGCCCAGGCGTCGGTGGACTCACCCGAGCCGGGTGTCAGGCCGACGAAGACGGGCTTGCCGCCCGTGGTGATCCCCCAGGCAGCCAGGACCGGCTCGGCCGGGGAGCCGGGGTGCATCCGGAAGAACGAGGCGTCCAGGAACAAGTAGTCCAGCACGACGTCGTCCAGTCGGCGACGCGCCCACGCCTGGTACTCGCACCTGATCGCCTTGCACACCTCGCTCACGGTGGACTTCGAGATCGCGGCCTGGTCACCGAGCGCATCAGCCAGGGTGGCCTCGACGTCGCGGACCGACAGCCCGCGCACGAACGAGGCGATCACCAGCGATTCCAGGGCGTGGGTCTTGGCGACGTGCTTGCCGAACAACCGCGAGGCGAACGCGGCGGTCGTGCCGCGCAGCTTCGGCCGCTCCAGCGTCACCGGCCCGGCCGTGGTCTTCACTGTCACAGGCCGGTAACCGTTGCGGGAACCGGGCTGTGCGTCCGGGCCGGCGGCGGCCCGCTGGTATCGGTCACGGCCCAGGAACTCGGTCACCTCGGCCTCGAGCGCAGCCTGCAACAGAAGCTGCGCCCCGAGCCGGGCTACCTCCTCCAAAATCTCGCTCAGCTCCCGATCTGACGCGAACAATGCATCGATCCGGGCACGGACACGATCCGTCGGTGATACTCGTGCAGACACGGGCGTGGGGTCCTTCCTTCGAAACTTCGCAGGTCTCGAAGCTGGAACCTACGCCCGTCCCTCACTCACACCGGTCCACGGACGCCACCTGTCCGCGGCAAGATAGACCAGTACCACAGCACCGGCCCGGATTTCGATCGGCAACGCCGCGACGATGCCGCAACGTCCCCCGCGCGAAAGGATGGCGATGGATCGCGACTACTCGGTGCGGCGGCTCGTGGAGCTGCTGGATGTCCACCCGAAGCGGCTGCGGGAGTCTTGGCGGGCCTGGGGTTGCCCGGCTACTACGTAGGCCAGCAGATCAGGTTTCAGGCAGCGGACGTCCACTAGGGGCAGAAGGACGGCGGAAGCCAGGAGACAGCGGAAGGCGCCAGGCGCAAGGCTGCTTGATCACCTGTCCAGGGAAGCCCGGTCACCCTCCAAGGGGGTCGGGCTTTCGTCGTGTCAGAGTCAGGAAATATCAGGTGCAGGGGGCTCCGAGTCAGGTTTGTCAGGGTGCGTCGTGGTACCCGCGACACGCCGATATGGGGCTGAGCTGGAAAACGTAGGTCAGGGGATGTCCGTTCTGACGCGGGAGACAACTTCAGCAACACTCGCCACGGAAGCCTCGCTTGGTCAGCACGCCGTCTTCGGGTCAGCCGCCGCGGCGGCGGTACCGTGCTGGGGTGAGCGATCCGCCCGCCCAGCCCAGGATGGTGTTCGAGACCCGCGCCGAGCCCGAACAGGAGGCTGGCTGCTACGCCAACGCCCTGGCGATCTGGCACACCGGGCACGAGTTCACCTTCGATTTCCTGGTCAGCAGCGAGCCCCCGCAGCCGGCCAGGACCGAGGAAGGCGAGGACGTGATCCGGGCGCCGCACCGGCTCGTGGCCAGGATCCGGGTGCCGCCGACCGCCGTGTTCGACATGATCAGGACCATCAACCAGAACCTGACCCTGTACGAGCAGCGGTTCGGCCAGATCCGCCCGCCGGGCAGCTCGTCGCCGCTGTACCCGCCGGACGGCCCGGGCGACATGCCCCCACCAGGCCCGTAACCCCTCGCACGAGCCAGGGTTACAAACCGGTCCTGCCGGGCAGGGGGGGCCTCATGCCTGTACTGAGAGCCGTCGCACGTCCGATGCTGGCGTCGATCTATGTCGTCCAAGGCTTCGACACCATGATGCATCCCGAGAAGGTAGTGGCGGCAGCCGAGCCGGTGGTGCGCCCGATCGCGGACCGCGTGTCCGTGGTGCCGGACCAGACCGAGCAGGTCGTGCGCATCAGCGGCGGCGTCCAGCTGGTCACCGGCCTCCTGCTGGCGGTCGGCAAGCTGCCGCGGCTGTCGGCCCTCGCGATCGGGGCGACCCTGATACCCACGACCCTGGCCGGACACCGGTTCTGGGAAGCTGAGGATGACAAAGAGCGAACCCAGCAGCGCATCCACTTCCTCAAGAACGTCTCCATGCTGGGCGGGCTCCTGATCGCCGGGGCGGACACCGCCGGGCAGCCGTCGCTGGCCTGGCGCGGACGTTATGCGGTCAGGACCGCGCGCCGCGACATGGCGCGCGCCACGGCCGCCGAGGCCCGGGTGAAGGCAGCCAGGACCAGCGCCACGGCAGCCAGGGCCCGCGCCAAGGCGGCAGGCCAGGCCCGGGCCAAGGCAGCCAAGACCAGCGCCAAGGCGTCGCGCGTCGGCAACCGGCTGCCGGTTTGCGGCTGACCTCGCCTCAGACCGCGGCGACCTCGGCCAGCTCAAGGCGCGGGAACACCGGCTCGGCCGCGGGCAGCGACCCGGCCGAGTCATCGCACGCCGCCCGGATCCGGGCCGCGAGGCCGGGCAGGAACGGGGCCAGCTCCCGGCCCAGCTGCGCGCAGGTGCTCACGAGCAGCGCCAGGGACTCATCCAGCCGCTCACCCGCGGCGGCGTCGCCGTCACGCTCGGCCCGGGCCAGCCGCCAGGGCCCGGCCCGCTCCACGTAGCGGTTCGCCTCCTCGACCACCTCCCAGATCGCCGCGGTGGCGGCGCGGAAGTCGAAGTCGGCCAGCCCCGCGGCTACGCGTCGCGGAATCTGATCGCGTGCCTGCGCCAGTGCGCGTCCGTCAGGCGCGGGCCGGGCGGGCTCCCCCGGCGCCGCCCCGGCCCGGGGCACCTTCCCCTGCCGGTAGCGGTGCACCAGCGTGACCACCCGGCTGACCAGGTTGCCCAGGTCATTGGCGAGATCGTCGTTGGCCCTGGCGACCAGCCTGGCCGGGGTGAAGTCGGTCTCGCCCAGGCGCGGTACCTCGCGCAGCAGCCACCAGCGCACCGCGTCGGTGCCGTACCGGGCGGCCAGCGCCACGGGGTCGGCGCTGTTCCCTGACGTATCCGACTTGCTGATCTTCCTGCCGCCGATCGTGAGGTAGTCGTGCACCAGGATGTCGGTGGGCAGCGGCTCGCCGGCCGAGAGCAGGATCGCGGGCCAGTAGACGGCGTGGAACCGGAGCACCCCCTTGCCGACCAGGTGCACCCGGCGGTCGGCACCGGTCCACCACCGCCGGTAGTCCCCGGCGTCGCCGGTGCCGTAGCCGAGCGCGGTCACGTAATTGCCGAGCGCGTCCCACCAGACGTAGATCACCTGGCCGGGATCGCCGGGGACGGGAATGCCCCAGCCGCGGGCCCGCGCCGTGGAGCGCGACGCGCTGAAGTCCTCGAGCCCGCCAGCGATGAAGCCGAGGACCTCGTTGCGCCGCGCGGCGGGCTCGATCCGGAGCCGGCCCGAGCTGACCAGGTCATGCAGCTGGCCGGCGTAGCGGGACAGCCGGAAGAACCAGTTCTCCTCCGCGACGAGCTGCGGCGGCGTCAGGTGCTCGGGGCACAGCCCGGCCCGCAGCTCGGCCGGCTTGTAGAACTGCTCGCAGCCGACGCAGTAGCGGCCCTCGTAGTGCTTCCGGTACAGGTCACCGCGGTCCGCGCAGGCCCGCCAGAGCCGTTCCACCCCGGGCCGGTGCCGCGGATCGCTGCTGGTGCGGATGAAGTCGTCGAACGACAGCGCGAGCGGCTCGCGCAGCCCTCGAAGGCCGTGGCGTAGCGGCCCACGAGCTCGGTGACACTGACCCCTTCCGCCTCGGCCGCCAGCACGTTCTTCAGCGAGTTGTCGTCAGTGCCGGACTGGAAGCGCACCTGGTCGCCGGCGAGCCGGCGGTGCCGGGCCAGCACGTCGGCCTGGACCAGCTCAAGCGCGTGCCCGAGGTGGGGACGGGCGTTGACGTAAAAGATCGTGGTGCTGAGGTAGACGCGTCGGGTGTTCATCGGAACCTCCTGGAAAAGGGGCGGGGCTCCGACTCGCGGACATGAATCGAGGCCCCTCGGGGCCTCGTGTCGGACGTCGTCCGGGCAGCATCAGGTGGCCCCGCTAGCGGGGCATCATCACCTGGCTCGCGTGCGACGTCATAACACCAGGATAACCGCGCTGGCGCGGAAAGCCATCCGGATATAACCCGGGTCAGCCGGAGCCGGCCAGGCGCTGCAGGATCAGCTCGTTGACGCGGGCCGCGTCGGCCTGGCCCCGCGTGGCCTTCATCACGGCGCCGACCAGGACGCCGGCGGCCGCGGTCTTGCCGGAACGGACCTTCGCCGCCACTTCAGGGTGGCCGCGATCGCCTCGTCGATCACGGCCAGGAGCGCGGCGTCGTCGCTGACCACGGCCAGGCCGCGGGCGGCGACGATCTCGTCCGGCGAGCCCTCGCCGGCCAGCACGCCGTCGAGCACCTGCCGGGCCAGCCTGTCGTTGAGCTGCCCGGACGCGACCAGCGTGATGACCCGGGCCACCTGGTCCGGGGTCACCGGCAGCTCGGTGAGCTCGGTGCCGCCGTCGTGGGCCCGGCGGGACAGCTCGCCGAGCCACCACTTGGTCGCGTCCGCGCGGGCGGCGCCCGCGGCGACGGTCTCGGCCACCAGGTCGAGCGCCCCGGCGTTGCGCAGCGCGGCCATCTCGCGGTCGGGCAGGCCCCACTCGGCCTGCAGCCGGGCCCGGCGGGCCGAGGGAAGCTCCGGCAGCGTGGCGCGCAGCTGCTCCACCCACTCGCGCGACGGCGCGACCGGCACCAGGTCGGGCTCGGGGAAGTACCGGTAGTCCTGCGCCTCCTCCTTGCTCCGGCCGGGAGTGGTGGTGCCGTTGTCCTCGTGGAAGTGCCGGGTCTCCTGGACCACCCGGCCGCCGCCGTCGAGCACGGCCGCCTGCCGCTCGATCTCGAACCGGACCGCGCGCTCGACCGACCGCAGCGAGTTGACGTTCTTGGTCTCGGTCCTGGTCCCCCAGGTGCCGGAGCCGCGCGGCGCCAGCGAGGTGTTCACGTCGCAGCGCAGCGAGCCTTCCTCCATCCGGACGTCGGAGACATCCAGCGCCCGCAGCAGGTCCCGCAGCTCGGTGACGTAGGCGCGGGCCACGGCGGGCGCGAGCGCGCCGGTGCCGGGTATCGGCTTGGTCACCACCTCCACCAGGGGGATCCCGGCGCGGTTGTAGTCCTCCAGCGAGTAGTCGGCGCCGTGGATCCGCCCGGTGGCGCCGCCGACGTGCAGCGACTTGCCGGTGTCCTCCTCCAGGTGGACGCGCTCGATGCCCACCCGGACCCGGGTCTCGTCCACCGTGACGTCCAGCCAGCCATCCGTGCACAGCGGCTCGTCGTACTGCGAGATCTGGAAGTTCTTCGGCATGTCCGGGTAGAAGTAGTTCTTCCGGGCGAACCGGCACCAGGACGCGATCGAGCAGTTCAGCGCCAGCCCGATCCGGATCGTGTACTCGATGGCCGCCCGGTTGATCACCGGCAGCGAGCCGGGCAGGCCGAGGCAGACCGGGCAGACCGCCTCGTTCGGGTCGGCGCCGAACTCCGCCGGGCTGCCGCAGAACATCTTGGTCACGGTGCCCAGCTCGACGTGGACCTCCAGGCCGATCACCGGCTCGTAGCGGGAGATGGCCTCGTCGTAAGGGACGAGCACCCCCGGGTCAGTCATGGGCCAGTCCCTTCACCTCGTCGAGTCCCTTCGCCTCGTCCAGCAGCGGGTGCCCGCGGCGCCGGTCCAGCGCGGCCTCGACCGCCGCGGCGACCCGGTAGAGCCGGTCGTCGGCGAGCACCGGCGCCATGATCTGCAGCCCGACCGGGAGGCCGTCCTCAGGGGCGAGCCCGCACGGCACGGACAGCGCGGCGTTGCCGGCCAGGTCCGAGGGAATCGTGCACAGGTCGGCGAGGTACATGGCGATGGGGTCGTCGACGCGCTCGCCGATCGGGAACGCCGTGGTCGGCGTGCTCGGCGAGACCAGCACGTCGACCTGCTCGAAGGCCGCGTCGAAGTCCCGCGTGATCAGCGTGCGCACCTGCTGTGCCTTGCCGTAGTAGGCGTCGTAGTACCCGCTGGACAGGGCGTAGGTGCCGAGCATGATCCGGCGCTTGACCTCGGCGCCGAACCCGGCGGCCCGGGTCAGCGACATGACCTCCTCGGCGCTGCGGGTCCCGTCATCGCCCACCCGCAGGCCGTACCGCATCCCGTCGAAGCGGGCCAGGTTGGACGAGCACTCGCTCGGCGCGATCAGGTAGTACGCGGGCAGCGCGTAGCTGAAGTGCGGGCAGGACACCTCGGTGACCTTGGCCCCCAGCGACTCCAGCAGGTCCACCGCCTCGCCGAACCTGGACAGGACGCCGGGCTGGTAGCCCTCGCCGCTCAGCTCGGTCACCACGCCGACCCGCACGCCGCTCACGTCCGCCTGCCGCGCCGCGGCCACGACCGGCGGCACCGGCGCGTCGATCGAGGTCGAGTCGCACGGGTCGTGCCCGGACATGACCTCGTGCAGCAGCGCCGCGTCGAGCACGGTGCGGGCCAGCGGCCCCGGCGTGTCCAGCGAGGACGCGAACGCGACCACGCCGTACCGGGAGGAGCCGCCGTAGGTCGGCTTCACCCCGACGATGCCGCAGACGGCGGCGGGCTGGCGGATCGACCCCCCGGTGTCGGTGCCGATGCCCAGCGGTGCCTCGAACGCGGTAACCGCGGCCGAGGAGCCGCCGGACGACCCGCCCGGCACCCGGCTCAGGTCCCAGGGGTTGTGCGACGGCCCGAACGCCGAGTTCTCGGTCGACGACCCCATCGCGAACTCGTCCATGTTCGCCTTGCCGAGGATCACGATCCCGGCCTGCCGCAGCCGCCGGGTGATGGTCGCGTCGTAGGGCGGCCGCCAGCCCTCGAGGATCCGCGATCCGCAGGTGGTGGGCATGTCCGTGGTGGTGAAGACGTCCTTGAGCGCCAGCGGCACCCCGGCCAGCGGGCCGAGCGGCTCCCCGGCGCGGCGTCGCTCGTCGACCGCGGCCGCCGCGGCCAGGGCGGCGTCCGGGGCCACGTGCAGGAACGCGCGCACCTGCTCGTCCACGGCGCTGATCCGGTCCAGGTGGGCCCGGGTGACCTCGACCGCGGAGGTCTCGCCCGCGGCGATGGCCGCGGCCAGCCCGGCCGCCGTCATCCGGGTCAGTTCGCCGTACGTCGGATCGGGAGCCATCGTCAGTCCTCGGCCAGGATCCGCGGGACCCGGAACCGGCCCTGCTCGGCCGCGGGGGCCTGGTCGAGCGCGGCGGCCGCGCCGATCGGCGGCACGATCACGTCGTCACGGAACACGTTGGTGATCGGCAGCGCGTGAGTGGTCGGCGGGATTCCCTCGGCCGCGACCTCCTGCACCCGCGCCACGGCCGCGATGATCACGTCCAGCTGGCCGGCGAAGTGGTCAAGTTCCTGCTCGCTCAGGGCCAGCCGGGACAGCCGGGCCAGATGGGCGACCTCGTCCCTCGTTATGGGCATGCAGGCAAGCCTAGCGACCCCGCAGCGGTGGCCCGAAACCGTTAACCGCCTGAGGGCCGGCCGCCGACAGGCCGGTGGGGGATATCACCGGGCGGCCGACCGCGCGGCCGACCGCGCGGCCGACGGCGGCGCCGTGCCCGGGCCGAAGCTGAGCCGGCCGGCGGCTCGCCACGCCGTGCTCGGCCAGCCAGGCCGTGGCCGATGCCGCGGTGAGCGGCTTGCTGAAATACCAGCCCTGCGCGGCCTGGCAGCCCATGCCCCGCAACGCGGTCGCGATCTGCTCGGACTCCACGCCCTCGGCCACCGAGTCGATGCCGAGCGCCCGGACCAGGTCCACGATGGACTGGACGATCGCCTCGTCGTCGGCGGAGTCGCCCAGCCTCGCGATGAACGACGAATGGATCTTTACCTCGCTCACCGGCAGCCGCTTGAGCCGCACCAGCGACGATGAGCCGGTCCCGAAGTCATCCAGGCTCAGCGCCACGCCGAGCGTGGTCAGCGCCGCCGCCACCGTGATGACGTGCGCGGGCTCGCTGGTCAGCACCCGCTCGTTGATCTCCAGCAGCAGCGCCCCGGGCGGCAGGTCATAGCGCTCAAGCCCGCGGCCGATCGTCTCCGCGAGGCCGGCGTCGAGCAGGTCGCGCGCGGCCACGTTCAGCGACACCTGAACCGGCAGGCCCTCCTGCTGCCAGACGGCCGCCTGGGCGAGCGTCCGGTTCACCACCTGGAAGGTGAGGTCCCGCATCAGGTGGGACTGCTCGACCAGGGGGATGAACTCCTCGGGCGCCATCAGCCCGCGGACCGGATGCTGCCAGCGGACCAGCGCCTCCATCCCGGAGGTCTGGCCGCTCTCCAGGACCACCTTCGGCTGGAAGAGCAGCTCGAGCTCGCCGGCGTCGAGGCCGCGGCGCAGGTCGCCGAGCAGCGCCAGGCGGGCCGGGGAGTTGCGGTCGGAGTCGGCCACGTACCGCTCCACCCCGCTGCGGCGTTCCTTGGCCAGGTACATGGCCACGTCGGCGTGCTGCATCAGCAGCTCGGAGCCGGTCGCGTCGTCCGGGTACAGAGCGATGCCCACGCTCGCCTCGATGTCGAACGACATGCCCTCGAGCTGGATCGGCTCGCCCAGGCCCGCGCGCAGCCGCGCGGCCACCTCGCGGGCCGCGCCGACCTCCCGCACCGACGGCAGCAGCACCGCGAACTCGTCACCCCCGAGACGGGCCACGAGGTCACCGGGCCGCACGCCGTGCAGGAGCCGGTGCGCGACGATCCGCAGCAGCCGGTCGCCGACCGGGTGCCCCAGCGTGTCGTTGACTTCCTTGAAGCGGTCCAGGTCCAGCACCAGGAAACCGACCTTGGTGCCCGACCTGGCCGCGGCGGCCAGCGCCTCGCCGGTCTGCCGGATGAGCAGCTTGCGGTTGGACAGGCCGGTCAGCTCGTCGTGGAACGCCTGGTGCTCGCGCTGCACCGACATGGCGGTGTTCATGTAGATGGCGGCCAGCGGGAACGCGAACAGCAGCACCAGCCACGCGGAATCCGCGGCCATCACCGCGGCCACCAGCGGCGCCGCCGCGATCAGCACCAGGTTCACCAGCGCCTGGAAGGGCAGCTCGGCGCGGAGGCTGCGCAGCAGCGGTGCCCGCGAGTGCAGCGCCCCGGCGGTGCCGGCCAGCAGGAAGTTCACCGTGAAGAAGGCCGCGCCGGCGAACAGCACGCTGGGCAGGTCGGCGCCGGAGATGACCGACGGCCGGGTGGTCGCCGGACGGAACCCGGCGACGGCCAAGGCCAGCCCCGCCGCGGCCATGCCCAGGGTGGTCACGGCCGCGTTGAACGCGCACCGGTGCGGCGCCTTGCGCTGGACCGCCGCGACGGCTACCGAGGACGTGACCCGCAGCAGTACCGCCACCGGGAATCCCCAGAACAGCAGGGCCGCGAAGCCGAAGGCCACCGAGGCGACCGGGGGCTTCAGGCCGGACCGGTCCGAGGTCACGATCGGCCGTATCCGGCCGACCACCAGCAGGGCGGCGAGGACCCAGAACAGGGCGTGCTGGGTCAGGCCGCACAGGCCGGACAGGCGCGTCATGGCCCAGGCGAAGACCGCGAGGCCCGCCACGATCACCAAGGTCATGTGGATCCACGGCGGCGATCCGGGGCGCGGGCTCTTGTCCCTGGTGTCGTTCGGATCCTTCATGGGCCGTCCTCATCGGTGCAACCGATTGCGCCGTGGGTCCCCCAGGCTCAGCAGGAACATACGGCTCAAATTGTACTTCCCGAAGCCAACTGCCTACAATGCGTCGCAACCCGCCGGGCCCAGCCATCGTGCTGTTATTCAATTGTCGTCTACCTGCTATCCGGCCATGGACCGGTCCGGGCTCACGCACCGTCTCAGGCACCTCACCTTACGCACTTGTCCCGGCGGCGTGCTACCCCCAGCGGCGGGTATCGGGTCAGGAGGCGGAATCGCTGGCCGCGGCCGGCCCCCGGTCGAGCAGCACGCCGAGCCCCGCCTCGTCCAGCACCGGGATGCCCAGGGCGAGCGCCCGGTCGTACTTGGAGCCGGGATTGGCCCCCGCCACCACGAAATCGGTCTTCTTCGACACCGAGCCGGTGACCTTCCCGCCCTGGCGCTGCACCGCCTCGGCCGCCTCGTCCCGGGTGCGGCCCTCCAGCGTGCCGGTGATCACTACCGTGATCCCGGCCAGCGGCCCGGCGGCGGACGGCTCGCCGTCACCGGGCGCGACCGCCGGGGCGACCCACCCCTCCTGGGCCAGCGCCACCCCGGCCGCGCGCCACTTGTCCACGATCGCCGCGTGCCAGTCCACCGCGAACCAGTCCCGCAGCGAGGCGGCGATCGTCGGGCCGACGTCGTCGACCGCGGTGAGCTGCTCGGGCGTGGCCGCCGCGATCGCGTCGACCGAGCCGAACGCCGCGGCCAGGGCGCGGGCCGCGGTCGGCCCGATGTGCCGGATCGACAGCGCGACCAGGATCCGCCACAGCGGCCGGTGCCGCGCCTCCTCCAGGTTGAGCAGCAGGTTGGCGGCGTTCACGGTCAGCGTGCCCTGCTTGTTGACGAAGAACGGGCAGGTGGCCAGCTTCTCGGCGGTCAGCGCGAACACGTCGCCCTCGTCGGCCACCAGCCCGCAGTCCAGCAGGGCCGCGGCCGCCTCGTAGCCGAGCACCTCGATGTCCAGCGCGCCGCGGCTGGCCAGGTGGAACAGCCGCTCGCGCAGCTGCGCCGGGCAGGAGCGGGCGTTCGGGCAGCGCCAGTCCACGCTGACCTTCCCGTCCTCCCCGGTATCGCGTACCAGCGTCGTGCCGCACTCGGGGCACGCGGCGGGGAACTCGAACGCGCGCTCCGCGCCGGACCGCAGGTCCGTGACCGGCGCGACCACCTCGGGAATGACGTCGCCGGCCTTGCGCAGCACCACCATGTCGCCGATCAGCACGCCCTTGCGGGCCAGCTCGTCGGCGTTGTGCAGCGTGGCCCGGTCCACGGTGGAGCCGCTGACCTTGACCGGCTCCATCACGGCGAACGGCGTCACCCGGCCGGTCCGTCCCACGTTGACCCGGATGTCCAGCAGCCGGGTGGTGACCTCCTCGGGCGGGTACTTGTAGGCGATCGCCCAGCGCGGCGCCCGGCTCGTCGCGCCCAGCGCGCGCTGCACCTCGAGCCGGTCGAGCTTGACCACCACCCCGTCGATCTCGTACGGCGGGTCGTGCCGGTGCTCGGCGTAGTAGTGGAT
Source organism: uncultured Actinomycetota bacterium (assembly GCA_963745575.1). Classification (GTDB taxonomy): domain Bacteria; phylum Actinomycetota; class Actinomycetes; order Streptosporangiales; family Streptosporangiaceae; genus JASHPR01. The sequence continues at coordinate 74,087 of CAVUYA010000014.1, read as the reverse complement.
GTACTCACGGACCTCGTCCAGGGTGTCCACGACCCGGTAGACGTCGCTGACCGGCAGGCCCCATTCGCGCAGCCGCTCGTACCAGCCGGACTGCGTCACCGGCCCGTCGCCGGGCACCGCCTCGTCCTGCGGCGCGGGCATGCTCTGCGCGCCCGCGCCGGGCACGGCGAGCCCGTGCACGATCAGGCTGAGCGGCCGGGTCGCGGTGACCCGCGGGTCCTTCTGCCGCAGCGATCCGGCCGCGGTGTTGCGCGGGTTCACGTACAGCGGCTTGCCCGCCTCGGCCTGCCGCTCGTTCAGCTGATGGAACGCGGCCACCGGCAGGTACACCTCGCCGCGCACCTCCAGGACCGGCGGCCAGCCCGACCCGGCCAGCCGGGCCGGGGCCGCGGCGATCGTCCGGATGTTCGGGGTGACGTCCTCGCCGGTCACCCCGTCGCCCCTGGTCGCGGCGCGGACCAGGGCCCCGTCGCGGTAGACGAGCGCGACCGCCAGGCCGTCGATCTTCAGCTCGCACAGGTACGGGCCCACCGCGGCCTCCGGGCCGGCCAGCCGCTCGGTGCGCGCCGCCCAGGCGTCCAGCTCCTCGGCCGAGAACGCGTTGTCCAGGCTGAGCAGCCGCTCCAGGTGCTCGACCGGGGCGAAGTCGGTGGAGATCACGTCGCCGACCTTCTGGGTCGGCGAATCCGGCGTGCGCAGCTCCGGGTACCGGTCCTCGAGCCCGCGCAGCTCGCGCAGGAGCGCGTCGTACTCGGCGTCGGAGATCACGGGCGCGTCGAGCACGTGGTAGCGGTGGTTGTGCTCGGTGATCTCGACGGCCAGCGCGGCGTGCCGCTGCCGGGCCGCCGTGTCCGCCGCCGCCGGCTCGCGTCATGTGGCTCCCTCCTCGATCAGCTCGGGCAGCAGCCGCGCGGCCTCCCGGCAGCGGGCGAGCGCGGCCCGGGCGGCGGCCAGCGACGCGCCGGCCAGGCCGCAGGCGGGCGTGAGCACCACCTGCCGGTCCAGTCCGGCGGCCGGGATCCCCATCCGGTGCCACAGCTCCAGCACCTCCGCACCAGATTCCTGCGGCGAGGGCGATGCGCCCGCGGCGGACCGTTGCGGAATCTGAATGACGCCGGCCAGGATGCCCAGGCCGGCCTCGACGACCTCGGCCAGCTCGTCCTGCTCTTCCTCGCTTCGCAGCAGGCTCAGGTCGAATCCGATCGCCTGCGCTCCTGCCTCTTTCATGATTCGCAACGGGAGGTCGCGCGCGCAGCAGTGCACCAGGCCGAACGCCGTCGTGGCGTCCAGCACGGAGCGCAGGCCGTCGCCGGTCACGGTGGTGTCGACGGCGCCCACCCGGTTCAGCCCGCTCGCGGTGGGCACGGATCCCGCCAGCACGGCGGGCAGCGCCGGCTCGTCCAGCTGCAGCAGCACCGTGGCGCCGGGGATCCGGCCGCGCACCTCGGCCACGTGCGCCGCCACCCCCTCGGCCAGCGACGCGATCAGGTCGGCCACCGCGCCGGGGTCGGCCAGCACCGGGTTCTGGCTGCGGTTGAGCTCGATCGTGGCCGCCAGCGTCCACGGGCCGCATACACCTGGATCTTGAACGGCCCGGACCAGTCCGCGGCCCCCTCGTGCGCCGCGTCCAGGTCCGCGGACAGCAGCCCGGCCGCCCGGCGCTGGTCGCGGCCCGGCCGTGCGGCCAGCTTCCAGCCGCCGGGGGTCGTCTCGACCGGGAGGTCGACGAGCAGCGCCGCGGTGCGGCCGGTCAGGTCGGCGCCGACGCCGCGGGCGGGCAGCTCCGGCAGGTGAGGAAGGTCGGGCAGTTCGCCGAGGACCACGGCGAGAGCCTCGGCCGGGTCCGTGCCCGGCATCGAGCCGACCCCGGTGGCGCTGCCGGCCGGCCAGGGGTACGACGGTGGCTCTGCGTTCACGCAGCAGAGCCTAGCGGGCCGCGCCGACACCGCGACCACGTGATTCGCTCAGGTAGGCCAGGTCAGGGGCCGGGTCACCCGCGGTCTGGCCGTGGTCCGGACATGAGCTGCGGCCGCGCCACGCCCCGGTCGTGGCACGGCCGCAGCGGCCTTCAGCGGGCGTCGTCCGTGATCACGCCCACGGGTCCCGGTAGGGCCCGGAGTACTCCGCCGGATCGTCATCCAGGTGCCGGTACCAGGAGGTGTCGTCACCGGGACGGCGCACGTACAGGCCGGTCAGGAACCGCCCGGCCAGCGCCATGCGGTCGGGAGCCTCGCGGCTCAGCCTCGCCCTGCGGTCTTCCCGGCGGCTGGCCAGGCTCACCAGGAAGACGATCCCGGTGATCACCCCGAAGGTGAAGATCACGCCGATCGCTAGGATGTCGACGGTTGTCATAGCTGATCCCCCTTTCGTCTGATCAGCGGTGACTCCGCGGCTCCGATCTAGGGCCTTCCGGTCCGCTAGGCGTTGCCGGGGCTGACCCGGCGGCTGGGTTCGCAAGAATCATCCGGCAAGTCCTGCTGCGCCCAAGCGCCTGGACTGCTAGGCTGAGTCCCATGATCCCTCCTGTCCAAGTCATCCCAACCTCTGGTACCATGCTGACATCCCATCAGCTGGATGGCAATGGGGTTAATCCAATTATTCTGATGACCTGGATGGCAGGAATGATTCACTTGAGCCCAGCAGGCCCTGTTATTGGTGTGGTTGGGATCTCTGGGAGGGCACGTGCCTGAGGCCATGTACCGGCAGATCGGCGAGGATCTGCGCCAGAAGATCGAGTCAGGGCAGCTTGGGTCAGCGGCTGCCCAGCTCCCGACCGAGCTCGCGCTCAGGGAAGAGTACGAGGCGTCACGGAACACCGTCCGTGACGCCGTGAAGTGGCTCATGAACCTGGGCCTCGTGGAGACCCGCCCCGGCCAGGGAACCTTCGTCGTCGAGAAGATCGACCCGTACGTCACTCAGCTGACCGGCGATCCGAGCACCGGCCGTGACGACGAGGGCCCCGTCTATATCGACGAGGTGACGGCCAAACGACGCAGCCCGACGTCCACCGAGCCCCGGGTGGAAATCCAGCAGGCTTCCGGCGTCATACAGGGCGAGCTTCACCTGCCCGGCGGATCAACCGTCGTGAGCAGGCATCAGCAGCGGTCCATCGACGGGACTCCCTGGTCGCTCCAGACCTCGTTCTACCCGATGAGCTTGGTGGAACAGGGCGCCCTGCAGCTCATCCAAGCACCCAACATCGAAGAAGGAAGCGTCGCGTACCTGGGCACCGAGCTCGGACTCAGGCAGGTCGGCTACCGCGACAAGATCACAGTACGCGCGGCCGACGGCAACGAGACGTTCGTTCTTCAAGCTGGCCGACGACGGCCGGGTAGCCGTGTTCGAGGTCCTGAGACCGCCTTCGACGAGCACGGCCAGCCGTTCCGTCTTACGGTCAGCGTCTACCCCGCGGACCGGAATCAGTTCGCCGTCTCGAGGTTCCCGCCAGGTAGTGCCTCCGACGCCCGAAGAGGCGGACACCGCGTCATCGACGACGACCGCGCCGGATAGCCCCGGCTAGACAGTCCAGATGCCTGCCCGGGGCGGAAGCCGCTGGGCCGTTGCTGGTAGTCAGGCAAGCTTCGCGGGCCCGGTTCCCAATCGGGCCCGCGGGGGCCAGGGGCACCGAAGATCCTGTGGCTGTCGATCGCGAGTTGGGCTTAGGAGGTGTCATGGCCAAGTACCACGCGCGCCCGTCCGCGCAGTACCGGTATGAGCACTACGACCCCCGCTGAAGGGCTCGACTGCGTGCTTCCGGTCTGATGACGCTCCGAGCCCGGCTCGGGTGCACGCGAGATAAGAACCCTGGAACTTCGCGACCTCTGGACCCGCACGATATGAGGGCAACCAGTGGCTGCTGACCAGACCTCACCAGAGGAGGTGTCATGGCCAAGTACCACGCGCGCCCATCGGCGCAGTACCGCTATGAGCACTACGACCCCCGCTGAACCGCGCCGGGAGGCGCGCTAACCGGCTGAGTTCTTGACGCGCGCCCGGGGAGGGCGCCCCGCCGGGAAGTCAGCCATAACGCTGTCGACGCTGTTCCCTGCTTGACCGCGGCACAGCGTCGACAGCGGGAAGGTACGTTACCGGCTCCGGGGAGTCCCGTGTGACGTGAAGGGTGGGAGAGGCCAGTATGCTCCACGTTCGCCCCGCTGTGACCAGCGATCTAAAGCTCATCCTGCGCATGATCGATGAAGCTGCCGACTGGGTCAGGACCAAAGATACCGATCAGTGGGAGAAGCCATGGCCCAGCGAGCACGGAACGGGACGAGCGGGTCGGGCGGGGTCTCGCGGCGGGCCGGACATGGATCGTCGAGGACGACGGCCTTCCGGTAGCCACGATTACCTGTGAACCTGAGGCCGAGCCCAGTGGGCTGGACGAAATCGGAGCAGGTCGAGCCCGCCGTCTACGTGTCTCGGCTCGTGGTCAGCCGGAGTCATGCTGGTCGGGAAATCGGGGCCGAGCTGATCAACTGGGCCGGACGATGGGCCGGGCGACAATACGGTGCCCGGTGGATCAGAATCGATGTGTGGACGAGCAACATCGCACTGCATCGGTACTTTGAAAATCTCGGGTTCTGGTTCGTAAGATTTGGCATCATGAGTTGTCCCTCGGCGGCGCTCTTTCAGAAACAAACGGCCACTATTAGCTCCACCAGCACACCCCGCTTGATGGAGCAGCCTCGTCTGATAAGGCCGAGCCTCCGCACCTCGGATACTCCGACGAGAGAGTCCCGGGGCCGGCCCGTCTGCCTGACGCACGGCGCTGAGTCGCCTGTGAAGGCCGACCGTCCTCAGGCACCGTCGAAGCTGTCCGCAGCCGACCCATCACGCAGCGTCACGGCGTAAGGGCCAGCCGGGCGTATCGGCGAGTATGGGGTTATGCAGGTGTGGCCCCTTGCTCTTCGTCGCGCGTCGGTGGATGACGCGGGGGTGGCCATTCGGCTCATCGAGGAGGCGGCCGAGTGGTTACGGGACAAGGGCACGGACCAGTGGGCGCGGCCCTGGCCGAACCAGGCCGGGCGTAACAGCAGGATCCTGGCCTCGCTGAGCCAGGGCAAGACCTGGATCGGCTGGGATAACGGGATTCCGGCCGCGACGATCACGGCCGATCAGGATGAGGATCCATACTGGCCCGATGATCTCCGCCGCGAGCCGGCCGTGTATGTCCACCGCCTGGTCGTACGGCGCCCGTACGGCGGGGTCGGGCTAGGTGCGGCGCTGCTCGACTGGGCCGGCGCGACCGCCCGGCGTGACCACGGCGCCCGGTGGGTCCGGGTCAGTGCCTGGACGACCAACGTCCGCTTGCACGCCTACTACCGCGCCAGGGCTTTCAGCCGTGTGGGTTCCACGCCGACGACGGCTACCCGTCGGCGGCCCGCTTCCAGAAGCCGGCCGCACCGGTCCCGGCCTACGCGCAGGGCCTGTTCAGGGTGTCCTGGACGCCAGGCCCGCGCGGGTGATCGTGGCGCTGCCGAGGACGGCGTCGCCGTCGTAGAGGACCGCGGCCTGGCCCCTGGCCACGCCCCGGGCCGGCTCGTTCAGGCTGATCCTGAGGGTGTCGCCGTCCAGCCAGGCCCGGGCCGGGTGGGCCTGCCCGTGGGCCCGCAGCTGGACCAGGCAGTCGATCTTTTCCGCGGGCGGGCGGCAGCCGCTCCAGACCGGCCGCCGCGCCTCGATGTCATCGGCGCCCAGCGCCTCGGCCGGGCCCACGGTCACCGTGTTCGACACCGGCTCGATGTCCAGGACGTAGCGGGGCCTGCCGTCGGGAGCCGGCGTGCCGATGCGCAGCCCCTTGCGCTGGCCGACCGTGAAGCCGTAGCTGCCGCTGTGGCCGCCGACGACCTGGCCCTCGGTGTCGACGATGCGGCCGGGGGCCGCGCCGAGCCTGCCCTCCAGAAACTTCCTGGTGTCCCCGTCGGCGATGAAGCAGACGTCGTGGCTGTCGGGCTTGTCGGCCACGGCCAGCCCCCGCGCGGCGGCCTCCTTCCGCACCTGGTCCTTGGTCGTGTCGCCGAGCGGGAACATCGCCCGGGCGAGCTGCTCGCCGGTCAGCACCGCGAGCACGTACGACTGATCCTTGGCCTGGTCCACGCTGCGCACCAGCCGCTGGCCGCCGCCCGCCGGGACGAGCCGGGCGTGGTGGCCGGTGCAGACGGCGTCGAAGCCGAGCGCCACCGCCCGGTCCAGCACGGCCGCGAACTTGATCTTCTCGTTGCACCGCAGGCAGGGATTGGGCGTGTTGCCGCGCGCGTACTCGGCCACGAAATCCTGCACCACGTCGCGGTCGAACTGCTCGGCCAGGTCCCAGACGTAGAACGGGATGCCGATCACGTCGGCGGCGCGGCGCGCGTCCCTGGCGTCCTCGAGCGTGCAGCAGCCCCGCGCGCCGGTCCGGTAGGAACCAGGGTTCGCGGACAGGGCGAGATGGACGCCGGTCACCTCGTGACCGGCGTCGGCGGCCCGGGCGGCGGCCACCGCGGAGTCAACGCCGCCGGACATCGCGGCGAGCACGCGTAGTCGGTTCATCGCCTCCGAGGGTATGCCGCCCACGGCGGTCCCGAGGCAAGATGATCACCATGAGACAGCCAGCTGGCCCCGCCGGGAGCACGAGGACCCTCAGCGACGACGACTTCGCGGCGCCGATCGAGGACCGCTACTTCGAGGACTACGTCCCCGGTGCCGTCTACGAGTACGGGTACGTCACGGTGACGGAGGCGGAGATCCTCGACTTCGCCCGGAAGTTCGATCCGCAGCCGATCCACGTCGACCCGGAGTTCGCCGCCCACGGGCCGTTCGGCGGCCTGATCGCCAGCGGATGGCACACGGCCGGGATCATGATGCGCATGTTGGTCGATCACTTCCTCTCCCGGATCGCCAGCCTCGGCTCCCCGGGCCTCGACGAGCTCCGCTGGCCCGCCCCGGTGCGCCCGGGCGACTCGCTGCGGCTGCGGGCTACCGTGGTCGAGGCCCGCCGCTCGCGCTCCAAGCCGGACCGCGGCCTGGTCCGCACCCAATCCGAGCTGTTCAACCAGAACGACGAGGTCGTCCTGCGGGTCACCGCCACGAACATCCTCCGCGCCCGCAACCCCGCCTAGCCGCAGGGCGGGCACCAGCGGGCGGGCGCGGTCAGCGGGCGGCGGCGCGGCGGGCCCGCTCCACGGCCTCGCCGATGACCGCGCCCAGGGCGTCCACGTCCGCCTGGGTGCTCGTGTGACCCAGGGAGAACCGCAGCGACCCGCGCGCGCGGGCCTCGTCGGCTCCCATCGCGAGCAGCACGTGGCTGGGCTGCGCCACGCCGGCCGTGCAGGCGGAACCGGTCGAGCAGGCGATGCCCTTGGCGTCGAGCAGCATCAGCAGCGCGTCCCCCTCGCAGCCGGGGAACGAGAAGTGGGCGTTGCCCGGCAGCCTGCCCGGCCCGGGCGGCGCGCCGTTCAGTACCGCATCCGGCACGGCCGCCAGGACCTGCGCGATCAGGTCGTCCCGCAGCGCCGCCAGCCGCTTTTCCTCGTCGCTGCGGCGCGCGGTCGCGATCTCGACCGCGGCCGCGAAGGCCCGGATCGCCGGGGCGTCCAGGGTGCCGGACCGCACGTCCCGTTCCTGGCCGCCGCCGTGCAGCACCGGGACCAGGTCGGTGCCCCGGGCCAGCAGCAGGGCGCCGACCCCGACCGGCCCGCCGAGTTTGTGCGCGGTGATGGTGAGCGCGGTGGCGTCGCTCTCGGCCAGGCTGACCGGCAGCAGGCCGGCGGCCTGGACCGCGTCGCTGTGGAACGGGATCTCGTACTCGCGGGCCAGGGCGGCGAGCTCGGCCACCGGCTGCACCGTCCCGACCTCGTTGTTGGCCCACATGACGCTGACCAGGGCGACCGCGCCGGCGTCGCGCTCGATGGCCTCGCGCAGCGCCCCGGGGCCGACCCGGCCGACGCCGTCCAGCGTCAGCCAGCTCACCTCGGCCCCCTCGTGGTCGCGCAGCCACCCCGCGCAGTCGAGCACGGCGTGATGCTCGATCGCCGCGGTCAGCACCCGCCGCCGCCTGGGATCCGCGGCGCGGCGCGCCCAGAAGAGCCCCTTGATGGCCAGGTTGTCCGCCTCGGTCCCGCCGCTGGTGAACACCACCTCGCTGGGGCGGGCGCCGTAAGCCGCCGCGATCTGCTCGCGGGACTCCTCGACCACCCGGCGCGCCCGGCGGCCCGCGTTGTGCAGGGACGAGGGGTTACCGAGCTGCGCGAGTTCCTCGGTCATCGCGTCGAGGGCCTCGGGCAGCATCGGCGTGGTCGCCGCGTGGTCCAGGTAGACGGGCGAGGCCGGCGCCGGCGCCCGGCCGCCGTCGGCATCGAGGTATCCCACGATTGCTCAGCCTAGTCGCGTGAGGCGGGCTGGTCGCCGCCCGAAGCAGTCCTGGTCAGCCCTGGCCCCGCTTCTGGATTTCCTCGGTCAGCTGCGGGACCACCTGGAACAGGTCCCCCACGACGCCGAAGTCGGCGAGCTCGAAGATCGGGGCCTCGGCGTCCTTGTTGATCACCATGATGGTCTTGGACGTCTGCATGCCGGCCCGGTGCTGGATCGCTCCGGAGATGCCCACCGCCAGGTACAGCTGCGGGGACACGGTCTTGCCGGTCTGGCCGACCTGGAACTGGTGCGGGTACCAGCCCGCGTCGGTGGCGGCGCGGGATGCGCCCACGGCGGCCCCGAGCGAGTCGGCGAGCTTCTCGATCAGCGCGAAGTTCTCCGCGCTGCCCACCCCGCGGCCGCCGGAGACGACGATCGACGCCTCGGTGAGCTCGGGCCGCTCGCTGCGCTCCTGCTCCACCCGCTCGGTGACCCGCGCGCCCTTCGCGGCGTCGCTGACCTGACGCTGACGTTCTCCAGCCGGGCGGCTCCCGGCGCGGGCTCCGGCGCGACCGCGTTCGGGCGCACCGCCACGATCGGTGTCCCGGCCCGGACCCTGGACTGGACGATGATCGCGCCGCCGAAGATCGACTGCTCGGCGACCAGGCCCTCGCCGAGGTCGACCGCATCGGTGATCAGCCCGGAACCGGTCTTCACCGCCAGCCGGGCCGCGACCTCCCGGCCCTCGGCGGTGCTGGCCACCAGGACGGCGGCGGGCGACTTGTCCGCGACCAGGGAGGCGAGCAGCTCCGCCTTGGGCGCGGCCACGTAGTCGTCGAACTCCTCGCCGGCCGCGACGTAGACCGTCTCGGCCCCGAACTCGGCCAGCCGCTCCCGGCCGGCGTCCGCCCCCGGGCCGGCCCAGACGACCGACGGCTCGCCGAACCGGCGGGCCAGGGTCAGCAGCTCGGTGGTGACCTTCTTGACCGACTCGCCGGAGTGCTCGGCGAGGACCAGGATCTCAGCCATGTATGGGGCCCTCCGGGCTCAGATGAACTTCTGCGAGGCGAGGAAGTCGGCGGCCTTCACACCGCCGTCGCCTTCGTCCTTGACGACGGTTCCGGCCTGCCGGGGCGGGCGGCTGGCGAAGCTGACCACCTCGGTGGCCGCGCCGGCCAGGCCGACCTGGCCCGGGTCGATCCCGATGTCGGCCAGGCTCAGCGTCTCGACCGGCTTCTTCTTCGCCGCCATGATCCCCTTGAACGACGGGTAGCGCGGCTCGTTGATCTTCTCGACCACGCTGACCACCGCGGGCAGGCTCGCCTCGACCCGGTCGTAGCCGTAGTCGGCCTGCCGGTTGATCGAGATCGCCGCCCCGTCGATGTCTACCTTGCTGGCCAGCGACAGCTGCGGCACGCCGAGGCGCTCGGCCAGCATCGCGGCCATCACGCCCATCCGGGCGTCGGTGGACTCTGAGCCCAGGATCACCAGGTCGAACCCGATCCGGCCGAGCACCGCGGCGATCGCCGCCGAGGTCGCCAGCGCGTCCGACCCGTGCAGCGCGTCGTCGACCAGGTGCACCGCCTTGTCCGCGCCCATCGACAGGGCCTTGCGGATGGACTCGCTCGCCTTCTCCGGTCCCATGGACAGGATGGTCACCTCGCCGCCGTGCGCCTCGACCAGGCGGAGTCCTTCCTCGATCGCGTACTCGTCCAGCTCGTTGATGACCGCATCGGCAGCGTCGCGGTCCAGGGTCGAGTCGGGCCGCAGCTTCCGCTCCGAATACGTGTCGGGAACCTGCTTCATGCAGACGACGATGTTCATGACCGGCGGCCGACCTCCCTCTGCTGACATGCGACCCGGCGCGGTGTCACGCGGCGCCGACGCCGCCGGGCGCAAGGTTAAGCCTGCCAAACCACGCCCGCGGCCACAGCCCCGGGTACCGGGCAGGACCTCACAGCACAGGTTACTTGCGGGTAGCCCTTCGGCCCAAAACGATGGCCCGATCCGGGCGTCGCCCTGGCCCGTCGCTAGGCCATCGTCTCTGCCTGCCGCTCCGCGAACGTCACGACCTTGGCCAGCAGCATGGCCCGCGTCATCGGGCCCACGCCGCCCGGCACCGGCGCCAGCCACCCGGCCATCTCGGCCACGCCGGGATCGACGTCGCCGACCAGCCCCGCGTCGGTGCGGGTGATGCCCACGTCGACGACCACCGCACCGGGCTTGATCATGTCAGCGGTCAGCAGCCCGGGCCGCCCGGCCGCAGCGATGACGATGTCGGCGCCGCGGGTGTGCGCGGCCAGGTCCTTCGTGCCGGTGTGGCAGAGCGTCACGGTGGCGTTCTCGCTGCGCCGGGTCAGCATCAGGCCGAGCGTGCGCCCGACGGTTATCCCGCGGCCGATCACGGTGACGTCCGCCCCGGCCAGCGGTATGTCGTAGCGCCGGAGCAGCTCGATGATCCCCTCCGGGGTGCCGGGCACCGGGCCCGGCTCGCCCAGCACCAGCTTGCCCAGGTTGAGCGGGTGCAGGCCGTCCGCGTCCTTGTCCGGGTCGATGCGGTGCAGCACCGACTGCGCGTCGAGCCCGGGGGGCAGCGGCAGCTGGACCAGGAAGCCGGTGCACGCCGGGTCGGCGTTCAGCTCGTCGACGACCGCCTCGACCTCGTCCTGGGAGGCATCGGCGGGCAGCTCCCGGCCGATGCTGGCGATGCCGACCTGCGCGCTGTCCCGGTGCTTGCCCCGGACGTAGGCCCGGCTGCCCGGGTCGTCCCCGACCAGCACCGTGCCCAGGCCCGGCGTGATGCCGCGCCGGGCCAGCTCGGCCACCCGCCGGGCGAGATCCTCCCGGATCGCGAGCGCTACGGCCTTGCCGTCGAGGATGCGTGCGGTCATCGTGGCCCCAGTCCGTCGGTCGGGTCGGACCGGACCGATTCTGCCAGGCCCGGCCGGTTCCGCCCGGCCGGGCCAGGAAACCGCCTTGACCGTTGACGTATAAATAAAAACTAATTAATGTGGAGCCATGGCCCAGCGGCCCGGGCGCCCGAGGAAGAGCCAGGACCGCGTGCCCGCGGCCGGCGCCCCGGCGCCGGACCGGTTCGCCGCCCTGGCCGACGGCACCCGGCGGCACCTGCTCGAGCAGCTGGCCGTGCGGGACCGGGCGGTCGGTGAGCTGGTGACCGGCCTGGACATCAGCCAGGCGGCGGTTTCGCAGCACCTGCGGGTGCTGCGCGAGGCCGGCCTGGTCACGGCGCGGAAGGAAGGCAGGAACCGGTACTACCGGCTGCGGCCCGCCGCGCTGGCCGAGCTGCGGGACTGGCTGGACGAGCTGGAGCGGTTCTGGCAGGGCCGGCTGGCCGCACTCGGCGACTACCTGAGGGAGGAACCCGGATGAAGGCCGACATCGACGCCACGGTCGTCTACCCGCATCCGGTGGACCGGGTCTGGGCGGCACTGACCTCCAGCGAGGCGCTGGCGGCCTGGCTGATGCCGAACGATTTCCGGCCGGTCGTCGGGCACCGCTTCACCTTCCGGACCAGGCCGGCCCCGGGCTTCGACGGGATCGTGCGCTGCGAGGTGCTGGAGCTTGACCCGCCCCGGCGGATGGTCTGGTCGTGGGCGGGCGGCGCCATCGACACCACGGTGACGTTCACGCTCGAGGAGACCGCCGGCGCGCAGACCAGGCTGCGCCTGCACCAGGTGGGCTTCCACGGCCTCGGCGCGCGGCTGACCCGCCGGATCCTGGCCGGCGGCTACCCGCGCATCCTCGGCCAGCGGCTGCCTGCCTACCTGGACCAGCGGGCGGGCACGGCCACCGGATCCGTTCCCGTGAACTGTGCCGAAGGATGGCGCGCCTATCTGGGCGTCTTCCGCCGCTGGGGGAAGGCCCCGGCGTCATGAAATCGGTAAGGAGGAACCACCATGGCCCTCACCAACCTCGAGGTCGTCTCGGTCCCGGTCAGTGACCAGGACCGGGCCAAGAGCTTCTACGCCGGGAAGCTGGGCTTCTCGGTCGAGATGGACAGCTCGTTCGGCGACGGCGGCCTGCGCTGGGTGATGCTGCGCCCGCCGGGCAGCGGGACCGCGATCACGCTGGTGACCTGGTTCGAGACCATGCCGCCCGGCTCGCTCAAGGGCTCGGTGCTCGGCTGTGACGACCTGGAGAAGACCCTGGCCGAGCTGACCGCCCGGGGCGTCGCCTTCGCCGAGGACGAGATCCAGGAGGCGCCGTGGGGTCGCTGGAAGACCTTCGACGACCCGGACGGCAACGGCTGGGTCCTCCAGCAGAACAACCCCGCCTTCCCCGGCTAGCACCCGACGCCCGGCCGGCGGGCCGACTAGCCCTGGTCGACTTCTTTTCATTGGATCCTGCCCACAGAGCGGACATATCACCCGAGGAAACGACTGGATCGCGTGAAATGTCGCGATGATCAAGCCATAACGGGCCGGCGCGGGGCGGGCGAGCGGGTCGGCGAGGCGAGCCGACGGGCGGGCGTGGGTAGTCAGTGGTAGAAGTGGCGGACGCCGGTGAGGTAGAGGGTGAGCCCCGCCGCCTCGGCGGCGGCGATGACCTCCTCGTCGCGGACCGACCCGCCCGGCTCGGCCACGGCGCGCACGCCGGCCTCGGCGAGCACCAGGAGGCCGTCGGCGAACGGGAAGAACGCGTCGCTGGCCGCCACGGCCCCCCGGGCCCGCTCCCCGGCCCGCGCGACCGCCAGCCGGGCCGAGTCGACCCGGTTGACCTGGCCCATGCCGATGCCGACCGACGCCTCCCCCGAGGCGAGCAGGATCGCGTTGGACTTGACCGCCCGGCACGCCCGCCAGGCGAAGGCCAGGTCGCGCAGTGCGGCGTCGTCGGCGGCGGGCCCGGCGGCGAGCTTCCAGTTCGCGGGCTCGTCGCCCGGTTCGGATACCCGGTCGGCGGACTGCACCAGCAGGCCCCCGCTGATCGGGCGCCACTCCGCGCCCGGGGCCCGGTCCGGGGCCGGGCAGCGCAGGATCCGCAGGTTCTTCCGCCGGGTCAGGATCTCCAGCGCATCCGGCTCGAATCCGGGCGCCACCAGCACGTCGGTGAGGATCTCGGCGATCTGCGCGGCGAGCGCGGCGGTCACCACGCCGTTGGCGGCGATCACCCCGCCGTACGCCGACACCGGATCGCAGGCGTGCGCCTTGCGGTGGGCGTCGGCCAGGTCGGCGCCGACCGCGATCCCGCACGGGTTGGAGTGCTTCATGATCGCAACGCACGGCCCGGCGAAGTCGTAGGCCGCCCGCCGCGCGGCGTCGGCGTCGACGTAGTTGTTGTACGACATCGCCTTGCCGTGCAGCTGCTCGGCGCCCGCTATCCTGCCGGGCTCACCCGCGCCGCCGGGCGCGCCGGGCCGGTACAGGGCCGCCCGCTGGTGCGGGTTCTCCCCGTACCTGAGCACCTCGCCGCGGGTCCAGAACCCGCCGATCACGTCCGGCAGCCCGGTGTCCCGCGCCGTCTCGTCCGGGGCGTAGGCCGAGGCGAACCACGAGGCCACCGCGCCGTCGTAGGCGGCCGTGTGGGCGTAGGCCCGCGCGGCCAGGCGGCGGCGCTGCTCCAGCGTGAAGCCGCCGTCGGCCACGGCCTGCGCCACCGCCGGGTACTGGGACGGGTCGGTGACCACGGCCACCCGGGCGTGGTTCTTGGCCGCCGCGCGGACCATCGCCGGACCCCCGATGTCGATCTGCTCGACGCAGTCCGCCGCGGCCGCGCCGCTGGCCACGGTCTGCTCGAACGGGTACAGGTTCGACACCAGAAGCTCGAACGCCGCGATCGCCAGCTCCTCGAGCTGCCCGGCATGCCCGGGCACGGCAGGATCGGCGAGCAGCCCGGCGTGGATGGCCGGATGCAGGGTCTTGACCCGGCCGTCCAGGCACTCGGGGAAGCCGGTCACGTCCTCCACCCTGGTCACCGGCAGGCCCGCGGCCGCGATCACCGCGGCCGTGCTGCCGGTGGAGACGATCTCGACGCCCGCCTGGTGCAGCGCCCGGGCCAGGTCCTCCAGGCCGGCCTTGTCGTAGACGCTGATCAGCGCCCTGGTGATGGGTACCTGGGTCACGCTCCGATCCTCACCTTCCGGCCCTGGACGGACCATCCGTCGCGGACCAGGCGGCCCACCGTGTCCACCAGCAGCGCGCGCTCGGTGGCCTTGATCCGCTCGTGCAGGGTGGCCTCGTCGTCGTCATCCATAACGGGCACGGCGGCCTGCGCGACAATCGGGCCGCTGTCGGTCCCCGCGTCGACCAGGAACACGGTGCATCCCGAGACCTTCGCGCCGTGCTCCAGCGCGTCCCTCACACCATGCATGCCGGGGAACGACGGTAGCAAGGCGGGATGGGTGTTGATGACCCGCCCGCCGAAGACGTCGAGGAAGCACGCCCCGACGAGCTTCATGAAGCCCGCGAGGATGACCAGGTCCGGCTCGAAGTCAGCGCAGGCCCGGGTGAGGGCCCGGTCCCAGTCCGCGCGGGCCGGGAAGTCCCGCACCCGGAGCGTGAACGTGGCGACCTCCGCGGCCCGGGCCCGGTCCAGCGCGGCGATGCCGTCCCGGTCCGCGCCGACCGCGACCACCCGCGCCCCGTACGACTCGCTGGCGCAGGCGTCCAGCAGGGCCTGCAGGTTGGTTCCCGCGCCCGACACCAGCACCACCAGGCGCGATTGCATGAGCCCACGATAAGACCTGGCGCGGCCGAGACCCGGGACGGTCGCCGAAGGTGGTGAAATAGGGAGATCGCATCCAGCCATCGCCACGTGATCGCCAGAGAGGATCCGGCCCTGCCTGCCGACCAGAGTCAGCGGCCGCCGCCGCCCAGCCCCCCCGAGCCGCCGGAGGGGAACGGGACGCTGCCCGAGCTGCCCCGGCTGCACTTCCCGCAGCGGCCGGACGGCGAGGGCCTGGCCCCGGCCCCGGGCGGCTCCCCGCCGCCTGCCCCGTGGGGCGGGCCGCCACCCCCGCCGCCGGGGACCCCGCCCGGCCTGCCGCCGCCGGTCCCGCCGGATACCGGGTCCCCGCTGGGGCAACGGCCGCTCGTCCGGCCGGCCGCCAGGGCCCGGCCTGCCGCTGCGGCCGCCCGAGCCGGCCATGCGCCAGCGCGCGCTGGCCGCGGTGGTGCTCGGCGTGCTGAGCCTGCTGGCCCTGCTCGGCGTCGGCAGCAACTTCCACCGGGGCATCTACCTGGTTGTCTTCTCCCTGCTCGTGGGCCTGTCCGCGTGCTGGTTCGGGGTGACGGCGATACGCCGGTCGCGGCGCTCGGTCACCATGCGCCCGCGGGGCGCGGTCGCCGGGACGGTGCTCGGCATCATCGGCGCCCTGCTCAGCGCCATCCTGCTGATCGCGCTCGCCGCGTTCTGGCCGCAGCTGACCACCTTCTCGCAGTGCCTGTCCGCCGCGAACACGCCCAGCGCGCAGCAGGCCTGCCTGGACCAGCTGCACCGGTCGGTGCCGGGCTAGAGCTACGGCAGTGATGAGGGCCCGTGCGGCGCGGCGGGCCGGGCGCGTCCGGTGGCCCGGTCCGCGGGTCCCGCCCACGGGTTGACGTAGATCGTGTGCCCGTCATCCTCGGCCGCCTCCCCGGGCCCGGGCCGGGCAGCGCCGTCATGGCCGGCCGGGGCCGCGGCGACGCGGCGGCTGGCGCGGCGGCCGGCCCGGCTGACGCCCGGATGGCGCGCTGGCGCAGCCAGTTCGCGATGCCCGCGGTCACCGCGGCCGCCACGCCCACCTCGAGCGAGGCCACCACGCCGACCTGCCAGCCGGACGGGCCGACCGCGGCGAGGCGGCCGTTGCCCAGCGGGCCGCCCGCGAACGCGGCCAAGACGGCCAGCACGCAGCCAGCCAGCGTCCCGCAGGCGAACCCCCACAGCGGCGCGGTCTCCAGCGCGAGACCGGGCGCGGCGCGGGTCATCAGCAGCCCGCCCAGCACCCCGGCCAGGTAGGGCACGACCAGCACGGCCACCGACAGCCAGGGCGGGACCCCCTGGGAGACTCCGGGGTGCACCCCCGGCGGCAGCGCCGCGAGCAGGGGGAAGGACGGGAGGGCGCCGAGCGCAGAGCCGGTCGGCGCGATCACCGTCCCGGTGCCGAACGCGAAACCCGGGCCGAGGGTGAACGAGATCGCCCAGACCACGGCGTTGGGCACGTAGGCGAGCTGGGCGAGCAGCAGCAGCGCGGCTCCCACCGCCCCCGGGGCCAGGATCGCGTTGACCGCCTTGAACTCGCTCAGGTGCAGGGCGAGCGAGACGCCCGCGAGCAGGCTCCCGGCCGCCGCGAGGACCGCCAGCGCCCCGGCCGTGCCGACCGTCAGCGAGCGGAGCCGGTCGCCGAGCAGGCCGGCCAGCTGGTGCCACGGCGCCAGCTGGCGGGCACCGCCGAGGCCGCCCGCGATCAGCGCGAGCAGGAACGGGCACACCACCGCCTCCGGGAGCGAGGGCGTGGCCCGCGCCGAGCTGCTGGCCAGGGCGAGCGCCACCGCCACCATGGCGTAGGGAACGGCCAGGGCCAGGGCGGCGTAGCCCACGTGGCGGAGCCTGCGGACGCCCCCGGTGCGTACCACCCAGCGGCCCGCGCGCCACAGCAGCGCGCCGGGCAGCAGGACCAGCCCGAGCGGCAGCATGCCGATCCGGCCGACGCCGGGCAGGGCGAAGCCCACGTGGTGGCCGATCAGCCACAGCAGCGCGGCCGTGCGCAGCACGCCGGGCAGGCCGAGCCCGGCGTGCGGGGCCGCGATGAAGCCGGCCAGCGCGAGCAGGGTCAGCACGGCGAGCCCGGTCCCGGCGGCCGCGCAGGCGGCGATCGCGCCCGTGACGGCCAGCGGGCGGCCCGCGCCGGAGGGAACGGGGCTGGCGCCGCCGCCCGCGCCGGGCCGCCGCGAGCCCGCGCAGTCGAGTCATCACAACGCCCAGCCTGGCAAGACCCGCGCCGTCAGGCGCGGAGGCGCGCCGTGGCAGCCCGCCACGGCGGCGCCGCGCCGGGAGCAGCCGGGCGCGGGCGCGCAGCGCGAGGCGCTCAGCGGCCGCGCATGGCCTCGCGGACCAGGCCGGCGGTGCCGCTGGGGGTCCGGCCGACCCGGACCCCGACCTTCTCCAGCGCTTCCTTCTTGGCCTGGGCCGTGCCCGCCGACCCGGAGATGATCGCCCCGGCGTGCCCCATCGTCTTGCCCTCGGGCGCGGTGAAGCCGGCCACGTAGGCGACCACGGGCTTGGAGACGTGGCGCTCGATGTAGGCGGCCGCGCGCTCCTCGGCATCGCCGCCGATCTCCCCGATCATCACGATCGCGTCGGTCTCCGGGTCGTCCTGGAACGCCTGCAGGCAGTCGATGTGCGTGGTCCCGATGATCGGGTCGCCGCCGATTCCCACCGCGGTGGAGAAGCCGATGTCGCTCAGCTCGTACATCATCTGGTAGGTCAGCGTGCCCGACTTCGACACCAGGCCGATCCGGCCCTCGGTGGTGATGTCGGCCGGGATGATCCCGGCGTTCGACTTGCCGGGCGAGGCGACGCCCGGGCAGTTCGGGCCGATGATGCGGGTGGTGTTGCCCTGCGCGCTGGCATACGCCCAGAACTGCGCCGTGTCGTGCACCGGGATGCCCTCGGTGATCACGATGACCAGCGGCATCGTCGCGTCCACCGCCTCGACCACCGCGTCCTTGGTGCCCGCCGGGGGCACGAAGACGACCGAGACGTCGGCGCCGGTGGCCGCCATGGCCTCGGCGACCGTGCCGAACACCGGGACCTCGGTCCCGGCCAGCTCGATCGCCTGGCCGGCCTTGCGGGGATTGGTTCCGCCCACGACCTGGGTGCCCGCCCTGAGCATCCGGGCGCCGTGCCTGCGTCCCTCCGAGCCGGTGATGCCCTGCACGATGATCCGGCTCTGCGCGGTCAGGAAGATCGCCATCTCATGCTCCCGTCGCGGCCGCGGCAGGCCAGCTCGGCGGCGCGGCGCGCCGCGTCGTCCATGGTCCCGACCTGCTCGACCACGGGAATCTCGGCCGCGTCGAGTATCCGCCGCCCCTCGGCGGCGTTGTTCCCGTCGAGGCGGACCACGATCGGGTGGTTCACCTGCTCACCGCGCGCGCCGAGCATCCCGATCGCGGACACGATCCCGTTCGCCACCGCGTCGCACGAGGTGATCCCGCCGAACACGTTGACCAGGACGCTGCGGACCGACGGGTCGGACAGCACGATCTCCAGGCCGTTCGCCATCACCTCGGCGGAGGCGCCGCCGCCGATGTCGAGGAAGTTGGCCGGCCGGATCCCGCCGAATTCCTCGCCCGCGTAGGCGACCACGTCGAGGGTGGACATGACCAGGCCGGCCCCGTTGCCGATGATGCCCACCTGGCCGTCGAGCTTGACGTAGTTCAGGTGCTTCTCCCTGGCCCGCGCCTCGATCGGGTCGGCCGCCTCGGGGTCGGCGAAGGCGGCGAGATCCTGCCGGAAGGCCGCGTTGTCGTCCAGGGTGACCTTGCCGTCGAGCGCCCTGACCTGGCCGCCGGTGGTGAGGATCATGGGATTGACCTCGACCAGGGTGGCGTCCTTGCCGGTGAACACCGCCCAGAGCCGCTCCGCCAGCGCGGCCGCCCCGGCGATGGCCTCGGCCGGCAGCCCGCCCGCGGTGACGATCTCGGTGGCCTTGGCCGCGTCCACGCCGGCCAGCGGGTCGACGACCACCCGGGCCACGGCCTCCGGGTTGGTGTGCGCGACTTCCTCGATCTCCATGCCGCCCTGCACCGAGCAGATCGACAGGAAGGTGCGGGCGGAGCGGTCGACCAGGTACGACAGGTAGTACTCCTGGGCGATGTCGCTGGCCTCCTCGACCAGGACCTTGTGCACGGTGTGGCCCTTGATGTCCATGCCGAGGATCTGGCGGGCCTTTTCCTCGGCGTCGTCGGGGTCGTCGGCCAGCTTCACGCCGCCGGCCTTGCCGCGCCCGCCGGTCTTCACCTGGGCCTTGACGACGACGCGCGGCTTTCCGGCCGCGGCGAACGCCTCCGCGATGGCGCGGGCTTCGGCCGGGGTGTGCGCGACCCTGCCCTCGGGAACGGGCACCCCGTACTCGGCGAAGATCTCCTTCGCCTGATGCTCAAACAGGTCCACTCGGGTCCGTCCTCAGTGTTTGGCGCTGCTGTCTGTGTGTGCGGTAAGCCTGCGCACGCAGCCTAGTGCGGCCGGGCGCGCCGGGCCCACGTGGGTCGCTAGCCGGCCGTCTTCTCTTCCCGGCCGGACGACGCCCGCTGGCCGAGCGTGGCGCGGACCCAGTCCACGATCTCGGTCGTCGCCGCGCCCGGCGTGAAGATCTTCGCCACGCCCATCTGCTCCAGCTCGGCGATGTCCGCGTCCGGGATGATGCCGCCGCCGAACACGACGATGTCGGTGGCGTCGCGTTCGGCCAGCAATTCGAGCACCCGGCGGAACTGGGTCATGTGCGCGCCGGACAGGACGGAGAGCCCGATCGCGTCGGCGTCCTCCTGCAGCGCGGCGGCCACGATCTGCTCCGGGGTCTGGTGCAGGCCGGTGTAGATGACCTCCACCCCGGCGTCGCGCAGCGCCCGGGCCACGACCTTCGCGCCACGGTCATGGCCGTCGAGACCCGGCTTGGCGATGACCACGCGGATGCTGCTCATGAATCCCCTCCACCGGAACGCGGATCGGGTCCGGCCCGCGAGGTTGGCTGCTACCGGCAGGGTAGCCGCCCCGGCGCGGCGGCCAGGCCACGGCTCGGCCACGGGCCCGGGCGGGCGCCGCCGGAACAACGCGGATGCCGGCCTGGCCGCGCGGTGCCACAATGCCGGCATGGACGCCCTCGGTGCTCGCGGTCGGCGACCTGGACTACGCGATGGTGCGCGACTGTGCCGGGCGGATCGCTCGGGCCATACCCGGATGCCGAATGATCGTCGTGCCCGGGGCCGACCACCTGCTGCCGCTGCGCGCCCCGGACGCGCTGGCCGGCATCATCGGCGAGCTGGTGCGGTAGGCCCCGCGTGGCCCCTACAGCTTCTCGATGGGCGCGTAGCGCAGCACCAGGTGCTTGATCCCGTAGTCCCCGCCGAAATCGATCTTGGCCTCGGGGTCGTCGCCGCGGCCCTCGACCGACAGCACCGTGCCGAGCCCGTAGGCATCGTGGTTCACCCGGTCGCCGGGCGCCAGCGACGGCACCGGCCGGTTGCCGGCGGCCAGCACGCCGGGCCGCCGGGCCAGCCGCTCCGAGGCCGGCGGCGCGGCGGCCGCCTCGTCCCGGCGCCATTCGATCAGCGCCTCGGGGATCTCGGACAGGAACCGGGACTGCTTGTGGTAGCCCGGCCGCCCCCACCAGGTGCGCGCCATGGCACGGGTCAGGTACAGCCGCTGCTCGGCGCGGGTGATCCCGACGTAGGCCAGCCGCCGCTCCTCGGCCAGTTCCCGCTCGTCATTGCTCGACCGCTCGTGCGGGAAGACGTTCTCTTCCAGCCCGGTCAGGAACACGACGGGGAACTCCAGCCCCTTGGCGGTGTGCAGAGTCATCAGCGTCACCAGGCCGCCGTGATCCGCGCCCTCGGGGATCTGGTCGGCGTCGGCGACCAGCGAGACCTGCTCGAGGAAGTCCGGCAGCGACCCGTCGGGGTGGCGGCTGTCGTACTCCCGCGCGACCGAGACCAGTTCCCTGAGGTTCTCGATCCGGCTCTCGTCCTGCAGGTCGGAGGAGGCCTCCAGCTCGGCCAGGTAACCGGACCGGTCGAGCACGGCCTCGGCCAGGTCGCCGACCGGGCAGCCGGCCTGCGCGCTCTCCCGCAGCCCGGCCATCAGCTCGCCGAACCCCTCGATCGCCCGGGCCGACCGCGCGGCCAGGTCGGGGATGTCTCCGGCGCGGGCCAGGGCCCGGGCGAAGCTGGTCTTCTCCCGGGCGGCGAACGCCACCACGCACTCCTCGGCCCGCTCGCCGATCCCCCGCCTCGGCACGTTGAGCACCCGCCGCAGCGACACCTCGTCGTCGGGGTTGGCGATCAGCCGCAGGTAGGCGAGCAGGTCGCGGACCTCGCGCCGCTCGTAGAACCGGACCCCGCCGACGACCCGGTACGGCAGCCCGGCCCGGATGAACACCTCCTCGAACACGCGGGACTGAGCGTTGGTCCGGTAGAACACCGCCACCTGCCCGGGGGTCGCCTCCCCCGTGTCGGCCAGCCGGTCCACCTCCTCGGCCACGAACGCCGCCTCGTCGTGCTCGTTGTCCGCCACGTAGCCGGTGATCGGCGGCCCGTCGCCGGCCTCGGACCAGAGCCGCTTCGGCACCCGGCCGCGGTTGCGGGAGACCAGGGCGTTGGCCGCGGCCAGGATGTTCTGGGTGGAGCGGTAGTTCTGCTCGAGCAGGATGACCCGGGCGCCGGGGAAGTCGCGCTCGAACTCCTCGATGTTCCTGATCGTGGCGCCGCGGAAGGCGTAGATGGCCTGGTCCGCGTCGCCCACCACGCACAGCTCGGCGGGCGGGCTGGGCACGGCGGGCTCGCCGCCGCGGTCCGCGCCCGGCAGTTGCGCTCCGGCCAGCTCGGTGACCAGGACGTACTGGGCGTGGTTGGTGTCCTGGTACTCGTCGACCAGCAGGTGCCGGAACCTGGCCCGGTACTCGGCGGCCACCTCGGGGAACGCCTGCAGCAGGTTGACCGTCACCATGATCAGGTCGTCGAAGTCCATGGCCCCGGCCGCGACCAGCCTGCGCTGGTACTCGGCGTAGGCCTCGGCCAGCGTCTTCTCCCGGTACCCGCTGGCCCGGGCGGCGAGCGTCTCGTAGTCGATGAGATCGTTCTTGAGGTTGGAGACCTGGGCGGCTATGGCCTTCGGCGGGTGGTACTTGACGTCGAGGTCCAGCTCGCGGCAGACCAGCGTCATCAGCCGCTGCGAGTCGGCCTGGTCGTAGATCGAGAACGAGGACGGGTAGCCGAACCGCTTCGCCTCGCGGCGCAGGATCCGCACGCAGGCCGCGTGGAACGTCAGCAGCCACATGGCCCGCGCCCGCGCGCCGGTGAGCGCCGCCGCCCGCGCGGCCATCTCGCCCGCGGCCTTGTTGGTGAAGGTGATGGCCAGGATCTCGCTGGGCGCGACGCCGCGCTCGGCCAGCAGGTAGGCGATCCGGTGGGTCAGCACCCGGGTCTTGCCCGAGCCCGCGCCGGCCACGATGAGCAGCGGGCTGCCCTCGTGCACGACGGCAGCGCGCTGCTGCGGGTTCAGCCCGTCCAGGAGAGAGTCGGCGGCAGTGGCGGTCACGGCCCCCAGCGTAGGCGCTGGGGCCGACGTCCGTGGCTAACGCGGCTACTCACTCGTCGGGGACCAGGGTGGGGTGGACCGGGTGAGGGTCTGCCCCTTGAAGAACGCGGGCTGGCTGATCCGCAGCAGGATGAAGATGATGAGCCCGATGAGCGCGGCCAGGAACACGATCACGAACACGCCGCCGATCTGCCAGTCAGCCAGGCACCGTCCACATGGTGTAGCTCGTTCGCGGTGGCGACGTCATAGTCCTGCCACATGCTCCAGCCGCCCAGGAACCACAGGATCAGCGCGCCGGTCACCGGCAGGATGCCCTGCATCCACAGGTTGCGCGCGCTGCTGGTCAGCGTCGTGCGGTAGTACCAGACGCAGGCGAACGCGGTCAGGCCGTAGTAGAACGCGATGTAGAGGCCGCAGGCGATCACCGCGTCGTAGATCACGTTGCTGCCGGACAGGTAGTTCATGCCCGCGTACAGCACGATCGAGATGCCGCCCATGACCAGCGTCGACACCGTCGGGGTCAGGTACCGCGGGTGCATCTTGGCGAACGCGTGCGGCAGCGCCTTGTAGGTCGCCATCGACAGCGTGGTCCGCGCCGTGGGCAGGATCGTGGTCTGGGTGGACGCGGCGGCCGAGGACAGCACCATCAGGATCAGCAGATGGCTAGAGGAAGGTGCCGAACCCGCCGGTGCCGAAGACCGAGGAGCCGAGGACGGAGAGCACGTCACCCGCATTGTTCGGGTTGGCCAGGCCGATGCCGGTCGTGCCGATCCCGGCGAACGCCTGCGCGCGAAGATCACTATCCTGTAGGTGACCAGCAGGATGATCGTGGACAGGATCGCCGCCCGGCCGGGGTCTTGGCCGGGTCCTTGGTCTCCTCGTTGACCGACACGGCGGTGTCCCAGCCCCAGTAGATGAACACCATCAGGATGATCCCGGAGGCGAACGAGCTGAACGGCATGCCGAACGGGTTGAGCCAGCTGGCGCTCGGGTGCAGCGAGACGGCCGGGTGGTGCCCGATGCCGACCCTGACCAGCGCCACCACGGAGAAGATCAGCAGCATGACGATCTCGATGGTCAGCAGCACCTTCTGGAAGTTGGCCGAGACCTCGATGCCGCGTAGCAGATGTAGGTCATCGGCCATGATCCACAGCACGCCGACGAGCAGCACCCAGCTGCTCGCCGGGTTGTCGCCGATGCCGTTGGCGTTGAACAGCAGGAAGATGTACTGGCCGGCCACCTGGGCCAGGCTGGCCATGACCAGGACGTCGGCGGCGACGATGCCCCAGCCGCCCGCCCAGCCCCAGCCGGGGTTGAACGCCCTGGTCGACCACGTGAACGTGGTGCCGCAGTCCGGGTCGGCCTTGTTCAGCTCGTTGTAGCCGATCGAGGCGAACAGCATCGGGATGAACGCCGCGACGGCGATCGCCGGGGACTTGAGCCCGACCGCGACGACGATGAGCCCGAGCGTCGCGGCCAGGCTGTAAGCCGGGGCGACCGACGCGGTCGCGATCACGGTGCTGGAGATCAGCCCGAGGGCGCCTGACTTAAGGCCCTTGTCAACGATCTGCTCACCGGGCTGGGTCTCGATGGTGGCCATGGCTCACCCCTCCTGGCAGCGACCCGGGCGGGGCCGGGTCGGACGCGGGCCGGCGCTCAGCCGCTGGGCGCCGGTTGCGACGATCTTAAGCACCTGGATTGTGCGTAAGCTTAAGCATCTGGATTGTGCGTAAGCACCCTAGTGCGACGGTTCTAGCATGAATCGCCCCTGACGGCAACGATTTCAGTTGTAACAGCTGGGTATCACAACTGGTCCCATCCGTGTCAGATAGGGGCTGGTCTAGGATCGGCTGCATGAGCATCCGCCGGGTACTTCTGGTGGGCGCCGGCGGCGTGGGCACGGCATTTGCGCGGATTGCCGCCCGCCGCCGGTTCGCCGATCTGGTCATCGCCGACTACGACCTGGGCCGGGCCCAGCGGGCCGCCGAGGCGGCGCCCGGCCGGTACACCGCCGTCCAGCTCGACGCGCGCGACGAGCAGGCCACGGCGGCCCTGCTGGCCGACTTCGGCTGCGACGCGCTGATGAACGCCACCGACCCCCGTTTCGTGATGCCGCAGTTCCGCGCCGCGCTCCAGGCCGGCGTCCTCTACCTGGACATGGCCATGTCGCTGTCTCATCCGGACCAGGATGAGCCCTACGCCAAGACCGGTGTCAAGCTCGGCGACGACCAGTTCGCCCTGGCCGGGCAGTGGGAGGAGCGCGGGCAGCTGGCCCTGGTGGGGATCGGCGTGGAACCGGGCCTGTCCGATATCTTCGCCCGGCACGCGGCCGACACGATGTTCAGCGAGATCGACGAGGCCGGCGTCCGGGACGGCGCCAACCTGACCGTGGCCGGCTATGACTTCGCGCCCACCTTCTCCATCTGGACCACGATCGAGGAATGCCTCAACCCTCCGGTGATCTGGGAGGCCGGCCGGGGCTGGTTCACCACCGCGCCGTTCAGCGAGCCCGAGACGTTCGTCTTCCCGGCCGGGATCGGCCCGGTCGAGTGCGTCAACGTGGAGCATGAGGAGGTGCTGCTCATCCCCCGCTGGGTGCAGTGCCGCCGGGTGACGTTCAAGTACGGGCTGGGCGAGGAGTTCATCGGCGTGCTGCGGACCCTGCACAAGCTCGGGCTGGACTCCACCGACCCGGTCACGGTCGGCGGGCAGGCCGTATCCCCGCGCGACGTGGTCGCCGCCTGCCTGCCGGATCCGGCCACGCTCGGCACCAAGATGACCGGCCTGACCTGCGCGGGCACCTGGGTGACCGGCACCGGCACGGACGGCGCGCCGCGCGAGGTCTACCTGCACCACGTCGTGGACAACGCGTGGTCCATGGCCGAGTACGGATCCCAGGCCGTGGTCTGGCAGACCGCGGTCAACCCGGTGGTGGCGCTGGAACTGCTCGACTCCGGCGCCTGGTCCGGCACCGGCGTGCTCGGGCCCGAGGCGCTGCCCGCCGGGCCGTTCCTCGACCTGCTCACCGACTACGGCTCGCCGTGGGCGTGCGAGGAACGGACGCCCGCGGGTACGTAACCCCCAGCCAACCATCACATCGGAGGGCCTCGTGAAGAACGACCTGCAGAACTTCGTCGGCGGGCACGACACGGACTTCGCCCACGACGAGCGCTCCGACCTGATCGACCCGAGCACCGGGGAGGTCTTCGCCACCGCGCCGGTATCCCGCGAGGCCGAGGTGACCGCCGCGTTCGCCGCGGCCAGCGACGCGTTCGAGACGTGGCGGGACACCACCCCGGCCGAGCGCAGCCTGGCCCTGCTGAAGATCGCGGA
Organism: uncultured Actinomycetota bacterium; assembly: GCA_963745575.1. Lineage (GTDB taxonomy): Bacteria > Actinomycetota > Actinomycetes > Streptosporangiales > Streptosporangiaceae > JASHPR01. Next base: position 48,176 of record CAVUYA010000014.1, on the reverse strand, counting down.
CACCATCGAGGAGAAGGCCGGGCAGCTGGTCGCGGTCGAGTCGCAGAACACCGGCAAGCCGATCGCGCTCACCCTGTCCGAGGAAATCCCGCCGATGGTGGACCAGATCCGGTTCTTCGCGGGCGCCGCGCGGATGCTGCACGGCCTGTCGGCCGGGGAGTACATGTCCGGGTTCACCTCGTTCATCCGCCGCGAGCCGATCGGGGTCTGCGCCGCGGTGACGCCGTGGAACTACCCGATGATGATGGCCGTCTGGAAGTGGGCGCCCGCGCTCGCGGCCGGCAACACGATGGTGCTCAAGCCGTCGGACACCACCCCCGCCTCCACGGTGCTGATGGCCCAGCTGATGAGCGAGCACCTGCCGCCCGGGGTGTTCAACGTGGTCTGCGGCGACCGGGACACCGGCCGGCTGCTGATCTCGCACCCGGTGCCGCAGATGGTGTCGATCACCGGCAGCGTGCGCGCGGGCCGGGAGGTGGCGGCCGCGGCCGCCCCGGGCCTGAAGCGGGTGCACCTGGAACTCGGCGGCAAGGCCCCGGTCGTGATCTTCGACGACGCGGACCCGGCCAAGGCCGCCGAGGCGATCGCGATCGCCGGGTACTTCAACGCCGGACAGGACTGCACCGCGGCGACCCGGGTGCTGACCGGGCTGCGCGTGCACGACGAGTTCGTGGACGCCCTGGTCGAACAGGCCAAGAACCAGACCGTGGGCGGCCCGGACGTCACGGACGCGGACTTCGGCCCGCTGAACAACGAGAACCAGCTGGAGCGGGTGTCCGGGTTCATCCAGCGGCTGCCGGACAACGCCCGGGTGCTCACCGGCGGCAAGCAGACCGGTGACCGGGGCTACTTCTTCGAGCCCACCGTGGTCGACGGGGCGCGCCAGGACGACGAGATCATCCAGAACGAGGTGTTCGGCCCGGTGATCACCGTGCAGCGGTTCGACGACGAGGACGAGGCGGTGCGCTGGGCCAACGACACCGAGTACGGGCTGGCCTCGTCGGTGTGGACCTCCGACCACGGCCGGGCCATGCGGGTGTCACGCCGGCTGGACTTCGGCTGCGTGTGGATCAACACCCACATCCCGCTGGTGGCCGAGATGCCGCACGGCGGCTTCAAGCAGTCCGGCTACGGCAAGGACCTGTCCATGTACGGCTTCGAGGACTACACCCGCGTCAAGCACGTCATGTCCGCGCTGGACTGATTACTCGGTGAACCCTTTTCCTCCTCCCCTGGGCCGCCCACATGCTCTGCGCGTGAGATCACGGACGAAAAGGGTTCATTCACAACGGGAGGGCTCCGGGCTGGAGCCGCCGGGAGCCCTCCCGTTGTGCCCGGGAACCTAGAACGGGTACGCGGGCAGGTCGCGCGGCGGCCTTGGCCCTGGCCTTGGCCCGGTTCGTCGAGCCTTTCTGGCAGCGGGCCAACCGCCGCTGGTAGCGGGCCAGGTCGCGGGCCTTGCGTTCCAGGTGCCGCGGGTTGGCGATCTTCTCCCCGTCACTGGTCACGGCGAAGTCGCGCACGCCCAGGTCGACGCCTACCGCCCGCCCGGTTGCTGGCAGCGGCTCAGGAACCTGGGTGTCGACGGCGAAGGTCACATACCAGCGCCCGTCGCTCTCCCGGGACACGATTACCCTAGTGGGGTCCAGGCCGGTCACGTCCACGCCTGGCCACGACCACACGAACCGCAGCGGCCCGCCGGTCTTGGCCAGCCGCAGCACTCCGCCTCGCATGGAAAACGGAGGTCCCCAGTAAGATCATGGACGTGCTCGACGACGCTGAGGTCAACCGGATCCTGGTCATTGCCGCCCACCCGGACGACGTGGATTTCGGCTCCGCGGGAACGGTCGCCCGCTGGACCGGCGCCGGGATCGAGGTCATCTACTGCATCGTCACCGACGGCGACGCGGGCGGCAGCGACCCCGGCATCTCGCGCGCCGACATGGCCGCGCTGCGCCGCGCGGAGCAGACGGCGGCCGCCGGCCAGGTGGGCGTGCGCGACCTGCGGTTCCTCGGTTACCCGGACGGCCGGGTGGAGGCCACCCTGGCGCTGCGCCGCGACCTGGCCCGGGTGATCCGGCAGGTCCGCCCGCAGCGGGTGGTCTGCCCGTCGCCGGAGCGCAACTACGTCCGGCTCGGCATCGGCCACCCCGATCACCGCGCGGTCGGCTCCGCCGCCCTGGACGCCGTCTACCCCGATGCCCGCAACCCGTTCGCGTTTCCCGAGCTGCTGGCCGACGAGGGCCTGGAAGCCTGGATCGTGCCCGAGGTCTGGATCAGCGGCACGGGCACGCCCACGCACTACGTGGACGTGACGCAGACGTTCGGCCAGAAGATCGCGGCGCTGCAGTCGCACGTGAGCCAGGTCGGGCAGCGAGACGGCCTGGAGGGCTTCCTGCGCGAGCGCCTGGCCCGGGCGGCGGCCCAGGCCGGGCTGCCCGAGGGCCACCTGGCCGAGGGGTACCAGGTCATCGAGGTCGGGTAAGCCGCCGGACAAATGCTGACCCATCGCCAGCGCTGAGCTGCCCGGGACCCCCGGGTCTGGTGCGCGCGCTCCGGCGGCCCTAGGTTTGGGCTCAGGCGCAAACAGCCCTCTCCACTGCGAGGAGCCCGCATGACGCAAATAACCGTTACCGTCGACGGCGCCAGCTACGTCGACAACGTTGAACCCCGAATGCTGCTGGTCCATTACCTTAGAGAGGTCGTAGGCAAGACCGGAACGCCCATCGGATGCGACACCTCCAACTGCGGTGCCTGCACCGTGCTGATGAACGGCGTCTCGGTCAAGAGCTGTGCCGTGCTCGCCGTCCAGGCGGACGGCGCCGACATCACCACCATCGAGGGCCTCGCGAACGGCGAGTGGCATCCGCTGCAGCGGGCCTTCAACGAGGAGCACGCGCTGCAGTGCGGCTACTGCACGCCGGGAATGATCATCGCGGCCGCGGACCTGCTCCGCGACAACCCGCACCCCAGCGAGCAGGAGATCCGCGACGGCCTGGAGGGCAACCTCTGCCGCTGCACCGGCTACCAGAACATCGTCCGCGCGGTTCAGCGCGCCTCAGTGTCAGCAAACACAGGGGCAGGAGCGACGTCATGACCGCCGCGCCCGAAGCCCCGCAGGCCGAGCTGGGCAAGGCCCGCCTCCGCAAGGAAGACGCCCGGCTGGTCACCGGCCAGACCAACTGGACCGACAACATCGTCCTGCCCGGCATGCTGCACATGGCGTTCCTGCGCAGCCCGTACGCGCACGCCCGGATCACGTCGGTGGACGTCAGCGCCGCCAGGCAGCGGCCCGGCGTGATCGCGGCGTTCTCCGGTGCCGACTTCGCCGACGAGCAGGGCAGCCTGCCCTGCGCCTGGCCGGTCACCGAGGACATCGTGATCCCCAACCACCCGCCGATGGCCGTCGACGAGGTCCGCTACGTGGGCGAGGCGGTGGCCGTCGTGGTGGCCAGGGACCGGTACGCGGCCGCCGACGCGCTCGAGGCCATCGAGGTCGACTACGAGCCGCTGCCGCCGGTGCTGGACATCAGGACCGCGCTGGACGAGGGCTCGCCGAAGGTGCACGAGGCCGGCAACAAGAGCTTCGAGTGGGTCTTCGGCAACGGCGACATCGAGGCCGCGTTCCGCGACGCGCCCGTGGTGCTGGAGCGCACCTACCGCCAGCAGCGGCTGATCCCGTGCGCGATGGAGCCGCGCGCGGTGGTGGCCACGTGCGTGGGCGACGAGTACACGATCTGGTCGTCCACCCAGATCCCGCACGTGCTGCGGGTCATGCTGGCCCTGGTCACCGGCATCGGTGAGCAGAACATCCGGGTCATCGCGCCCGACGTGGGCGGCGGCTTCGGCTCGAAGCTGCAGGTCACCGCCGAGGAAGTGCTGGCGGTGCTGGTCACCCGCAGGCTGGGCCGGCCGGTCAAGTGGACCGAGTCCCGCAGCGAGGGCAACATGACCGTGCACCACGGCCGGGACCAGTGGCAGCGGATCAGGATCGCCGCCGACGCCGACGGCCGGATCCGCGGCCTGGACGTCGACCTGCTGGCCGACATGGGCGCCTACCTGATGCTGGTCACGCCCGGCATCCCGCTGCTCGGGGCGTTCATGTTCAACGCCATCTACAAGATGGACGCGTACGCGTTCAAGTGCACCGGCATCTTCACCACCAAGATGCCGACCGACGCCTACCGCGGCGCCGGCCGGCCCGAGGCCACGTTCGCGATCGAGCGGATCATGGACGAGCTCGCGGTCGAGCTGGGCCTGGAGCCGCTGGAGGTGCGGGAGCGGAACTGGATCAAGCACGAGGAGTTCCCGTTCACCACCATCGCCGGCCTGACCTACGACTCGGGCAACTACGAGGCGGCCACGGCCAAGGCCAAGGAGCTGTTCGGCTACGACGAGCTGCGCCGGGAGCAGGCCGAACGCAACGCCCGCGGTGACTCGGTCCGGCTCGGCCTCGGCATCTCCACGTTCACCGAGATGTGCGGCCTGGCGCCGTCGCGGGTGCTCGGCTCGCTGGCCTACGCCGCGGGCGGCTGGGAGAGCGCCTCGATCCGGATGCTGCCGACCGGCAAGGTCGAGGTGGTGACCGGGTCCAGCGCGCACGGGCAGGGGCACGAGACCGCGTGGAGCCAGATCGTGGCCGACCAGCTCGGCGTGCCGTTCGAGGACATCCGGGTGCTGCACGGCGACACCCAGATCTCGCCCAAGGGCATGGACACCTACGGATCCCGGTCCCTGGCCGTCGGCGGGATGGCCCTGGTCTCGGCCTGCGACAAGGTCGTCGACAAGGCCAGGGTGATCGCCGCGGGCATGCTCGAGGCCTCGGCCGACGACCTGGAGTGGACGCCGGGGCGGTTCGCGGTCCGCGGCGACCCGGACAAGGGCGTCACGATCGGCGAGATCGCGTTCGCTACCTTCGCCGCGCACAGCCTGCCGGACGGCGTCGAGCCGTCGCTGGACTCCGACGCCACCTACGACCCGGACAACTTCTCGTTCCCGCACGGCACCCACCTGTGCGCGGCCGAGGTGGACACCGAGACCGGCATGGTCACGATCCGCTCGTACGTCGCGGTCGACGACGTCGGCAAGGTGGTCAACCCGCTGATCGTGGAGGGCCAGGTGCACGGCGGCATCGCGCAGGGCATCGCGCAGGCCCTGTACGAGGAGGCGGTCTACGACGACGCCGGCAACCTGCTGACCACGACGCTGGCCGACTACCTGGTACCGTCAGCGGCCGACCTGCCGACCCTGCAAACCAGCCGGACCGAGTCGCCGGCCGACAACCGGCTCGGCGTCAAGGGCGTCGGCGAGGCGGGCACGATCGCCTCCACCCCCGCGGTGGTGAACGCGGTCGTCGACGCGCTCCGGCCGCTGGGAGTCCGGGATGTCACGATGCCGTGCAGCCCGGAACACGTATGGCGCGCGATGCAGGACGCAACGCAGGCCGGAGGTGCGGCATGATCCCGTCGAAGTTCGACTACGTCCGCCCGTCGTCTCTGGACGAGGCCGTGCACGTGCTCGGCAACGCCGGCGATGACGGCAAGGTGATCGCCGGCGGGCAGAGCCTGCTCCCGCTGCTGCGCCTGCGGCTCGCCAACCCGGAGGTGCTGGTCGACGTCGGCGGGCTCGACGACCTGCACGGCGTCCGCGACGAGGGCGGCTCGCTGCTGATCGGCGCGGGGACCACGCACTACCAGCTGGTCCACGACCCGCTGATCGCCGAGCACTGCGGTCTGCTGGCCGAGGCCGCGGAAATGGTCGCCGACCCCGCGGTACGGCACCGCGGCACGATCGGCGGCTCGCTCGCGCACGGTGACCCGGCCGGCGACCTGCCGGCCGTGGCGCTGGTCCTGGACGCGACGCTCGTCGCCCGCGGCCCGGCGGGAGACCGGGAGATCGCCGTCGGCGACTTCTTCGTCGACTACCTGACCACCGCGCTGGCGCCGGCCGAGGTCCTGACCGGCATCAGGGTGCCCAAGCTGGCGGGCTGGGGCTACCACTACGAGAAGTTCCACCGCACCGCGCAGGCCTGGGCGATCGTGGGCGTCGCCGCATTGACCAGGCGTTCGAACGGCCAGGTGGCCGAGGCCCGGATCGGCCTGACTAACATGGGGCCGGTACCAGTGCGGGCGACGGCGGCTGAGGCGGCCGCGACGGGAGCCGAGGCCAGCAGGGATGCCCTGCGGGCGGCGGCCACCCACGCGGACGAGGGGACCGAGCCGCCGAGCGACCTGCACGGCGCGCCCGACTACCGGCGCCACCTGGCGCGGGTCCTAACCGGCCGGGCGCTATCGGCGGCGGCAGGAGTCTAGAAGATGGAACTAGAGCACTCGTTCACCGTCCCGGTCCCCGAGGACCGGGCGTGGGAAGTGCTGATGGATGTCGAGCGGGTGGCGCCCTGCATGCCGGGCGCCACCCTCGACTCCGTGGACGGCGACGAGGTCAAGGGCCGGATCAAGGTCAAGGTCGGCCCGATCGCCATGACCTACGCGGGCACGGCCCGGTTCACCGAGCGCGACAAGGACGCCCACGTCATCACGCTGGAGGCGTCGGGCAAGGAGACCAGGGGCGCGGGCACCGCGTCGGCCAAGGTGCGCTCGATGCTGGAGAGCCAGGACGGCCAGACCCACGTGATCGTGCACACCACGCTGAACGTGACCGGGCGGCCGGCGCAGTTCGGCCGGGGCGTGATGGCCGAGGTCGGCGGCAAGCTGATCGGGATCTTCGCGTCCAACCTCGCGGACATGCTGGCGGCCGAGTCGTCGCAGCCGTCCGCGGACGAGGGCGCCGGCGACGAACAGGAGGCCGACCTAGGCCAGCCGGTCGAGGGCCTGAACCTCCCGCTGCGGTCCTACAACAGCCTGCGCCGCGAGGGCATCGCCACCGTGGGCGACCTGACCGCGCGCAGTCCGGAGGACCTGCTCGCGATCGAGAACATCGGCCCGGCGTCGGTGGAGGAGATCAAGCGCAAGCTCGTCGACCAGGGGCTGACCCTCAGCGAATCCCGGTCCGGCGGCAACGGCACGGCCGCATCCGCCGCCCCCGCGGCCGACACGGCCGTCGGCGCGGTGAACGGGTCGGGTCCCGGCCCGCCGCGGCGGACGCCAGCACCTGGCGCCCTCCCGACGACGACGCGATCGACCTGCTCAGCGTGGCCGGCGCCCCGGTGCTCAAGCGCGCGATCCCGGTGGCGGTCGCTCTCGTGGTCGGGGCCGTGATCGTGCTCAGCATCCGGAGCAGGCGCCGCAGGTCACGCGCCTAGCGCGGCAGGGTCGTGCCCACGCTGGACCCGGACCGGTCCCACGCCGAGGAACTTGACGCCGCCGACCCGCTGGCCGGGTTCCGCGACCGGTTCGTGCGCGAGGATCCGTCCCTGATCTACCTGGACGGGAACTCGCTCGGGCCGCTGCCGCACGCCACGCGGGCGCGCATCGCCGAGGTGGTCGCCGACGAGTGGGGAGCCGGGCTGGTCCGGTCCTGGCACCGCTGGATCGAGCTGCCCGGCCAGGTCGGCGACCTGCTCGGCGAGCACCTGATCGGGGCGGCGCCGGGCCAGGTCGCGGTGTGCGACTCCACCACGGTCAACCTGTACAAGCTGGCCTGCGCCGCGCTGGACGCCCGGCCCGGCCGCCGCGTCATCGTCACCGACGACGACAACTTCCCGACCGACCGTTACGTCCTGCAGGGGATCGCGGCGCAGCGCGGCGCCGAGCTCCGCATGATCGGCACGGACCTGGACCAGGGCCTCGCCGCCGGCGCGGTGGCCGAGGCCGTGGACGAGCGCACCGCGCTGGTCAGCCTCTCGCACGTGGCCTACCGCAGCGGCGCGCTGGCCGACATGGCGCAGATCACCGCGATCGTGCACGAGGCCGGGGCGCTCGCGCTCTGGGACCTGTGCCACTCGGCGGGCGCCGTCCCGGTGGAACTGGACGCCTCCGGCGCCGACCTGGCCGTCGGCTGCACCTACAAGTACCTGAACGCCGGGCCCGGCGCGCCCGCGTTCCTCTACGTGCGCCGCGAGCTGCAGCAGGCGCTGCGGCAGCCGGTGTGGGGCTGGTTCGGCCAGCGGGACCAGTTCGAGATGGGCCAGGCGTACGAGCCGGCGCCGGGCATCGGACAGTTCCTGACCGGCACGCCGCAGATCGTCGGCACGGTCGCGGTGCAGGAGGGCGTCAGGCTGCTCGGCGAGGCCGGGATCGGCCGGCTGCGCGCCAAGGCCGTGGCGCTGACCGGTTATCTCATCGGCCTGGCCGACGCGTGGCTCGCCCCGCACGGGGTCACGGTCGCCTCGCCCCGGCCGGACGGCCGGCGCGGCGCGCACGTCACGCTGGCGCACCCGGAGGCCTGGCGGATCAGCCAGGCGCTGATCGCGCGGGGCGTGATCGGCGACTACCGGACCCCGGACCGGCTGCGGCTCGGCCCCGCCCCGGCCTACACCCGGTTCACCGACGTCTGGGACGCGCTCGACATCATGCGGCAGGTCATGGCCGACCAGACTTACCTCAACGTGCCGGCCGCGCGCTCCGTGGTCACCTGACGGCGGCATGCGCCCGGCGGGTCGCCAGACGGCCGCGCCGAGCATCACTCCGGCAGCAGCCTGGTCACCAGCTGCGACGGGACGATCTCTACACCAAATGGCTTCTGCGCCCGGAACGGCTTGTCCCCGGTGACGTGCGCGACCTGTTCGTAACGGCCGTCGCGTAGCTCGAACACGATCAGCTCGGGCTGGTCGACGTCCGGTATCACGATCCAGTACGACGTGATGCTGAACCGCTCGTAGACCGCCCTCTTGGTGTTGAGGTCGAACAGCGCGGTGCTCGGCGATTGGATCTCGACGGCAAGCAGCGGCGGCCTGGTTATCCTGCGCTCACCGATCTGATCCTGCCGCGCTACCACGAGGTCCGGGATCAGCTCGGTGTCCGCCGACATCCGCACGCCAGGCCCTGGCACCACGAGCAGGCCGGGCGGGCAGGCTCCGTGTAGTCGGGCGCCCAGCTCGCATGAGCGCGACCTGATGCTGGACGCGTGGAGCGGGGCTCACCAAGAGAATCCCGTCGATAAGCTCATACCGGCGGCCGTCATCGGGCATCTGGTCCAGGTCGTCGACGGTGAACAGCTGCCCAGCCGCCGGCCAGGCCTTGGCGATCGTCATGACTTCCATGGTGCCTCCTGCCTGCCATGGCTGCCACCTTGGCACGAGGGACCGACAATTCCGGACGACTCGGCCAGCCTCGCGGGACTCGGCCGGAGGGCGGCGGCCCGTTATGGAGCTATTCCCACTCGATGGTGGCGGGGGGCTTGCTGGTCACGTCGAGCACCACGCGGTTGATCTCCGGCACCTCGTTGGTGATCCGCGTCGAGATCCTGGCCAGCACCGGGTCCGGCAGCCGGGCCCAGTCGGCGGTCATCGCGTCCTCGCTGGTGACCGGGCGGAGCACGACCGGGTAGCCGTAGCTGCGGCCGTCGCCCTGGACGCCGACCGAGCGGACGTCGGCCAGCAGCACGACCGGGCACTGCCAGATCTGGCGATCCAGGCCCGCCGCGGAAAGCTCGGCCCGGGCGATCGCGTCGGCGGCCCGGACGATCCGCAGGCGCTCGGCGGTGACCTCGCCGACGATCCTGATGGCCAGGCCGGGCCCGGGGAACGGCTGCCGCCACACGATCTGCGGCGGCAGCCCGAGCTGGCGGCCGACCTCGCGCACCTCGTCCTTGAACAGCGCCCGGAGCGGCTCCACCAGCTCGAACGCCAGGTCATCGGGCAGCCCGCCCACGTTGTGGTGGGACTTGATGTTCGCGGCCCAGGCGCCGCCGCCGGATTCGACCACGTCGGGATAGAGCGTGCCCTGCACCAGGAAGGCTGCCCCGTCCCCGCGGCCGCCCTCCCGACGGCGGCCGCCGGCGGCGCTGGCGATCTGGCGGGCGGCCTGCTCGAAGGCGCGGATGAACTCCCGGCCGATGATCTTGCGCTTCTCCTCCGGGTCGATGACCCCGGCCAGCGCGGCCAGGAAATCCGCGGCCGCGTCCACCACCGTCAGGTTCACCCCGGTCGCGGCGACGAAGTCCTGCTCCACCTGCTCGGCCTCGCCGGTCCGCAGCAGCCCGTGATCGACGAACACGCAGCTCAGCCGGGATCCGATGGCCCGCTGGACCAGGGCCGCGGCCACCGCGGAGTCCACGCCGCCGGACAGCCCGCAGATCGCGCGGCCGCCGCCGACCTGCGCGGCGATCCGCTCGGTCTGCTCCTCGATCACGCCGCGCATGGTCCACGTCGGCCGGCAGCCCGCGGCGCTCAGGAAGCGGCGCAGCAGTTCCATCCCGTGCTCGGTGTGCAGCACCTCGGGATGGAACTGCACCCCGTAAAGCTGCCGGGCCTGGTCCTCGGCCGCGGCGACCGGGGTGCCGCTGGTGCGCGCCGTGACCGTGAAGCCGGGGGGCGCGGTGGCGCAGGTGTCCCCGTGCGACATCCATACCTGCTGGCGGGCGGGCAGGCCGCCGAGCAGGACACCGCCGGCCGCGAGCACGTCGAGCGCGGTCGCGCCGTACTCGCCGGAGCCGGTGCGCCGCACGTCACCGCCGAGGCCGGACACCATCAGCTGGAACCCGTAGCAGATCCCGAGAACGGGGACTCCCGCCTGCAGCAGCCCGTCCGGGGCGGGCGGAGCCCCCGGCGCGTAGACCGACGCGGGCCCGCCGGACAGGATGATGGCCCTGGGCCGCCGCGCCAGCATCTCGGCGACCGGCATCGCGGCCGGAACGATCTCGGAGTACACCCGGCATTCGCGGACCCGGCGCGCGATCAGCTGCGCGTACTGGGCACCGAAGTCGACAACGAGAACGGTGTCCGGCGCGTCACCGTCGCTCCCCTCGGGTGATCGCACGGCGGCCAGTCTAGCCGTCGGCCGGGGAGGCCGGTTCCTGCCGCGCGTCGGCGGTCACGAGCGGTGCCGCGCGGCCCACCCGGACCCGGGAGATGCGCCGGCCGTCCAGCTGGGTCACGGTCAGCTTGGCGCCGGAGACCTCCACCGACTCCCCCTCGCCGGGCAGGTGACCGAGGGCGGCGAGCAGGTAGCCGGCCACGGTCTCGTACGGGCCCTCGGGCAGCTCGACCCCGGTCTGCTCGGCGAACTCGTCCAGGTTGAGCAGGCCGTCGACGTCGAGCTCGCCGCCGCGCAGCTGCCGGGACTGCGCCTCGTCGACGTCGTACTCGTCGTGGATCTCGCCGATCAGCTCCTCGACGAGGTCCTCGAGGGTGACGATGCCCGCGGTGCCGCCGTATTCGTCCATCACGATGGCCAGGTGCGCCTTTTCCGCCCGCATCTCCGACAGGGCGGACAGCACGGTCTTGCTCCACGGCAGGAACTTCACCCGCCTGAGGACCTCGCCGACCCGCAGTGACCCGTTCTCGGCGACGGGGCCGAGCAGGTCGCGGGCGTGCACGAAGCCGATCACGTCGTCGTAGGTGTCCTGGTACACCGGGAACCGGGTGTGCGGCGCGGCCCGGACGGCCGCCGCGGCCTCGGCGATCGGCATCTGCGCGTCCAGGAACTCGACCTCGGTCCGGGGCACCAGCACCTCGCGGATCTGCCGCTTCCCCGCGTCGAACACCTCGCCCAGAATGTGCCGCTGGTCCGCGCTCAGCGCCTGGTAACCGGCCACCGCGTCGCGGAACTCCTCCTCGGTCATGACCCCGCGGGCCATGCGCGGGTCGCCGCCGAGCACCCGGACCACGAGGTTCACCGACCTGGACAGCAGCCAGACCACGGGCGCGACCACGGTCGCGAGCCGGTCCAGGATCGGCGCGGCGAACAGCGACACGCGCTCCGAGCGCTGCAGCGCGAGCCGCTTGGGCGCCAGCTCGCCGAAGACCAGGGTGAAGAACGAGATCGCCAGCGTGACCACGGCGACCGAGATCGCCGAGGCCAGCCCGTCGGACAGGTGCCGGGCCAGCTGGGACTTCAGGGCGCTGGCCAGCGTGGCCGCGCCGAACGCGCCGGACAGCAGCGTGGCCAGCGTGACGCCGATCTGGACCGCGGACAGGAACCGGTTGGGGTTCTGCGCCAGCTTGGCCGCCTTCTGGCCGCGCTTGCCGCGCCGGGCCAGCGACCGGACCTGGCCGTCGCGCAGCGACACCAGCGCCATCTCGGCGGCGGCGAAGAAGCCGCCGATGAGAATGATGACCAGGACAATGAGGATGTCCCAGCCGACGGCGTTCACGTCCGGATCCCTGACCTCGGCGATTGGCGGGGCTTCGCGCGAATTAGGATACGCCAGGCGGCCGCGACAGAGGGGACAGCGATGACCGAGGTACTCCAGGATGCCGCCCGGATCTCCGGCGACCTGGTCGCGCTGCGCCGCGCCATCCACGCCGAGCCGGAGATCGGGCGCGACCTGCCCCGGACGCAGGACAAGGTGCTGGCCGCCCTGGACGGGCTGCCGCTCGAGATCAGCCGGGGCCGGGCGCTGTCCTCGGTGACCGCGGTGCTGCGCGGCGGCCGGCCGGGCGCGACCGTGCTGCTGCGCGGCGACATGGACGCGCTCCCGGTGGCCGAGCGCACCGGCCTGCCCTACGCCTCCGGGATCGACGGGGTCATGCACGCGTGCGGTCACGACCTGCACACCGCGATGCTGGCCGGGGCGGCGCGGCTGCTGTCCGCGAGGCGGGCGGAGCTGGCCGGGAACGTGATCTTCATGTTCCAGCCCGCCGAGGAGACCGCGGGCGGGGCGGAACTGATGATCGCCGAGGGCGTGCTGGACGCGGCCGGGGAGCGTCCGGTGGCCGCGTTCGCGCTGCACGTCTCCTCGAGCGTGCTGCCCCTCGGGGTGTTCGCCAGCCGGGACGGGGCCATCCTGGCGGCGGCCGACACGCTGGAGGTGACGGTCCACGGGACCGGCGGGCACGGATCGCAGCCGCACCTGGCCGCCGACCCGATCCCGGCCGCCTGCGAGATCGTGACCGCGCTGCAGGCGCTGGTCACCCGGCGGTTCGACGTGTTCGACCCGGTCGTGATCACGGTGGGCAGCTTCCACGCGGGCACCGCGAGCAACGTGATCCCCGATGATGCGCGGCTCGCCGCCTCCATCCGCTCGTTCTCACCCGGGGCGCGGGCCACGGTGATGGACGCCGCGCCCCGGGTGGTACGGGACGTCGCGTCGGCGCACGGGCTGTCGGCCACGGCCGAGTTCGTGGACGGCTACCCGGTGACGGTCAACGACGCCGCCGAAGTGACGTTCGCCGAGGGCGTCGTGGCCGACCTGTTCGGCGACCAGCGCTACGTGCGGATGCCGGACCCGCACACCGGGTCCGAGGACTTCTCGTTCGTCCTCGACCAGGTGCCGGGCGCCTTCCTCATGCTCGGCGCGTGCCCGCCGGACGCGGACCCGGTCACGGCGCCGAACAACCACTCCGCCGAGGCGGTCTTCGACGACGCCGTGCTGGCCGACGGCACGGCCCTGCTGGCCGAGCTCGCCCTGCGCAGGTTGGGAGACGGCTAGAGGCTGGCGACGTCGGCCTGCTTGGCCCGGACCGCCTCGGCGGCCTGCCGCAGCGCGGCCAGCTCGGTCTCGGTCAGGTTCCGCTCCACCACCCGGCGCACGCCGGTCCGGCCGATCTCGGCCTCGACGCCCAGGTAGACGCCGGAGATGCCGTACTCGCCGTCCACCCAGGCGCAGACCGGCAGCACGTCACCGGAGTCCGTGGCCACCGCCCGCGCCATCCGGGCCGCGGCGGCCGACGGCGCGTAGTAGGCCGAGCCGGTCTTCAGCAGGCCGACGATCTCGGCGCCACCGTCGCGGGTGCGCTGCACCAGCGCCTCGATGTCGGCGGCGGGCATCAGCTCGGCCAGCGGCTTGCCGTCGACGAAGCAGGCGGACGGGACCGGCACCATGGTGTCGCCGTGCGAGCCGAGGGTGAGCGTGCGCACCGCCCCGACCGGCACGCCGAGCCGCTCGGCCACGAAGTAGCTGAACCGCGCGGTGTCCAGCATGCCCGCCTGGCCCATCACCCGGTGGTGGGGGAACCCGGAGACCTTGGCGGCCAGCGCGGTCATCTCGTCCAGCGGGTTCGAGACCACGATCAGCACGGCCTCGGGGGCGTGCTTGACCACCTGCTCGGTCACGCTGCGCACGATCTTCGCGTTGACCCCGATCAGGTCCATCCGGCTCATGCCCGGCTTGCGCGGCAGGCCCGCGGTGACGATCACGATGCCCGACCCGGCGATCACCTCGTAGCCCTCGCCCGCCGGGCCGGTGGTCTGCCCGGTGACCTTCGTCTCGAAGCCCTCGACCGGCGCCGACTGGTTCATGTCGAGCGCCAGCCCCTCGGGCCGGCCCTCGATGATGTCGGTCAGCACGACCTCGTCGAAGATGTCGTACTCGGCCAGCCGCTGCGCGGTGGTCGAGCCGTAGAACCCGGCCCCGACGACCGTCACCTTGCCTGTGCGGGTCATTTTCTCCAGCTCTTTCGTGTCTACTCGGCCGCCTGCGCCGCGGCGGCCGACGGGGCGGAAGCCATGGCGGAGCGCAGGTTCTCGTCCAGCGCCGCCAGGAACTCCTCGGTGGTCAGGAACGGCGTGCCCGGGCCCACGAGCAGCGCGAGATCCTTGGTCATCTTCCCGCTGATCACCGTGTCGATGCACACCCGTTCGAGCATTTCCGCGAACGCGACGACCGCGGGCGTGCCGTCCAGCTGGCCACGGTGAGCGAGGCCCCGGGTCCAGGCGAAGATCGACGCGATCGGGTTCGTCGAGGTGGGCCTGCCCTGCTGGTACTGGCGGTAGTGCCGGGTCACGGTGCCGTGCGCGGCCTCGGCCTCCACGGTGCGCCCGTCCGGCGTCATCAGCACGCTGGTCATCAGCCCGAGCGAGCCGAAGCCCTGGGCCACGATGTCCGACTCCACGTCGCCGTCGTAGTTCTTGCAGGCCCAGACGATGCCGCCGTCGCCCTTGATGACCTGGGCCACCATGTCATCGATCAGCCGGTGGTCGTAGCTGATCCCGGCCGCCTCGAACTCGGACTTGAACTCGACCTCGAAGATCTCGGCGAAGATGTCCTTGAACCGGCCGTCGTAGGCCTTCAGGATCGTGTTCTTGGTGGACAGGTACAACGGGTAGCCGCGGCTGAGCGCGTAGCGCATGGTGGCGCGGGCGAAGTCACGGATCGAGTCATCGAAGTTGTACATGCCCATCGCGATGCCGCCGCCGGTGAAGCGGGCCACCTCGAGCTCGGCGCCCGCCGCGGCCTGGTCGTCGGGCACGTAGGAGATCATCACCCGGCCCGGCGCGGGAACCACGAAGTCGGTGGCCCGGTACTGGTCGCCGTGCGCGTGGCGGCCGATGATGATCGGCTTGGTCCAGCCGGGCACGAACCGGGGGATCGTGGACACCACGATCGGCTCGCGGAAGACCACCCCGCCGAGGATGTTGCGGATCGTGCCGTTCGGCGAGCGCCACATCTTCTTCAGCCCGAACTCGGCCACCCGCGCCTCGTCCGGCGTGATCGTGGCGCATTTCACGCCCACGCCGTGCCGCTTGATGGCGTTGGCCGCGTCGACGGTCACCTGGTCGTCGGTCGCGTCCCGGTTCTGGATGGACAGGTCGTAATAATCGAGCTCGATATCCAGGTAGGGCAGGATCAGCTGGTCCTTGATGAAATGCCAGATGATCCTCGTCATCTCGTCGCCGTCGATCTCGACGACGGGGTTCTCTACCTTGATCTTGGACATGCTGCTACTTTCCCTTCATCGCTGCGGGCCCGGCACGGGCCGGGGGCTCGGGCCGGTTCAGTGCTGCGCGGGCAGCATCAGTCCGGCGACGAGCAAGCCGGTACCGAGGGCTGTCAGGACCGCCACGTCAGCCAGTCGGCGCCTCGATGCGAGCATGCCCGCCCGCCGCTCCGGCAGCGCCAGCCTGGCCAGGGCGGCTGCGAACAAAATGCCAGCCACCGCCAACGTACCCCCCTTGACATTCTGTCCGCTCTGCCGCATCCACACCAGCGCCAGGGCCAGGCCGCACAGCACGATCGCGTAGGGGAGCTGCCGCCACCGCGGGCGCCCGGCCGCCCGGCGCGGGCCGCCTGCGCCGGGGGGCTCGCCGCGGGCGGAGCCGCCCGCCGGGTCGTCGGCGGCGGCGTCCGGCGGGCGCGACGCGGGGGCGCGGCGCTGCCTGCGCGAGCGGGACGCCGCCGCCGCGGAGTGCCTCACCGCGCGTCCAGCGGTGTCCGGGCCCCCGCGTCGGCCCGGCCCCTGGGCGGCTTTCCCGGCATATGTCTTCTGCCTTCCTCTTACTCTCCTCGCTCGCCTCCGGGCGCTTAACCCGCCGTCTTCCCTCCTCGCTCGGCGCTCGTTCCTCGCACCTCGCTCCCCACCCGCCTCCCCTTCCCCTTCACGGACGGCGGCGCGCCCTTTGGCTCGCTCGGAGGGTACAACAACCGCTGAGAAGGGTAGCTGAACAGTGAGATATCAGTGGCCGCCCCGACAGGGAGGAGGAACGGTCCATGGATGGCGCCTACATCCGGGTCGAGGACAGCGGGCTCATGATGCCGCTGCGGGAGGATGTGACCACCGTCGGGCGGGGAAGGTCAGTGGATGTCCACCTGGCCGATCCGAGCGTCTCCCGGCTGCACGCCGAGATCGTCCGCCGCGGGCCCTACGCCTACGTGAGCGACCTCGGGTTATCACGCAACGGCACGCGGGTCAACGGCCGCCTGGTGGCGCGGCGGGTCCTTGAGGACGGGGACGTGCTGAGCTTCGGGTCGGCCCGCTGCCGGGTGTTCGGCATCGCGGCCGAGGAACTCGCCGCCGACGTGGAGCTGCGGCGGCCCGCGGCGCCGGAGCTGACCCGCCGGGAGCTGGACGTGGTCACCTCGCTGTGCCGCCCGGCCCTGTCCGACGAGGCGTTCGTCGCGCCCGCCACGGCGCGCGAGATCGCCGCCGACCTGGTGGTGACCGAGGCCGCGGTCAAGCAGCACCTGCTCCGCCTGTACCAGAAGTTCCGGATTCCCGAGGGAGCGAACCGCCGGGTCCGGCTGGCCAATGAGGTCGTGGCGCTCGGGCTGGTGCGGCCGCTGCCGCCGAGCGAGAAGGCCGCCCTGGCCGCCCGGTCCGAGAGGGACGGCCGGGGCGCGCGGGCAGCGTGGACCGCGCCGACGGTCTCACCGCCGGCCCCGCCGACGGTCCCCGCGCCGGCGCCGCCAGCGCCGGCGGAGGTCGCCGTCAGCCGCGCCGGCCGAACAGCCTGAGCACCTGGCTCCGGGCGTCGTGCTCCAGGGTTCGCACGGCGCTGAAATGCTGCAGCCAGGCGTCCAGGTGGCTGAACGGCCAGAAGAACGGCGGGTGCGAGGCCGCGACCACGACCGCCGCCACGATCACCGCGGCGACCGCGATGAGCGCGGTCCCCGCCCGGACCGGGGTGTCCGCGACGGCGTCGAAGAAGTTCCTGATCGGCTTGCGCGAGCCGCCCGAACCCGGGCCCAGGCCGTAGAACAGCACCAGCACGCCGGCCCCGTAGGCGAGGGCGGCCGCGTAGCGATGCGGCCCGGCCACGATCGTGATGATCGCCGCTACCGCGGCCGTGGCCAGCGCCAGCGGCGCAAGCAGCACGTACCGCACCGCCGACCAGGCCAGGGCGGGCGGGAAGGTTACCGCGGCCAGCAGCGAGTCACTGGCCCGCGCGCCCCGGCGTGACCGTCGGCGGGACAGCCGGCCCGCGGTCTGGCTCCCGGCCCGCAGGCCCATCAGCACGGCCAGCGCGGCCACCGTCCCCACCACCGGAAGGACCACGGCGATGGCGGCCGCCGCGACGATCGAGGCCACCACGAGCAGCGGGCCGGCGGGAGACCGGGCCGCGCCGGTGCCCCCGAGCGCGCCCGGAGCCCGGGCGGACCGCGGCGGTCCGGCCGTCCCGGGCTGTCCGGGCGGCCCGGCTCCAGAGGGACCGGCCCGGGGCGGCCCGGTCCCGGGCGGGGCGTACCGCACCGGGGGCAGCACGTCCGCGAAGTTGTCGGCCGGCCGCCCGGCGGCGCCGTTACCGGACACGCGTACGCCGGCTCCCCCGGGGAAGTTGACCGGCGGGCTTCCGGCACCGGCCGGCCACGGCCTGGTCGACGGCGGCCGGACCGCCGGGGCCGGGCGGGCGGCGCGCGGCGCGGGGTCGGCCAGCGCGGCCGGCGCCGACCGGTCGGCCATGGTTCCCGGCGCGGCGAAGGCCGCGGCGGCCCCGGCCGCTGCGGCCGTGGCCCGGGCCGGCCCCAGCGAGGACGGGTCGAGCGCGGCGGTGCACCGGCACAACTCGGCCGTGTCGGGCCGGCGAGCCGGGTCACGGGACAGCGCCTGGCCCACGATCGACAGCAGCGGGGCCGGGAAGCCGTCGAGGTCCGGCTGCCCGTTGATGATCCGGTAGAAGATCGTCTCGAAGGCGCCGGTGCCGAACGGAGGGCGGCCGGTGGCCGCGAACGCCACGGTGGCGCCCCAGGAGTGGACGTCGGATGCCGGGCCGCTCGGCTTGCCCTCGATCACCTCCGGCGCGAGGTATCCCGGCGTGCCCATGAACATCCCGGTCTGGGTGAGCCTGGTGGAGTCGGGCACCTGGGCGATCCCGAAGTCGATCACGACCGGCTCGCCGTTGGCCAGCATCACGTTGCCCGGCTTCAGGTCGCGGTGCACCACGCCCGCCGCGTGCACCGCGGCGAGGGCCAGCGCCAGCCCGGAAGCCACCCGGGCCAGCTGCGGCCCGGTCAGCGGGCCACCCTGGCTCACGATCTCCTCCAGCGTCCGGCCGTGGACGTACCTGGTCACGATGTACGGCGGATCGCTGGTCACGTCCGCGTCGAGAACCTCGGCGACGAACGGGCTGCGCACCCGGCGCATGGTCTCGACCTCCCGGGCCAGCCGCCGCCGCGCGTTCGGGTCGGCGGCGATCACGGGCCGCAGCGCCTTGACCGCCACCTTGCGCTGGTTCGGATCGGTGGCCAGGTAGACCACGCCCATGCCGCCCTCGCCGAGCCGCTCCAGCAGGCGGTACGGCCCGAGCCTGTCCGTATGGTCCTGAGCTGTCATGACCTCACTAGCCTACGGAGTTCCGGCGCACCGCCGCGGCCGCTGAGCGCACCACGGCCCGCGGGACGACCCGGGTCAGCGAGACAACCGACTTGTACTGGGCGCCCGGCACCGAGAGCACCCGCCCGGCCGCGACCGCCTCCAGCCCGGCCCTGGCCACCTGGTCCGCGTCCAGCCAGGCCAGGGCGGCCGGGCCGGCCCCGGAGCGGCCGGGCCCGTCGGTGCGGGTGAACCCGGGGCACAGCGCGGTCACGTGCACGCCGCGGCCCTTCACCTCGGCGGCCAGGCTCTCGCTGAACGAGGTGACGAACGCCTTGGTGGCCCCGTACGCGGCCGCGCCGGGCGAGGGGACGAATCCGGCGACCGATGACACGTTGAGTATCCCGCCGTGACCCCGGCCCAGCATGCCCGGCAGCGCCGCGTGCGTCAGCCGGACCACCGCGGTCACGTTGAGCCGGACCTGGTCCTCGGCGCGGCCGACCGGAAGGTCCGCGAACGACCCGGACGAGCCGAAGCCGGCGTTGTTGACCAGCAGCTCGATCGGCCGGTCCGGGTCGGACAGCCGGGCCTGCGCCGCGGCCAGCCCGGCGGGAGAGGTCAGGTCGGCCGTCAGCACCTCGACCCTGACCTGGTGCGCGCCGCTCAGCTCGGCCGCCAGCGCCTCCAGCCGCCCGGTCCGGCGGGCCAGGATGACCAGGTCGCAGCCGTCGGCCGCGAGCCGCCGGGCCAGGCGCTCGCCGATGCCGCTCGACGCGCCGGTGACGAGCGCGCTCTGGTAGGCGTGATGCATGGCACCCCTCTTCGCCCGGCTGCGGGCGTTCGGCCCCGCCGCGGGCCCCCGTGCTAGCTTCCGGCGACCAGGCGGCGCAGCGCCCTGGCCGCCTCGGCGTTCTGCTCGGCCTGCGCGACCAGCGCTCGCGCCAACTCCTGCGTCCACACCCCCATCGGCACCTGCTGACGTGATAGCACCACCCCGCGCACCTCGCTGCACACCTCGGCCACCGGTGCCCCGCGCTGAACGCCGAGCGTCATTACCCGGTCCCCCAGCCGGACCGTGATCTTGGAAACCTGCCCGGGCCGGCCCCGCATCCGGTCGGACATGCTCCGGTCCCGGTCCACGGTAACGCAGTCGGGCGGCAGCGCCTCACCCAGCGACTCGGTGAGCACGCGGGCGTAGATGGCCAGATCGGCGCTGTCCGCGCGCAGCGCGGCCGTGACCATGTCCAGGGACGGGCCGTCCGGGCCGTCCGGCTCGCCCAGGCCTTCCGGCTCGCCCGGGACGCCGTCCAGCTCGGTCACGGCCCGGCCTGCCCGGGGCCGGGAATTGCTCGGCACATGAACCTGGCTGCTCCTTACCGCCCGTCCTCACCGCCCGGCGAAGGTCGCCTTCCCCGGTCCATTCTCCACGAAGCTGCGCACTCCCGTGCGCTGGTCCTCGGTGGCGAACAGCCCGGCGAAGTTCAGCCGTTCTCTGCCCGGAGGGCAGGTCGACGTCGAGGCCGCTGTCGATGGCCTGCTTGGCGGGGTCAGCCGCGCCGCCGCCGCGGCGATCTCGTCCTGGACCTGGGTATTCAGCGCGTTCATCGGCGGGCGGTCGAGGCGGATCGTGGCCACCGCATCATCGGTCTCGACGCGCACGAACTCGGCCATCGCGGCATCCTCCTTAGCGCAGGTCTCCGTTGGTCATTCCGGCCGGCGCGGTCGGCAGCGTGATCAGGCCCAGCTCCGCCGGGACGGCCAGCAGCGGATGCCGGGGCAGCACCCGGACCGTGTAGCCGAACGGGCCCGGGCGCCCGAGCTCGGCCTCGCCGACGTAGCGCACGGCCGGCCCGCACGCCGGATCGGGGTCCAGCTCCAGGTCGGCGAAGGCCGGGTGGCTGATCTCGTCCTCATCTCCCGCGGTGCCGTAGACCAGCTGCACCGTCACGTCGTCCGGCGACAGCTCGCCGAGGGCCACCGTGGCCCGGACCACCAGCCTGGCGCCGGGGCTCGGCTCGCCGTCGTCCGCCTCGACGTGCTCGATCGCCACGTCCGGCCAGGCCTTGGCCACCCGGTCCTTCCACGCCGCGAACTCGCGCGCCCCGGCGTAGCTGCCGCCGGTGGCGAGTTCCTGCGAGGACCGCGCCGCCGCGAGGTACAAACTGGTCACGTACTCACGGACCATCCTGGTCGCCTGGGCCCGCGGTCCGAGCGTGCGCAGCGTGTGCGCCACCATCTCCAGCCAGCGGCGCGGCAGGCCGTCGGGTGCCCGGTCGTAGAACAGCGGCGCCACCGACTGGCCGAGCAGGTCGTAGAGCGCGGCGGCCTCGAGCTCGTCCCGGCGGTCAGGATCGGCGACCCCGTCGGCGGACGGGATGGCCCAGCCGTTGTGGCCGTCGAACCACTCGTCCCACCATCCGTCCAGGATCGACAGGTTAAGTCCCCCGTTGAGGGCGGCTTTCATCCCCGAGGTGCCGCAGGCCTCCAGCGGGCGCAGCGGGTTGTTCAGCCAGACGTCGCAGCCCTGCACCATCGCGCGGGCCAGGGCCATGTCGTAGTCGGGCAGGAAGACGATGCGGTGGCGCACCTTCGGGTCGTCGGTGAAGCGCACCATCTGCTGGATCATCAGCTTGCCGCCGTCGTCGGCCGGATGGGCCTTCCCGGCGATCACGATCTGCACCGGCCGCTCCGGGTCAAGCAGCAGCGCGGTGAGCCGGGCCGGGTCGTTCAGCATCATCGTCAGCCGCTTGTAGGAGGGGACACGGCGGGCGAACCCGATCGTCAGCGCGTTCTCGTCGAGCACGTCCTCGATCCAGGTGAGCTCGGCATCGGAGGCACCGCGCTGCCTCCAGGACGCGCGCAGCCGCCGCCGGGTCTGTTCGACCAGCCGGGCCCGCAGCAGGGCCCGGACCCGGAATATCGCCGCCGGATCCGCCGCGGCCCGCTCCCAGGAGGCCTCGTCCTCGGCGGGTTCGGCCGACGGGCCGCCGCCCTCGGCCAGGCCCATGATCTCGGCGGCGACCCAGGTCGGCCCGTGCACCCCGTTGGTGACCGACCCGATCGGAACCTCCGCGGTGTCGAAGCCCGGCCACAGCCCGGTGAACATCTGCCTGCTCACCTGGCCGTGCAGGGCGCTGACGCCGTTGACCCGCTGCGCCAGCCGCATCCCCATGACGGCCATGTTGAACACCTCGGGGTCTCCGCCGGGGTAGGTCTCGGCGCCCAGCGCCAGCACCCGCTCGCCCGGCAGGGCCGGGTCCGTGGCGCCGGCGAACTGCTGCTCCACCAGTTCCCGGCTGAACCGGTCGATCCCCGCGGGCACCGGGGTGTGGGTGGTGAACACCGTGCCCGCCCGGCACATCTCGATCGCCTCGTCGAAGGTCAGGCCCTGGGCCACGTACTCGCGGATGCGCTCGAGCCCGAGAAAGCCCGCGTGCCCCTCGTTGGTGTGGAAGACCTCGGGCTCGGGGTGCGACGTGACCGCGCAGAACGCCCGGACCGCCCGGACCCCGCCGATGCCCAGCAGCAGTTCCTGCCGGAGCCGGTGCTCGCTGCCCCCGCCGTAGAGCCGGTCGGTGACCTCGCGCAGCGCCGGGTCGTTCTCCTCCACGAAGGAGTCGAGCAGCAGCAGCGGCACCCGGCCGATCTGAGCGATCCAGACCTGCGCGGCCACGGCCGCGCCGTCGGCCAGGTCGACGGTCACCCGGACCGGCGCGCCGTTTGCCCCGCCCACCCGGCCCTCGCCCGCCCCACCCTCACCCAGCCCGCCCTCGCGGAGCAGGGTCAGCGGCAGGCCGTTCGGGTCCCCCGCCGGGTAGCGCTCGGCCTGCCAGCCCTCGGCCGACAGGGACTGGGTGAAATAGCCGTTCCGGTAGAGCAGGCCCACGCCGATCAGCGGCACGCCGAGGTCGCTGCCGGCCTTCAGGTGATCGCCGGCCAGGATGCCCAGGCCGCCCGAGTACTGCGGCAGCGCCGCGGTGATCCCGTACTCGGGCGAGAAGTACGCCACGGCCGCGGGCGCGCCGGCCAGGTCCGGGTCGGCCTGGTACCAGCGCGGGCCGGTGGCGTACTCGCGCAGGTCGTCGACGGCGTCGCCCAGCCGGCGGCCGAACCGCCGGTCGGCGGCCAGTTCGGCCAGGCGCTCCGGCGGGACCTCGGCCAGCAGCGGCACGGGCTCGCGCCCGGCGCGCTCCCACCCGGCCGGGTCGATCGAGGCGAACAGGTCGAGGGTCTCGGCGTGCCATGACCAGCGCAGGTTGAGCATCAGGCCGCGCAGCGGCGCGAGCGGCTCGGGCAGCAGCGGCTGGATCGTGAACCGGCGGATAGCTCTCACCGGAGCGACCCTAATGGTTGTCCGGCGCGCACCGGACATCAACGGGCCCGCTTCTGCGGCCGACCGCATGAGCGCGGCGGCGGCGGGGTAGCTTCTCCTAGGTGATCGGCCGGATTCCGATAGTCGACGTGCAGCCCGTCGTAGCCCGCGGTGAGCGTCCCGCCCGGGCCGTTACCGGAGAGTCCTTCCAGGTCAGTGCCACCGTCTTCCGCGAAGGGCACGAGATGCTCGGCGCGGGCGTCGTGCTGCGCGGGCCGGACGGCCGCCGCCGCCCGCTGGTGCCGATGCGGGAGATCGCCCCGGGCCTCGACCGGTACGGCGCCGACGTGACCGTCACCTCGGAAGGCCTATGGCATTTCGAGGTGACGGCGTGGGGAGACCCGCTCGCCCGGTGGCGGCACGACGCGGCCATCAAGGTGCCGCTCGGCCAGGATGTCGAGCGCACGCTGGGCGACGGCGCGCTGCTCTTCGAGCGGGCCGCGGCGCAGGCTCAGCCCCCGCGCCCGGCCGGGGTCTCCGAGAAGCAGGAGGCCGCGGCCGCGCGAGCCGTCCTCGAGGACCTGGCCAGGATGCTGCGCGACCCCGCGGTCCCGGCCCTGGACCGCCTCGCCGCGGCCGGCCGCGGCGACATCACCGTGATCATGGACGCCTTCCCGCTGCGCGACCTGCTGACCCGGTCGGGCCGGTACCCGGTGCTGGTGCACCGCGAGCGGGCGCTCTACGGCTCCTGGTATGAGTTCTTCCCCCGGTCGGAGGGGGCCGTCGTCGACGTGAGGCCGGGCCAGATCCCGAAGTCGGGGACGCTGCGGGCCGCCGCCCGCCGGCTGGACGCCATCGCCCAGATGGGCTTCGACGTCGTCTACCTCCCGCCGGTCCACCCGATCGGGGTCACGGCCAGGAAGGGTGCCAACAACTCGCTGACCGCCAGGTCCGGCGACCCCGGCTCACCGTGGGCGATCGGGTCGCGGGACGGCGGCCACGACGCCATCGAGCCCGGCCTGGGCACGCTGGCCGACTTCGACGCCTTCGTCGCCCGGGCCGCCGAGCTCGGCCTGGAGGTGGCGCTCGATCTCGCGCTGCAGACCTCGCCGGATCACCCGTGGGTCGTCTGAGCACCCCGAGTGGTACACCCGCCGGTCCGACGGCACGATCGCGTACGCGGAGAATCCGCCCAAGAAGTACCAGGACATCTACCCGCTCAACTTCGACAACGATCCCGAGGGGATCTACGCCGAGGCGCTGCGGATCATCCGGCACTGGATGGCCCACGGGATCAGGATCTTCCGGGTGGACAACCCGCACACCAAGCCGCTGCCGTTCTGGGACCGGCTGCTGGCCGAGATCGCCCGCACCGACCCGGACGTCATCTTCCTGGCCGAGGCCTTCACCAGGCCCGCCATGATGCACACCCTCGCCGTCCTCGGCTTCCACCAGTCCTATACGTACTTCACCTGGCGCAACACGGCCGCGGAGCTCATCGCGTACCTGCAGGAGCTCTCCGGCCCGGCGGCCGCCTACATGCGGCCGAACTTCTTCGTCAACACCCCGGACATCCTCACCGAGTACCTGCAGCACGGCGGGCCGCCGGCGTTCCTGGTCAGAGCTGCGCTCGCCGCGACGCTGTCGCCGACCTGGGGCATGTACTCCGGCTACGAGCTGTGCGAGAACGTCCCGCTGGTGCCGGGCAGCGAGGAGTACCTGGACTCGGAGAAGTACCAGTACCGGCCGCGGGACTGGGCGCACGCCGAGCACATCCCTTACCCGCAGGCGGACATCGTGCCGTTCATCACCCGCCTCAACATGATCCGCAAGGCGCACCCGGCCCTGCACTGGCTCCGGAACCTGCGCTTTCACTACAGCGATCAGCCGGAAATACTCTGCTTCTCGAAGAGCGTCATGGCGGAGGCCGGGGGGGGCGAGCGTGACACGATCCTGGTCGTGGTGAACCTCGACCCGTACCGGCCGCGGGAAGCGACCGTCTGGCTCGACCTACCAGAACTCGGCGTCCGCGCTGACGAGGGGTTCGTGGTGACCGACGAGCTTTCCGGCGAGTCGTACCGCTGGGGTCAGGTGAATTACGTCCGGCTTGATCCGGCCACGACCCCGGCGCATATCTTCACCGTGAAAACGGGCCAGCCTGCAGACTGACCCAGGTAGCTCGACGCACCTCGGACCAGGGAGAACCAGTGGAGACACAGCCGTGGCCAACGCCAATCGGGGCGATCGGCCAGCCGCTGCCTGCCTTCAATCCCGGCTCGGCCGCCGCGCCCAGCGAGCCGGTGCCCGACTCGTTCTCGTTCGCCAAGCCCATGCAGTGGACCCCGGACCGGAACGCCGGGTTCTCCGGCTCCGATCCGGCCCGCCTCTACCTGCCGCTGATCATGGACCCGATCTACGGCTACCAGGCGCCCAACGTCGAGGCCCAGGAACGCAACGGCGGCTCGCTGTTGCACTGGACCAAGCGGATGATCGAGATCAGGAAGCGGCATCCGGTCTTCGGGCGGGGCGGCTACGAGGAGCTGAACTCCTCCAACCCGAGCGTGCTGGCGTTCGTCCGCGAGTATCAGCCTTCCGGGAATGCCCCGGACCCCGAGGCGGACGAGTTCGACGCGGTCCTGTGCGTCAACAACCTGTCCCGGTTCCCGCAGCCGGTCGAGCTGGACCTGCGCCGGTTCAAGGGCATCTCGCCGGTCGAGTGCATGGGCGGGGTGGTCTTCCCCTCGATCGGTGAGCTCACCTACCTGCTGACCCTGCCCGGCCACGGCTTTTACTGGTTCCTGCTCCCGCCGGCCGCCCCGCAGCGGTAGTGGCCGACCCGGTAGGTTGGCGGATGACCGGCGAACCGCGGGGTAGGCCAGGAGCCATGACATTAGCGGACACACTAGCGACGTGGCTGCCCGCCCAGCGCTGGTTCTCGGGCGCCGGCGCTACCGTCCGTGACCTGGCGATAACCGCGGACACCACGCTGGCCGCGGGCGACCCCGAGCTGCGGCACCTGATCGTCACCGTGTCCTCCGGGGGCGGCGCCGCCTGCTACCAGGTCCTGGCCGGCATCCGCTCGCACGTGCCCGACTCGCTACGGCACGCGGTCATGGGGCCGGCCGGCTCCGGCGCGACCGCCTACGAAGCGCTGCATGACCCCGCGCTGACCAAGATCCTGCTCCAGGGCCTGGCCGAGCAGCTGACCGTCGGCCCGATCAGCTTCGTCAGGGAGCCGGGCGCGGTCATCGACACCAGCCTGGACAGCCTGATGCTGACCGGCGAGCAGAGCAACAGCAGCCTGATCTTCGGCGAGTCGGCCATCCTCAAGGTGCTGCGCAGGCTCTTCCCCGGCCCGAATCCGGACCTGGAGATTACCCGCGCGCTGGCCCGGCGCGGCTCGGCGCACGTGGCCGAGCCGTTCGGCTGGATCGAGACCCGCGGCGACGGCGACCTGATCCTGCTCGGGATCCTGTCCAGGTATCTGCCCGCGGCCAGCGACGGCTGGTCGCTGGCCGCCACCAGCCTGCGCGACCTGTACTCCGGCGACGGCGTGCGGGCACGGGGGACGATCCGGCCGGACCAGGCGGGCGGTGATTTCGCCGGGGAAGCCTTCCGGCTCGGCGTGGCCACCGCGGAAGTGCACGCCGACCTGGCCGCGGCGTTCGGCGTGGCCGAGATCCCGCCCGGGGCGCTGCGCGACCTGGCCGGCCAGATGACCCGCAAGCTGGACGCCGCCTGCGGTGAGGTGCCCGAGCTGCGCCGGTACTCCGGCAAGCTCCGCGGCTACTACGCCGAGCTGGCCGCCGGCGGCGGGCCGGTGCCACTGCAGCGGATTCACGGCGACTACCACCTCGGCCAGGTGCTGCGCACGGCGACCGGCTGGGTGGTCCTGGATTTCGAGGGGGAGCCCGCGGTGCCGCTCAGCGAGCGGCAGGCGCCGCACATCGCGCTGCGGGATGTGGCGGGCATGCTCCGCTCGTTCGACTACGCGGCCCGTCATCAGCTGCTGGACCGCTCCGACAGCGAGCAGCTGCGCGGCCTCTGCGGCGAGTGGGTGGAACGCAGCCAGGACGCGTTCTGCAAGGGCTACGCCGAGGGGGGCGGGATGGATCCGCAGGCCCACGCCGCGCTGCTGCGCGCCCTGATGCTGGACAAGGCGGTGTATGAGGTGGTGTACGAGGCCAGGCACCGTCCGTCCTGGCTGCCGATTCCGCTCGACTCGATTGCGGCCTGCTGATGTCGGGAGGAACCAGCCGGGCCCCTGAGCTGTCCGGGGTCAGCCACGACGAGATCGACCGGATCGTGGACGGCTGGCATCACGACCCGCACTCGGTCCTCGGCGCGCACCACAGCCCGGCCGGGACGGTCGTCCGGGCGCTGCGCCCGCTCGCGGCCTCGGTCGCGGTCGTGCTCCCCGACGGGCGCCGCTTTCCCATGACCCACGTGCACCAGGGGGTCTTTGAGGTCACGCTTCCGGTCAGCGAGATTCCCGACTACCGGATCGCGGTTACCTACCCGGCACCTGCAGCGGATGGGGCCACGGTGCCTGGAACCACGGGGCCCCGGACCACGGGGGCGGGAGCCACGACGCTGCCCGAGACGATCACCGACGACCCGTACCGGCACCTGCCGACCCTCGGCGAGGTCGACCTGTACCTGATCGGGGAGGGCAGGCACGAGGAACTGTGGCGGGTTCTCGGCGCCCGCGTCAGCGAGCAGGCCGACGGCACCGCGTTCGCCGTCTGGGCGCCGGACGCGCGCGGCGTGCGGGTGATCGGCGACTTCAATCACTGGGACGGGCGCGCGCACCCGATGCGCTCGCTGGGCGCATCCGGCGTCTGGGAGCTCTACGTGCCCGAGGTGGTTTCCGGCGCGCGGTACAAGTTCGCCATCCGCGGGCCGGACGGCGGCTGGCACCTCAAGGCCGACCCGATGGCCGCGCTGGCCGAGCGGCCGCCCGCCACCGCGTCGGTGGTCTATGACTCCCGGTACGAGTGGGGCGACCAGGCCTGGATGACCGCGCGCGCCGGGCGCGACCCGCTGAGCCAGCCGATGAGCGTGTACGAGGTGCACCTGGGCTCCTGGCGTCGCGGGCTCTCCTACGCCGAGCTCGCCGACCAGCTCACCGCGTACGTCACCGACCTCGGGTTCACCCACGTGGAGTTCCTGCCGGTGGCCGAGCATCCCTTCGGCGGGTCCTGGGGCTACCAGGTGACCTCGTACTATGCGCCGTCGGCCCGGTTCGGCACGCCCGATGAGTTCCGCCACCTGGTGGACCGGCTGCACCAGGCCGGCATCGGCGTCATCGTCGACTGGGTGCCGGCCCACTTCCCCCGGGACGAGTGGGCGCTGGCCCGCTTCGACGGCGTGCCGCTGTACGAGCACGCCGACCCGCGCCTGGGCACGCACCCGGACTGGGGCACGCTCATCTTCGACTACGGCCGGCGCGAGGTCCGCAACTTCCTGGTGGCGAACGCGATCTACTGGCTGGAGGAGTTCCACATCGACGGGCTGCGGGTCGATGCGGTCGCGTCCATGCTCTACCTGGACTACTCACGCGGCCCGGGCCAGTGGGCGCCGAACGCGCTCGGCGGCCGGGAGAACCTGGACGCGGTCTCGTTCCTGCGCGAGGTGAACGCCACCTGCTACAAGCGCGTCCCGGGCATCGTGATAATCGCCGAGGAGTCCACCGCCTGGGCGGGGGTGACCAGGCCGGTGCACCTGGGCGGGCTCGGGTTCGGCCTCAAGTGGAACCTCGGCTGGATGCACGACACGCTGTCCTACCTGTCCCGGGACCCGGTGTTCCGGCACTATCACCAGAACGAGATCACGTTCTCGATGATGTATGCCTTCAGCGAGAACTTCGTGCTGCCGCTCTCGCACGACGAGGTGGTGCACGGCAAGGGATCGCTGCTGCGCAAGATGCCCGGTGACCAGTGGCGGCAGTTCGCCGGCCTGCGGGCGCTGCTGGCCTACCAGTGGGCGCATCCGGGCAAGCAACTGCTGTTCATGGGGTCGGAACTCGGCCAGGAGGCCGAGTGGTCCGAGCAGGCCGGCCTGGACTGGCCGGCGCTGGACGACAGCCGGCCCGGCTCCCGGATGCACCGCGGGGTGCAGCGCCTGGTCCAGGACCTGAACCAGGCCTACGCCGGCCATCCGGCCCTGTGGCGACGGGACTTCAGCCCGGACGGGTTCAGCTGGATCGACGCGTCCGACGCGAACGGGAACGTTCTGGCCTTTCTGCGCCTGCCCGGCGAGGACGAGGCAGACGCCGCGGCGCGGGCCGTCGCCTGCGTGGTGAACTTCTCCGGCGCCCCCCATGCTGGCTACCGGGTCGGACTGCCGTCCGCAGGGCCGGTGGCGCGAGGTGATCAATACCGACGCCGACGTGTACGGCGGCAGCGGGGTGGGCAATCTCGGCGCGATCGAGGCCGTGGCCGAGCCCTGGCACGGCCGTCCCGCCTCGGCGACGCTCACCCTGCCGCCCCTGGGAGTGCTCTGGCTGGCCCCGGGCTGACCCGGTCAGGTGACCGCGACCACCTCGGCGGTCACCAGCCGCCCGGACTCGATACGCAGCACGCCGACGGTGCCCTGCGGCTGGCGGCGGCGGTCGGTGGGCGACCCGGGGTTGAAGATCCGGATCCCGCCGGCCTCGGTGTCCAGCGGTATGTGCGAGTGACCGAACACGACCAGGCCGGCGTCAGGAAACCGGCGCCGCAGGCGCTGCGGCCTGCCCGCCGCCGCGCCGCTGTCGTGGATCATCGCCACCCGCAGGCCGTCCAGGTCGGTCAGCAGGGCCGGCGTCGCGCCCCAGGCCGCGACGTCGGGGCCGTCGTTGTTGCCGAGCACGGCCAGGACCGGGGCGTACTGGGACAGCTCGTCGAGGACCGCGGCCGTGCACACGTCCCCCGCGTGCAGGATGACATCGGCCCGGCGCAGTTGCTGCGCCACCCGCGGCGGGCAGGACTTCCACCGCCGCGGCGCGTGGGTGTCGGCCAGCGCCACCACTCGCATCACCTGGCGGATGGTACCCGGCGTGGTATATCCAGGAGCCATGGACGAGGAGCTTGACGCGACCGAACCCGAGCACGAGCCGGTACCCGCCGACGCGGCCGGCCAGGTCGCCGCGCGCGCCGCGGCAGGCCTGGCGCCGGGCCGGATGCCAGCGATCTACCTCGGCCACGGCGCGCCGCCGCTGGTCGACGACCCGCTCTGGGTGGTCCAGCTCGAGGCCTGGGCCGCCACCCTGCCGCGCCCCCGGGCCGTCCTCATGGTGTCGGCCCACTGGGAGTCCGCGCCGCTGACGATCGGCGCGACCGACGACGGCGTGCCGCTCGTGTACGACTTCGGCGGGTTTCCCGAGCGGTACTACCGGGCCAGGTACCCGGCCCCGGGCGCGCCCGGGCTGGCCGCGCAGGTCCGCGGGCTGCTGGCGGGCCAGGAACCCGTCACCGACCTGCCCGGCCGCGGCCTGGACCACGGTGCCTACGTGCCGCTGACCGTCATGTACCCGGGCGCGGACATCCCCGTGCTGCAGATCTCCATGCCCAGCCTGGAGCCGGAGCGGCTGCTGCGGATCGGCCAGGCGCTGCGGCCGTTGCGCGACGAGGGCGTGCTGATCGTCGGCAGCGGCTTCCTCACCCACGGGCTGCCGTTCCTGCGCGACTTCCGCTTCGACGCGCCTCCGCCGGGCTGGTCGGCCGAGTTCGACCACTGGGCGGCCGAGGCGCTGGATGCGGGCGACGTCGACGCGCTGGCCAGCTTCACCACCGCGCCCGCCGCGCGCTACGCGCACCCGACGACCGAGCACTTCGCCCCGTTGTTCGTGACGCTCGGCGCGGCCGCCGGCCCTCCGGCCCCGGTGACCACGATCACCGGCTACTGGCTCGGCCTGGCCAAGCGCTCCTTCCAGGTGGCGTAGCCCGCTAGTGGGGCCAGACCTGCGGGCGATCACGCGCTGCCGTGCCCGGGGCTGGTCACGCCGCCCGGCTCCAGCTGATCCAGCGCCCCGCCCGCGGCGAAGCCGCGGCCGTGCCCGCCCTGACGATGCGTGAACCCGGCCTCAAGTACCTCGGCCGCCGCCGGGCCCGCGGCCGCCGCCGGCGGCCTGGCCGCGGGATCACCATCCCACAGCTCGTCGCCGGCATCCCACGGATCGTCGTCGGCCGGGGCCGCGGGCCGTCGGCCAGCCGGGCCAGCGCGGCCGCCTGCTCGGCGGTCAGCTCCCCGTCGGCCTCCAGCAGAGCCAGTAATTCCGCAACGGAGGGCCCCGGGACAGGCGGTTCGACGTCGGCCGGCCTGGTGGCGGGCAACCTGGCGCCGGCCGGCCTGGTGACGCGCGACTCGGTACCGGGGAACTTAGTGCCGGACGACCTGGTTGCGGGCGGCTCGATAACGGGAAGCTCGTCGCCGTGGCGGGCGTCGTCGGGCTCTGCGGCCATCCGGCCTCCCTCCTTGCGGTATGGGCCGGCTTGCGGAGGTCTGGCGGTGATGCGTAACGTCTCTGGCCACTGTACCACGTAATCAAACAATTTTCGCTGTTAATTTCGACCCTCGGCGCGCCCGTGGCTACGTGTCACTTGCCGCGTTATGGAACATCCCACAGCACCTGCAGCGAGGCCGGCTTGCGGAACACGACCCCGCGCGGCGGCTGGCGGCGCGCGGGATCCAGGCGCAGGCCGGGCAGCAGCCGCGCCAGCGCGAGCACGGCGGCCCTGGCCTCCAGCCGGGCCAGGTGAGCCCCCAGGCAGAAATGCGGGCCGTGCGCGAACGCCAGGTTCTGCCGGGCGTTCGCGCGCCGCACGTCGAACTGGTCCGGGTCGGGAAAGAACGCCGGGTCCCGGCCCGCCCCTGCCAGCGAGACGGTCACGAGATCCCCGCGCCGGATCGCCGCCGCGGCGAGCGGGACGTCGGTGGTGGCGTAGCGGTCCACGACCGCCGCGGCGGGCTCGAGCCGCAGCGACTCCTCCACGGCGTTGCCGGCCAGGCGCCGGTCGGCGGCCACCTCGCGGAACTGGCCGGGGTGGCTGAGCAGGTGCAGGACGGCGTTGCAGATCATGCCCTCGGTCGTCTCGATGCCGCCGAACGCCAGGACCGCGGCGTTCGACACGACCTCGCTCCTGGCTCAGCTCTCCGGCCCCGGCCGCCGCCGCCAGCAGCGAGTTCCCGCGCGCCCCGGTGGTGTCCCGGGCGCTTCCCCCGGCGATCACGCGGTGCAGGCTCTCGCTGAGCTTCCCGAACGCCTCCGACCCCCTGGTCAAGGCGCTGCGGGCGCGGTCCGGCCCCGGCTCCCCCAGCCCCGGCTCTGCTACCGGCCCGATCCTATTTCCGGCGCGGGCACCCCCGCGCTCCGCTCTGCCTCCGGCTCCGCTCCCCCCCGCGCCCGCTCTGCCTCCGGCGCCGGCTCCCCCGACTCGCCGGCCAGGGCCGACACCGCGCCGACGATCTGGTCGTACCAGGACAAGATCACCTTCGGATCCGTCTGGCCCAGGCCGAGCACGTCCGCGACGGCCGCGACCGCCAGCGGTCCGGCCAGGTCGCGCCGCAGCTCGGCCCGGCCCGCGGCCGCGAACCCGGACACCAGCCGCGCGGCCTCGTCCTCGACGAACTGCTCCAGGCGGTCCTGCATCCCGTCCAGCCGGAACGCCTCGGCGAACGGGGCGCGATGGCGCTTGTGCTCGGCGCCGTCCAGCGACAGCATGCTCGGCCCGATCACCCGCGCCGTCGAGAACCGGGGATCGTCGACGGTGAACGTCCGGGTATCGCGCAAGACGCGCAGGGCCAGGTCGCGGCGTGTCACCAGCCAGCCGCCGAGAACCGGGAGCCACGACACCGGCTCGCGCTCGCGCAGCCGCCGCAGCAGCGGGTGCAGCTCGCCATCGAGATCACGCATGGTCACGGCCGCGCCGAGCGGGAACAGGCCCCGGTGGCCTCCGGACCCGTCGGGGCCGGGCGCGGCCTGCCGCTCGCCCGGCGGGAGGGGCGAGCCGGGCATGCTCCGACGCTACACCCGGTCCCGGGCTGCCCGCTGGCTCCGTCGCACGCCGGGACTCGGCCGCCGCTCGCCCGGGCCGCCGCCCGCCCGCCCGCGGCGTCACAGCTGGCCGAGCAGCCAGCTAGGGCCGGTCACCGACGCCCCGGCCGCCACGCACCGTTCACGCAGCCGCCGGTCGGCGGTCACGACCAGGCGGCGCCCCTCCAGATCCCCGGCCAGCGCCGCGATGGTGTCGTCGCCCGAGCCGGGGGCGGCGACCACCCTGAGCCGGCCGTCCGGGGACCCGGATGCGCCCCGATCGCCGGACCCGGCCGCGTGAGCGGCGGCGATCGACCGCGCCGCCCCCTCCACGACCAGCACGAACTCGGGAAACCACCGTTCCAGGGCCGGCGCCTGCACCGATTCGGGCAGCGCGGCCACGCCTTCGGCGGCCAGCCCGGCCAGCTCACCGCGGAGCCGCCGCGCGGCCGCGGCCCGGTCCCGCCACCAGCCATCGGGGCGCGAGCCCATCACGTTGGCCACGTCAACGATGACCGTCAGCGGCTGCAGCGCCTCACGCAGCACCGGCCACCGCGCGGCGAAGCCCGGGTGCAGCTCCAGCGCCGCCACATCCTCGGCCGGAACCCAGGAGGCCCTGCTGGTCTCGCTGCTCAGCGCGTGCACCGGAAACGGCCGCGGCGCCGCCGCGATCACCGTCTGGTAAGACCAGTCCCCGTGATCATCGCGGAGGATCCCGAGCACGCTGACGGCGTCGGCCGGCAGCCCGCACTCCTCCTCCGCTTCGCGCAGCGCCGCGGCCACGGCCGACTCGTGGCTGTCCCGGGCGCCGCCCGGCGGTCCCCAGGTGCCGCCGTGGTTACCCCACCAGCTTCTGCGCTGCAGCAGCACGCACACCTGGCCGGCGGTCTCGGCCCGGCCGGACCGGGCGGCGCCGGGAGTTCCGGCGGTGTCCGCGCGCCGGGCGGGCTGGCACGGGGCATAGGCCAGCAGCCCTGCCGCGCCGTACCGGCCCCAGTGCCGGTGGCCGTGACCGCAGGCAGTCCAGCCGTTCCCGTCCCGATTCGCCATCGGGCCCGACCATAGCCGACGCGCACCGCTTCCCCGCTCTCGCTCCCGCCACGGGCCGCGCTTGGCCCGTGGGCGGCCGGGCGGGCGAACCGGCGCGGCATAGGCTGAACCCATGCCGGAACTAATGATTGCCGAGCAGCTGGCCAGATTGCGCCGGCAGCGCACCGCGCCGCTGATCCTGGAGCTTGACCTCACCGAGGGAATCGCCGAGGAACCGCCGGCCGACCCGGTGTCCGCGGTGCTGACCATGCGCCGGACGAGGCTGGCCGACCTGCTGGACGGCCTGCGCCGGGCTCGCAGCGACCAGCGGGTCAAGGCGCTGGTCGCGAAGGTCGGCGGGCGGCCCATCGGGCTGGCCACGGTCCAGGAGATCAGGCGCGCGGTCGAGGAGTTCCGCGATGCCGGGAAGCTGACCGTCGCGTGGGCGGAGACGTTCGGCGAGTTCTCCGCCGGCAACGTGCCGTACTACCTGGCCACGGCGTTCGACACGATCTACCTGCAGCCGTCGGGCGACCTCGGGCTGACCGGGATCGCGCTGGAGCGGTTCTTCGTGCGCGGCACGCTGGACCATCTCGGCATCGACTTCCAGGTCGCCAAGCGGCATGAGTACAAGAGCGCGGCCGAGCAGTTCACCGAGCGCAACTTCTCCGGGCCGGCCCGCGAGGCCACCGAGCGCCTGGCCGCGTCGGTCACCGGCCAGCTGACCGATGCGATAGCCGAACGCAGGCAGATCGCCCCCGCCAAGGTCAGGGAGCTGATCGACCAGGGCCCGTTCCTCGCCGACCAGGCGCACCAGGCCGGGCTGGTGGACGAGCTCGGTTACCGGGACGAGGTGTACGCGCGGGTCAGGAAGCAGGCCGGCCAGGACGCGATCCTGCAGCACGTGGGCCGCTACCAGCGCTCGCGGGCGCTCGCCGAGCGGGTCCGCCAGCTGCCGAGCCCGTCGCAGCGGCACGTCGCGCTGATCTACGCGACCGGCCCGATCCGGCGCGGCCGCAGCGGCCGCGGCCCGCTGTCGGGCGGCGCGATGGGCTCGGACACGATCAGCGCGGCGCTGCGGGCCGCGATCGCGGACGACGGCGCGCGCGCGATCGTGCTGCGGGTCAACAGCCCGGGCGGCTCCTACGTCGCCTCCGACACCATCTGGCGCGAGGTGGTCCGCGCCCGCAGCGCGGGCAAGCCGGTGGTGGTGTCCATGGGCGACGTCGCCGCCTCCGGCGGCTACTTCATCTCGATGGCCGCGGACGCGATCGTCGCCCAGCCCGGCACGGTGACCGGCTCCATCGGCGTGTTGTCCGGCAAGCCGGTGCTCAGCGACCTGCTCGGCCGGGCCGGGGTGACCACGGACTCGGTCGCCGAGGGCGCGCACTCGGAGATGTTCAAGACCACCCGGCCGTTCAGCGAGGACGAGTGGGCGCTGGTCAACGACTGGCTGGACCGCATCTACGCCGACTTCACCGGCAAGGTCGCCGAAGGCCGCCGGATGACCACCGACCGGGTGCACGAGCTGGCCCGGGGACGGGTGTGGACCGGCGCGGACGCGCTGGGCAACGGGCTCGTGGACGAGCTCGGCGGCCTGGACCGGGCGGCGGCGATCGCGCGCCGCCGGGCGGCCCTGCCCGCCGCCGCGCCGTTGCGCATCTACCCGAGGGTCACGCCGCTGGACCGGCTGCGTCCGGGCTCGGGCGACGCGCGCCCGGCCGCCCTGCTGCCGTCCGCCCTCTCGCTACCCGGCCGTCGGCGGGCCCGTGGCGGCGCTGCTCGCCGAGGCCTGGGGCCCGGTCTGGAGGCTGGCCACCCAGGCCGGCCTGCCGCCGTACGGACCGCTGGTCCTCCCCGGGAGCTGGACCTTCGATTGACAGAACGGATGGCCGCCGCCGGGCCCCGCCCGGCCATCGGTGACGTGCTCGCGGCGTTCGCCTCGGGGGTCACCCTGGTCACCGTGGCCGACGGCCGCGACGACGTCGGCACCACCGTGACCGCGTTCTGCCCGGTGTCCGGCGACCCGCCGCTGGTGCTGGTCTCGCTGATCGCGAGCTCCTACCCGGCCGAGCTGCTCGGCAGGCTGGACCGGTTCGCCGTGACCGTGCTCGCGGCCGGCCAGCGGGCGCTGGCCGGCCGGTTCGCCGCCTCCGGCCGTCCGGGGGCGCGGCTGCTGCTGGACGGGGTGCCGCACCAGCGCGGCACGCTCTCCGGCGCGCTGATCCCGGCCGGCGGCCTCGCCGCCCTGGAGTGCGAGGCCACGCAGCGGGTCGACGCGGGCGATCACCTGCTGGTGATCGCCCGCGCCCTGGACGTCGTGTACCTGGCCGAGGGCGGGCAGCCGCTGATCAGGTTCCGCGGCACGTACCCGCCGCTGGCCTGACCGGGACGGCAGGCGGCAGCGGAACCGGCCTACTCGCCGGAGGCAATCCTTTCCGCGTGCTATTCCCCGCCCGC
This sequence comes from uncultured Actinomycetota bacterium, assembly GCA_963745575.1. Lineage (GTDB taxonomy): Bacteria > Actinomycetota > Actinomycetes > Streptosporangiales > Streptosporangiaceae > JASHPR01. The sequence continues at coordinate 11,333 of CAVUYA010000014.1, read as the reverse complement.
CACCTCCTGCCCGCCCGCCACCTCCTCGCCCGCCCGCCACCTTCTCCCCGCCCACCACACCCTCGCCCGCCAGCCAGAACCCGGCCACGAGCGGAACGCCCGGCCGGTAGGCGAGGTAGGAGTGCGAGGGGGCTTCCAGCATCACCACGTCGGCCCGGGCCCCGACGCCGAGATGACCGACGTCGCTCCGGCGCAGCGCGCGGGCCCCGCCCGCCGTGGCCGCCCACACGGCCTCCTGCGTGGTCATGTGCATCTCCCGCACCGCCAGCGCGATGCACCACGCCATGCTCGAGCTGAAGCACGAGCCCGGGTTGCAGTCGGTGGCGAGCGCCACGGTGGCCCCCGCGTTGAGCAGCCGGCGCGCGTCCGGGTACGGCTGCCGGGTGGAGAACTCCACCCCCGGCAGCAAGGTGGCCACGGTCTCCGAGGAGGCGAGCGCGTCCACGTCGGCGTCGTCCAGGTGGGTGCAATGATCGGCGGAGGCGGCGCCGGCCGCACGTGGCCAGCTGCACCCCCGGCCCGGCCGTGAGCTGGTTGGCGTGCACCCGGGGCTGCAGGCCAGCCGCCCGGCCGGCGGCCAGCACCGCGGCCGCCTCGTCCCGGTCGAAGGCCCCGCGCTCGCAGAACACGTCCACCCACTTGGCGTGCGGCGCGCAGGCCTCCAGCATCGGGCCGCAGACCAGGTCGACGTAGCCGGCCCGGTCCGTGTCGAACTCCGGCGGGACCACGTGCGCGCCCAGGTAGGTCACCTCGGGAGTGACCTCAGCGGCGATGGCGACGCTGCGCGCCTCGTCGGGAACGGTGAGCCCGTACCCGGACTTGCACTCGAACGTGGTGATCCCCTGGGCGAGCATCTCCGCGGCCAGCTTCCGCAGGTTGGCCCGGAGCTGGCCGTCGGTGGCGTCCCTGGTCGCGGCGACCGTGCTGCGGATGCCGCCCGCCTGGTAGGGCTGGCCGGCCATCCGGGCGGCGAACTCCGCGCCGCGCTCGCCGGCGAAGACCAGGTGAGCGTGGGAATCGACGAACCCGGGCAGCACGGCCCGGCCCCCCGCGTCGACCATCTGGTCGGCGGCGGGCGCCCGCGCCGCGGGCCCGGTCCAGGCCACCAGGCCCTCGTCGATGACCAGCGCGGTCCCGGCCACGGCCGTGACCGCCGCGGCGCCGGCCTGCTCCCCCGGCTGGTTCGTGACCAGCTCGCCGATGTTCGTGATCAGGACGCTCACGTGGTGCCTCCCGTTGGGTGCGCCAACCCGGACGTCGGCGCGCCGTGACCGGCTAGCCGAGAACCTGGCGGATCGCGGCGGACAGCGCGGCCGGGACGTCCTTCGACCAGCCGGTGCCGCCCGTCCCGCACCAGGTCGTCGCCGCCGACCACGACGTGGCTGACATCGGCGGCGGACGCGGCGAAGACCACCGAAGCCAGCGCCGTCTGCCGCGTCGCCCCGGCCAGCCGGGGCGAGTCCAGCGCGACCGTGACCAGGTCGGCGATCGCGCCCGCGGCGATCTCCCCGGCGTCGGGCCAGCCCAGGCTGGCGTGGCCGTCCGTGGTGGCCGCCCGGGCCAGCTCGCCGGCCCGGAAGTGCCCGCGCTGCCCGCTGGCCAGGCGTTCCCCCAGCTCGACCCGGCGCGCCTCCTCGAACAGGTCGACCACCGCCTGGCTGTCGCTGCCGAGGGTCAGCGGGCAGCCCGCGGTGGCCAGCGCGCGGGCGGGGCCGATCCCGTCGGCCAGGTCGGCCTCGGTCGTGGGGCAGAAGCAGGCGTAGGTCCGGCTGCCGCCGAGCAGGTCCACGTCGCGGCCGACCAGGTGGGTGGCGTGCACGACCGTGGCCCGGGGCCCGAGCGCGCCGGCGTCGTAGAGCACCTCGGCGGGCGTGCGCCGGTAGGCGGCCAGGCTCGCCTCGTTCTCGGCCCGCTGCTCGGACAGGTGCGCGTGCAGCGGCGCGCCGTACCGGTGCGCCCAGGCGATCACGGGGTGCATCTGGTCCAGCGGCACGGCGCGCACCGAGTGGATCGCGGCTCCGGCCCGCGCGAGCGGGCCGAGCAGCCCGTGCTCGTCCGCGCCGAGCGCCTCGGCCCGGGCCGCCCACGCCTCGCCGTCGCGGTCGCCGAACCGCAGCTGGCTGCCGGTCAGCGGCTGCGGCCTGCCGTCCGCGCCGAGCCCGCCGGACAGGTAGCAGGTGTCCAGCAGGGTGATCCGGATCCCGGCCTGCGCCGCCGCGGCGATCACGGCCCGGCCCATCTCGTTCGGGTCCGCGTACGGGACGCCCTCCGGGCCGTGGTGCAGGTAGTGGAACTCGCCGACGCAGGTGATGCCCGCCAGCGCCATCTCGGCGTAGACGGCGCGGGCCAGGGCCAGGTAGCTGTCCGGGTCGAGCCCGGCCGCCACCTGGTACATCCGCTCCCGCCAGGTCCAGAACGTGCCCAGGCCCACCTGGGTGATCCCGCGCAGCGCGCGGTGGAACGCGTGCGAGTGCGCGTTCGCCATGCCCGGCAGGGTCAGGCCGGGCAGCCGGGTCAGCCCGGCGCGCAGGTCACCGGAGACGTCGGCCGCCCGGACCTCGGGCGTGACGGCGGTGAACCGGTCCCCGGCCGCCTCGATCAGCACGTCGGGGCAGACGCCGCGGCCGGGCAGCCAGGCCAGCTCGGCGTGCCAGGCGCGGGGTGGTGCCGGAGCGGCCCGGGCACCGCCGGGGCAGCGGCCGGCGGGGCAGCGGGGGGCGCGGGCTCGGCGGCGGGCGTGGTCATCGGCCGGCCAGCTCCTCGAGTACGGTCGCCAGCGCCACCACGCCCGCCTCGCAGTCGGCCGGGTCGGCGTGCTCGGCGGGCGAGTGGGACACCCCGGAGGGGTTGCGCACGAACAGCATGGCCGCGGGCAGCCGGGCCGCCAGGATCCCGGCGTCGTGGCCGGCGCCGGTCGGCAGCACCGGCGCGGTGATCCCGCGGGACGGCCAGCGCCCCGGCCAGCCGGGCCCGCAGCCCGGGGTCGAACTCCACCCGCGGCGTGAACGACTCCAGGTGCACCGTCGACCTCGACGCCCTGATCGGCCGCGGCGGCTCGCGCGGCGTCCTCGATCTGCTCCACCATGCGGTGCAGCGCCGCCTCGTCCGGGGCGCGCGCGTCCAGCCAGGCGCGCACCGCCGAGCAGATCGCGTTGGCGGCGCCCGGCTCGGCCATGACCTTGCCGAACGTGGCCAGCGCGGCGTGGGAGGCCGCCGCCTGCCGGGCCGCGAGCACCGTGGCCGCGTACGGCAGCATCGGGTCACGGCGGTCGGCCAGCCGGGTGGTGCCCGCGTGGTCGGCCCGGCCGGTGAAGTCCAGCCGCCACCGGCCATGCGGCCAGATGCCCTCCGCGATCCCGACCGCGGCGCCGAGCCCGTCCAGCACACTGCCCTGCTCGATGTGCAGCTCGACGAACGCGCCGATGCTGTCCAGCAACTCCTCGTCGGCGCCCAGCCGTCCGGGATCGAGCCCGGCCCCGACCATCGCCTCGGCCAGGGACGTCCCGCCGGAGTCGCGTAGCTCCAGCGCGGCCTGCGGGGCCAGCACCCCGGTCAGCAGGCGGCTGCCCAGGCAGGCCACGCCGAACCGGCCGCCCTCCCTCGGCTCACAGCGACTGTATGACTTTTTACACGAGAACACAGCCGTCGACTTTGCCCCGGTCGATTGGGTTAATGACCCGAGAGTCATCGCCAGGGAGCCGAACTTCGTGGCGATTAACGCCACGACGGAAGTCGATTTCTACGGGCAGTGCGCGTCGGAGACCGTAGCCGGACGCTACTTTTCGTCCAGCGGAGGGCAATATGATTTTTCCCGCGGTGCGATGTATTCCGAGAACGGGCAGGGATTCATCGTTCTGCAATCGACCACGCGCGATGGGTCGATCTCGAAGATCCGGCCGGCACTGAGTCCAGGTTCGGTGGTCACGACCTCGAAGAACACAGTCGACAAGATCGTGACGGAATTCGGAGTGGCGGAGATGCGCGGCAGGACAATGCGCGAGAGGGCGGTGGGGCTCGATCAGAATTGCGCACCCGAAATTCCGAGACGAACTAACCGAGGCCGCTCGCAAGCTGGCCGTGATCTAGGAACCCACAAACTCGATGAATACGCTAGAGAAGCAAACTTTCCTTCGAACCGGCGCCGACTACATAGAGAGTCTGCGCGGGCGTGATCTGACGGTCTACCTTTTCGGGGAGAAAGTGCACGAGCCGGTTGACCACCCGGTTATCCGGCCCTCGATAAACGCTGTGGCGGCTACCTACGATCTGGCTCAAAGTCACTCGGGGCTGGCCACCGTGATCTCCCCCTTCACCGGCGAGCCGGTCAGCCGATTTCTCGGCATCTGCACCAGCGCAGAGGACCTCGTCGTTCAGAACAAGATGCAACGCAAGCTGGGTAACGAGCCGACCGGAACGTGCTTTCAACGCTGTGTCGGTATGGACGCTTTCAATGCGCTGTTCTCGGTGACGTTCGAATTCGACGAGGAGTTCGGCACCGACTATCACGGACGGCTGCGCGAATTCCTGACCGAAATGCATCGGGGCAACCTCGTGGTGGGCGGGGCGATGACCGACACCAAGGGCGACCGGCATATCGTGCCCCGCACCAGCGGGCCGACCCTGACCTGTTTGTGCACGTAACTCGCCGGACCGACGGCGGGATATGGATCAGTGGAGCCAAAGCCCACCAGACCGGATGCCTGAACTCGCACTGGTTGGTCGTCATGCCCACCATGCGAATGTCGCCACAGGACAAGGACTATGCGATCGTGGGCGCCGTCCCTGTCGACGCACCCAACATCACCTACGTCTACCGTCGCCAATCGTGTGACACCCGAAGTGCCGAGGGCGGCACGCTCGATGCCGGCAATGCGCGGTATTCCGGCCAGGAAGCGTTGGTGATCTTCCAGGACGTCTTCATACCTAATCGGTATGTGTTCATGGATGGAGAAACCGACTTCGCGGGAATGCTGGTGGAACGCTTCACCACCTACCATCGTCGCAGCTATGTCTGCAAGACCGGGGTAGGCGACGTTCTCATCGGTGCTGCCGCCTTGGTCGCCGAATACAACGGCACCGACCGTGCGTCGCACGTGAAGGACAAGCTCGTTGAGATGACGCACCTCAACGAAACGATCTACGGCACGGGCATCGCGTCGAGTTATCAAGCCAAGCCGACCCGTTCGGGAGCCTGGATATGCGACGACATGTTGGCCAACGTGTGCAAGCACCACGTCACGAAGCTGCCCCACGAAATCGGAAGACTCGCAACAGGATCTCGCCGGTGGGCTGGTGGCGACCATGCCGTCCGAGGCCGATCTCAACCACCCGGACATCGGCGCGCTGGTGCGGAAGTATCTTCAGGGCCGGCCCGACGTGCCCACCGAGGCCCGGCTTCGTATCCATCCGGCTGATCGAGAACATGACCTTGGGGCGCAACGCGGTTGGTTACCTGACTGAATCTCTACATGGGGCCGGGTCACCCCAGGCGCAACGACGTCCAGATCGCACGGTCCATGCAGCTGGACTACCGCAAGGGGCTGGCACGGACCCTTGCGGGCATCGACGAGGTCGAGGATCCCGCCGGACTTGCCGAGGAACTGACCGACTACTTGGCGGAAGTGTTCCGGATCCAAGCGGACACCGACTCGAAAGATCTTGGCGAGTGAGGATGCCCGCCGTGTGGACGGACCAGGCCAGCAACGCAATTGGCACACATCGAAAGGACGCCAGTGACGGTGGACCAAGCATGTCGGTAGATCGCAGTCAGCAGGTCGTCGCTTCCGACGGCACGCGCCTGTTCGTCGTCGACCAGGGCAAGGGCGAGCCGGTCCTCTTTATCCCGGGGCTCGGATACGGCGCATGGAGTTGGCATCACCAAGTCGAACGTCCGTTCCTGGATGCCGCCCGGGTCCTGCTGATGGATAACCGGGGTGTAGGACTCTCGGATCGGCCCCCCGGGCCCTACTCCATCTCGCAGATGGCCGAGGACGCCTACCAAGTGCTTGTTCAGCGAGCAGCCGGGCCCGCGCATGTCGTCGGAGCGTCAATGGGCGGCTATATCGCCCTGACCCTGGCATTGCGGCATCCGGAGGCGGTCAAGTCGCTGGTCCTGTTGGCCACCACCAGCGGCGGGACGGGCTCGCACCCGGTGCCGAAAGAGACGCTGGCCGCCTCGGCGGCGGCGGTGCCCCTCGGGTCGGCGGGGTTCGCCCGCGCGACGATGCCGCTGTCGTTTGCCCCAGGCAGGATGGGCCCAAGCTCACCCGAACGAGTTCGATGAACTTCTGGGCCTACGGCTCATTGCCAGCACGCCTACCGAGAGCTGGCGCTCACAGTTTGAGGCCTGCGCTTCCTACTTCCGTAAAGGCTTGCCGCCGGGACAGATCGCCCAGCCAGCTCTGATTTTGCATGGTACCGCCGACCGCGTCGTGCCCTACGAGAACGCCGCTCACCTCGCCCGCAGGCTCCCGCAGGCCCCGGTCATCACACTCGACGGGGCTGGGCACCTTTGCTGGGTTGAGCAAGCGAGCGTGGTGAACGACATCATCCGAGGCGTCGTCGGCAACCGTTCTGCCCGGGACCGCTCCCGACTGTTTCGTCAGGTTCTTCGTCCCAACGCACGAAGGACGGCTCTAATGGATTTGCTTGAGTTCCAGGCCAGGGACCTATTCGCCAAACACGGTGTCGCGGTGCTCGACGCCGATGTAGCGGACACACCGGAGGCGGCGGGCGAGAGCGCCCGACGCCTCGGTGGCAAAGTCGTCGTCAAAGCCCAGGTGAAAACGGGCGGGCGAGGGAAGGCCGGCGGGGTGAAACTGGCCGACGACCCGGACGACGCGCGGGACAAGGCCGCACAGATCCTCGGACTGGACATCAAGGGCCACACCGTTCGCCGAGTGATGGTGGCGCAAGCCGCCGACATCGTCGATGAGTACTACTTCTCCGTGCTACTCGACCGGGCAAACCGCGCGTACCTGGCGATGGCGTCCACCCGCGGCGGGATGGACATCGAGGAGGTCGCGGCCACCACGCCCGAGGCTCTTGCCAAGGTGCCCATCGACGCGCTGGTGGCATCGATGCCGCGAAGGCACGAGAAATCGTCGACGCTGCGAGCTTCCCGGAGGACGTTCGCGACCAGGCTGCCGAGATGATCGAGCAGCTGTGGGGGGTCTTCATCGCCGAGGACGCGACCCTCGTCGAGGTGAATCCGGTTGTCAAGACCGCAGACGGGCGCGTGCTGGCGCTCGACGCGAAGGTGACACTCGACGCGAACGCGTCCTTTCGCCATCCCGATCATGACGGCCTCGACGACAGCGCAACCGATAACCCGCTGGAGGCCCAGGCAAAGGCGAAGGGCCTGAACTACGTCAAGCTCGACGGGCAGGTCGGAGTTATCGGCAACGGGGCCGGACTTGTCATGTCGACGCTCGACGTGGTGGCCTATGCGGACAAGAGTTCGCGATCACGCCCGCGAACTTCCTCGACATCGGCGGCGGCGCTTCCGCCCAGGTCATGGCCGACGGCCTCGAGGTCATCCTCGCCGATCCCGACGTCAAGAGCATTTTCGTCAACGTCTTCGGCGGCATCACCTCATGTGATCAAGTGGCTATCGGGATCGTCCAGGCTATCGGGATCGTCCAGGCCATCGAGATGCTCACGGGCAGGGGCGATGTCATCGACAAGCCCCTCGTCGTGAGGCTCGACGGCAACAACGCCGCCGAGGGACGCCAAATCCTCGACGACGCAGAACATGGTCTCGTCGAGCTCGTGGACACGATGGACGGGGGGCCCGACGGGCCGCCGAACTCGCTGCGGGAAAGGGGGTTTGAGCCGATGTCGATCTTCCTCAACCAGAACAGCAGAATCGTGGTGCAGGGCATCACCGGGGCTGAGGGTATCAAGCACACCCGGCGGATGATCGGCTCGGGTACGAACATCGTGGCCGGCGTGACACCCGGTAAGGGTGGACAGGATGTGGACGGCATCCCGGTCTTCTCAACCGTCGCCGATGCGGTCAACCAGACCGGCGCAGATGTTTCGGTAGTGTTCGTTCCTGCCCGCTTCACAAAGGGCGCGGTCTACGAAGCGGTCGACGCTGGGCTACAGCAGGTCGTCGTGATCACCGAGGGTGTGCCGGTACACGACACCGCCCAATTCGTCCAGTACGCAGCCAATTCCGGTGTGCGCGTGATCGGGCCGAACTGTCCGGGCCTCATCAGCCCGGGCCAGTCGAACGCGGGCATCATTCCCGCCGACATCACCACCCCGGGCGCGATCGGGCTGGTATCAAAGTCGGGCACCCTGACCTATCAGCTGATGTACGAGCTTCGTGACATCGGGTTTTCCTCCTGCGTCGGAATCGGCGGCGACCCGGTCGTCGGTACCACCCACATCGACTGCATCCAAGTGTTTCAGGACGATCCGGCGACGTGCCGCGATCGTGATGATCGGAGATCGGCGGGGACGCCGAAAGCACCGACGGACTACATCGCCCAATATGTCACGAAGCCGGTGATCGGCACGTCGCCGGGTTCACCGCTCCCGAAGGTAAGACGATGGGCCACGCCGGCGCCATCGTGTCGGGATCATCGGGAACTGCCTCCGCGAAGAAGACGGCGCTTGAAGCGGTCGGAGTCCAGGTCGGCCGGACACCGTCGGAGACCGCGGCACTGATGCGCGCGATGCTGGCGACGGGCTGAGCCCGGTGACCAGCGAGCTGCAGTATCGGTGGTGTGTCTGCCCGCCGGCACCGCCGTTGGTGGACCGCGGCACGCCGCGGAAGAAGGACCGCTTTGACGCGGCAGCACTGCTGATTGCGAGATGGGTTGCCGCACTGTATCGCGGCGTCATAGGTGGCCCGAGCCGCAGCCCACCGGAGGATGCGCGCGCAAGCCCGTGGCGCGGTTAGATCTGACCCTCGCCCACCCCCTCAACTGCACACATTTGTCGACAAAATCCAGAACAACCAATAGAAGGAGAAACCATGAGTAAACAGCCTTGGCACGGGGTGGTGGTGGCGAGCGCGCTGCCGTTCAATGCCGACCTGTCGGTCGACTACGACGCCTTCGCCGACCACGTTCGGTGGTTGGCCGAGAACGGGTGTCACGGGATCACTCCGAACGGCTCGCTGGGCGAGTACCAGTGCTTGACCCCTGAGGAACGCGCGAAGGTCGTCGAGGTTTCCGTCGAGCCGCGCCCGAGGGCTTCACTGTCATCCCAGGTACCGGCGCCTACGGTTCGGCCGAGGCGGCCGCATGGGCACGTCAGGCCAAGCAGGCCGGCGCCCATGCACTGCTCTCGTTGCCTCCCAACGCCTATCGCGCCGATGACGACACCGTGGTCCGGCGCACTACGAAGAGGTACGTCGCCGGGGCTCCCCATCATCGCCTACAACAATCCCCACGACACCAAGGTCGACATGTCCCCGGCACTATTGGCCCGCATGCATGCCGCCGGCCTGATCGCGGCGGTCAAGGAATTCAGCGGTGACGTTCGCCGGATCTACGAGATTCAGGAACTGGCACCCGATCTCGAAGTCCTCGTAGGCACCGACGACGTCGTTCTCGAACTGGCCCTGGCGGGGGCCAAGGGCTGGATCGCCGGTTATCCCAACGCCTTGCCGGCCGCCTCGGTACAACTGTGGGAGCTCTCAGTGGCCAAGGATCTCGACAAGGCGTTGCCGATGTACCAGGATCTGCACGCGCTGCTCCGGTGGGATTCCAAGCCTGCGTTCGTTCAGGCGATCAAACTGTCGATGGATGTGGCCGGGCGCAAGGGTGGCGCCTGCCGACCGCCGCGGCGCCCTCTGCCCGCCGACGTCGCCGCCTCGGTGACCAAGGACACCGAGAAGGCACTCGCCCACGGGTATCGCTGACAGTAGGCACGCTGTGGGGATGGAGGCGGGCACCCATCCCCACAGCAAACACCGAGTGCTATGTGCGTATGCCTACCGATCAATTCATATCGTCGAACCATGGGTGAGGAGTCGATGGTCAAGACCACTGCCGTCGAGGATCTTCCGACGCTAACTTGGGTCGGATCGCAGTATCCGGCCGTCACCCAAACCAAGGACCGTCGGCGATGTGGACGTGCGACTACGCAGCGGCACCTACCGCACCGACTACGCCAAACACGGGCCGACTGCTGCCATCCCGGGCGGTCTGCGTCGGCTCATCCCCGACGGACACGCCAGGCTGCCCAATGTCGAGAGATGTCGTGTGTTCGATTAGTACTGGACGGCGAATCCGATGGATTCCCAGCACTATGCGTGCGTTCAGGCACCGCTGCCATTGCTCCGATGCGGCACCGATCCGCCCGCGTTGACCGCGCATCAGCCCGTCCGACTCCATGCCCAAGACACTCGACCGCGGCGGCCCGCGGCCCGCGGCAATCATGACGAAAGAGACTGCAAATATGACCAGCATCGCGGGGGTGGACCCACGCACCGGAACTCCCCTACCACCCGGCGCCAGACACCAGCAGTGATCAGGTCGACGCCATCGCCCAGGGCGCGGCTTCGGCGGCGCCCGAACTCGAGTCCTGGGAACGAACCGCACGCGCAGCGATGCTCGAAAACATGGCGGCCGCGGTAGAGCACCACCGCCAGGACCTCGTCGCCACCGCGGCCAGCGAAACCGGCTTCACCACAGCGAAACTCGAAGGAGAGCTGACCCGTGCTATTTACCAGCTGAGGTTCTTCGGGCAAGTGGTGCGCGACGGAGGCTACCTCGAGGCCACCATCGACCCGGCCGGGGAAACGCCGATGGGTCCTCGTCGGGACCTCCGGCGCCTACTCCTGCCGATCGGAGCCGTCGCCGTCTTCGGCGCCAGCAACTTCCCCTTCGCCTTCTCCGTGCTCGGCGGCGACACAGCTTCGGCGCTAGCGGCCGGATGCCCGGTGGTCGCCAAGGCCCACGACTCCCATCCAGCCACCTCCAAACTGTCCTACGACGTGCTCACCGAGGCAGCGCGCCAGGCGCAGGCCCCGGCCGGCATGCTCGGAATCGTGTTCGGACTTCAACCCCGGCGCGGACCTCGTCGCCCACCCGGATATCCGCGCCGTCGGATTCACCGGCTCCCTTGCTGGGGGAAAAGCGTTGCTGGACATCATCAAAGGCCGAGATGACCCGATCCCGTTCTACGGTGAGCTCAGCAGCATCAATCCCGTCATCGTCACCCCGTCGGCAGCGGCTGCGCGTGGGCCAAAGATTGGCAGCGACTTGGTGGCATCGTTCACCGCCGGAGCCGGGCAAATGTGCACGAAGCCCGGAGTCGTGCTCGTCCCCGACAACGCCGACGGCCAAGCCCTTATTATCGCGGTGCGCGAGGCG
>CAVUYA010000013.1:0-306637 GCA_963745575.1 uncultured Actinomycetota bacterium | reverse complement strand
CAGACCCAGCGCCCGGGATAACGTGACCCTCATGCGGACACGCTCGGAACCCCCTACACCGCGCTCCAGGCCACCCCGCGCGCCCTGGCGAGCGGGTCCGGGCTCCTCCGACCGGGCCGAACACAGCCGTGTTGCCCCCGTCACTACGCCCAGGAGGAACCCGTGCTCACCGCCCAGCAGGTTAACCACTTCGCTACCTTCGGCTTCGTCGTCCTGCCTGGCCTGCTCGGCGACCGGCGCACCGCCGCCCTGTGCGCCGAGGTCGACGCCGCCATCCGGGACGCCTACGCGGCCACCTACGACGAGCGGGTCATCGACGGCATCAGCGGCCACTACCTGCCGATGATCTCCCGCCTGACCCCGGTCAGCGCCGGGCTGGTCTGCGACGACCCGGTCCTGATCGACACGGCCGAGGCCCTTCTCGGCGGCCCGGTGCTCCCCTCGCTCCCCGAGGGAGTGCTCTACTTCGCCGAAGCGGGCTGGCACAACGACGACGGGATCGGGGTCGCCGGAGTGAAGTTCGCCGCCTACTTCGACCAACTCAACGCCACCAACGGCGCGCTGCGGTTCGTGCCCTGCTCCCAGCACGACCAGGCCCGGGCACTGGCTCCGCCTACCAACGCTGCGGCCACGACGACTGGCCAGCAGTGACCGCCGCTTCTGCTCCCGGCGACGTAATTGCCTTCGACCTGCACACCTTCCACGCCTCATTCGGCGGCCGCGACCGGCTGGCCTGGACCATCGAGTACCTGGCCGACCCACCCGACCAGGCCGCCAGAGCGCGCGTGCTGCGCTGGATGGAAGACGGGCTCGAACAAGACTTCCGGGGCTTCGACCGCGACCGCTACCCGGCCTGGCGTGACTGGGCAGCCGAAGCCCCGACGTACCCACGCCGAGCCACGACCCTCGAACGCCTCCGGCAGATCGGCGTCATGGACCTGCCGGGCGCGGAGATGGGCTGGTAAGGCCACCACGCCCTCCGGAGTGAGCGTGCCCGTCCACGTGCCCGATGAAGTGGTTATCGGGGATGGCTGGCACCGCGGCGAAGCCATTGAATCCGCTCCGACGCGCGTCCTAGAAGACCTGCTGCGCGCCGTAGGCAACCTGACTCTGCCAGCCCAGGAAGACGACACGGCCACACGCAGTGCATGATCGCCCTGCTTATTGACGGACTTCTACGGCGCCTACACCCAGGGGACCCGCTGCTGAGCCAAGCCGGCCGACAGTCGGCGGCTGTGGGTCAGGCGGGCTTGACCGCGTAGATGCGCTCGACGGTGCCGGCCTTGAGCCGTTCGGTTTCGACGACCTGGAATCCGGCGGACTGCACGAGCGGTAGCTGGCGGCGGGTGAAGTGCTCACCGGCGGCGCGGATGGTGATCCGTTCGAGGAGCCATTGGGCCGCGTAGACCGGCGGCCAGGTGCTGGCGATGTGGTCGAGCAGCAGCAACCGGCCGCCCGGGACCAGGACGCGTCTCATCTCGCCGATCGCCGCGGCGGGGTCGGGAATCGTGCACAGCGACAGCGCGCAGACCACGGTGTCGAACGACGCGTCGCCGGCAGGCAGGTGCTCGGCGTCGCCCTCCCGGAAGTCGACGTCACGGCCGAGGCCGGCGGCGCGCTGGCGGGCGATGGCGAGCATCGCGGGGCTCAGCTCGATCCCGGTGACGGTAGTGCCGGCTGGGTAGTGGGGCAGGTTGCGGCCGGTGCCGGCGGCGATCTCCAGGACCCGGCCCTGCGCGCGCTCGCCGAGCCATTCCCGGCCGCCGCCGAACCAGATCTTCTCGAAGAAGGCGATCTGCTTGTCGTAGCCGGGCGCGGCCTTGTCCCACACCCGCTTTTGCCGGGCGGCCGGCGTCTCGCCGGTGCGCGCCTTGGCGGTGCCGGTCATGACGGTGGTCCTTCCAGGTGTACCGGGCTGGGGAGGGAGCAGTCGGCGTCGGAGGCGGCGGCGGCGATGACGCCCATGACCGCCTGCCGTACCCGCCCGGCGGCCCGGGCAGGCTGGGGCTGTCCGGTGTCGAGCCAGGCGGTGACCGCCTCGATGGCCACCACCGGGGCGAGCTGCGCCGCCCAGCGGGCGAGAGCCGCGTCCGGGACCAATGCTGAGATCTGCAGGTACGCGGCGGCGGTGATGCCGGCGCGGAACTTCTCGATGCGTTCGGAGAACTCCGGCTCGCGCAAGGCGTGGTGGAATAGCAGCCGGAACCCGGCCGGGGACTCGGCCGCCGCCTCGAGGAGGCCGTCGATGCTGGCGTCGGTGAACCCGCCGACGGGCTCGTCGACGTGGGCTTCCAGGCGGGCGCACATGCGGTCCAGGACCGCCTGGTACAGCTCGGTCTTGGAGTCGAAGTGCCGGTAGAGGATCACCCGGGTGATGCCGGCCTGCGCGGCGATGTCATCCAGGCTCGTCGCCGCGAACCCGCTGCGCGCGAACGCTTCGGTCGCGGCGGCGAGGATCTGCTCCCGGCGCTGCGCGCGGGGCAGACGGCGTGGCGGCTCCGGCTTCTCCTCGGCCACATGACCCTCCATCCGCTTGTTAACTCCTGAGTGTACTTACAGTTGTGTTCACTTCCAGTACACAAATGTCGGCGGCATTCGATGAACGACCCCCGCGGTCGGCTCGCCGGACTCGAAGCGAAGCTGACATCAGCCGATGCCGCCAAAGGGAGTTCAGGCGTGCCCCGCGCGGGCCTGGAGTGCTCTGGTCATGGCTGCGGTCATGGCGATGGCGGCGAGGGCACCGTTGGCCTGGCCTTTCTCGAAGTCGTCTCCGTGGACAGCCATAGTGTTGGTGACATGGGCGAGGCAGAGGACGTCGCGGTGGCGGGCGGCGGCGTAGGCGTACAGGGCCGCCGATTCCATTTCCACGCAGTCGGCACCGGCGTCCCGGGCGCCGCGGATCGCGGCCGGTGTCTCGCGGTAAGGGGCGTCGGTGGTCCAGGACCGGCCGGGGATCACCCTTTCGGGCAGGGCCGGCAGGGCAGCTGTCATCGCGGTGAGCAGGCGGCCGGGGGCGAGTGCCCAGCGCGCTGGCGGCAGGTAGTGGGTGCTGGTGCCCTCGTCGCGTAGCGCGGCGCGGATGAGCACGAAGTACGGTGGCCGGGCGAGAGGTCTGAGCTGTCCGGCCGAGGTGATGCTGATGACCAGGCCGGCGCCGCTGGCGTGCAGCTGCTCGGCGACAAGGACGGCAAAGGAAGCGCCGACCGCGTTGCCGACAACGCCGATCTCCATCGGTGGCCGGGGCCTGTCGCTGGAGGGAACCCTGGTGACCCACATGTCGGTGTGATAGCAGGCCCATCCGGGGTGACGGCGGCCGTTGCCGGGCCCGGCGAGGTAGCGGACCACGTCGCCGTCAGGGTCGAGCAGGCACACGCGCGGTACGGCCACCTCGGGCAGGTTCCGCTGACGGCGTGCCTCCCGCAGCAGGTTCTCGGGCCGGAACACCGAGTCCTGTGCGTACTCCTTGCCGGCTGGCAGCGGCCAGGCGTCCTCGTTCACGGTATGCGGGCCGGCGGCGTCACTGTTCGCTCTTGGAGGTTCCACATGGGTCCTGGTCAGGTGCGCCGCTTCCAGGAAGAGGCGGGGGCGGCGGTCGTGCGCAATGCGTAGATCGGGGGCGCGGCGCGGACGGGGCCCAGGTAGGCGTGGCCGGTCAGGTGGCACCAGGCGGGCAGGTCGATCGAGGCGGCCGGGTCCGAGGCAATCAGGTGGATGACGGTTCCGGCGGGCAGGTGGGAGATGCGGGCTCGCAGCTCCAGGATCAGGGTTACGCAGGCACGATCTCCGCCGTCGATGACCACTGGCTCTGGCGGAGGGGTCATGCGCGAGTCCCTGCATGCCGCGGGCTGGCCGCTGCGACGCCGGTCGCCGGGGCGGCCCACAATGGGCGGTCGCCGGGCATGGCAGCGGTCATGCGCTGGCCCGGGCGGTGACGGGCAGGCCGGCGCAGCCGCCAGTCGGGCAGTCCTCCCTCCAGGGGCCGGGCGGAAAAGCCGCGTGCCCGCAGCAGCCGAACCGCATCGGGGGCGAAAACGCAGTAGCGGCCGCGGCAGTAGGCAACGATGTCGGCTCTTTCGGGGAGTTCGGCGAGCCGGGCGGCGAGCTGGTCGTGCGGCACGCTGACCGCGCCGGGGATGTGCCCGGCGGCGTATTCGGCCTCGGGCCGCACGTCCACCACCAGGACCTGCCCGTCGTGCAGCCGCCGGAACAGCTCGTCGCGCGCGACGGGTTCCAGCGCGTCCACGTCTCCCAGGTAGCTGCGGGCTGCCTGCTCTGCCTCCGCGAGCCGGGACGCTGCGAAGTCCTGCACCTGGCCGACGAAACCGGTGACGTTGTCGTCAGCGAGCCGGTAGTAGATTCGCACCCCGTCGCGCCGGGACGCGACCAGCCCGGCGCCCGCCAGTGCCCGCAGCTGGGCGGAGGTGTTAGACACCTTCATCCCCGCGGTTTCGGCCAGGTCCTCGACGCTGCGTTCCCCCTGGGCCAGCAGGTCCAGCAGCTCCAGCCGGGCGGGGTTGGCCAGGGCCTTGCCGACCCGGGCGAACTGCTCGTACATGGCCCTCTTGCGTGCGCGCTCATCCGCCGCCATCAACACTCCAACATATTTTGGAATATTGTAGCATCGGCCGCCCGGTCGTTCGGCTCCTTCAGGCGGATCGGCTGGGCCGCGCCCGTGACAGGCGATCATGGCCGCCGTCGCGGCCGCAGCTCTTCCTTCTTCCAAAATAATTTGGAATATTGTAGGATCGGAGATCATGATGACTCGCTGCCTGTGGAGGACTGGTGGGCTACGCCGCGCGATCATCTGCTCCCGCTGGTCGACGAGGGGCTGGGGAATTCCGCCTACCTGGCTGATCTGGGCGACGGCCGAGCGCTGGCCGTCGACGCTCCCGCGACCTGCGGGCCCTGCGCCGGGCCGCATCGCAGCGGGGGCTGAGGGTGGCGTTCGCCGCCGACACGCACCTGCACGCTGATTTCCTGACCGGGGCCGTGCAGCTGGCCGCTGACGAGGGCGCCACCGTGCTGGCCGCGGCGGCCGGGCACCGCGCCTTCGAGCACACCGCGCTCGCCGACGGCGACGAGGTCGACCTGGGCGGGCTGCGGCTGCGGGCCCTGGCCACCCCCGGGCACACCGATGAGCACCTGTCCTACCTGCTGCTCGACGGGCCCCGGGTGCTGGGGGTGTTCACCGGCGGATCGCTGATCGTCGGGTCGGCCGCCCGCACCGACCTGCTCGGCGCCGGCCGCGCCGAGCAGCTGGCCCGCGCTCAGTACCGCTCGCGCCTGCCCGGCGCTGGCCGCGCTGCCCGGCGCGACACCGGTGTGGCCGACGCACGGGGCCGGGTCGTTCTGCTCGGCGCCGCCCGGCGCGGCCCGCGTCACCACCATCGGCGCGGAGAAGGCGGCCAACCCGCTGCTGGCCGCGCCCGGTCAGGATGCCTTCGCCGGCCGCCTGCTGGCCAGCCTGGGCTCCTACCCCGCCTACTTCGCGCGGCTCGCCGAGGTCAACCGGCATGGTCCCGCACCGCTCGCCGGCTATCCCGGGCTTGCCCCGCTCACCCCGGCCGCCCTGGGTTCCCTAGTCAACCGAGGCGGCTGGCTGATCGACGTCCGGCCTATCGCCGCGTTCGCCGCCGGGCATATTCCCGGCGCCGTCTCCATACCGCTGCGCGGGCAGTTCGCGACCTGGCTGGGCTGGCTGGTGCCGGACGCAGCGCCAATGGGCTTCGTGCTCGCCGACGGCCAGGACCCGGCCGAAGTGGCCTGGCAGGCCCTCAAGATCGGCTACGAGAACCTGGCCGGGCAACTGGATGGCGGCATGCCCGCCTGGCGGCCCGCGGCAGGCCCGTCGAGCACACCGCGCTGGTCACCGCCGGCGGCATGGACGGCCGCGTGGTCCTGGACGTCCGGCAGGATGCCGAGTTTGTCGCCGGTCACGTCCCCGGGGCGGCCCACATCGAGCTTGGCGACCTGCCGGGCCGGGCGCACGACGCGCCCCGCGGGGCGGTGGTGATGTGCGGTCATGGCGAGCGGGCCATGACCGCGGCCAGCATGCTGCAGCGGGCCGGGCATCACGGCCTGGCCGTGCTGGCCGGCGGAGCGCAGGACTGGGCCGCCGCGACCGGGCGGCCGCTGCAGGAGGGCGTGTGACACGTCCGGCCCGCGCCCGCTGGCGGGCCGGCACCAGCGACCAGGCCGGCGTGCAGCTGGGGCTGCGCGCCAACCTCGGCCAGTTCATCTTGCTCGCGGTCGTGAACTTCTTCGTCGGCGGCATGGTCGGCCTGGAGCGCACGGTCACCCCGCTGGTCGGGGCCGAGCAGTTTCACCTCGGCGAGATCGCCATCGCGGCGTTCGTCGTGGTCTTCGGGTTCACCAAGGCGATCACCAACGCGGTCGGCGGCGCGATTACCGCGCGCTACACGCGCAAGGCCATCCTGGTCGCGGGCTGGATCATCGGCCTGCCCGTCCCGTTCATGCTCGCCTACGGCTCCAGCTGGGCCTGGGTGATCGCCGCGAACGTCCTGCTCGGCGTCAACCAGGGCCTGACCTGGTCGATGACGGTCAACATGAAGATCGACCTGATCGGCCCGGGCCGCCGCGGCTTCGCGCTCGGGATCAACGAGACCGCCGGCTACCTCGGGGTGGCCGTCACCGCGCTGGTCACCGGCTACCTGGCCACCTGGTTCGGGCTGCGCCCGGCTCCGGAACTGCTGGGCGTCGGTTACGTCGTCGCCGGCCTGGCCCTGTCCGCGCTCGCGGTCCGCGACACCGCGGCCTGGGCCCGCGCCGAGGCCCGCCAGCACCCCCGCCAGTCCGGGCCGCATCCGCCGTTCCGCGAGATCGCCGCGCGGGTCTCCTGGACCGACCGCACCCTGGCCGCCGTCAGCCAGGCCGGGCTGGTCAACAACCTCAACGACGGCCTGGTCTGGGTCGTGCTGCCGGTCCTGCTCGTCGACCACGGCGTGTCAGTCACCGGCGTCGGCTACGTCAAGGCCCTGTACCCGTTCATGTGGGCCGCCGGGATGATCGGCACCGGCCACCTCGCCGACCGGATCGGCCGCAAGCCCCCGATCGTCTCCGGGATGCTCATCCAGGCCGCCGGCCTCGCGATCATCAGCGCGGGCATCTCCCACGCGCTGGCCGCCGGGCTGGCCGGCGCCTTCCTCCTCGGCGTCGGCACCTCCCTGGTCTACCCCACCCTCCTCGCCGCGGTCAGCGATGCCACCCACCCCGACTGGCGGGCTGCCGCCCTGGGCGTCTACCGCTTCTGGCGCGACTCCGGCTACGCCATCGGCGCCCTCATCGGCGGCATCACCGCCGCCCTCGCCAGCCTCGACACAGCCGTCACGGTAGCGGCCATCCTCACCGCCATCTCCGGCCTGCTGACCTGGGCCTTCATGGACGAAACCCATCCCCGCCCGCCGGCCCGGCAGGCACCCAGGCCTGAACGCCGCAAGCCCCGGCTCGCGGCGCGAAGCAGAGCCCAGCGCAACTTGACAGCATTCGGGATCATCGTCGGCGGGATCTGGGTCTAGGCGAGCAGCAACGACGGCAGCCGTGCACGCCGAGCCGCCTTCGATGTGCACGATGGCCACGGTGGCTCGCTTGCCGTTAGCCTCGATTCCCGGTCAGGTAATTGAGTTGAGGTTGCCTGGGGGCTGGTGATCATCGTGGCGGGAAGCGGAATCGCAGGGTGCGGCCGTCCCACCAGGGGATGGGGGTTTCGAGGTCGGCGAAGCCGGCGTCGATCAGGACTGGGTGGTGGCTGCGCAGGTTCAGAGCGCAGGTGACGGTGGTGCCGGTGATGTGGAGGGTTCCGGTGGCGTCGAGGAAGTGCCGCCAGATCCGGTCGGGGGTGGCGTTTTCGTAGCGGGGCAGCTTGCGGGCGAGCAGCCGGTAGAGGTTCCCGGCGACCACGGTCAGCGTGGTGTCCAGGTCGACGTTGAGCGCGACGCCGCTGGTGAGGGCGTCGAGGTGGAACCCGCCGATGTAGGCATCCAGCTCGTTTTCGACCATCATCCGCTCGGCGTAGCGGGCGAACAGGTCCTTGGCCGGGGTGGCCAGGTCGCGGGTGATCAGCAGGGTGGGCTCGTCGCGGCCGATGCCGGTGACCGCGATCTGGCGGACCTTGGCGTTGACGTCCTTGAGCTTGACCATGTCCTCGTGCAGGCGGGGCCGCCGGTAGCGGCCGGAGCGGGCGATGGTGACGGTCTTCCACGCCGGGGCGGGCAGGGCGGCCAGCCGGGCGAGCTCGGCCTTGCCGCGCTGGCGCAGGGTGAGCCAGTTAATGCCTCTTGCGGTGAGCTCGTCGAGGATCTTGTAGGTGGTCAGCTGGGAGTCGAAGACCAGCAGCCCGGGATCGGCGCCGGTGGCGGCCTGCCAGTAGTCGGCGAAGGCGATGATCTCGGCTGCCTGCTCGGCCTTGGTGATGTCGGCGTTGGCGTAGACCATCTCGCTGCTGGCGTGGTCTTGGGCGAAGAAGGTCAGCACGGCGCGGGTGCGCTGGGAGCGGCGGGGCACGTAGTGCTTTTCCAGGACCGCGTCGTCGCCGTGGTGGCGGATGGCGTGGAAGTCGCAGTTGAACCCGCTCTCGCCGGTGGCCAGCCCCAGCGGCCGCAGCGCGCTGGTCAGCCCGGACAGCAGTTTGTGGTTGGAGCCGCGGCGCACGCGCCAGGAGTAGGTGCCCAGGTGGGTGGCCTTGGGCAGGGCGGTCAGGCCCAGGGTGAAGGCCAGGCCTTCGTCGTCGGTGAGTGAGCCGATGTGGTGGACGCGGGCGGTGCGGGCGCACTTGGCCAGCAGCAGCGTGCCGGCCGACTGCCAGGAGCTGAGCGCCCGGGTGGAGGGGTCGCCGGCTGCGCGAACCAGCTCGTGCAGGCTCAGGTCTGCCATCTCGGGGAACAGCAGCAGCAGCCCGGCGTGATCACAGCCCAGCGACGTGTCGCTAGCGGGCCAGCCGGGCAGGGCGGCGGCCTGAACCGGGTCCAGCTTCGCCGGGGGGCCGCGGCGGCTCTCGTCGCGGCGCGGCAGCCGGCCGATTCCCTCAGCATCGAGGATCTGCCAGCAGGTCTGCGCGGACACCGGCAGGCCCTCGGCGGTGAGCGCGGCGGAGATCTCGGTGACGCTGTGCCCGGCGGCCCGCAACGTCAGCACCCTGGCTCGCAGCTCGCCGGTGGCCTTGCGCGGTCCTTTCGGGCCGGGCCGCGGGTCGGTGAACAAGCTGATCTTCCCGCGCCGCAGCAGCGTGGCCATCTGGTGCACGCTGGCGGTGGAGTAGCCGAACCGGTCGGCGACCTGAGCAGCGGGCATGTCGTCGACGAAGTAGGCGCGCAGGGCCTCATACCGGCGCTGAGAGGCGCGGGCCGGGCTGAGGAAGTACTCCGCGCCAGCTCTCATCTCACGCGATCTCGCTGAACGCCATACATATATGGTAGAGCTATATCAGCGATTGACGGTGATGGCGCGCCGGTGAGCGGCCCGATCTTGCGAAGCCAGCCGGAAACCACTCTGCAAATCAGCCTATGCTAGTTCCAGGAAACCAGCTGAGGTCCTGGCGAAGCGGGCACAGAAACTGCCCTGCTACCAGCAAGAACACCCGAGCCTGGCTCGTCGGCCAGGCTCGCGAAGACGCCTCAGACGGCACGCCGGGAATCGAGGTTAGCGGCATGCGCGAACGGGAGTTCTGTGCGGGAACGCTCCTGCCGGGTCGCTGATCGCCGGCGGCTGCTCCCGATGAGTTGTGCGGCATGCAACCGGCGAGGCCGCGGTGACCCTGCAACCGGTATCCGCATCGGAGGTCCAGGTGTGTGGCTGCTGACACCGCCTCCCCGCTGGCCAGCGCGGCCGCGATACGAAGCCGACGCATTTGCCGCCACCGGATATCGCGGACCTTCGCGTCGGTGAGCTTGCGCTTTCCGGCGGGGGCAGGCAGGCACTCGTCGTCGTGGCCGACGTTGCCCTTGACGAGCAGCTCGACCAGCGAAGCCTCCCAGGAGCCAGGGCGGACCCGGCAGCCACTCACCTGGATTTGGCGCCTATGAGGACGGGGGCAGACCAGGACCAGGCGCCAGGGCAGGGCAAGGAGGCGCTGGTGACGGGAGAGCTAGGCTCAGAACGTGGCTGCAGACGCCGGACGGGAGGAGCTGGCCCGGGGCGGGCTGCTGGCAACCGCGGCTGACTGCCTGTGCCAGGACGACTGCTGCGCTAGCTCGGTGAGGCAGGATTCCCTGTGGTGGCGCCAGGCCAGTTTCGCGCGATGGTTGGCCTGGGCGTCGCTGGCCTGGATGACTGCCGAGGGCGTGCTCGGGCTCATCGCGGGTGTCACCGCAGGCTCCATCGCCCTGACCGGCTGGGCGCTGGGCAGTGCCATCGAGGGCCTGGCCAGCGTCATCGTGGTCTGGCGGTTCACCGGATCGCGGACCCTGTCCGAAGACGCCGAGCAGCGCGCCCAGAAGGCCGTGGCGATCAGCTTCTGGCTACTGGCGCCCTACATCGCCTGGCAGGCCATCTATGACCTCACCAGCCAGCATCATCCGGAATCTACGACCCTGGGGATCGCGCTTACCGCCAGTAGCGTGGTCATCATGCCGGTGCTGGGTATCACGAAGCAGCGGCTCGGCCAGGCCCTGAACTCCGGCGCCACAGCAGGCGAGGGACTGCAAAACCTGATGTGCGCGGGTCAGGCAGCCGCCGTCCTCATCGGCCTGGCCGTAACCGCAGCCTGGCCAGCAGCCTGGCCGGTTGATCCCGCGGTAGCCCTGGTCATCGCCGCATGGTCAGCATGGGAAGGCCGCCAGGCATGGCGCGGCGAAGACTGCTGCTAAGAAGCCGCGTCACGGGATCTGCGCGTGATGATTGTCGGCGACGAGGACGGGCAGCAGAAGCTTGGGCAGGCAAGGCACCGGAAGGCGACCACAGCCGATCCGGTCTTGAAAAACCGCCGTGGCTTGAATAGGGCGGAGCAGGCTGGGTTCTACCTCGCTTCCAATCTCTGCTTGAGCGCGGCCATGTTGTCGGGCATTTCTTTGCGTGCTTCGGGGCGGACCATCAGCGGTACCAGGATCTTGCCGATGCCGTGGCCAGTGAAGTCGACACTGATGGTCAGCCGGGATCGAGCGTCAGTCACGGGCTCGACCAGGACGTCGACGGCTGCCCGGACCGGGCCGTCCAGACCTTGCACGCGCCAGATACGGGGCGGGTCGATGTGCACCAGCTCGGAGGTGGAGGACCGGTTAGCGCCGCCGATGCGCCGGGTTGTCATGCACCTGGCGCCCGCCGTGTCAGCCGGGCCGTCCATGCGCCCGTCCACCACTCCCTTCTGCCATTCGCTGAACCGGGCCGGGTCAGTGGCGTAGGCGAAGACCTCGGCGGCCGGGCGGCCAATCTCGGCGCTGGTCACGATCGGCGCCATGTCAGCTGGCTTCCTTCACCAGGGCGGCGTACCGGTCCAGGTACAACGGCCAGCCTTCCGGCCCGTCCACGCCGCCGCTGATGGTTTCCCATCCCGGGCCGTGCCGGTCGATATGCCGGTGCTCCAGCTCCACCCGCGTGCGGTCCGGGGACTCGGCGTAGAACCGCACCTCGACCTCGCTGGTCTGGGCCTGGTCGGTCTCGATCGTCCACCGCGGGCTGATATCCCAGCTGAACACCACCCGGTCCGGCGGGTCAAACGCCAGGATCCGCGCCCACCGGCACTCGCGGCCATCGGCAGCCCGGTCCACGATGCCGCCGCCGACCCGGGGCTCGAACACCGTCTGGGCGATCGGCGCCCCGAGCATGTTGTGCTCCGGCGGCTTGAAGTCCCCGAACCGGCCGGTAAACACCCTGAAAGCACGCTCGATCGGCGCGTCAACCAGGACCTGCTTGCTGACTGTCGCCGCATCCGCCTGAGCCATCACGCCTCCCCTGTATCGGTGTCCGCCGCTTGCGCGGCCTGGGCGTACCCGGCCAGCGCCCGCTGCCAGTACGTGTCGAGCTGATCCCGCAACGCCGCCAGCGCGACCGGGTTGAGCCGGTAGATCCGGCGCGTCCCCTCGGCCACGTCCTGCACCAGCCCGGCATCCTTGAGGATCTTCAGATGCTGCGACACCGCCGACCTGCTCACCGGCAGCCCGGCCGCCAGCTTCCCCACCGCCCGGGGCCCCTCAGCCAGGCGGGCCACGATGGCCAGGCGCGTGCCGTCAGCCGAGCGCACCCCACCGGTCAGCATCTCGGTTAGCATCCACTAACCGTTAGGGTCCTCTAACCGATACGCCCCTGTCAAGACAGCGCGAGAGGTCAGCCCAGAACGCCGCCGCGCAACCGTTGCGTGCGTCCGATCGGCAGGTAGCAACCGGGGGAGTCGCGGTCGCTCGCGGGCAGCCCAGTGCGCGGTAATGAGCGGCGGACCACGCCAGGGGTCTGGCGCCACGATCTTTGCAAGCAGGTGGTCATCCAGCTGTACCTCTGCTGGCCAGGACGAGCGGGCCGAGCTGGGCGCAGCCCGGTGGGGTCCTATAGCCCAGGCTGGGCGCCATGACTTTATGAGACCTCTGCGGCGCTGGCGACTGCTCACCTTCCGGGCCACGGCCCTTGTTTAGAGATAACGAGCACGACGCCGTCTCGATCGCCCTGGCCGCCCTGGACGGCACCGGTGTCATCCGGTGACGGGTGGCGGTGCCAGGTTCGGCTTACGGCGGGCGCGACGCCGGATTCGCCATCCGAGCGCAGGCGCCCGGCGTGGTCGCGGACCTGCCCCGCCTCGCCACCGCCCTGACCGGGAAATGACCGGTATCTGGGGCCTGGCGCCCACGTTGGTGTCCCTCCTGGGGGCGCGCGCAGGTCGTGGGAGGATCTACGTGTGGCTGAAGCGACGATCGGGCTGGTCCTTGACTGCGCGGACCCCGAGGCACTGGGCCGCTTCTGGGAACAGGCGCTCGGACTGCAACGGCTCGGAGCGGCCGGTGCCTACGTACTGCTGGCATCGCCGTCAGGGACGTTGCCCAAGTTCTTGCTGCAGCGAGTCGGCGAAGCCAAGCTCACCAAGAACCGCATGCACCTCGACATCGAGACACCCGACGTCGACGCCGAGGCCGAGCGCCTCGAAGGGATCGGCGCGCGCCGTCTGGACCGGCACGCCCGAGCCGAGCACGGCAGCCGGTGGGTGGTCATGGCCGACCCCGAGGGCAACGAGTTCTGCGTATGCGACGGCGGCGCGACGGGCGGGTAGCAGGCACAGCATGCAGATCCACGCCCGGCACGGGTACGCGCTGACCTCCACCGCGCCGTGCGGCTGACGCGCCGCGGCGCGAGCGACCGCAGGCACAGACCGGCAGCACGGGCATTCCCGATGGCGGCTTCTGCCGGCTTGCCACGGCCTCGGCCAGCGCAGCGCTTCAGTCACGGAGCCTGCGCTGTCCTGGGCGCGATCTCGCTAGCGCTTCGCTCCGAACCTGCGGATCAAGAGGTCGACCTTCGCCGGTACGTGCCCGTTCGGACGCTACCGCCGCGCAGATCGGGCAGACTCAGCCGCGCCCGGGCGGTGCCGGTGATGCCGCTGCATAGCTGCGGGTACGGGGAAGAGCAACGGTCTACGGTCACGGCAACGGCCTGGCAGCCGTTATCACCGGAAGTCGCTGGCCTGCAGGTTTGCGCCCCTGAGACCCCCGTCTCGGGCACCAGCCGGGCACGGGAAGTTGATCACGTCCGCGTTTGCGCAGGTCAGTGGCTTGTCGTCTGATCGGCAGTCCGCAGAAGTTTTGTTCGAAAAATATGTGCTGAGCAGCGCCCCCAGCAGGATTCGAACCTGCGCACACGGCTCCGGAGGCCGTTGCTCTATCCCCTGAGCTATGGGGGCCCAGACGCGGCCCGGAGGCGTTGCCCTCGGGACCGGAGCCAGGGTACCAGGAGCGGACATCTGGGGGGACGGGGGCGATCGGTGGGCATCAGCGCGGCGGAGCGGATAGCCTCGCGCAGGTGACACACGGACTGGGCCGGGTGCTGGTTGTCGATGACGACGAGGTCATCAGGCAGCTCATTGCCGTGAACCTCACGCTGGAGGGGTTCGAGGTCGTCACGGCCGTTGACGGGCAGGACTGCCTGGACAAGGTGGCCGAGGCCGACCCGGACGTGATCACGCTGGACGTGATGATGCCGCAGCTGGACGGCTGGGTGACCGCGACCCAGCTGCGCCGGAACCCGGAGACGGCGGGCATCAGGGTGGTGCTGATCACGGCGCGGGCGCAGCAGGACGACCGGTCCCGGGGGCGCCAGATCGGCGTGGACGCCTACCTGACCAAGCCGTTCGACCCGGCCGAGATGATCCGCGTGGTCCGCGAGCTGGCCAGCGCGTCGACGACCCTCTGCGACTGAGGGTCTTCATCCGCCGATCTCGCGCCCGGTCCGCGGGCGGCCGCGCGGAGACGAAAAGCTCACTGACCTGAGCACGCGGGCCGCGCCGTAGCCTGGGCCCGTGATCCCCGGCGACATCGGCAGGGAACTGGGCGTGCGCGCGTCCGGTACCTGGCGCCCGGCGCCGCCCGGGGCCGGCGGCGCGCCGGGAACCTACGCCACCTCGCTCCCGTTCCTGATGGCCAGCGCGGCCGGCCAGGAGCCCGGGCAGGTCGCGGCCGGGCTGGCCGGACGGCTGAGCCGGGTGGCCTGGGTCGCGGCCACGTCCGTCACCGGCGGTGGCTATCTCACCGTGACCGTCACCCCCGGGGCGCTCGCGGCCCTGGCCGTGCGCGTCCCGGAGGCGGGCGCCGGCTGCGCGGCCAGCGACGCCCTGTGCGGCACCGAGGTCGTCGCGCCGGCCAGCGCCGACCCGGCCTGCGCCGCCACCTGGGAGCAGGCGCAGCAGGACGTGGCGGCGGCGGTCACCGGCCGCCTGGCCGAAGCCGCCGGAGCCACGGTCAAAGTTCAAGATCTTCCACAACGGACAGCACCGCCTGCTCAGGCAGCACCGGCGGCAGCGGTCGCGTTCGCGGGAGCCGACGCGGTCCGCTACGCCCTGGCCCGGGCCACGCCGGCCGGGGCCGGAATGATCGACGTGAGACGGTACGTTGTGAATGATCTGGAGAATCCGTTCTTCGCGGTCAGGTACGCGCACGCGGATGCCGCGTCCGTCCTGCGGTGGGCGGCCGACCTCGGCGTGGACCGCGGGCGGCCCGACGCCTTCCGGCCGGAGCGGCTCGCGCACCCGGCCGAGCGCCGGCTCCTCGACCTCATGTCCTGGCTTCCAGAACGGGCCGTCTCGGCCGCCCGGCGCCGTCGGCCTGACGTCTTCGCCCGGTATCTCGAGGGCCTGAGCCGGGCGTGGCTCGACTGCCGGGAGAGCTGCCCGGCGCTGCCGTTCGGCGGCCGGGCCGCGCCGCGGGACGGAGCCGGGGCAGCAGCCAGGCTGTGGCTGGCGGCCGCGGCCCAGACCGCGCTCGGGACGGGCCTGCGGCTGCTCGGCGTGGCCGCGCCGCAGCGCGTGTAGTCGCTAGTCCTGCGGAGACTTGTAAGAATCGCCAGGTTGAAGTAGGTTCCCGGAAAATCTGATGCTGCGGCAGGCAACGGGGCCTGGGATTTGGAAACGGGCGGTTCAATCGCCAGCGGAACGGGTACCGCATGCACTGTAAGACCCTGGACGTCGATGGCTTCGGCCTGGCTTCGAGTCCTTCCTGCCAATCCTGTACCCGGTCACGGGCGGCAGGAGCGTACCCGAAACCTGGCCGGGCGAGCGCCCCCAGGAGTTCCTGGGCCGCTCGCGCACGGGCTGTCGGCTTGTCCCGACTGACGGACACCTCCAAGGAATGCCGTGGGCGCTCATGGTGTTAAGCTGGATGGCGCACCAGATGCCCCGCCATGGGGAGAGGTGCTCGCCTGTCTGCCAGTCCCGGTCCGCATCCAGCGGAGGGCTGTGGCTGCCACAGACACTCATCCACCCCCACACCGTCACACCCGCCAGGCGCGGACGGTGCGCGGCGGAGTTGGGTGCGAAAAGGTGCGGATCCGTCCGGCCGTCTGGGCTTGCCGCGACTCTCCACCGTCGGCGCTGGTCCTGGTACCAGCGCTAGCGCCGGTGCGAGCTACTGCGACGCGGGCTGCGAACGGAGGGCCGCATGTCGGCAGGGCGTGAGATCGTACCTGCCGGGTGCGGGACAGCCGGGGGATGGCGGATGGCACAACAACTGGCCCGGCCGATCGGCCGGAGCGTGACAGCGGGTGGCAGCGACCGAGACTGCGGTCGGCACCCGCGCCCTGGGAAGGACCCCTTGTGAGCGATACCACCGATATGACTACCGGTTCCTCTGGCGTGCCCGAGGAACCTCCTACCGCGTCCCCGTGGCCTGGCGATGCGGCGGGCCGGGCCGGGACTTCCTCGGAGCCGGCCGGCGCGGTACGCTCCTGGCCGGATGGGGACTCCAGCGCGGGGGCAGCGCTGAATGCTGGTGCGGCGGGGAAGGCCGCGGCGAGCCGCCGCGGCGGCACGGGCCTGTCCGCGATGCTCCTGCCCGACCTGCAGCGGCTGGCGCAGTCGATGGGCATCCAGGGCACCGGCCGGATGCGTAAGGGCCAGGTGATCGCCGCGATCGAGGAGCGCCAGGGCAGCGGGAGCGCGCCAGGTGCCGCGAGCGCCGGCCGCCCGGCCACCGGCCGCGGTCCCCGCGACGGCCAGGGCGGGAACGGTGGCAGCCAGGGCGCGCAGAACGACAACTCAGTCCAGCGGGGGGCGCCTGCGGGAGCCGGCGCTACTCGCCCTTTGAGCAGGACGCCATGGAATTTGAGACATCGACGCCGCCCGGCGTGGGCAGCGGTGCCCGCTCGGGCGGAATCGGCGACAGTTCGTATCAGGGCGGCGTGGGGGCCGGTGCCGCGGGGGATGGCGCCCCGGCCGTGACCACGGCCGCAGCCGGAGCGCCGGCCAGCGTGAGCGATGCCGACGGCCGCGGGGCCGACAGCCGCGATGTCGCCAGCCAGGGCGGCGCGCAGCGGGACGATGTCCAGCAGCAGGGCGATGGCCAGCGGGACAACCGCCGCCGTCGCGGAAACAACGGCCGGCGTGACGACCAGGGCGGCCGCCGTGACGACCAGGGCAACGGCCGGCGTGACGACCAGCCCCGCGCGGCCAGCGACGGCTCCGACCAGCACCGTGACCAGCGCGACTCCCGTGACTCAGGCTCGGGGCAGCGCGGTGACCAGCAGGGCGGCGGCCGGGGAGACGACGACCGCGAGAACCAGGGCAGCCGGCGGAGCCGGGACAGGTTCCGCAACCGGAACAACAACCGGGGGCGCCGGGAGCGCGGCGCAGACGCCGAGCCGGTGATTTCCGAGGACGACGTGCTCATCCCCATCGCGGGCATCCTGGACGTGCTGGACAACTACGGGTTCGTCCGCACGACCGGCTACCTGCCGGGACCCGACGACGTCTACGTCTCGCTGTCCCAGGTGCGCAGGCACGGCCTGCGCAAGGGCGACGTCATCGAGGGCGCGGTCCGGCAGCCGAGAGAGGGCGAGCGCCGGGAGAAGTTCAACGCGCTCGTCCGGCTCGACAAGGTCAACGGCCTGGACCCCGAGCAGTCCAAGACCCGGCCGGAGTTCGCCAAGCTGGTGCCGCTGTACCCGCAGGAAAGGCTCCGGCTGGAGACCGACCCGGGCAACATGACGACCCGGATCATCGACCTGATGGCCCCGATCGGCAAGGGCCAGCGCGGTCTCATCGTGTCGCCGTCGAAGGCGGGCAAGACGCTCATCATGCAGGCGATCGCGAACGCGATCACCAAGAACAACCCCGAGTGTCACCTCATGGTCGTGCTCGTGGACGAGCGGCCCGAGGAAGTCACCGACATGCAGCGCACGGTCAAGGGCGAGGTCATCTACTCGACCTTCGACCGGCCGGCCGAGGACCACACCACCGTGGCGGAACTGGCCATCGAGCGCGCCAAGCGGCTGGCCGAGATGGGCCACGACGTGGTCGTGCTGCTCGACTCGATCACCAGGCTGGGCCGGGCCTACAACCTGTCCGCCCCGGCCAGCGGCCGGATCATGTCCGGCGGCGTGGACTCGACCGCGCTCTACCCGCCGAAGCGGTTCTTCGGCGCGGCGCGCAACATCGAGCACGGCGGCTCGGTGACGATCCTCGCCACCGCCCTGATCGAGACCGGCTCCCGCGCCGACGAGGTGATCTTCGAGGAATTCAAGGGCACCGGCAACATGGAGCTGCGGCTGCGCCGCGAGCTGGCGGACAAGCGGATCTTCCCCGCGATCGACGTGGACGCCTCGGGCACCCGCAAGGAAGACCTGCTGATGACCCCGGAGGAGCTCAAGATCGTCTGGCAGCTGCGCCGGGTGCTGCACGCGCTCGAGCCGCAGCAGGCGCTCGAGGTGCTGATGGAGCGGATGAAGGAGACCAAGAGCAACGCCGAGTTCCTGCTCCAGGTGCAGAAGACCACGATCGGCACCTAGCCGGCCCGGGAATCTCCAGGCCAGTGCCAGCGTTGCACCAGCTGGCACTGGCCGAGCGGCACTGCGGTCCTTATGCTGTGCCGCACCTACGATGCGGTACCGGTTCACGTCCGCCGCGGCAGGCACGCGGCGAGGCGACCCGGCGACCGCCAGAACCAGGAGTCACGACATGAAGCCTGATATTCACCCGGACTACGTGGAGACCAAGGTGACCTGCACCTGCGGGAACACCTTCACCACCCGGAGCACCGCCACCAGCGGCGTGATCCACGCCGACATCTGCTCGAACTGCCACCCGTTCTACACCGGCAAGCAGAAGATCCTCGACACCGGCGGACGGGTCGCCCGGTTCGAGCGCCGCTTCGGCAAGAAGCAGTCGGACGGCAAGTAGATCCTCATGACCCGGTGGATGTACGCAGGTACATCCACCGGGTTCCGCACGCCTGGGTCCGGTCGGCGGGCGCGCAGTAACGTCCCTGGAGGGAATCGTGTTTGACCGGCTCGATGAGCTGGCGGCCGAGTACGCGGCACTAGAGCGGGATCTCGCCGATCCCGCGGTCCACGCTGCCCCCGATCGCGTCCGGGCGCTGGGCCGGCGGTACGGCCAGCTCGGCCCGGTCGTGCACGCCTACCGCGAGTGGCAGCGCGTCCGCGCCGACGAGGCCACCGCGCACGAGCTGGCAGGCGAGGACGCCTCGTTCGCCGAGGAAGCCGAGCAGCTGGGGCGGCGCCGGGCGGAACTCGAGGACCGGCTGGAGGAGCTGCTGGTGCCGAGGGACGCGAGCGATGGCCAGGGACGTCATCCTCGAGGTGAAGGCCGGCGAGGGCGGCGAGGAGTCGGCGCTGTTCGCCGGGGACCTGTTGCGCATGTACCTGCGCTTCGCCGAACGGCACGGCTGGAAGACCGAGATCCTCGACTCGACCATGACCGGCCTGGGCGGCTACAAGGACGCCACGGTCGCGATCAAGGCCGGGGGCCGCGGCGTGGCCCCCGGGGACGGCGCGTGGTCCCGGCTGAAGTACGAGGGCGGCGTGCACCGGGTGCAGCGGGTGCCGGTCACCGAGTCGCAGGGGCGGATCCACACCTCGGCCGCGGGCGTCCTGGTGATGCCCGAGGCGGACCCGGTCGAGGTCACCATCGACCCTAACGACCTGCGGGTGGACGTCTTCCGGTCGTCGGGGCCCGGGGGCCAGAGCGTGAACACCACCGACTCCGCGGTGCGGATCACCCACCTGCCCACCGGCATCGTGGTGTCCTGCCAGAACGAGAAGAGCCAGCTGCAGAACAAGGAGCAGGCCATGCGGATCCTGCGCGCGCGGCTGCTGGCCCAGGCGCAGGAGGAGGCCGACGCCCAGGCCGCCGCCGAGCGCCGGAGCCAGGTCGCCGCGGTCGACCGGTCCCAGCGGGTCCGCACCTACAACTTCCCCGAGAACCGCATCTCCGACCACCGGGTCGGCTACAAGGCCTACAACCTGGACCAGGTCATCGACGGGGACCTCGATGCGGTCATCGGCGCCCTCGAGGCGGCCGACCGGGCCGAGAAGATCGCGGAGTCGGCCGAGCGAGCCTCATGACCCTGCTGCTGGACGAGATCGCCGTGGCCGCGTCCCGGCTGGCCGAGGCGGGGGTCGAGTCGCCGCGCGCCGATGCCGAGATGATCGCGGCGCACGTGCACGGCGTGTCCCGGGGCGCCCTGCACACCGTGCCCGACGCCGCGTTCGACCCGAGGTACTGGGACGACGTCGCGCGCCGGGCGTCGCGCGAGCCGCTGCAGCACATCACCGGGCGGGCCTACTTCCGTTACCTGGAGCTCGAGGTGGGCCCCGGGGTGTTCGTGCCCCGGCCGGAGACCGAGGTCATGACCGGCTGGGCCATCGACGCCCTTCGCGAGATGGACACCGCCGCGCCGGTGGTCGCCGACCTCGGCACCGGGTCGGGCGCGATCGCCCTGGCCATCGCCCAGGAAGTCCCGGGCGCCCGGGTGCACGCGGTCGAGGCCGACCCGCTCGCCCGGCAGTGGGCCGAGCGGAACATCGCCCGCTGCGCCGTGGCGGCGCCGCACACGGCGGGCCGGGTCACGCTGCACGACGGCGACTTCGCCAGCGCGCTGCCGGACCTTAGCGGCGCGGTCGACCTGGTGATCAGCAACCCGCCGTACATCCCGATCGGGTCCTGGGTGCCGGCCGAGGTCGGCGAGTACGACCCGGCCACGGCGCTGTGGGGAGGCGCGGACGGGCTGGACTCGATCCGGGTGATCGAGCGCGCGGCCCGGCGGCTGCTGCGCGGCGGCGGGCTGGTCGCCGTGGAGCACGGCGCGCCGCAGGGCGCGGCGGTCTACTGGGTCTTCAGCGAGGAACAGGGCTGGGGCGGCACCCGCAACCACTGCGATCTGGCCGGCCGGGACCGCTTCGTCACCGCGTCGTGGAAGGTTGACATCCTCCCCGCCTGATGGCAGGGATTTCAGCTTCTACACGAGAAGATGCAGAGGCTGGGGTTCGCGGTTCGTCCGTCCGCCCAGCGGCGAGCGTCCCCGCGCAGTCACCGCATGCCCTGCGGCGATGTTCCTGGCCGCGTTCACGTCGGCATTGCAGACGTATCCGCAGGCCACGCAGCGGAAGAGAGCTTGGCTCTCGCGGCTCTCCGCTGCGACGTGCCCGCACGCCGAGCAACGCTGGCTGGTGTACGCAGGACTTGATCCTCTCCACCCGGCCCGGAGCCTTATCCTCCAGCCGGCGGGCCAGCAGGCCCCACCCGTTGGCCAGGATGCCCCGGTTCAGCCCGGCCTTCTGCCGCACGCCCCGGCCAGGCTCCTCGACGGTGCCACGGGCCGAGCGGGTCATGCCGGGGATGCGCAGGTCCTCGATCCGGATCAGGTCAAACCGGCGAGCCAGATCGGTCGAGGTCTTCTCGGCCCAGTCCTTGCGCCGGTCACGCTCGCGGGCTCTTCAGCTTGGCGATCACGATCTTGACCCGCCGGCGCCTGCCGACCCTTTCGCGGCGCGGGCCAGCTGACGCTGTAACCGCCGCAGCCGAGCCTGCTCGGCGGGGCGCAGGCCGGGGCAGCGCAGCAGTTCGCCGGTGGACAAGGCCGCGCTGACAGCCACGCCGCGGTCGATGCCCACGACCTCACCAGTGCCCGGGCCAGAGACAGGCTCGGGGATGGCGGCGAACGCGATGTGCCAGCGGCCGGCCCGGTCGCGGGTGACCCGGTAGGACTTGGCTTCCGGGACGGCGCGGGACCAGCGGAACCGCACCCATCCGGCCTTGGGCACCCAGACCTGGCCGGTATGGCGGGACAGCCGACGGACGTGACCGGACTTGACCGCGACGATCCGGAACCCCTCGTGCCGCCCGGCCTTGCGCCAGGTCGGTTTGCGGTGGGTGCCGGCGAAGTAGTTGACCATGGCCTGGGCGAAGTCCCGCAGGGCCTGCTGTTGCACCACCTGGCTGCCGTCGGCCAGCCATCCATTCTCAGCGCGGGCCTGGGTCAGCTGGGCGGCCTGAGCGCAGTACCCTGGCACGGTGCCACGGCCGGGGCGCCACCAGGAATGCTGTTCCGCGGCGAGGTTCCACACGTACCGGGCATGGGCGCAGTGCCGGGCCAGGACGGCCTGCTGTGCTGGCGTCGGCATAAGCCGGTACCGGGACATGAATCGAATCTAGTAACGATGACTGACAGTATTGAGGAGGTGAAGCGGCGTTTCCTCCCCGTCTGAGAGCCGGAGTCATCACGCCGCGAATCCCATGAGCGCCACGTTTGACT
This sequence comes from uncultured Actinomycetota bacterium, assembly GCA_963745575.1. Classification (GTDB taxonomy): domain Bacteria; phylum Actinomycetota; class Actinomycetes; order Streptosporangiales; family Streptosporangiaceae; genus JASHPR01. The sequence continues at coordinate 284,450 of CAVUYA010000013.1, read as the reverse complement.
GCGCGGACCCGGACAGCCGCGCCGAGGGACTGAAGGCCGCGGCGCTGGCGCTGCGCACCGGCGAGCTGGTGGTGCTGCCGACCGACACCGTGTACGGGATCGGGGCCGACGCGTTCTACCCGTCGGCGGTCATGGCCCTGCTGGCGGCCAAGGCCCGGGCCCGGGACATGCCCCCGCCCGTGCTGGTCGGCACCGTGCGCGCGGCCTCGGCGCTGATCGAGGACCTCGGGCCGTACGGCCAGGACCTGATCGATGAGTTCTGGCCGGGCGGGCTGACCATCGTGTGCCGCGCGAACCGGTCGCTGAACTGGGACCTGGGCGACACGCGCGGGACCGTGGCGGTCCGCATGCCGCTGCACCCGGTGGCTCTTGAGCTGCTCAAGGAGACCGGGCCGCTGGCGGTGAGCAGCGCCAACCGCACCGGGGAGCCGCCCGCGACGACCGCGGCCGCGGCGCAGGAGCAGCTCGGCGAGGACGTCTCGGTCTACCTGGACGGCGGGCCGTGCGCGGCGGACGTCCCGTCCACGATCGTGGATCTCACCGGGGAAGTGCCCCGGCTGCTGCGGGCGGGCGCCGTGTCCGTGGGGCGGCTGCGCGAGGTGGCGGCGCTGTCCACGGGCGGGGATGTCGCGCCGGGCGCGTGAGGCGGGCCGGGCCGGCCGGCCCTCTGTCCGTTATGGGAATTATGCCCACGGGGACGATGGTAACGGCGCGTCTGCGGTGTGTGACCGATGATTCGCCGGAGAGGGTGCCTGGCGATCACCCCCGCCGCCGGCGTGGTGCTCTACAGTTGTCGTAATGCGTAGATCCAGTCCGGACCGGGCGGGCCGCCGTGTCTGAGTACGTACTGACCTTGCTGGTCACCGCGGCCGTCACCTACCTGCTGACGCCGCTGGTGCGCCGGGGGGCGATCGCGGCAGGGGCGATGCACGAGGCCCGCGACCGGGACGTGCACGTCGTGCCGATCCCCCTCCTCGGCGGGCTGGCCATTTACGGCGGCCTGGCCGTGGGTCTCATGGTGGCCGGCGAGCTGAGCCCGCTGCGCACCGTGCTGGTGGGCAACCGGACGGCCGTGGGGCTGCTGCTGGCCGGCGGGCTCATCGTGGTCGTGGGCGTCATCGACGACCGCTGGGGGCTCAGCCCGATCAGCAAGCTGGCCGGCCAGGCGGCGGCCGGCGGGATCCTGGTCTGGAGCGGCGCCCAGCTGGGCTGGCTGCCGCTGCCGGGCAACGGCACGCTGATCCTCTCGTCGAACCAGTCGACCGCGCTGACGATCTTCTTCGTGGTGGCGACCATCAACGCGGTCAACTTCATCGACGGGCTCGACGGCCTCGCGGCCGGGATCGTCTGCATCGCGGCCATCGCGTTCTTCGCCTACTACTACCGGCTGACCCAGGTCTTCACCCTTCCCGAGCAGGCCGGGCCGGCCCTGGCGTCCGCGATACTGGCCGGGGCGTGCCTGGGCTTCCTGCCGCACAACTTCTACCCGGCCCGGATCTTCATGGGCGACACCGGGTCGATGCTGCTCGGGCTGCTGCTGGCCTACGTCCCGATCTCGAGCATCGCGTCCCTCGGCTACGCCGACACCCTGCGCACGGCCGTGAACAGGTTCCCCGAGATCCTGCCGCTGCTGCTGCCCGCGACGATCCTGGTGATCCCCTACGCGGACCTGCTGCTCGCGGTGGTCCGGCGGACCAGGGCCGGCCTGTCGCCGCTGGCCCCCGACCGCAAGCACCTGCACCACCGGCTGCTCGACATCGGTCACTCGCACCGCTCCAGCGTGCTGATCATGTACCTGTGGGCCACGCTGTTCGCCGGCGGGATCGTCTGGCTGTCCATCGCCAGGACCCCGCTGTCCCTGCTCGCCGTGACCACGCTGGCGGCCATGCTCGCGCTGCTGATGATGTCCATGCCGCGGCTGCGCTGGTGGAAGCGGGGCCGCCGCGCCCGGACCGCGGTGGCGAGGCCTGCTGCCGCTCCGGTCGCTGCCGCTCCGGTGCCGGCGACCCTGGCGCCGGCCGCTCCTGTCCTCTCCGCGCCGCCCGTGGTTGCGCCGCCAGCGGTGCCGACGCCCCCGGTGGCGCCGCCGGCCCGCGGGGCCCGGCCGCAGCATCCGGGGCCTCTTAACCCCGTTCCGGCCCGGCCGTCCGGGGTTGCGGCCCGGCCGCGCTGACCGGGTGCTGAACCCGTCACCGGCACCGTGAGCTGCCCTTATCACGTTGGGTAACCCCGGGCGAGAACGGCTCCGGGAGCTTGTGATATCTTTCACAAGCACCCACTTGAAGGTGAATAGGAGGTCCGTGATACGTTTCGCTCACCTGGCGACGCAACCGTGCCGCCATTGCGGTGTCGCGGAAAGATGCCACCAGGGCATCGCTGGGTCCGCAGGGGTCAGGAAATACCGGTCTAGCTCTCCCGGAGCCCTCAGATGGTAGCGAACTACGCCCGGATCGCTTGGCGATCGGCGGCGGTGGCCGCCGTCGTCGCGGTGATCGCGGCCGCCCTCGCCGCCGTGCTCGGCGGCAGCAAGGGGCTGATCGGCGCCCTGCTCGGCGTGGCCGTGGTCGCGTTCTTCTTCGGCATCAGCGTGGTGGCCGTGAGCCGCGCGGCCCGGGTGAGCCCGCAGGCCATGATGGTGACCGCGATCGTTACCTATCTCGTCAAGATCCTCCTCCTGATCATCTTCGTCGGGCAGTTCCAGGACACCACCGCGTTCAGCCCGAAGGCCTTCGGCCTGACCGCGCTCGCCTGCATCCTCGCCTACACCGGAGCGCAGGTGGTCTGGTCCATGCGGCTGAAGACGCCCTACGTCGAGCCGGACCGGTGACGGTGGCTCATGAGACGCACTCAGATTGTGGACGGCGCGACGCGGCCCACGGCCCAGGCTGCCCCCGCGATGGGCGCGGCGGCCGCGGCCATTTCGCCGCGGACCTGGCGGAGGCATGGTGAGCACCGCGAAACCTGGCCCCGGCCGCAAGCCCGAGCCGGTTCAGCCACGGGAGGGCACCGGCTGGGCGATCGTGAGCTACCTGATCGGCGGCATGGTGCTCTACGGCGGCATCGGCTGGCTGGCCGCCCGGTGGACGCACATCGACGCCCTGTTCCCGATCGGGATGCTGCTCGGCATCGGGCTGTCGCTCGCGCTGGTCGTCTTCCGCTTCACCCGCCCCTGACTGTCCGCCCGTCCGTGACGGTCTGCCCGTACCTGACGGCTCGCACCCGCCCGGGGGCCTGCCCGCCACCGACGGCAAGCGTGGTGGCTGAAGGAGCACACCGTGAATGACCTCGGCGTCGTGACGACGGCCAGCGGCTGCCACTTCCAGTCCCACCCCTCATGCGGCTACCCCGCCCCCGGGATCGAGAACTTCTTCTTCAAGCCGATCTTCACCATCGGCAGCTTCGAGTTCACCAAGCCGATCCTGCTCATGCTGCTGTCCGCGGCCATCGTCCTGCTCGTCTTCTGGCTGGCGTTCCGCAAGCCGAAGCTGGTGCCGCGCGGCATCCAGAACATCGGCGAACTCGGCGTCCTGGCCGTCCGCGACCAGATCCTGCGGCCGCAGTTGGGCAGCAAGGGCGACCGGTACCTGCCGTTCCTGGTCTCGCTGTTCTTCTTCGTCTGGCTGATGAACCTCTGGGAGCTCATCCCGGTGGCCCAGTTCCCCGCCACGTCGAAGTTCGCGTTCCCCGTGGCCCTGACGCTGGTGGTCTGGGTGACCTACATCGTCATCGGCGTCCGGCACCAGGGCCCGCTCGGCTACTTCAAGAACATGGCGGTCCCGCCGGGCGCCCCGTGGTGGATCCTGCCGCTGCTGTCCCCCATCGAGCTGCTGTCCAACATCATCGTCCGGCCGTTCACGCTCGCGATCCGGCTCTTCGCCAACATGCTGTCCGGGCACCTGCTGCTGCTGGTGTTCTCGGTCGCCTCCTGGTACCTGTTCAGCGCGACGATCGGCCTGCTGTTCGCCGCGGTCTCGTTCATCGTGTTCCTGCTGGTGTTCGTGCTCGAGGTGCTGATCACGCTGCTGCAGGCCTTCATCTTCGCCACGCTGACCGCCTTCTACATATCGGATGCGCTGGAGCCAGCGCACTGAGCAACCGATGAGCTAGACCCGGCGCACAGTGGCGCCGGGCCGGAGAAAAGGAAACCGACACATGCATCTGCTGATGGTGCACCACCTGCTGTACGTCGCCGCAGGCACGACCCAGACGATCAAGATCGTCGGCCTCGGGAAACTCGTCTACGGCCTCGCGGCCATCGGCCCCGGCATCGGCATCGGCCTGGTGTTCGGGCACGCCATCGAGGCCATGGCCCGCCAGCCCGAGGCGTCCGGCCGGATCACCACCTACATGTGGATCGGCTTCGCGCTGACCGAGGCGCTGGCGCTGATCGGCATCGCCGTCCCGTTCTTCATCACCAGCTGAACCGAGGCCAGAAAGGTAACCGGCCATGTTGGCTCCTGGCGCAGAACGGAACGGAAAACCCGCTGGTCCCGAACCTGGTCGAGCTGATCACGGGCCTGATCGCGTTCGCCATCGTGTTCGGCCTCCTGGGCAAGCTGCTGCTGCCGCGGATCCAGAAGATGCTTGAGGAGCGGACCGACGCGATCGAGGGCGGCCTCAAGCGGGCCGAGGAGGCTCAGGCCGAGGCGGCCCAGCTCCTCGAGCAGTACCGGGCTCAGCTGGCCGACGCCCGGCGTGAGGCCTCGCGGATCCGCGAGGAGGCCAGGGAACAGGGCGCCCAGATCATCGCCGAGATGCGCGAGCAGGCGCAGGCCGAGCACGCCCGGCTGACGGCCGCCGCGCAGGCGCAGATCGAATCCGACCGGCAGCAGGCGCTGACCTCGCTGCGCGCCGAGGTCGGGACCCTGTCCGTGCAGCTGGCCAGCAAGGTCGTCGGCGAATCGCTCGAGGACGAGGCCCGGCAGCGCCGGACCGTAGACAGGTTCCTGGAACAGCTCGACGAGCAGTCACGGACGGCCGGGGTGAGGGCCACGCGATGAGAGGCGCCAGCCGGGCCTCGCTCGCCGAGGCCAAGGAGCGGCTCGCCGTGGCCCTGGCCGACGGCGCCGACCCCGGCCAGCTCGGCGACGATCTGTTCGCCGTGACCGGGCTGCTGGACACCCAGGCCGGGCTGCGCCGGGTGCTGTCCGATCCGACCCGGGAGGCCCGGGCCAAGGTGGGCCTGGCCCGGAACCTGCTCGAGGGCAAGATCGCGCCCGCGTCCCTGGACCTGGTCACTGCCGTGGTCGGCGAGCGCTGGGCCGAGCCCGGCGACCTGCCCGACGCGACCGAGCAGCTGGCCGTGCTCTCGATCGTCGAGGTCGCGGACCGGGCCGGCCAGCTGGACGACGTCGAGGACGAGCTGTTCCGGTTCGGCCGGGTAGTGAACGCCGAGCCCGACCTCCGGTTCGCGCTGTCCAGCCCGTTCATCTCCGCCGACCGCAAGCGCCGGCTGCTCGACTCGCTGCTGGCCGGCAAGGTGACCGCGCCGACGCTGCGGCTGGTCACGCAGGCGGCCGTGCAGGCCCGGGGACGCAGCCTGGACGCCAGCCTGGAGGAGTACGCCCGGCTGGCCGCAGAGCGGCGAGAGCGCCTGGTGGCCGAGGTACACGTCGCGATCCCGCTCACCGCGCAGCAGCGCCGCAGGCTGGTCGCGACCCTTGCCGCCGCCTACGGCCGCGACGTACACCTGAATGTAGTGCTCGACCCCAAGTGATCGGCGGCATGTCGGTGCAGATCGCGGACGAGATCATCGACGGCAGCATGGCGGGCCGACTAGCCGATCTCCGGCGCAAGCTGGCCGGCTGAGCCCATCGAGACCCAGCAAGAGATGCAGCACAGAAAGACACGAGGACCATGGCGGAGCTGACAATCCGGCCGGACGAGATCCGGGACGCGCTGGCGCGTTTCGTCGAGGACTACAAGCCGGAGGCCGCAGCCACCGAGGAGGTCGGCATCGTGGCCGAGGCCGGCGACGGCATCGCCCGCGTCGCGGGCCTGCCCTCGTGCCATGGCCAACGAGCTGCTGGAGTTCGAGGACGGCACCCGTGGCATAGCGCTGAACCTCGACGTGCGCGAGATCGGCGTGGTCATCCTCGGCGACTTCAGCAAGATCGACGAGGGCCAGCGGGTCAAGCGCACCGGCGAGGTCCTGTCCGTTCCGGTGGGCGACGGCTTCCTCGGCCGGGTCGTGGACCCGCTCGGCAGCCCGCTGGACGGCAAGGGCCCGATCGAGGGCACCGAGCTCCGCCAGCTGGAGGTGCAGGCCCCGTCGGTGGTGCAGCGGCAGAAGGTGAAGGAACCGCTGCAGAGCGGGATCAAGGCCATCGACGCGATCACCCCGGTCGGGCGCGGCCAGCGCGAGCTGATCATCGGTGACCGGCAGACCGGCAAGACCGCCATCGCCATCGACACGGTCATCAACCAGAAGGGCAACTGGGACTCCGGCGACCCGGTCCGGCAGGTCAAGTGCGTCTACGTCGCCGTGGGCCAGAAGGGCTCGACGATCGCGCAGGTCCGCCAGGCGCTCGAGGACGCGGGCGCGCTGGAGTACACCACGATCGTGGCCGCGCCCGCGTCGGACCCGGCGGGCTTCAAGTACCTGGCCCCGTTCACCGGATCGGCCATCGGCCAGCACTGGATGTACGCGGGCCAGCACGCGCTGATCGTCTTCGACGACCTGAGCAAGCAGGCCGAGGCGTACCGCGCGATCTCGCTGCTGCTGCGCCGGCCGCCGGGCCGCGAGGCCTACCCGGGCGACGTGTTCTACCTGCACTCGCGGCTGCTCGAGCGGTGCGCGAAGCTGTCCGAGGAGCTCGGCGGCGGGTCGCTGACCGGGCTGCCGATCGTCGAGACCAAGGCGAACGACATCTCGGCCTACATCCCGACCAACGTGATCTCGATCACCGACGGGCAGATCTTCCTGGAGACCGACCTGTTCAACTCGGGCGTCCGGCCCGCCATCAACGTCGGCCAGTCGGTATCCCGGGTGGGCGGTGACGCGCAGATCAAGGCCATGAAGACAGGTCGCCGGCGGCCTGAAGCTGGCGCTCTCCCAGTTCCGCGACCTGGAGGCGTTCGCCTCCTTCGCCTCCGACCTGGACCCGGTCTCGCGGGCCCAGCTGGACCGGGGTGCGCGCCTGGTCGAGCTGCTCAAGCAGCCGCAGTACACGCCCGCTGCCGGTGGAACGACAGGTGGTCGCGGTGTGGGCGGGCACCTCCGGCCACCTCGACGACGTGCCGGTCGAGGACATAGACCGGTTCGAGGACGAGTTCGGTGACTACCTGCAGCGCTCGCACTCGGGCATCTACGACGCGATCCGGGAGACCGGCGAGCTGTCCGAGGACACCACCACCGCGCTCAAGGACGCGATCGATGAGTTCCGGCGCGGCTTCGAGACCAGCAGCGGCGCGATGCTGGTCAACGACGAAGCCGAGGGCGACACGGACGAGGTCGCCGAGGAACAGCAGACGATCAAGAAGTACGTGCCGCCGCCCGGCTCTGCCGCGGCGGCCAAGGAATAGGGGCGGTGGAGCGGTGGGAGCACAGCTTCGCGCGGTCCGGCGGCGGATCCGGGCGATCCAGTCCACCGCCAAGATCACCCGCGCTCAGGAGCTGATCGCGTCGTCGCGGATCATCAGGGCGCAGCAGCGGCTGCAGGCGGCCCGGCCGTACGCGCGAGAGATCATCTGGGCGGTCGAGGCCGTGGTCAGCCGCTCGTCGCAGATCCGTCATCCGCTCATCATGGAACCGGAGCATCCGACCCGCGCGGCCGTGCTGATCCTGACCAGCGACCGCGGGTTCTGCCGGCGCGTACAACTCCAACGTCCTGCGCGAGGCGCAGGGGCTGCGGATGCTGCTCGACGAGCGCGGGGTCGAGACGGTGCCGTTCGTGGTCGGCCGGAAGGGCATCGCCTGGCACCGGTTCCGGCAGCGGGAGATGGCCGGGGAGTGGAGCGGCTTCTCCGATACGCCCGAGCACGCGAACGCCAGCGAGATCACCGCGCGCTGCTGGAGGCGTTCGACCGCCCGGCCGACGAGGGCGGAGTGGACGAGATCTACCTCGTGCACACCGAGTTCGTGTCCATGCTGACCCAGAGTCCGGTTTCGCTGCGGCTCCTGCCGCTGGAGATCGAGGAGACGACCGAGGCACCGGAGCGCGGGGCGGTGCCGCTGTACGAGTTCGAGCCGTCGCCCGAGGACGTCCTCAACGCCCTGCTGCCGTGGTACGTGGAGAGCCGGATCTTCCACGCGCTGCTCGATTCGGCCGCGGCCGAGATCGCCGCGAGACGCCGGGCGATGAAGTCGGCCACCGACAATGCCAACGATCTGCTCGACCAGCTTACGCTGGAAGCCAACAAGGCACGGCAGGCCGAGATCACCCAGGAAATCAGCGAGATCGTCGGGGGCGCTAACGCGCTGGCAGAGACGACCACAGGGAGTTAGTGAGCATCACCATGACCGCTACCGAAGAGAACACCGCAGGCCAGGACGGCGCCGCCGAGCAGCACGGCACCGGCCGGGTCGTGCGCGTCATCGGTCCCGTTGTCGACGTGGAGTTCCCGGCCGAGCAGATTCCCGGCATCTACAACGCCCTGCACGTGACCACGTCGCTGAGCACCGTAGGAAACCGAGGAAATCGAGGGGAGCGTGGGGGACCAGCGGAACGAGAAGACGCTCACCCTCGAGGTGGCCCAGGACATCGGGGACAACGTGGTCCGGACCATCTCCATGCAGCCGACCGACGGCCTGGTGCGCGACGCCGTGGTCACCGACACCGGCGGGCCCATCAGCGTGCCGGTGGGGGACGTCACCAAGGGTCACGTGTTCAATGTCCTCGGCGAGACCCTGGACGTGCCGACGTCCTCGCTGAAGATCACCGAGCGGTGGGGGATTCACCGGGACCCGCCGCCCTTCGACCAGCTGGAGTCGAGAACCGAGATCCTGGAGACCGGGATCAAGGTTCTCGACCTGCTCACCCCGTACGTCCGGGGCGGCAAGATCGGCCTGTTCGGCGGGGCCGGGGTCGGCAAGACCGTGCTGATCCAGGAGATGATCACCCGGGTGGCCAAGAACTTCGGCGGGGTCTCGGTGTTCGCGGGCGTGGGCGAGCGGACCCGCGAGGGCAACGACCTGTTCATCGAGATGACCGAGTCCAACGTCATCAAGGACACCGCGCTGGTCTTCGGCCAGATGGACGAGCCGCCGGGCACCCGGCTGCGGGTCGGCCTGTCGGCGCTCACGATGGCCGAGTACTTCCGGGACGTGCAGGGCCTGGACGTGCTGCTGTTCATCGACAACATCTTCCGGTTCACCCAGGCGGGCTCGGAGGTGTCCACGCTGCTCGGCCGGATGCCGTCGGCCGTGGGCTACCAGCCGACGCTGGCCGACGAGATGGGCGAGCTGCAGGAGCGGATCACCTCCACCCGCGGCCACTCGATCACGTCCATGCAGGCCATCTACGTGCCCGCGGACGACATCACCGACCCGGCGCCGCATACCATGTTCGCCCACCTGGACGCGACCACGGTGCTGTCCCGGGAGATCACCCAGAAGGGGATCTTCCCCGCGGTGGACCCGCTCGACTCGACCTCGCGGATCCTGAGCGCGGCGTACGTCGGGCAGGAGCACTACGACGTGGCGCGCGAGGTGCAGCGGATCCTGCAGCGGTACAAGGAGCTGCAGGACATCATCGCGATCCTCGGCATCGACGAGCTGTCCGAGGAGGACCGGATCACCGTGCAGCGCGCGCGGCGGATCGAGCGGTTCCTGTCCCACCCCATGTTCGTGGCGCAGCAGTTCACCGGCCAGCCCGGGGTGTTCGTCCCGCTGAACGACACCATCGCGTCGTTCAAGGCGATCACCGAGGGCAAGTACGACCAGTACCCGGAGCAGGCGTTCTTCATGGTCGGCGGGATCGAGGACGTGGAGAAGAAGGCCAAGGACCTGGAGCGGTCATGACGCTCCGGGTGGAGCTGGTCGTCCCGGAGGGCGAGATCTGGTCCGGCCGGGCCGACATGGTCATCGCCAAGACCCTGGACGGGGACATCGGCGTGCTCACCGGGCACACGCCCGTGCTCGGCATCCTGGCCGAGGGCAGCCTGGTCCGGATCAGGCCCGAAGGCGGCAAGGACGCGCGCCGCCGGTCGCGGCGAGGTGGTGGCCGCGGTGAACGGTGGCTTCTTCTCAGTGGCGGATGACCGGGTATCGATCCTGGCCCGCGAGGCGCAGCTCGGCGAGGAGGTCGACGCGAGGGCCGCCCGGGCCGCGCTCGACGAGGCGCTGCAGCGCGCGGAGGCCTGCCGGCGGCGAGGCGAGCCGGCGGACGTCCGCTACTACAGGGCGCTGCTCAGAGCCGCCGGCGATCCTGCCGACCGGGCCTGACCAGGGCCGGCGCGGAGAGGGCCGGGGTTGGCAGGGGGGAGGGTCGCGCTAGACGCCGGCTGGCTCCTCCTTGTCGTCCTGGTCATCGCGCTCGCGTGCGCCGCGGGAATCGCGGCCCGCAGGACCCTGATCGAGCGCGGCGGCGGGACCGTCGAATGCGGCCTGCGGCGGCTGGGGGACCGGCGCTGGAGGCTCGGCCTGGCCGCCTACCAGCCCGGCGAGCTGCGCTGGTATCCCGTCTTCGGGTTCCGGCTGCGCCCGGGCGCGGCGTTCGCCCGGCACGCGCTGACCGTGGTATCCCGGCGCCCGGCCGACCCGGTGGAACAGACCAGCATCGGCTCGGGCACGGTGGTGGTGGAGTGCGACACCGGCCAGGCCGCGGCCCGGATCGAGCTCGCGCTCAGCGAGGACGCGCTGACCGGGTTCCTGGCCTGGCTGGAAGCCGCGCCGCCGGGGCCGGTGGCCGAGTTCCGCTGAGCCAGCCCGCCCTGGGCTTCCCGCCGCCGCGCCGCGGCTGCCGTGAGGGCGCCCGGCGCCGGGCTCAGCGCTGCGCGCCCGGCTTCCACAGCAGGTCGCCGTCGGGCTCGTTGGCCCGCCGGGCGAGGATGAACAGCAGGTCGGAGAGCCGGTTCAGGTACCTGGCCGGCAGCGGGCTCACGGCCGGCCCGTGAGCCTCGATGGCCGCCCAGGCGCTGCGCTCCGCCCGCCGGACGACGGCCCGGGCCGTGTGCAGCAGCACGGCGCCCGCGCTGCCGCCGGGCAGCACGAAGCTCCGCAGCACCGGCAGGCCCTCGTTGAACTGGTCGCAGGCCTGCTCCAGCCGGGTGACGTACTCCTCGCCGATCCGCAGCGGCGGGTAGGGCGGCGGCTCGTCCGCGGCGGACACCGGATAGCACAGGTCGGCGCCCACGTCGAAGAGCTCGTTCTGCAGGTGGACGAGCAGGCTGGTGACCTCGGGCGGCAGGCCGCCCATGGTGACAGCGGCACCGATCGCGCAGTTCGCCTCGTCCACGTCGGCGTAGGCGGCGAGCCTGGGATCGGTCTTGGCCGCGCGGCTGGCGTCGCCGAGCGACGTGGTGCCGTCGTCCCCGGTGCGGGTGTAGATGCGGGAGAGCACGACCGGGGTCTCCCGGCGGTCACGTGACATGAGATCCACCGTATCGGGAGCCGGCCCGCCGTCCGGTTCCGCTGGGCCTCGCGATGGCCCGGGCCGCCCCGGAGATGGTCCGGGCCGCCCCGGATAGCCCGGCCAGCCGCCCCCCGGGGTGGGTATGGTATCTGTCAAATGTCCCGAACTGCGCGGAGGCTGGCCGTGTATGACTACGTCATCGTCGGCGCCGGCAGCGCCGGCTGCGTCCTCGCCGCGCGGCTCTCGGAGAACCCGGCGACCCGGGTGCTGCTGCTCGAGGCGGGACCGCCCGACGACGCCGACGAGATACACATTCCCGCGGCGCTGAGCCTGCTGTTCCAGAGCACGTACGACTGGAACTACCAGACGGCCCCGCAGGAGCGCGCGGCGGGCCGTTCCATCTACTGGCCCCGCGGCAGGACCCTCGGCGGGTCATCGTCGATCAACGCGATGATCTACATCCGCGGCAGCCGCTACGACTACAACACCTGGCGCGACGAATACGGCTGCGAGGGCTGGGGATACACCGACCTGCTGCCCTACTTCCTGCGGGCCGAGGGCAACTCGCGCGGCGCGTCCGCCTACCACGGCGCGTCCGGCCCGCTCCTCGTGCAGGATCTGCGGTACAAGTCGCCGCTGACCACCGCTTTCGTGGACGCGGCCAGGAACTGCGGCGTTTCCCGCAACGACGACTTCAACGGCTCCCGGCAGGACGGCGTCGGCTTCTACCAGGTGACGCAGCGGCAGGGGCGGCGCTGGTCGGCGGCGGACGCGTACCTGCACCCGGCCACCGGCCGGCCCAACCTGACCGTGCAGACCGACGCCCTGGTCACCGGCCTGGCCGTGGCCGGCGGCCGGGCGGCGGGCGTGCACTACCTGCGGCGCGGCGTGGCGGAGACGGCGCACGCCGAGGCTGAGGTGATCCTGGCCGGCGGCGCGATCGGCAGCCCCCAGCTGCTCATGCTGTCCGGGATCGGCCCCGCCGATCACCTGCGCTCGCACGGCATCACCGTGCTGGCGGACAGCCCGGGGGTGGGCGCGAACCTGTCCGACCATCCCATGGTGCCGGTCATGTGGCACACGCCGAAGTCCCGCGGGCTGTGGGAGCAGGCTGGCCCCGGAAACCTGACCCGCTGGCAGCTACGGCACTCCGGGCCGATGGCCACGAACATCGCCGAGTCCGGCGGGTTCGCCCGCTCCGACCCGTCGCTTCCCGCGCCCGACCTGCAGTGGCACGCGCTGCCTACCCCGTACCAGAACGGCGGCCTCACCGATCCCGCGGTCCGCGCGCTCTCGCTGCTGGTGACCCTGGTCGCCGTGGGCAGCCGGGGCCAGGTCCGGCTGCGCAGCGCCGACCCGCGGCACAAGCCGGTGATCGACCCGGCCTACCTGTCCGACGGAACCGATATCGAGCCGCTGGTCACCGGGATCCAGATGGCCAGGGAATTCGCGTCCGCGCGCCCGATGGCCAAGATGTGCACCGCGGAGCTTGCGCCCGGCGACGATGCCCGCACCGACGCCGAGATCAGGGATTTCATCAGGCACAACATCACGACCATCTACCATCCGGTCGGCACCTGCGCGATGGGCGGTGACTCCAAGCTGGCCGCCAGCAGGCTCACCAGCGTGGTCGACCCCGAGCTCCGGGTCCGGGGGGTCGAGGGCCTGCGGGTCGTGGACGCCTCGGTGATGCCCACGGTGCCCCGGGGCAACACCAACGCGCCGACGATAGCGATCGCCGAGCGGGCGGCTGACCTGATCTCGGGCCGTGCTCCGCTCGCCGCGGTGGAGCCCGCCGACGCCGAGCTGGCCGCGCTTCCGCTCCGTAACGAGCCGTCCGCTTACGGCGCGACCCGGACCGGCGCTCCGGTCTGGCGGCTGCGCTCCGCCGCGAACGCCATCAGGTGACTGTCCAGCGACTCGCGCGGCCCGGTGCAGATGAGCGAGCGGTCACCGGACGCGACGGCGTCGACGAAGGAGCCGATCACGCCGAAGTCCCCGCCGCCGTGACCGTAGCCGGAATCTCCTCCCGGGGCGGCCACCTCGACCTGCTCGACGTGCCCGGTGACGAAATCGGTCACCGTCACCTGGTGGCCGTCGCCCTCCAGGAACGCCCGGGTGCCCATGACCCGGGTGCGGCGCCTGCCGTAGGGCGTGAAGGCGCTCATCGTCAGCGTGGCCGTCACGCCGCCGTCAAACTCGATCATGACCACCTGATGATCGGCCGTGTCGTTGTCGCAGGCGTAGACGCAGCGGCCGTACGGGCCGTCGCGCAGCGCCTTCCGCACGCCGGCCTCGGTCATGTCGGTGGTGACGACCGACAGCGGCCAGCTTTTCCGCGGCGCGTCGTCCAGGTGGCGGAGGTAGAGCCGGGGGGCCGAGTACGGGCAGGCCGGCTCCACGGCGCAGTCCAGGCAGCGGTCGGCGGCGCCGGCCGGCCGGTTCGCGGCGGTGAAGTGATGCAGCCCGCCGCGGCTGTAGACCGAGACCGCCGGCCTGCCGACCAGGTAGCGCAGCCAGTCGAGGTCGTGACAGCACTTGGTCAGCAGGCTGGGCCCGGACGTGTCCGACCGGCGCCAGTTGCCGCGCACGTAGGAGTGGGCGAAGTGCCACCAGCCGACCGGCTCCAGGTGCTCCACGCCGACGATCTGACCCAGCCGGCCGGCGGCCACGACCCGCATCACCGCCTCGGTGTAGGGCGTGTACCGCATCACGTGGCAGACCGCCAGGATGACTCCGGCCTGCTCCACGGCCCGGACCGTGTCCACGCATTCGGCCCAGGTGGGCGCGATCGGCTTCTCGAGCAGCACGTGGTAGCCCAGCTCGGCGAAGCGCGCCGCCGGGACGGCGTGCTCGCGGTCCGGCGTGGTCACCAGCACCGCGTCGGCCAGCCGGGGCCGCTCGGCCAGCTCGCGCCAGTCACCGAACCGCTGGCCGGCCGGCACGGCGAGCTGGTCGGCCAGCGCGTCACGGCGGTCGGCGCGGGGATCGGCGACGGCCACCACCCGGGCCCGGTCCGGGAACCGCCCGGCAAACCCCGCGTAGACGCTGCCTCGGGCGCCCGTGCCGAGCACGGCCATCGTCACCGGTCCAGCCATTACCGTCAGCCCCCTACCGTCGCGAAGATCACATGCGGCCCCAGCGCCCTTCGCTGCAGTATGGCCGATGCCGGCCCGCATCCCCAGGCGCCCGGCTACATCAGTCCGCGACGTGGAACTCGACCCGGTAGAGCAGCGTGTCGTCGCCGATCGGGCCCGCGTGGGCCGCCCGCCGCCGCAGCGACTCCCGGTCGCGCTCGCCGCTGCGGCGCACGTCGGCGGCGGTGATCGAGGCGAACGGGATCAGCTCGACGGAGTCGACCTCGATGTGCGCGGGGCCGACGGGATACCGCCCTCCCGCCTTCACCTTGGGCCGGCGCCAGAGCCGGAAGGAGACGGTGATGTCGCCCGCGATCACGTCGTCGCGCAGTTCCCGGCTGAACTCCACAGGCCGAGGCTACGGCACGGGCACCCGGAGCCGGGCGCGCCAGCGGGCGGCCCGGGCGTCGGCCAGGATCTGGCGCACCACGTTGCGGCCCGGTATGCCGGTCACGCCGCCGCCGCCGTGCGTGGCCGACCCGGCCTGGTACAGCCCGCGCACCGGCGTGCGCAGGTCCGCGTAGCCGGCCGCGGGCCGGGCGTGGAACATCTGGCCCAGGCTCAGCTCGCCGTGGAAGATGTTCCCCCCGACCAGCCCGTACTCCTGCTGCATCTGGTGCGGCCCGATCACCTGGCGGTGCAGGATCGAGCCGGTGAACCCGGGAGCCACCGCCTCCACCCGGGCGATCACCCGGTCGGCGTAGGCGGACAGCGCCTCGTCCTGCGGGGCGTCGGCATACTGATGCGGCACCCACTGCGTGAACAGCGACATCACGTGCTGCCCCGCGGGCGCGAGCGAGTCATCGAAGACGCTCGGGATGCAGATGTCGGCGAAGGGAACCGACGACGGCCGGCCCGCAGACCGCGTCCTGGAACGCGGTCTCGACGTCATCCAGGCTCTCGGCCAGCACGATCGTCCCGCCGTGCACCTGGGGGTCGAATCTCGGGATGGCTGGCGAACACCGGGAGCCTGCCGAGCGCCAGATTGATCTTCACGGTGCCGCTGCGGGTCTGCCAGCCGCGGATGTCCTCGACGAATCCGGGCGGCAGCACCGCGGGGTCGAGCAGCCGCAGGAACGAGATCTGCGGGTGCGCCGTCGTGACGACGGTCGCCGCGTCGATGTCCTCGCCCGTGGCGAGGGTCACCCCGGTCACCCGGCCCGCGCGGGTGCGGATCCTGGCCACCTCGGCATCGGTGCGGATCTCGGCGCCGAGCGAGCGGGCCGCGGCGGCCAGGGCCGCGGTGACCCCGCCCATGCCGCCGCGCGGGAAGCCCCACGCGCCCGCCTGCCCGCCGGTGTCGCCGATGTGGTGGTGCAGCATCACGTAGGCCGTGCCGCTCGACCGGGGCCCGGCCCAGGCCCCGATCACGCCGGACACCGACAGCAGCCCGCGCATGGCGTCGCTGCCGAAGTAGCGCTCGACCAGGTCGGCGACGCTGCCGGAGAGCAGGCGGGTGACGTCGACGGCGTCTCGCTCGTCGAGCTTGCGCAGGTGCCGCAGCAGCAGCCCCTGCCGCCACAGGTCCTGCGGCCGCCGCGACCCGAGCCGGGGCGGGATCTCGTCCAGGAGCGGCCCGAGGATCGCGGCCAGGCGCGCCAGATGGGCCTGGTACGGCTCGTAGGCCGCGGCGTCTGCCGCGGAGAACTTCGCGATCTGAGCCCGGCGCGCCGCCGGGTCGGCGGGCAGGCTGAGGTAGCGCCCGTCCGCCCGGGGCGCGAAATAGGGTCCCTGCGGGTACACGTGATAGCCGTGACTGGCCAGGCGCAGGTCGCGGACCAGCCCCGGCGGCAGCAGCGAGACCACGTACGACAGCGAGGTCACCGTGTAGTCGGGCCCGAACGGGTGCTCGCTCACCGCGGCCCCGCCGAGCACGCCGCGGCGCTCGCACACCAGCGTGCTCAGCCCGCTGCGGGCCAGGTAAGCCGCGGCGACCAGCCCGTTGTGGCCGCCGCCGATCACCACGACGTCCCGGCTGGCCGTCACCTGTAGCGCCTGCCGTGCAGCATGGTGGCCAGGCTGAGGATCCTCTTCATGTCCTTGTCGGTGCGGGAGAACGAGGTCAGGTTGACCATCGGCTTCATCCGCTGCCGCGTGATCGACTTGGGCCGGGCGAACTCGCGCAGCCCGTCGGCGCCGTGGATCCGGCCGAAGCCGGAATCGCCCGACCCGCCGAACGGCAGCGAGGGCACGCTGGCGTACGCGATCACCGAGTTGACCGCCGTCATGCCGCTGCGCAGCGCCCTGGCCGCGGCCATCGCCGCCGTCTTGTTCCGCGCGAACACCGAGGAGCCGAGCGCGTAACGGCTGGCGTTGGCCAGCCGGACGCCCTCGTCAAGGTCGGCCACCTTGGCCACCGTGACCGTGGGGCCGAAGGTCTCCTCGGTGACCGCGCGGCTCTCCTCGGGGACGTCGGTGAGGATCACCGGGCCCACGAACGGCTTGCGGATGCTCGCCAGGCCGCCGATGACCGGCCTGGCCCCCCGGGCCAGCGCGTCCGCGATGTGCCGCTCGATCACGTCGACCTGGCCCGGCAGGGTCATCGGCCCGTAGTCGGCCTCGCGATCCTCGCCGGGGCGGACCTCGGCCATCCGGTCGGCCAGCCGCTCCAGGAACGAGTGGTAGACGTCCTCGGCCACGTAGACGCGCTCGATGCCGACGCAGGTCTGGCCGGCGTTGGACAGCGCGCCCCAGGCCGCGGCGTCGGCGGCCGCGTCGAGGTCGGCGTCGGCGGCGACGATGAGCGCGTCCTTGCCGCCGCACTCGGCGACCATCGGCGTGAGGTTCTGGGCGCACGCGGCCATGACCTTCTTCGCCGTGGCGGCCGAGCCGGTGAAAGCGATCTTGCTGACCGCGCTCCGGGCCAGGTAGTCGCCGGTCGGGCCGGCCCCGGTGATCAGCTGCAGCACCGGCTGCTCCGGCACCACCTCCGCGAACGAGCCGACCAGCCAGTCGCCGACCGCGGGCGTGAGCTCGCTGGGCTTGAACACCACGGCGTTGCCGGCCGCCAGCGCGTACACGATCGAGCCCATCGGCGTGAAGACCGGGTAGTTCCACGGCCCGATGACGCCGACCACGCCGAGCGGCTGGTACTCCAGCGTGGCGGCCTGGTTGATGGCCACCAGGCCGCTGCGGACCCGGCGCGGGCCCAGGACCTTGCGGGCGTGGCGGGCGGCCCAGTCGATGTGCACGATCGCGAGCAGGATCTCAAGCTGGGCGTCGGCCAGCGGCTTGCCGGTCTCGGCGTGCACGAGCTCGGCCAGGCGCCCGATGTACCTGGTGATATGCGATTTCCAGGCGAGCAGCCGGGCCTGCCTGTCCTTCCAGGACAGGCCCGCCCACCACGTCGCGGCCTGGTGGGCGCGCTCGACCGCCTCGGCCACCTCGTCCTCGCCGAAGACCGGGAACGTGGCAATGACCTCGGATGTCGCGGGATTCAGCGTGTCGAAGGTTTCTCCCGAAGGCCGCAGCGTCGTGACCATCGCCGTGCACCACCGTCCTGTGCCGCGTAAGTTCGTGCCTGGCGGTACCTGCCGCCGGTTTCGCCGGCAGCCGCCGTCGGGTGCCAGTAAATCACCGGGCCCGGGGCGGGAGGTACCGCCGGGCAGGCATCTGTTCCCAGTGACACAGCGGAGTGCGTCATGGCAGAACCCCCGGTCGCCGGGCAGGCCGGGCCGCCGGCCGGCGAGCCGCCCGCGCCGCCCCGGCCCGGGCAGCCGCAGGCCGACCTGCACTGGCTGCGCGAGGCGATCGAGCTGTCCAGGCGCTGCCCGCCGTCGGAGTCGGCCTTTTCCGTCGGTGCCGTCCTGGTCAGCGACGCGGGAACGGTCATCGCGACCGGCCACTCCCGGGAACGTGACCCGAAGGACCACGCGGAGGAGGTCGCCCTGGCCCGGGCCGCGGGCGATCCGCTGCTGACGGGGGCAACGCTGTACAGCTCGCTCGAGCCGTGCCTGGCCCGGGCCTCGCGGCCCCGTTCCTGCGCCGAGCTGATCATCGAGGCCGGGATCCCGCGCGTGGTCATCGCCTGGCTGGAGCCGCCGCTGTTCGCCGCCGGCGGCGGCGCCGGGGCGCTGCGCCAGGCCGGGGTGACGGTCGTGGAGATTCCCTGGCTCGCCGGGCTGGCGCGCTCGGTGAACGCGCACCTGGTGGGGGAGGGGAGCGGATGATCACTGGCCGGGAAGCGGCGGCCGCTGGCCCGGGCGTCATCGCTGCGGTCCCAGGACGGTGCGCAGGGCCGCCTTGCCCCGGGACGTGTGGCTCTTCACCGCGCCCGTGCTGATCTTCATGGCGGCGGCGACCTCTTCTTCCGTCAGCTCCAGGTAGAACTTGAGCACCAGTGCCTCCCGCTGCCGGGCCGGGAGCGAGCGGAGCGCCTCGATCACCGCCGAGCGCTCGAGTTGCGCGATCGCGCCCTGCTCGGCGCTGGGCATGTCCGGCTCGCGGGCGGGCACATGCCGGTCGACCACCATCCGGTGCCGCAGTATCGACCGGGACCGGTTCAGCACCGACCGGCGTAAGTAGGGCACGGCCTTGTCGATGTCGCGCAGCCGCCGCCAGGCGGCGTGCACGGCGATGAAGGACTCCTGCACGACTTCCTCGGCGGTGCCGATGTCGCCCAGCAGCATGGCGGACATCCGGACCAGCGGGCGATACTGCGTGTCGTACATCGAGGTGATCGCCAGGTCGGCCTCTGATGTTGCCCGGGGGAAGCTAAACCCCAGGCCGCGCTCACCGGCGGGGGGTCGGCCACGTCTATAGAACGCGGCGCGATGGCGTCCGGCTCAGCACGGGCCCGGATCAGAACAGGCGCAGCGCGCCGTCCCCGGCTCCCCGCATCGAGTCATAGTCCAGGGTGACGCAGCGGATGCCGCGGTCCCCGGCCAGCACCCGGGCCTGCGGCCTGATCTCCTGGGCGGCCAGGATGCCCCGCACCGGGGCCAGCAGCGGGTCACGGTTCAGCAGCTCCAGGTAGCGCGTGAGCTGCTCCACGCCGTCGATCTCGGCGCGGCGCTTGACCTCGACGGCCACGCTGACCCCGAGGGCGTCCCGGCACATCAGGTCGACCGGGCCGATCGCGGTGGGATATTCCCGGCGGACCAGCCGCCAGCCCTCGCCGAGCACGTGCACCTGCGCGGCCAGCAGTTCCTGCAGATGGGATTCGACGCCGTCCTTCTTCAGGCCGGGATCGGTACCCAGGTCGAACGAGGAGTCACTGATGATCTCCTCGATCTCGATGGTGAGCGTCTCGCCGGACTTCCCGGTCACGACCCACCGGCCCGGCTCCTCCGCGAGCCGGCACGGCGGCGACATCCAGTTGAGCGGCTTGTAGCTGCCGCCGTCGGAGTGCACGAGGATCGAGGAGTCCGCCTTGACGATGAGGAGCCTGGTGGCCAGCGGCAGATGAGCCGAGAGCCTGCCCGCGTAGGTCACGCTGCACCGGGCGATGACGAGCCGCACGGGACCCCACTGTAGTCCGCGGGTGCCTCGTTCATGTCATAGCCTGTCGGCCGTGAGCCCGCGCAAGGCACGCCGCCTGCCCGCCGGGGTGCGCCGCCGGCCGCGCGGGGGCACCGGGCCCCGGCCGGCGGATGCGGCCGAGGGGCGGCCCGGCGCCGGCGAGCCGTCCGCGGCCAGGCTCGGGCCGCCGCAGACGCAGGCCTGGCCGGACGGGGACTGGGTCGTCCGCCAGGTGCCCGGCGGCGCGGCCACGAAGACGTACCGGTGCCCCGGGTGCGATCAGGAGATCCGGCCCGGCGTTCCGCACGTCGTGGTCTGGCCCGCCCAGGGCCCCGGCCCGGCCGAGCGCAGGCACTGGCACAATTCGTGCTGGCAGCGGCGGCCGCGCCGCTCGGGCCCCTGAACACGCCGGTGAGGGATGAGCCTGTTTCATCCGCCTCAGGGCGGCCCGCATACTGAACCCTTTCATCCTCCACATGCCTGCCCACGTACCCTGTGCCTGACATCAACGGATGAAAAGAGTTCACTCTGAGCCCGAGGCCGGCGGATGAAAAAGGTTCATTGATGAGCGAGATAAGGGCAAGCACGGTCCTGCCTGCCATCAGGAGGCCGGTAACGATACGCACCGCCGATGGCCTGGACCTGGTCGGCGAGCTGGCGCTGCCGGAGCGGCGGGCGCCCGTCGCGACGCTGATCGGCCTGCACCCGCTGCCGACGGCGGGCGGGATGATGGACAGTCACGTGCTGCGCAAGGCCGCGAACCGGCTGCCCGCGCTGGCCGATATCGCGGTGCTCAGGTTCAACACCCGCGGCACCGCCTCGGAGCACGGGACCAGCGAGGGGACGTTCGGCGACGGCGAGACCGAGGGCCACGACGTCGCCGCCGCGATCGCCTACAGCGTGGCGGCCGGGCTGCCGCGGCTGTGGCTGCTCGGCTGGTCGTTCGGCACCGAGCTGGCCCTGAAGTGGGGCAACGACCCGGCCGTCGAAGGCGCGATCCTGCTCTCGCCCGCGCTGCACCGGGCGACCGACGCGGACCTCGACCGCTGGGCGGCGTCGGGGCGCCCGCTGGTCGTGCTGGTCCCCGAGCTCGACGACTACCTGCGGCCCGAGGAGGCGCGGGCCCGGTTCGCGCGGGTGCCGCAGGCGGAGGTCATCGCCGTGGACCGGGCCAAGCACCTGTGGGTGGGGGAGCCTTACGTCCGGATCGTGCTGAACGAGATCGTGCGGCGGGTCAACCCCGGCGCCTGGCCGCTGCCCACCGAGTGGAAGGACTGACCGCCCGCCACGCAAAGCGACGGCGCGCCCCCGATCCGGGAGGCGCGCCGTCGCGCGAGCAGAGGAGCTACTCCGTCCACCACTCCTCGTCGTCCTTGCCGGCCTTGGCGCTGGCGGACTGCTTGGTCACCCCGCCGGCACCCGCCTGGGTCTGGCTGTCCGGCCGGCCAGGAGCGGCGTGCTGGCCCGCTGGCGCGGTCGGCCCGGCGGCGGTGGGCGCCGCCGGAGCGGTCGCCTTGGCCACGGGAGGACCGGCCGGCGGCGCCGCGGCCTGCGTGCCGTTGCCGGACTGCGTCGCCGACGTGACGGCCTTGGGCGCGGGAGCCTGAACCGCCGGAGCAGCGGGCTTGGGCTTGAGCGCTTCCGAGATGACCGGCATCTGCCCGCCGAGCAGCTGGCTGATCTGGGCCAGGTGAGCGGCGACGCTCTCCTTCTGCTTGTTCAGCTCGTCGACCTGGCGCTGGGCGGAGGTGCGGATCCGGTCGGCCTCGGCCTTGGTGTCGGCCAGCAGCTGGTCGGCCTGGGCCTTGGCCTGCGCGACGATCTGGTCGGCGTTCTTCTTGGCGTTGCCGACCAGCTGCCGGGAGTGCTGGTCGGCGTCCCGGCGGGTCTGCTCGGCCTGGGCGCTCGCCTTGCTGGCCCGCTGCTCGGCCGTGGCGGCGCGCTGCTCCGCCTCGGACACCATCTTCTGCGTCGCGGTCTGCGCCGCCGCGAGCCGCTCGGCCTCCTGCCGCTCGGCCTCCTCGCGCCGGGAGGCGAGCTGGATGTCGAACTCCGCCTCGGCCTGGGCCCGCTGCGCCTCGCTCTCCTCCAGGATCCGCTGCGCCTGGCTGCGCATCTCGTCCGCCTGGCGCTTGGACGTGGTCAGGATCTCGTCCCGCTCCCGCTTCGAGGACGCCTTCATCTGGGCGACCTCGCGCTCGGTGGTGGTGCGGAGCTTGGCGATGTCGCGCTCGATGGCGGCGCGCTTCTCGGCCACCTCGTGATCGGCGGTGGCGCGGAGCTTGGCCACCTCGCGCTCGGTCGTCGAAGTCAGCTCGTCGGCCTCGCGCCGGGCGCTCGTCCTGATCCCCTCGGCCTCGCGCTCGGCCGCCGCCCGCAGGTCATCGGTTTCCCGCTTGGTGTTGGCGCGCAGCTCGGCGGCCTCGTTCTCGGCCGCCGCGCGCAGCTCGGCCGCCTCGACCTTGGCGGTCGCGTTGAACTCGTTGGCGGCGGTCCTGGCCTCCTGCAGGATCTCGGTGGCCTGTTCCTCGGCGAGCCGGAGCAGCTGTTCTATGCGCGAGCCGAGGCCGGAGTAGGTGGGCCGCTCTTGCTCCTGGATCTGGCGGTGTGCGTCGGCGAGCTCCCTGTGCAGCGCCTGGACCTGATCCCGGTGCTGGCGCAGTTCGCCGTCGATCTGCTTGAGATGCTCGTTGACCTGATGCGGGTCGTATCCGCGCATGACCCTCGCGAAGTCGCGCTGCGGGGTCTCCTCGAAGAAGTTGCTGAGCTGGGCATCGATGTCGGGCTGCATGTCGCCTAATCCTGGGGTAGACGCGGGGTCGACAGGGGGGAAAACGCACGCCGGGTCGATCGCCTTCACGGTTCCGGCCTCCGGGCTTTACCGGGATACTAACGCCAAAGCCCTGACCGACGCGCAATTCCGCTCGCCCGGTGCAAGGCAGCGTACTCCCCTCACGAGTGGTTGGTTGGCCGTTCCCCGGCGCTCTTGCCAAAGATCCTATTTTTGGCATGCGATGCATTGTCCCGGCCAGCCTAGTGAGCCGCTGGTAGCGGCCCATCACCCGGGGTCTGCGGGCCCGACTGGACCAGTTCGGTCAGCACGCCGCCGACGTCCGCGGGGTGCAGGAACGCGATCGAGGCGCCCATCGAGCCGTGCCGCGGCCGGGCGTCGATGAGGCGCACGCCGGTGGCGCCGATCGACGCGAGCGCCGCCGTGATGTCCGTGACGCCGTAGCCGATGTGATGCACTCCCTCACCGCGCCGGGCCAGGAAGCGCCCGACCGGCGTGTCCGGCCCGAGCGGCTCGAGCAGCTGGACGTAGGACGTGCCCGCCGGGGCGTCGGCCACCCGCAGCATGGCCTCGCTGACGCCCTGTTCGGTGCTGACCTCCCGGCTGACGACTTCAAGCCCGAAGGTGGCCTCATAAAAGGCGATGGCTTTGGCCAGGTCGCGGCAGGCGATTCCGACGTGATCGATGCGGGTCAGCAACGCTGTCTCCGTCCGGCTGACGTTCCGGTCATGGGTATCGTTCCTAGTATGCGAGACGCGGTCATTACCGCCGGAGCCAGAACAGCGGTCGGGCGCCTGCTCGGCTCGCTCAGTGAGTTCACCGCGGCGGACCTGGGCGGAATCGTGATCAGGGCCGCACTCGAGCGCGCGGGGGTGCCCGGCGAGCGGGTGGACTACGTGATCATGGGGCAGGTGCTCCAGGCCGGAGCGGGCCAGATCCCGTCCCGGCAGGCGGCGGTCGCCGCCGGGATCCCCATGTCGGTCCCGTCGCTCACGATCAACAAGGTGTGCCTGTCCGGGCTGGACGCGATCGCGCTGGCGGCCCAGCTGATCAGGGCCGGGGAGTTCGACATCGTGGTGGCCGGGGGCATGGAGTCGATGACCCGGGCGCCGCACCTGCTGCCCGGGGCGCGCCAGGGCTTCAGGTTCGGTCCGGCTGAGCTCATCGACGCCATGGCGCATGACGGGCTGACCGACGCATTCGACCACCTCTCGATGGGCGAGTCCACCGAACGGCACAACGCGCGGCTGAATATCAGCCGCCAGGAGCAGGACGAGTACGCCGCGCGGTCACACCAGCGGGCCGCTGAGGCGATCAAGAACGGGCTGTTCGCCGAGGAGATCGTGCCGGTCCGCGTGCCGCAGCGGCACGGCGACCCGGTGATCTTCGACACCGATGAGGGCGTGCGGGCCGACAGCACCGTGGAGTCGCTGAGCAGGCTCCGCCCCGCGTTCGGCGCGGGCGGCACCATCACCGCGGGCTCCGCCTCGCAGATCTCGGACGGGGCGTGCGCGGTCGTGGTGATGTCGGCGGACGCGGCCGAGGCCGCCGGGGCGCCGGTGCTCGCCGAGGTCGGCGCGCACGGCTGCGTCGCGGGCCCGGACAACTCCCTGCAGTCCCAGCCGGCCAACGCCATCGCCCACGCGCTTCGCAAGGCCGGGCTGACCGTCGCCGACCTGGACCTCATCGAGATCAACGAGGCGTTCGCCGCGGTGGTCATCCAGTCCATGCGCGACCTGGGCGTCGGGCCGGACAAGGTCAACGTCAACGGCGGCGCGATCGCGATCGGCCATCCGATCGGGATGTCCGGCGCGAGGATCGCCCTGCACCTGGCGTACGAGCTGCGCCGCCGGGGCGGCGGCCTGGGGGCGGCCGCGCTCTGCGGCGGCGGCGGCCAGGGCGACGCGCTGCTGCTGCGGGTCCCGGCGCCGGGCCCTGGTGACTGACACCCCGGCCGGGCCGGCCGCCCTGGTCTCCGCGGCGGCCGACGGCGATCCGCGCGCGCTGGCCCGGCTTATCTCGCTGGTCGAGAACGGCTCGCCGCAGCTGCGGGAGGTCATGAAGCTGATCGCGCCGCGCACCGGGCGGGCCTGGGTGATCGGCCTGACCGGTGCGCCGGGGGTGGGGAAATCCACGATCACCGGCGCGCTGGTCAGGGCCTACCGGGGCCAGGGGCGACGGGTGGGCGTCCTCGCCGTCGACCCTACGTCGCCGTTCAGCGGCGGGGCCCTGCTCGGGGACCGGGTCAGGATGCAGGACCACGCGACCGACGGCGGCGTGTTCATCCGGTCCATGGCCAGCCGGGGGCACCTGGGCGGGCTGTCCTGGGCCGCGCCGCAGGCGCTGCGGATCCTGGACGCGGCCGGCTTCGACGTGATCCTGATCGAGACCGTCGGAGTCGGCCAGGCCGAGGTCGAGATCGCCTCCCTGGCCGACTCGACGCTGGTGATCGTCGCCCCGGGCATGGGCGACTCGGTCCAGGCGGCGAAGGCGGGGATCCTGGAGATCGCCGACATCTTCGTGGTGAACAAGAGCGAGCGCCCGGGCGCTCAGGAGGCCATCAGGGACCTGCGCACGATGCTGGCGATGGGCAGTTACGCCCCCGGCGCGTGGAAGCCGCCGATCGTCGCCGCGACGGCGGTCACCGGCCAGGGGATCGACGATCTCGTCGGCCGCCTGGAAGCGCACCGCAGCTGGCTCGCCGAGTCGGGGGAGCGGGATCGCAGGCGCCTGGCCCGGGCCAGGGAGGAGGTCTCGGCGATGGCCGTGGCCACGTTGCGGGAGCGGCTGGGCGCGCTGCCCGGGGAGTCGCACCTGGAGGATCTCGCCGCGCGGGTCGCCACCGGCAAGCTGGACCCCTACACCGCCGCCGACGAACTCGTCGCCGGCTGACCCCCCGCGCGCTCCGGGGACCGCCCGCCGACGCCCCACGCGGGGCCCCGCCTGGCCGACCCCCGGGGACCCGCCCGGCCGACCCCCGGGGACCCGCCCGGCTGACCCCCCCGGGAACCCGCCCGGCGACCCCCGCCGGGTGACCTCCGGCCGACGCCCCGCGCCCCAGGCCCGCCGCCCCCTTTATTCACCTATATAGCTATATCCGAATGACTTCTGCCATTCCGCTCTCCGGTGAATTTCCATGATCATCGCGTCTTTTCACGCCTTCCAGTCATTTCCTGGAGATTACGCCCGGATTGTGGAACCCGAGCGAATGAAGAGTGGAGGTGATCATGGCGACCGGGCGGGTGGGGCGGCCCGCCGGGTTTCAGGGCGCGGTGCGGGCGGGATCGGTGCCGGTCTTGGCGGCCGGGTCCTGAGCGGCCCCGGGGATCTTGCCGGGGCCGGGCGCTGGCATATCCCGGGCGGTGCCACGGTCGGGCGTCGGCGTGTCCGGGGCGGTCGCCGGGACCGGGTGCTGGCGTGTCCCGGGCGGGGCCGGGGCCGGGACCGGGTGCTGGCGTGTCCCGGGTGGCCGTGCGGGCCGCGCCGGGGCCGGGCGCCTGAATGTTCGATTCGGCCGCGGGCGGGACGGCCGCGGGGGCGGGCAGGGCGGCCCCGGCGGCCGGGTCCGCTTCGGCGGCCGCAGCGTTGATGGCCGCGTCCATTATGGACTCGCTGCGCAGCCGTGCCTCGTAGGCATGCTTGCCGCCGCGTACGCCGAACAGCCGCCTGGTCACCACCAGGTACACCACCAGGAGCAGGTTGACGGCGAACAGGGCCAGCTTGAAGGCGGTGACCTTCGAGATCAGCTCGTAGATCTCGTACGGCAGGCCGAGCGAGGTGGCCACCATCGCGAAGTACTCGCCCCAGCGCTTGGCCAGCCACAGGCCGGTGCCCTCGATCAGCTCGATCACCGCGTAGACGGCCAGCCCGACGGCCAGCCACCGCAGCGTGGCCGGGCTGAGGGTCAGCGCGCGGGTGATCAGGCCGACCAGCTTGGAGTGGTCGATGTTGATCCCGAGCTGCTCGAACAGCGAGTGCAAGACCGGGCGCTCGCGCTCGAAGGCCTGCTCGACCGACAGGTGGGAGTACTGGAACCGCCACACCACGACCGCCAGGGCGGCCACGGCCAGCCCGCGCACGAACCGCTCGACCGCGAAGACCCGCAGGATGATCGCGCTGCGTACCTCCTTGTCGCGGCGTGGGGCCGGGGCCTGCGCCGCGGGACCGGACGCCTGCGGCTCGCCGGGCACGAACGTGCCGCAGCGCAGGCAGCGCCAGGCCTCGCCGGATTCGGTCGGCGCGCGCAGTTGCCTGCGCACGGCCGCCTCGGCCGGCGCGTAGGTCACGTGCCCGGACGTTCCGCAGGCCAGCAGGCTCCAGTCCACTTCCGCAGCCTACTGCGATCTCGCAGCCGGACCAGGATCCCGACGGGCGCAGCGACGGGTCCCGCCGCAGGCCAGGGCGCGCGTGGCGGGGTGGTGCCCGGTCGGCCGCGGCGACCAGCCCGGCCCGCCTGCGGACCGGCCCGGCGGCCGGTACCTTGTGCCTGTGCCGAAGCCGCTGGATCTGCCGTTCGATCCGATCGCCCGCGCGGCCCAGATCTGGGAGCGCAGGTTCGGGGACTCCCGCGCGATGGCCGCCGTCACCTCGATCATGCGGGCCCAGCAGATCCTGATCGCCGAGCTCGACGCGCTGCTGCGGCCGCACGGGCTGACGTTCGCGCGCTACGAGGCGCTGGTGCTGCTCCGGTTCAGCCGGGAAGGCGCGCTGCCGCTGCGGCTGATCGGGCAGCGCCTGATGGTGCACCCCACGAGCGTGACCAACATCATCAACCGGCTGGAGGCGCAGGGCCTGGTGGTGCGCAGGCCCAACCCGGCCGACGGGCGGGGGACGCTGGCCGAGATCACCACGGCCGGCCGCGAGGTGGTCGAGCGCGCCACGGCCGACCTGATGGCGGCCGATTTCGGCCTGGGCGGCTACGACAAGGCCCAGCTCGAGGAGATGTTTGACATGCTGCGCGGGCTGCGGGTGACCGCGGGGACTTCACGGACCGTGCCGTCACGGAGCGCTCACCGCGTGCGCCTGCCAGCTGACGCCGCCGTCGGTGGTGATGAACACCTCGTGCAGGCCCGGGTCGGCGGGCAGCGCGACGCCGTTGGTCAGGCTGGTCATCCCGACGTAGCTGAACCCGGTCTCCCCGGCCGCGGCGGCCGGCCGGAGAGGCCTGGGTCCGCTGCCAGGTGAGCCCGCCGTCGCCGGAGCGGTAGAGGCCGGCGTCGGTGGCGAGCACCACCAGGTGGTCCTGGGCCTGGGTCGCGACCGAGGTCGCGATCCCGGCCGGGAGCGCGGCGGCGGCCTTCGACCAGTGCGCGCCGCCGTCCGACGACTCGAAAACCAGCTTGGCCTGGGTGTCGCTGGCCGGGTTGGTCGTGCTGGTGCAGACCAGGACCAGCAGGCCCGAGTCGGCCGCGAGCAGGGCGCCGGTCGGCTGCCCGCTGGGCCCGGGCGCGCCCGGCTGGCACGGCACGCCCTGGCTGGCCACGGTCCAGGCGGTGCCGGTGATCGGCCCGCTGAGCAGCTCGCCGGACGGCGCCAGCAGGTAGCCCTGGCCGCCCGTCGGCCCCCCGGTGAGCACCAGGCTGGCGGAGGCCGCCTGTCCCGCCCCGGCCTGCGGCAGGGCCAGGCTGGCCGCCGGGCCGGATACGCGCTGCCACCGATCGGTGCCCGCCACGGACGTGTAGAGCGAGAAGCTGGTGCAGTGGGCCGCGTAGTCCGCGCCGCCGCCCGTACAGGTCGCGAACAGCGCGAACGCGCGGTTCCCGGCCGTCTCCAGGTCGGTGACCCGCATCCCGTAGGTCCTCTCCCGCGTCCAGCTCGACCCGCCGTCGTGCGTGACCCACAGCTCCGGGCCGAACGCCCACCCGTCGCGGGTGTCGAGGAAGCGGAGCTGGCCGACGCCGCGGGATCCGTCCGGCGCCCCGGTGACCGGCGCGCTCACCCCGTACCAGCTCGTGCCGTAGTCCGCGGTCCCCGCCAGCGAGGTGCAGTCGACCGGGATGATCGGACAGTGGCCCGGGGTGCCCGCCTGGCCGATCACCGCGCCGACCTGGCCGACGAAGGTGACCGAGGTGGGCTGGAAATTGCGCGGCACGGGGGCTCCGGAGCCCGCGGTTGACAGGGACGACCCCGGGGACGGCACCGGACTGCTCGACTGGGAATTGACGCCACCGCTGGCGTTGCCGGTGACCGAGGGCCGGGCGGTGGGGGATTGCGTGCCCACGGCCACGGGCCGCGGGGGCCGGCCGGAGCCGGGGTGCAGCAGCGTGGACGCGATGCCGGGGGCCGCCGCGGCGGCGGCGATCACGATCGCGGCGCCCGCGACGGACATCGTCGCCCGCCGTACCTTCCGGCGGTGCGCCCGGTGGCTGATCCGCTCGAACGTGCCCGGCGGCGGCGTGAGCGGCTCCACCTCGGCGTTCAGCCAGGCGTCGATCCTGTCCTGCGGGTCGCTCATCCGGGCTCTCCCAGCGCGGCCTTGAGCCGGGCGCGCGCGTGATGCAGGTCGGCCTTGACCGTGCCCTCCGGCCGGCCCAGCATCGTGGCCACCTCGCGGACGCCGAATCCCGCGTAGTAGTGCAGCAGGAACGCGCTGCGCAGCCGGGTCGGCAGCGCCTCGATCAGCGCGCGCACGTCCACGTCCTGAGCCGGGTGGTAGGCGGGGTCGAGCGGGGTGGCCGCGGTCAGGGTCCGGATCGCGCGCCGCTCCCGCCCGGACTTGCGCCAGTGGTCCCTGACCAGGTTCGTCGCGATCATGTACAGGTAACTCTGCGGGTTGTCCAGGCCTGACCACCGGGCCAGCAGCCGGGTGAAGGCCTCCGAGGCGATCTCGTGCGCGGTCTCGTCGTCGTCCACCAGGCGGCGGACCCAGCCGGCCAGCCTCGGGTAGCAGGCATTGAAGAGGTCCTCGGCCGCCTGGCGGTCAGTGGTGCGGAGCCTGGCCACCGAGCTCCCTTGCCTCATCACCGGAGCCGACCGCGCTATCGATGGCCCCGGCAGCACCGCGACGTCCCCGAGGGCCGTGGCGCGGCCCGCGTCACCTGCGCAATATCGCATTCGTTCTACCACACATCCGGCGTGTCGCTGGGTAGGCGGCCGGGCCAGGTAGCGGCCAGGTCTCGCGAGAACTACACCTACAGACGACGCAGCCCGGCATCTGGTTGGGGGCTGGTTCGGGACGCGGCCCGGCATCTGGCCGGGGACTGGTTCGGGACGCGGCCCGGCATCTGGTCTGGGGCTGGTTCGGGACGCGGCCCGGCATCGGGCCGGGGACTGGTTCGGGACGCGGCCCGGCATCTGGCCTGGGGCTGGTTCGGGACGCGGCCCCGGCATCGGCCGGGAGCGGCCCGCGGGCGCTCCGTTGCGGAATCTGACATAGACTGGGCGAGATAGTAGGACGTCCTACTATCCACGCGCAGGGGCCCCGGAGGGTAGCGATGGACCCGGACTACGGCAGGCAGCGATGGCAGCGACGGTACGACGCGGCCCGTATCCGCGACGCTGACTTCAGCACCCTGTCCGGGCTCGAGGTCGAGCCCGTCTACGGACCGCCGGATGGGGCCGTCGTGCCGGGCTTCGAGCGGATCGGCTGGCCGGGGGAGTACCCGTTCACCCGGGGGCTCTACCCGGCCGGGTACCGCGGCCGGACCTGGACCATCCGGCAGTTCTCCGGGTTCGGAAACGCCGCGGCGACCAACGAGCGGTACAAGATGCTGCTGCGCGGCGGGGGCGGCG
The DNA here is from genome assembly GCA_963745575.1 of uncultured Actinomycetota bacterium. Lineage (GTDB taxonomy): Bacteria > Actinomycetota > Actinomycetes > Streptosporangiales > Streptosporangiaceae > JASHPR01. The sequence continues at coordinate 253,818 of CAVUYA010000013.1, read as the reverse complement.
GCCTGTCGGTAGCGTTCGACATGCCCACGCTGATGGGGCGCGACTCCGACGACCAGCGTTCGCTCGGCGAGGTCGGGCACTGCGGCGTGGCCATCGACTCCGCCGCCGACATGGACGTCCTGTTCGACGGGATCCCGCTGGCCGACATCACCACGTCGATGACGATCAGCGGGCCCGCGGTGCCGGTGTTCTGCATGTACCTGGCCGCGGCCGAGCGCCAGGGTGCCGACCTGGGGAAGCTGAACGGCACGCTGCAGACCGACATCTTCAAGGAGTACATCGCCCAGAAGGAATGGCTGTTCCCGCCGCAGCCGCACCTGCGGCTGATCGGCGACCTGATGGAGTACTGCGCGGCGAACATCCCCGACTACAAGCCGCTGTCGGTGTCCGGCTACCACATCAGGGAGGCGGGCGCCACGGCCGCGCAGGAACTGGCCTTCACGCTGGCCGACGGGTTCGGCTACACCGAGCTCGGGCTGTCCCGCGGCCTGGACATCGAGGTGTTCGGGCCCGGGCTGTCGTTCTTCTTCGACGCCCACATCGACTTCTTCGAGGAGATCGCGAAGTTCCGCGCCGCGCGCCGGATCTGGGCACGGTGGATGCGGGACGTTTACGGCGCGCGCACCGAGCGGGCCCAGTGGCTGCGGTTCCACACCCAGACCGCCGGGGTCTCGCTGACCGCGCAGCAGCCGGACAACAACGTGGTGCGCACCGCGGTCGAGGCGCTCGCCGCCGTGCTCGGCGGGACCAACTCGCTGCACACCAACGCGCTGGACGAGGTGCTCGCGCTGCCGAGCGAGAGGGCGGCCGAGATCGCGCTGCGCACCCAGCAGGTCATCATGGAGGAGACCGGCGTGGCCAGCGTGGCCGACCCGCTCGGCGGCTCCTGGTACCTCGAGTCCCTGACCGACCGCCTGGAGGCCGAGGCGGAGGCCATCTTCGCCCGGATCCGCGCGATGAGCCCCGACGGGACGATGACCGGCGGCATCATGCGCGGGATCGAGGACGGCTGGTTCACGGCCGAGATCGCCGAGGCCGCGTTCGCCTACCAGCAGAAGCTGGAGAAGGGCGACAAGCGGGTGGTCGGCGTCAACTGCCTCACCGACACGGTCGGGCAGCCGGTGGAGATCCTGCGGGTCGGCCACGAGGTCGAGCGCGCCCAGGTGCGCGAGCTGGCCACCCGGCGCCAGGCGCGGGACCAGGCCGCCGTCAACGCGGCGCTCGCGGCGATGCTGGCCGCGGCCAGGTCCGGCGCGAACATGATCGAGCCCATCCTGGACGCGGCCCGCGCCGAGGCGACCCTGGGCGAGATCTGCGGCGCGCTGCGCGAGGAATGGGGCGGCTACGTCGAGCCCCCGGCGTTTTGAGCCCCGCCAGCGGCCGGGCCGGGATCACGCTGGCCAGCAGGCCAATCCGGGCACCAGGGTGCCGGAACGGTCTTCAGGATGCGGCAGGATAGAGATATGCAGCAGTCTCCCGATTTCTCCCTTCGCGGTGCCGTCGACTTGGGCGCCAGGCAGGCCGCCGCGCAGCGCCGGCAGCAGGCGGCCCAGGCATCGGGCTCCGGGGACCCGGCGGGCGCCGGGTCCGGCTACGTGATCGAGGTCACCGACGAGACCTTCAACGCCGACGTCGTCGGCAGGTCGCGCAGTGTTCCGGTGATCATGGATCTGTGGGCCGAGTGGTGCGGGCCGTGCAAACAGCTTTCGCCGGTGCTGGAGAAGCTCGCGGCCGAGGCCGAAGGCGCCTGGGTGCTGGCCAAGGTGGACGTGGACGCCAACCCGCAGCTGAGCGCGGCGCTCCAGGTCCAGTCCATCCCGATGGTGGTGGCCGTGCTCGACGGGCAGCTGGTGCCCGGCTTCCTCGGTGCCCTGCCGGAGTCCGACGTCCGGGAGTGGATCGGCCAGGTCATGCAGGTAGCCGCGCAGCTCGGCCTGCCCGGCCCGGAGGCCGGGCTGGCCGCCGAGACTGACCCGCAGGACGACGCCGAGCGCGCCGCCGGGCAGGCGCCCGGCCAGCCAGGCCCCGGGCCAGCCGGCCCGGGCCAGGGAGGCCCGGCCCGGGCGCCGGGACGGGCCGCGGCGGCCCGAGGATGGGTGATGCCTTCGACGACCCGGGGTTCGGCGAGGCACAGCAGGCCATGGAGCGCGGCGACCTGGACGGCGCCGCGGCGGCCTTCGAGAAGGTGCTCGCCTCCGCCCCCGGCCACCCGGTGGCCACGATGGGGCTCGCACAGGTGGACCTGATCAGGCGCGTGAACTCCTACGACCAGGCGAAGGCGCGCCGGGACGCCGAGGACCACCCCGACGATCCCGAGGCGCAGGGCCGGGTGGCCGACATCGACGTGGCCACGGGCCAGGTCGAGGACGGGTTCGAGCGGCTCCTCGACACGATCCGGCAGACCTCGGGCGAGGAGCGGAACCAGGCCCGGCTGCACCTGCTCCGGCTGTTCGAGGCCTTCCCGCCCCGGGACCAGCGGGTCACCAAGGCCCGGGCGACGCTGTCCAGCCTGCTGTTCTAGGGCGCTTCCCCGGCGGGCGCCCCGTGGTGGGCGCTGCCGTGCCGGGCGGCGCTGTTTCTGGCGGCGCGCCGTCAGCGAGCTGCTCCAGCGCGGGCAGCGCCGCCGCGAGCGCGGCGAGCTGGTCGGGCGACAGCGTCAGCAGGCTGTCGGCCAGCAGGATCGTGTTCTCCTGCCGGATCCGGTCCAGCACCTCGTGGCCGCGCGCGGTGACAGCCAGCGTCCACGCCCGAGCGTCCCCCGGGACCACGCGCCGCTGCACGTAGCCGTGCTCTTCCAGCGCGCTCACCAGCCTGGTCAGCGTCGAGGGCGCGATCCGTTCCGCGGCGGCCAGGTCGCCGAGCCGCAGCGGCCCGGTCTGCTCGACCGTGGCCAGCGCGGCCAGCTGCGTTGGCGTCAGGCCGGCCAGCTCGTGCTTGCGCAGCCGCCGCGACAGCCGCGCGATCGCGACCCGCAGCCGGGTGACGTCGACCACGGGCGCGTCGGCCAGCACGGCCGTGGCCGCCTGGGCGCCGCGCTGGCTGCCTTCATGCGGGCCGGAACCCCTGCCGCTCGCGTTACCCCGAGACACCCACACAGCGTACGTGCCCCGGGGTCAGAAAACCGCCCCGGCATCCTGCAATCGCACCGCGCGAAGTTCCGCGATTCTGGCGCATCATTGATACATGGAGGCTGAATCCCTCAGCGGCCAGCTTCTCGTGGCCACTCCGCTGCTCGGCGACCCGAATTTCCGGCGGACCGTGATCCTGATCGTCGAGGACGAGCCGGAGGAGGGAACGCTCGGCGTCGTGCTGAACCGCCCGACCGAGGTCCAGGTCGAGCAGGTACTCGAATCGTGGACCGACCTCGTCACCGGGCCGTCGGTGGTGTTCCGGGGCGGGCCGGTCTCGCCGAACAGCGCCCTGGCGCTGGCCCTGGCGCGGGGCGACGACGAGCCGCTTGGCTGGCGCTCGCTGGAGGGGTCCAGCCTGACGTCCAGGATCGGGCTGGTCGACCTGGAGGCACCGCCCGAGCTGCTCGCCGGGGGCATCACCTCGCTGCGGGTCTTCGCCGGCTACGCGGGGTGGGGGCCCGGCCAGCTGCAGTCGGAGATCGAGGAGGGCGCCTGGTACGTGCTGGCCGGCGAGCCGACGGACGCGTTCCTGGCCGAGCCGGAGCGGCTCTGGCAGGAGGTGCTCCGGCGGCAGGGCGGCGAGTTCGCCATCGTGGCCACCTACCCCGACGATCCGCTGCTTAACTGAGCCTCTTTCACCCGCCGGCCCGGCCCCGAGCACGCGGGCGGCGGCGGGGAGGATGAAGAGGGTTCACCGGTCCGCAGCGGCGGGCCAGCCATTAGACTCGGTCCTCGTGAGCACAGAAGTCTTGCCAGGAAGCGATGTCAGGGAAGACACCCGGACCCGCCCGGATGTCTCCCCACGGCGACGGCGATCATGAACGATTCGCCCACTACGTGGATAAGGACAAAATCGTCGACAGTGCCGTGACCGGTACGCCCGTGATCGCGCTCTGCGGCAAGGTCTGGGTGCCGAGCCGGGATCCCAAGCGGTTCCCCGTGTGCCCCGAGTGCAAGGAGATCTACGAGTCCCTGCCGGAGGGTGACGACTAGGGCAGCGCTCAGCCGCCCGCGCCCACGACGGGATTCCCGGCTAGCTCGACGCCCGCCGTGCGCATCTCCCCGAGGGCGGCCTTGGTCGTCTCCGCGGCGACTCCCGCGGTGAGGTCGAGCAGCACCCGGGTCTCGAAACCCGCGGTGGCGGCGTCGGTGGCCGTGGCCCGCACGCAATGGTCGGTGGCGATCCCGGCGACGACCACGGCGGTGATGCCGTGCTGGCGGAGCCAGGCAGCGAGCGGGGTGCCGTCGGCGTCGGCGCCCTCGAAGCCGCTGTAGGCGGCCGAGTGCGCGCCCTTGCGAAACACCGCCTCGAACGCGCCCGGGTCCAGGCTGGGATGGAAGTCCGCGCCGGGCGTGCCGGCCACGCAGTGCGGCGGCCAGGTCACGATGAAGTCGGGCGCATCAGAGAAGTGCGCGCCGGGATCGATGTGGTAATCCTGCGTCGCCACGACGTGGTCGTAGCGGCCGCGATCCGGGCCGGCCAGGTACCCGCTGATCGCGCGGGCCACCCCGGTGCCCCCGGAGACGGCGAGCGAGCCGCCGTCGCAGAAATCGTTCTGCACGTCGACGATCAACAGCGCTGTGGCCACACGCCGAGCTTAGCCAGGCCGGCGGCCGCGCGGGGGCCGGGCGGCAGGCGGCGGCCCCGCAGCCCGGATCGGTCCGCGGGGCCGCCGACGGCGAGGTGACGGTTACTTCTGGGCCAGGCGGAACGCCCGGGTGGACATCGCGGCGGTGACCACGAGGGCAATGGCCAGGAAGCCGGCGTAGGAGGCCACCGTGCCCCACGGCGGGTGAGCGGCGATCGCCTCGCGCCCGGCACTGGCCGCCCAGTTGACCGGGTTGAACCTGGCGATGCCGGCGATCCAGCCGGGGACGATCGCCAGCGACAGGAACGCCCCGGACAGGAAGGTCAGCGGCAGGACCAGCGTGGTCGACGCGGCGATCAGGGTCTCGCGCTGGGGAACCAGCAGGGCCAGCCCGTCGGAGAGCCCGGCCATGGCCAGCGCGATCAGCACCGAGACCGCGATGAGGGCCGCGATGCCGCCCGCGCCGCCGGGGAAGCCCGCCCCGATGCCCCAGCCGATCGCGATGATGATGGCCGACTGCACCACGGTGGTGACCGCCTGGTAGGCGAGGGACGACACGATCAGCGCGCCGCGGGAGACCGGCGCGGTCAGGAACCGGTCCATGACGCCGGTGTCCATGTCCTCGATGAACGACATGCCGGACCAGCTGGACGAGAACAGCGCGGTCATGATCACCACGCCGGGCGTGAGGTAGGTGATGTAGTTCCCCCCGCCGAACCCGGGTATCTCGGCGACCTTCTTGAACAGGGCCCCGAACAGCAGCAGCCAGATGACCGGCTGGGTGAGCGTGATGCCGATGACCGCTGGCTGACGGTAGAGCTGGCGCAGGTACCGGCCGGTGAGCAGGGCCCACGACTGGCGGGTGAGGTTCATGCGACGGCGCTCCTTTCGGCCTGGCCGAACGAACGGCCGGCGTAGTGCAGGTAGACGTCGTCCAGCGATGGCCGGGCGACGGTGACGGAAAGCACGGGGACGGCGTCGGCCTCAAGCCCGGCGAGCACGGCGGGCAGCGCCCGCGGGCCGTCGGCCACGCGGGCCCGGACCACGGTGCCGTCGGCGGTGGTCTGGCGGACCTGCGGAACCTGGGCGAGAGCCTTCTCGGCCCGCTCCACCTGGCCGGCGTCGCCGAGCTCGAGCAGCACCGAGTCGCCCTGCAGCCGTGCCTTGAGCTGGTCGGAGGTGCCCTCGGCGACGATCCGGCCGCGGTCGGTGATCGCGACCTTGGCCGCGAACTTGTCGGCCTCCTCCAGGTAGTGGGTGGTGACCAGGATGGTCGTCCCGGTCTGCGCCGACAGGCCGGTGAGCACCGCCCAGAGGTCGGCGCGGCCCTCCGGGTCGAGCCCGGTGGTCGGCTCGTCCAGGAACAGCACGGCCGGGCGGTGCACCAGCGCGGTCGCCACGTCCAGGCGCCGTCGCATGCCGCCCGAGTAGGTGCGGACCGGCCGCCCGGCCGCGTCGGCCAGCCCGAACTGGTCGAGCAGCTCGGCCGCCCGGCGCCGCAGTTCCCGCCGCGGCATCCCGTAGATCCGGCCCTGCAGGACCAGGTTCTCGTAGCCGGTCAGCAGGCTCACCGCGCCGCTGTGCTGGCTCACCGTGCCGATGGCCGAGCGGACCCGGCCGGGCCGCTTGAGCACGTCGATGCCGGCCACGACCGCCCTTCCGGCATCGGGCCGGGACAGCGTGGTCAGGATCCGCACGGTCGTCGTCTTCCCGGCCCCGTTCGGGCCGAGCAGGGCGAAGACGGTGCCTGCCTCGGCCGAGAAGCTCAGCCCGTCCAGCGCGCGCACCTCGCCCGCGCGGCTGCGGTAGCTCTTGCGGAGCTCGCAGGCTTCCACGGCGGCGGTTACCTCGTTCATTAGTCCTCCGAACGATGTTCTTGATATAAACGATGTTCTGTGAACAACGGTCTACTACAGAACAACGTTCACGTCAAGTACGATGTTTGGCATGCCGGAGATGCCGACCGGGCCAGCGCCGGGCCAGCCAGGATCGGGCCAGACAGCGCCGGGCCAGCCAGGGGCGGGCCAGCCAGGGGCGGGCCAGCCAGGGGCGGGCCAGCCGGGGGCGGGCCAGACAGCGCCGGGCCAGCCAGGGGCAGGCCAGCCTGGGCCGGGTCAGACAGCGCCCCAGCCGCCGTGGCGGTCCGCGCCGCGGCGCCGCAGCGTGCCCAGGCCGCAGCTCAGCCGGGAAGTGGTCGTCGAGGCCGCGCTGCAGGTGCTGGAGAAGGACGGCGGTGAGACGCTCACCATGCGCCGGGTCGCCGACCAGATCGGGGTCTCGGCCTCGTCGCTGTACGGGTACGTCGCCAACAAGGAGGAACTGGTCCAGCTGGTGCTCGACCGGATCTTCGAGGAGGTCGAGGTCCCGCCGACCAGCTCCTGGCAGGAGACGCTCAAGGAGTTCGGCCGGGCGATGCTCGCCATGTACCGGCGCCACCCGGGCGTGGCCGCGCTCACCCTGGGCCGCGTGGCGGTCACTCCCAGCATGCTCCCCCTGGGGGAGCGCATCGCGGCCGAGCTCCGCGCGGCGGGCATGCCCGACCAGGTCACCGTCTTCGTCGGCGACCTGGCCGGCCTCTACATCGGCGCCTTCGCGTACGAGCAGGACGTGACGCCCCTGGCCGGCCGGGAGAGCGAATTCCTGGCCCAGTTCACCTCCTGGATCAGGTCGCTGCCCGCGGACCGCTTCCCCAACACGGTCGCGCTCGCCGACCTGGCCGTCGCCGGGAGCGCCGAGGACCGGTTCGAGTGGGGCATGGACGTCATCGTCCGCGGGCTGGGGACCTACCTGACGGAGCCGCCCGACCCGCGGGCGGGCTGGCCGGCGCGGTTAGCGGCAGCCCATGGCCGCGCGGCGCTAGTCGCCGTCCGGGCCGAACACCGTCGGGATGGCCGGGTAGCCGCGCGACAGCTGCAGCGCGTGCACGGGGAGCTCGGCCATCACCTCGCGGTGGCGGGAGCGCGCCGCCTCCAGCGACTCCCGGCCTACGATCTCGCCGCCGCGGATGAGCGGCTGCAGCAGCACCCGGTCGCCCGGCCCCGGGTCGGCGGGCACCGTGGTGACCAGCTCGGCGAGCGCCGTCCCGGCGGCGTCGCGGCTGCGCACCGCCCACTTGCGCCCGGGGCGCCCCGGCTTGCCCACCGAGTGCTTGGCCACGGCGCGCAGCGGCACGGAGTCCCCGGCCTCGTCGGCCCGGGCCACCAGCTTGTAGACCAGCGCCGCGGTCGGCACGCCGGACCCGATGACCAGCGACGTGCCCACCCCGTAGCCGTCCACCGGGGTGGCGCGCCAGCGCGGCGATCGAGTACTCGTCCAGGTCGCCGCTGACCACGATCCTGGTCTTGGTCGCGCCGAGCGAGTCGAGCTGCGCGCGCACCTGCCGCGCGACCACCAGCAGGTCGCCGGAGTCGATCCGGACCGCGCCCAGGCCGGTGCCCGCGACCTCGACCGCCGTCCGCACCGCGGTGGCCACGTCGTAGGTGTCGACCAGCAGGGTCGTGCCCGGGCCGAGCGCGTCGACCTGCGCGCGGAACGCGTCCCGCTCGCTGTCGTGCACCAGCGTGAACGCGTGCGCCGCCGTGCCGCTGGTCGGGACGCCGTAGTCGTGGCCGGCCCGCAGGTTGGAGGTGAAGTCGAACCCGGCGATATAGGCGGCGCGGGCGCTGGCCACGGCGGCCAGCTCGTGGGTGCGGCGCGAGCCCATCTCGATCAGCGGCCGGTCGCCGGCCGCGGTCACCATCCGGGACGCGGCCGAGGCGATGGCGCAGTCGTGGTTGAGGATCGACAACACCAGCGTCTCCAGCACGACGGCCTCGGCGAACGGCGCCTCCACCACCAGGATCGGGGACCCGGGGAAGTAGCAGTCGCCCTCCGCGTACCCCCAGATGTCGCCGCTGAAGGCGTAGGCCTCCAGGTAGCGCAGGGTGGCCTCGTCGGCCACCCCGGCGTCGGACAGGAAACCGAGTTCCTCCGGGCCGAACCTGAACCGGGCCACCGCGTCGAGCAGCCGCCCGGTGCCCGCGACCACCCCGTAGCGGCGGCCGTGCGGCAGGTGCCGGGCGAACACCTCGAAGACCGCGCGCCGCGGCGCCACGCCGCTGCGCAGCGCCGCGCGCAGCATGGTGAGCTCGTACTGATCGGTCAGCAGGCCGGTGCTGGTCTGACTGGCGGGGACGGACGGCGGCTTCCCGCCGTCAGGATCACTGGTCACGAGGGGAAGCCTACGGATCGCGAGGGAAGCCTGCGGACCTGCCCGGCCGTCCGGGGCCACCCGGCCGCCGGGCGCCCGGCGATGTCACGAGCGGGCGACGGCTTTGGCAGACTGGGGGTCTACGGACTGAGCCTTTTCATCCGTCGGTCTCACGCTGAGAGCGCGTGGGCGGTCATGGGGAGGATGACAAGGTTCACTGGGAGGTGACGGCCGTGAGCGTGGCACCTGCCGAGGTGGAGCGATCGGAGACCAGTGAGCAGACGGTCCCCGATATGCCTTGGGTCACGATCGTGTGGAACGACCCGGTCAACCTCATGTCGTACGTGACGTACGTGTTCCAGACGGTGTTCGGCTACGCCAAGCCGAAGGCGCACAAGCTCATGCTCGACGTGCACCACAAGGGCAAGGCCGTGGTCTCCGCGGGCGCGCGCGAGGCGATGGAGCGGGACGCGGAGACGCTGCACGGCTACGGCCTGTGGGCCACGATCAGCCACGATTCGTGACCAGCGGCGAGCCGGAGCCGGACGAGGGCGCGAGTCTGGAGGAGCTGATGGCTGGGTTCCGCCGGTCGGGGGGCGGCGCCACCGCGCGGTTCGGGGCGGCGCAGGCGGCCATCGTCCGCGACCTGGTCGGCCAGGTGGCGGAGCTGGTCGGCGGCGACACGCTGGACGAGGGCCGCCGGGCGAGAGGCCGCGGGATGACCACCCGGGCGGGCCGGAGGACGCGCGGGATGACGGCCTGGCCAGCGCGGACGACCTGGCGGCGATGATCGGGCTGACCGAGAACGCCGAGCTGCCCGCCGATCCCGTCCTGGCCCGGCTGCTGCCCGACGCCTACGACGACCCGGAGGCCTCCGGCGAGTTCCGCCGGTATACCGAGCAGGGACTGCGCTCGGGCAAGGTGGCCGCGGCCAGGACGGTGCTGGCCACGCTGCCGCCGAAGGGCGGCCGGGTCCGGCTGTCCGGGCCGGAGGCCCAGGCCTGGCTGCGGGCGCTCAACGACGTCCGCCTCGCGCTCGGCGTGCGCCTCGAGGTCACCGACGACTTCGATGACCAGGTGGCGCACATGAGCCCGGCCGATCCCCGCGCGCCGTACGTGGGGGTGTACCAGTGGCTGGCGTACCTGCAGGAGACCCTGGTGCGGGCGCTGTCCCGCTGACCGCGGCGGCTACGCTCGCGTGCATGCTGACCTTGCCAGGCGCGCTGCGCGCCGCCATCATCGCGCACGCGAGGGCCGACCACCCGGACGAGGCGTGCGGGGTGATCGCCGGCCCGGCGGGCAGCGACCGCCCGGAGCGGTTCATCCCGATGACCAACGCCGAGCGGTCGCCGACGTTCTACCGGTTCGACTCGATGGAGCAGCTGCGGGTGTGGCGCGAGATGGACGACCGGGACGAGGAGCCCGTGGTCATCTACCACTCGCACACCGCGACCGAGGCGTACCCGTCGCGTACCGACATCTCCTACGCGAGCGAGCCCGGGGCACACTATGTCCTGGTGTCCACCCGGGATCCCGACGAGGTCGAGTTCCGCTCGTTCCGCATCACGGACGGGACCGTCACCGAGGAGGAGGTGCGGGTCCTGGCCGACGAGCCGGCCGGGCCGCCGGGGGGCGCCGCGCCGGAATGATCCGGGCCGCCGCCCGGTTGGACCGCACGGAGATCCCGCACACCCCATCCGCATGATCTGGAGCGCGAGCCATGGCCATCGAGGTACGGATCCCGACCATCCTGCGCAGTTACACCGGCGGGGCGAAGTCGGTTGAGGGCTCGGGCGACACGCTGGGCGGCCTGATCGCCGACCTGGAGGAGCGTTACGGCGGGCTGCAGGAGCGGCTCGTGGACGACGCCGGGCTGCGCCGGTTCGTGAACGTCTACCTGAACGACGAGGACGTGCGCTTTCTCGGCGGGCTTGACGCCCCGGTCAAGGACGGCGACACGGTCACCGTGCTTCCGGCCGTGGCCGGCGGGACGCGCTGACCGGCCGGGACAGGCCTGAGGCCCGATGCGCTACGACTCGCTGCTCGACTCGCTCGGCCGGACGCCGCTGGTCGGGCTGCCGCGGCTGTCGCCCGCGCCGACGGCGCGGCTGTGGGCCAAGCTCGAGGACCGCAACCCGACCGGCTCGGTGAAGGACCGGGCGGCGTTCTTCATGGTGGCGCGGGCCGAGAAGGAGGGGCTGCTGAAGCCCGGGTCGACGCTGCTGGAGCCGACCTCGGGGAACACCGGGATCTCGCTGGCCATGGTGGCCAAGCTGCGCGGCTACCGGATGATCTGCGTGATGCCGGAGAACACCTCGGCCGAGCGCCGGCAGCTGCTCGAAATGTACGGCGCCGAGATCATCTCCTCCCCGGCCGCGGGCGGATCCAACGAGGCGGTCCGGGTGGCCAAGCAGCTGGCGGCCGAGAACCCCGACTGGGTGATGCTGTACCAGTACGGCAACGAGGCCAACTCGCTGGCCCACTACGAGACCACCGGGCCGGAGCTGCTGGAGGACCTGCCGACGATCACGCACTTCGTCGCCGGGCTCGGCACGACCGGGACCCTGATGGGCACCGGCCGCTACCTGCGCGAGCACGTGCCCGGGGTGCAGATCGTCGCGGCGGAGCCCCGCTACGGCGAGCTGGTCTACGGGCTGCGCAACATCGACGAGGGGTTCGTGCCCGAGCTGTACGACGAGTCGGTGCTGACCTCGCGGTTCTCGGTGTCCTCGGCCGACGCGCTGCGCCGGACCCGGGAGCTGCTGGACCGCGAGGGGCTGTTCGCCGGGATCTCCTCGGGAGCCGCGCTGCACGCGGCCCTGGCCATGGCGAACAAGGCCGCAGCCGTCGGCCGGCCGGCCGACGTGGCCGTGATGATCGCCGACGGGGGCTGGCGGTACCTGTCCACCGGCGCCTACTCGGGGACCCTGGAAGAGGCCGAGGCCCGGCTGGAAGGCCAGCTATGGGCCTGAGCGGGGGAACGGAAAACACAGCGTGAGCGTATTCGACGAGGCGACGGCGGCCCGGCCCGCGGGCACGGGACGCTACCAGGTCCATCCGGACGTGCGGTTCGCCATGGTGGCGCCGGGCGGCGCTACCCCGGCCGCGGTGAACGGCGGGGTGATGGTGGCGACCGTGCTGCGGGCCGTGCTGGACACCTCGCCGCATCCGTACCCGGTGGCGACCAGCGCGCATTTCCTGCGCGTGCCCCGGCTGGAGCCCGCCGAGGTCGAGGTGACCTGGCTTCAGGCAGGGCGGGACCGCGGCCACCGCCCGCGCCGCGCTGGTCCAGGACGGCCAGCCGGTGCTGGACGTGACCGTGACCACCGGAAACCTGCCCGACGGCCCGGCGGCCAACGGGGAGCTGAGCTGGACCGGGGAGCCGCCGCACCTGCCGCCGATCGAGGAGTGCGTCGACCTCGGCCCGTGGCGGGGCACGGTCGGCCCGGACGGGATTGCCGGGTACGCGGCCCAGGTCACCATGCTCCTGGATCCGGCGACGACCGGCTGGCGGCACGGCCAGCCGTCCGGGGTCCCGGAGATGCGGGGGTACTTCGCGCTTCGCGACGAGCGCGAGCCCGACGCCTACCTGCTCGCGCTGGCGGTGGACGCGCTGCCGCCGGTGGTGTTCGGCCTGGGCGCCGCGGGCTGGGCGCCGACCGTCGAGCTCACCTGGTACATGCGGGCGGTGCCCGCGGGCGGCCCGCTGCGGGTCGCCTCCCGGTGCCGGCGCGTCAGCGGCGGGTGGTTCGACGAGGAGTCCGAGGTCTGGGACGCGGCGGGCCAGCTCGTGGCGCAGAGCCGCCAGATCGCGCGGGTCGGCCGCAGCGCCCGGCGCTGACCGGCCACCCGGCGCTGAGCCCGGGCACTCCCGCGCTGAGCCCGGGCACCGGGCGTTAGGGCACGCTCTTGATCCGCCACACCAGCACCGAGCCCAGGAACCCGACGACCGCGGTGGCGGCGAACAGGGTCGGGTAACCGCCCAGCGAGACCAGGGGCGCGGCGAGCAGCGCGCCGAGGGCGGACGGGCAGACGATCGCGATGTTGATCACGCCGAGGTCCTTGGCCCGGTCCCGGGCCGCGGGCAGGACCTGCGTGATCAGCGCCTGGTCGACGGCCAGGTAGGCGCCGAAGCCGACCCCGAACAGCACGGCCGCGCCGATCGCGGCCGGCCAGGTCTCCACGAACGTGAGCAGCAGGGCGGCCGCGGCGATCAGCGTGCCGGAGACGGTGACGATCATCTTCCTGCGGCCCAGCCGGTCGGAGATCATCCCGCCGACGATCGCGGTGATCACCACGCCGGCCGTGTAGATCACGATCAGGATCAGCAGCCCGTCCGACGCGGTCTGGCCGGGGAAGAGCCGGGCGTAGTGGATCTGGTCCCGCAGGAAGTAGAGCAGGTACAGGGTGCCCATCGCGATGGCCAGCGACACCAGGAAGCGGGTGACCCAGGCCCAGGCGAAGTCGGGGTACTCGCGGGGGCTGACCCAGTACGAGCGTCCCAGCTGCCGCCAGGTGAGCGGCGACGCGGTGCTCGGCCTCCAGCGGGTAATCCGGGGTCCGCAGCACGAACGGCAGCGTGAGCACCACCAGCAGCACCGCCAGCGCCAGGTAGCCGCTGATCTGCCCGGTGACCACGTCCACCACGAGGATGGTGCCGACGACCAGGCCGAGGGCCTGCGGCATCCCCACCCAGCCGGCCACCGTGGCCCGCTGCCGCACCGGGACGTGATCGGGGATAGCCGCGCTCAGGCTGGCGAACTCGCCGTTCTGGAAGGCACTGAACAGCACCCACAGCACGGTCACGCCGAGCACGGTGGCCTGCACGGACAGGACGGCCAGGGAAATCGCGGCGAGCACCGCCATGCCGAGCGTCCAGCGGTGCCGCCGCCCGGCCATCCGGCCCAGCGCGTACTTGCGCGTGGTGCGGTCGGACAGCGCCCCGGCCACCGGGGTGGCCAGGCCGGAGGAGATCGCGCCGGCGCCGCTCACCACGGCCAGGGCGACGATCTTGTGATGCGGCGTGATGTGCTGCAGCTGCAGCGGCAGGAGCACCTGCAACGGGGTGTAGGAGGCCATCCACATGCCCAGGCTGGCCAGGCCGAGGCCGGTGATCCAGCCGCGCCGCACGTGCACGGTCGGCTCGGCCAGGGCCAGGGGCACCGCCTGCGGCTCGGTCGTCCGGTCGGCCATGGCTACCCCTCCTGCGTCTGGCGCCCTGCACGGATAATGTCGCACTCGGCGACCCTAAGGGTAGACGCGCGGTCCGGCTGCGGCCGCCTCGCGCGTAGCCTGGTGAACCGTGCGGCTCACGATCATCGGATGTTCCGGAAGTTTCCCCGGGCCGGACGGCCCGTCCTCCTGCTACCTGGTGGAGGCCGAGGGGTTCCGGCTGCTCATCGACCTCGGCAGCGGGGCGCTCGGCGCCGTGGCACGTTACGCCGATCTCTACGAGATCGACGCGGTCTGCCTCAGCCACCTGCACGCCGACCACTGCCTGGGGGTGTGCGACTACTCGGTGGCGCGTACCTTCCATCCGGACGGCCCCAAGCCGCGGATGCCGGTCTACGGGCCGGCCCAGGCCGCGGTGCGGCTGGGCCGCGCGCTGGCCGCCGATCCCGCGGCGCAGGACGCCCAGGCCGGTGCCGACCCCGGCCGCGGGATCACGGACGCGTTCAGCTTCGCCACGATCACCCCGGGGGTCATGGAGATCGGCCCGCTGCGGATCACGGCCACGCGCATGAACCACCCGGTGGAGACGTTCGGCTTCCGGCTGGAGCACGCGGGACGGTCGCTGGCCTACTCGGCGGACACCGGCCCGACCGAGGCCCTGGTGGAGCTGGCCCGTGACGCCGACGTCCTGCTCTGCGAGGCGTCGTTCGCCGCGCCGGCCGACGCCGCGGCGGCAGCTGCCCTCCCCGGCGGCCTGCATCTCACCGGGCGGCAGGCCGGCCAGCACGCCGCGCGGGCCGGCGTCGGCCAGCTCGTGCTCACCCACCTGGTGCCCTGGAACGACAAGGACAGCACGCTGGACGATGCGGGCCAGGCCTTCTCCGGGCCGCTGACCCTGGCCGCGCCCGGTCTGGGCTTCGTGCTTGACTGAGCACGAAGCGGTGCGTTAGGGGCATATGTTCAGAGTTCTGCGGGCGGGCCACGTCACCCGCGGCGCCGCGGCCTAGACTCCTGCCATATGCGGGTACTCGTCACCGGCGGGGCCGGCTTCATCGGCTCGCACCTGACCGACGCGCTGCTGGCCCGAGGCGACGAGGTGCTGGTGGTCGACGACCTGTCGAGCGGCCGGGCGGCCCGCCTGGACGCCCGGGCGGTGCTGCACAAGCTGAGCGTCACCGACGCCGGGCCGCTGGCCGAGCTGGTCGGGCGGGCCAGGCCCGACCTGGTCTGCCACCTCGCCGCGCAGATCGACATCCGCGTCTCGGTGGCCGCCCCCGCCGACGATGCGCGGACCAACGCGGTGGGGACCGTGAACGTCCTGGAGGCGGCGCGCGCGGTCGGCGCGCGGGTGCTGTTCGCCTCGACCGGGGGCGCCCTGTACGGCCGGGACGCGCCGATCCCCTCGGATGAGGACGTGCTGCCGCTGGCCGAGTCCCCGTACGGCATCGCCAAGTACTGCGCCGAGCAGTACGTCGGCCTGTACAACCGGCTGCACGGGTGCTGTCACACGATCCTGCGGCTGGCCAACGTGTACGGCCCGCGGCAGGACCCGGCCGGCGAGTCCGGGGTGATCCCGATCTTCTGCGCCCGGGTGCTCGCGGGGGAGCGGCCGGTCATCTACGGCGACGGGACCCAGACCCGCGACTACGTGTACGTCAGCGACGCGGTGGCGGCCATCCTGGCCGCTGCCGACCGGGGCAGGCCCGGCATCTGGAACATCGGCACCGGGGTCGAGGTGAGCGTCCTGCAGCTGGCCCGCCTGGTCGGCGCGACGGCCGGCCGCTCCGCCGCTCCGCAGTTCGCGCCCGCGCGCCCCGGTGAGCTGCGGCGCTGCGCCCTGTCGGCGGAGTGGGCCCGGCTCGACCTGGGCTGGACGCCGTCCGTCGGCCTGGCCGCCGGCGTGAGCACGGTGTACCGGTGGATCGAGGCCGGCGCGCCCGACCGGGCAGCTTGCTGATGCCGGTACGCTGGCCCGCATGTCGCGACCGGACGGGCGCAGCCCCGAGCAGCTGCGTGAGATAAAGATCACCAGGGGCTGGCTCGATCACGCCGAGGGATCGGTGCTGATCGAGTTCGGTGCCACCCGCGTGCTCTGCGCGGCCAGCGTCGCCGAGGAGCTGCCGCGGTGGCGCCGCGGCAGCGGCCTGGGCTGGGTCACCGCCGAGTACGCGATGCTGCCCCGGGCCACGAACACGCGCGGCGACCGGGAGTCGGTCAAGGGCCGTCCCGGCGGCCGCACGATGGAGATATCCCGCCTGGTGGGCAGGTCCCTGCGGGCCTGCATCGACCCCAAGGCGCTGGGCGACAACACGATCATCGTGGACTGCGACGTGCTGCAGGCCGACGGCGGCACCCGCACCGCCGCGATCACCGGCGGCTACGTGGCGCTGGCCGACGCGATCAGCTGGCTGCGCGGCCGCAACCGGACCAAGGGCGATCCGCTGGTCGCCTCGGTGGCCGCGGTCAGCGTGGGGATCGTCGACGGGCAGCCCCGGCTCGACCTGTGCTACGAGGAGGACGTGGCGGCCGAGACCGACATGAACGTGGTCTGCACCGGCGACGGCCGCTTCGTGGAGGTCCAGGGCACGGCCGAGCGCGAGCCGTTCGGCCGCGAGCTGCTCGATGAGCTGCTCGGGCTGGCCGTCGCCGGCTGCGGTGAGCTGACCGAACTGCAGCACCGCGCCCTGTCCGGCAGATGAGGCCGCAACGGGACAGCCGCCGCGACCCGGCCCCGCCCCGGCTGGTCCTGGCCACGGCCAACCAGCACAAGCTCGCCGAGCTGGCCCGGATCCTGGCCGCGGCTCAGACTCGGCGTGGAGCTGGCCGGGCTCGGCGAGTTTCCCGGCGCGCCCGACGTGGCCGAGACCGGGGCCACGTTCGCCGAGAACGCGCTGCTCAAGGCGCGGGCGGTGGCGCAGTTCACCGGGCTGCCCGCGGTCGCCGACGACTCCGGGCTGTGCGTCGATGCCCTGAACGGCATGCCCGGCGTGCTCTCGGCCCGCTGGTCCGGCGGGCACGGGGACGATGAGGCCAACCTGCGCCTGGTCCTGGTCCAGCTGGCCGACGTGCCGGACAGCAGGCGCGGCGCGCACTTCGCGTGCGCGGCGGCCCTGGTCCTGCCGTCCGGGCGGGAGCACGTCAGCGAGGGCACCGTGTACGGCGGGCTGATCCGCGAGCCCCGGGGGACCAACGGGTTCGGCTACGACCCGATCTTCGTTCCCGATGCCTCGGAACTGCCCCCCGGGGACGCGGGACTGGCCGGGCTGACCACCGCGGAGATGGCGCCCGGCGCCAAGGACGCGATCAGCCACCGGGGCCGGGCGCTGCGCACGCTCGCCCCGGTGATCGCGGCCGCGCTCGGCGGCTAGGCCCCGAACGCGGCCGCCGACGGGATCGTGGTCCGGCTGGCCCGCGGCGGCGCGATGTGCACCGGCTGGTTGACGGCCGTGACGTTCACGGTCACGCTCGCCGCCTCGCCCATGACCGTGTAGGTCTCGGTGATCCTCCTGGCCACGTGCTGCGCGTCGATCCAGGCGTTGAACCGGATGTCCCCCGTGATCAGCTTCAGGGCCGGCGCGAGCTCCTGGCGCAGGCTGGCCGGCAGCGTGGCCACGGCGGCCGAGGCCGTGAACGTGCCCGTGTAGTGGGTGGTGCTGACGCCGTCGATGACCTGCGTCCCCACCGCGCGGACGTTCTTCGAGGCGGCCAGCATCCTGGTCTGGGTCTGCGGGTCGCCGTTCTGCACGTTCTGCAGCAGGCTGGCCAGGGTGCTGCCCAGGTTCCCCGACAGGTCGGAGAACGGGATCTCGATCCACGGCCTGCCGGGCTTGGCCAGCGCCGAAACCGAGGGCGACTTGAGGTAGATGGCCTTGGCGGTCACGATCTCGCGGAGGGGGAATTTCTGGCCCGCGGCCGATACGCTCAGGTTCTCGTCGGCGAGCAGGGTCGGCCGCAGCCGCAGCTGGACCGTGCCGGCCACGGTGTCGGTCACGCTGCCGCTGATCTGCACCGAGAAGGCGGCGGCCATGGAGTTCACGCGCTGGGTCTGGTCCGCGGCCAGGCTGATGGCCGTCCGCGCGCTCAGCGGCTGGGCCGACCCGGCGGGGCCGGTGGTGTCGGTGGCGACGGTGGTGCCGGCCGAGCACCCCGCGACCAGGGCGAGAGTCCCGGCTCCGAACGCGACGGCCGCCGCGCGCCGCCGGTTACCGCGGCGCGGCGGGCGGCTTCCCCGGCCCGGCCCTTCGTGCCCCCGGTGCCCCCGGCTAAGCCCCTGAGCTCCCCCGCTATGGGGCGAATACGTCGAAAGTCGGGCTCATGCCGGCAGGCTAGCCGGCTCCCGGGACTCCTCGCGTGAGGCGCGGCCGGCGCCCGGTACCGTTGGTGCGACCGGTGCTGCCGCGGTGCTGCCCGCGGCTGTACCGGACGGCCAGAAGGGAGCGCGCATGACCGACGATCGGCTGGCGCCCGGTGACCCGGCGCCCGACTTCACCCTGCCCGACGCCGACGGAAACCAGGTGAGCCTGTCCGCGCTGCGCGGCAAGAGAGTGATCATCTACTTCTACCCGGCCGCGATGACGCCCGGCTGCACCAAGCAGGCCTGCGACTTCCGCGACAGCCGCAGCGACCTGTCCGGCGCCGGGTTCGCGGTGCTCGGCATCTCCCCGGACTCCCCGGCCAAATTGGCCAAGTTCCGCGACAAGGAGGGGCTGACCTTCCCGTTGCTGTCCGATCCCGACCGCGAGGTGCTCAAGGCCTACGGCGCGTACGGGGAGAAGATGATGTACGGGAAGACCACGGTCGGCGTGATCCGCTCCACGTTCGTGGTCGGCGAGGACGGCAAGATCGAGAAGGCCTATTACGGCGTCAAGGCCACCGGCCACGTCGCCCGCCTCCGACAGGATCTCGGTATCTGACCCTACGGGTCACCACGACCGAACGCAGACTGAGCGAAGGAAGGGGCTATTATCCCGATCGGCAGAGTCCGACACCCTGTCCGACGTCCCGGCGGGCCGAGAGCGCTCTGCCCTGTGCGGGAACTATACGGCTGTTATGCACGTGAGCGGGCGTGGCGGAATTGGAATACGCGGCAGGTTTAGGTCCTGTTGGTGGAAACACCGTGGGGGTTCGAGTCCCCCCGCCCGCACGATCAAAATGTTAGCTGGCTCGCGGAGCCGCGCCCCGGTTCGGCCCGCGGACCTGCGGTTTTCGGCGCGAGTACGGCATCGTCGCCCTGGCGGGCGTCTGGCCAGGCTCAGGTCCGGGCCGATGCGGAGCGATCGATGGTGAGGTACCAGGAGCCACCGGCGAGATTCAGCGCTCCAAGAACCAGGAAGAAGGCGGCCCATCCGTAGACGCGGTACGAGAGGCAGATGACGCCCGCGGCGGCCGCGACACTGCCGCCGGCAATGCGCGTGACCCCGGTGAAGCGGAGGTGGCGGTACTCCCACGGGTTGATCAAGCGGTGCAGGCCGAGTCGCGGGGGAGATGCCCACCACTCGCGCAGGCCCTTCGCACCGGTGCTGTCGTTGGATGCGTTCATCAGGATGCCTCCTGCGGCCGTGACGTCTGTCATCCGGTCATCAATTAAAGTGATATCATGTTGATACCGAGATTGTCAACGGCGGCGGTCCTGTGCAGCCGGTTGGGGATGGCGCGCCGGGCCCGCGTGACCTACCCGGCGGCGGCGCGCTCGTCGTCGCAGATCGGGTGCACGGACGCGTTGCTCAGCGCCAGGTGAGGCTGGCCGCTAGGAGGCGTGCCGCCGGGCCGGGGGTGGGGCTGGCCTGACCCCGGATCGGGGGGCGGCCCGGATCGTGTGAGGCGAGGGCAGCGGCCAGACTCGGTTCCATGGCTGCTTTCGTCTCTCCCGGGGCCGTCTCCGGCGCCGGCGCCATCCGGCCCCAGCCGCAGCCACCTGGCCCGGTGGTCCTCACCACCGGGCCAGGGAAGTCCACCCTGCCGCAGCGCGCCGCCGGCCTGGACGTGCCCGGCATCCTGGCCGCGGTCGCCTGCGGGTCGCTCATCGTCGTCATCGCGACCTCGTTCACCGGCGTCACCGGCGCTTCGGCGGCGACGCTCGCGGCCGGCATGCCGCCGGCCTTCGGCACGCGGGCAGGAATCGACCTGCTGCTGATCGCCCTGTTCACGGCGGCCGGTTCGGCGGCCCTGACGATGAGCCTGCGCCAGCGCGAGCCCGCCCTGATCGGGCGGCTGACCGGCCGTACCGTGCTCGGCCTGGCCTTCCTGGTCGGGGCCGACGTGCTGATCGTCGCCCTGGACCGTACCAGCGCCAGCCAGCAGCTTGGCCGGCTGCTCGCCTTGATGGCATCGGTCGCGCTGCTCGGCCCGGCCCTGGTGGCGGCCGCCGGGCTCGCCCTGGCCGGCGTCCGGGCACATCCCCGGCCGATGGCGCCGGCGGTGATCCCGGTGATCCCGGTCGCCCTGGGCGTGGTCTTCGCCGGCACGGTCTACTTCGTCGGCGCCACGATCGGCCACGGGGCCCTGGTCCAGGCGCGGCAGCGGCTGGACGCGACCGAGGTGGTGACGGTGCCCGGGCGGGGCCTGGCGCCGGCCGCGGTCGGGGCCATCGCCCGCCGGCCGGGAGTGACGGCCGCGGTGGGCCTGACGTCTGTCCCGGTCGCGGTGAGCGGCCCGGGTCTCGGCCCGGTCGCGGGCGAGGTGGTCACCGGCGGCAACCTCACCCGTGTCCTCGACCTGGGCGTGATCTCGGGCAGCCTGCGCGGCTTCGGCCCCGGCGACATCGCGGTCAGCCAGCAGCAGGCGCAGCCGGATGCGCTGGGAGTCCGGGTGGGCGAGATGGTCACCGTGCACCTCCCCGGCGGGGCCGGCTACCGGGCCCGGGTGACCGCCATCTACCGCCGGTCCCTGGGCTTCGGCGACGTCGTCGTCCCGGCCGCCGCGACCGCTGGCCGCCTCGGCTCGGCGTCCGTCGGCCAGATCCTGGTGCGGGGCGGCACGCCGGCCGGGCTGGCCAGGCTGGCCACCCGGTTTCCCGGGCTCCAGGTGGCCGGCCGGCAGGCCGTCAACGCCCGCGCCCGGCAGCTCGACGCGCCGGGCGGCGTCGCGGGCGACCTGCTGCTCGGGATGATCGCGCTGCTCGCCGCCGCCACGCTGGCCAGCGCGCTGGTCACGGCGGCCGCCGGGCCGCGACCCGCTGCAGCGGGCGCGGCAGCCATCGGCCTGGGAATCGCGGCGGGAGCGATCACGCTGACCACGGTGAGCCGGGCCGTCACCGGCGGCTGGCCGTACCTGCCGCCGGGGCCGACGGCGGTCATCGGCGGCTCGGTGCTGGCCCTGGCCTTGACGGCCGCGGTCAGCCGGCCTGCCAGGCCTCGATCAGCGGCACCAGCTCGGCCAGCCGGGTGATGACCGCGTCGGGCTCGGCGTCGGCGAACGCGGGCACGTCACTGTTCGCGACCAGCACGGCACGCATCCCGGCCTGCTTCGCGCCGTACACGTCGTCGTAGGGGCGGTCACCGACGAACACGCACCCGGCCGGGTCGCTGACCCCGATGGCCGCCATCGCGGCCCGGAATGCCTCCGGGTGCGGCTTGGTCCAGTCGATCTCGCTGGTGTAGACGGCGCCGTCGATCAGCGCGAGGATCCCGTCCCGGACGAAGAACTGCTCGTGCCGGCTGCGCGGCCACATCGTGTTCGACAGCACCCCGATCCTGATCCCGTCCGCGCGCAGCCGGCGCAGTACCGCGGGGGCCTGCGGGTCGGTCAGCGTGTGCGGCTCCCAGGCCTCGAAGTAGCTGGCCAGGAACGCCTCGGTCGGGACCACCCCGGCGCGCTCGAAGACATGGTCGATCGTGGCGCTGCGGTGGTCGCTTTCGGCCGCGCGCCACAGTTCCCATTCGACGTCAC
Source organism: uncultured Actinomycetota bacterium (assembly GCA_963745575.1). Taxonomy (GTDB): domain Bacteria; phylum Actinomycetota; class Actinomycetes; order Streptosporangiales; family Streptosporangiaceae; genus JASHPR01. Next base: position 231,850 of record CAVUYA010000013.1, on the reverse strand, counting down.
GGATGGCCGCGGCGTTCCGTTGCGCGATCTGTTCGTCGAAGTGCCGGGCGCACACGGCCCGCCAGAGCGCGTCATGGTCGACCGTGTGCCAGGGGGTCAGCGTCCCGCCCCAGTCGAAGATCACCGCCCGCACGGGGGATTGCTGTACCGCCATGAGCCGCATCCTATGCACGCCCTCGCCGCGCCCGGCGTGGTCAGGGCGGGCGTGCCGGGGGCGGACGGGGTCCCAGCGGAAGAAGCAGACCGACGCGACCACCCCCGCGACCGCCCAGGCGGCCGGGACGGTGAAGCTGACGTCTTCGACCGCGGTGAAGCCGCCGAAGCGCTTGACCAGGTGCTCGACTTCGATCGCGGTCACCGCAGCATCCCGCGTGTGCCGCCGAAACCGCCCCGGCCACCACCGCAGCTCCCGGGGCCGATGAGGCCGGCCAGGCCGCGCTGCCGCACCGCGACGAAGGAGCGGTAGCCGCCGAGCGCGAGCCCGAGGCATCCGACGACCTCGAAACTGACGATGCCGGTCGCGATCCCGATGACGAGGAACACCGCGCCGCCGACGAGTGAGACCCACGGGTAACGCCGTCCGAACAACAAGAACATCTGCTTGTCCTTTGCCTGCTGTGCGGGCTCCGGGGGAGCGCCGCGACTACGACCAGGGTGTCGGCCGGGCGGGGCCGGCGTCTTCGGCGCGGAGGTTGATCCTGCGCGCCGCTCCGGCCTCCACCGTGGGGTGGAGACGGCCACCCGCGGGTGGAGGCCGGGGCCGGGCGCGTGATCCACCTCGGGTGCGAAGACCAGCGGCTGACCTCGCCGTACGCTGGCAGGTATGGACCCCCAGGAGGTGCCGCCGGAGGTGCCGGCGCCGACCCTCGCCGCGGTGCGGCTGGCCCGCACTCAGCGCGACGCCCTGGTGCGGCGGATGCGGCAGGCCGGGCTGATCGCCCTCGGGGTCGCGCTGCTGCTCGGGAGCCGCAAGCAGCCGGGTCCGGGGCTGCACGGCGATTCGCTAGGCGTCCTGCTCGCGCTGATCGGGATCGGAGTCGGCGGCGTGGTCGCGCTGACCATGAGCAGGAGTGCGCGGCTGGTGGTGCTGGTGCCGTTCACGCTGCTCCTGGTGGCCTCGGCGGCACTGATCTGGCTGCAGCCGGACGGAGGAGCGGGCGGTTTCGGGTTCTTCGTCGCGGCCGTCGCGGTGTTGCGGCTGCTGCCCGGGCGGCGCGGCCAGGCCATCGCCGCCTCGGGTCTGGCGGTGGCGTGCCTGGTCCTGGCAGTTGTGGCGGCGGCGGTCCATACGCACGGGCGCCAGCTGGGCGCGGCCGGCCTGCTGATCGCCATCCTTCCCGGCGTCATCCTCGCGGTCGCGCTGTTCACCCGGCGGCTGGACCGGGACAGCTACCAGATCGAACGGTTGCTGATCGACCTGGACCGTGCCCAGGATGCCGAGGTGCGGGCGGCCGCCCTGGCCGAGCGGCAGCGGCTGGCCCGGGAGATGCACGACGTGCTCGCGCACTCGCTGTCCGGGCTCACGCTGCAGCTGGAAGGCGCGCGGCTGCTGGCCATCGAGGACGGGGCGAGTTCCCGGCTCACCGATACCATCGAGCGCGCGCACCGCCTGGCCCGGTCCGGGCTGCAGGAGGCGCGCAAGGCGATCGGCATGCTCCGCGACGAGGAACTGCCCGGCCCGGAACGGCTGGCCGGCCTGGCCGCCGAGTTCGAGCGCGACAGCGGCGTGCGTGGCGAGCTCACGGTCACGGGGGAGCCGCGCGACCTCGACCCGCAGGCCCGGCTCGCGCTGTACCGGGTCGCGCAAGAGGCGCTGACGAACATCCGTAAGCACGCGCGCGTCGGACGGGTCGAGATCCGGCTGGGTTACGAGCCGGACGGCACCCGCCTGACCGTCGAGGACTTCGGCGATGACCGGGCCTTGCTGCCCGCGGCGGCCAGCGGCGCTCGCGCGGCCAGCTCGCCGGGCGAGGCCGGCCCCGGCGGCGATCCCGCCGGGGCGGCTGGCGGCGACCCCGCCGGGGCGGCTACGGCCTGACGGGGATGCGGGAACGCGCGGAACTGCTCGGCGGCCGGCTCACGACCGCCGCGACCGCGACCGGGTTCCGGGTGGAGCTGTGGGTGCCGGCGTGAGCGATCCCATCCGGGTACTGGTCGCCGACGACCAGCGGGTCGTGCGCGACGGGCTGGTCCTGCTGCTCGGCCTGCTGCCGCAGGTCGAGGTGGTGGGAACGGCCGCGAACGGCGAGGAGGCGGTGGACCAGGCCACCACGCAGCGGCCGGACGTCGTCCTGATGGACCTGCGGATGCCGCGGTGTGACGGCGTCGAGGCGACCCGCAGGCTGCGCGAGCGGGCCCCGGCGATCAAGGTGATCGTGCTCACGACCTATGCCGATGACCGCTCGGTCATCGAGGCGCTGCGGGCCGGCGCCCGCGGCTACCTGACCAAGGACGCCGGGGCGGCCGAGATCCGGCAGGCCCTGCAGCAGGTGGTCAGCGGCCAGGCGGTCATCGACCCGTCCGTGCAGCACCACCTGGTGGACGCGATCGCGGTGGCGCCCGCCCGGCCGGGCCGGGCGGCTCTACACCGGCCGCGGCCGCCGGGCCGCAGGCGCCGCCGCTTCCCGACGGCCTGACGCCGCGCGAGGCCGAGGTGCTCGTCCTGATCGCCGAGGGCCTGTCCAACGCGGAGATAGCGACCCGGCTCGTGGTCAGCGAGGCGACGGTCAAGAGCCACGTCAATCACCTGCTGGCCAAGATCGGCGCCCGTGACCGGGCGCAGGCCGTCGGCTACGCGTACCGCCATGGATTGACGTCCACTCCGCCCTGAACGGGCAGCCCGAGGGCCGGCGCGCTGGCGGCCATATTGGTAGCCTCGCCGCATCGGTGAATCCCTTTCATCCGCCGGCCTCGGGTCCAGACCCGTGGGCCGCCGCGGGGGATGAAAGAGGCTCGGTGAGCGGAGGGGCAGAGCTGATGAGCGCGCAGGCGGACCAGGAGACGCATCGCTTCCAGGCCGAGGTGGTCCAGATCCTCGACCTGATGATCCACTCGCTCTACAGCAACAAGGAGATCTTCCTGCGCGAGCTGATCTCGAACGCCTCCGACGCCATCGACCGGCTGCGCTTCGAGATCTTCACGCACCCCGAACTGGAGGAGGACGACGGCCCGCTGCAGATCAGGGTCGGCTTCGACACCGCCGCGCGCACGATCACCGTCAGCGACAACGGCATCGGGATGAACCGGGCCGAGGTGATGGAGCACATCGGCACCATCGCCAAGTCCGGCACCCGTGAGTTCCTCCAGGCCCTCACCGGCGACCAGCGCAAGGACGCGACCCTCATCGGCCAGTTCGGCGTGGGCTTCTACTCCTCGTTCGTGGTGGCCGACCGGGTCACCCTGACCACCCGCCGGGCCGGCCTGCCGGTCAGCGACGGCGTTCGCTGGGAGTCCGACGGCAGCGGCCAGTACACGCTGGAGGCGGTCGACCGGCCGGCCCGGGGCACCGAGATCGTGCTGCACCTGCGCGACGGCGAGGACGACCTGCTGAGCGGCTTCCGGCTCCGCTCGATCATCCAGAAGTACTCCGACCACATCAGCCTGCCGATCCTGATGACGGCCGAACGGCCCGGCGACGGGACCGGCCAGCCCGCCGGCGAGGAGCCGGTCAACCGGGCGTCGGCGCTGTGGGCCCGGCCCAAGGCCGAGATCACCGAGCAGGACTACAACGACTTCTACCAGCACATCGCGGGCGACTTCACCGATCCGCTGGCCTACCTGCACAGCAAGATCGAGGGGACCTACGAGTACACGCTGCTGCTGTTCATCCCGTCCCGCGCCCCGTGGGACCTGTGGGTGCTGGAGTCACGGCGCGGCGTCAAGCTCCACGTCCGGCGGGTCTTCATCCTGGAGGACACCGGGCAGCTGATGCCGAGGTACCTGCGGTTCCTCCGGGGCGTAATCGACTCCAGCGACCTGCCGCTGAACGTGTCCCGGGAGATGCTGCAGGGCAGCCGCGCCGTCGACCACATCCGGTCCACGGCGGTGAAGCGGGTGCTGAAGCTGCTGAAGGACATGGCCGCCAGCGAGCCGGAGAAGTACGCCACGTTCTGGAAGGAGTTCGGCGCCACCCTCAAGGAGGGAATCGTCGAGGACTACGCCAACCGGGACGAGATCGCCGGGCTGCTGCGCTTCCCCACCACCCGGTCCGGCACCGGCGCCGGGCAAGAGGTCTCGCTCAGCGACTACGTGGCGCGGATGAAGGACGGCCAGGAGAAGATCTACTACCTGGTCGCGCCGACCCTGGCCGGCGCCGCGGCCAGCCCTCACCTGGAGGCGTTCCGCCAGAAGGGCATCGAGGTGCTGCTGCTCTCCGACGCCGTGGACAACTGGGTGGTGACCAGCCTGCCCGAGTTCGACGGCCGGCGGCTGCAGTCGGTCACCCAGGGCAGCCCGGATTTCGGCACGCTGCAGGACGAGGCCGAGCAGCGGCCACCGAACAGGCCGCCGCCGACTGCGCCGCCCTGGTCGGCCGGCTGAAGGCCGCCCTGGACGGCCAGGCCTGGGACGTGCGCGTGACCAGCCGCCTCACCACCTCGCCGGCCTGCATCGTGGCCAACGAGCCGGACTCCGACGCCAGCCTGGCGCACCGGCTGCGGGGCTCGGGGCTGCCCAGCCAGCCGGTACTGGAGATCAACCCGAAGCATCCGCTGGTGGACAGGCTCAGCCGGGACCCGGACGATCCGCGCCTCGCCGAGTGGGCGCAGGTGCTGTACGGCCAGGCGGTGCTCACCCTGGGCGCCCGGATCGATGATCCTGCGGCGTTCGTCAGCCAGCTGAACGAGTTGCTGGTGACGCTGACCGGCCCCTGACCGGCCGGGCATTTCCGCTACCGTACGCGTATGTCCGGACTGCAATTCATCGTCGACGTGGTCAAGGCGCTGGCGTGGCCGGCCGCGATCGTCGCGATCGTGGCCTTCCTGCGCCGCCCCATCGTGGACATCCTGATGCAGCTCGCGTCCGGCCTGCGGCGGCTCCGCTCCGGGCCGTCCGACGCCGAGTTCGACCGGATCGTCAGCCAGACCAGGGCCGAGCTGACCGCGACCGTGTCGGCCCGCGGGCCGAGCCCGGCCATGCCGGTGCTGCTCAGGTTCGCGACCGCCGCCGAGGAAGATCCCGCGGCCGCCATCGGCCAGGCGTTCGGGGCCGTGGAGGCGGCCCTGCGAGGGCTGCTGGGCTCCAGCGGGAAGCTGCTGCCCGTCGGCAGCGGCGACCCGACGGCCGTGGCCCGGTTCGCGCGCGATCAGGGACTCGTGCCCGAGTCGGTCGTCCGCGCAGTCGACGGGGTGGTCGCCCTCCGCACTGCCGTCACCGCGGATCCGGCCCGGGCCACCCGGGACCACGCGGTGCAGTTCCTCGCGCTCGTGGATGCGCTGCTCTTTGCCATTTCCACGCAACGGGAATGGTCCCTGGCCGGCCCGCCGCAGACGCCGTGATCGCGGCGTATTGCGCCAGGCCCGATCAAGGTCCAGGCTAGGGGACGTACCAGGCAGTACTAGTGACATTCTATCCACTTCAACGCGAGATAGCACTCGCTCGTTCAGCGAGCGACGTCAAGAGCCACGTCAATCACCTGCTGCCAAGATCCCCGTACTCGGCGTCAGCCGTCCTACCTACAGCATATTGACGTCCACTCCGCCCTGAACGGCAGCCGAGGCCTGGCCGCTGGCGACCGCTATTGGTAGCCTCGCCGCATCGGTGAATTCCTTTCATCCGCCGACCTCGCGCTTAAGGCAGGGGGCAGCCGCGGAGAGGATGAAAGAGGCTCGGTGACCGGAGGGGCAGAGCTGATGAGCGCGCAGGCGGACCAGGAGACGCATCGCTTCCAGGCCGAGGTGGTCCAGATCCTCGACCTGATGATCCACTCGCTGTACAGCAACAAGGAGATCTTCCTGCGCGAGCTGATCTCGAACGCCTCCGACGCCATCGACCGGCTGCGCTTCGAGATCTTCACGCATCCCGAACTGGAGGAGGACGACGGCCCGCTGCAGATCAGGGTGGCTTTCGACATCGCCGCGCGCACGATCACCGTCAGCGACAACGGCATCGGCATGAACCGGGCGGAGGTGATGGAGCACATCGGCACCATCGCCAAGTCCGGCACCCGTGAGTTCCTCCAGGCGCTCACCGGCGACCAGCGCAAGGACGCGACCCTCATCGGCCAGTTCGGCGTGGGCTTCTACTCCTCGTTCGTGGTGGCCGACCGGGTCACCCTGACCACCCGCAGAGCTGGCCTGCCGGTCAGCGACGGCGTGCGCTGGGAGTCCGACGGCAGCGGCCAGTACACGCTGGAGGCGGCCGGCCGGCCGGCCCGGGGCACCGAGATCGTGCTGCACCTGCGCGACGGCGAGGACGACCTGCTGAACGGCTTCCGGCTCCGCTCGATCATCCAGAAGTACTCCGACCACATCAGCCTGCCCATCCTGATGACGGCCGAACGGCCCGGTGACGGGACCGGCCAGGTCGCCGGCGAGGAGCCGGTCAACCGGGCGTCGGCGCTGTGGGCCCGGCCCAAGGCCGAGATCACCGAGCAGGACTACAACGACTTCTACCAGCACATCGCGGGCGACTTCACCGATCCGCTGGCCTACCTGCACAGCAAGATCGAGGGGACCTACGAGTACACGCTGCTGCTGTTCATCCCGTCCCGCGCCCCGTGGGACCTGTGGGCGCTGGAGTCGCGGCGCGGCGTCAAGCTCCACGTCCGGCGGGTCTTCATCCTGGAGGACACCGGGCAGCTGATGCCGAGGTACCTGCGGTTCCTCCGGGGCGTGATCGACTCCAGCGACCTGCCGCTGAACGTGTCCCGGGAGATGCTGCAGGGCAGCCGCGCCGTCGACCACATCCGGTCCACGGCGGTGAAGCGGGTGCTGAAGCTGCTGAAGGACATGGCCGCCAGCGAGCCGGAGAAGTACGCCACGTTCTGGAAGGAGTTCGGCGCCACCCTCAAGGAGGGAATCGTCGAGGACTACGCCAACCGGGACGAGATCGCCGGGCTGCTGCGCTTCCACACCACCCGGGCCGGCACCGGCGCAGGGCAGGAGGTCTCGCTCAGCGACTACGTGGCGCGGATGAAGGACGGCCAGGAGAAGATCTACTATCTGGTCGCGCCGACCCTGGCCGGCGCCGCGGCCAGCCCTCACCTGGAGGCGTTCCGCCAGAAGGGCATCGAGGTGCTGCTCCTGTCCGACGCCGTGGACAACTGGGTGGTGACCAGCCTGCCGGAGTTCGGAGGCCGGCGGCTGCAGTCGGTCACCCAGGGCAGCCCGGATTTCGGCGCGCTGCAGGACGAGGCCGAGCAGCAGGCCACCGAGCAGGCAGCCGCCGACTGCGCCGCCCTGGTCGGCCGGCTGAAGACGGCCCTGGACGGCAAGGCCTGGGACGTGCGCGTGACCAGCCGCCTCACCACCTCGCCGGCCTGCATCGTGGCCAACGAGCCGGACTCCGACGCCAGCCTGGCGCACCGGCTGCGGGGCTCGGGGCTGCCCAGCCAGCCGGTGCTGGAGATTAACCCGAAGCATCCGCTGGTGGCCAGGCTCAGCCGCGACCCGGACGATCCGCACCTCGCCGAGTGGGCGCAGGTGCTGTACGGCCAGGCGGTGCTCACCCTGGGCGCCCGGATCGATGATCCTGCGGCGTTCGTCAGCCAGCTGAACGAGTTGCTGGTGACGCTGACCGGCCCCTGACCGGCCGGGCATTTCCGCTACCGTACGCGTATGTCCGGACTGCAATTCATCGTCGACGTGGTCAAGGCGCTGGCGTGGCCGGCCGCGATCGTCGCGATCGTGGCCTTCCTGCGCCGCCCCATCGTGGACATCCTGATGCAGCTGGCGTCCGGCCTGCGGCGGCTTCGCTCCGGGCAGTCCGACGCCGAGTTCGACCGGATCGTCAGCCAGACCAGGGCCGAGCTGACCGCGACCGTGTCGGCCCGCGGGCCGAGCCCGGCCATGCCGGTGCTGCTCAAGTTCGCGACCGCCGCGGAGGACGATCCCGCGGCCGCCATCGGCCAGGCATTCGGGGCCGTGGAGGCGGCCCTGCGGGGGCTGCTGGGCTCCAGCGGGAAGCTGCTGCCCGTCGGCAGCGGGGACCCGACGGCCGTCGCCCGCTTCGCGCGCGATCAGGGGCTCGTGCCCGAGTCGGTCGTCCGCGCGGTCGACGGCGTGGTCGCCCTCCGCAATGCCGTCACCGCGGATCCGGCCCGGGCCACGCGAGACCACGCGGTGCAGTTCCTCGCGCTCGTGGACGCGTTGCTCTTTGCCATTACCACGCAACGGGAATGGTCCATGGCCGGCCCGCCGCAGATGCCGTGATCGCGGCGTATTGTGCCGGGCCGCGCGGGGGTCCAGGCTAGGGGACGTACCAGGCAGTACCGGTGAGCATCGGGGGCGCAAAGGTTGTCCGTACCGTTACACTCCTGTCGCCTGAAGTTCGGTCAGTTCCCCTAGCGTCACCGGCTGGAATGCCCGGCCTCCGGGGCCGGGCGGTGGGCCCGAGAAGGAGGAGCGGATGCAGCATCCAGTGGGTCTGCGGGCGATCGCGGTGGCCGGGTGCGCGGCACTCGTCAGCGCGCTGTGCGTTGCCGGGGGCGCCGCCCCCGGGCTGGCCTCGGCGGCCCGGCCGGCCGGCGCCGGTCACCAGGCGGGGCCGAACGACTGCCATCTGGCCAATGGCATCAAGCACGTGGTGCAGATCGGCTTTGACAACGTGCATTTCTTCCGGGACAACCCGAATGTGCCCTCGGACCTGGAGATGCTGCCGAACCTGCTGCACTTCCTGGAGGACAACGGCACGTTCCTGTCCAACAGCCACACGCCGCTGATCGCGCACACCGGCGATGACCTGCTGACCACCGCCACCGGGCTGTACGGCGACCGGCACGGCGACGGGATCGCCAACGACTACCAGACGTACAACGCCGACGGCACGACCGACCCGGCGACCGTGTTCACCTACTGGAACGACGCGATCGACGACACCGCGTCGACCCCGAACGCCGGGCATGACACCAACCCGAACCTGGTGTACTCCCCGATGCCGCCCGCCACCGCGAACCCGCCCGTCCAGCCGGACACGGTGACCCCGGCGCCGTGGGTGCCGTTCACCCGGTCCGGCTGCAACGTCGGCGAGATCGCCACGGTGAACCAGGAGCTGGAGAACCCCTCCCCGGACATCCCCGACGCGTTCGGCGCTAACTCGCCAGAGGCGCAGCAGCTGGCCAACGACCCGGACTCCTTCAAGGACCCGGAGACCGCGGACTACATCGGCCTGGGCGTGCACTGCGCCCAGGGCAGCGCGTTCTGCGCCGACGCCGAGGCGGTCAAGTACGGGCAGACCACGCCCTCGCACACGGCCGTGGCCGACGTCCTGCCGGACGAGCCCGGCGGCTACCAGCGGCTACCAGGCCCTGTTCGGGCACAAGTACGTCGCGCCGCAGCTGGGCGCCGGGACGCCGGATGTCACGCACCACGGCTATCCAGGTGACCAACGCCGCCGGGAACCTCGTGGACCTGAACGGGAACCAGATCAACGGGGCGTTCCTGACCAACTACCCGGGCTTCCCCGGCTACGAGCGGCATCAACGCGTCGCAGTCGCTGGCCTACGCGGCCGACATGCTGGAGAGCGGCGTCCAGGTCACCAACGTCTACCTGGCCGACCTGCACGGGAACGAGTTCATCAGCGGCCTCGGCGGCCCGGGCGAGCCGTGCTACAAGGCGCCCGACGCGCTCGGCAGCGGCAGCGCCTGCTACATCGCCCAGGCGCAGTACTACAACCAGGCGTTCGGCGACCTTCTTCCAGCGGCTCGCCGCCGACGGGATCACCGCGCAGAACACGCTGTTCGTGGTCAGCTCCGACGAGGGCGACCACGAGGCCGGCGCGAACGTGGGGCGGGCGGTCCAGCCCACCCCGGCCGGCTGCGACGGGGCCACGGTCAGCGGCGACACGGTGACCCCGGACGTGGAGTGCACCTACCCGGCCGGATCGTTCGGCGAGCTGGCCGGCAACCTCACCGGGCTGCTCACCGCCGCGGGCAACACCACCCCCTTCGGCCTGGAGGCCGACACGGCGCCGGAGTTCTACCTGCACGGCAACCCCGGGCCGGACACACCGGTGGTCCGTACGTTCGAGCACGACGTCAGCGGGCCTGACCGCGGCCAACCCGTACACCGGCACCACCCAGAAGATCGACAACTACCTGGCCGACCCGACCGAAGAGGCGATCCTGCACTTCGTGAACGCGGACCCGGCCCGGACGCCGACGCTCGCGATGTTCGCCAAGCCCGACTACTACCTCTCGACGGGCCCGGCGCACCTGCACGGGTTCCTGCGTCACGCAGGACACCGGGTTCGCGTGGAATCACGGCGACTACGCCGCCGAGATCAACACCAACTACGTGGCGTTCGCCGGGCCCGGCGTGCGCCGCCTCGGCCTGGACGGCCCGGCGGCGGACCAGGGCACGACCTCGTCGGGCCCGGACAGCGGCCAGACCGAGGTGTTCCAGGACCACTTCCCCGGTCCCTGGGCGGACGAGACCGACATCCGGCCGACCATCCTGTACCTGACCGGGCTGCGGGACGACTACGAGCACGACGGCCGGGTGATCACCCAGATCCTCAGCCATCCGAACCAGGCGCTCAGCGCCCCCGGCGTCACCGGCCTGGGGGAGTGCTACAAGCAGCTCAACTCCAGCGTCGGCGACTTCGCCGCGTACACGCTCCAGGCCGACACCAGCGCGATCAACGGCAGCAGCCCGGGCGACCGGGTGTACCTCGGCACCGGCAAGGCGCTGCGCGGCCTCGAAGTCGCCCGGGACCGGCTGGCCGGGCAGATCAAGGGCGAGCTCGAAGCGGCCGCGTTCGGTGACCAGCCGGTCGCCCACGCGGGCGCGCAGGCCCTCGCCTGCCAGCTGATCATCCGCGGCGCGCAGCAACTGGCCAGCGCGACGAGCTGACCAGCAGGCGGCCCGCATCGGCGGTCCCGGGCGCGCGGCGCCCGGGACCGCCGGCGTCTGCGCGGGGCCCGCAGGCCCGGCCCCGCCGCCCCGCGGGCGGGCCGGCCGTGCGCGGTCCGGCCCAGCCTGGGAGACTAGCGGGAACTCGGGACACGCCAAGGGTGCGGCAGAGGAGGGACGCTTGCGATGACCGATCCGGATAGCGCTGTCGAGGTGCAAGGCACGGTCGCCATGCGCGGAGCGGTGAACGGGACCGATCCGGACGCGATTGTCGCGCAGATCGAGCACACGCGGGAGAGCCTGGCGCAGACCATCGACACGATCGCGGAGCGGGTGAACGCCGTCGCCGAGCGGGTCAACCCGGTCGACAACCTGCGCCGGCTGCGCGACCGTGCGCTCGAGCAGGCCGCGCGGCCCGAGGTACGCCTGGCGGCGGCCGCGGTCGGCCTGGCCGTCGTCAGCGTGGCGATCATCCGGATCTGGGGGCGGCGCCGGAAGTAACCCTAGGCGTCCGAGGGACCGCGCGGCGGCGGAATCCGGTAGACCCCGTACATCGGCTCCACCAGCGGCCGGGCTGCCGCCGCCCGGGCCGCTGCCTGGCGGGAGCGGCGCCTGCGGACCGCCGAGCGGGTGATTCCGAAGATGGCCAGGAGCAGCAGCAGCGCGACGGAGGCCAGCGCCAGGACGGCCAGCCGCAGGTAAAGGTCCGGGCGCGTGTCCGCGGGGGCCAGGCCGTCGGAGACAAAGGTCGGTGGCGTGCGCAGCGCGGCGAAGTCCGACCCGTGGCCGGCGAAGACGACACGGCCCACCACGCCGCTGACCGGGACCGGGCCCCACTTCCGGGAATCGACCGAGATGTTGCGGTGATCGCCCATCACCCAGATCTGCCCCCGGCCGAGGGTCACCGAGAAGCCGGACACCGATGGCCGGTTGCCCGGATAGACGTAGGTCTCGTCCAGCGGCTTCCCGTTGACGGTGATCCGGCCCTTGGCATCGCAGCAGGCCACGTGATCGCCGGGCAGGCCGATCACGCGCTTGACGAACAGGCCGCCGGTCCGGGATTGCCGCAGCGGCACGCGGAGCACGATCACGTCGCCGCGGCGGAGATCGGATCCGCCCGCGGCGAGCAGCCGTTCGCCGGGAGGGATCGTCTTTCCCATCGTCGGCGACTGCTCGACATAAGCCTGGATGGTCAGGACCGGAATCGCGATGCTGACGATCAGGGACACGGTCGCGAGCCCGACCAGGGCCCAGAACACGATCCGCCCGATGTGCCGCTTCGGCCGCTCCTTCGGCGGCACCCGCGTGGCCACATCGGGCTGGGTCATGGCCGCCTCACATCCCCGGGTTAGAAGCAGCGCGCTGCGATCAGGCTCTCAAAGGAATGTCTTACCCTCACCTCGGTAGGTCGGAACGGTCGCGACCACGGTATTGCCCTCGATCAGGTGCAGTTCGCTGAACCGCTCGCACAGCTCGCCCGCCTTGGCGTGCCGGAGCCACACCCGGTCACCGATCCGCAGCCGGTCCGCCGCGGGGCCGATCAGCGGCGTCTGCACCTCGCCCGCGCCCTCCTGGCGGTCCAGCCGTAGCCCGGCGGGCAGGTAGGGAGCGGGCAGCCGGGCGCGGTTGGCGGCCCCGGAGGCCAGGTAGCCGCCGCCCAGCGCGGTGATCACCCCCGGCCCCGGCCTGCGCACCACGGGCAGCGCGAACAACGCCGCGGGCTGGCCGTGGAAGCTCCGGTAGCTGTCGAACAGCCGGGGCTGGTAGAGCCCCGACCCGGCGCCGATCTCGGTCACCGCCGGCTCGGCCGCTGTCTTCTCGATCGAGCCGGTGCCGCCGCCGTTGACGAACTCGAGCGGCGCGACCGCCCGGACGGCCGCGACGATCGCGGCCCGGCGCACGGCCAGCTCGGCCCCTGATTTCCGCTGCAGGTACCGGATGGCCGCGGCCTGCAGCGGGTGCCCGGCCGGGTTGTCGCCGACGCCGGCGATCTGCGCCTCGTACGCCATCAGGCCGGCCAGGCGCAGCCCCGGCCGGGCGGCGATGGCGGCGGCCAGGGCGGCGGCGTCGCCGGGAGTCCGGACCGGGGACCGCCGGGCGCCCGCGCGCAGCCGCCCGCGCAGCGCCAGGTACCCGGCGTCGATGTCGATGCAGACCCGCACCGGGTGCGGGTCCGCGGTGCTCGCGGCCGCCTTCTCGATCATGTCGAGGTGCTCGGGGCAGTCCACCATGACGGTGACGGCAGCGGCGGCGGCCGGGTCGCCGGCCAGCCGGGCCAGCGCGGCGCGGTCGGCCGTGGGGTAGCCCACGAGTATGTCGTCGCACGTGCCGCGCTCAGCGAGCCACAGGGCCTCGGGCAGGGTGAAGGCGAGGATCCCGCGGAAGCCGTCCATCCGCAGCACCTGGTCGATCAGCTCGCGGCAGCGGACGGACTTGCTCGCCAGCCGGATCGGCTTCCCGGCGGCCCGCCGCGTCATCGCCTGCGCGTTGGCGCGCAGGGCCGCCAGGTCCACCACGGCCAGCGGCGGCTCGAGGTGCGCGGTCGCCGCGTCGTAGCGCTGCCGGTCGCGCTCGGGGACGGCCACGCTCACTCCTCCGCGGCGACGAGCTCTTCGTAATCGGCGGCGGACAGCAGGCCGGGCGGCAACTCGCCCGCGGCGGAGCCGGGCAGGGTGACCTTGAACAGCCAGCCGGCCCCGTACGGGTCGGCGTTGACCAGGCCCGGGTTCTCCTCGATCTCCGCGTTGACCTCGGCCACCTCGCCGTCGACGGGCGCGAAGATGTCGCTCACCGACTTGGTGGACTCGACCTCCCCGCACGGCTCCCCGGCCGTCACCTTGCTGCCCGCCGTCGGCAGGGAGACGTAGACGACGTCGCCGAGAGCGCGCTGGGCGTGGTCGGTGATGCCGACGGAGGCGGTGGTTCCGGTGATGGCCACCCACTCGTGCTCGCGGGTGTAGTGCAGCTCGTCGGGAACGGTCATGACGACCCTCTTTCTGCGGGATCAGGGTGGCCGGCCGGTCAGGCCGGCCGACGGTAGAACGGCAGCGGCACCAGGTCAGCAGGCTCGGCGCTGCCCCGGATATCGACGGCGAGCCGGCCGCGCTCGCCGTCCTGCTCCGGCTCGCGGGCCTGCAGCGCGGCCCGGGGCGTAACGTACGCCATCGCGATCGGCTTGCCGAGCGTCGGGGACGGCGCGCCGCTGGTCACCTTCCCGCAGGCCGCCTCGTCCCAGAGCACGTCGTACCCGTGCCTGGGCACCCGCCGGGACCGGCCGACCAGCCCGACCAGCTCGCGCTGCGGCGCGGCCCCGGCTCGCTCGGCGAGCGCCGCGCGGCCCACGAAGTCGCCGGGCTTGTCCAGCTTGACCACGCGGCCCAGGCCGGCGTCGAACGGGGTGAGGTCGGGGCCGAGCTCGTTGCCGTAGAGCGGCATCCCGGCCTCGAGCCGGAGCGTGTCCCGCGCGGCCAGGCCCGCCGGGACCAGCCCGTCGGCCGCGCCCGCCGTGCTCAGCGCCTGCCCAGATCCGCTCGGCTTCCTGCGGGGGAGTGAACAGCTCGAACCCGTCCTCGCCGGTGTAGCCGGTGCGGGCCAGCAGGACCGGGGCGCCGGCCACGGTCGCGGGATAGCTGGCGTAGTACTTCACCCCGGGCAGGTCGGCGTCGGTCAGCGGGGCCAGGATGCGCTCGGCGCGCGGGCCCTGCAGGGCGATCAGGGCGTAGTCGGCGGTCCGGTCCGCGACCGCGGCGTCCTTCCCCCCGGCCCGCTCGGCCAGCGCCTGGTACACGGCCGGGGTGTTGGCGGCGTTCGCGACCACGAGGAACTCGCCGGTGGCCAGCCGGTAGACGATCAGGTCGTCGATGATCCCGCCGTCCGGGGCGCAGATCATGGTGTAACGGGCCCGGCCGGGCGCCAGCGCGGACGGCTGCCCGACCAGCGCGTAGTCCAGCGCGTCGGCGGCGTCCGGGCCGGTGACCGCGATCTCGCCCATGTGCGACAGGTCGAACAGGCCGGCCGCCGTGCGTACCGCGTTGTGCTCGGCCGTCTCGCTGCCGTACCGCAGCGGCATCAGCCACCCGGCGAAGCCGGTCAGCGTCGCTCCGAGGCGCTCGTGCACGCCGGTCAGCGGCGTGCGCCGCAGCGCAGGCGGGTCGGTCATCGGCACTCCATGGCCCGGGCGGCACCTCTCGCGAACACCTGGTCAGGGCCGAATGCGCCGACACGGGTCAGGGACGAAGCCGCGGCAGCGTCGGCGCGCTCCGGCTGGGCCCAGCTTATCGGGGCCGGGGGCGGACGCTCGGCCTGCGGCCGGCCCGCCCCGTCGTCCACGGTCAGGCCGCCTTCCCGGTCGCGCCGAGGATCCGGGCGGCCGCGCGGTGGTAGCAGGTCCGGCCGTTGCCGCGCGTTCCGGCCGGGCACGTGCACCCGGGCCCGTATCCGGCGCTGACCGATGCCGCGGCGGTGAGGGTGCGCCGGCAGCGCAGACAGCGGGTAGCGGGGATCTCGGCGGCCTTGGTCACGACAACCACGTTATGCCAAACACGTTTGCTTACAAACTGGTTTGGCCAACCGCGTATGGCATAATAACGATCATGGTCAGTACCGACCCGGCGGAGCCGATCAAGGCCGCCGTCGCCGCTCACCGTCGCGCGGCGAAGCGCGCCGAGCAGACCCTGGCCGCGCTGCACGCCGCCATAGCCGAGGCGGCCGGCCAGGGCGTCCGGCAGACCGACCTCGTCAAGATGACCGGCTACACCCGCGAACGCATCAGGCAGATATGCCGCGCTGGCTAGATCTTCTCCGCTCACCGGAGGAGCCAGCTACGAACCTCGTGACACGGCTGAGTGAGAATCGGGAGGCATGGAACTGCTTACCGAGGATGAGATATCCGCCCGGCTGGGCGGGGTGCCCGGCTGGGCGCGTCAGGGCAGCAGCATCACCACCACGGTCACGCGGAGCGACTTCCGGGAGGCCATGCTCTTTACCGGAGCCGTGGCCTACCTGGCCGAGCAGGCCAGTCACCACCCGGACATCCTGATCCAGTGGAACAAGGTCACGCTGACCCTGTCGACGCACTCGGCCGGGGGCCTCACCGCGGCCGACTTCGACCTGGCCGCGAAGATCAGCGCGCTGGGCTGAGGGAACGGCGTTGGCCATCGTGACGCTGGTCCTGTGGGTGGTCACCGCGGGCGCGGGCGTCTCGCTGCTCAGCACGGGCGGCGCGGCCCGGCGGGCGGCGGCCGCCGGCGCGCGGCGGCCGCGGCCGCGGGGGCCGCGGCCAGGACCGGCGCGATCCCGCTCACCGACGAGGGGAAACCGCCGCCGGTTCCCCGGGTCACGGTGGCCACCCCGCCCGGCGAGCACCCGCTGCTGGAGTTCAGCCACCCGGCGCTGGCCCTCACCGGTCTGGCCTGCTGGTTCATGTTCGTGTTCGTGCGCTACCACCCGTTCGCCTGGATCTCCTTCGGCATCCTCGTGGTGACCATCGGCGTCGGGCTGAGCTGGCTGGCCCGGAACACCCGGGACGCCCGGCGCCAGGCCGGTGCGGCGTGGCGGTTCCCGCCGCGGCTGGTGGTGCTGCACGGGCTGGCGGCCGCCGTCGCGATCACCCTCACGGTCTTGACCGCGCTGTCCGCGAGCCGCGGCTGAGCCCGCGGCTATCCGGGGTCGGCATCCGGGCCGGCCTGCCCGGCGGCGACCGCCTGTTCGATCGTCCAGTCCTCTCCCTCGGCCAGGCCGCGATCGAACGCCGCCGGGTCGCCGGCCGCACGCGCGGCGGCCAGCCGGGCGGGCAGGTCATACGGCACGATGACGTGCAGCAACGGGTGGGCCGCCGGGAGCAGCGCCCGGCCCGCGCCGAGCAGCTGGCCGGCGCGGTGCGGCCTCCCGCGCCGGGCCGCGACCTCGCCCAGGCCGGCCAGCGCGAACGCCACGCCGACGGTGCCGCCCAGCTGCTGCCAGATATCCAGCGCCTCGGTGAGCAACGGCCCGGCCGCGGCTGGCGCCGCCCGCGCCTCTTCCAGGCCGGAGTTCAGCAGCAGGGCCAGGTCCCACTGGTCGCTGCCGGGACGCAGCAGCGGCGCCGTCGGCGAACCGGCCGGCGACCTCGTGCGCGGCGGCGAGAGCGAGGGCGGTCTTGCCGACCCCGCCCGGCCCGGTCAGCGTCACCAGGCCGACGTCGGCCTGCCGCAACAGCCCCGTGACCACCTGCAGTTCCTCCACCCGGTCGACCAGCGGCCACCGCAGCACCGGCAGCGGCGCGACCGGCGGCGGCGCCGCGGGCGCGGCGGCGAAGCGATCGGCCAGCAGGAGCGCCAGGTCGTCGGCGATCAGGGAGCCCAGCTCGTCGGCGTCCGCGAAGCTGCGGTAGGAGACCACGCCCTCGGTCTCGATCGCCTGGAGCAGCCTGGCCAGCCGCGGCTCGCGCCGCTCTGCCTTCTTCCTGTAAATGAGCCGTGGCTTGCCCGCCGACAGCCGGTACTCGTCCTCCAGGCCGGAGACCTTCATGCCGGGAGCGACCCAGCCGTAGGACTCGGCGTAGATTCCGACGAAGACATCGCTCTGCCTCAGGTAGGCGCGGTACAGGTCCCGGGGCGGGTAGGGCCGGGCGCCGATCTCGAACAGCACGGGCGTCAGCCGCAGCTGCGTGATGGCGGCGGTCGCCGCCCGCCGCTCGGCGGCCAGTTCCTCAATCGTCGAGCTGACGAAGACGCGGACCCGTTGATCGGGAGTCCGGATCATGTTCCTGATGGGCGCGACGGGGCGCTAGCCCCGCCGGGCCGGACCCAGCGCCGTAAGCCACACCGGCTCGCCTCCCAGCGGCCCTCAGGCCGTTCCTTTACTGGTCCTTTACTGGCTGAGAGTAGCGGAGCACAGGGTCTTGTTTGCGTACCGGGCACCTGCAGGCAAGACTCGCAGCCATGGCATCGAACCCCGACAGCAATCCGGAGGACGAGTACGCCGACGACGAGTACGCGGACTATGACGCCGAGGATCGCGAGCAGCCTTCCACGCCGACCGAGATCCCCGATGATGAACCCGAAGACGACGTGCTCGAACAACGCCAGGAAGTCCCCTACCGGGAGGACGACTGGTAAAGGCGGCGCTCAAGACGCTGGTGCGCCGGCCCGGGCACCCCTAGCGTGCTGATCAGCGAGTCCAGCAGGCGGTGCCCGGCCGCGAAGTAGGCCGCGCCGGGCCTCACCCGCTGGCACGGGATCAGTTCGAGGGCGGTGCGGGTGGCCGACCAGTAGTCGATGTTCAGCCGCATGCGTACCGGCGGGCGCAGCGGCCCGCGGGCCAGGTGCACCTCGATCCGGCGGGTGCCTGAGCGGTGATCGCGCTCGACCGGTCCGAGCAGGAGGCTGTGTCCCAGGCACAGCTCCCCGTCGGGTCCGGTGAGCTGCCGGCTGTCCAGCGCGGCCAGGCAGGTATCGAACGGGATGCTCACGATCTGCCGGAACGACAGCCCGTCCGCAAGCTGCCTGGTCATGGTCCGCCTCCCTGCGTCGCTACGTCCAGCCTGACGCGGGGAGGGGCGGTCAGCATCGGCGCTAGATACGGATTCTTCAGGTTGCGGCTACCGATTCCGGGCCGGGTGCTACCGATCCACTCGATGCTGAGCGGTCAGCTGCCCCCGAGGTGACCAGGTGAACCCGGTTCTGCCGCGCTGGCCTGGCCACGTCATGCCAGGATGAGGGTTATGCGCGCGCAGCGGTTTCGTGCCCTGGTCGCGCCGGGTCCTCGGGACCGCGCGGTCATCGCGGTTCCGTTCGACCCAGACCAGGTGTGGGGGGCCAAGGCTGAGCATCCGGTGGGTGGCACGATTGACGGCCGACGGGTGCGCGGGAGGATTTCGCCATCCGGCCGCGGATGGGCGTTCACGGTGAGCCCGATGTGGATCCGCGATGCGGGCGTCGCGGTCGGCGATGAGGCCATCGTGGAACTGGCGCCGGAGGGTCCGCAGCGCGGGGACCTGGCCGATGACATCGCTGCTGCGCTCGCCGCGACTCCTGCCGCGGCGGCGTTCTTCGACACGCTGGCACAGTTCTACCGCAAGGCGTATCTGCGCTGGATCGACGGGGCGAGCCGCCGGCCAGACCTGCGTGCGGCCCGCATCGCGGAGGTAGTGGACCTGCTCGCGGCCGGAATCAAGCAGCGGCCACGGTCATGAGCCAGCCGGCCCGGTTGCCGCCATCCAGGAGGCGGCGGGGCGGTGGTCAGGCGCGGGCGGGATCAGCTGCTCTGGCGGCCTGCTCGATCTTCGCGCGATGGTTCTCCCAGTGCGCCGCGCCGTAGTCCGGCCAGGCCGCGCTCTGCGGGTCGGTCCCGACCGCGCCGTCGAGCTGTTCGCGCAGGATGTCGGCATGCCCGGCGTGCCGGTTGGTCTCGGTGAGAATGTGGACCAAGATGTTGAGCAGCTTCACGTTGGGGCGCGGCCACCACGGCACGTGGCCCGGGGCGTCGATGGGGAGCGCGTTGATCGTCGCGTCCGAGTGTTCCCACACGCGCCGGTAGAAGTCGATGATCCCTTCGCGGGTTTCGTGCTCGGTGGCCCACAGGTCGCTGCCGCTCGCGGCCTCGTCGTCCCACCGGGGCAGGGGTTCGGGGAACGGGCGGTCAAAGACCTCGCCGAAGTACCTGGCCTCCCAGGTCGCCAGGTGCTTGACCAGGCCGAGGAGGTTGGTCCCGGTGGGAGTCAGGGGGCGGCGGATATCGTATTCGCAGAGCCCGTCGAGCTTCCAGAGCACCGCCTCGCGTATCCAGCGCAGATCGTCGTGCAGGTACTCCTTCGCGAATTCATCGATCACGGGGCACGAGCCTGCCATGCACCGCCGGTGGGTTCAACCCGCGCTGGCGGCAGCTGTCATGGCTCAGCCGACGCCCGCTGGCTGGATGGCCGAGGAAATACCTTTCAACGCCGCGCAGCGGACCTGGGAACGCGCCGACATCATCGTCTGCGGCACCCCGGAGATCCCCTACGACCCGAGCACAGAAATCGTCATCGCAGCGCCGCCGACCCTCCCGGGGAAGGTGGGCCGACGGTTTGGTGAGGCAGATATTCCAGTGAAAATCTGAGTCTCCAGAGGGCGGGGAAGGAAACCGAGCGGGGAGTTGCTACCGCGGCCACGCCAAATCGCTATGCGTCCGAGCGGATAGCGGCATTCCTCAAGGGTAGACGGCATAACCATGGAGCCCGGCAGGCAGGAGATATCCCGCACGATCGCAGCGCTGCTCGACGCCGCCTTCGATGACGACCAGGAGCGCGCCGAGCAGCTGCTCGCCGGACGGGACGATCTGGCGGTCCAGGTAACGGCAGGACTCGCCCAAGTCATCACTGGCGGTCTCGGCGGGAGTAACCGCAGCCTGGCTCCCTACTTCGCCAAGGCACTCGCCTGGGACATCGCCGAGGGCGTGATGGATGGCCATAGCGAGTTCCGCGCCGTGCTCAAGGAGTGGATGCTGCACCTGGCCTCTTGAAAGATAACGGGCAATTCCGGCGGTCCGGGAGTGAGCGCTGCTCACATCCGGTGGCCGCAGCCTGCCCGGGCATATGCCGCGACATGCCCGTAGGGAGGTTCCCACGGCCCATTGAGTGCCTAACTACGTGACCACCGCGACGGCCGCAGGCATACGACGACGGATGCTCGCAGGCTGGCCGCGGTCTACTGCTGGTGCAGGGGCATCAGGTCGGCGTATCGTGTTCGGGACCGTACGGACGAGCTGCGAAACAAATGAGGTATCAGTGCAGCCTGATACTGCTGCCGTGCTCGCCGGTTTCATGGGTGGGGGTTATCACATGGAAGACATTAAAAGTCTCGTTACACGCTTTTACGATACCTGGAATGCGCACGATCGTGATGGCTGGCTCGCATGCTGCGGCGAAGACATTGTCTTCAACGCTCCGGGAGGAGTAGCTGGCCAGGGCCTCGACACTGGCCGCATGTTCTGGTCTCTCTGGCAGGACGCTTTTCCGGATTGCAGGTGCGAGATCAACGTCGCAGTCACAGAAGGGAACGAGGCAATCCAGGAATCGGTCTTCACAGGCACGCACACGAAGACATTCCACGTGCCCAACAGTCAGGACATTCCCCCGACCGGGAAGACCGTGACAATCCCCTATACGCTGGGCCTCACTTACCTTGGTGGCAAGTGGTCAAGCTTCCGGCTCATCTTCGACAGGGCGGAACTCATGACTCAATTGGGGCTCATGCCGACCTAGGGCAGGATTGTGCTGCTCGGTCAGACCCATCCGCTTTGTGGCGGGCAAGGGCAGCCAAGGTCTGGACAGTAACAGGTGCCCGCTGCGGGTCGGCCCGGTTGTTGGTCAGCCGAACTCGCAGGGCAGGTGCTTGATGCCGTTGATGAAGCTGGACAGCAGCCGGTCCGGCTCGCCCGCGGCGCGGATGTCCGGGACGCGGGTCAGCAGCTCGCGGAGCATGGCACTGATCTCGCGCCGGGCCAGGTGCGCGCCCAGGCAGAAGTGCGGGCCCGCCGAGCCGAAGCCGACGTGCGGGTTCGGGGATCTGGTGATGTCGAAAGCCATAGCGTTGTCAAAGACTGACTCGTCACGGTTGGCCGCCTGGTAGAACAGCACGGCCCGGTCGCCCTCGCGGTAGGCGTGCCCGTTCATGACGGCGTCGCGGGTCAGCGTGCGGCGCATCCAGATCACCGGCGAGGCATAACGGACGATCTCCTCGACCGCCGGCCCGATCCGGCCCTCGAAGTCCGCCAGCAGCAGCTCGCGCTGGTCGGGGTGGTCGGTGAGCAGGCACAGCGAGTGCGAGATCGCGGTCCGGGTGGTCTCGTTGCCCGCCACTACCAGCAGGATGAAGAACGACGCCAGCTCGGCGGGGGTGAGCTGCTCGCCGTCGATGTTGGCCGTGGCCAGGGCCGAGACCAGGTCGTCGCCCGGGCTGGCCGGGCTGCGCTCGGCCAGCCCGGTGACCAGGTCGGCGAGTTCCTGGCCGGCGGTGAGGATCTGGGTGATGGCCTCGTTCAGGTCCTGGCTGACGAACTCCGGGTCGGCCCCGGACAGGATGATGTTCGTGTTCTTCAGCACCATCGCGTAGTACTCGTCGCCGACGCCCATCATCTCGCAGATGATCTTGAGGGGGAGCCGGGCCGACACGTGCTGCACGAAGTCGCACGGCCCGGTCTGCAGCAGGTCGTCGACGATGTCGGCCGCCGTCCGCTGCACGTCCTCCTCGAACTTCTTGATCATCTTCGGGGTGAAGGCCCGGGACACGATCCGGCGCAGCCGGGCGTGCCGGGGGTCGTCCATGTTGATCATCGAGCCGAAGTACTCGTTGAACTCGACCGGCAGGTCGACCAGGCTGGTAGAACCGGCCGCCGAGGAGAACACCTCGGCGTTCCGGCTCGCCTCGACCACGTCCGCGTGCCTGACCAGCGCGTAATAACCGAGTTCGTCCTGGCCGAACGGGTTCTCTGGCGCCTCGAAGTACGGCGGCGCCGGCATGGCCCGCAGTTGCGCGTACGCCGCGTGGCGCTCCGCCGGGGGCTTCGCCCAGAACTCGTTCTGCGACAGGTCGAGGTCTCCGGCGATGGGGGCGGGATGCGGACTGGTCACGTGGGCCGCCTTCCGGAAGTAGAACTGCGTTCGGTTTTCCCATAGTGGCATTGCCGTCGGCATCGCAAAAGACCATGCCAGGACCGGGCTTGGCGGCGTCGCCGCTGATTCGTTGCGCTACCCTTTGACCATGCGTTCCGCTCGGCTGCTCCTTAGCTAGCCGCGCCGCCGATCCGTCGTTGGCGCGGCTGCCCCTCGTGAGCGAGGGGCATTTTCTGTAGGGGCCAGAGTCAGCCCGGGACGCAACCCGGATCTAGCCACATCGTGAGGGACCAATGAAGGCGGCTGAGGACGCGGGACACGAGCGGCGCGCCGCGGATCGGGCGCCGGGCGAGACCGCGCGCGCGGAGCACTACGATCCGCGGGCGGTTCAGGAGAAATGGCAGGAACGCTGGGCCGCGCTGGACCCGTTCCGCGCCAGCGACGATCCGGACGATGCACGGCAGCGCACCTACCTGCTGGACATGTTCCCGTACCCGTCCGGCGACCTGCACATGGGGCACGCCGAGGCGTACGCGATCGGGGATGCGGTCGCGCGCTACTTCTTCCAGCGCGGGCACAACGTGCTGCACCCGATCGGCTGGGACGCCTTCGGCCTGCCCGCGGAGAACGCCGCGATCAGGAACAACTCCCACCCGGCCGACTGGACCTACAAGAACATCGAGACCCAGGCCGCCTCGTTCCGGCGGTACGCGGTGTCCTTCGACTGGTCCCGGCGGCTCGAAACCTGTGATCCCGGTTACTACCGCTGGAACCAGTGGCTGTTCCTGCGGTTCTACGAGCGCGGCCTGGCCTACCGCAAGGACGGCTACGTCAACTGGTGCCCGGTCGACCAGACCGTGCTGGCCAACGAGCAGGTCATCGCGGGCCGGTGCGAGCGCTGCGGCGCCGAGGTGGTCCGGCGGGTGCTGACCCAGTGGTATTTCAAGATCACTGAGTACGCGGACCGCCTGCTGAAGGACATGGCTCGCCTGGAGGGACACTGGCCCGAGCCGGTACTGCTGATGCAGCGCAACTGGATCGGGCGCAGCGAGGGCGCCGAGGTGCAGTTCGCCATCGAGGGGCGTGACGAGCCGGTCACCGTGTTCACCACCCGTCCGGACACGCTGTTCGGCGCGACCTTCTTCGTAATCGCGGCCGACTCGCCGCTGGCCGAGGAGGTCTGCGCCCCGGAGCAGCGCGCCGCGCTGGAGGACTACCTGACGCAGGTGGGCAAGCTGACCGACATCGAGCGGCAGGCCACCGAGCGCGAGAAGACCGGCGTCTTCCTGGGCCGGCACGCGATCAACCCGGTCAACGGCGAGCGGATCAGCGTGTGGGCGGCCGACTACGTGCTGCCGGACTACGGCACCGGAGCGATCATGGCCGTTCCCGCGCACGACCAGCGGGACCTGGACTTCGCCCGCGCCTTCGGGCTGCCGGTGCGGGTCGTGGTGCAGACCGACCAGCCCGACCCGGAGCAGACCGGGATCGCGACGCCCGGCGACGGGACGCTGATCAACTCGGGCCCGATCGACGGGCTGCCCAAGGCCGACGCCATCGCCGCGATCACCGAGATCCTGGCCGAGCGCGGCCTGGGCCGCGCGGCGGTCAGCTACCGGCTGCGCGACTGGCTGCTCTCCAGGCAGCGGTTCTGGGGGACGCCCATCCCCATCGTGTACTGCGGCTCGTGCGGCGAGGTCCCGGTCCCCGACGACCAGCTTCCCGTCGTGCTGCCGGACCTGCGCGGCCAGGACCTGGCCCCCAAGGGGGTTTCCCCGCTGGCCGCGGCCAAGGACTGGGTGAACACCGAGTGCCCGAAGTGCGGGGGGCCCGCGACCCGGGACACCGACACGATGGACACCTTCGTGGATTCCTCGTGGTATTTCCTGCGGTACTGCTCGCCGTCCTATGACCGGACGGGCCGTTCGACCAGACCGCGGTGCGCCGGTGGAACCCCGTCTTCCTCTACGTGGGCGGCAGCGAGCACGCGATCTTGCACCTGCTGTACAGCCGGTTCTTCGTCAAGGTCCTGCACGACATGCGGATGGTCGACTTCGACGAGCCGTTCACCCGGCTGCTGAACCAGGGGCAGGTGATCAACCAGGGCCGGGCCATGTCCAAGTCCCTGGGCAACGGGGTTGACCTGGGCGAGCAACTCGCCGCGCACGGGGTCGACGCGATCCGGCTCACGATGATCTTCGCCAGCCCTCCCGCGGACGACATCGACTGGGCCGACGTGCGCCCGAGGCCTCGGTCAAGTTCCTGGGCCGGGTCTGGCGAATCGCAGCTGACACCGCGGGCGCCGGCGCCGCGGCGGTGCCGGCGGGACCGGACGCCGGCGACCTCGAGCTCCGCAAGGTGACCCACCGGACCATCGACGAGGTCACCAGGCTGGTCGAGTCCCGCAGGCTCAACGTGGCGGTCGCGCGGCTCATGGAACTGGCCACCGCGGCCCGCCGGACGATCGACTTCGGGCCGGGCGCCGCCGATCCCGCGGTGCGGGAGGCGGCGGAGACCCTGGTCGTGCTGCTGTCGCTGTTCGCGCCGTACACCGCGGAGGAGTGCTGGGAACTGCTCGGGCACCCCGCGTCGGTCGCGCGGGCGGGCTGGCCGGTCGCCGACCCCGCGTTGCTGGTCGAGGACCTGGTGACGTGTGTCGTCCAGGTCGCGGGCAAGGTGCGGGACCGGCTGCAGGTCCCGCCCGGGATCAGCGAGGACGAACTGCGCGAGCAGGCGCTGGCCGCGCCCGGGGTGAGCCGGGCCCTGGACGGGCGCGGCGTGCGCACGGTGATCGTGCGGGCGCCGAAGCTGGTCAACGTCGTGCCCGAGTGACGACGCGGCGACGCGGCCGGCGGGCCCCGTGCGGCCCGCCGGACCGTCGCTTCTGCGCTCCTCAGCCGCGCCTGCGCTCCTCAGACCCGGCGGAGCACGGCGACCACCTTGCCCAGGATCTCCGCGTCGTTGCCGGCGATCGGGGTGTAGACGGGGTTGTGCGGCATCAGCCAGATGTTGCCGTCGTCGGAGCGCTTGTAGGTCTTGACGGTCGCCTCGCCGTCGATCATGGCGGCCACGATCTCGCCGTTCTCGGCGACCTGCTGCTGGCGGACCACGACCCAGTCCCCGTCGGCGATCGCCGCGTTGATCATCGAGTCACCGACGACCTTCAGCAGGAACAGCGTCCCCTCGCCGACGATCTGCCGGGGCAGCGGGAAGATGTCCTCGATGTGCTCCTCGGCCAGGATCGGGCCGCCAGCCGCGATCCGGCCGACCATGGGCACGTACGCCGCCTCCTGCGAGGCGATGTCCATCGCCGGCTCTTCGTCGAGGCCCTGGTCCGGCCGGATCGCCGGGTGCCCGGGCAGGCGTACCTCGACCGTGCGCGGCCTGCCGATGTCACGCCGCAGGTAGCCCTTGCGCTGCAACGTCGAGAGCTGGTAGGAGACGCTGGACGTGCTGGTCAGCCCCACCGCCTCGCCGATCTCCCGCATGGAGGGCGGGTAGCCGCGCCGTTGCACCGAGTCGCGGATGACCTGGAGCACCTTGCGCTGCCGCCAGGTCAGCACGTGGTCGGGGTCGGGCTTGTCGGGCAGGTCGGCCACGACAGCGGGGACGCTGCCCTTCGGCTTCCGCCCCGGCCGCCCTTTGGGTCTCTCGCCAGCACCGGTCCCGGTGGCCTCGGCTGGTGAGGTCCCTGGCGTCCTCCCGTCCTCGTTCGAACTGCTCATCGTCGGGCCTCCGGCTCGGTGGATGTGATTAACGCCGACGCTAGCGGTTTCGGCTGCAGATCTCAAACATCTGTTCGACGGTCTGTCAAAAGTGTCGGACCCATGCGATATGACAGTACCGTGCTCCCGTTCGATCGAACGAAAGTTTGATAGAACAGAGGTGCGATCGAACAGTCATTCGGGTCGAGGGAGGCCAGGATGAGCGTAATGAGTGCGGCGGAGACCGGCTCCAGCCCGGACGTCCCCCGGCGGCGGCTACGGCTGGCGGCTCCGGCGGCCGGCCAGGACGACGGCGACCCGGGCGCGATCCCGCCGGGCGCCGGCGCGGACGCCGAACCCGGCCCGGCGGCCCCGGAGCCGGATGGCGACTGGCCGCGCCTGGCCGCCACGGAACTGCACGCCACCGAACTGCGCGTCCGGGAGGTCCGGGTCGTTCGTGAGGCCAGCGTCCGCACGCTGCAGGGGTCCCGGCCGGTATCGGCCCAGTCCCGGACGGCGAGCCGGGCGCAGGCGGTCCGGGCCCAGGCGGTGACCCGTGCTCAGGTGGTGAACCAGGCGGCGAGCCAGGCCTGGGCGTCAGCCGCGGCCGGCACCCGGTCGGCGGGCCAGACCCGGGTGATGACCCACCGCCGGGCGGTCGACCCAGACCCGGGTGACGACGCGGATCCGGACGGCCAGGCCGGGCGCGGTGCGCCTGACCCGGCGGGGGCGCCTGGTCGTGACGGGACTCGTGCTGCTGGTCGCCATCGCCACGGCGACCCTGCTCTGGATGAGCGTGGCAGGCAGCGTGCAGGCGGCCAGCCGCGGCGGCGTGGCGCCGCGATCGCCCTACCAGGGCATGACCCAGGTCGTGGTGCAGCCCGGCCAGACCCTGTGGTCGATCGCCGCGGCGGCCGAGCCGTCGGCGAACGCCTGGGCCGTCGTTCAGCAGATCGTCGAGGTCAACGCCCTGAACGGTCCCCAGGT
Organism: uncultured Actinomycetota bacterium; assembly: GCA_963745575.1. Taxonomy (GTDB): domain Bacteria; phylum Actinomycetota; class Actinomycetes; order Streptosporangiales; family Streptosporangiaceae; genus JASHPR01. The sequence continues at coordinate 204,577 of CAVUYA010000013.1, read as the reverse complement.
GCACGCCGGGGAACTGCTCTGGGTTCCGCGAGGCTGAGCCGGGCCGGTCCCACGGTCAGCCGCCCGGTCGGCCAGGGCACCGGTCCCGGCGAGCCCGGTAGGCCCGGCAGAACCCGGTTGGCCCGATACGGCCTATACTGGCCCGGCGAACCCGGCAGGCCCCGAGACGGGTATCGCGGCCCTGAGCCCGGCCATCGCGGGTCCCCGAGGTCGCGACACGCCGGCGGCCGGCCCGGATCAGCAGTGCCCCGCGTCCCGGGACGGCCTGCCAGTTACCGGCTCGGCCCGCCGCGGCCGGCGAACTTTGGCAAACGGTCCCGGGGCACTTGCATCCTGGAGCCGCTGAGACCACAATATCTGGGAGTTACAGGGATGTAGTTTCCCAGTGCTAGTGTTATCTCTGCAGGAGAACGAGAGCACCTGAGGGGAGGTGGATCGCGTGTACTGCCCGCACTGCAGGCATCCCGACAGCCGGGTCATCGACAGCAGGGCCGCCGAGGATGGTACAGCGATCCGCCGACGGCGGTCGTGCCCGGCCTGCGGCCGCCGCTTCACCACCCAGGAGACGGTCATCCTCATGGTGGCCAAGCGCAGCGGCGTGACCGAGCCCTTCAACCGGGACAAGATCGTCCGCGGTGTCCGGCGGGCCTGCCAGGGACGGCCGGTCAGCGAGGACCAGCTCGCGATCCTGGCCCAGCGGGTCGAGGACGCCATCAGGTGCCGCGGCAGCGGCGAGGTTCCCTCGCACGAGGTGGGCCTGGCCATCCTGGGACCGCTTCGCGACCTTGACGAGGTCGCCTACCTGCGATTCGCCTCCGTCTACCGGGGATTTGAGTCGCTGGCGGACTTCGAGGCGGAGATCGCCGCGCTGCGCCGCGAACGCGAGCCAGGCGGCGACCGCGCGTGGCGCCCCGGCGAGGAAGGACGAGCGGGGGCTCCCGGCCGAGGACCCGCCGGAGCCCGCGGAGCCCGGACCGGGTCGTGCCGGGCCCGAGCCCGCGGACCAGCAGCAGCGTACGGACCAGCAGGAGCAGCGGGCAGCCGCCCGGTGAGGGCGAGGCCAGCGATGAACATCAGGCGGAACCGGAGAACATCAGCGGAATCACGGGGCCTGGCCAGGCTCGCGACAGGACCAGACGGATCCTTGGAAGGGGCGAACATGACCGAGACGACGGCTAGCGGGGCGGCGCAGGACGGCAGGAGAGCGCGCCAGGGACTCACCGTCCGCCGTATTCACACCCGCGAGGGCGTTCATCCCTATGACGAGGTCACCTGGGAGCGCCGCGACGTCGTCATGACCAACTGGCGCGACGGCACGGTCAACTTCGAGCAGAAGGGCGTGGAGTTCCCGGACTTCTGGTCGGTCAACGCCGCCAACATCGTCACCACCAAGTACTTCCGCGGCGCGGTGGGCACGCCGCAGCGGGAGTGGAGCCTGAAGCAGCTTGTCGACCGGGTGGTCGGCACCTACGTGGCCGCCGGGCGGGAGCACGGCTACTTCGCCACCGACGCCGACGCCGAGATCTTTTCCCACGAGCTCTCCTACGCGCTCATCCACCAGATCTTCAGCTTCAACTCACCGGTCTGGTTCAACGTCGGGACCTCGTCGCCGCAGCAGGTGTCGGCCTGCCAGCCCTACGACGCGCTGGTCAGCACCACGGACGGCCCGGTGCCGATCGGCGAGCTGGTCGAGGGCAACGCGGTGGGGGCCAAGGTGCACGACGCCCGCGGCACGACCCGGATCGTCGCGGTCAAGGCCAACGGCGTGAAGGACGTGCTGCGGCTGCACACCTCGAGCGGGCAGTCGCTGGACGTCACCGAGGATCACCTGGTCTGGCGCGCGGTCGACCTGGTCGTCGGCGAGTTCACCGTGGCCGGCTTCCTCCGCATCGGCGACCACCTCCTGGACGTGGTGCCCGACGTCGGCGGCACGGACCGCAGCCTGACCCAGATCAGCAGGATCGAGCGGCTCGGCCCGATGGAGGTCTACGACATCCAGACCGAGAGCGGCGAGTACCTGTCCGGCAGCTCCGCCGGGCTCCGCGTTCACAACTGCTTCATCCTGGCCGTCGACGACACCATGGACTCGATCCTGGAGTGGTACCGGGAAGAGGGCCTGATCTTCAAGGGCGGCTCGGGCTCCGGGGTCAACCTGTCCCGGATCCGGTCGAGCAAGGAACTGCTCTCCTCGGGCGGCACCGCCAGCGGCCCGGTCTCGTTCATGCGCGGCGCCGACGCCTCGGCGGGGACGATCAAGTCGGGCGGCGCCACCCGGCGCGCGGCCAAGATGGTGGTCCTCGACGTCGACCATCCCGACGTCGAGGAGTTCATCGCGACCAAGGCCCGCGAGGAGGAGAAGATCCGGGTCCTGCGCGACGCTGGCTTCGACATGGACCTCGGCGGCAAGGACATCGTCAGCGTCCAGTACCAGAACGCCAACAACTCGGTGCGGGTCAGCGACGAGTTCATGCGCGCCGTCGAAAAGGGCGGGACGTTCGACCTGGCTGCCCGCCGTACCGGCGAGGTCATGGAGACCGTAGAGGCCAAGGCGCTATTCAGGAAAATGGCCCAGGCCGCCTGGGAATGCGCCGATCCGGGGATCCAGTACGACAGCACGATCAACGACTGGCACACCTGCCCGGAATCCGGACGGATCACCGCGAGCAATCCTTGCAGTGAGTACCTCCATTTGGATAATTCGTCCTGCAACCTGGCCAGCATCAATTTGCTCAAGTTCCTGCGCGATGACGACACATTCGATGTCGAGCGGTTCCAGCGGATCACCGAGCTCATCATCACCGCGATGGATATCTCGATCTGCTTCGCAGATTTCCCGACCGAAAAGATAACAGCCATCACCCGGGCCTACCGCCAGCTCGGCATCGGCTACGCCAACCTCGGCGCGCTGCTGATGGCGACCGGCCACGCCTACGACTCCGAGGACGGCCGGACCATCGCCGCCGCTATCACCTCGCTGATGACCGGAACCGCCTACCGCCGCTCCGCGGAACTGGCTGTCGTCGTGGGCCCCTACGACGGCTACGCGCGCAACACGATCGCGCACAAGCGCGTGATGGGCAAGCACGCCGCGGCCAGTGCCGAGATCCGGCCGCTGGGCGGTATGGACGAGGCGATCCTCGCCGCCGCCAGTAAAGTCTGGAATGAATGCCTGGAAATAGGCGAGAAGAATGGCTATAGAAATGCGCAGGCGAGCCTACTCGCGCCGACTGGCACCATAGGCTTGATGATGGACTGTGATACTACTGGAATAGAACCGGATTTGGCACTGGTTAAATTCAAGAAACTAGTGGGCGGCGGTTCTATGCAAATTGTTAACCAGACGGTGCCGCGGGCCCTGAAGAATCTCGGTTACCAGCCCGAGCAGGCCGAGGCCATCGTCGAGTACATCTCCGAGCACGGCCACGTGGTCGGCGCTCCCGGGCTGCGGCCGGAGCACTACGAGGTCTTCGACTGCGCGATGGGCGAGCGCTCCATCGGCCCCATGGGCCACGTCCGGATGATGGCCGCGGTGCAGCCCGCGCTTAGTGGCGCCATCTCGAAAACCGTCAATCTTCCAGAAAGTGCTACAATAGCGGACATTGAGCAGATCTACTTCGAGGGCTGGAAGCTCGGCCTGAAGGCACTGGCCATCTACCGCGACAACTGCAAGGTGGGCCAGCCGCTGTCGGCGGCCAAGAAGAAGCCGGCCGAGGCGGAGGCGGCCGAGCCGGCCCCGACGCATGAGGTCCGCCCGGTGCGCCGTCGGCTGCCCAAGCAGCGGTCGGCCATGGTCACGCGGTTCTCGGTGGCGGGGGCGGAGGGGTACATGACCGCCTCCAGCTACCCGGGCGACGGCATCGGCGAGGTCTTCCTCAAGCTCGGCAAGCAGGGCTCGACCCTGGCCGGGGTGATGGACGCGTTCTCGATCGCGATCTCCGTGGGCCTGCAGTACGGCATCCCGCTGGAGTCGTACGTGGCCAAGTTCACCAACATGCGGTTCGACCCGGCCGGGATCACCGACGACCCCGATATCCGGATCGCCAGCTCGGTGATGGACTACATCTTCCGCCGCCTGGCCCTCGACTACCTGTCCTACGACCAGCGCTCCGAGCTGGGGATCCTGTCGGTCGAAGAGCGCACCGCCGCGCTGGCGGGCGGGGACCCGTCCGCCGCCGCGGATGAGGTGGACCCGGACGAACTGGCGCAGTCGGTGCCGGTGGAACGAGCCCAGCCGAAACTGGAAATTCAGCAGCTACAACGGGACGTCAGCGGCGAACCGCCGGCCGCCCCGCACAGCTCCACGGAGCTGATCGAGGCCCAGCAGGGGCGCAGCGCCGACGCCCCGCTGTGCCTGAACTGCGGCACGAAGATGCGGCCCGCGGGCAGCTGCTACGTCTGCGAAGGCTGCGGCTCCACCAGCGGCTGCAGCTGATCATACGAGTAGCTCTAACGGAAGGATTACCTGCTCAGGAGAGGCGCGGCTAGATGGCCGCGCCTCTCCTGAGTCCGGTTACCGGGTGAGGACGAGCCACTGGCCGCCGTCGATCAGTTCACGGGCCGCGTCCAGGTGGCCGGCATGGGTGGCGGTCTCGGTGATCACGTGCAGGAGAGTCTTGCGCAGCGGCCGGGGCGGGAAGCCGGGGAAGAAGTCGGGCCACCACTTCGGCATTGCGTCGATCGGCGTCGCGGCGATGATCGCGTTGGCGTTGGTTATCTCGTCTCGATACAGATCGAGGATCGCGGCACCCGGTACATCCGCCGGAACCCGCCATGCCTCGTCCCCGGAGGTCAGCGTGATCGGCTCGCCCGCGACGGCCCCGCGGAACCAGAACTGCTCGACCTCCAGTGCCAGGTGACGCACCATGCCCAGGGGCGTCCAGCCTGACGGCAGTACCGGCCGCCGCAGGTCGTCCTCGGAAAGTCCTTCCAGGGCGCCAAGCACGTGCTCGCGCTGTGCGCTCAGTGACACCACCAGCGCGTCCTTCTCGTCGTTCACCACCCAAGGATCGCGTACGGGCCTGCCGCCGCCCCGGCCGGCCCTCCGATGCATTGGGTGCAGACCACGAGGGAGTGTCGGAGGTGGCCACCGACCGCGCCATGTACGTGCGGCTGAAGGTGGCCTACGACGACGGGCATCGCGTGCTGACTTCCGCCAGCTGCGGGTGTTTGTCTGCCGTCGGCAGATTGCCTTGGCCGGCGTCGTCGGGACGAACCATGGTGGATGGTGCCGCCGGGTTTCCGGCGCCCAGGAGAAAGCAGGGAGATCATGCAGACCGCCGTGGCCGAACCCGCAGCGTTCACCGGGATGCTCGATGACCAGCTGGCCACCCGGCTCCTCTACCAGCGCATCATCGTGCTCGGCACCGAGGTCGACGACCGGGTGGCCAACCGGCTCTGCGCCCAGCTGCTGCTGTTGTCGGCCGAGGACCCGCGCGGCGACATCAGCCTCTACATCAACTCCCCGGGAGGCTCAGTCACCGCGGGGCTGGCCATCTACGACACGATGCAGCTGATCCCCAACGACGTCCGGACGCTGGCCATGGGCCTGGCCGGCAGCATGGGCCAGTTCCTGCTGTGCGCCGGGACCGCCGGCAAGCGGTTCAGCCTGCCGCATGCCCAGGTGCTCATGCACCAGGGCTCGGCCGGGTTCGGCGGCACCGCCGCCGATGTCGAGATCTACGCCGAGCAGCTGGAACGGACGGGAGCCACGATGATCAGGCTGATCTCGAAGCACACCGGCCAGCCAGAGGAAACGGTGGCCGGCGACAGCCTGCGGGACCGGTGGTTCAGCGCCGGGGAGGCCCGCGACTACGGGATCATCGACCACATCGTGGAACGGCTCGATGACGTGCGCCCCGCGTTCAGCAAGACGGCCGGGCTGTGACCATGAGCCAGTACACGATCCCCACCGTGGTGGAGAAGACCGCCGGCGGCGAGCGGGCCTACGACATCTACTCCCGGCTGCTCTCGGAGCGGATCATCTTCCTCGGCACCGAGATCGACGACGGTGTCGCCAACGTGGTCATGGCCCAGCTGCTGCACCTCGAATCGGCCAGTCCCGACCTGGAGATCATGCTCTACATCAACTCCCCGGGCGGCTCCTACAGCGCGCTGACCGCGATCTACGACACGATGAACTTCGTCCGGCCGGACGTCGCCACCGTCTGCATGGGGCAGGCGGCTTCCGCGGCGGCGGTGCTGCTCGCGGCCGGCGCCCCGGGCCAGCGATCGATCCTGCGGCACGCCAAGGTGCTGCTGCACCAGCCGTCGAGCCAGGCCCGGGGAACTCTGCCTGACCTGGCCATCCAGGCCAAGGAGGTCGCCAGGGTCCGGGCCGAGATGGACGAGATCCTCAGCCGGCACACCGGCCACCCGGTGGACAAGATCAGGCGTGACACCGACCGGAACATGACCCTCACCGCGCGCGAAGCCGTGGCCTACGGCCTGGCGGACCAGGTCATCACCACCCGCAACGCCGCGCCGGTTGAGCTGGCCGAAGCCAGCTGACCACGCCCGCGCCGGTCGAGCTGGCCGAAGCCAGCTGACCACGCTGCTACCGGATCAGGCGGCGAGCAGGCACTGGGCATCGGCCGGGCCGCGCGCGGGCGGCGCGTCATGGCGGGCCGGGATGGGCGCCAGCCGGACCACGGAGGCGCGGCCCGCGCGGCGGTCCACCAGATCGTGCCCGACCTCGACCAGCAGGTCGGACAGTTCGATGTGCAGCGCATCGCAGATGGCGACCAGGACCTCTGAGGAGGCTTCCTTGCGCCCGCGCTCCACCTCCGACAGGTAGGGCATGGAGACCTTGGCGGCGCGGGCCACGTCGGCCAGGGTCCGGCCCTGCTCCCGCCGGGTCCGGCGCAGCACGTCGCCGAGCATCGTCCGCAGTAGTGGCCTGGGCCGCTGGCCCCGTCCTGAGGGCCCGATCATCCTCGGGTCCAACGTCGCCGCCCTTCCTGACTGCCCTGACGACTCGCCTTCCGTCACGGTACCTACGGCCGGCCGGCGGGCCGAGCGCTTTCGCTGGCAGCGCAAGGGCCGTCGCGGCGGCCCGGTCACAGCGGATCGATGTCGGTCAGCTCGCCTTCGATCCGGAGCCAGCGGGTGAGGCCGAGGTCACGCAGGAACGGCACGTCGTGGCTGGCCACGATCAGCGCGCCCCGGTAGGACCGCAGCGCCCCGGCGAGCTGGCGCACGCTGGCCATGTCGAGGTTGTTGGTCGGCTCGTCCAGTAGCAACAGCTGCGGCGCGGGCTGCGCGAGCAGCAGGGTGGCCAGCGCGGCCCGGAACAGCTCGCCTCCGGACAGGGTGCCCGCGCGCTGGTCGGCCCGACGCCCGCGGAACAGGAACCGCGCCAGCTGGGCCCGGATCTGGTTGTCGGTCGCGGTCGGCGCGGCCCGGGCCACGTTCTGGACCACGGTCAGCGCGGGGTCGAGGATATCCAGCCGCTGCGGCAGGTACCGGACCGGCACCGCCGCCTTCGCCTCGCCCGAGACCGGCGGGATCTCGCCCACGATCGTCCGCAGCAGCGTGGTCTTCCCCGCCCCGTTGCGGCCGGTCAGCGCGATCCGCTCCGGCCCGCGGACGATCAGGCCGGCGCGGGCGCCGCAGGCGACCTCCAGGTCGGACAGCGTGAGCACGGTGCGCCCGGCGGGCACGGCCGTCTCCGGCAGGTCGATGCGGATCTCGGCGTCGTCGCGTACGGCCTCCTCGGCGGCGGCGAGCCGCTTGGCGGCCTCGTCGAGCCGGTCGAGGTGCGTGGCGCGGTCCTTGCCCGCGGTGACCTGGGCGTGCCGCTTGCGCGCCCCCGCGACGATCGGGGGCAGGCTCCCGCTCTCCTGCACCTTCCGCCCGTACCGGGCTCGCCGGTCGAGCTTGGTCTGGGCCTCGGTCAGCTCGCGCTTCTGCCGGCGCAGGTCCGACTCGGCCGCGCGCACCATGCGCTCGGCGGCCTCCTGCTCCACGGCGACCGCGGCCTCGTAGTCGGTGAGGTTGCCGCCGTACCAGCGCACCTCCCCGGCCCGTAGCTCGGCGATCTGGTCGACCAGCCCCAGCAGTTCCCGGTCGTGGCTGACGATGACCATCGCGGCCTTCCAGGAGCTGACCGCGTCGTACAGGCGGTGGCGCGCGTCGAGATCGAGGTTGTTGGTCGGCTCGTCCAGCAGCAGCACGCCGGGCCGGCGCAGGAACTGCGCGGCCAGGCACAGCAGCACCGCCTCGCCGCCGGAGAGCTCGCCGATCCGCCGGTCCAGCGGCACGTGCTCCAGTCCGAGCCGGTCGAGCGTGGCCCGGGCCCGCTCCTCGACGTCCCAGTCCCCGCCGACCAGGGCGAAGTTCTCCTCACTGGGGTTCCCCGCTTCGATCGCGTTAAGGGCTCTGAGCGCGGGTGCGATGCCGAGCGCCTCGTCCACGCGGACGCCCGTGGCTGAGCGTCAGGTTCTGCGGCACGTAGCCCAGCTCGCCCTCGACCGTGACCGAGCCGCGCGAGGGTTGAAGCTCGCCGGCGATCAGGCGCAGCAGCGTCGACTTGCCGGACCCGTTGAGGCCGATCAGGCCGGTGCGGCCGGGCCCGATGGCCAGCGAGACAGTCGGTGAAGACCGCCGTCCCGTCCGGCCAGGCGAAGGTCAGGCCGGAGCAGACCACGGCGGGGGGCGGTATCGGCATGGGGGCTCCTGTCGGGATCTTCGCGTCGCACCATCGCGGTTGCGCGCGGTGTCTCCTGACTCAGCGGAGCAACGGCCTTCTCCCCTCGGGCGGCCACCGGTCCCCTCCACCGTATGCCAGGCCCGGCGAAGGCGGTAGCGGGATTCCGGCCCGGGCGTCAGCGGGGCCCGGCGGACGGCCGCTGGGCGAGGATGGCGCGCACCAGCGAATCAAAGATGAAGTAGTTAGGGATCTGGCTGACCTGCGCCCGTTTCCAGGGCAGCCACTTGCCGGACTTCTTCACCGACACCATCCCCTTGCGGGTCTGCACCTCCTCGATCTCGTTCCACGGCAGCGACTGATCGCCCGCGGTGATGCCGCCCGGGCCCACCGACAGCGGGCCGAACGAGACCGCGTGCCCGGCGTTGAAGCGCTCGATGGCCTTCGGGAGCTGGGCGCGGGTGACCCCTGTTTCCAGGAGGCGGCCCAGCTGCTCAATGGTGACCGGGGTGGTGCTTCCCCGGGGCGGGCTGGAGCAGCACCGCCGCGCTGGCCCGGGCGCTGCGCGCCGGGAGCGTCCCGCGGAACTCCCGGGACCGGCCGTCGGCCAGCCGCAGGGTGTAGCGGTAGTCGGTGTAGGTCGGGCTCCCGTTCGCAGAGTGGCGGATGATCGCCTGCCAGACGTGGGTCACCTCGTCCCAGCCCGCGCTGACTTCCTCGGCTCCGTCGATCCAGCGCACGCCCCAGGGACAGACGAACAAACGGAGCGACCGGCCGGCCAGGACCTCCTGCCGTTTCCTGGCTCCCATGAAGAGTTTCGCGAATCCCTTCGGCTCGGGAATCCACGCGAAGTCGGGTCGTGACCCGGGACTCGGTTCCTGCTTGGTCACGTTTCATGAGTTTAACGGTCATCATAGGAGTTTTCGGGCTGGGTTGCTGAGCGCGGCCCAGTCCAGCACGGGCGCGGCGAGGTCGCGGATCGTGGCGAGCAGGCCGAGGCGGGTCTCGCGCTGCCGCGGATCGTCGCTCATCACCAGGACCTCGTCAAAGAACGCGTTGACCGGACCGGTCAGCGGCCTGGCCCGCTCGGCGAACTCGGCCAGGCCGGGGGTTCCGGCCGCGGCCCGCCCGGCGCCCAGGGCGGCCCTGACCCCGGCGAGCGCCTGGTGCAAGGCCACCTCGGCGGGCTCGGTGAGCTGTCCGGGATCGTAGGCGGCCGCGGTGCCGGCCGGCACGATGCGGCGGACCCGCTGCAGCGCCGCGGCCAGGCAGGCGAACTCCGGCTGATCGTCCAGGACGGCCAGCTCGGCCAGGGTCCGGCTGGCCGCCGCCGGCGCATCGGCCAGGGGCAGGACCGCCGCCACCTGCCGGTGGTCGGCGCCGGAATCCAGGAGCTGCTGCTCGAGGCGCCGGACGATGAAGTCCCGCGCCTGCGCCATCGCCGCCTCGCCGGCCGCGGTGCCCTGCCGGCGCAGCTGGGCGGCGGCCGCGTCCAGGCCCGCGGTCAGCGTCACCGGTTCCAGCGGCGGCCAGGCCCGCAGGATGGCGGTCACCCCGAGGGCGGCGCGGCGCAGGCCGAACGGGTCGGAGCTGCCGGTGGGGCTCGCGCCCACGGCGAACAGCCCGGCCAGCAGGTCCAGCCGGTCCGCCAGGGCCAGGACGGCGCCGGGCAGGGTCCGCGGCAGCGTCCCGCCGGCCGAGCGGGGCAGCTCGGTGTCGGACAGGGCCTGCGCCACCGCCGCGGGCTCCCCGCTCCTGAGCGCGTATTCGGCGGCCATGACCCCGGCCAGGCTGGTCAGCTCGATGACCATCTGCGAGGCGAGGTCGAACTTCACCAGCTGGGCGGCGCGCTGCAGGGTCTGCTGGTCGTCCGGCCAGAGCGTGACCAGCGGCGGCGCCGTCCCGGCGGGCAGCGCGAGGGCTCGCGCGACACCGGCGATGCGGTCGGCGCGGTCGGCCATGGAGCCGAGCCGCTGCTCGAACGCGATCTTGCCCAGGCCCTGCCGGAGCGTGTCCGGGCCGGCCTGCAGGTCGGCCCGCCAGAAGAACGAGGCGTCCTCGTACCTGGCCCGCAGGACCGCCTCGTTCCCGGCCCGCACCACGTCGTGATCGCAGGGACCGTTCGCCACCGCCACGAAGCACGCCATCAGCCGCCCGGCCGCGTCCCGCACCGGGAGGTACCGCTGGTGCTTGCGCATCACGGTGGTGAGGATCTCGCCGGGCAGGCCGAGGTAGCGCTCGTCGAAGCGGCCGAGGACCGGTTCCGGCTGCTCGACCAGGTTGGCCACCTCGTCGATCAGGGCGGCCTCGCCCTCGGGGTCGACGCTGCCCCCGGCGCGGGCGGCGAGCGCCTGGGCCCCGGCGATGACCTGCTCGCGGCGGCGCAGCGGGTCGACGATCACGCCGTGCGCGGCCAGCAGGCCGGCGTAGCCGTCGGCCCGGCTGACCTCGATGACCGGGACGTCGGCGGTGCGGTGCACGCGGGTGGTGCGCGCGCTGGCCAGCGACGACACCGCGACCGGGACCGTCACGTCGCCGAGCAAGGCCAGCAGCCAGCGGACCGGCCGGACGTAGGACAGGGCCGGGTCGCTCCAGCGCATGTTCGCGTCGGCCCGCAACCCGGCCACGACCTGCCCGAATACCGCGGCGAGGACCTCGACAGCGCCGCGCCCGGGCACCGTCGCGACGGCGGCGACGTAGTCGACGCCGTCCACGCGGACCCGGCGCAGCCCGGCCAGGTCGGCGTCCTGGCCGCGGGCGAATCCGAGCACCGCCCTGGTCGGCTGGCCGTCGGCGTCGAACGCCGCGCTGGCCCGCGGCCCGCGGACGGTGCGCTCGGCTGCGGGCTCGTCCGGTGCCACGTCCTCCACCAGGGCCACGACGCGCCGGGGCGTGGCGTACGTGCGGATCCGGCCGTGGGCCAGCCGGGTGCGGTCGAGCAGGCCGGCCAGCGCCGCCCGCAACGATTCCGCCGCCCGGGTGACCTCGGCGGCCGGGAGCTCCTCGGTGCCGATCTCCAGCAGCGCCGTCTGCGGGGAGCGGACCTCGCCGAACACGGCCGGCACGGCCGCGGGGGGCGGGGGCGGCGCGACGCCCAGGGGGTACCCGAGCTCGGCGCGGCGGTCGGCCCAGAGCCGGGCGACCTCCTGGGCCAGGGCGCGCATCCGGCCGAACGCCGCCGCCCGCTCGGTGGCGGAGACCGCGCCGCGCGCGTCGAGCACGTTGAAGGCGTGTGAGCACTTGAGCACGTAGTAATGGGCCGCAACGGGAAGTCTCGCGGTGATCAGGCGCCGCGCCTGCGCCGCGTACTCCTCGAACAGGCGCAGCATGCTGCCCACGTCGGCATCGTCGAGGTAGTACCGGCTCATCTCGTACTCGGCCTGGCCGAACGCCTCGCCGTAGGAGATGCCGGGCGCGTAGGTGATGTCCTTGAAGTGGGTGACCCGCTGCAGCGCCATCATGATGCGCTCGATCCCGTAGGTGATCTCCACCGATACCGGGTCCAGGGTCAGGCCGCCGGCCTGCTGGAAGTAGGTGAACTGGGTGATCTCCAGGCCGTCCAGCCATACCTCCCAGCCCAGTCCCCACGCGCCCAGGGCCGGGGAGGCCCAGTTGTCTTCCACGAACCGGACATCGTGCGCGGCCAGGTCGATGCCGAGCGCTTCCAGGCTGCCCAGGTACAGCTCCTGCGGGTCGCCGGGATCGGGCTTGAGTACCACCTGGAACTGGGTGTGCGTCTGCAGCCGGTTCGGGTTCTCCCCGTAGCGCGAGTCGTCGGGCCGGACGCTCGGCTCCGGGTACGCGACCCGCCACGGCTCGGGGCCGAGCACCCGCAGCACGGTGGCCGGGTTCATGGTTCCCGCGCCGACCTCGGTGTTGAAGGGCTGCGCCACCAGGCAGCCCCGGTCGGCCCAGTACCTGGTCAGGGTCAGCAGCGCGTCCTGCATCGTCGCCGCGGCGGGACCCTGGTCTGGTGCCATGACGACGCCGCTCAGGCCGGGCGCAGGACGAAGCGGAGGTCGGTGTAGCTCTCCCCGGTCCCGGGCACCTGAGAGGTGACCGTGCCCGCTGGGGAGAAGCCGGCCGCGGCGGCGGCCCGCTGGCTGGCGACGTTGCCCGGGTCGATCCGCAGCTCGACCTCGCGCGCCAGCCCGCTGGCCAGCAGCCAGCGGGCAGCCAGCCGGGCCGCGGCCGAAGCGTAGCCGCGGCCACGGTGATCCGGCGCGACCCCGTAGGCCAGCTCGACCACGCCGTCGCCCCGGTCGCCGAGGCCGACCTGGCCGATCAGCCGGTCCCGGCCCGCCTCCACCATGACCAGGGCCGGGCCCTGGAAGCTGGGCCGGCTGCGCCATCCGGCGAGCCAGTCGCGGACCAGGGCCTGGCCATCCTCCAGGCTGGCCCCGGCGGCCAGCGGCACCCACGTCCCGTCCAGGCCCCCGTCCTGGGCCGCGTAGTCCCGCAGCACCGCGGCGTCCTGCGGAACGGGCAGGCGCAGCGTGACGCGGTCATCGGCCAGCGGGTCCGCGGGCGCCGCCCACCGGGCAGGTCCCGGCGGGCGGCCAGGAACCTGGGCCCGCCGGGCGTGCGCGACCGCGTCGCCGCGGTCGCCGAACCCGGCGATGCCGGCCACCCGGCCGCCGCGGACGGTGAGAACCTGCCATCGCTCGGCGCCGCCGGAGCCGGCCCCCTGGTCGCTGGTCACCCGCAGGCCTACCAGCACCCGGTCGCCGTGGACCGAGACCTCGGACACCCGGGCCCGGATTCCCGCGTCTCTCCCGTGCCGGTACCAGGACAGGACCTGCTCGCGGTTGCGGCATACCGGGAACGGCGCGCCGGGTGCGCCCCACTGCACTTCGGCGTCCAGGAGATCACCGAAGGCCGACAGGTCAGCCGCCTCCAGGGCCGCCCTGACCTGCTGCGCCACCCGCGCGGCCCCCTCGGGCTGTCCGGGCATGGCTCACCTCCCGGCGCCATCATGATCCGCGCCCGGCCCGGCGGGCAACCGAGTATCGGCGCTTCCTTGATCACCGCCACATTTCACGCGATCCAGTCATGATCTCGGCAAGTATGCTAGGAAATGTCCCCGCCGGACGAATGAAGTGTGCACGCTGGCCGATTTCGGATTCCCGGCTTCTGCCTTTAGGTTGCGGCCGAATTGCGGGGGGACGGGCACCGGCCGCTGCGGGCCGCGTCGCCGCCCCGGCCCGGCGGGCCTTTACGGTGAGGCCATGCCGGACATCACGATGCTCAGCGCCACCGAACTGCTCGGGCTGTACCGGCGGCGCGAGCTCTCCCCGGTGGAGGTCACCCGCGCGGTCCTGGCCCGGATCGACGCCCGGGACGCGACGACCAACGCCTACTGCCTGGTCGGCGGCGAGGAGGCGATGGCCGCGGCCCGGGCGTCGGAGCGCCGGTGGCTGACGGGGGAGCCGGGAGGACGGCTGGACGGGATTCCGGTCTCGGTCAAGGACCTCCTGCTGACCAGCGGCTGGCCGACGCTGCGGGGCTCGAGGACGATCGAGGCGGCCGGGCCGTGGGCGGCCGACGCCCCGGCGGTGGCCAGGCTGCGCGAGCACCGGGCGGTCCTGCTGGGCAAGACGACCACGCCCGAGTTCGGCTGGAAGGGCGTGACCGACAGCCCGCTGACCGGGGTGACCCGTAACCCGTGGAATCCCGCCCGGACGGCGGGCGGGTCCAGCGGAGGCAGCGCGGCGGCCGTCGCCTCGGGCCTGGGCCCGCTGTCGGTGGGCACCGACGGCGGCGGCTCGATCCGGATTCCGGCGAGCTTCTGCGGCATCGTCGGGCTCAAGCCGACCCACGGCCGGGTCCCGGTCTACCCGCCCAGCACGTTCGGCACGCTGTCGCATGTCGGGCCGATGGCCCGCACGGTCGCGGACGCCGCGCTCCTGCTCGACGTGCTCTCCGCGCCCGACTACCGGGACTCGCTCGCGCTGGACCGGCAGGCCCCCGTCTCGCTCCACGGCGCGCGGGTCAGCGGGCTGCGCGTGGCCTACAGCCCGGCGCTCGGCTACGCGAAGGTCGATCCCGAGGTGGCCGCCGCGGTCCGCCGCGCGGTGACGGCGCTCGAATCGGCCGGCGCGCGGATCACGCTCGCCGACCCGGGGTTCGCCGACCCGGTCGCCGCCTTCAGCGTGCTCTGGTACGCGGGCGCCGCCCAGCTGGTCAGCGACATTCCTCCCGGCCGCCGGGCTCTGATCGACCCGGGCCTGGCCGAGATCGCCGCCGAAGGCCGGCGTTACTCGGCGCTCGACTACCTCGACGCGCTGCGCCAGCGCTCCGAGCTCGGCATCGCCATGGGCGCCTTCCACCAGGCCTATGACCTGCTGGTGACCCCGGCCGAGCCGATCGTGGCGTTCGCGGCCGGCGCCGAGGTCCCCGAAGGGGCCGCCGGGCCGCGCTGGATGAGCTGGACCCCGTTCACCTACCCGTTCAACATGACGCACCAGCCGGCGGCCACCGTGCCCTGCGGGTTCTCCGCGGCCGGGCTGCCCATCGGCGTGCAGGTCGTGGGTCCCCGGCACGCCGACGCCCTGGTCCTCGACGCCTGCGCGGCGATCGAGGCCGCGCTGCCCTGGCGCGACCAGTGGCCGGAGTCACCGGACCGGGCGCTGACGAGGTAACTTTTCTTCGGAGCATCCGAATGTGCGCCTTCGTATGCCGTCGGTAATGCGCTATACAGGTCTCAAGCGCGAGGGAGCTTAATGAGGACAGACCAGGGTTCTCTGTCCCTGCCCGGCCGGCGGATCGTGCAGGGCGGGGCTACGCGCATTCGCCGAACCTTCTCGGCCGCCCCGCTGCTCCTCAAGGTCCTCATGCTGGCCGCGCTGGTTTTCCTGCTCCCCTTCGGCCTGGCGATCCTGCTTCCGGTGCTGCTGCTGGCCGCGCTGGTCTACGCGCCGTTCGCGGTCTCCGCCGCGCACCGCACCGTCCTGGCCTCGCTGTCGGTAGCGGTGTGGGGCCTGGCCCTGGTCTCCGGCGTGTCCGGCGGCTACCGGCCCTGGCTGGCCCTGCTCCTGCTGCTGCCGTTCGTGGTCGTGCTCGCCGCCCACGCGGGCACGCTCGGCCGCTGGTTCGTGCCGTGCCGGACCGTCGCCTGGACGCTCGCCTGGTCCCTGCCCATTGCCATGATCACGTGGCGGCTGACCGAGAGCCAGCCCGCCATCGGGCCCGTGGTCGGCTGGCTGATCGCGTGCGTGGTGCTCGGATGGCGGCTGGCCAAGTCGTGGCAGGAGGAACGCGAGTTCGGCCGCCAGCAGGCCCGTGGCGGCGCTCTGGCGGCACCCTACGGGTGGCCCCCGCCCGCAGGCCCGCGCGACGGCGGCGGGCCGGGGACGGGCACGCTGGCCGGGCCGCGCCCGCCGACCCGGACCGCCGGGACCGGGCCGTCCGGGCCGGGCGGGCGGCGGCCGCGCGGCAACGCCCGGACCGGGGGTCCCGAGGCAGCCCGCGCCCAGCACGCCACGGACGGGTCCCAGGCTGCGCTCGGCGCCGATGCCCACGATCGCGCCGCCCGGCCGCCGGAGATCACGGTGGACGAGGCCATGGCCGAGCTGGACAACATGATCGGCCTGACCGCCGTCAAGGACCAGATCAAGTCGATCGCCGCGTCGATCGAGGCGGCGCGCAGGCGTGCCGTGGCCGGGTTCGCCACCGACAAGCCCATGCAGCACATGGTGTTCCTCGGCCCGCCGGGCACCGGCAAGACGGCGGTGGCCCGCATCGTCGCCAAGATCTTCTACGCGTTCGGCCTGCTGGATACGCCGGCGGTGGTGGAGGCGCACCGGGCCGACCTGGTGGGCGAGTACCTGGGCGCCACCGCGATCAAGACCAACGAGCTGATCGACTCGGCGCTGGGCGGGGTGCTGTTCATCGACGAGGCCTACAGCCTGGTGAACGAGGGCGACGGGCAGGGAGACCGGTTCGGCAACGAGGCGGTCCAGGCCCTGCTCACGCGCGCCGAGGACGACCGCGACAACCTGATCATCATCCTGGCCGGGTACGAGCGGCAGATGGACAACTTCCTGGTCAGCAACCCCGGCCTGACGTCGCGGTTCGCGGTCCGGGTGAAGTTCCCCGGCTACACGCCCGCCGAGCTGCTGTCCCTGGCCGACCTGGCCATCGAGCGCCGGGGCGAGCTGCTCGACCCCGACGCCAGGCCGGTGCTGTGGCGGCTGTTCGAGGACGTCGGCCGCCGGAGGATGGCCGACGAGCTCGGGAACGGGCGGTTCGTGCGCAGCCTGCTGGAGAAGGCCGGCCAGGCCAGGGACGTCCGGGTGATGGCCGCGGAGGACGAGCCGTCCTCCGCCGACCTGGTCACCCTCCGCGCCGGTGACCTGGAACAGGCCTTCGCGGAGCTGACCACGAGATTCCGCGGGTACGGCGAGACGCCGACGCTGGAGAGCGCGCTGGCCGAGCTGGACGCGCTGATCGGGCTCGAGCCGGTCAAGCGCCAGGTGCGCGAGATAGCCGCGCAGCTGCGGGTGGCGCGGCTGCGCGACGCCCACGGCCTGGCCAGCCAGCCGCCGGCCCGGCACTTCGTGTTCACCGGGCCTCCCGGAACCGGGAAGACGACCGTGGCCAGGATCCTGGGCCGGATCTTCGCCGCGCTCGGGCTGCTGGTGCGGCCGAGCGTGGTGGAGGCGCACCGGGCCGACCTGGTCGGCGAGCACCTGGGCGCCACCGCGATCAAGACCAACAAGCTGATCGACTCGGCCCTGGGCGGGGTGCTGTTCATCGACGAGGCCTACGCGCTCTACAACGAGGGCTACTCCGGCGGCGACGCCTTCGGCTCCGAGGCGATCGCGGCGCTGCTCAAGCGCGCCGAGGACGACCGGGACCGGCTGGTGATCGTGCTGGCCGGGTACACGGCGGACATGGACAGGTTCCTGCGCAGCAACCCGGGCCTCGCCTCCCGGTTCAGCGTGCGGATCTCCTTCCCCAGCTACTCGCCCCAGGAGCTGACCAGCATCGCCGAGGTGATCGCGCAGCAGGCGGGAGACAGCTTCGACCCCGACGCCCGGCCCGTGCTCGACCAGATCTTCGGGGCCGCCTGCGAGCAGCAGAAGATCGACGAGCTCGGCAACGGGCGGTTCGCGCGGTCGCTGTTCGAGCGCGCCTGCGCGGTCCGGGACGTGCGGGTCGCCCACCTCGGCGAGGCCGCGAGCCCCGAGGATCTCACCACGGTCGCGGCCGCCGACCTGCTCGCCGCCTACGGCGAGATCAGCCCGGAGTAATCGAAAACCGCACCTGACTGCCTGGCCGCAGCTGCCCGGCCAGGCCGATGTCCGCGGACGTGACCACCGCGATGACCGGGTAACCGCCGGTGACCGGGTGATCGGCCAGCAGCAGGATCGGCTGGCCGCCGTGCGGGACCTGCAGCGCCCCGGTCACCACGCCCTCGCTGGACAGCTCGTCGTGGTTCGCGCGGCGCAGGGGCGGGCCGTCGAGCCGCAGCCCGGTGCGGTCGCTGGCCGGCGTGACCGTGTAGGTGGCGCTGCCGAGCAGGTCGAGCGCGCCCGGCGCGAACCAGTCGTCCCGCGGGCCCGGGATCACCCTCAGCTCGGCGGGCTCGCCCGACGTCGGCGCTGCCGTGGCCGGCTCGCCCGTCCCGGGGGCGCCGTCCCCGGGGGCGCCCGTCCCGGGAGCGCCGACCGGCAGCAGATCACCGGCCCGCAGCGGCGCCGGCCCGAGCCCCGAGCGCAGGTCGGCGGACCTGCTGCCGAGTACCGGCGGGACGTCGATGCCGCCGCGGACGGCGACGTAGCTGCGCAGGCCCGCGCCGGGCGCGCCCACCCGCACCAGCCCGCCCTCCGGGACGCCGAACGCGCGACCGTGCGGTACGTCACGGGCCGTGCCGCCGGGCCCGGTCAGGGTGACCAGGGCGGGCGCGCCGGCCACCGCCACCCGGGCCTGGACCAGGAACCTGAGCGCGGCCCGGCCCAGGGTGAGCTCGATGCCCGCCGCGCCGTCCGGGTTGCCGGCCAGCCGGTTGGCCCGCCGGAGGCTGGCCGCGTCGGCCGCGCCGGAGTGCGGCACCCCGAGGTGGCCGAACCCCGGCCGCCCCAGGTCCTGGATGGTGGCCAGCGGCCCCGGCCGGACCACCTCGATCACCGGCCCGCCCCCGGCGGGCGTGACCGGCCCGGCGGGAGAAGGCCGGCCGGGCGCGGCCGGGAGGACGTCGACGCCGCGGAAGCGGACCCGCATCCCCGGGGCCAGCAGGGCCGGCGGGTCCCGCCGCGGGTTCCACAGGACGGCCGAGGTGCGCCCGAGCAGTCGCCACCCGCCCGGCGACGTGCTGGGGTAGACGGCGGCCAGCCCCGCGGCGATGGCCACCGTGCCCGCCGGCACCTGCAGCCGCGGCTCGGCCAGCCGGGGGACCGTGGCCAGCACCGGGTCAAGCCCGGTCAGGTACCCGAAGCCGGGGGAGAAGCCCAGCCAGCCGACCGTGTAGTCGCCGGCCGCGTGCCTGGCCGCGACCTCGCCGGCGGACAGCCCGGTGAGCCTGGCCACCTCGGCCAGGTCCGGCCCGTCGTAGACCACGGGAATCTCGGCCCGCGCCGCGACGGCCGGACCGGCCTGTGGCTGCGGCAGGGCCAGCACCCGGGCGGCCAGCTCGCCGAGATCCAGGCTTCCCGGCTCGGTGGTCACCAGGACGGTGCCGGCGCCGGGCACCACGTCACGCACGCCTGCGATGCGCTCCGCCACGATGGCGGCCGCCAGCCCGCTGGCCAGGCCTTCCGCCTGCACCAGCAGCGCGGCATCTCCGGCCGGGCGCGCGCGGCCCGGCCTGATGCGCCCGGGGCCCGCGCGCATCAGGCAAACGGCGCTACAAGCACCCCGGCCCGCTCGAGCGCCTCCCGGACCGCGAGCGCGAGCGTGACTGCCCCGGGAGTGTCACCGTGCACGCAGAGGGAACGGATGCTGACCTTCACGTCCTGCCCGTCGGCCGCCTTGACCGCGTGGCTGGTCGCGATGCCCGTGGCCCGGGCCGCGGCCCGGGCCGGATCGCTGATCACGGCACCCGGCTGGCCGCGGGGGACCAGCGTGCCGTCGGCGCGGTAGGCGCGGTCGGCGAAGCCCTCGGCGACCACCGTCAGCCCGGCGGCCGCCGCGGCGCGAGCGGCCTCGCCGCCGGGCAGGGCCAGCAGCGGCAGGGCCCGGTCGTAGGCCGTGATCGCGGCCACCAGCGCCGCGGCCTGGGCCGGGTCCCTGGCCGCCCGGTTATACAGGGCGCCGTGCGGCTTGACGTAGCTGGCCCTCCCGCCCTCCGCGCGGGCGATCCCGTCCAGCGCCGCGATCTGGTACAGCACCTCGGCGGTCAGCTCGTCCGCGGGCACGTCCATGTTCCTGCGGCCGAAGCCGGCCAGGTCACGGTAGGACACCTGGGCGCCGATCGACACCCCGCGCGCCACCGCTCCGGCGCAGGCGCGCCGGATCGTCAGCGGGTCGCCCGCGTGGAAGCCGCAGGCGATGTTCGCGCTGGTGACGATCGCGAGCAGGGCATCGTCGTCGCCGAGCCGCCAGGCGCCGAAGCTCTCACCGAGATCGGCGTTCAGGTCGATGACGCCGGGCCCGGTGGCTGGCCCGCTGCTCACCCCGCTGATCCTCGCGGCGGTCCGGCCGGAGGGCCCCCGGGCTCCTGCGGGGGAAGATCATCCAGCGCGTCGGCGATGTCCTTCTCGCTGCGCCCCGCCGACCGGACGGTGTCCATCAGCGTGTGCAGCACCGCGTGCCGGTCCTCGCCGAGGTCGAGCAGGCGCTGCGCGGCCTCCCACAGCTCCGGCGGGTCGCCCCGCCACAGCCGGTCGGCCAGCGCCAGGTGCCGGTCGATGTGCTCGTCGCCGGCCGCCCGCCCGGCCGGGCTGTCATGGTCGGCGGCCAGCAGGATCCGGCGGTCCGCGGGCCGGGCCGGGTCGAGCGCGCCCAGGTCGGTGCCCTGGTAGCTGCCCTGCAGGATCCCGAACGCGAAGACCCGGCGGGCCAGCGCCTCCAGGTCGGAGTCGGGCAGCAGCCTGGCCACGAGCTCCGGCTCCAGGCCGAACGAGGCGGGATCGTGGTAGACGCGGGTGAACGTGCCCATCGAGTCGAACACCGCGTCCAGCGTGGCCCCGATCGCCTCGGCGTCCCGGCCCTCGCGGACCCCGGCCCAGCGCACCCAGGCGGCGAGCACGTGCGGCATCGCGTGCTGCGAGGCCGGCGACAGCATGACCTTGCGCGGCAGCCAGTCCAGCAGGAACGTCTCCACCTTCGCCGGGCTCATCCGCAGCGGGCGGCCGAAGTCCTGGTCACAGCCGTACTCGACGATATGGTCGGCGCAGCGGCTGGCCGCCTCGCGGTCCGAGAGGTTCTCGGCCTCATCGGAGGCGAGGAACTCGGCCACGAGCATCGCCCGGCGATCCTTGCGCCAGGTCTGCGGCCGGGCGGCCGGCATGCTTCCCGGCGGCGCGGCGTCCGCGGGCTGGGCCGGCGGCAGCGTGCGGACCCGGGCCCGGATGAACGCGTGGTAGGACGGGAACGAGCTGCTCACCGGCGGGTCGGCCGCGCGCTCGGTGACCGTGAGCGCCGACTCGAGCAGCCGGCGGGCGTGCGGCGGCCGGACCTGCGTGAACGAGGACGCGGCCTGGCCGCAGTAGTCGAGCAGCTTGGCCACCTGCGAGGTGACCCAGCCGTCGCGGGCCAGGCCACCCGCGTTGTAGTCGACCACCACGACCAGGGCGTGCTGTTCCTGGCCGGCGTAGCTGAAGACGCAGACGACCTCGTCGCGATCGCCGTAGGAGTCGGAGTTCAGGTAGCACTCGGCCGCCGCCACGGCGCCGACATGCTCGGCCCATCCCGGCCGGGCCACGCCCCGGTCCATCAGCGCCAGGGCCGCCTGCTCGGCGCTGGCCGCCTGGCGCGGCGTGCCCAGGCACGCGATGCCGGACAACAGCGCCAGCGCGGCCGGGCTGCCCTGCTGGGCCGCGTACGCGATCAGTCCCTCGCCGACCAGCTCCTCGACATCGGCCCGGCGGCGCCGGCTCGGCCGGGTGCCCGGGAGCAGCGCGCGCTGGCCCCACCAGGTGCCGAGCAGCTCGCTGACCATCAGCTCGGCATCGAGCGGGCTGCGGACGGCGAGCAGTTCCCTCGCGGCCCGCAGCATCTCCGCGAACAGCGCGTTCGGCGGCGACGCGGACGTTCCCGAAACGGCCGGCCGCGCCTTCGGCGGGCCCGAGTGACCGTGGTGACCCGGTCGGCCGGGAGGCTCTGCGCGTCGGCTCGGCGGATTCACGAGGCTAGCTTCCCAGATGCACGCCGCCCGGTGCCACGCCCCGGCCCGGCGCGCCGTCCGTTTCTGCCCGTGTCGTCGCCTCCTTCGCCCGTATCCTCGCCCTCGCCGGCCGGGCCGGTACCGCGGATCCCGCTGATACCGGTAACGCCATGGCCGCTCCTCCCACACCCTGGCAGACTCGGCCCGTCCGGGTCAGCCGGGTGGACGATGAGGCGTGATTTTGCGTCCATAGTGCCACGGGGCACGGGTCCGGCTGGCGTCCGCGGCCCGCGCGCGGGCCCGTTAAGGCGGCCGTAACAATCCCATAATATCCGAGTATTAAGGACATAATTGCTCATCGGAATGGGCGGCCGGCGCGGTGCCCGGTCCCGGCGGGCTGGTAGCCGCCGCCGCGGCCGGGTGGCTATCGTTACCGAGTTGTCGCCGGTAGCTCTCTTGTGCGCGCAGTTGCCGCTAGCCTTCTTGTGTCGCAGTGAGCAGGAAGGAACCGTTCATGGCACGCGCTCGCACGGGTATGGGGTGCCCCCGGTGAGCACAGGGACCTCCGTGCCGAAGCCTCGCGTGTCCGGCCTGGACGTGCCGGATTCGGCGCTGCTGGCCACGCTGGCGGACGAGGCGCCGCTCGGCTTCGCCTTCATCGACGGTGACCTGCGTTTCCGCCGGGTGAGCCGGGACCTGGCCCGCCTGCACGGCGTCGGCCAGGACGAGTGCCTGGGACGCCGGCCCTCGGAGGTCTGGCCGTCGGGTCTTGGCCTGCGCGCCGAGGCGGCCGCGCGCCGCGTGCTGGGGTCCGGCGAGCCGGTGTCCGACCTGGGCCAGCCCGTCGGCGCGGGCGGGGAGGTACGGTACTGGGATTTGTCGTGGCGTCCCTCGCGCGGCCCGGGCGGGGAGGTCGTCGGGGTGGTGCTGATGGCCGCCGATGTCACCGACCGCAAGAACGCGCAGGAGGCGCTGCGGCGCAGCGAGGAGCGGTATCGCTCGCTGGTGCAGGCCGGGGCGCAGGTGGTCTGGGTGACCACGCCGACGGGCAAGATTGCGGAGGATTCCCCGGAATGGCGCGCGATCACCGGCCAGAGCGCCGATGAATTCCTGGGCAGCGGCTGGCTGGACGCGATTCATCCGGAGGATCGCGAGCGGGTCGAGCGCGAATGGCTGGATTGCGTGGACACCGGGAAGGCGTTCGACGGGCGTTACCGGGTCCGGACCCGGTCGGGGTCGTACCGCCATTACGACGTGCGCGCCGTTCCGGTCGAGCGGGACGGGAAGATCATCGAGTGGATCGGCGCCAGCACGGACGTCACCGGGCAGCGCGAGGCGGAGGAGATGCGCGGCCGGCTGACCGAGCAGCTGTCGGCCGCGGCGCTGCGCACGGTGCGGCTGCAGCAGGCGACGTCGATGCTGGCCGAGGCCATCACGGTGGAGCAGGTGGTCGAGGTCATCACCGAGGTGGGGCGGTCGGCGATCGGCGCCGAGCGGTCGGCGGTGGCGATGCTCGACCCGGAGCGGCTGCGGCTGCGCACGGTCAACCCGGCGGGGCTGCCGGACGGCCCGGGAGCGCCGCTGGGGGACACGCCGCTGGACGTGCCGAGCGTGCTGACCGCCGCGGTGCTGGCCCGCCGCCCGGTGCTGCTGGAGAACCCCGACACCCTGCGCAAGCATTTCGAGGGCCAGGCCAGCGCCGAGCTGTTCTTGCAGCACACCGACGAGCGGGCCTGGGTGGGCCTGCCGCTGCTGGCGTCGGGCGCGCCGCTGGGCGCGCTGCGGTTCTCGTTCACCCGGCCCAGGAAGATCACCGATGAGGAGCGGGTGTTCCTGGAGGCGCTGGCGGGCCAGTGCGCGCTGGCGCTGGAGCGGGCGTCGATGTTCGAGCGCGAGCACACCACGGCCGAGACGCTGCAGCGCAGCCTGCTGCCGGACCGGCTGCCGACGGTCCCGGGGATCATCCTGGAGGCCCGCTACCTGCCGGTGACCCGGAACATGGAGATCGGCGGCGACTGGTACGACGCGTTCCGGCTGCCCGACGGCAAGCTGGCGGTGGCCGCGGGCGACGTCATGGGCAAGGGCCTGACCGCGGCGGCCGGGATGGGCCGGGTCCGCAACGCGCTGCGCGCGCTGGCCCTGACCGATCCCCGGCCGGCCGCGGTGCTGGCCGGGCTGGACCGGCTGTTCATCGCCACCGAGCTGGAAGAGCAGGTGACGACCGTGGCGTACCTGGTCCTCGACCCGGCCAGCGGGGACGGCATGGCCGGCAGCGCGGGCCACCTGCCGCCGCTGCTGCTGTCGGTCGGCGAGGCGCCCCGGCTGGACAAGGCGGCGGCGGGCACGCCGCTGGGCTGGGCCAGCCCGCGCCAGCAGTACGCCTTCCGGCTGCCGCCCGGCCACACCGCGGTGCTGTATTCCGACGGGCTGGTGGAAAACCGCAGGCGCGGCCTGGACACCGGCCTGGACGAGCTGGTCGCGGTGGCCGGGCAGGCTCCCGGCGAAGCGGTGGAAGATCCGGCCGTGCTGCTGGAGTACCTGGTGGACCGGATGCTGACCGGCTACGAGCAGGACGACGACGTGACCGTGCTGGTGGTGCACAGTCCGCGGCGCGAGCCCGGAGCCCCGGCGAGGCGGGTCGGGCCGACAGCGGCCGCGAGGAAGGGCAAGGCATGACGGATGCCGGTACCATACCTGCGCGCGGGGCAGTGGTTTCGCCCGGGAACTCTCGCCCTGCGGCCGCAGTTGTACGACCTACTCGCCGCCTGCGCCTAAGGTGGTTGACGGGAGACAAGCCGGTTCCGGCCGCGGTGTTCCGCGGCAGGCGCCCGGCTTCCGGCACGGTCTTGGGAGCGGGACCCGCACGGTAGGGTCCATTTCTCGCCATACGGTTGCAGGAGAGGTGTCTGTGTCGCCTGCTAGTTCGGTCAGCCAGGGGTCGCCTGTTCGTCCGGCGCGCCCGGCCGCCATCCAGCAAGGGAAGGGGTGACCGCGGTGGCAAGCGCTGCAAGCTCCGCAGCGCGGAGGCAGCCAAGGCCGACGGGCCAGGGCCCTTCGGCGCCGGGTTCATCGGGGCTGAGCACCCGCGTTCCCGCCCAGCCCGAGCGCTCGCGCCGGGCGTCGGGGCGGTCGGCAGCGGCCGTCCGGGAGCGGGAGGCCGGAGTGAACCACGGCCCGGCGGCTGACGAGCCCGCCGACGGGGCCGGCTACGACGGCAGCGACGAGAACCTGGCCCCGGAGGCGGACTTCGCCGACCCGGCCGGGGACGAGCTGGACATCGAGGTCGACCTGGACGCCGAGCCGGACCTGTCCGCCGTGGCCGACCTGGACGTCGAGGCGGACCTGGCGGAGCTCGAGCTCGTCTCCGGCGACGACGCCGAGGACGCGATCATCGAGCTGGACATCGACGAGGGCGACAGTGAGGTCGCCGACGCGCCCGGCGACCAGGACGGTCCGCCGCCCGGCCCCGGCGCCGGGGCCGGGCCGGGCGCGGCAGGCGGCGACCAGGAGCCTGACGAGCCCGTCGCGGCCGAGGGCCAGGGCGGCCGGCGAAGCCGGCCGGGGAAGAGAGCGAGGACGAGGCGTTCGTCTACGGGGACGACGACGAGGACCTGCCCGCCGCGCAGGTGGCGGTCGCGGGGGCGACGTCGGATCCGGTCAAGGACTACCTCAAGCAGATCGGCAAGGTTCCGCTGCTCAACGCCGAGCAGGAAGTCGAGCTGGCCAAGCGCATCGAGGCGGGCCTGTTCGCGGAGGAGAAGCTGGCCGAGGGCCGGGCCACGCTGCGCCCGGACGCCCGCGGCGACCTGGAGTGGATCGCCGACGACGGCCGGCGGGCCAAGGATCACCTGCTGGAGGCGAACCTGCGGCTGGTGGTCTCGCTGGCCAAGCGGTACACCGGCCGCGGCATGCTGTTCCTGGACCTGATCCAGGAGGGCAACCTCGGCCTGATCCGCGCGGTGGAGAAGTTCGACTACACCAAGGGCTACAAGTTCTCCACCTACGCCACCTGGTGGATCCGGCAGGCGATCACCCGGGCCATGGCCGACCAGGCCCGCACCATCCGGATCCCGGTGCACATGGTCGAGGTCATCAACAAGCTGGCCCGGGTGCAGCGGCAGATGCTGCAGGACCTGGGCCGCGAGCCGACTCCCGGAGGAGCTGGCGGCCGAGCTGGACATGACCCCGGAGAAGGTCATCGAGGTCCAGAAGTACGGGCGCGAGCCGATCTCCCTGCACACCCCGCTGGGTGAGGACGGGGACAGCGAGTTCGGTGACCTGATCGAGGACTCCGAGGCCATCCAGCCGGGCGAGGCGGTCAGCTTCACGCTGCTGCAGGAGCAGCTGCACTCGGTGCTCGACACCTGTCCGAGCGCGAGGCCGGCGTGGTCTCGATGCGGTTCGGCCTGACCGACGGCCAGCCCAAGACGCTCGACGAGATCGGCAAGGTGTACGGGGTGACCCGGGAGCGCATCCGGCAGATCGAGTCGAAGACGATGTCGAAGCTGCGGCACCCGTCCCGCTCCCAGGTGCTCCGGGACTACCTGGACTGAGCCTGGCCGGCGAAGAAAACTGCGCCCGGTCCCCGCGCGGGGACCGGGCGCACGAATGAGCAGGCCGGGGTTACCTTTCCGCGGCCTGCTCCCGGGCTGGGAAGCCGGTCGGTCTCGTCCTGGATCTCGACCGCGACCTTGGCCAGCGCGTCGGCGTGCTTGCGGCTGTGATGCGCGCAGAACAGGAGCTCGCCGGAGCCGGGGAGCACGACCCGCACGTAGGCCTGCGCGCCGCACCGGTCACACAGATCGGTGGCGTTCAGCGGCCTGATCGGGGCCATCGCAGCGGTCATGTCGCCTCCCTCGGCTGGTGCGGTCCCGGCCGCTCGGCGCGGCCGGCCATGCAACCTGTCGTGGTCTCGTTATGCCCCGGACAACACCGGGCCAGACACCGCTCTTCCCGCTGTGAGGCCGGATACGCCGTAGGCGAACAGCCGGCTGCCGCCGGCCCGGCCGGGGCGGCGTGGCGGCGCCGGACTGTCGCAGCGGGCGGCTAGTCTTCCTTCAGGCGCTGCCCGCCCCGTACGTCCTGCCTTCAGGCGCTGCCCGCCCCGTACGTCAGGAGACTCCCCGAGTGACCGCCGCCAGCCCCGCCGAGACCCCCGTGGTGAACCGGAACCGCGCGCGCCAGCCGAGTCGTGCCGACGGCTACACCGCGCGCCACCTGACGGTCCTCGAGGGGCTCGACGCGGTGCGCAAGCGCCCCGGCATGTACATCGGGTCCACCGACGGCCGCGGGATGCTGCACTGCCTCTGGGAGCTCGTCGACAACGCGGTGGACGAGGCCCTGGCCGGTCACTGCACCCGCATCGAGGTCATCCTGCACGATGACCATTCCGCCGAGGTGCGGGACAACGGCCGCGGGATCCCGGTCGACGTCGAGCCGAAGACCGGGCTCAACGGCGTCGAGCTGGTGATGACCCGGCTGCACGCGGGCGGCAAGTTCGGCGGCGGCTCCTACACCGCGTCGGGCGGCCTGCACGGCGTGGGCGCGTCGGTGGTCAACGCCCTGGGCAGCCGGCTGGACGTGCAGGTGGACCGGGAGGGCGCGGAATGGGCCATGAGCTTCCGCCGCGGCGTGCCCGGCGAGTTCGGCGGGCCCGGCCCCGACGCGCCGTTCCGTAAGGCGGGCGGGCTGCACCGGGTGCGGCGGGTGGCCAAGACGCTGACCGGCACCCGGATCAGGTTCTGGCCGGACCGGCAGGTGTTCCTGCGCGGGGCGCAGTGGAGCTTCGACGCGCTGGCCCAGCGGGCCCGCCAGACCGCGTACCTGGTGCCCGGGCTCACCATCCGGATCGCCGACGAGCGGTCCGAGGCCGACCGCGAGGCCGCCGGGAAGAGGGCGCCAGGGACGCCGGCCGGGAGGCGGAGTTCCGGTTCGCCGGCGGGATCAGCGAGTTCTGCGCCCACCTCTCGCCGGGCGAGCCGGTCACCGACGTGATCCGGCTGACCGGCTCCGGGCAGTTCACCGAGACCGTGCCGGTGCTCGACGGCCAGGGCCACCTGGTCCCCGCCGACGTCGAGCGGGAGCTCGCGGTCGACGTGGCGCTGCGCTGGGACGGCGGCTACGGCACCGTGACCCGGTCGTTCGTGAACGTGATCGCGACGCCCAAGGGCGGCACCCACGTGGCCGGGTTCGAGCGGGCCCTGGTCCGCACCCTGAACGAGCAGCTGCGCGCGGTCCGGCTGCTGAAGAACGGGGACGAGGCCGTCACCAAGGAGGACATCCTGGAGGGCCTCACCGCGGTGATCGCGGTGCGGCTGCCGGAGCCGCAGTTCGAGGGGCAGACCAAGGAGGTGCTCGGCACCCCGGCGGCGTCCCGGATCGTGGCCGGGGTGGTGGCCGGGGAGCTCAAGGCGTTCTTCGAGGCCCGGGGCCGGGGCAAGCAGCAGGCGCGCGCGGTGCTGGACAAGGTGGTCACCGCCGCCCGGACCAGGATCGCCGCCCGCGAGCACCGGGAGAACCAGCGCCGCAAGTCGGCGCTCGCGACGTCCGCGCTGCCCGCCAAGCTGGTGGACTGCCGCTCGGCCGACGACCGCAGCGAGCTGTTCATCGTGGAGGGCGACTCCGCGCTCGGCACGGCCAAGCTGGCCAGGAACTCGGAGTTCCAGGCGCTGCTGCCGATCCGCGGCAAGATCCTGAACGTGCAGAAGGCGTCGCTGGCCGACATGCTCAAGAACGCCGAGTGCGCGGCCATCATCCAGGTGATCGGGGCGGGCTCCGGCGCCGCGTTCGACCTGGACTCGGCCAGGTACCAGCGGATCATCTTCATGAGCGGACGCCGACGTGGACGGCGCGCACATCCGGACCCTGCTGCTCACCCTGTTCTACCGCTACATGCGGCCGATGGTGGAGGCGGGCCGGGTGTTCGCGGCGGTGCCGCCGCTGCACCGGATCGAGCTCATCAGCCCGCGCAAGGGACAGCAGAAGTACCTCTACACCTACACCGACGCCGAGCTGCACCGCGCCCTGCTCCAGCTCGAGCGCCGCGGCCAGCGGTGGAAAGAGCCGCCGCAGCGGTACAAGGGCCTCGGCGAGATGGACGCGGCGCAGCTGGCCGAGACCACGATGGACCCCCGCCACCGCACGCTGCGCCGGATCAGGATCGAGGACTCGGCCGCGGCGGCGGGCATGTTCGACCTGCTCATGGGCACCGAGGTGGGGCCGCGCCGGGACTTCATCATCAGCGGCGCCGCCGAGCTCGACCCGTCCCGCATCGACGCCTGACGGTCGGCGGCCGCTCGTGAATGCACCGGAGGGCGGGTTGGGGCGCGCCCAGCGGTACATCCATCACGGCGGCCCGGTCGGCGTGCGGCCTACCCGGGAGCCGGGCCGCCCAGCGCGGCCAGCGGGTGGCGGACCCGGACGCCCGAGCCGTCCCGGCGGCCGTCCGGCGCGGGCAGGTCGACCGGCGTGCCCGCCTCGGTCGCGCCGCGCGCGGGACCCGGCCCGGCCCAGGCCAGCACCAGCACGTCCTCGCCCTTGAGGAACCGGTGGCAGCGGACCCCGCCGGTGGCGCGGCCCTTGGCCGGGTACTGCGCGTAGGGCGTCACCTTCACGGTCACGGCCGACGTGCCGGGCAGCGCCCCGGCGCTGCCCGCCACGGTCACGACGACCGGGGAGTCCCCGGCCGGGTCCACGGCACCGAACCAGACCACCGAGGCCCGGGCCGCCAGCCTGATCCCGGCCATCCCGCCGGCGGCCCGGCCCTGCGGCCGCACGGCCGCCGCCCCGAACCTCAGCAGCTGGGCGTCACCGGTCACGAACACCAGGTCCTGCGCCTCGTCGGCCAGCTGCACCGCGCCGACCACCCGGTCGCCGTCCTTGAGCGCGATGATCTCGAACTCGGCGGCGTTCTGCGGGTAGTCGGGAGCCACCCGCTTGACCACGCCGCTGGCGGTCCCGACCGCCAGCCCGGCGCCCGCCCCCGGCCCTGAGCCGTCCGCCGCCGCCAGCCCGACCACGGTCTCGCCGGCCCGCAGCGTCAGGAACTCGCTGACCGGGGCGCCGCCGGACAGCCCGGGGGAGTGCGCGCTCGGCGGCAGCGCGGGCAGCTCCAGCACCCCGAGCCTGATCAGCCGGCCCTGCGAGGTCACCACGCCGACCGTACCGCGCGCCGTGGACGGCACCGCCGAGACGATCGCGTCGTGCGCGGCGCGCGGCCCCGCGACATCGTGGCCCTGGCGGCCGGGGGCGGGGGAGCCGTTCCGTTGCGGATCCCGGTCTTCTCCGGCGCTGGCCGTCCTGGCCAGCAACCCGGCCGACGACAGCAGCACCGTGCACGGGTCGTCGGCCACCTCCATCGGCACCGCGGCCGTCCGGGCCGCGCCGCTGCTCTCCAGCAGCACCGTGCGGCGGGGGGTCGCGAACTTCTCGCTGACGTCGGCCAGCTCGGCCGAGACGACCTCGCGGAGCCGCTGCTCGGAGTCCAGGATCGCGGTCAGCTCGGCGATCTCCCGCTCCAGGGTCTCGCGCTCGCGCTCGAATTCCAGCCGGTCGTAGCGGGTCAGCCGGCGCAGCGGGGTGTCCAGGATGTACTGCGCCTGGATCGCCGAGAGGTCGAAGACGGCCATCAGCCGCTCCTTGGCGGCCGCGGCGTCGTCGCTGGCGCGGATGACCTGGATGACCTCGTCGATGTTGAGCAGCGCGATGAGCAGCCCGTCGACCAGGTGCATCCGGTCCTCGCGCTTGCGGCGCCGGTACGCGGTGCGGCGGCGGACCACCTCGATCCGGTGGTCGACGTAGATCTGCAGCAGCTCGCGCAGGCCGAGCAGCCGCGGCTGCCCGTCGACGAGGGCCACGTTGTTGATGCCGAACGTGTCCTCCATGGGGGTCAGCCGGTACAGCTCCTCGAGCACGGCCTCGGGCACGAACCCGGAGCGCACCTCGATCACCAGCTGCAGCCCGCGGTGCCGGTCGGTCAGGTCCTTCAGGTCCGCGATGCCCGCCAGCTTCTTGGCCTGGACCAGGTCCTTGATCCTGGCGATCACCTTCTCCGGGCCGATCCCGTAGGGCAGCTCGGTGACCACGATCCCGGTGCGGCGCGGGGTGATCTTCTCGACCCGCGCCGCGGCGCGGGTGCGGAACGTCCCGCGCCCGGTCTCGTAGGCCTCCCGGATCCCGTCCAGCCCGACGATCTTGCCGCCGGTGGGCAGGTCGGGCCCGGGCACGAACCGCATCAGCTCGTCGAGGCCCGCGTCCGGGTGGGCGATCAGGTGCCGGGCGGCCGCGACGACCTCGCCGAGGTTGTGCGGGGCCATGTTGGTGGCCATCCCGACGGCGATCCCGGCGGTCCCGTTGACCAGCAGGTTCGGGATCGCGGCCGGCAGCACCTCCGGCTGGGTCTCGGTGCCGTCGTAGTTCGGCACGAAGTCGACCGTGTCCTCATCCAGCGACCTGGTCATCTCCACGGCCGCGGCGGCCAGCTTGGCCTCGGTGTAGCGGTACGCCGCCGCCCCGTCGTCGCCGCCCAGCGAGCCGAAGTTGCCGTGCCCGTCGATCAGCGGGAGCCGCATCGCGAACGGCTGCTGCATCCGGACCAGGGCGTCGTAGATGGCCGTGTCCCCGTGCGGGTGCAGCCGCCCCATGACCGCGCCGACGACCTGGGCGCACTTGACGTAGGCGTGCTGCGGCGTCAGGCCCATCTCGCTCATCAGGTACAGGATCCGGCGCTGCACGGGCTTGAGCCCGTCCCGGGCGTCGGGCAGGGCGCGCTGGTAGATCACCGAGTAGGCGTACTCGAGGTAACTGCCCCGCATCTCCTCGGTGACGTCGATGTCGACGATGTTTTCCTCGAAGTCCTCGGGAGGCGGGGTGGTCGCGGTGCGTCTGGCCATGACCGCCATTGTGCCTGCCCGCTGCGACAACCGGGCCGCGGCGCGCGGGCGCGGCGCGGTGCGCGGGCGAGGCGGCGCGGTGCGCGGGCGCGGCGCGGCGCGGGTCAGGTCGCGGAGAAGCCGCCGTCCACGAAGATGACCTGCCCGGTCACGTAGTCGCTGGCCCGGCTGGCCAGGAACACCGCGATGCCCTCGAAGTCCCCGGCCTCGCCGTTGCGCCCGATCATCGTGCGCGCGGCCAGCGCGGCCGCCCGGGCCGGGTCGCTGGCCGCCTCCCTGGTCAGCGGCGTGATCACGAAGCCGGGGGAGACCGCGTTGCAGCACACGCCGCGGGCGGCCCACGCCTCGGACTGGGACCGGGTCAGCGAGACCAGGCCGCCCTTGGACGCCCCGTAGCCCCCGCTGTGGCCGAACGCCCGGACGGCCTGCTGGGACGCGATGTTGATGATCCGCCCCCAGCCGCGCTCCGCCATCGGCGGGCCGAACCGCTGGCCGAGCAGGAACGGGGCGGTCAGGTTGACGGCCATCGTCAGGTCCCACTCGCCGGCGGTCAGCGCGCCCAGCGGCGGCCGCAGGTTGATGCCGGCCGAGTTGACCAGGATGTCCGGCTCGCCGAACGCCGCCGCCGCCTCCCGCGCGCCGCGCTCCAGCGAGAAACGGTCGGCCAGGTCCGCGCTGACCCACGCCACCTCCGAGCCGGCGGCGCGCAGCCGGACGGCCGTCTGGGCCAGCGCGTCGTGGCCGCGGGCGACGAGCACGACCCGGGCGCCGGCCCCGGCCAGGGCCCGCGCGATCGCCCGGCCGATGCCGGAACTGCCGCCGGTGACCACGGCGACCCGGCCGTCGAGCGAGAACAGCTCGCTCAGGTAATCAGTCATGGAGATATTGCACCTTTTCATCCGCTCGACCTCGGGCTCAGAGTACGTGGGCAGCCATGAGGAGGATGAAAAGACTCAATTCTGCCTGCCTGGAGATTATTAGCCGATCGGCTTAGTATTAGCGACATGGCTAATGAAATCGTGGTATGCACGTACCGGGTCAGGGCGGACGCGGAGGAGCGCTTCGCCGAACTGCTCAGCGGCCACTGGCGGACGCTGCACGATCTCGGCTTCGTGACCGACGAGCCGCCGCTCGTGCTGCGCGGCACCGACGAGGGCCTGACCTACGTCGAGATCTTCACCTGGGTCGAGGGCGGCTTCGGCCTGGCCCACGAGCATCCGGACGTGCTCATGATCTGGGAGGCGATGGACCCGCTGCTGGAGGAGCGCGACGGCCGGCCCAAGTGGGAGTTCCCGCACTTCGCGAGGGTGACCGTCGGGGCGTGACCGCTCAGCCCAGGGGGATCACGGATCTCGGCGCGCTGGAGGCCGTGTTCGGGGCGCTGGCCCATCAGTCGCGGCGGACGATACTGCTCGTGCTGCTGGCCCGCGGCGGCGAGATGACCTCCGGCGACATAGCCGCCAGGTTCGACTGCTCCTGGCCGACCACGACCCGGCACCTGAGGGATCCTGGAGGACGCCGGCCTGGTCCACGTGGCGCTGCGGGGCAGGCAGCGCGTGTACCGGCTGGACCGCGACCGGCTGCGCTCGGTAGCGGGGGGATGGCTAGCGCGCTTCGAGTGAGCTACAGCGCGGGCCGCGCGCCGACCAGGCTGAGGGCCCGGGCCGCCAGGCGGCAGCCGCTGGCCAGCGCCTCGCCCGGGGGCTTCTTGTCCAGCCAGGGCGGCAGGAACCCCGCGCAGAAGGCGTCCCCGGCCCCGGTCCCGTCCACGATCCGCTCGACCGGCGGCCCGGGAACCCGGAACGGCTCCGGGCGGCCGTTGGCGTAGAACATGGCGCCCTCGGCCCCGAGCTTCATCACGACCTGCGGATACCAGGCGTTCAGCACCCGCGCGGCCTGCTCGGGCTGGTCCCGGCCGGTGAGCACCCGCGCCTGGTCGCCGTTCACGAACAGCAGCGTGGCCCCGTTGGTCAGCTGCAGGAACGGCTCGGCCCCGATCCGCTCCAGCGGCGCGGCGGACGCGCCGTCCACCGACACGGTCATCCCGGCGCGCTGCGCGTGGCTGAAGGCGCCCAGCGCCGCGGCCCGGGAACCCTCGTTGAGCAGCGTGTAACCGGAGATATGCAGGTGGCTGCCGGGCGTGAACAGGTCCTTGGGCAGGTCGTCGGGGGACAGCGCCGCGTTCGCCCCCGGGTCGGAGAGCATGGTGTGGTCGCCCTTGTGCGTGACCATCACCACGCAGGTCCCGGTGGGCCGCTCCGGGTCCATGACCAGCCTGGCGTCGACGCCGTAGCCCATCAGCTCCATGTCCCGGTTGCGGCCGGCGATGTCGGCGCCGCGCCGCCCGACGAACGCCACCTCGGCGCCGTCGACGGCGAGCCAGGCGGCGATATTCGCCCCGGAGCCCCCGCCGTGCATGGTCACCGTGGCCGGCGTGTCGCTGCCCTTGGCCAGGGGAAGCGCCGCGTGGGCCACCGTGTCGGTCATCAGGTCACCAACGACGACAACGCGCGTCATGTCGTCACCACCTTGATCATGTGGCTGAACTAAGAGCTGCCCCGAAGCGCGCCAGGCTCTTGGTGCTAGCGCATAGAACTTAACAGTTCCTGAGGGTAGTCTGGCGCGGTTCAGGGTTCCGGATTCGGTGAATAGCGGGGTTCCGGTCAGGGGGGCAGGGGCAGCGGCCGCCCGGCGACCATCAGCACCGTTTCCTCGGACTCGGCGGCGAGCCGCTGGTTGAGCCACCCCAGCTGGTCGCGGAACAGCCGCCCGGCCCGGGTCGGAGGGTGCACGCTCGAGCCCACCTCGTCGCTCACCGCGACCACGCGGGCCCGGGTCTGCCGCCAGGCCTCGACCAGCTCGTCGGCCTTCGCGGCCATCCGCCGCGCTGCCCCCTCGTCGTCCTGCTCGCCGTCCGCGGCCCAGGTCCCGGACTCCTGCATGACCGCCGCCAGCCAGGTCCCGGCTCCGTCGAACAGGACGGCCCCGGATTCACAACGCAGCGTCCGCGCCGCATCGAGGCTCTCCACGGTCCGCCACCACGGGGGCCTTCGTGACCGGTGCGCCGCCACCCGCTCGGCCCACTCCGGATCGGCCCCGGGCCGGGTGCCGGGCGGGTACGGGCCCGCGGCCAGGTAGGTCACCCGCGGCTCGGCGGCCAGCCTGAGCTCGGCGTGCCGTGACTTCCCCGACCGCGCGCCGCCCAGCACCAGGACCCGGCGCGGCGGGCCCAGGGTTACCGCGCCGTCGGTCATCGCGCCCGGGGCCGCCGCCAGCACGTCGCCGTCCCCGGGCGCGATGACCCCCCAGAACCGGCACCGCCGGGCCAGTTCCTCCTCGGAGGAGACCCGGTGATCGGCGTGCAGCACGGCGGCCACGGTCCCGGCGCGCACCAGGCCCCGGCGGCGCAGCGCGCCGAGCTGGGCCGGATCATCCAGCAGGTCGAGCAGCACGATGTCGTAGGGCCCCGTGCCGGGAGGCGGCTGCGGCGTGACGCCCGACCCGTCGGCGACCAGCAGCCGGCCGCCGTCGGGGCCGGCCACCGTCCAGCCGCCCGGCAGCCGGCCGACCTGGTAGCCGGGCGGCGGCCCGGATACGCGGGACGCGGAGCCAGGACCCAGCCGCAGCACCCCGTCCACGAGCACCTGCGCGGGAGCGCGGCGGCGGCCGGCCGCCGCGGCCCGGGCGCAGGACGCGCAGCGGCAGCCCGGCCGCGGCCAGCCGCCGCGGCCGCCCGTGCCGACCACGCGGACGTCCATTACCGTCCGCGTCCGGGCCGGCCCGGACGGTGGCTAAGATCGGGCCCCATGACCTGGA
Source organism: uncultured Actinomycetota bacterium (assembly GCA_963745575.1). Classification (GTDB taxonomy): domain Bacteria; phylum Actinomycetota; class Actinomycetes; order Streptosporangiales; family Streptosporangiaceae; genus JASHPR01. Next base: position 168,960 of record CAVUYA010000013.1, on the reverse strand, counting down.
CCTGGCAGCTGGAGAAGGAAGACGGCACCGTGCTCGCCTCGCGCGGGCTGCCGAAGGAGTCCTTCGGCAGCCAGGGCGACGCGGAAAGCTGGATCGGCGAGAACTGGCGGACCCTGCTCGACGCCGGGGTGGACCAGGTGACCCTGCTGGAAGACGGCCGGCCCCAGTACGGCCCGATGAGCCTGCATCCCGGTCTGTAGCCGGATCAGGAACGCCGGGCGGGGCTCGCCGTCTCGGCCGGGTCCGTGACGACCGCGGGGCCGAGCACGTCGTCGATGCGGGCCATCAGCCCGGGGTCGAGCCGGACCCCTGACGCCCGCACGTTCTCGCGTACCTGCTCCGGCCGGGTGGCGCCGATGATCGCGGCCGAGACGTTCGGGTTCTGCAGCACCCAGGCCACCGCGAGCTGGGCGAGCGTCAGGCCGGCCTCCTCGGCGATCGGCTTGAGGTGCTGCACCCGGGTCAGCAGGTCGTCGGTGAGGTAGCCCCGGATGAACCTCGACCCGCTCGCGTCGGTCGCGCGCGAGCCGGCCGGCGGAGCCGAGCCCGGCAGGTACTTGCCGGTCAGGATGCCCTGCGCGATCGGCGAGAACACGACCTGGCCGATGCCCTCCTTCTCGGACAGCGGTATCACCTCCGCCTCGATGACCCGCCAGAGCATGCTGTACTGGGGCTGGTTCGAGACGATCCGGTCGAACCCCATCTCCCCGGCGATCCGCAGCGCGTCCGCGATCTGCTCGGCCCGCCACTCGGAGACGCCCACGTACAGCACCTTGCCCTGGCGGACCAGGTCGTCGAAGGCGCGCAGGGTCTCCTCCAGCGGCGTCTCGTGGTCGTAGCGGTGCGCCTGGTAGAGATCCACGTACTCGGTCTCCAGCCGCCGCAGCGAGCCGTGAACGGACTCCATGATGTGCTTGCGGGACAGGCCCCGGTCGTTGGCGCCCGGCCCGACGGGCCAGTAGAGCTTGGTGAAGATCTCGAGCGACTCGCGGCGCTGCCCGTGCAGGGCCCGGCCGAGCACCTCCTCGGCCCGGGTGCCCGCGTACACGTCCGCGGTGTCAAAGGTCGTGACGCCCTCGTCCAGGGCCGCGGCCACGCACGCGCGCGCCGCTTCCTCCTCGACCTGCGAGCCGTGGGTGATCCAGTTGCCGTAGGCGATCTCGCTGATCTTCAGCCCGCTGCGGCCGAGATGACGGTATTCCATGCCATCCGACCCTAACGGCCCGGCGCCGGGAGGCGCCGGCGGGTCAGATCTTGTCGCCGGGCTTCACCCTCGGGGCCGGCATCCGCAGCCTGCGGATCTGGGTACCGCGGATGGCCGTGTACATCCGCACGCCGCGGGTGCTCTCGCCGGGGAACCGCTGATGCGCGAGCCTGATCACGCGGCCGCCGACGAGCACGCTCTCGGTCACGATCACCAGCAGCAGGGCCAGCACCGCGTAGTCGATCACGGCCGACTGCCGCAGCTTCGGGATGAACAGCAGGACCACGAGCACCAGCACCGCGAACATGTAGTACTCGCTGATGCTGCGCCGGGAGTCCACGTAGTCCCGGGCCAGCGCCCGGACCGGGCCCTGGTCCTTGCGCGGCAGCGCCCAGTTCTCGCCGCGCCGCATGGCTTCGGTCCGGCGCGCGCGGGCGGCCCGGTCCCGGCCGCGTGACTGCTGGGCGGCGACCTTCCGGTCCGCGGGCGCGTTGAATGGCTGGCGCCGCCCGCGCTCCGCCTCGCTGCGCTTGGGGGTGGGCCGGCCCTTGCTCTGGGTCACGCCCGGCCGGTCGGCGGCCGCGCTGTCCTCATCCGGGCTCTGATCATCCTGATCGAGCACCTCGGGCACGTCGGCTGAACGTCGTCGGAACACGCGCTCAGCATACCGGGATGAACCCCGCAGATCACCTGGTCCGTGCCCCGAGAACTTCGGGGCCCATCGGGAGGCATCTAGGGAGCGCCTTGGATGACGGGGTTGGCCGGCCGTCGTAGGCTGGAGCGTGCACCGGTCGGCAACCTCCGTTGCCTTGCGCAGCAAGCTGGCTTTTGCGCCGTGGCCGTGGCGTGCGGCGGCGGTGAAAAGAATGAGGGGATGGTCGCGCCTATGAGCGTGATGAAGCGGGTTTCGATGATATTCCGCGCCAAGGCCAACAAGGCCCTGGACAGGATGGAAGATCCCAGAGAAACCCTGGATTACTCGTACCAGACGCAGCTGGAGCTGCTGCAGAAGGTGCGTCGCGGCGTGGCCGACGTGGCGACCTCGCGCAAGCGCGTGGAGTTGCAGATCAACCAGCTGCAGCAGTCATCGGACAAGCTGGACCGGCAGGCCCGGGACGCGCTCGCGGTCGGCCGGGAGGATCTGGCCCGCGACGCGCTGACCCGCAAGGCGGGCGTGCAGAGCCAGCTGAGCGACCTGAACATGCAGTACACCTCGCTGCAGGGCGAGGAAGAGAAGCTGACCGGCGCGTCGCAGCGGCTTCAGGCCAAGGTGGAGCCTTCCGCACCAAGAAGGAGACCATCAAGGCGACCTACACCGCGGCCGAGGCGCAGACCCGGATCAACGAGGCCTTCACCGGCATCTCCGAGGAGATGGGCGACGTCGGCCTGGCCATCCAGCGCGCCGAGGACAAGACCGAGCAGATGAAGGCGCGCGCGAGCGCGATCGACGAGCTGATGGCGTCGGGGGCGCTCGACGACATGGTCGGCGGGCCGCGCGACGACATCCAGACCGAGCTGGACCGGATGGGCGCGGGTCACGGCGTCGAGGCCGAGCTTGAGCGGCTGAAGGGCGAACTCGGCCAGGGCGGCGCGCCGCGGGAGATCGAGGGAGCCGGGCCCGCCGCCGACGGGGCGGCCGCGGGCACCACCGCGTCGGCCGCTGACGGCCGTCCCGCGCAGGCTTCGCCCGCGGATCAGCCGCAGGCGGGTGACGGGACATGATCGTCCGGATCCTGGGCGAGGGGCAGCTGCGGGTCGACGATTCAGCCGCGAGCGAACTGAACGAGCTCGACGCCAAGCTGGAGGCCACGGTCGAGCGCAACGACGAGCCTGGCTTCAGGTCGGCGCTCAGCGAGCTGCTGGCGCGGGTCCGCTCGATCGGGAGCCCGGTCGAGGACGGGGCGCTCGAGCCGTCCGAGCTCATCCTCCCGGCCGAGGGCGCCACCATGGCCGAGGTGCGCAAGCTGCTCGCGGGCGACGGGCTCATCCCGGGCTGACCGTCCGCGGCGGGCCGGACCCGGAATGTCCCCTGCCTCCCGTCCGTTATTACTCATGGGTACGTAACGGCAGCGCCGGAACGACCCCGGCCGCCAGCCCGTTGTACCGGATACCCGGCACCTGCTGGCCGCCGCCCGGCAGGCTCGTTCCGCGCAAGTCGCGGTCTTGCGCAGAACACTCCGGCGGCTGAGATGTAATGAGATATGACGGCTCGCCAGATGAGCCGCAAACGGAACGGAGGCGCCGCAGATGGCGCGCACTCGCTACGCGAGCGACCCGGGCCTGATCGCGCGGATGGGCGCGACGATGTTCCTGCTCGGACTCGTGCTCACCGGGTTCGTCCTCGCCCTGTACTTCGTGCTTGATTACTACGGAAGCCGCCACGGCGGCGGCGGAGGCGGCGCCGGGATCATCGTGTTCGCGGCGCTGATCGGCCTGGCCGTGGCGTTCGGGGGCTATTACTGGTCCGACAAGATCGCGCTGAACACCGCCCGCGCCCGGGTGGTCACCCCGGAGCAGGCGCCGAACCTGCACGGCATGATCGACCGGATCTGCGCGCTGGCCGACATGCCCAAGCCGCGGGTGGCGATCTCGCCGGTGGCCATGCCCAACGCCTTCGCCACCGGCCGCAGCAGCAAGGTGGCGGTGATCTGCGTCACCCAGGGCCTGCTCGACAAGCTCGAGCCCGACGAACTAGAGGGCGTGCTCGCGCACGAGATGTCGCACGTCGCGCACAAGGACGTCGCGGTCATGACGGTCGCGTCGTTCCTGGGCATCGTCGCGGGCCTGCTGGTGCGGTTCGCGTTCTACTCCGAGCTGTTCGGCGGCGGCGGCCGCGGCCGCGGCGGCAACAACAACAACCAGAACGCGCTGCCGGTCGTCTTCATCGTGATGCTGGTCGGCATCGTGGTCTACGCGATCAGCTTCCTGCTGATCCGGCTGCTGTCGCGGTACCGGGAGCTGTCGGCCGACCGGTCCGGCGCGCTGCTGACCGGGACATCCCTCGGCGCTGGCCAGCGCGCTGGTGAAGGTCTCCGACGACATCGGCCGGATCCCGACCAAGGACCTGCGCCAGGCGGAGCCGCTGAACGCGTTCTACTTCGCGCCCGCGCTGTCGGCCAAGCAGGGCCAGATGGCCCTGTCCAACCTGTTCTCCACGCACCCGAGCCTGGACAAGCGGCTGGCCCAGCTGGACAAGATCTCCAAGCAGCTCGGCCGGGCCAGCGCGGGAGGCTACATCGAGGACGGGCGGTAGCTTCCCGGCCGCAGGTAGGCGCCTGCTGCCGTCCCGGGCGGCCCGAAGGAGGTCATAGGTGGGTTTCCTCGACACGCTGCTCGGCCGGACCAAGCCGGTGCCGCCCAACCTGGACGCGCTGTTCGCGCTGCCGTCGGCGGCGATCACGCTGCAGGCGGCGATGGACTTCAACCCGACGGGGTCCGGCTCGGTCTGCTTCCGCGCCGCCGAGGGCCGGGCGTTCAGCGACATCGAGAAGGACGTCCGCGCCCTGCTCAACATGGGCGAGAACAAGACGCCGGTCGAGGTGTCCGATGACAAGTACGGCTTCACCTGGCTGGTCTGCCGCCATGCCGCGGACGACATCGAGGGGCTGGTCACCGACCTGCACGCGGTGAACTCCTCGCTGGAGGCCGGCGGGTTCGGCCCGCAGCTGCTGTGCACGATCCTCAGCTTCCGCGACCCGGCCGGCCGCCCGCTCGGCCTGGTGTACCTGTACAAGCGCGGCACGTTCTACCCGTTCGCGCCGCGGTCGGGAGAGCGCCGGGACAACGCGCTCGAGCTGCAGGTGCGCGGCGCGCTGGGGGATGACCTCAAGATCGAGCCTGACCTGGGCCGGTGGTTCCCGGTGTGGGGCGCCCCCGGCCTGTGACCGCAGCGGCGCCACCCCGGTATCCAGGCAGACGGTATACCACCAGGGGGGGACCGGAATGCCGGGGCCGGGGATATGGTTGAGACTGCAGAGATGAGGAGCCGCGCCGCAGGGGCGACGGCAGTCGGACGCGGGAGCTAATCCAGATGACAGTTCAGGACGAGGCCACCACGCAGGGCATCAACCTCACCGATGCCGCGGCGGTCAAGGTGCGCACCTTGCTGGATCAGGAGGGCCGCGATGACCTCCGGCTGCGTATCGCCGTGCAGCCGGGCGGCTGCTCGGGCCTGCGCTACCAGCTGTACTTCGACGAGCGCCAGATCGACGGCGACGTAGTGAGCGAGTACGGCACCGTCCAGGTGGTCACGGACAAGATGAGCGCCCCCTACCTCGGCGGGGCCACGATCGACTTTGTCGACACGATCGAGAAGCAGGGCTTTACCATCGACAACCCGAACGCCACCGGGTCCTGCGCCTGCGGCGACTCCTTCCACTGACGGCGCGCACCGCACCATCCCCGCGCCCTGGCCCGTTGCCGGGGCGCGGAGGTTTGTGCCCGGCCGCGTAATTTCAGGACGTCATCGTTGTGGCCATGGTGGCTGCCGTCCCGGGCCGGGAGAGGGTAACCTGAGCGCGCTTCATTCAGGTGCCGTCCCCCAGAGAGAGTGCCGCCGTGCGCATTGCTGTCACCGGATCGATCGCGACCGACCACCTCATGACGTTCCCCGGTCGCTTCGTCGATCAGCTGATCCCGGACAAGCTGGCAGACGATCTCGCTGTCGTTCCTGGTCGACTCGCTGCAGATCCGTTACGGCGGCGTGGCCGCCAACATCGCGTTCGGCATGGGCTGTCTCGGCCTGAGGCCGCTGCTCGTCGGGAGCGTCGGGGCCGACTTCGCCGAGTATCGCGGCTGGCTGGAGGCGCACGGCGTGGACACCAGCACGGTCCGGGAGTCGGCGGTGCACCACACCGGCAGGTTCATCAGCACCACGGACGCCGACCTCAACCACTTCGCCTCGTTCTACCCGGGCGCCATGACCGAGGACACGAAGATCGACCTGGGCGGGCTGGCCGGCTCGGTCGACCTGGTCCTGATCGGCGCGAGCGACCCGGAGGCGATGTCCTCCTTTACCCGGCAGTGCCGGGAGCACAAGATCCCGTTCGCGGCGGACACCTCGTGGCAGCTGGCGCGCATGGAGGGGGAGCAGGTGCGCGACCTGGTGGACGGCGCGGCCTACCTGTTCTGCAACGAGTACGAGGCCTCGATGACCGAGCGCAAGTCCGGCTGGAGCGCCGAGGAGGTCACGGCGCGCGTGGGAACCCGGGTGACCACGCTCGGCGCGGGCGGCTCGCGGGTGGACCGGGCCGGCGAGCCGCCGATCCTGGTCCCGCCGGTCACCGGGGTGGAGCCGCGGGAGCCGACCGGCGCGGGCGACGCGTTCCGGGCCGGGTTCCTGACCGCGATCGCCTGGGGGCTCAGCCTGGAGCGCGCCGCTCAGCTGGGCAACCTGATGGCCGTGCAGGCGCTGGAGGCCGTCGGGCCGCAGGACTATGAGCTGAAGCCGGGACCGCTGATGGAGCGGTTCGCGGCCGGGTACGGGCCCGAGGCGGCCAAGGACCTGGCCGAGCACTACGGCTGACCGCTCGGCGGCTGCGCCGGGAAGCGGCGGGTTCGGCTGCGGGCCGCCGCCGGCGGCGCGGTAGCGTGGCGGGGTGGGTATGGGTATCCCGGCCGCCGTGGTGTACCAGGGGCCCGGGTACCAAGGGCCGCCCGAGCTCACCGTGGCGCGGGCGTTCACTGAGTGGACCCTTGATCCCTGGGCGCTGGGCTTCGTGCTGCTGCTCGCCGGGCTCTACCTGCTCGGGGCGCGGCGGGTGCGCAGGTCAGGGGCGGCGTGGCCGGCCGGGCGCACCGTGGCGTTCTGCGGGCTGGGGCTCGGCTTCTTCGTGATCGCCACCATGTCCTGGGTGGGGGTGTACCAGCCGGTCCTGTTCTGGGTGCGGGCGGTGCAGACGATCCTGATGCTGCTGGCGATACCGCTGTTCCTCGCGCTGGGCCGGCCGCTGACCCTGGTGACCGCGTCACTGCCGGCTCGGGCCGCGGGTCGAGGCCGGGATACGCAGCCAGGCGGCCAAGGTCATGACCTTCCCCGCGATCACCACCACGGTCCTGATCATCGTGCCGTTCCTGCTGTACTTCACGGCGTGGTACGAGGCCGGCTTCCACAGCGTCGCCGTGCGGGAGCTGACCTACCTGGCGCTGATGGTGCCGGGTTTCGTCTTCTTCTGGACGCTGCTGCGGGTGGACCCGGTGCCCAGGGCCTACCCGTACCTGGTGGCCCTGTGGGTGACCGGGTTCGAGGTGGTCGCGGACGCCGTCCTCGGCCTCGCGGTGATCACTTATCAGGGCCTGATCGCCGGCGCCTACTACCACGCGCTGGCCAGGCCGTGGGGACCGAGCCTCGCCACCGACCAGGTACTCGGCGGCGGGACGCTGTGGATACTCGGCGACCTCGTGGGGCTGCCCTTCCTGGCCGCCCAGCTGATCCAGATGATCAGGGAGGATGAGTCCGAGGCCGCGGCGATCGACGCGGAACTGGACGCCAGGGAGACCGCGGGCGGGGACCGGGCGCGGACGCTGCGCGGGGGAGCGGCCGTGGTGGGAGTCTGACCCGAGATTCGTGGGCCGGTTCCAGGCGGTGGACGACGGCAGCGAGTAACCCGCGTACCCCGCGTACTCCCCCGCGTGCCCCGAGTGCGGGATCGGCCTCAGTAACTGCGCCGGACCAGGAAGGTCCAGCCCTGGCCGGGCAGGTCGGCGGCCATGACGAACTCCTGGGACTTGAGCATGCACCACGCGGGCACGTCGCTCTGCGTCGCCGGGTCGTCGGCCAGCACCGCGACGACCTGGCCGACCGGCACCTCCCTGATCCGCTCGGCGAGCATGATGATCGGGATCGGGCACTTCCGGCCCAGTGCGTCGATCGTCAGCGCCGGTGTCGGTGCCGCCGCCGGGGGATCGGCCGACGGCCGCGCGGCGGGATGCTGCGGACGGGTCACGCGGTCTAACCTCCAGCTAGGACTTACCGGTGGCGCGGCGGCGGGGACGGCGGGTACCGCATGGTGTGCTGACCAGCGAACCTTTTCATCCTCCCACGACCGCCCGCGTACTCCAGACCGGAAATCGACGGATGAAAAGGTTCGGTCTCTCGCAGCCGCGCCGCGATGCTGGTCAGCACGGCAAGTTTTGCTGCGCCGGCGCTGGCGCGGGCATGGTAGGGCGATACCCCGGCGCGACCACGGGTAAGCACGGGGCGGCGCCGGGCCGGTTCCGGCGGGGGTCCCACAGACGCGCGGGGGCGCGCCGCGATACTGTTTGCACGACAGGCTGTAGGACGCGGAAATCACCGGCCTGGCTGGGCCGGGAATCACCACGCTGGGAAGGCAATTCGTGAGTCTCAACCGCAGCGCTCGGATCCGGCGCTGGGTGCTGCGCGCCGCCCTCGGGGTGGCCGTGCTGCTCGCCACGACCGGCTGCCAGTCCAACGCGTTCACCCGCATGGGCATGCTGCCGCCGGTCACCAAGCAGGGCCAGGTGGTGCTGACCCTGTGGCAGGGATCCTGGATCGCCGCCTGGGCGGTCGGGATCGTGGTCTGGGGCCTGATCATCTGCGCGATCATCTTCTTCCGCAAGCGCGGGGACCGGGTGCCGTACCAGGTCCGCTACAACCTGCCGATCGAGATCCTGTACACGGTGGTGCCGTTCATCATGGTCGGCATCCTGTTCTACTTCACCGCGCGGGACGAGAACTACATCGACACGCTCTCGGCCCATCCCGATGTGGTCGTCAACGTGGTCGGGTTCCAGTGGAGCTGGGAGTTCCAGTACCCGCAGTACAAGGTGCCGCACTCGGAGAACGGGAGCGTGACCGAGATCGGCCAGATGTGGAACGGGCAGCTGCCGGGCAACGAGAACCAGCTTCCGGTGCTGGAGATCCCGGTCGGCGAGACCGTCCGGTTCAACCTCACCTCCACGGACGTCATCCACGCGTTCTGGATCGTGCCGTTCCAGTTCAAGCGCGACGTGATCCCCGATCACCCGAACCACTTCGAGGTGACGGCGACCAAGACCGGTACGTTCATCGGCCGGTGCACCGAGCTGTGCGGCGTCTACCACAGCCGGATGCTGTTCACCGTGAAGATCGTGACGCAGGCCCAGTTCCGCCAGTGGATCATGTCGCAGCAGGCGCAGCAGACCGCATCTGGGGGTGCCCAGTGACCGCCATCGACCAGCCGACCCAGGTCGCCACGCCGCGCCCGTACACCAAGGGGAACATCCTCGCGGACTGGCTGTCGTCCACCGACCACAAGATCATCGGCCACCTGTACCTGATCACCTCGTTCTTCTTCTTCATGGCCGGCGGCGCGATGGCCATGATCATGCGTGCCCAGCTGATGGGGCCGGACAACACCATCGTGTCGGACCAGCAGTACAACGAGCTGTTCACCATGCACGGCACGATCATGCTGCTGCTGTTCGCCACCCCGCTGTTCGTCGGGTTCGCCAACGAGATCATGCCGCTGCAGATCGGCTCGCCGGACGTCGCCTTCCCCCGGCTGAACCTGTTCAGCTACTACGCGTTCCTGTTCGGCGGCCTGATCCTGCTGTTCAGCTTCCTCACCCCGGGCGGCGCGGCGGCGTTCGGCTGGTACGCCTACTCGCCGCTGACCAGCGCGCTGTACTCGCCGGGGGTCGGCGGGGACATGTGGATCATGGGCCTGACGCTGTCCGGGTTCGGCACGATCCTGAGCGGCGTCAACTTCGTCACCACGATCTTCTGCATGCGCGCGCCCGGCATGACCATGTTCCGGATGCCGATATTCACCTGGAACATCCTGCTCACCAGCCTGCTGGTGCTGCTGGCCTTCCCGGTGCTCGCCGCGGCCCTGCTGGTGCTCGAGATCGACCGCAAGCTGGGCGCCCAGGTGTTCAGCGCCTCCAGCGGCGGGGCGATCTTGTGGCAGCACCTGTTCTGGTTCTTCGGCCATCCGGAGGTCTATATCGTGGCGTTGCCGTTCTTCGGCATCGCCACCGAGGTCCTGCCGGTCTTCGCCCGCAAGCCGCTGTTCGGCTACAAGGGCCTGGTCGGCGCCACCATCGCGATCGCCGGGCTGTCGATGACCGTGTGGGCGCACCACATGTTCACCACCGGCGCGGTGCTGCTGCCGTTCTTCTCGTTCATGACCTTCCTGATCGCGGTGCCGACCGGGGTGAAGTTCTTCAACTGGTGCGGCACGATCTGGCGCGGCCAGCTCACGTTCGAGCCGGCCATGCTCTTCATACTCGGCTTCCTGGTCGTGTTCTTGTTCGGCGGCCTCACCGGCGTCATCCTGGCCTCGCCGCCGCTGGACTTCGCGGTCAGCGACTCCTATTTCGTGGTCGCGCACTTCCACTACGTGCTGTTCGGCACCGTGGTGTTCTGCATGTTCGGCGGGTTCTACTTCTGGTGGCCGAAGTGGACCGGCAAGATACTGGACAACACGCTCGGCAAATGGCACTTCTGGTGCGTCTTCATCGGGTTCAACATGACGTTCCTGGTGCAGCACTGGCTGGGCCTGATGGGCATGCCGCGCCGGGTCGCGAACTACCCGTTCCTGCCGCACCTGGCCACGACCCTGAACGACATCTCCTCGATCGGCGCGTTCATTCTCGGCGCGTCGAACTTCATCTTCTTCTACAACATCTACAAGACCTGGAAGACCGGCGAGCGGGTCACCGCCGACGACCCGTGGGGCTTCGCCAACTCGCTGGAGTGGGCGACGTCCTGCCCGCCGCCGCGGCACAACTTCACCTCGATCCCGCGCATCCGGTCCGAGCGGCCCGCGTTCGACCTGCACTACCCGAACATCAGGTCCGGCCGGGACCGGGAAGCCGAGCAGATCGCGATCGGCGCCTCCACCAGCGATAGTTCCGAGTAGGGGTTCCTGATGAAGGTCGAGGGTTACCTGTTCCTGGGGTGCGCCATCTTCTTCGGCGCCTCTGACTACGTGTACTGGCATTTCTCGCACGATCCGACCGGGGCCACCGCGCTCGCGATCGCCGTGGGCCTGGCCTTCCTGGTCGGCTTCTACGTGCTGTTCACCGGGCGGCGGCTGCCCCCGCGGCCGGAGGACGAGCACGAAGGCGAGATCTACCAGGGGACCGGGGAACTCGGGTTCTTCAGCCCGCACAGCTGGTGGCCGCTGTTCGTGGGGCTGGCCGCCGCGATCGCCGCGGCGGGCGCGGCCATCGGCTGGTGGCTGTTCCTCATCGGCATGCTGATGGTCCTGCTCGCCACCATCGGTTTCGTGTTCGAGTACTACCGCGGCCACTACGCGCACTGATCATCGCCCGGTCAGCAGGTCTCGGCGGCCAGCCGCAGGCCGAAGCCGATGAGCACGACTCCGGTGACGCGCTCCGCCCAGCGCTGCGCGGCGGACCCGCGCAGCCAGCCGACCCCGCGGGCCACCATCCAGGTCAGGGCGACCAGCCAGGCACCGGTCTCGACGATGAACCACAGCCCGAGCACGAGCGAGAACGCCGCCGCCGAAGCCCTTGCCGGGATGAACCCGGGCAGGAACGCCACGAAGAAGACGCCGATCTTGGGGTTGAAAAGGTTGGACAGCAGCCCGTTGAGATACACCCGCCAGCCCCTGGCCGGGCCCGCGGGACGTCCGGCCGGCTCGCCCGCCCCGCCCGCCGCGGCCGCGGCGGTCCCGCGGCGCGACCGCAGGCTCGTGACCCCGAGCCAGATCAGGTAGGCCGCGCCGGCCAGCCGGAGGATGTCGTAGCCGACGTGGCTGACCCGCAGCAACTCCGACAGCCCGAGGGCGGCGGCCACCGCCCAGACCGCCAGCCCCGACATGGTCCCGCAGGCGGTGATCCATCCCGCCCGCTGCCCGCCGCGCAGGGTATTGCGCATGACCAGCATGCTGTCCGGGCCAGGGGCCAGGATCAGCAGGGTCGCCGTCAGGGCGAACGCCAGCAGCACCGCGGTCATCGGATCCGGCCTCCCGTCCGCCTCGCGCGTCCGGCGAGGCACTGAGCCTGGTCATTCGTCGGTCTCCGGCTCAGGGTATGGGCCGCCGGCGGCCGGACGAAAGCGGTTTACTCACCGGCGAGATAGCCGAAGTAGCCCGCCATGTGATGCCATGAAGATCGTCAGCAACGGCGCCGGCCTGCCCGGAGCGCTCCGGTAGAGGAAAGGCAGCAGATGGACGTCTACGAGGCCCTGTACACCACGCGGGCGATGCGCCGCGTCCGGCCCGACCCGATCCCCTACCCGGTCCAGGCGCGCATCCTGGACGCGGCGATCCGGGCGCCGAGCGGCGGCAACACGCAGGGCTGGCGGTTCATCCTGGTGGACGATCCGGCGGTCAAGGCGGAACTCGGCCCGCTGTACCGGGACAGCATCGGCCAGCTGTGGGCCACCGCCTACCGGGACCGGGTGGAGCGTGCCCGGAGCGCGCCGCAGGAGCCGGAGAACGCCGCCACGCTGCGCATGGTGGCCTCCGCGCAGCACCTCGCCGATCACTTCGAGGAGGTGCCGCTGTTCCTGATCGCGTTCTCCCGGGGCGACGCGTCCGGCGGCTCCATCTACCCCGCGGTGTGGAGCGCCCAGCTGGCCGCCCGCGCTGAGGGCGTCGGCAGCGCGCTGACCTCGGTGCTCGGCATCTTTCACGGCCCGGAGGCCCTGGAGATACTCGGCGTGCCCGACGGCCACGGCTGGACCATGGCGTGCTGCGTGTCCTTCGGCTACCCGACCGGGCGCTGGGGCGTGGCCGCGCGCCGCCCGGCGCGCGAGGTCGTCTACCGCAACTCCTGGGGAGCAGACCTGGACCTGGAGATCCCCGGGCCGCTCTGGCCCCCGAAGGCGGCTGACGGGTTCGCCTAGGCCGGGCCGCCCTCCTGGTCCTCGCCGGAGCCGCCTCACCGGCGCTCGCCGGAGCCGTCGCTCGGCTGCCCGCCGGACGAGATCGCCGCGGATTCCTCGGCCTGCCCGTCCCCGTGCCCGTTGCCGTGCCCGCCGTAGCCGTTGCCGTGGCCGTCCAGCGGGACGCTCTCGGTGAGCACCTTGTACAGCCGCTCCCGTACCTGGCCCAGGCCGCCGCGCTGTCCCGGTGGCGGCACTTCCAGCTCGGCCCGGGCGGCGCCGAGCGGGCAGGCTCGGCCGCGGCTTGACGTCGAGCGCGGCGACTCTCCTCCTCGGTCAGCGGCCTGGTCACCTCGATGTACTCGCCGGTCGGCAGCTGCCGGACGATCCCGGTCTCCACGCCGTGCTCCAGCAGGCGCAGGTCCTTGCGCTGCAGCCCCAGGCAGATCCGCTTGGTCACCCAGTAGGCGACGACCGGGCCGATGACTATCGCGTACCGGGCGATCTCCGTGGTCAGGTAGAGGGAGATGTTCAGGTGGTCGGCGATGACGTCGTTGGCGCCTTCCAGCCACAGCACCCCGTAGAACGTGATCGTGGCCATCCCGATCGCGGTCCGGGTGGGCGCGTTGCGCGGCCGGTCGTTGACGTGGTGCTCGCGCCGGTCGCCGGTGATCCACTGCTCGATGAACGGCCAGAACGCCGCGCCGGTGACGATGAGGCCGAGCGGCACCAGGGCCGGGATGAGCACGTTCCAGGCCACGTCATGGCCCCAGATATTCCAGGTCCAGCTCGGCCACAAGCGCAGCGAGCCCTCGAGGAAGCCCATGTAGAAGTCGGGCTGCGAGCCCGCCGAGATCCCGACCGGCGTGTAGGGGCCGTACAGCCAGATCGGGTTGATCTGCGCGAACGTGGCCGCGAGCGCCGTGGCGGCGAACGTGAAGAAGAAGAACGCCCCGGTCTTGGCCATGAAGTACGGGTACGTGGGGGCGCCGACCACGTTGGTGTCGGTGCGGCCCTCGCCCGGCATCTGGGTGTGCTTCTGCCAGAACATGATGAACAGGTGCGCGGTGATCAGGGCCAGCAGTATCCCGGGGATCAGCAGCACGTGGATGATGTACAGCCGCGGGACGATGAGGTTACCCGGGAACGGGCCGCCGAACAGGAAGAACGACAGGTAGGTGCCGACGATGGGGATGCTGAGCAGCACGCCCTCGGTGATCCGCAGCCCGGTGCCGGACAGCAGGTCGTCCGGCAGCGAGTAGCCGAACAGGCCTTCCAGCAGGGCCAGCGTGAACATCACGAGCCCGATCAGCCAGTTCACCTCGCGCGGCTTGCGGTAGGCGCCGGTGAAGAAGATCCGCAGCATGTGCACCAGGATCGCGGCCACGAACAGATTCGCCGCCCAGTGGTGGATCTGCCGCATCAGCAGGCCGCCGCGGACGTCGAAGCTGATGTTCAGCGTGGAGGCGTACGCCTGGCTCATCCGGACGCCGTTGAGATGGGTGTAGGAGCCGTGGTAGACGACCTCGGTCATGCTCGGCTGGAACCAGAACGTCAGGAACGTGCCGGTCAGCAGCAGGATGATGAACGAGTACAGGGCGATCTCGCCGAGCAGGAAGGTCCAGTGGTCGGGGAAGATCTTCCGGAACAGGGTGCGGAAGCCCTTGGCGCCGCGGAACCTGTCGTCCAGCCAGCTTCCGGTGCCCTCGATGAGTTTTTCGGTGAGGGTCATGGCCGCTCCCAGTAGGTCGGGCCCACCGGCTCGTGGAAGTCACTCTGAGCGACCAGGAAGCCCGCTGCGTCCGTGGTGAGCGGCAGCTGCGGCAGCGGCCGCGGGGCCGGGCCGAAGAGCACCGTGGCGCCGCGCGGCGCGTCGAACGTCGACTGGTGGCACGGGCAGAGGATGTGGTGGGTGGTCTGCTCGTAGAGCGCCGCCGGGCAGCCCACGTGCGTGCAGATCTTGGAGTAGCAGACGATGTTGTCCACCGTCCAGTTCAGCACCGTCGGCGGCGCCAGCACGCCGGGCTGGAACTTGATGATGATGGCCGTGGCGGCCGCCAGCGCGTTCGCGTCGTCCTGGTAGCCGTCGGGAACCACGGTGATCATCGAGCCGGGAGAACTGAAATCCCCGGGAGTAATCGGTGTGTTGGGGCCGTAGGCGAGCAGCCGCATGCCCTTGCGCCAGACGGTGTGATCCAGCGATTTGCCGGGCAGCGGGCCCATGTCGCGCAGCAGCACGATCGGGGCGACCGCGAGCGGCACGGTCGCGGCGATCAGCGTGCGCCGCAGCAGCGGCCGCTTCACGAACTGGCTGGCCTGCGCGCCCTCTTCGAAGGTCTCCTTGAACGCCTTCCGGGCCGCCGGGTCCGACTTCAGCGGGTGCCGCTCCTCGGTGAGCTCCACGTCCGGCATGATGTACCGGACCCAGATCGTGGCCCCGACCGCGAGGGCGAGGAACGCCAGCGACATGGACAGGCCGAGGGCGAGGTTCGAGCGCAGCACCGCGTCGACCGAGCCCACCTCGAGGCCGACGTAAGCGGCGATGAAGCCGATGCTGGCCAGCGTCGAGAAAATGAACAGCGCCCCGACCATGCGTTCGGCCGTCTTGGCCTTCCGCAGGTCCCGCGGACCGGCGGGCAGTTCCCGCGGTGCTGGCCGCGCGCCGTCCCCGTCCCCGGGCCCGTCCCCGAGCAGCGTCCGGGCCTGCGCAGGTGCGGGCGTGCCGATCACGCGCTGCGGGCCCTCGGGTGCCTCGGCCGGCTCGTCGGGCCGCCCGCCAGGGGCGCCGGTGTCACTCATCAGCAGTCTTCCTGTGCTTCGCAGTTATCCACATCGCGGCCAGGACCATGAAGAACAGCACGCCCAAGAACGCGACCAGGCCCTCGGTGACCGGCCCCACCCGGCCCAGGCTGAAGCCGCCCGGGTTCGGCGCGGCGCGGCTGGAGGTCACGTAGGCGATGATGTCGCGCTTCTGGGCCGGGGTGATCGTGGTGTCGTTGAACACCGGCATGGCCTCGGGGCCGGTCAGCATGGCTGTGTAGATCTGGGTGGGGGTCGAGGCGGTCAAGGCGGGCGCGTACTTGCCGTAGGTCAGCGCGCCGCCCGCGCCGTCGAAGTTGTGGCACTGGGCGCAGTCGGCGGTGAACAGCTCCTGGCCGAGCGCGATGTTGGCCCCGGCGGTGCTGACCATGGCCGGGGTGGGGATCTCGGGGCCGCCGCCCAGCGACTGGATGTACGCGCCGACCTGGCGGATCTGCAGCGGGTTCAGCTGCGTCGGCTTGCGGTCGTTCTCCGCGTCCGGCGCCTTGGCCGGCATCCGCCCGGTGCTCGTCTGGAAGTAGACGGCGGCCGAGCCGACGCCGATCAGGCTCGGCGCGGCGGCGGTGCCCTGTGCCTGGAGGCCGTGGCAGGTGGCGCAGGTCAGGTTGAAGATCTGCTGGCCCTTGGCGATGTCCGCCGCCGAGGCGGTAGGCGTCGTGGATGCGGCCGAATCGCCGCTCCCGGTGATGGTCGCGTAGATCGCGCCCACCAGGATCAGCCCGAGCAGGACGACGGCGTAGCCTGCGACCGGCCGCCTGCGCCAGGTGAAGCTCACTACGGTCCCCAGTCTCTGGTCAGTGAATCAGGTAGATGGTGGTGAACAGGCCGATCCACACGACGTCGACGAAGTGCCAGTAGTACGAGACGACGATGGCGGCGACCTGCTGCTCGTGGGTGACTGTCCGCGCCGCGTAGGTCCGGCCGAGCAGGAAGAGGAACGCGATGAGGCCGCCGGTCACGTGCAGCCCGTGGAAGCCGGTGGGTATGTAGAAGACCGAGCCGTAGTTGCTGTCCGAGAGCGTCAGGTGCTCCTGGCGGACGAGGTCGAAGAGGTACTCGTAGCCCTGGCCGAGGACGAAGTACAGGCCCATGAAGAAGGTCAGCACGTACCACTCGCGCAGGCCCCAGCTCATCGGGTGGAAGATCGACCTGGACCGGCGGACCTGGCCGCGCTCGATCGCGAAGACCCCCATCTGGCAGGTCACGCTGGAAGCCAGCAGTACCAGGGTGTTGGTCGTGGCCAGCGGGAGGTTGAGGTGCACCGGCGGCCACGGCTCGCCCAGTCCCTTGTCCACCGAGCGGATCGTGAAGTACATGGCGAACAGCGCCGCGAAGAACATCAGCTCGGAGGACAGCCAGATGATTGTCCCCACGCTGACCAGGCTTGGCCTGTTGGTTGGCGTGCGAGGGGTTACCTCGCTCGTTGCTGTGGCCACGGGGCCCATTATTACGACACGGCGTAGGCGCCGTATGGCCGACCCCCCTATCCGACGCCGCGTAGGCGCCGTATGGCCGGCCCCCCATCACGACACCGCGTAGGCGGTGCGCGGCCGGCCCCCGGGGTCGGTAGCATCCAGTTTCATGAAGGTCGTTGTATACAGCCATGACGCCGACACGCGGGCCCGGATACGGCTCGCCATCGGGCGTCGGCCCGCCCCCGACGTGCCGGAGGCGGAGGTGACCGAGGTGGCCACCCATGCCGCGCTGATCCGCCTGCTTGACGCGGGCGGGACGGACGTCATGGTGCTCGACGGTGAGGCCCAGCCCGCGGGCGGCATGGGCGTCTGCCGCCAGGCCAAGGACGAGATCTACAACTGTCCGCCCGTGCTGCTGATCATCGGCCGCCCCGATGACGGCTGGCTCGCCACCTGGTCCCTGGCCGACGCGGTGGTGAGCCACCCGATCGACCCGGCGGCCCTCGCGCAGGCGCTGGCCGGCCTGATGCGCCAGCGCGCGGCGGGCACCGCGGTCACCGCGCCCTGACCAGCCCGGGCCCCGGCCCGCCTCTCTTCCTGCCTCCTGGGGGCTCCATGGATTCCCGCACCGCGTGGCCCGCGCTGATCGGCGCGCTGATCAAGGGGGAGACCCTCACCGGCGACGAGACCGCCTGGGCGATGAACGAGATCATGGAAGGGGCGGCCACGCCAACTCAGATCGCCGGGTTCGGCGTGGCCCTGCGGATGAAGGGCGAAACCGCCGGAGAACTCGGCGGCCTGGCCGAGACCATGCTCGCCCGCGCGACGCCGATCGCCATCTCCGGCCGGATCGTCGACCTGGTCGGCACGGGCGGCGACGGCGCGCGCACGGTCAACATCTCGACGATGGGCACGATCGTCGCGGCGGCGGCGGGCGCCCGGATGGCCAAGCACGGAAACCGGGCGGCCTCCTCCGCGTGCGGTGCCGCGGACCTCCTCGAGGCGCTCGGCGTGGTGATCGACCTCCCGCCGGAGGCGACGGTCCGGCTGATGGCGCAGACCGGTGTCGTGTTCTTGTTCGCGGCCCTCTACCACCCGGCGCTGCGCCACACCGCGGTCCCGCGCCGGGAGCTGGGCGTGCCGACCGTGTTCAACTTCCTCGGCCCGGTGGCGAACCCGGCCCGGCCCCGCGCCCTGGCGGTCGGCGTGGCCGACCCCCGGATGGGACCGGTGATCGCCGGCGTGCTGGCCG
Organism: uncultured Actinomycetota bacterium; assembly: GCA_963745575.1. Classification (GTDB taxonomy): domain Bacteria; phylum Actinomycetota; class Actinomycetes; order Streptosporangiales; family Streptosporangiaceae; genus JASHPR01. The sequence continues at coordinate 150,472 of CAVUYA010000013.1, read as the reverse complement.
CCCGGGGCTGCTCCGCACTGGTGTTCCACGGCGATGACGGCCTCGATGAGCTGACCACGACCGCTCCGTCCACGGTGTGGGTGGTGCACGGCGGCACGGTGTGCCAGACCACGCTCGATCCCGCGGACCTCGGCATCAGCCGGTCGTCCCCGGCTGACTTGCGGGGCGGCGACCCCGCGCGCAACGCCGAGGTGGCCCGGGCGGTGCTGGCCGGCGAACCGGGGCCGGTGCGGGAGACGGTGCTGCTGAACGCGGCGGCCGCGCTGGCCGCCGAGGCGGGCGTGCCGGGCCCGGGCCAGCTGCAGGCGGCGCTGGCGGAGGGCCGCGCGAGGGCCGCGAACGCGGTGGACTCCGGCGCGGCGCAGGCCCTGCTGGAGCGCTGGGTGGAGGCGAGCCGCCGGCTGGCAGCCGAGCGCTAGGCCGCCCGGGTCATCTGGCGGGCTCGGGTAGCCGATCTACCAGGCTGGCCTCGGGGTAGCCGATCCATCAGGCGGGCTCGGTGTAGCCGATCGCGAACACCGCCTCGAGGTCGTGCCGCGAGTAGGTGCGGAACGCGATATGAGTCTCGGTGTGCGTGACTCCGGGAACCCGGTTCAGCGTGCCCGGGATGACATCCCCCAGCTGATCGTGCTCGCGCACCCGGACCATGGCCACGAGATCGAACTCGCCCGTCACCGAGTACACCTCGGAGACCTCTGGTATCTGGGCGATCGCCTCGGCCGTCTCCGGAATGCGCGTGACGTCGGCCTTCACCAGAACGATAGCGGTGACCACTGCCGCCTCCTCAGCCCGCAGTCTCATCCCTTACCGCGGGGGCGCCGGCGGCGCCCGCCGCCCGAGTAGCGTACTCCAGGCGCAGATGAGGCGCGGATCAGGCGCTGATCCCGGCGAGTGTGCGCACGCCGCTGCGGGCGAGCCTGCCGAGCAGGCCCGTCAGCACGTCGGCGGTAGCCCTGGCGTCGGCCAGGGCGCGATGGCACGGCCTGGTCCGGGTGCCGAAGAAGCCGGCCAGGGTGGCCAGCTTGCAGTCGGGCACCTCGGTCTCGTCGAGTACCGAGCGAGCCAGCGCCGCGGTGTCCAGAACCGGGAAAGCGGGCCAGGGAATGCGGCAGTTGCCGCACGCCGCGGTGAGGAAACCGACGTCGAACGGCGCATGGTGCGCGGTCAGCACGCAGCCGCGAGCGAAAGCGAGGAAACCCGGCAGCACGGCGCTGATCGGCGGTGCCTGGCTGACCATCGCGTCGGTGATGCCGGTGAGGGCGACGATGTCCGCCGGAATCGGGCCGCCCGGGTTGACGAGCGCGGAGAACTCCGCGCTCGGCTGGCCGGCGCTGACCCTGACCGCGGCGATTTCGGTGATGCTGGCCTGTTCCGGCTGCCAGCCCGTGGTCTCCACGTCGACGATCACGAAGTCGACGCTCGCGAAGTCGGCGCTCGCGAGCGAGCGGGTCAGCCCAGCGTCGGCCGGCTCGGTGTAAATCGGCTCCGTGTGAATCTGTTCCGTATGAACCGGTTCCGTGGGGACTGGCTGCGTAGGGGGCCGCTCCGAGAGATCCGGGGCCGCGAGAGTCGGCCCTGAGATGGCCGGCTCCGGGCGCGTCGGCCCCTGCAGGCCCGGTTCCGCGAGCGCCGGGCCCGTTATGGCTGCTTCCGAACGGGCAGGCACGGTCGGCTCACAGGTAGTCACTCGCTCACCGTAGGACCCGGTACCGACAGTCCGGCTCAGGCACGCCGTCTCGCCGGGTGCGCTTTTAGGCCGGACGAGAGTGCCCGAAGTGGTTGAATGCACCACCCCAGTATCACTAGTGTCAGGCAGCGAGCCGCATCGCTCAGCAGTCGCTGCCCAGCGACGGCGATCGGCCACCGCCGAGTCTTCAAGGCTGGCCCCTGGCCAGCGGAGAGCCGGGGACCCACCGGAGTACCTCCGGGCGCTGCCAGAAGGTACTCCAGGGGTGAATCGGCTCGGACCGTCACACCGGTCCGGGCCGTAGGGCGCGCTTCCACAGCCCGAACCCGTCAGCTCACCCGGCAGGCGGACAGTGGAAGAAGGAGCGTGTCACGCAGGTGCGTACGCGGCGAGCGGGCAGTACGACTCTGATCGGTACTCTCAAGTGGCGCGGCGCAGGCATCTCGCTCGGCCTGCTCGCCGTCGGAGCGCTCGTGATGACCACCGGGGTGGCTGGCGCGGCGCCGCAGCCCACGGTTGGCCAGGTCCAGCAGCGGCTCGCCCAGCTGACCAGCCAGGCCCAGCGGCTCGAGCAGCAATACGCCCAGGCCCAGCAGCAGCTGTCAGCGGCCAACCAGCAGCTCGCAGCGATCAATACCGAGGTGGCGCGAGACCAGGACCGGTTCGCCTCGCTGCAGGGCAAGATGGCTCAGTTCGCCACGGCCGCCTACGAAAACGGAGAGTTCTCCTCGCCGGAAGCGTTGCTCATCTCCGGCAACGCGCAGCAGATCCTCGACGAGTCATCGATCCTGCTGGAGTTGTCATCGAGCGCCAACAGCCAGATCAAGGCGTTCCTCGCGGCCGCCCGTCAGCTGGAAAACACGCAACAAGCAGCGCAGCGCGTCCGGGACGGCAAGCTCGCGCTCAAGAACAAGCTGGCGAGTGAGAAGGCCGAGAACAACAAGCTCACCGCCCAGCAGCAGGCGCTGCTCAACCAGCTCAGCCCGGCGCAGCAGATGGCCGTCAGCCCCGGCGCAGGCGGCACGACCCACGCCCAGGACCCGGTGCCGACCAACAGCCAGGCCGGGAAGGCGGTTCAGTTCGCGTACGACGAGCTCGGCTGCCCGTACGTGTTCGGTGGCACCGGCCCGTGCGGGGCTGGGTATGACTGCTCCGGCCTGACGATGTCCGCGTGGGCCGCCGCCGGCGTAAGCATCCCGCGTACCAGCGAGGAACAGTGGGGCGGGCTCCCGCACGTCTCCCTCTCAGGCCTTGAGCCTGGCGACATCTTGGTGTTCAACGGCGCGGGGCACGTCGGCATCTACGTCGGCAACAACGAGCTCATCGACGCTCCACATACGGGGCTGGACGTGGAGAAGGTTGCGTTCACCGGTTGGTATCGGTCGACCTTCGACGGAGCGGTTCGGCCGTAGGTTCCGGGCCTTTGTCGGCGGCGGCGGGCCGGATGACGCCGTTCTCGTAGCCCGCCGCCACGACCGGCCCGTGTAGCGCCTGGGGTGAGCTGGTACCCCGTGTCGCGCCTGGGGTCGGCTGGGCAATCATGGACGGGTGCCGAAGGTCCTGATCGTCAGCAATGACTTTCCGCCGCGCCGCGGCGGGATCCAGTCGTTTGTGCACGCGCTCGCCTCGCGGATGCAGGCCGGATCGGTGGTCGTCTACGCGCCGTCGTGGGAGGGCGCGACTGCCTTCGATGATCGGCAGCCGTTCCCGGTGGTCAGGCATCCGACCTCGCTGATGCTGCCGGTGCCATCGGTGGCGCGCCGTGCGGCCCGGATTCTGAAGGAACACGACTGCGACACGGTCCTGTTCGGGGCGGCGGCGCCGCTCGGGCTGCTCGCGCCGTCGCTGCGCCGGGCCGGCGCCCGGCGAGTCGTGGGGATAACGCATGGTCACGAGGCAGGCTGGGCGGCGCTGCCCGGAGCGCGCGGGTTGCTGCGCAGGATCGGCGACCAGGTGGATGTGCTCACCTACCTGGGCGAGTACTTCCGGGTACGGCTAGCCCGGGCCCTGTCGCCCGAGGCGGCAGCCCGGATGGTGCGGCTCGCGCCCGGTGTGGACACGGCGACCTTCCGTCCGGGGGCGGGCGGGGACAAGATCAGAGAGCGGCTGGGCCTGGAACATCGCCCGGTGGTCGTCTGCGTGTCGCGAATGGTTCCGCGCAAGGGCCAGGACACGCTGATCCGGGCCTGGCCCCGGGTGCTCGCGGCCGCTGGAGACCCGGTCCTGCTGCTCGTCGGCGACGGGCCCTATCGCGCGGACCTGGCCCGGCTGGCGCGCCGCACCGGTGTGTCTGGCTCCGTCGTGTTCTCCGGGCCAGTGCCGTGGGCCGACCTGCCGGCCTATTACGACGCCGGGAACGTCTTCGCGATGCCATGCCGGACCCGGCACGGCGGCCTGGACGTGGAAGGGCTCGGGATCGTCTACCTGGAGGCCTCGGCCTCGGGCCTGCCGGTCGTGGGCGGCGACTCGGGCGGCGCGCCGGACGCCATCATGAACGGCGAGACCGGCTATGTCGTGCCCGGACGCGATGTCGCCGCGGTCGCGGACCGGATCACCGGGTTGCTGGCCGACCCGGTCGGCGCGGCCGCCATGGGGGAGAAGGGCATGGCCTGGATCGACCGGGAATGGCGCTGGGAGCTGGTGGCCGAGCGGCTCCAGCAGATCCTGGCGGGCTAAGCCGGCTGGCCGGACACCGCCGGGCTGGCCGGCCCGGCGGGGCGGAGCCGGCCGCGGCGGTCCGTTATGGATTCTGTGCGTACAGGGCATCAATCTCGCCTGCGTAGTCCTTGACCACCACATTCCTGCGGACCTTGAGTGACGGCGTGAGGTAGCCGTTGGTCTCGGTAAAGTCCGAGTCGAGGATGCGGAACCGGCGGATCGACTCGGCCCGGGAGACCGCCTGGTTCGCATCGTCCACCGCGCTCTGGATGTCCGCGATCAGCTCCGGATCATCGCTGACGTCAGCGTCGGCGGGGCGATCGTGCTGCTTCTTCCAGAACTCCACCGCCTCGGGGTCCAGGGTGATCAGGCTGGCGACGTACGGGCGCTGATCGCCGACCACGAGGGCCTGGCTGATCAGCGGGTGGGCGCGGAGCCCGTCCTCGAGCACGGCGGGCGCGACGTTCTTGCCGCCCGCGGTGACGATGAGCTCCTTCTTCCGCCCGGTGATCCGCAGGAAACCTTCCTCGTCCAGGCTGCCGAGGTCGCCGGTGCGCAGCCATCCCGCCTCGTCGAACGTCTCGGCTGTCGCCTCCTCGTTATGCCAGTACCCGGGGAAGACGTTGGGGCCCCGGAGCAGGATCTCGCCGTCGTCGGCGATCTTGACGGCGACGCCCGGCAGCGGCAGGCCGACAGTCCCGATCTTGTTGCGGCTCGGCTTGTTGACGATGGCGGCCGCCGAGGTCTCGGTCATCCCGTAGCCCTCAAGAATCGTGATGCCCGCGCCCCGGAAGAAATGACCGAGCCGCTCGCCGAGCGGCGCACCGCCGGAGATCGCGTACCTCACCTGCCCGCCGACCGCGGCCCTGAGCTTGGCGTAGACGAGGCGGTCGAACAGGCTGTGGCGCAGCCGGAGGGCCATGCCCGGCGCCGTGCCGTCCGAGCCGCCTGCCCCCTGGGACTGGCTCCAGGCGACCGCGGTCTCCACCGCGGCGCCGAAGATCCGGCTCTTGGCCTGGCTCGCCGAGGCCTGCTGCTGCGCGCTGTTGTAGACCTTCTCGAACACCCGCGGCACGGCGAGCAGGAAGGTCGGCCGGAACGTGGGCAGAGCCTCGGCCACCGTGCCCGTGTTCGGCCAGTGCCCGAGAATGGCCCCGGACTCCAGGCAGCCAACCTGGATGATGCGGGCAAACACGTGCGCGAGCGGCAAGAAGAGCAGGGTCGAGCTTTCGGCGGCATCGAAGATCTCGACGAGCGCGCCCTGGGTGGCGTTGCGGGCGCCGGACAGCAGGTTCCGGTGGGTAATGTCGCAGCCCTTCGGGCGTCCCGTGGTGCCCGACGTGTAGACGATCGTCGCCAGGTCCGCCGCCGTCCGCGACGTCCGGCGCTGCTCGACTTGCTCGTCGGTGACGTCGCCGGGGTCCGGGCCCAGGGCCTGGCCGCTGGTGTCCTCGATCGGCCAGACCTGTTCCAGGGCCGGGGCGTTGCCGCGGATCTCCCCGATGATCTCCGCGTGCTTACTGGTCTCGGCGAACGCGGCGCGGGCGCCCGAGTCGCTGAGGATCCACTCGACCTCATACGCGGACGAGGTCTCGTAGACCGGGACCGTGACGCCGCCGGCCGCCCAGATGGCGTAGTCGATCAAGGTCCACTCATACCGCGTCCGTGACATCAGGGCGACCCGGTCGCCGGGCTCGATGCCCGCCGCGATGAGCCCTTTGGCCAGCCTGGTCACCTCGTCGCGGAACTCCCCGGCGGTTACGTCCTCCCACCGGCCGTTGCCGTCGCCGAGCTTGCGCATGATCACGGCATGCGGGTCCTGGCTGGCCCGGGTGAAGACGACGTCAGCGAGGCTGGCGGCGGCAGGAATGTCCACCAGGGTGGGGATGCTGTACTCGCGCACGGCGCCTCCTGTCTGACCCACGTCCGGCACGTACCTTCATGGAACGTATACCGCACCGGCGCCTGCTACTAATTGAACCCTTTTCATCCTCCTCAGGGCTGCCCACGTACCCTGACCCGAGGCCGGCGGATGAAAAGGGTTCATTCCTGCGCCTGACCGGACGTGCCTAGGGTGTGTTCATGCGGGTCCATGTGGTCAGCGATGTGCACGGCCGGGCCGATGCGCTCAAGGGCGCGGCCGACGGGGCGGACGCCCTGATCTGCCTCGGTGACCTGCTGCTGTTCGTGGACTACGCGGACCACGCGAAGGGGATATTCCCCGACCTGTTCGGCGTGGAGGCGGCCCGGCAGTTCATCGCCTTGCGCACCGCGCAGCGGTTTGACGAGGCTAGGCAGATGTCGGCCGGGTTGTGGGCCGGGCTCGACGGCGACCCGGCCGCGCACGTGGAGGCCGCGGCATCACGGCAGTACGAGGAGCTGTTCGCCGCGCTGCCCGCGCCGTCGTACCTCACCTACGGCAACGTCGACATACCGCGCATGTGGGCCTCGCACCTGCGGCCCGGCCATCACGTGCTCGACGGCGAGCGGGTGGAGCTGGGCGGCTGGTCCTTCGGCTTCGTCGGCGGCGGGCTGCGTACGGTGTACCGGACGCCGAACGAACTGGCCGACGACATCTACGCGGCCAAGGTGGCGGCCGTCGGCGAGGTGGACGTGCTCTGCGCGCACATCCCGCCGGACGTGCCCGAGCTGCTGTTCGACACGGTGGCCCGGCGGATGGAGCGCGGCAGCGCAGCCCTGCTCGAAGCGGTACGGACCACCCAGCCGCGGTATCTCCTGTTCGGGCACGTGCATCAGCCGCTGGCCGACCGGGTCACGATCGGCCGCACCGAGTGCATCAACGTCGGGCATTTCCGCGCCACCGGGACGCCGTACGCGCTGGAGTGGTAGTCGATCCCGGGCCTGGCTCCCCGCCCGGGGAGGTACGCTCCGAGCATGGCGGACAAGACCACGTCAAGCATCGTGATCAGGGTGCCGCGAAAGGATGTCATGGCGGTGATCGCTGATTTCGAGGCGTACCCCGAGTGGGCGACGGGGATACGCAGCGTGGAGGTCTTGTCGCCCGCCGCTGAGCGGGCGAGCACGGTCCGCTTCACGCTGGACGCCGGGGTGATCAAGGACAGCTACGTCCTCGGTTACGACTGGGATGACGACGCGCGGGTCCGCTGGCATCTCGCGGAGGCCGGGTCGGTCATCTCCGAGATGACCGGCGGTTACGAGCTGGCGGAGCACGGCGACGACACCGAGGTGACCTACGACCTCGCGGTGGGAATCAGGGTGCCCATGATCGGGATGCTCAAGCGCCGGGCCGAGAAGACGATCATCGACACGGCACTCAAGGGGCTCAAGTCACGGGCCGAGACCATCGGGGGAGACCGGTGACCGGGCAGCCAGGCCGTTCCGGCCAGGATCGCCCGGACCGGGACCGCGAGGCCAGCGCCGACGGCGGGGGCCGCAGCAGCGGCAACTGGCACGAGGCGGTCGACGACCAGGACGCGGGACACGGCCAGGACGCGAACGTGCGGCCGGGCCGGGACGCGGGCCAGGGCGCGAACGTGCGGCCGGGCCGGGACGCGGGCCAGGGCGCGAACGTGCGGCCGGGCCGGGACGCGGGCCAGGGCGCGAACCCGCGGCCGGGCCGGGACGCGGGCGAATCCCAGCCGCCCCGGCCGCCTCGGCAGCCGAGCATCGACCTGACCGCCGACATCCAGCGCTGGCTCATCCGGTCGGGCGCTCGCAACGTGCGCCGGGAGCTGAACGACCAGTTCCGCAAGGCCTGGAGCGACCTGCGGGGCGAACCCACCAAGCCGGCCGAAATCTGGAACACCGCGACGACCGAACCGCCGCCGGAACTGTCGGAGGCGCCGGAGTGCGCCTGGTGCCCCGTGTGCCGCGCGGCCCGCCGGATCAGGGAATCCGGGCCCGGCCTGGGCGGGCAGCTGGCCGGGGCCGGCGACGCGGTCGCCGCGGCCGTGCAGGAAGCCCTGTCCATGTTCGATTCGGTCCTGTCCGTGCGCCCGCGAACGGAACCAGCAGGGCGATCCACCCGCCCGGCCACGGATGACCGGCCGGAGGCGTCGGCGCCGGGTGCGCCTTCGGACGGGCCGGATCATGAGCCTGACGATCGGGATTGATGTCGGGGGCACCAAGATCTTCGCGGGCGTCGTGGACTCTCGCGGGCGCATGGTCGAGAAGCTGAAGCGTTCCACCCCCGCGGCCAGCCCGCCGCAGACCGCGCGGGTCATCGGAGATGCCGTCCTGGAGCTGCTCGGACGGCACAAGGCCGGCGCCGTCGGAATCGGCGCCGCCGGGTTCGTCGACTCGGGCGGTTCCACGATCGTATTCGCGCCCAACCTGGCCTGGCGGGACGAGCCGCTGAAGCAGCAGGTCGAGGAGCCATGTCGGTCTCCCCGTCGTGGTGGAGAACGACGCGAACGCCGCCGCCTGGGCGGAGACCAACCTGGGCGCGGCCCGGGGGCGCGAGCACGTCATCTTCATCGGGGTGGGCACCGGCATCGGAGCCGGGATCGTGATCAACGACCAGCTGTACCGGGGCCGTTGGGGAATGGCCGGGGAACCCGGGCACTACCGCGTCGTGCCCGAGGGGCGGCTGTGCGGGTGCGGCAACCGCGGCTGCTGGGAGCAGTACGCGAGCGGGAACGCCCTGGTGGCCGAGGCCCGCGAGTTCGCGAGGCGCTCGCCCGGTGCCGCGGTCCGCCTGCTTCAGCTCGGCGGGGGCGTCGCCGAAGGGATCAACGGGCCGGAGGTCACCCAGGCCGCCCGTGAGGGAGACGCCGTCGCGCTGCGCTGCTTCGAGATCGTGGGCGGCTGGCTGGGCCAGGGCCTGGCCGCGCTGGCGGCCATACTCGACCCGGATTGCTTCGTCATCGGCGGCGGCGTATCGGACGCCGGCGACCTGCTCATCGGCCCGGCCCAGGCGGCGTTTGCCGACGCGCTGACGGGAGGGTCCTACCGCCCGCATGCCGAGATCAGGCTCGCGCAGCTCGGGGCCGATGCCGGCCTGATCGGCGCGGCTGACCTCGCCCGCCGTTCCTTCGACCTGGCAGCCGCTGGCCAGCTAACGCGGGCAGGCTCAGAGCACCGCCCCGTTGTCCGGTCCGGCGCCGCGTGAGGGCCCGTCGCCCAGGCGCATGACGATCACGGCGAACCCGCCTACGAAGGCCATAACGGCCAGGAGTGCCGCCCAGCCCGGCACGGTCCAGCCGATGAGCGTGGTCACCAGCAGGTAGGCGGGCCCGCCGAACAGCGCGGCCCAGGCTCCCTTCGCTACCGGGTCGAGGTTCGGCAGCGGCGGCGGGGGCGGCGGGATGTAGTGTTCCTCGGTGTCGTCGCCTGCCTCGTCGCTCCGGCTGGCCTCGCCGGTATCGCTGCCGTCCGCGGCCGGCCTCCAGGCCCGGGCCGCAGCGGGCGGAGGGGTGGCCGGCCGGATCACCCGGGCCCGGTCGCGCCGGCGCCTGGACCGCGCGGCCGGCCCGTGCTGGGCTGGCGGGTGCCCGGCGGGCCCCTGATCGCGGGCGGGCGGTATCAGGCTCTCGCGGTCCGGCCACGGGGCCGGGCCGGGCGGGTCGGCGGGCAGGTCATAGCGCGCGACAAGGTCCCGCCAGGCCGCCTCGTCGCCGCTCCCGCCCTGGCCGCCGGCTCGCCGCCGACCGCGTCCTGGCCGTCGGCCGCTCGCCGCCAGCCGCGTCCTGGCCGCTCGCGTCCTCACCGCTCACGTCATAACCCTCGCACGTCGTAGCCCTCGCGCCGGCTGCTTTTTCCGCTGCCGCTATCCTCGCCCGGCGCGGCTGTGCGTCCTGACGAATTCCAGGCTCCCGGCGAAGATGGTCGGCGCGTCGTTGTCAAGGGTTGCAACATGGTAGCTGTCCGGGCATTCCCGGACCTCCAGGCGGGGGAGTGCCTCGCGCAGCAACCGGAGGCTGCCCGGCCCGACCACATGGTCATCGGTGCTGTGGTACACGAGCACCGGTTGCGTCACGTCGCCGAGCTGGGCCTGGGTGACCCGCCACAACCGCCGCAGGCTGTCCACGGCCTTGACCGGGACGCGGTCGTAGCCGAGCTCGCTGACCTCCTCCTTCTTGATGTCGCTCGCGATTCCCTTCAGCGAAGGCACCACGAACTTCAGCACCGGGGTGAGCATGAGCAGCGGGGTGTCACCGGTGAGCGACGGGTTGACCAGGACGAGGCCGCTGACCGCTGAGCCGCGCAGTTCGGCGAGCCGCAGCGCGAGGCAGCCGCCCATCGACAACCCCATGACGAAGATCTCGTCCGAGTGCGCCCGGAGCTCGTCAAAGGCCCGGTCAACCTCGGCGTACCAGTCCTCCCACCGGGTGCGCGCCATGTCCTGCCACGTCGTGCCGTGCCCGGGGAGCCGCGGCAGCCCGACGCTCAGCCCCGCCTCGGCCAGGTACTCCGCCCACGGCCGCAGCGACTGGGGACTGCCGGTGAATCCGTGGCAGAGCAGGGCGCCGGTGCTGCCGCCCGCGTGCGTGAAGGGTTCTGCGCCTGGCATCACTGGCATCGGCCGGGTCCTCTCCTGCGGCGGTGGCTTCCCGTGTTGCTGCTCACGGCATCGTCGCATGCCCCGGCCCGGCTTGTCGCTCATCGCCGGCGTGCCCCAGACTGCCTACCGCCGTCTCCTGGTTCGCCGCTGACATCGCCTATGCGGTGCGCGACCTGGCTGACCCCACGGGGCACGCCGCAGGCGAACACCGAGCTCGCTTCGACGCGTTCATCGCCGGATACCGCAGTCTGCGGCCGCTGGATGACCAGGACCTGGGCCGCCTGCCGCTGTTCGCCGGGCTGCAGGCCGCGGCTTGCCTCGTGCGCATCACGCGCGCGCTGGGCCATCCCGGCCGGCACGAGCCCGGATGGCTGGCCGAACTCCGGGACAAGCTGACCGGCAAGGCCCGCGCTCACCGGCAACTGGTGATCAATACCGCGGCCCAGGTGGGCTAGCCGGTGTGGCCGGCGCCGCCGAGCTTGCCGATCGCCGGCCTGGCTGGCATCGTCCTCCCCAGGCCGGCGGTCGCCGCGCTTCTCGTGCTCTACTTGCGCGGCGTAGTCGTTCGCGGCACTCTTGCGATCGTGCGGGAACGTTTCTCGTGCTGCCGCCCGTCGGCCCGGGATCGCTCTGATTCGAGGTACGTGCGTGTTCTACTGGGTGGTCAAGGCGATACTCGGGCCGTTCCTCAGGATCGTGTTCCGGCCGTGGGCGGACGGCGTCGACAACGTCCCGCGGGAGGGGCCCGCCATCATCGCCAGCAACCACCTGTCCTTCTCCGATCACTTCTTCGCCCCGCTGCCGCTGCCGCGCAAGGTGATCTTTCTCGCGAAGTCGGAGTACTTCACCGGCCGCGGCCTCAAGGGCCTGATGAGCAAGGCCTTCTTCAGCGGCGTGGGCCAGATTCCGGTGGACCGGTCCGGAGGCGAGGCGAGCGAGCGCGCGCTGCGCACCGGTCTGCGCGTCCTGGCCCAGGGCCAGCTGCTCGGGATCTACCCGGAGGGCACCCGGAGCCCGGACGGGCGGCTGTACCGGGGAAAGACCGGCGTGGCCAGGCTGGCCCTGGAGGCGAAGGCGCCGGTGATTCCCTGCGCGATGATCGGGGGCCACGAGTTCCAGCCGCCCGGCAAGATCAGGCCCAGGCTGGGGATCCGGCCGGGCGTCAGGTTCGGCCAGCCGCTCGACTTCTCCCGCTACTACGGGCTTGAGCAGGACCGGATCGTGCTCAGGGCGCTCACCGACGAGGTCATGTACGCGATCATGAAGCTCTCCGGCCAGGAGTACGTCGACGAGTACGCCCAGCGCGCGAAGATCAGCGTGACCCTGCCGCGCAGGCATCGCGGGCCGGCGGACGCCGGTTCCGCGGACGGCCAGGCCGCGGACGGCCGGACGGGGGACGGCCGGACGGGGGACGGCACGCCGCGGGAGGCCGGGCCTCAGCACGCCGGGTCCCGGGCCGAGACCGCCGCGGTTTCCGCGGACGAGCCCGCCGACGAGTGATTCCCGTGGCCCGGGGCGGGCCGGCGGCTGGTCAACCGGAGAGCGCCGGCATCCGTCGTACTGGCTAGGAACATCTTTCTGAGGCAGCCACGCAGCGAAGGGGCAGCTGGTGACGATCGGGAAATTCGCCGTCTGCACGCTGTCCGCGCTCCTGGTCGCGGCCCTGCCGGCCACCGGGGCGGCGGCGCGGGCGGTCAGTCCGGCGCCCGGCACCGACTTCCGCCACGCCTGCTCCGCCGCCCAGCCGCCGGGCTGGGCCCAGTGCCTGGTCCTGGTGCGAACCGGGATGCCGTCCCTGCGGGGCCTGGCCCAGGGGGCCACCCCGGCCGGCTACAGCCCGGCCGAGCTGCAGGGCGCCTACCACCTGGCGCTGGCCTCGGCCGCGGCGGGCCGGGGCGAGACGGTCGCGGTCGTCGATGCCTACGACGACCCGGACGCGGCCGCGGACCTGGCGACCTACCGGGCCCACTACGGCCTTCCGGCGTGCGGCGCGGGATGCTTCAGCCAGGTCAACCAGGAAGGCCAGGCCAGCCCGCGGCCGGCCGCGTCGGGCCGCACCGGCTGGGCCACCGAGGAGTCGCTGGACGTCGACATGGTGTCGGCCATCTGCCCGAACTGCCACATCCTGCTGGTAGAGGCCGACAACAGTTCCCTCGCCAGCCTGGGTCAGGCGGTGAATGCCGCCGTCGCGCTCGGCGCCAGGTTCGTGTCCAACAGCTACAGCGCCGCCGAGTTCCCCGGCGAGACCGCGGCGGACTCCGCCTACTACGACCACCCCGGCGTGGCGGTGACCGCGGCGGCCGGCGATTCCGGATACGGCGTCGGCTACCCGGCCGCGTCCGGCTACGTGACGTCGGTGGGCGGCACGGAACTGACCCGCGACCCCGCCGCGGCCCGCGGCTGGAGCGAGACCGCCTGGAACAGCGGTTCCGGCGCCACCGGCTCGGGGTGCTCGGCCTACGAGCCCAAGCCGTCCTGGCAGGCCGACGCCGGCTGCTCGCACCGCACCGACAACGACGTGGCCGCCGACGCGGACCCCGACACCGGCGCAGCGATCTACGACAGCTACGACCAGGGCGGGTGGCTGGAGGTCGGCGGCACCTCGGAGGCCACTCCCATCATCGCCGCGACCTACGCCCTGGCCGGCCCGCCGGACGCCGGCTCCGACCCGGCCGGGTACCCCTACGAGCACAGCGCCGCTCTCAACGACGTGACCTCGGGCAGCGATGGCTCGTGCGGCGGCTCCTACCTGTGCACGGCCCGGCCCGGATACGACGGCCCGACCGGCTGGGGCACCCCCGACGGCACCGGGGCGTTCCAGGCCGTCGACCACTCGGTCACCGTGGCCAGCCCGGGTAACCGGCTCAGCCGGGCGGGCCAGGACGGTGACCCCGCTGGCCATCGCCGCGAGGGACTCCGGCTCGGCGTGGCCGTTGTGGTACACCGCGAGCGGGCTGCCCGCGGGCCTGTCGATCAGCCCGGGCGGCGTCATCTCCGGCACGCCGAGGGCCAGGGGATACTACGCGGTCCGGGTGTACGCAACGGACAACGCCGGCCTGACCGGGTCGGCCTCGTTCGGCTGGGCCGTGGAGTCAGTCGGCACCGTCACGGCGCTGGGCAAGTGCCTGGACGACTGGCACGGCGGCACCGCGAACGGCAACAAGATCGATATCTACCGGTGCAACGGCGGCCGGGCCCAGGCCTGGCTGGCCTATCCCCGGCCCGGCGGCGTGCTGCAGATCCGGCTGGCCAAGGCGGCCGGCCTGTGCCTGACCGCGCCGGGCGGCCCGGGGCAGCGGGCCAGGCTGTGGCGCTGCGGCGCCGCCGGCCAGCAGTGGCGGATCGGGCCCACGGTCACCTGGTCAGCGTGCGGTCCGGCCTGTGCCTGGCCGACCCCGGCGCCGGGCCGAGCGGCACCTGGCTGAAGGTCAGCCGCTGCGCCAACACGGCCGCGGAGCACTGGACCCTGCGCTAGCCCGGCTCGCTCGCGGCACGGGCCCAGCCGCGGGTGCGCTGCACGGCCTCGCGCCACCACGCGTAGGCCGGCTCGTCCCGGGGGCCGGGCGAGAACCGCCGGTCGAGCTGCCAGGCGGCCGCGAGCTCCGCGGGCGATGACCACACACCGGTGGCCAGCCCGGCCAGGAACGCGGCGCCCAGCGCCGTGGTCTCGGCGACCACCGGCCGCTCGACCGGCACCTGGAGCTGGTCGGCCTGCATCTGCATGAGCAGGTCGTTGGCGCTCGCGCCGCCGTCGACCCGAAGCGGGCTTCCCTCGGTGAGGAACCCCGCCGCGGATCCCATCAGGTCGGCGACGTCGCGTACCTCGAACGCGATCGCCTCCAGCGCGGCGCGGACCAGGTGCGCGCGGGTGGTGCCCCGGGTCAGGCCGAACATCGCCCCGCGCGCATCCGGGTCCCAGTACGGCGCGCCGAGCCCGGTCAGGGCCGGGACGAACACGGTGCCGCCCGAGTCGGGCACCGAGCGCGCCAGCGCCTCGCTCTGCGCGGCGTTGTCGAGCAGGCCGAGCCCGTCGCGCAGCCACTGCACGGCGGCGCCGGTCACGAACACCGATCCTTCGAGCGCATAGGTCAGGGCCCCGGTCTCGTCCATCCAGGCCACCGTGGACAGCAGCCCGGCCGGGGAGCGGACGATCGAGGTCCCGGTGTTGCACAGCACGAACGACCCGGTCCCGTACGTGCACTTCGCCGACCCGGGGGAGTAGCACGCCTGGCCGAACATGGCGGCCTGCTGGTCGCCGGCGATCCCGGCGACCGGCAGCGACAGGCCGAGAAAGGCTTCCGGGTCGGTCTGCGCCACCACGCCGGACGAGGGCACCACCTCGGGCAGCGCGTGCGGCGGGACGCCGAACAGCTGGCACAGCTCGGCGGACCACTGGCCGGCCTCGATGTCGAACAGCAGCGTGCGCGACGCGTTGGACGCGTCCGTGACGTGGCGCCGGCCCCCGCTCAGCCGGGCGATCAGGTATGAGTCCACCGTGCCGACGGCGAGCGAGCCGCCCGTGACCTCCGCCCACAGGGCCGGCTCGTGCTCGGCCAGCCAGGTCAGCTTGGTGGCGGTGAAGTACGGGTCGAGCCGCAGCCCGGTCAGCTCGGTCACCCGCGGCTCGTGACCCTGCGTCCCGCAGCCGCGCGCAGATTCCGGCCGTCCGCCGGTCCTGCCAGACGATGGCCCGCCGCGGCGCCACCAGCGTGGCCCGGTCCCAGATCACGGCGGTCTCCCGCTGGTTCGTGATCCCGACGCAGCCCGGCGGGGCGGCGCCGTCCAGCGCCTGCCCGCACGCCGCGAGCGTCGCCTGCCAGATGCCCTCGGGCAGGTGCTCCACCCATCCGGGCTGCGGGTAGAACTGGCGGAACTCCTGGTAGCCGCGGCTGGTCACCGTGCCGTCGGCGGAAATCACCAGGGCCGTGACGCCCGTGGTCCCTGCGTCGATCGCGAGCACGCTCATGGGCACTAGTGTGGCGGTGCTGATAACGCAAAGGACCCATCTGAGAGGAAAGATCCATGCGAGTCGGAGTCCTGACTGGCGGTGGTGACTGCCCGGGCCTGAACGCGGTCATCCGCGCGATCGTGCGCACCGGCGCGGAGGAGTACGGGTACGAGTTCACCGGGTTCCGGGACGGCTGGCGCGGCCCGCTCGAGGGCGACACCATGGTCCTGGACGTGCAGGCGGTCCGCGGCATCCTGCCCCGCGGGGGCACGATCCTCGGCTCGTCCCGGACCAACCCGCTGGCCGACAGCGCGGCGTCCGGCGGCCGCTCCGGGCTGGAGCGGATCGAGGACAACCTGGCCAGCCTCGGCGTCGACGCGCTGGTGGCGATCGGCGGCGAGGACACCCTGGGCGTCGCTGCCCGCCTGCACGAGCAGGGCGTCAGGGTCGTCGGCGTGCCGAAGACCATCGACAACGACCTCGGCGCGACCGACTACACGTTCGGCTTCGACACCGCGGTGAACATCGCGATGGAGGCCATCGACCGGCTGCACACCACGGCGGAAAGCCACCACCGGGCGCTGATCGTCGAGGTGATGGGGCGCAGCGCGGGCTGGATCGCGCTGCACGCCGGGATAGCCGGGGGCGCGAACGTGATCCTGATCCCGGAGCAGCCGTTCGACATCGATCAGGTCTGCGGCTGGGTGCAGCACCGGTTCCAGACCAGGTACGCGCCGATCGTGGTGGTCGCCGAGGGCGCGCACCCCAAGGACGGCGGCGAGGCGCTGCTCGGCCAGGAGAAGGACGCGTTCGGTCACGTCCGCTACGGCGGGGTCGGGCCGATGCTGGCCAGCGAGATCGAGAAGCGCACCGGCAAGGAGGCCAGGGCCATCGTGCTCGGCCACGTCCAGCGCGGCGGCACCCCGAGCGCGTTCGACCGGGTGCTGGCCACCCGCTTCGGCGCGCACGCGATCCGCGCGGTGGCCGACGGCGCGTTCGGCCAGATGGTGGCCCTGCGCGGCACGGACATCGTCCGGGTCCCGATCGCGGCGGCGACCAGGGAGCTCAAGCTGGTGCCGCCGGAGCGCTACGCCGAGGCCGAGCTCTTCTTCGGCTGAGCGAAGGTTGGCCACTGCGGCCCGGAGACGGGTTTCGAGATCCATAACGGACGGCCTACCTCGCGGTGGTCACGCGCGGCGCCCGCCGGGCCGGGATCCGGCTCGGCCTGGACCTGGCCGGCCTGCGCGCGGCGGCGACCGCCGCGACCGGGCTGTTCGTGCGCACGCTCGCGCTGCAGGCGGTGCTGCTGGTGACCACCGCGATCGCGGCCCGCCAGTCGGACGCCGCCATCGCGGCGCACCAGATCGCGTTCCGGCTGTGGACCCTGCTGGCGCTGGCCCTGGACGCCATCGCGATCGCGGGCCAGGCGATCACCGGCCGCTGCCTCGGGGCGGGGGACGCCGCCGCGGCCCGGGCCGCGACCAATCGCATGATCGGCTGGGGCGCGGTCTACGGGATCGTCTTCGGCCTGGTCGTGCTGGCGGCCCGGCCGCTGCTGCCCGGGCTGTTCGCCGCGGCCCCGCCGGTCCGGGCGCTGCTGCTCGCGGTGCTCGCCGTGGTCGCGGCGCAGCAGCCGGTGGCGGGCGTGGTCTTCGTGCTCGACGGCGTGCTCATCGGCGCGGGCGACCAGCGGTACCTGGCCGCCGCCGGGGTGGTCAGCCTGGCCGTCTTCCTGCCGGCCGCGTGGCTGGTCTACGCCCGGCACGGAGGCCTGGTGGCGCTGTGGCTGGCCTACAGCCTCTGGCTGGCGGCCCGGTTCGTGACGCTGGTGCTGCGGGCCCGCGGCGACCGCTGGCTGGTGACCGGCGCCGTCCGGCGCTGAGCCTTAACCGAGCGTGAACGGGTCGCGGGTGGCTCCGGTCAGCTCCACCCACACCGCCTTGGTCTCGGTGTACTCGCGGACGGCGTCCACGCCGTTCTCCCGGCCGATGCCGCTGGCGCCGAAGCCGCCGAACGGAACGGCCGGGCTGACGACCCGGTAGGCGTTGATCCAGATCGTGCCGGCCCGCAGCCCGGCCGCGACCCGGTGCGCGCGGTGCACGTCCTTGGTCCACACCGATCCGGCCAGCCCGAACTCGGTGCCGTTGGCCAGGGCGATGGCCTCGTCCTCGGTGCGGAACGTGGTCACCGCGACGACCGGCCCGAAGATCTCCTCGCGGACCGCCCGCATCCCGGGGGTCGTGTCCACCAGGACGGTGGGCTCGACGAACCAGCCGCCCAGGCTCTCGACCGGCTGGCC
Source organism: uncultured Actinomycetota bacterium (assembly GCA_963745575.1). Classification (GTDB taxonomy): domain Bacteria; phylum Actinomycetota; class Actinomycetes; order Streptosporangiales; family Streptosporangiaceae; genus JASHPR01. Next base: position 132,396 of record CAVUYA010000013.1, on the reverse strand, counting down.
GCCGCAGGCGATCGTGGCCCCGTCGGCCCGCGCGGACTCGAAGTGGCTCAGCACCGTGGCGTACTGCTTGTCCGTGGCCATCGGGCCCATCTCGGTCTCCGGGTCGAGCGGGTTGCCGATCTTGATCGTGCTGGCCCGGCTGACGACGCGCTCGACCAGCGCGTCCTTGACGTCCTCGTGGACCACGACGCGCGAGCCCGCCATGCAGGTCTGCCCGGTCGCCGCGAACACGCCGGCGATGACCCCGTTGGCCGCGGCGTCGAGATCGGCGTCGGCGAACACGACCTGCGCCGACTTGCCGCCCAGCTCCAGGGTGACCCGGGTCAGGTTGTCCGCGGCGGCGCGCGCGATGAGCTTGCCGACCTGGGTCGACCCGGTGAAGGCGATCTTGTCGATGCCGGGGTGGGCGGCCAGCGCCTGGCCGACCTCCGGGCCCCAGCCGGTCACCACGTTGACCACGCCGGGCGGAAGCCGGCCTCGCCGACCAGGCCGGCGAAGGCGAGCGTGCTCACCGGCGTGTAGTCGCTCGGCTTGACCACGATCGTGCACCCGGCGGCCAGGGCCGGCGCCAGCTTCCAGGTCAGCAGCAGCAGCGGCGAGTTCCACGGCACGATCGCGGCGACCACCCCGACCGGCTCGTGCCGGGTGTACACCAGGTAGTTGGGCTTGTCCGACGGGATCATGCTGCCCTGCACCTTGTCGGCCAGCCCGCCGTAGTAGTAGTACCACTCGGGCAGCCCGGCCATCTGGCCCGCCATCTCGCGCAGCAGCTTGCCGTTGTCCCGGGTCTCCAGCTCGGCCAGCCGCCCGGCGTCGCGGGCGATCAGCTCGCCCAGCCGGTACAGCAGCTTGCCGCGCTGGGTCGCGGTGAGCGCGCCCCACGGGCCGGCCAGCGCGGCGCGCGCGGCGGCCACGGCCGCGTCGACGTCCTCGGCGCCGGCGTCGGGGACCCGCGCCCACGGCTGCCCGGTGAACGGGTCGGTCGAGGTGTAGGTGCGCCCGGACCTCGCGGCCCGGGGGGAGCCGTCGATGAGCATCAGCAGCTCGTCGACCCGCGCTGTGCCGGCCGTGGTGGTCATGTGGCCCTCCTAGGTGATTCGGTACTTCTCGATCAGCCGGTTCCCGATGATCATCTTCTGGATCTCCGCGGTGCCCTCGCCGATGAGCAGCAGCGGCGCGTCGCGGTACAGGCGCTCGATCTCCGAGTCCCGGGAATAACCGAAGCCGCCGTGGATGCGCAGCGCGTCCTCGACGACCTCCTTGGCGTACTCGCAGGCCAGGTACTTGGCCATGCCGGCCTCGAGGTCGCTCTGCCGCCCCGCGTCCTTGTGCCGCGCGGCCATGACCGTCATCTGGTGCGCCGCGACCGTCTTGGTGCCCATCTCGGCCAGCTTGAACAGGATGGCCTGGTGCTCGGCGATCGGCTTGCCGAACGCGTGCCGCTGCTGGGCGTAGCTCACGGCCAGCTCGAAGGCGCGCTGCGCCACCCCGGCCCCGCGCGCGGCCACGTTCACCCGGCCGACCTCGATCCCGTCCATCATCTGGTAGAAGCCGCGGCCGGGGCGCTCGCCGAGCACGCGGCCGGCCGGGATCCGGAACCGGTCCAGGATGAGCTCGGTGGTGTCGACGCCCTTGTAGCCCATCTTGTCGATCTTCCCGGTCACGGTGAGCCCGGCCCGGGTCTCGCCGTACCCGGCGTCCTTCTCGACCAGGAACACGCTCAGGTTGCGGTGCGGCGTGGCCGCGCCCTCGTCGGTGCGGGCGAGCAGCGCCACCAGGTTGGCGGACGCCCCGTTGGTCAGCCACATCTTCTGCCCGCTGATGACGTAATCGGCGCCGTCCCGGGTGGCCGTGGTGCGGATGGCGGCCACGTCCGAGCCGAGTCCGGGCTCGGACAGCGAGATGGCCCCCCGCACCTCGCCCGATGCCATCCGGGGCAGGAAGGAGGCCTTCTGCTCGTCGGTGCCGTGCCGGCCGATGATGTGCGCGACGACGAAGTGGGTGTTGATGATGCCGGAGATGCTCATCCAGCCCCGGGCGATCTCCTCGACCACCAGGGCGTAGGTGAGCAGTGACTCGCCGAGCCCGCCGTACTCCTCGGGGATGGTCAGCCCGAACAGGCCGAGCTGCTTCATCCCCTCGACGATCTTCCCGGGGTACTCGTCGGCGTGATCGAGGTCGTTGGCGACCGGCAGGATCTCGGCGTCGACGAACTCGCGCACCGCGCCGAGGATGTCCCGCTGCACGTCGGTGAGGCCGTCGGTCTCGGTCAAGGCCACGGGTGCCTCCTTCTTCGGGTCACGGGGAGCCGCCCTCCCCGGCCACGCCCCGTTCCGCGAGCGCGCGGACTTCGGCCGCCGACAGCCCGAGCAGGCCGGTCAGGACCTCGGCGGTGTCGGCGCCGAGGCGCGACGCGGGGGAGGGCGCCAGGCGGCCGTCCTGCTCGAGCGGTGAGGCGGCCGCGAGAACCGCGCCCACGCCCGGCTGGTCGATCTCGTGCAGCATCGAGTTGCCGGCCAGGTCACCGTCGCTGACCAGGTCGGTAAACCGGCGGTAGCGCGACCACAGCACCGACGTGCCGTCCAGGTCCCGCCCGATGTCGGCCACGCTGCGGCGGGCGAACCAGGGGGCCAGCAGCGAGGCGATGACCTCGCGGTGGGCGTACCGGTCGCCGTCGACCGCGAAGTCCGCGCTCCAGCAGCCGCTCCAGTTCCGCGAACGTGGGGGCCAGGCCGGTGGCCGCGGCGAGGTCGGCGAAGTGCCGGGCGGTGACCGCGATCACCATGACCTGCTCGCCGTCGGCCGTCGCGAAGTCCCGGGCGAAGCCGCCGTAGAGATGGTTGCCGATCCGGGGCCGGTCGGCGCCGGTCAGCTGGGCCTCGGCCAGGAAGCCGAGATGCCCGGTCACCGCCAGCGCGACGTCCTCGAGCGCCAGCGTGATCCGGCTCCCTTCGCCGGTGCGCTGCCGGCGCCGCTCGGCGGACAGCAGGCCGATAGCGGCGTACAGCCCGCATGCCACGTCCCAGGCGGGCAGCACGTGATTCACCGGCCCCTGGTGCCCCTCGGGGCCGGTGACCAGCGGGAATCCGAGCCCGGCGTTGATGGTGTAGTCCACGGCGGGGCGCCCGTCGTGGTGTCCGGTGATCTGCAGGTGGATCAGGTCGGGGCGCACCGTGACCAGGTGGTCGTAGCCGAGCCACGGCCGGCCGGCCGCGTTGGTCAGCACGATCCCGCCGCCCGGCCCGGAGGCGGCGACCAGGTCGGCCAGGATGCGCTGGCCGCCGGGGTCGCGGAAGTTCAGCGTGACCGACTTCTTGCCCTTGTTCAGCCCGGTCCAGTAGATGCTGGTCCCGGACGGGGCCAGGGGCCAGCGGTGCTGGTCACCCGCGCCGCCGATCGGGTCGATCCTGATCACCTCGGCGCCGAGCTGCGCCAGGGTCAGGCCGCACAGCGGAGAGGCCACGAAGCTGGAGATCTCCAGGACCCTGAGCCCGTCCAGCGGACCTCTGCTCACGGGGATGACGCCTTGGTCGGCAGGCGCTTCAGGTCGTCGGCGGTGAGCTCGCCGGTGGAGACCAGCAGCCGCGCGAGTTCCTCCAGCGCCCGCGGCCCGCGCAGCCCGGGAGCGCCGAGCCGCGCGTAGCGGTCCCTGATGTTCTCGCACCGCTTGGTGACCGTGTGCGCCTGCCAGCCGATCCGCTCGGCGGTGTCCCGGGCGCTGCGCGGCGCGGGGTCGCCCACGTGCCGCCAGGTCAGGTACTCCTCGAACCGGGCCGCCAGGACCAGCCGGTCGCTGTCGGTCAGCCGGGCCCGGTAGCGGGTGGTGGTCACCGCGTGCTCGCTGGTCACCGGCTTGGCCGCCGGGTCGGGGACGTCGTCGAGATCGGGCAGCCGCAGCCGCAGCGCGTACCGGTCCAGGGCGCCGGTGACGGTCACCTTGGCGTGCCACTGCTGCAGCGGCACGGCCAGCCCCGGCGGCAGGTCCACCCGGAACCCGCGGTCGCCGAGCAGGTTCAGCACCGAGGAACTGCTGTCGTTGTGCAGCCACCAGCAGCCGTCGCGGTATTGGAAGCTCCCGGCGGTGCGGGACACGCCCCGGTCGTCCGGGGGCAGCACCGCGGAGCACGTCGGCGCCCGGCCGAACGTGAACCGCTCACCCGGGCGGACGCGCCACGTCTGCGACTCGTACATGACAATCAGCAGCATTGAGCCGTTTTCATCCTCCTCATGGCTGGCCACCTATTCTGAGCCCGAGGTCGGCGGATGAAAAGGTTCATCCTCTGGGGCTCGCCTCCGATGTCACGCTAAATTTCGCCACCACGATGCGTCAACAAACCCAGCTGTCCCCGTTATGCCGGGCTGGTCACGCCACCTGGGCCTGCCACTGGGCCACGGTGAGCACCTCGGCCTGCCGCGGGAACACCTTCTCGGTGAGCACCCGGTGGACCTCGGGGTCGGCGTCCAGGCAGGCGTCGGCGAGCACCACGAGCCGGTAGTCCAGGTCGGCCGCCTGCCGCAGCGTGGACAGCACCACGCCGCTGGTGGCGATGCCGGCCAGCACCAGGGTGCCCGCGCCGAGGCCGCGCAGCAGCACCTCAAGGTCGCTGCCGGCGAAAGCGGACACCCGGCGCTTGGTCACCAGCAGGTCCCCCGCGGCCGGCGCGACGGCCGGATGGATCTCGGCGGCCGGGTCGGTCTCGGTGAACCGGCCGGCCGACGCGATCGCGGAGAAGCTGCGGTTCCTGGCGCTGATCTCGGGGTGACCGGGACGGAAGCCGATCGGTCACGTAGATCACCGGGATGCCGGCCGCGCGCGCGGCGGTGATGGCGCGGCCCAGCCGCGGCAGGTACCCGGCCTCGCCGGCGAAGCGCTCGACGATGCCCCGCTGGACATCCATCACCAGCAGCACGGTGGCTTCCATTCACCCTGGCCGTTCGTCGTAGCGGACGGGAGTGGAGAACCGCGGATCCTCGTGTCGGCGCCAGTACTCGTCCCGCAGCCGCGCGGTCAGCGGCCCGGGCTTTCCCGCGCCGACCGGCTCGCCGTCGACGGCGGTCACCGGCATGATGCCTCCCGCGGTCGAGCTGATCAGCACCTCATCGGCCCGGCGCAGGTCCCCGGCGGTCAGCCGGCCCTCCCGCACCGGCTCGCCGGCCTCGGCGGCGATCTCGATGACCGACCGGCGGGTGATGCCCTGGAGCGTGCCGCTGGCCGGAGTCAGCCACCGCCCGCCGGTGTGGGCGAACACGTTGTAGCCCGGTCCCTCCGTGATCGCGCCCGAGGGGTCGCGGAGCACGACCAGCTCGGCGTCGTGGTCGTAGGCCTCCAGCTGGGCCGTGTCCAGGTCGAGCCAGTGATAGTTCTTGACCACCGGGTCGACGCTCTGCGGCGGGATGCGGGTCACCTGGCTGATCCACAGCCGCGCGCCGGCGGCCTGCCGGTCCGGCGGGATGATCCACACGAACGGCACGGCGAAGCAGTAGAAGGTGGCCCGGGCGGTGCGCAGGTCGCGGCTGCCGGCCTCGACCCGGCCGCGGGTGCAGGTCATCGACACGTAGGCCTCGCGCAGGCCGGCCAGGCGGACGCACCCGTGCAAGATCGCCTCGATCTCGGCGCGGTCGTGGCCGGGATCCAGCCGCAGCCGGGCCAGGCTGGCGCTGAACCGGTCGAGATGGTCATCCAGCCGGTAGAAGCGCCGGCGCCAGACATGAACCACGTCGTAGGCGGCGTCCGAGCGGGTGACGCCCAGGTCAAGCACGGAGATCCTGGCCTCCTCGACCGGGCAGTACCGGCCGCCGATCCAGGCCGCCCCGGACGGCCAGGGCGGCGTCGCCGCCACCGAGCCCGCGTCCGCCTCCGTCATCCGTCCCTCCGCCCATCCCGCCCGGGCATCCGCCCGATGCTGACCGACGCGACGTCCCCGGCTACCCCGAATGAGGATTCCAAGCGGAGTCGGCGTTGGCAAGCGCCAGGACGCGGACGGTAACCAGCCGGATGCTGGCAGACTGGGGGGATGTCCGCGCTGCCCCTCACCTCCCGCGACGTGCCCGGCGCCGCCGCGGCGGCACCGCCCGAGCCATGCGTGCTGCTGAAGCTGGGCGAGATCGTGCTCAAGGGCAAGAACCGGCAGCAGTTCGAGCGGCTGCTGCACGACAACATCAAGCGGGCGGTGCGCGATGTCGGGGTCCAGCTCTGGCAGCGCGAGGGGGTGATCGTGCTCCGGGTCGCGGGCGGACAGGCCGGCCCGGCCGCCGAGGCCGCCGCCGATCTGGTGGCCGGGCGCATGCGCAACGTCATGGGCCTGTCCCGGGTCTGCCGTGCGGTGCGGGTGGCCAAGGATCCCGAGGCGGCGGCCGCGGCCGCGGTGCAGCTGACCGCCGGCCGGCCGGGCACGTTCGCGGTCCGGGCCAGGCGCCGCGACAAGCGCTTCCCGGTCACCTCGTCCCAGCTCGCCACGCTGATCGGAGCCCGGATCCAGCAGGCGCACGGCTACCCGGTGAACCTGTCTCATCCCGACACGACCGTGTTCGTCGAGGTCGACCAGTCCGAGGTGTTCGTGTTCACCGAGGGGCTGCCCGGGCAGGGCGGGCTGCCGGTCAACATGAGCGGCCGGGCGCTGGTGCTGATGTCCGGCGGCATCGACTCGCCGGTGGCCGCCTACCGCATGATGCGCCGCGGCCTGCGCTGCAGCTTCCTGCACTTCTCCGGCATGCCGCTGACCGGGCCCGAGTCGGTGTACAAGGCCTACGGCCTGGTCCGCGAGCTGGACAAGTTCCAGGGCGGGTCGCGGCTGTTCGTGGTCGCGTTCGGGCGCACGCAGCAGCGGCTGGCCTCGTCCGGGGCCGGGCGGCTGCAGATCATGGCGCAGCGGCGGCTGATGCTCAAGACCGGCGAGGCGCTGGCCCGGCGGCTGCGCGCGGCGGCGCTGGTCACCGGCGACTCGCTGGGCCAGGTGAGCAGCCAGACGCTGGCCAACATCACCGCGCTGGACGACGCGGTCGCGCTGCCGATCCTGCGCCCGCTCATCGGCCTGGACAAGACCGAGATCATGGCCGAGGCACGCCGGATCGCCACGCTGCAGATTTCCGAGCTGCCCGACCAGGACTGCTGCTCGCTGCTGACGCCACGCCAGGTCGAGACCCGGGCGCGCATCGAGGACCTGCGCCGGATCGAGGCCCGGCTGGACGCGGACGACCTGGCGGAGGAGCTGGCCGCGGCCGCGCAGGAGCACACCCCGGCCCGCGAGCATGCGACGCGCGAGTCCCCGGCCCGCGGGCCCGCCGCGGCCCGGTCGTGATCTACTCGGAAGCCGGTACCCGCCCGCGGGCCGCCCGGACCTGGATGAGTTCCCGCGCTCGGCTGCCCCGGGCCGGCCACAGCCCGCGGCCGAAGGCCCGGCAGTACCGGGCGCGCAGGTAGACCTGGATCATCCCGCGGTCCCCGCCCGTCAGGTAGACCCGGACGACCTCGCCGCGGCCCGCCAGCATCAGCCGGCTCCGCTGCGGCCCGCGGCCAAAGGCCGACCAGCGCTCGCGGACGGCCAGGTGGAAGCCGGGTATCCCGTGCTCCCAGATGGCGGCGTTGCCGCCCGCCGCGGTCAGCAGCCCGCCGGTGCCCCACAGCGTCGTGGTCCCGGGGATCAGCGTCAGGTCGCCGACGCCGACCCCGGTGCCCGGGCCGGCGGCGATCCTGGTCCGCGTCCATGCGCCGGTGCGTGACAGGTGCAGGATCCACGTCGCGGGGCTCTGTCCTCCGGTGACGACCGGGATCCAGATGCCGCCCGCGCCGTCGGCGGCGAACCGCTCCGGCTGCTGTACCAGCCAGGGGGCTACGAAGCGCTTCCAGGACCTGCCGTTCCAGCGGACCAGGACCAGGTGCCCGTCCGCCGCGTTGGCCGGGGAGACGCCCGACACCCAGACGCTCCTCGCGGACACGGCGAGGACGTCGTCGAGCTGGGTGTCGGCCAGGGCCGAGTCGGCCGCGGCCTCCCGCGCCCAGGTGCGGCCGTCGTAGTGGACCACCGAGCCGCCTCTCGGGCTGATCGTGATCGCCCAGATGTCGCGGGGGGAGACGGCGCTGGCCCGGTAGATCGCGCCGGCGACCCCGGCCGCCCTGGTCCAGGCGTGGCCGTTGTAGTGCCAGGCGCCGAGGCTGGTCTCGCCGCTGAAGCTGGAGGATCCGAAGACCCAGACGTCGCTGGGGCTGACCACGACGACCGACGTTGTCTCCCCGGCCTGGGACCAGGTCTTGGCCACGGCCCACCGGGCGCCGTTCCAGTGCAGCGCGTACCCGCCGCCGACCGCCCAGATGTCACCGGGTGACGAGGCGGCCGCGGCCACGATGAAGCCGCTGAGGCCGGCCGGCAGGGACCACGCGTGCCAGCGCCTGCCGTCCCAGTGCTCGGCCGCTGGCGAGCTGGTCCCGCCCGGGTTGGTCCCGCCGAACACCCAGGCGTCGTCCTTGCCCGGTGCGACGACGGCCGAGTAGCCGGAGGCGTTCGCGGCCGGCCCGTAGTGCACCGTCGCGGCCATCTGCCACGTCGGCGTGGGTGCCGATGCGGGGAGACTCGCCGCCATGGTCGCCACGGCGGCGATCACGGAGCCGAGGACGACGCCCGCCCGGCGGGCTATCTTCATCGCGGTCTCCACTCGGCGGAAGGGCATCAGGAAAACCGGGGCGATCAGCGCCAGATTAGATCAGTACAAAGCTATAGGAAAGCGAGTCCCAAGTCCGCCCGTGAACCCTTGACTTTCCGGGGCCGGCCGCGACCGCGCCGGCTCGCGGGCCCGGGCCGTGATGTGGCAAGCTCAGCGCGGAGGTGCTCACGTGCAGATCGGACTACAGATCCCCGACTTTACCTGGCCCGGCGGTCCGGCCCGCCTCGGCCGCGACCTGGCCACGGTGGCCCGGACCGCCGAAGAGGCCGGCTTCGACTTCATCGCCGTCATGGACCACTTCTTCCAGATCCCGGTCATCGGGCCGCCCGACCGCGAGATGCTCGAGGCCTACACCACGCTGGGGTACCTGGCCGGCTGCACGGACCGGGCCAAGCTGGTGACGCTGGTGACCGGCGCGGTCTACCGCAATCCCGGCATCCTGGCCAAGATCGTCACCACGCTGGACGTGCTGTCCGGCGGGCGGGCCTGGCTCGGCATCGGCGCGGCCTGGAACGAGGAGGAGTCGCGCGGCCTGGGGATCCCGTTCCCGCCCGTCGCCGAGCGGTTCGAGCGGCTGGAGGAGACGCTGCAGATCTGCCTGCAGATGTGGCGCGGCGACCAGGCCCCCTTCCACGGCAAGCACTATCAGCTGGAGCGGCCGATCAACTCGCCGCAGGCCCTGTCCCAGCCGCATCCGCCGATCATGATCGGCGGCTCGGGCGAGCGGAAGACGCTGCGGTTGGTGGCCCGCTACGCCCAGGCCTGCAACCTGTTCCCCGGCCCCGACCTCGCCCGCAAGCTTGACGTGCTGCGGGCGCACTGCGAGGCCGAGGGCCGGGACTACGACGAGATCATCAAGACGTGCTACTACATCTTCGACGTCGGCGAGAAGGGGGAGAAGGCCGGGCAGGTCGCCGACGAGCTCGCGGCCCTGGCCGGGATGGGATTCCAGGTCGCGATCGGCGCGGTGGCGCGGGTCTGGGAGGTGTCGCCGCTCGAGATCATCGGCCGCGATGTGATCCGCAACGTCGCCCCGCTGTGATCAGAGTGCCGACGCGGGCTGCGGCGGACCCGCCGGCCGTCTCGTCCGGGCCCGGCCTCCCGCCGGGCCAGTACGTCCCGGGGGGATGGCCCGTTCTGCACTACGGCCCGGTTCCCGTGTTCCAGCCCGATGCCTGGGACCTGCGCGTGCACGGCGCCACCGCCACCGGGCGCGAGCACCGGTGGAGCTGGGCCGGGCTCGGCGCGCTGCCGCGCTGCCAGGTCGTGGCCGACTTCCACTGCGTCACCAAGTTCACCGTGCGCGACATCGCCTGGGAGGGCATCGCGGCGGCCGAGGTGCTGCGCGCCGTGCCGCCCGACGGCGCCGTGACCCACGCCATGATCTGGGCCGACTTCGGGTACAGCGCGAACCTGAGGATCGAGGACTTCGCCGTCGGCGACACCCTGTTCGCCACCCACCGCGACGGCGCCGAGCTCAGCCCGGAGCACGGCTATCCGCTCCGGCTCGTGGTCCCGTCCCGCTACGCCTGGAAGAGCGTGAAGTGGGTCCGCGCCGTCGAGTACCTGACCCGGGACCGCCGGGGGTTCTGGGAGGAGCGCGGTTACCATAACACCGCCGACCCGTGGCGTGAGCAGCGCTACTCCTATCAGGAGCGGCCCGGCGAGGGCCCGCCGCTGTAGACGGCGGACGCCTACGGGAAGCTGAAGCCCAGGGTGAGGGTGATCGTGCTGCCCTGGGGCGCCTGGCCGGAGGGGGACTCGCCCGACACGGTGTTGCCGCTGAAGATGCCCGAGTTGACCTCGACCTGGAATCCGGCCTGCTCCAGGATGCGGGTGGCCTGGCGCACGCTGTCGCCCGTCACGTCGGGGACGGGAACCTCGGGCGGCCCGTTCGAGACGTGCACGGTGACCACCTCGCCGGGAGTGATCGGCGTGCCCGGCGCGGGCGACTGGCTGGTGATGGTCCCCTGCGGCTGGGTGCTGTTGGCGTCGGGCACCTGCTGCAGCTGGTAGTTGCCGGACTGCGCCTGGCCCTGGGCGTCCTGGAACTGCTGGCCGACGAAGTTGGGCAGCGGCGGGCCCGCGCTCACCGTGATCGCCACCGGCTTGGTCTGCGGCCAGGAGGTGCCGGCCACCGGATCCGTGCTGGTCACGATGCCGGCCCCGATGGTGTCCGACGCGGTCTGGATCACCGTGCCCGGCGTCAGCCCGGCCTTGCGGAGCGCGGCCTCCGCGGCGGCCTGGCTCAGGCCGGTCACCTGCGGGACGCTGATCATGACCGGGCCGGAGGACACGATCATGGTCACCACGGCGCCCCGCTTGGCGCTGGTGCCGATGGCCGGGTCGGTCGCGATGACGTCGCCCTTCGCGATGACTTTGTCGTGCCGGGCCGGGTCGGCCTTCACCGCGAAGCCGAGGTTCTCCAGTTCGGCGCGCGCGGTGCTGGCGGCCATCGCCCGCACCGAGGGCACGGTCACGTACTGCCCGTCCGTGACCCACCAGGTGATCAGGCCGACGATCACCACCACGGCCAGGGCCAGGGCCAGGTAGACGAACCTGCGGCTGAACAGCCATCGCTGCAGCGGGGGCTCGCCGTCCCGGCGATAGCGGCCCGCCCGCCGTGCCGCGCTGGCGGTGGACCCGTCGCCCTCGCCGTACGGCAGGCCGCCGTACGGGACGCCGTCGTAGGCGAGGCCGCCGGCCGGGACGATCAGCGTGTGGTTTGTCCCGTTCTGGCGGTCTGACATCGGACTGGCCGGCACCGGGCCGGCCTCGTCGAACCACGGGAATTCGGCGGGCGGCACGCCGCCCGGCGGGCGGTCGGGCGGCATGGCGGCCGGGAGCACGGCGCCGGGAGGGATGGCGGCGGGAAGCAAGGCGGCAGCCGGCAGAGGCGGGGGCGCCGGCGGGGCGGCGGGCGCCGCGCCCGCGCCGCCGATCGGCATGCCGCGGCGGACATCGGTGATCGCGTGCAGGAACTGGCCCGCGTCGGCGGGCCGCAGGTCCGGATCCCGGCTGGTGGCCAGGGCCACCAGCGCGTCCAGCGGCGGCGGCAGGCCGGGCACCACGCTGGACGGCGCCGGCACCGGGTCGCTGACGTGCTTGTAGGCCACCGCGAGCGGGGTGTCGCCGGTATGCGGCTGGGCACCGGTGAGCAACTCGTACAGCAGCACGCCGGCCGCGTACACGTCGGTGCGGGCGTCGGAGACGCTGCGCGAGACCTGCTCCGGCGCCAGGTACGCGGCCGTTCCGATGATCATCCCGGTTCGGGTGTGGCTGGCCCGCGAAGCGGCCCGGGCCAGCCCGAAGTCAGCGACCTTGATCGTATTGCCGTCGCCGAGCAGGACGTTCTCCGGCTTGATGTCCCGGTGCACGATCCCCGCCTGGTGCGCGGCAGCCAGGCCGCCGAGCACCCCGCTGATGATGTCGAGCGCCTCGCGCGGGCTGAGCCGGCCGCGCTCGCGCAGCAGTTCCCGCAGCGTCCGGCCGGGGACGTACTCCATGACCAGGTACAGCAGGCCGGCGTCGGAACCCTGGTCGTAGACGGCGACCACGTTCGGGCTGGACAGCCGCGCCACCGACCGCGCCTCGCCGGTAAAGCGCCGGACGAATTCCGGATCGTCGGCCAGCTCCGGGTGAGCGACCTTGAGCGCGACCGTACGATCCAGCTTGGTGTCGGTGCCCAGGTAGACCGTGGCCATGCCGCCGCGGGCGATCCAGGAGCCCACCCGGTACCTGCCGTCGAGCAACTGGCCCGCGTGGAGGCTGGAAAGGGTGGTATCCATCGGGAGAAGTGTAAGGGCCGTTACCCGTGCGCGGGCAGCTATCGGCACCTCAGCGGTCACATGATAACCGACGGTAACGTGAAGATCGCTGTTCGTCGCCATCGTAGCCCGGCCCGCGCGGAGCGCAGCCGATGCGAGGTGAATGGGTGAGTCCGGCAAGCCCGGCCGGGCCCGGGCGGATCGTCGTGGTCGGCGGCGGGCTGGCCGGCCTGCGCACCGTCGAGGAACTCCGGGCCCGGGGATACGCGGGCGAGGCGACCCTGGTGGGCGCCGAGACCCGGCCGCCGTACGACCGGCCGCCGCTGTCCAAGCGGCTGATGGCCGGCGAGCTGGCCGACACGACGCTGCGGGACGACCTGGCCGCGCTCGGGGTCGGGCTGCGGCTGGGCGAGACGGCGACCGGCCTGGAGAGCGGCCTGCTCCGCACCGACCGCGGCGAGCACCGGTTTGACCGGCTGGTGCTGGCCACGGGGGCCGAGCCGGTGGTCCTGCCGGGCCCCGGCCCGCAGCGGTTCCTGCGCACGCTCGATGACGCGCTGGCGCTGCGCGCGCGGCTGCGTCCCGGGCTGCGGCTGGCGATCGTGGGGGCCGGCTGGATCGGCGCCGAGCTGGCCACGGCCGCGGCGGCGCGCGGCTGCCGGGTGACCGTGGTGGAGGCGGCCGCGGCACCGCTGGCCGCGGCCCTGGGCCCGGAGGTCGGCGGGCGGACCGCCGGGTGGTACGAGGCGGCGGGCGTGGAGTTGCGGCTGCGCCAGCCGGTCGAGTCGGTGCAGCCGGGCGGCCTGGCGCTGGCCGGGGGAGGCTGGCTGGCCGCCGACGAGGTCGTCACCGCGGTGGGGGTGCGGCCGGCGGTCGGCTGGCTGGAGGGCTCGGGCATCGCGCTGGACAACGGGGTCGCGGCCGACGAGCGCCTGCGCGCCTCGGTGCCCGGGGTGTTCGCGGTCGGGGACTGCTCGGCGTTCTGGTCGCTGCGGTACCGGCGCAGGCTGCGGTTCGAGCACTGGGACGTGGCGCTGCGCGCCCCCGCGTGGCCGCGGCCAACCTGATGGGCGCGGCCGACGCCTACGATCCCGTTCCGTATTTCTGGTCGGAACAGTTCGGGAGAATGATGCAGTATGTCGGCTTTCACGGCGGAGCCGACCGGGTGGTGCCGCGCGGCGACCCGGGCGGGCCGCGCTGGGCGGCGTGCTGGCTGGCCGGTGACCTGCTGGCGGCGCTGCTGACCGTGGACTCGCCGCGCGACCTGGCTCAGGGCCGGCGCCTCATCGAAGCCGGGGCGGCCGTCGACGCGGACCGGCTCAGTGACCCGGAGATCCCGGTGCGGGATGCGGTTCGCGGCTGACCGGCCGCCCGGGCCGGCGGTCCCGGTCCGCCGGGCACAGCGGGGGGTCCAGCAGCCGCAGCGTCGCCGCGTCGGCGTCGAGTTCGGCCGAGACGCCGATGGGGAAGGTCTGGAAGTAGCCGCCGTGGCCCACGTTCGCCCACGCGATCATCGGCACTCCCAGGCCGCCGAGGCGCTCGGCGAGGATCTCCTCGATCACGGCGGGATCACCGCAGCCGACGAACGTTCCGGCCACGATCCCGGCCACCCCGTCCAGGTATCCGGAGCGGCGCAGCTGGGTGAGCATCCGGTCCACCCGGTAGTCCTCCTCGTTCTCGTCCTCCACGAGCAGGATGCCGCCGCGCGCCGGCCACGAGGTGTCGGTGCCGATCGACGACGTCAGCAGGGTCAGGTTCCCGCCCAGCGTGACGCCGCGGGCGGTGCCGCCGGCCACGCGGGTGGCCATCGGGTAGCGGAGGTCCGTGGCCCGCTCGGGGTGCATCAGCGCGCGGAGCATCGAGGCGAACGAGTAATGGCCGGCCGCGCCGCCCCACGACACCACCATCGGGCTCAGCAGCGACGCCCAGCCGAGCTTGCTGGCGACCGCCTCGAGCACGGCGGTCACGTCGGAGTAGCCGGCCAGCACCTTCGGCGGCAGCCCGGCGATACCGGCCCAGTCCATGGCCTCCAGCGTGCGCTGCGCGCCGGAGCCGCCGGTGGCGAAGATGATGCCGGCGATGCCCGGGTCGGTCAGGGCGGCGCGCAGGTCGGCGGTGCGCATCTGGTCGTCGCCCGCGAGGTAGCTGCGCATGCTGCCCTGGTCGTGGGCGGACGGGTACAGCACCGGGTCGAGGCCGGCGAACCGCAGGGCGTCAAGCCCGATGGCCAGCTGCGCGGGATCAGCCGGGCTGCTGACCGACAGCACCGCGACCTGGTCACCCGGGCGCAGCGCCGGCGGGCGCAGCGCTGGCCGGCGCAGCGCCGGGGGGCGCAGCGCTGAAGGGCGCAGCGCCGGGGGACGTCACGGCGGGCGCGGCGGCGTCAGGTCGCGTGCCCTCATCCGATGACATCATCCGGTGCTGGCTCCTGTTCTGCGGGGTTTGGCGGCAGGCTCATTGTGGGAAACTCTCCAGACGTGGCACAGATCGACCCCCAGGCCGACCTCATGGTCGGTGACTGGCTGACCGTTCCCGAGGTCGCCGACCGGCTCGGGCTCCCCCCGAGCCGGATCAAGCAGCTGCTGCGCGACCGCAAGCTGGTGGCGGTCCAGCGCCCGGACGGCACGTTCTGCGTACCCGCGGCCTTCCTCGACGGCGGCCAGGTCGTCCGGGGCTTGCACGGCACGCTCACCCTGCTCTTCGACTGCGGCTTCGACGAGGCCGAGGCCCTGCGCTGGCTGTTCACCGCCGACGAGTCGCTGCCCGGCACGCCGATCCAGGCGATTGCCGAGCACCGCGGCACCGAGGTGAACCGGCGGGCCCAGGCGCTGGCGTTCTGAGGCTGGCTAGTGAACGTTTTTCATCCGTAAATCTCACGTTTCATCCGTAGATCTCACGCTCAGCGTACGTGGGCGGCGGGGGAGGATGAAAAGGTTTCAGTCACTGCGCTCGGTCGCGATGACGGCCAGCTCGGCCAGCGCGAGCTTGGCCTCGCTGGTCACGGGCGCATCCTCGAGCGCGCGCAGCGCCTGCGCGACGCTGGAGTCGATCATCAGCTCGCACTCGGCCAGCGCCCCGGTTCCGACCAGGATCGAGCGGATCTCCTCCGCGCCCGCCTCGTCGAGCAGCCGGTCGCCGAGCCTGCGGTCGAGCAGCTCGCGCTGGGCCGCGGTGGCCCGGTCCCGGGCGATCGCGACCAGGACCGTCCGCTTGCCGTCCCGCAGGTCGTCGCCGGCCGGCTTGCCCGTCCGCGCGGGGTCGCCGAACACCCCGAGCACGTCGTCACGCAGCTGGAACGCGACGCCGAGCGGGATGCCGTAGCCGGTGCACGCGGCGGCTACCGGCCCGTCCGCCCCGCCGGCCAGCGCCTGGCCGAGGTGCAGCGGGCGCTCGATCGTGTACTTGGCCGACTTGTACCTGATCACCCGCAGCGCGCCGGCGACCGTGCCGTCGCCCGCGGACTGGCCGAGCAGGTCCAGGTACTGCCCGCAGATCATCTCGGTGCGCATCGCGTCGAGCACCGGCTGGCCGCGCCGCAGCGCGGCGGGCGGCAGCCCGCTGCCCTGGAACAGCTGGTCGGTCCAGGCCAGCAGGAGATCGCCGATGAGGATGGCCGCCCCGGTCCCGAACGACTCGGCCGACCCGCGCCAGCCGCTGTCCGCGTGCCGGGCCGCGAACTGGCGGTGCACGGACGGCTGGCCGCGCCGGGTGTCGCTGGCGTCCATGACGTCGTCGTGCACGAGCGCGCTCGCGTGCAGGAGCTCGAGCGCCGCGGCCGCGGCGTGGATCTGCGGGCCGTCCTCGCCGCCGGCCGCGCGCCAGCCCCAGTAGCAGAACGCCGGGCGCAGCCGCTTGCCGCCCGCCAGCAGCCCGGTGATCGCGTCGAGCCACGGCAGCATGTCCGCGCCGATGTCGCCCAGGACGGCGCGCTGCCGGGCGAGGAAATCCTCCAGGGCGCGCCCGACCTGATCGCGGATTCCGGGAAGGTCGGCGTGGCTGGTGGCCATGCTGGCGAGATTAGCCCGCCGGCGGCGCGGCGCGTCGGCTCGGCGGGCCCAGCCGGTGACCGGTACGGTCAGCCGCAGCGCGCCGGGGGCGACCGGGGATACCGAAGCCGCCGGTCACCGTGCGGACCCTCCTGGAGGTCTACTCCCGTGCCACCGAGCAGCTCTACCTGCGCACCCGCGCCGAGGTGGAGCGGTTCTTCGACGGGCTGGAGCTGGTGCCGCCGTACGAGGGCGCCGCGGCGGCCGTGACCTACGTCGGCGAGTGGGGGGCCGAGGATCCCGAGCTGGCCGACAGCGACGGATCGCGGTGGTCCTACGGCGGGGTCGCCCGGCTGCCCTGAAGCAGCCGCCCCGGGCGGGCCAGTTCCCCGCTAGCCTGTCTTCATGCCGCAGCGCCAGCTCAAAGCCGCGCCAGCGATCAGGGATCTGCTGGCCTCGGGGGTTCTGTCTTCCTCGTTCGAGTTCATGCCGCCGAAGACCGAGGCCGACGAACGGCAGCTGTGGCGGGCGATCCGCCAGCTGGAGCCGCTCCGGCCGACGTTCGTCTCGGTCACCTACGGGGCCGGCGGCTCGACCCGTGACCGGACCGTCCGGGTCACCGGCAGGATCGCCGAGGAGACGACGCTCACCCCGGTCGGCCATTTCACCGCCGTGAACCACTCGGTGGCCGAGTTGCGTCACGTCCTCGGCTCGTACGCGGCGGTCGGCGTCAGGAACGTGCTGGCCCTGCGCGGTGACCCGCCCGGGGCGCCCGGTGACGAGTGGGTACCCCACCCGCAGGGGCTGCGGTACGCCGAGGAGCTGGTCCGCCTGATCAAGGCCTCCGGCGACTTCTGCGTGGGCGTGGCCGCGTTCCCCGAAGGGCACCCCAGGTCGCCGGACGCAGAGTCAGATATAACACACTTTATAGCTAAATGCCGGGCGGGCGCGGATTTCGCGATCACCCAGATGTTCTTCTACCCGGAGCACTACCTGCGGCTGCGGGACCGGGTCGCGGCGCGCGGCTGCGACGTGCCGATCATCGCCGGCATCATGCCGATCACCAGCGTGGCGATGATCGAGCGCATGGTGGCGATGTCCGGCGCGCGGTTCCCCGGGTCGCTGGCCGACAGGCTGCACGCCGAGGCGGGCGACCGCGCCGCGGTGCGGAAGATCGGCGTCGAGTTCGCCGCGGGGCTGTGCGACCGGCTGCTCGCCGAGGGCGTGCCCGGGCTGCACTTCTACACGCTCAACGGCTCGCGGGCCACCCAGGAGATCTACCACCTGCTGGGGCTCGGGGAGCGGGCCGCGCGGGCGCGGCCGGGCGCAGCGGGAGCGCGGCGCCCATCACCGCGTAGGGCACCGGCGTGCCCGGGAAGCAGTAGCCGGTCAGCAGGTCGGCGAAGCCGAGGCCGCGGTAGAGCCGCCGGGCCGGGGAGTCCGCGTCCTGCGTCGACAGCACGGTCGTGCGCTCCCGGCGGCCCTCGGCCAGCCCGAGCACCAGGCTCCGGCCGATGCCGCGGCGGTGAAAGTCCGGGTGGACGTGCACCTCCGCGATCTCGAGCGAGTCGGCGAGCCACGCGGCGGCCAGTGCCCTCCCCGACCGGGCGGTGAGCGCGGTGCTGACGACGTCGTGCCACCACTGGCCGTCCGCGCCGCGGAAGCCGTAGCTGAAGGCGACGATCTGCCCGTGCCTGCCGGGCGCGCCGGGGCCGGCGACGTCAGCCGTCACGGCGAGCGCGCGGAAGCCGTCATAGGTCGCGTGCCGCTCCATGATCGAGCGCCGTCCCGGCAGCTGGGCCGGGTCGGATCTCATCGCCGCCAGGTACACCGCGGTGAGCGCGTCAAGCTCCGCCACGAAGGCGGCCCGGGACAGTTCCCGCGGTGACGTGATGCCTCGCACGGCCGCCAGCGTATGCCAGGCCGTGCCCGCCGCCCGCCGCGCACCCATGAGCCCTTTTCATCCGCGGGCCTCACGCCCAGCGCACGCGGGCGGTCGTGGGGAGGATGAGAGGGCCCATTCTGTCGGACCCACCCGGTAACTTCGAACGCAGGTGCAATCGACTGGACAGTCGAACGAATTTCTGTTCGAATGAAAGCCGGGACGCCGGACGAGGTCCGCCTCGCGGGGCGCCGGGCACCGCCTCGGGCGGGGTGCGGGGAAGCGCCCCGCCCGGCCGCGAAGGCGGCGCCGGGCCACCCGGCCGGTGCCGCTGACAGGAGGAGCTGCCGTGAGTACAGCCGCGACAAGCACGGACGTCCAGGTCGGCCGTGACCGGAGCGACCCCCGGCCGCGCCGGGTCGCTCCGTCGGCGCTGGCCCTCCTGGAGTCGGCCCGGCACGGGCTCGCGGCCGCCGAGGGCGAGGCATCGGCCGGGGCCAGGTACGTGTCCGCTCACCTGGCGGCGCTCCGGGCCGCCGCGGCGGTCGTCGCGGCCCGGGCCGAACCTGGCGCCTCGGCCCGCCGCCGCAGGCCGCTGAGCGTCTGGGAACTGCTGCCGAAGGTGGAGCCCGCGCTCTGTGAGTGGGCCGCGTTCTTCGCCGCCGGCGCGGCTAAGCGGGCCGCCGCGGAAGCCGGCCTGCCGCGCGCCGTCTCGCCCCGGGAGGCCGATGACCTGCTCCGTGACGCCGAGACGTTCCTGTCGCTGGCCGAGAACGCGCTCGGGGTGCCCAGCCAGCCGCTGCTGCCGCTGCTGACGGCCGGCTAACCGTGGAGTGTGGCCCACGCCGCGGGTAGCCCGCCGCGGGCTCAGAACGTCTCGATGGCTCCCCGGGCGTCGGAGTCCAGGATGCCCCAGCCGATCAGCTCCTCGGTGAGGTCCGTTGGCGTCTTGTCGTAGATGACCGCCAGGGAGCGCAGGTCCTCCTGGCGGATCGACAGCACCCGGCCGTTGTAGTCGCCGCGCTGGCTCTGGATGGTCGCGACGTAGCGGGCCAGCGGGCCGGCCTTGTCCTTGGGCAGCTGGGCCATCCGCTCGAGGTCGATCACCAGCTTGGGAGACGGCGCCAGCAGCGTGGGCATCACGTCCCCGGGGAGCAGCTCGGACACGGGGACGCCGTAGAACTCGGCCAGCTCGGCCAGCTTCTGCACGGTCACCGAGCGGTCGCCGCGCTCGTAGGACCCCACGACCACGGCCTTCCACCGGCCGCGGGACTTCTCCTCAACTCCGTGCAGGGAGAGGCCCTGCTGGGTGCGGATCGCGCGCAGCCGAGCCCCTAGCGTTTTCGCGTAGTCAGATGGCATGATCCTCGGCCCCCTGGCCTTGTCGTAGGTGCCTGTCGTTAGGCCTGTCTGGTGAGTGTGGTGGTTACGCACAGTGACGGTAGGCCGCGAGGCCGACAAGGTCAAGCCGAATGGCAAAAACCGGATGAACTTACGCGCGCGCGACCGCGTCCGCGCGGGGGGCGCGCGCTGCAATCGTTGGCATGCCGCGCGAGCCGGCGGTACCGGCGGCAGCAGGGCGGCAATCAACCTCTCATAGCCGGTAGGGCGGACGAGGTACCACTACATCATATCATAATAGTGATAAAATTCGCGCGTGGTCACGGCGCGTACAGGCCGGTCGCCGCCTAGCCCGCGCCACGGGCTCCCGCTGGTGCCGCATGGCCGGGCCACGGGCTCCCGGCTGGTACGGTGGTCCGGACCGACGTCCTTTAAGACCCGTCCGGTGAGGCGGGAAAGGAGGTCCCATGACGCACGCGGCCGATCAGGCCGGGCGCGATCAGCGCCCCGGCGGTTCCCCGGCCAGGGCGGTGCTGGAGCCGGCCGAGATCAAGAGGGCCCTGACCAGGATCGCTCACGAGATCCTCGAGCGAACCAGCGGCGCTGGTGACGTTGTCCTGCTCGGCATCCCGACCCGGGGAGTGCCGCTCGCGCACCGGCTGGCCGAGCGCCTCGAGCAGGTCGAGGGCCGCCCGGTTCCCGCGGGATCGCTCGACATCACCATGTACCGGGACGACCTGAGGCTGCGCCCGGCCCGGGCGCTCGGCCACACCGAGGTTCCCACGGCGGGCATCGACGACAAGATCGTCGTCCTGGTCGATGACGTCCTCTACTCGGGCCGGACCGTCCGGGCCGCGCTGGACGCCCTGGGCGACATCGGCCGCCCGCGGGCCGTCCAGCTCGCGGTCCTGGTCGACCGCGGGCACCGCGAGCTCCCGATCCGGCCCGACTACGTGGGCAAGAACCTGCCGACCTCGCAGCGCGAGATAGTCCGGGTGCTGCTGACCGAGGTGGACGGCCAGGACGCGGTGCTGCTGGGCGTCAGGCAGGAGGGCTCATGAACCGCCACCTCATCTCGGCCGGCGATCTCAGCCTCGCGGACGCGCTGCTCATCCTGGACACGGCCGACGAGCTGGCCAGCATGGCCGAGCGCCCGGTCAAGAAGCTGCCCACGCTGCGCGGTCGCACGGTGGTCAATCTCTTCTACGAGGACTCCACGCGGACCAGGATCTCCTTCGAGGCGGCGGCGAAGCGGCTGTCGGCCGACGTGATCAATTTCTCGGCCAAGGGATCCAGCGTCGCGAAGGGGGAGAGCCTGAAGGACACCGCGCTGACGCTGGAGGCGATGGGCGCCGACGCCGTGGTCATCCGGCACGGCGCCTCGGGCGCGCCGCACCGGCTGGCGGGCTGGGTGCGGGGCAGCGTGGTGAACGCCGGCGACGGCGCCCACGAGCACCCCACCCAGGCCCTGCTCGACGCGTTCACCATGCGCCGCAGGCTGGGCCGGCTGGACGGGCTGCGGGTGACGATCGTCGGCGACGTGCTGCACAGCCGGGTGGCCAGGTCCAACGTGCTGCTGCTGAGCACGCTCGGCGCGGAGGTGACGCTGGTGGCCCCGCCGACGCTGCTGCCGGTCGCGGTCGGCAGCTGGCCCTGCTCGGTCGGCTACGACCTGGACGCCGCGCTGCCCAAGGCCGACGTGGTGATGATGCTGCGGGTGCAGCAGGAGCGGATGAACGCCGCCTACTTCCCGACCGTGCGCGAGTACAGCCGCCGGTACGGGCTGGACGCCGCCCGGATGGCGCTGCTGCCCGAGCACGGCATCGTGATGCATCCCGGGCCGATGAACCGCGGAGTGGAGATCGCCGCCGAGGTGGCGGACTCGGTCCGGTCCACGATCGTCGAGCAGGTGGCCAACGGGGTCAGCGTCCGGATGGCCGTGCTCTACCTGCTGCTGAGCGGGCCCGGGCGCAAGGAGAGCAGCGATGACCGGCACGTGGCTGATCACCGGCGCGCGGCCGCTGGGCGGCGATCCGGCCGACGTCCTGGTTTCCGGCGAGACGATCGCCGAGATCGGCCCGGGCCTGGACGCGCCGGGGGCCCAGCGGCTGGACGCGGGCGGGCTGATCCTGCTGCCCGGGCTGGTCGACCTGCACACGCACCTGCGCGAGCCCGGCCGGGAAGATGCCGAGACCGTGGCCAGCGGCACCGCGGCCGCCGCGCTCGGCGGCTACACCACGGTGCACGCGATGGCCAACACCGAGCCGGTCGCCGACACCGCGGGCGTGGTGGAGCAGGTCTGGCGGCTCGGCCGCCAGGCGGGCCGCTGCGACGTGCAGCCGGTCGGCGCGGTCACCGCGGGACTGGAGGGCAGCCGGCTCGCCGAGCTGGGCGCGATGGCCGACTCCGCGGCGCGGGTGCGGGTCTTCTCCGACGACGGCCGGTGCGTGCACGACGCGGTGCTGATGCGGCGGGCCCTGGAGTACGTCCGGGCGTTCGGGGGGGTGATCGCGCAGCACGCGCAGGAGCCGCGGCTCACCAGCGGCGCGCAGGTGAACGAGGGGGAGATCTCCGGCAGGCTCGGGCTGACCGGCTGGCCCGCGGTCGCCGAGGAGGCCATCATCGCCCGCGACTGCCTGCTCGCGGCGCACGTGGGATCGGCGCTGCACGTCTGCCACGTCTCCACGGCCGGGTCGGTGGAGATCATCCGGTGGGCGAAATCCAAGGGCTGGCAGGTGACCGCGGAGGTGACCCCGCACCACCTGCTGCTCACCGAGGCGCTCGCCGCGGGCTACGACCCGGTGTTCAAGGTCAACCCGCCGCTGCGCACCGCCGAGGACGCCCAGGCCCTGCGGGCGGGCCTCGCCGACGGCACCATCGACTGCGTGGCCACCGACCACGCCCCGCACCCGCTGGAGGACAAGGAGACCGAGTGGGAGGTCGCGGCGTTCGGCATGACCGGCCTGGAGACCGCGCTGCGCGTGGTCCACGAGGCGCTGGTGGAGCCGGGCCTGCTCGACTGGGCGGGCGTCGCCGACCGGATGTCGGCCCGGCCCGCTGCCATCGGCCGCCTGAGCGGGCACTGGCCGCGTGGCGCCGGGCGAGCCCGCCAGCCTGGTGCTCTACGACCCCTCCCCGCGGGAGGCGGTCGACCCGACCTCGCACGCCTCCAAGAGCCGCAACACGCCGTTCGCCGGAATGGTGCTGCCGGGCCGGGTGGTGGCCACGTTCCTGCGCGGGCGCCCGACCGTGCTCGACGGGAAGCTGGCCTGGTGACCGCGGCGCGGGCCATGCTGGTCCTCGAGGACGGCACGACCTTCCGCGGGACCGGCTACGGGGCCGAGGGCGAGACGTTCGGCGAGATGGTCTTCAACACCGGGATGACCGGGTACCAGGAGACCCTGACCGACCCGTCCTACCGCGGCCAGATCGTCGCGATGACCGCGCCGCACATCGGCAACACCGGCGTGAACGACGCCGACCCCGAGTCGCGCCGGATCTGGGTGAGCGGCTACGTCATCCGCGAGCCCGCGCGGATCTTCTCCAGCTGGCGGGCCGTGCGCAGCCTCGAGGACGAGCTGCGAGACCAGGGCATTACCGGGATCGCGGTCACCGGCACCCGCGCGCTGACCAGGCACCTGCGCGAGCGCGGCGCGATGCGGGCCGCGATCAGCACCCGGGAGGCCGACCCCGCGCGGCTGCTGGAGCGGGTGCTGGCCAGCCCGCCGATGGCCGGCGCCGACCTGGCCCGGGAGGTCTCCACGGCGCAGGCCTACGTGGTGAGCCCGCCCGCGGGCACGCCGGCGCGGTACCGCGTCGCCGCCGTGGACCTCGGCATCAAGGCCGCCACGCCCCGGTCCCTGGCCGCGCCTGGGCTGCGAGGTCACCGTCCTGCCCGCGGCCACCACCGCCGGGCAGATCCTGGCGTCCGGCCCGGACGGGGTGTTCTTCTCCAACGGGCCGGGTGACCCCGCCGCGGCCGGCTACGCGGTCGAGGCGATGCGCGGCGTGCTCGCGGCCGGCCTCCCGGTGTTCGGGATCTGCCTGGGCAGCCAGGTCATGGGGCGGGCGGTCGGCCTGGACACCTACAAGCTGCGCTTCGGCCACCGCGGCGTCAACCAGCCGGTGCAGGACCTGCGGACCGGGCGGGTGCAGATCACCAGCCACAACCACGGGTTCGCGGTCGCGATGCCGGGCCCGGCCGGCGAGGCCGGGGCCGGGGCCGCAGCCTGGCGGCCGGCCGGGCGCATCGGTGAGCCCGCGCGGTTCGACACCGCCTTCGGCCCGGCCGCGGTCACCCACGTCAACCTCAACGACGGCGTGGTGGAGGGGCTCCGGCTGCTGGACGCGCCGGCCTTCAGCGTCCAGTACCACCCCGAGGCGGCCCCGGGCCCGCACGACGCGGCCGGCCTGTTCGGCGAGTTCTGCGAGCTGATGGAGCGGGCCCGGTGAGCGGGGCGCGAGGGGGGCGCCGTGCCGAGGCGGGCTGACCTCAACTCGGTCCTGGTGATCGGCTCCGGGCCGATCGTGATCGGCCAGGCCTGCGAGTTCGACTACTCGGGCACCCAGGCCTGCCGGGTGCTCCGGCAGGAGGGCATCAAGGTCAGCCTGGTCAACTCCAACCCGGCGACGATCATGACCGATCCGGAGTTCGCCGACGCGACCTACGTGGAGCCGATCACGCTGGACGTGCTGGAGAGGGTGATCGCGAAGGAGCGGCCCGGCGCCGTCCTGCCCACGCTGGGCGGCCAGACCGCCCTCAACGCCGCCGTCGCGCTGCACGAGGCGGGCACGCTGGCCCGCTACGGGGTCGAGCTGATCGGCGCCGACATCGAGGCGATCCGGGCCGGCGAGGACCGGAGCCGGTTCAAGGAGATCGTCACCGGGCTCGGCGCCGACGTGCCGCACAGCCGCATCTGCCATTCCCTGGCCGACTGCCAGCAGGCGGCGGCGGCGCTGGGGTACCCGCTGGTGGTCAGGCCGTCGTTCACCCTGGGCGGCCTCGGGTCCGGCATCGCCCGCGACTCCGATGACCTGCGCCGGATCGCCGGGGCCGGCCTGGACGCCAGCCCGGTCACCGAGGTGCTGCTGGAGGAGTCGATCCTCGGCTGGAAGGAGTTCGAGCTCGAGCTGATGCGCGACCGCAACGACAACGCGGTCATCGTCTGCTCGATCGAGAACATCGACCCGATGGGCGTGCACACCGGCGACTCGGTCACGGTCGCGCCGGCGATGACCCTGACCGACCGCGAGTACCAGCAGATGCGCGACATCGCGATCGCGACCGCCCGCGCGGTCGGAGTGGACACCGGCGGCTGCAACATCCAGTTCGCCGTCCACCCGGCCACCGGCCGGATGGTCGTGATCGAGATGAACCCGCGGGTGTCCCGCTCCAGCGCCCTGGCGTCGAAGGCGACCGGCTTCCCGATCGCCAAGATCGCGGCCCGGCTGGCCATCGGCTACACCCTGGACGAGATCCGCAACGACATCACCGGCGAGACCCCGGCCAGCTTCGAGCCCGCGCTCGACTACGTGGTGGTCAAGGTGCCGAGGTTCGCCTTCGAGAAGTTCCCCGGCGCCGACCCGGTGCTGACCACCCACATGAAGTCGGTGGGCGAGGCGATGGCGATCGGCCGGCGCTTCCCCGAGGCCCTGCAGAAGGCGCTCCGGTCGCTGGAGCACCCCGGTGCGCCGTTCAGCTGGCGGCGACCCGCCCGGCGACGCCGCCGAGCTCCTGCGGCGCTGCGCCAGCCCGCACGACGGCCGGATCGGCACGCTGCACCAGGCGATCCGGGCCGGCGCCACCGTGGCCGGGCTCGCCGGGGTGACCGGCATCGATCCCTGGTTCATCGACCAGATCAAGAGCATCGAGGAAATAGCCCAACGGATGGCCGCGGAGCGGGACGCGCCGCGCAGCGCGGACGGGTTCCGGGCGGCCAAGGCGGCGGGGTTCTCCGACGCGCAGATCGCCCAGATCCTGGGGACGACCGAGGCGGAGATCCGGGGCCAGCGCCACGGCCTCGGCGTGCGGCCGGTGTACCACACCGTGGACACCTGCGCCGCGGAGTTCGCCGCGCGCACGCCCTACCTGTACTCGACCTACGACGAGCAGACCGAGGTGCCGCCCTCCGTCCGCCCGAAGGTGATCATCCTCGGCAGCGGCCCGAACCGGATCGGCCAGGGCATCGAGTTCGACTACGCCTGCGTGCACGCCTCCTTCGCGCTGTCCGCGGCCGGCTTCGAGACCGTGATGGTCAACTGCAACCCGGAGACCGTGTCGACCGACTACGACACCTCCGGCCGGCTGTACTTCGAGCCGCTCACCCTGGAGGACGTGCTGGAGGTGGTGGCCGCGGAGCGGGCCAGCGGGCCGGTGGCCGGGGTGATCGTGCAGCTCGGCGGGCAGACGCCGCTCGGCCTGGCCCGGGCGCTGGCCGCCGAGGGGGTGCCGGTGGTCGGCACCCCGCCGGACGCCATCCACCTGGCCGAGGACCGGGGCGAGTTCGGCGCGGTGCTGGCGGCGGCCGGGCTGCCGCGCCGCGGCACGGCACGGCGATGTCGCCGGCGGACGCGAGGCAGGTCGCCGCCGAGATCGGCTACCCGGTGCTGGTCCGGCCCTCCTACGTGCTCGGCGGCCGCGGAATGGAGATCGTCTACGACGACGGCACCCTGGAGGCGTACGTCCGCCGGGCCACCGACGCCAGCCCCGGGCACCCGGTGCTGATCGACAGGTTCCTCGACGACGCGATCGAGATCGACGTCGACGCCCTGTACGACGGCGAGGAGCTGTACCTGGGCGGCGTGATGGAGCACATCGAGGAGGCCGGCATCCACTCCGGCGACTCGGCCTGCGCGCTGCCGCCGATCACCCTGGGCCCCGGGTACATCGCCGAGATCAGGCGCTCGACCGAGGCCATCGCCCGCGGCGTCGGGGTGCGCGGGCTGCTGAACGTCCAGTACGCGCTGGCCGGCGGGGTGCTGTACGTGCTGGAGGCGAACCCGCGCGCCTCGCGTACCGTGCCGTTCGTGTCCAAGGCCACCGCGGTCCCGCTGGCCAAGGCGGCGGCCCGGATCATGCTCGGCGCGACCGTGGCCGGGCTGCGCGCCGAGGGCCTGCTGCCGTCCTCCGGCGACGGCGGCACGCTGCCGCTGGGACGCGCCGATCGCGGTCAAGGAGGCGGTGCTCCCGTTCGGCAGGTTCCGCAACGCCGCAGGCGAGGGCGTCGACACGGTGCTCGGCCCGGAAATGCGCTCGACCGGCGAGGTCATGGGCATCGACGAGGTGTTCGGCACCGCGTTCGCGAAGTCCCAGGCGGCCGCGTACGGGTCCGCTGCCGGTCAAGGGCCGCGCGTTCGTCTCGGTGGCCAACAAGGACAAGCGCTCGATGATGTTCCCGGTCAAGCGCCTGGCCGACCTGGGCTTCCAGATCTGGGCCACGTCGGGCACGGGGGAGGTGCTGCGCCGCAACGGGGTCCGTGCCACCATCGTGCGCAAGCATGGCGACGGCCCGGGGCCGGACGGCGAGCCGACGATCGTGGAGCGGATCCTGGCCGGAGAGGTGGACCTCATCGTGAACACGCCGTTCGGCAGCCCCGGGCAGTCCGGGCCCCGGCTGGACGGCTACGAGATCCGCACCGCCGCGGTGCGGCGGGGCATTCCCTGCATCACCACGACGGCCGGCCTGGCCGCCGCCGTGCAGGGCATCGAGGCGATCAACTCCGGCGAGGTGGGCGTGCGGTCACTGCAGGAGCACGCGGCACGAATCCGCGGCGGGTCGGCGGAAGCCGTGCCGGACGCGACGGCCGGCTGGCCGGCCCGAGCGGACGGCAGGGGGGATACGGGGGGTCGTCCCCCCGGGCTGGCACAGCCATGACGCACGGCGACGGCGAGGCGGAGGCGGGCCCGGTCCAGGTGCGCGGGACCGTGCTGACCGTCCGGCGGGTGGAGGCCTACCACGCGATGACGGTGGTGGCGCCCGGCATCGCGGCGCGGTTCCGGGCCGGCCAGTTCGTGACGCTGGCCGTCGGCGGCCCGGTGACGTCGATGCTGTCGCGCCGCGCGTTCTCGATCCATGACGTCCGGCCCGATCACGGCGGCACGGTGGAGTTCGTGTTCGCCGCGGACGGCCCGGGAACCCGGTGGCTGGCCGAGCGCCGCTCCCGGGACGTCGTCGACATCACCGGGCCGCTCGGCCGGCCGTTCCCGGTCCCGCGGGACCCGGTCACCTGCCTGCTCGTGGGCGGCGGCTACGGCAGCGCGCCGCTGTTCTCGCTGGCGGCCCGGCTGCGCGAGCGCCGGTGCACGGTCGACTTCCTGCTCGGCGCGGCCACCGGGGACCGGGTCTTCGGGGCGCTGACCGCGCGGCGCACCGGGCGCACGGCCACCATCACCACCGAAGACGGCTCGCTGGGCGCGCGCGGCATCGTCACCGACATGATGGGCCAGATCATCCACGAGGCCAGGACCGATGTCATCTACGCGTGCGGCCCGATGCCGATGCTGCGCCAGGTGACGTTGCTGGCCCGGCGCTATGACATACCGGTGCAGGTGGCGGTGGAGGAGACTGATGGCCTGCGGCATCGGGGTCTGCATGACCTGCGTGCTGCCCGTGACCGGCACCGACGGGATCACCAGGATGGTCCGGTCGTGTGTCGACGGCCCGGTGTTCCGCGGCGAGCAGGTGCGCTGGGACGACGTGGGGACGATCCCGTTCGACGCGCTCGGCGCTCCCGGCTGGGAGCCGAGGTCCCGGCGCGCCGCCGGGCTCTCCGGGGCCGCCGCCCGGGCGGCGGCGGGCGGCGGGCCGGACGGGCGGGCCCGGGCCCGGCAGCAGGGACCGGCGCATGGCGACTGACCTGCGGGCCCGGCTGGGCCAGACCGAGCTGCCGAACCCGATTCTCACCGCCTCGGGATGCGCGGGCTCCGGGCGCGAGCTCGCGCAGTTCCTGGACGTCTCCAAGATCGGCGCGGTGGTCACGAAGTCGGTGATGCTCGCGCCGCGGGCGGGCCGGCCCACGCCGAGGATGGCGGAGACGCCGAGCGGCATGCTCAACTCGATCGGCCTGCAGGGCCCCGGCATCGACGCGTTCCTGCAGCGGGACCTGCCCTGGCTGCTGTCCCGGGGCGCCCGCGCCGTGGTCTCGATCGCGGGGGGAACCGTCGACGAGTTCGGCGAGCTCGCCGCGCGCCTGTCCGACGCGGCCGGGGTCACCGCGATCGAGGTCAACATCTCCTGCCCGAACGTGGAGCACCGCGGGCAGGTGTTCGCCTGCGACCCGGGCGCGGCCGGCGCGGTCATCGACGCGGTCCGCGGCCGGGCCCGGTACGACATCCCGGTGTTCGCCAAGCTGTCGCCCGACGTCACCGACATCGTCGCGATCGCCAGGGCCTGCGTGGCGGCGGGGGCGGACGGGCTCTCGCTGATCAACACCCTGCTGGGCATGGCTATCGACCTGGACACCCTGCGCCCGGTGCTCGCCGGGACGACCGGGGGGCTGTCCGGGCCCGCCATCCGGCCGGTGGCCGTCCGGTGCATCTGGCAGGTTCGCGAGGCGCTGCCCGATGTCCCGGTCATCGGCATGGGCGGCGTGCGGACCGGGAAGGATGCCCTGGAGCTGATCCTGGCCGGGGCGACGCTCGTCAGCGTCGGCACGACGATCTTCCACGACCCGTCGGCGTGCATCCGCGTCGTCCGCGAGCTGGAGGAAGAACTGGCGCGGCGCGGCATCGAGCGCGTTTCCGATGCCGTCGGGCTGGCTCACGAGCCGCGCGCTGCGGCGCGCCGCAGGCTTACCGGGAACGTGCCGTAGGGCCGTAGGGAGGAACCGTGGTCAATCCCGCGCCGATCGCCGTCGCGCTGGATGCGCCTAACCTGGACACCGCCGCGCGGTGGGCCGGCCTGGTCACACCGCACGTCAGCACCGTGAAGATCGGGCTCGAGCTCTACCTGCGCTACGGGCCCGAGGCGGTGGCCTCGGTGCGCGGGGGCAGCAACGTCCGGGTCTTCCTCGACCTGAAGCTGAACGACATCCCCGCGACGGTGGCCGGGGCCGCGCGCTCGGTGGCCCGGCTGCGGCCCGACCTGCTCACGGTGCACGCGGTCGGCGGGATGGGCGCGGTGCGCGCCGCCGTGGAGGCGGCCCCGGAGACCAGGATCGTCGCGGTCACCGTCCTGACCTCGCTCGGCGACGACGATCTCGAGCGGATCGGGCTCGCCGGGCCGGTCGCGGACGCCGTGCGGCGGCTGGCCGTGCTGGCCGTGGAGGCGGGTGCCCGCGGGCTGGTCTGCTCGCCGCGTGAGGTGGCGGCGGTGCGGGCCGAGGTCGGCCCGGACATCACGCTGATCACTCCCGGCGTGCGCCCGGCCGGGTCGGACGCTCACGACCAGGCCCGGGTGGCGACGCCGGAGGAGGCGCTGTCGGCCGGAGCGGACCTGCTGGTGATCGGCCGGCCGATCACCGGCGCTGCGGATCCGGGGGCGGCGGCGGCCGCGATCGGCGCGTCGCTCCGGAAGATCGCCGTCGCTTCCGGCTGACCGGCGCAACCGGGCCCGCCCGGCGGTCCGGGCCCAGTACCGGTACGGCGGGTCCGGACGCTCACAAATGCCGAAGGCCGGCTACGACGAGCTTTCCGGGACATTGCCGGATGCGGGCGCCAGGCTCCGGCGGATACGGTTCCTGGCCTCGGCGGATGCGGTGGCCGCGCTGATGCTTGGCCTGCCCGCGCGGCCCGCCGGTGTCAACCCGGACTTGCGTCGCGCAAGTTCGGAGCTAGGCTGCGCCCAGTGGCGGCTCTCGGCGGGGGTTCTGGCTACCAGCGGCCGCACCAGCCCGGCGCGACGAGATTATGAAACTGACCGGACATTTAGTGACACTGAGTAGTCGATCGTGTTCGGACAGTAATAATGGTCAATTTATGACGCCACAAACGTGGGTTCACGTTGCCGTACCGGTCCGAACTCGCTAGTTTTCCCACGCGGAGCGAGTTTTTCGATAACGAAACCCGAGGTGACCACGAGTGGCTCTTCCTCCACTTACCCCCGAACAGCGAACCGCAGCCCTGGAGAAGGCGGCCAAGGCGCGCAAAGAGCGGGCGGATGTAAAAAACCGCCTGAAGCACGGTTCGACAACCCTGCCGCAGGTGCTCAAGGAGGGTCAGACCGACGACGTCGTCGGCAAGATGAAAGTCTCGGCCCTGCTGGAGTCGATGCCTGGCGTCGGCAAGGTCCGCGCCAAGCAGATCATGGAGAGGCTGGGCATCGCCGAGTCGCGGCGCGTTCGCGGGCTCGGCGCGAACCAGCGGACCGCACTGGAGCACGAGTTCCACGGCGGCGAGGCCTGACCGACGCGGGAAACAGGGGCGGGGCGAAACGGGGACGCAGGTCCACGGCCCGGCCGCGCGCAGATCGCGGCCACGCCGTCGCCCTGCTCGGCGACGCCCCGGCCCCTGTGCGTCGCCGGCGTCGAACCTGTGCGTCCGACCCTGTGCGTCGGACACTGCGCGTCGGACACTGTGCATCTACACGTGTGTCGAGTCACCGCGCGGTGAACACCGCGCGGTGAACACCGCGTCAAACGCAGTGGATCAAACACGGGCTTCAACCGCCGGGCATCAAACACCGCGCGCCGCGGCAGGCTCATCGGGGCCGGCGGGGGCCGCGGCAAGGTTAGGCCCGCGAAGAATATCGCTTCCTCAGGACACTGAATTCGACAGATGATCGCGAATGCCGCCCCGCCCTAATCGGCAATGTTCGCTAAGCGCACATGCGGCATCGCAAAGCAGCCTGTCACGGAGAACCGGGAAGGCATCCCGCCCGAGATCGATCCGGGGGCCGAGATCGATCGGCCGGGCGCGAGGAGGCGACGAGGTGGTCGCCTCCGCCAGCCGTCAGCGGCTGGTAGCCTGGATGCCGGCTCCGGCCGGCCAACAGGGCCGCGGGCTGCGCTCCAAGCACGGGAAAGGCACAAGGTGGCAGGGACTCCGGCCGTGGAAGGCATCATCAACCCGCCGATCGACGATTTGCTCGAAGTGGTGGACAGCAAGTACGGCCTGGTCATCATGGCCTCGAAGCGGGCGAGGCAGATCAACGCCTACTACGCCCAGCTCAGCGAGGGCCTGCTGGAGTACGTCGGCCCGCTGGTGGAGACCCGCGTCCAGGAGAAGCCGCTGTCCATCGCGCTGCGCGAGATCAGCGAGGGGCTGGTCACCGCGGAGGAGACGGCGGAGTCCTGACGGCCCGCCGCGCCGCCTAGCCGTCCGGCCCGGGAGGTGCCGGTGCGCATCATCCTCGGGGTAGGCGCGGGAATCGCCGCCTACAAGTCCTGCGAGCTGCTGCGGCTGCTCACCGAGTCCGGCCACCGCACCCGGGTGATCCCCACGCCGGACGCGCTGCGCTTTGTCGGCGAGGCCACCTGGGCCGCGCTCTCCGGTGAGCCCGTCTCCTCCGGCGTCTGGGACGACGTGCACGATGTCCCGCACGTCAGGCTCGGCCAGACCGCCGACCTGGTCTTCGTCGCGCCGGCCACGGCCGATCTGCTGGCGCGGGCGGCCGCGGGCATGTCCGATGACCTGCTCACCGCGGTCCTGCTGACCGCGCGCTGCCCGGTCGTCTTCGCGCCCGCCATGCACACCGAGATGTGGCAGCATCCGGCCACGCAGGCCAACGTGTCCGCGCTGCGCAGCCGTGGCGCGGTGGTGCTCGAGCCCGCGACCGGGCGCCTCACCGGCGCCGACAGCGGGCCGGGGCGGCTGCCCGAGCCCGCCGAGCTGCTGCGGGTCGCGCTGCGGGTGCTCGCGCGCGGCGCCGAGGGCCTGGTGCCCGACCTCACCGGGCGGCGGGTGGCGGTCTCGGCGGGCGGCACCCGGGAGGAGCTCGATCCGGTCCGGTTCCTCGGCAACTGGTCATCCGGACGGCAGGGGTACGCGCTGGCCCGCACGGCCGCGTGCCGCGGCGCCAAGGTCACGCTGGTGGCCGCCAACGTGGCCCTGGAGGATCCCGCGGGCGCCCAGGTGGTGCGCGTAACCTCCGCCCGCGAGATGCAGGACGCCATGACCTCGGCCGCGGCCGAGGCGGACGCGGTGGTCATGGCGGCGGCCGTCGCCGACTACCGGCCGGAGGCCCGGAGCGATTCGAAGATCAAGAAATCAGGCGCGGCCCCGCCGCCGCTGCGGCTGGTGCAGAATCCGGACATCCTGCGCGAGCTGTCCACGCACCGGGCGCGTCCCGGCCAGGTCATCGTCGGGTTCGGCGCCGAGACCGGCGACGTGCTCGCGAACGGCCGGGAGAAGCTCGCGGCCAAGGGATGTGATCTCCTGGTGGTCAACCAGGTCGGCGGCGGCCTGGCCTTCGGGACCAGCGACAACGAGGCAGTGGTGCTGGCGTCCGACGGCACCGAGGTCTGGGTGCCCCGCGGGCCCAAGGAGACGCTCGCCGAGGTCATCTGGGATCTCGTGGCCAGCAGGCTCGGCCAGTGCAGCCCGCCGGCTGGGGAGTCGCTCGCCTCACCGCGAGGACCTCGTAAGACCAACGCCGGACTTACGAAGAGGTGCACTACACTTCGGCGAGACCTCGTAGCGGAACAAGATCGCGGAAGAAAAGGGAGTCAGGTGGCTCGTCGTCTGTTTACCTCCGAGTCGGTCACCGAAGGTCATCCGGACAAGATGGCCGACCAGATCAGCGATGCCGTCCTGGACGCCATGCTCAAGGGCGACCCGAGGAGCCACGTCGCCGTGGAGACGCTGATCACCACGGGCCAGGTGCACGTCGCCGGAGAGGTGACTACCGAGACCTACGTCGATATCCCGGGCCTGATCAGGGACAAGATCCTGGAGATCGGCTATGACTCGTCGGCCAAGGGCTACGACGGCGCGTCCTGCGGCGTGTCGGTGTCCATCGGCTCGCAGTCGCCGGACATCGCGCAAGGCGTGTCCGACGCGTTCGAGCACCGCGAGGGCGAGGGGTCGGACGATCTCGACCGGCAGGGCGCGGGAGACCAGGGCCTGATGTTCGGCTACGCCTGCCAGGAGACCCCCGAGCTGATGCCGCTGCCGATCATGCTCGCGCACCGGCTGGCCCGGCGGCTGGCCGAGGTCCGGCGCAGCGGCGACGTGCCCTACATCCGCCCGGACGGCAAGACCCAGGTCACCATCGAGTACGCCGACGGCCAGCCGGTGCGCCTGGACACGGTCGTGGTATCCACCCAGCACGCCGCGGCGATCGACCTGAAGGAACTGCTGACCCCGGACGTGCGCGACCATGTCGTCGAGCCGATCCTGGCCGGCGTGGACATCGACGCCTCCGGCTACCGGCTGCTGGTCAACCCGACCGGGCGCTTCGAGATCGGCGGGCCGATGGGCGACGCCGGGCTGACCGGCCGCAAGATCATCATTGACACGTACGGCGGCATGGCCCGGCACGGCGGCGGGGCCTTCTCCGGCAAGGACCCCTCGAAGGTCGACCGCAGCGCCGCCTACGCGATGCGCTGGGTGGCCAAGAACGTCGTGGCCGCGGGGCTGGCCGAGCGGTGCGAGACCCAGGTCGCCTACGCCATCGGCAAGGCCAAGCCGGTCGGCCTGTTCGTGGAGTGCTTCGGCACCGAGCAGGTCCCGGTGGAGCGCATCCAGGACGCGGTGCTCGAGGTGTTCGACCTGCGGCCGGCCGCGATCATCAGGGACCTGGACCTGCTCCGCCCCATCTACTCGCAGACCGCGGCCTACGGCCACTTCGGCCGCGAGGAGCCCGACTTCTCCTGGGAGCGCACCGACCGGACCGACGCGCTGCAGGCGGCCGCCGGCCTGTGACCGGCGGCCCGGACGGCCCGGCGAGGTAGGGCGCAACTTCGCCTCCTACGACCTGGCCCGGCAGGTGCTGGGCTACGCGCCGACCATCAGCCGCGAGGACGGCATCCGCCGGACCTGGCAGTGGTTCCAGGACTGTGTCTCCGCTCGTAGCTGGACGGTAACGTCCTGCGCCCGGCGGGGCCTGCCGGTCGCCTGGCCCGGCCGGACGGCGGCCTCTGGTAGGACAGAGCCGTGGCATCGCGGCGCGGAGCATCGGGGCGGGGCGCCAAGGTGGCGGCCGACAGCCTGCCCGTGGCGCAGGTGGCCGTCGACGTGTCGCTGCCGCACCTGGACCGCCCCTTCGACTACCTGGTGCCCGAGCGGCTCGCGCCGGACGCGGTACCCGGCTGCCGGGTCCGGGTCAGGTTCGCGGGCAGGCTGACCGGCGGCTACCTGCTGCGGCGCGCCGAGGCGAGCCAGCATCAGGGCACGCTGGCGTTCCTGGAGCGGGTGGTGTCGCCGGAGCCGGTGCTGACGGCTGAGATCGCCGGGCTGGCCCGGGCGGTGGCCGACCGGTACGGCGGCACGCTGGCCGACGTGCTGCGGCTGGCGATCCCGCCGCGCCACGCCGCGGCCGAGTCGGCGGCGCCGGGCCGCGGCCCGGCGCCGCCCGGCCCGCCCGGCCCGCTCCCCGAGCCGGGACCCTGGGCCCGCTACCCGGCGGGCCCGTCCTTCCTCACCGCGCTGGCCGGCGGGCGCGCGCCGCGCGCCGCCTGGACCGCGCTGCCCGGCCCGCACTGGCCCGACGAGATCGCGCGGGCCGCGGCCGCCGCCCGGGCCGCGGGGAGCGGGGCGCTGATCGTCGTCCCCGACGCCAGGGATCTTGGCCTGGTCGACGGCGCGCTGGCCGGCCTGCTCGGCCCCGGCCAGCACGTCTGTCTCGCGGCGGGCCTCGGTCCCGCCGAGCGGTACCGGCGCTGGCTCGCGGTCGCCCGGGGCCAGGTCCGGGTGGTGGCCGGGAACAGGTCCGCGATGTTCGCCCCGGTCGCCGACCTCGGCCTGGTCGTGATCTGGGACGACGGCGACGACCTGCACGCCGAGCCGCGAGCGCCGTACCCGCACGCCAGGGAGGTTCTCGCGCTCCGGGCGCACCGCCGCGGCGCGGCCGCGCTGCTGGGCGGCTTCGCGCGGACGACCGAGGTGACCCAGCTGGTGGCCAGCGGCTGGGCGGCCGCCCTCACCGCCGAACGGGACACGGTCCGCCGCTGGGCGCCGCGGGTCACCGCGGCCGGCGACGACGCGGAACTGGCCCGGGACGAGGCCGCCCGCTCGGCGCGCCTGCCCAGCCTGGCGCTGCGCACCGCGCGCGAGGCGCTCGCCAGCGGACCGGTCCTGTTCCAGGTGCCCCGCCGGGGCTACGTGGTCGCCGTCGCCTGCGAACGCTGCGGGGCGCGGGCCCGCTGCCCCCGGTGCGGCGGCCCGCTGTCCCTGCCCGCGGCGCGGGCGGCGGCCGTATGCGGCTGGTGCGGCGAGGCCGCGGGCTCGCGGTGCCCGGGCTGCGGGCAGGCCGGGCTGCGCGCGCTGGTCGTCGGCGCCGGCCGCACCGCGGAGGAGCTGGCCCGCGCGTTCCCGGCCGCGGCCGTCCGGACCTCCGGCGGCGCCGAGGTCATCGCCGAGGTGGACGGCGCGCCCGCGGTCATCGTGGCGACACCGGGCGCCGAGCCCCGCGCCGCGGAAGGTTACGCGGCGGCCGTCCTGCTGGACGGCTGGGCGCTGCTCGGCCGTGCCAGCCTGCGCGCGTCCGAGGAGGCGCTGCGCCGCTGGCTCAACGCCGCCGCGCTGGTGCGGCCCGGGCGCGAGGGCGGCTCCGTCGTGGTCGTGGCCGACGCGGCGCTCCCGCCGGTGCAGGCGCTGGTGCGCTGGGATCCGGTGACGCACGCCGAGCGCGAGCTGGCGGAACGCAGCGAGCTCCGGTTCCCCCCGGCGGTCCGGCTGGCCTCGCTCACCGGGGCGGAAGATGCCGTCCGCGAGGTGGTCGCCGCGGCCGATCTCCCCGCGGGCGCGCAGGTGCTCGGGCCCGTGCCGGCGGCCGGCGGCGCCGTCGCGGGGCACCGGCCCGGCGAGGCCGGGACCGGACGGCTCAGGCCCTGACCGCAGCGTGCGCGTGCTGGTCCGGGTCGGCCGGCGGGACGGGACGGCGCTCGCGGCCGCGCTGCGCGCCGCGCAGGCGGCGCGCAGCGCCCGCAAGGACGCGGGCGTGGTCCGGCTGCAGCTTGACCCGGCCGAGCTGCTCTGAGCAGACCATCGCAGGCCATAGGGTGCTGGAGTGGCCACCTCACGAAGGAACCAGGGCGCGAGGTCCGGCTCGGGGCGGCCCGCCGGCGGCGCGGGAGCTTCGGCGGGCGCCTGGAGCCGGCCGGGCGGCGGGCCCCCCGATCAGGCCGGTGACCTGGGCACTTCCGGAGCCTCAGGTCGCGGTGAGCCTGCCGCTGGCCGGCCTGGCAGCGGCCCGCCGCGGCTGCCGCCGGTCCGCCTGGCGCCGCGGGACGAGCTGGCGGCGGCGGCGCGCGTGGCGCCGCTGCTGCGCGCGGCGCGTGATGTCGCCCGCTGGGCGCGCCGGCCGGGCGGCCCCGGAGCCGGCCTGACCGCCGGCGGCGCCTCGCGGCCGGAGGCGTCCGTGGCGGCCGCCGCGGCCCTGGAGCTTGCGCCCGCGGAGGCGGAGGCGGCGATCCAGGTCGCCCTGGCGGCCGGGATGCTCGGCCGCGAGCCGGAGCAGGAGGACGTGCTCGCCACCGGAGACGCCGAACAGGTGCTGGCGGCCTGGGACGCCGCGCTGGAGACGCTCCTGGCCGCCGAGGACCTGGACGGGCTGGCCACCGCCCTGTACACGGTCGGCGGACCGGTCCGGATGGAAGGGCTGTTCGACGCGTACGCCGCGGCGGCGGGGGCCAGGCGCGGCCCGCCCGGCGCGGCCGCCCCCGACCAGGCCGCGGCGCTGTCGGCCGTGCTCGAGACGCTGGCCGACCTCGGCGTCGTGGAACTCGGCACCGAGGAGTCCGCCGGCGGGCTGACCGTGGCGCTGTCCCCGCTGGGCGTCTGGGGCGTGCACCGCAGGCTGCGCGCTCAGGGATGGCACGTCCCGGTTCTCGGCGGGGCGGGCCGGTCCGGGGCGGTCGGCCTCCTGATCACCCTGGCCAGCTGTGATGCGGAGGACGGCGAGGCGGAGATCAGCTCCTGGCTCGCGCAGCGAGCCCCGGCCCGGGCCGCCGCCGAGCTGGTCGAGGCGGCGCGCGGCGGATCGCCAGGCCTGCGGGGAGCGGCCTTCGCCGTGCTGGACCGCATCGGCGAGGCGGCCATCCCCGAGGTCCGCGCGGCCCTCGCCGAGCCCGTGCTGCGCGCGCACGCCTCGGTCTGGCTGCACGAGCACGGCGAGCAGGCCGAACTGCGGCCGGAGGACCGGACCTGGCTGCTCGTCGACCTGGGCGCGGGCCTGCTGGAGGAGGCCGACCCGAGGGACGTGGTGGCCGAGCTGCTGCCCGACGTGCCCGCGGACGCCCAGGCCGAGATCGTGGCCGGCCTGTGGCGGGTCAGCCACCCCGGGGTGACGGACCTGCTGACCGCGCTCAGCGATCATCATCCCGATCCGGCGGTGGCCAGGGCGGCGCGCAAGGCCGCGTTCAAGGCCCGCTCGCCGGCGGCGGGAACGCAGCCCCCGGCTCCATAGACTTGACCACGCTAGCGTTACGCGCCTAAGGCTGGAGGAACAGGTGAGCGTCAGGCCGATACGTCTGTTCGGGGATCCGGTGCTCCGGACGCCGGCCGAGCCGGTGCGTGATTTCGACGCCGAACTGCGCAAGCTGGTCAAGGACCTGACCGACACGATGCTGGAGGCACCCGGCGTGGGCCTGGCCGCGCCGCAGATCGGGGTGGGCCTGCGGGTATTCACCTACCACATCGATGATCAGCTGGGTCACCTGATCAACCCGTCGCTGCGGCTGTCGGAGGAGCAGGAGACCGACGACGAGGGGTGCCTGTCCTTCCCGGGCCTGGCGTACCCGACGACGCGGGCCTACGGCGTCATCGCCCAGGGTTTCAACATGCACGGCGAGCCGGTCACGCTGGAGGGAACCGGGCATCTCGCCCGCTGCGTGCAGCATGAGACCGATCACCTGGATGGCATCCTGTTCATCGACCGCCTGGACGCCGCGCAGCGCAAGCTGGCGATGAAGGAGATCCGCGCGGCCGAATGGTGGGGAGAGCCGGTCCCCGTGGTCCGGGTGTCGCCGCACCCGACGCACGGGGAGGCCTACTGACGGATGCGACTGGTCTTCGCGGGCACCCCGGCCCCGGCGGTGCCCTCCCTTGATGCGCTGCTCAAGTCCGGGCACGAGGTCGCGGCCGTGGTCACCAGGCCGGACGCCCCGGCCGGCCGCGGGCTCCGCGTCGCGCCGAGCCCGGTAGCGCGCCGCGCGGAATCGGCCGGCCTCGAGGTGCTCAAGCCGGCCCGGCCCGGCGATCCCGGCTTCCTGGCCCGGCTGCGGCAGATCGCGCCCGGCTGCTGCCCGGTCACCGCGTACGGCGCGCTGATCCCGCAGCAGGCCCTGGACATTCCCGAGCACGGCTGGGTCAACCTGCACTTCTCCCTGCTGCCCGCGTGGCGCGGCGCGGCGCCGGTGCAGCACGCGATCCTGCACGGCGACGACGTCACCGGGGCCACCACGTTCCGGATCGTCGCCGCGCTGGACGCCGGCCCGGTCTTCGGCATGGTGACCGAGCCGGTCAGGCCGTCCGACACCGCGGGAGACCTGCTGGACCGGCTGGCGGTGTCCGGGGCCGAGCTGCTGCTCGCGACCATCGACGGCATCGAGTCCGGCGAGCTGGCCGCGCGCCCGCAGCCCGCGGAGGGGGTGAGCCTGGCGCCGAAGATCACCACGGAGGATGCCCGGGTGCGCTGGGGCGAGCCGGAGATGGCGGTCAGCCGCCGGGTCCGCGCGTGCACGCCCGCCCCCGGCGCCTGGACCGCGCTGAACGGCGCCCGGATCAAGCTGTGGCCGTTCGCCGCCCTCGCCGACGACCAGGACCTGCCGCCCGGGCAGCTGCGCGTGCAGGACCAGCAGGTGCTGGTCGGTACCGGGACCCGGCCGGTACGGCTCGGTGACGTGCAGCCGCCCGGCAAGCGCCGGATGCCCGCGGCCGACTGGGCGCGGGGCCTGCGGCTCGGCGGGCCCGGCGCGGTGCTGGGCTGAGGGGCGGGGCGGACATGGCGGCCCGCGGCCGGGCGGTCCCGGACCGGCCGGCGCGCGGCCGGCCCGCGCGGGCCCGGCCCGCCCGAGGCCGGGTGGATCCGGCCCGCCGCGTCGCGTTCGACGTGCTGAGCGCGGTGGCCGAGCGGGACGCGTACGCGAACCTGCTGCTGCCCGCGCTGCTGGCGGACCGCGGGCTGACCGGGCGCGACGCGGCGCTGGCCACCGAGCTGACCTACGGCACGCTGCGCGGCCAGGGCAGCTACGACGCCATCCTCGCCATCTGCTCCGACCGGGACCCTGGCCGGCTCGACCCGCCCCTGCGCCAGGTGCTCCGGCTCGGCGCGCACCAGCTGCTGGCCACCCGGATCGGCGCGCACGCCGCGGTCGACACCTCGGTGGACCTGACCAAGCAGGTGGCGGGCCCGCGCCCGGCCGGGTTCGTCAACGCGGTGCTGCGCCGGGTCGCCACCCGGGACCTGGGGAGCTGGCTGGAGATCGCCGCGCCGAGCCGTGCCGACGACCCGGTCGGGTACCTGTCGGTGGCCTACAGCCATCCGCGCTGGATCGTCGGCGCGCTGAGCGAGGCTCTCGCCGAGGATCCCACGGCCGGCCTGGCGGAGACCGAGGCCGCGCTGGCCGCCGACAACGAGCGCCCCCGGGTCACCCTCTGCGCCGTGCCCGGGCTCGCTGACCCCGCCGAGCTGGCGGCCGGCGGGGCGCAGCCGGCCCGGTGGTCCCCGTTCGGCGCGTACCTGGCCGAGGGAGACCCGGCCCAGGTGCCGGCGGTGGCCGCGGGCCGGGCGTCGGTCCAGGACGAGGCCAGCCAGCTGGCCGCGCTCGCGCTGGCCCGGGCGGAGGCGGCCGGGGGCGGGCCGGACACCCCCGGCGGCCGGTGGCTCGACCTGTGTGCGGGCCCGGGCGGCAAGGCGCGGCTGCTGGCCGGGCTGGCCGCAGGCCGCGGGGCGCGGCTGCTCGCCGTCGACGTGCGGCCGCACCGGGCCCAGCTGCTGCGGGCCCAGCTGCTCCGGGCCCGCGCGGCCGATGCCGGCGCGGGCGGTGCCGGCGCGGGCGGTGCCGGCGCGGGCGGTGCCGCGTCCGCGGCCGTGGTGACCGCGGACGGGACCGCTCCCGCGTGGCGGCCCGGGACCTTTGACCGGGTGCTCGCGGACGTCCCGTGCTCGGGGCTCGGCGCCCTGCGCCGCAGGCCCGAGGCCCGCTGGCGCCGCTCGCCGGAGGACGTCGCCGCGCTGGGCCCGCTGCAGCGCGCCCTGCTGGCGCGCGGCGCTGGACTCGGCCGCGCCGGGCGGAGTCGTGGCCTACGTCACCTGCTCCCCGCACCTCGCCGAGACCCGTGACGTAGTGACGGACGTGCTCGCCGGGCGGGATGACGTCCAGGTGCTCGACGCGCCCGGCACCCTGCCCGAGGTGCCCGGGCTGCGCTGCCCGCCGCCGCACGGCGGCTTCGCGCAGTTCTGGCCGCACCGGCACGGCACCGACGCGATCTTCCTCGCGCTGCTGCGGCGGCACGGCTGACTCCGCGGCCGCACCCCCGCTGACTGATCCGGCAGGATCGGATCGGCGAGCGCCGATAACGTGCCGCTGGTAAGGTCCGACTCCGATCGGCGTTCCTGGCCGGACAGCCCCGCCACGGGGCCAACAGCGTCAATCCGCGATGCTTCCCTGGTGCCCGCCCGCCAGAGACCTTGCGGTGCCGTGTTCACCGGCATCGG
Organism: uncultured Actinomycetota bacterium; assembly: GCA_963745575.1. GTDB lineage: Bacteria > Actinomycetota > Actinomycetes > Streptosporangiales > Streptosporangiaceae > JASHPR01. The sequence continues at coordinate 91,007 of CAVUYA010000013.1, read as the reverse complement.
CCCATGACAGCGAGGAGATCTTCAGGTGACGTGTCCAAGGTGCGGGGCAGGGCCTGACGGTCCCTACCGGGCGGCGGCCCTAGCGGCCGGCCGCGGCGAGCGCGCGGCCGCGCCCGGGGGTCACCCGGCCGGTGCCGATGTCGGCCCGCTGGCCCTCGGCGTACCCGTCCCGGTAGCCGGTTCCGGAGTAGGTGACCCGCGCGGTCCGGGTCAGCGGGTAGGCCCGCTCCGCCTCGTCGCGGATCACCTGCGCCCGGTCGGCCAGGACCAGCGCGGCCCGCGAGCCTGCCGCGGTGTCCGGGCCGGCCGCCCGGCAGGCGGCCGCGTGCTCGGCGGCGCGGACCCGGGAGATCACGGCGGTGGCGAAGCCGAGCAGCCAGCTGCGCCGCCAGGCCCGCGGGCTGCGGGACCAGGCGGGCACCTGGGCGCCGGCCAGCCCGTGCCACATCTGGATCAGCACCGACGCGTACAGCACGTCCGTGCGCTCGATATCCGACGCGTAGCCGAAGATGTGGATCCGGGTGCCCGGCCGCGCGGCGGACAGCAGGATGCACTGGCAGCGCAGCGCGGAGCCGAGCCCGCACAGCAGGTGCGCCTTCACCCGCGCCCACGGGTTGTCGATGTCGAGCATGCGGCTGGTCGGCCGGTCGGTCTCCGGCCGGTCGGCCGCGAGCAGGGCCCGGTCGATCCCGTACTTGGCCATCAGCTCCGCGGCCTTGGCCGTCAGGGCCTGCGCCTCCGGCGGGGTCACGCTCTCGTCCTCGGCCTTGGCCAGCAGCTTGTGGACACGGTCCAGGAGCCTGCTCGATGCCTCGGTGTTCACCTGGTCTCCTCGGCGGTTAGGGATTCGAATACAGTATCGAACGCTAGCGCGCGGCTCGGACAGTTCCGGGGCCGGGGCGGGCCGTAGACTCACCGTGTGAGCGTGCAGATTGCGCCGAGCGTGCTGGCCGCGGACTTCGCCAGGCTAGCGGACGAGGCCGCGACCATCTCGGAGGTTGCCGACTGGGTGCACGTCGACGTCATGGACTTGCACTTCGTGCCGAACCTCACCATCGGCCTGCCGGTGGTCGAGGCGCTGCTCAAGCACGCGAGCCTGCCGCTGGACTGCCACCTGATGATCGAGGACCCGGACCGCTGGGCGGCCGAGTACGCGGAGGCTGGCGCCGGGAACGTGACGATCCACGCGGAGGCCTCCGCCGCGCCGGTGCGGACGCTGCGGGCCATCCGGGCGTCGGGTTCACGGGCCGGGCTCGCCCTCAACCCGGCCACCCCGGTCGAGCCGTGCGCCGACCTGCTGCCCGAGCTGGACATGCTGCTGCTGATGACCGTCGAGCCCGGGTTCGGCGGCCAGCACTTCCTGGATCTGGTGCTGCCGAAGGTCCGCCGGGCCCGGGAACTGATCCGCCGCCACGGCGGCTCGATCTGGCTGCAGGTAGACGGCGGGGTCGACGACGAGACCATCGGCCGCTGCGCCGAGGCGGGGGCCGACATGTTCGTCGCGGGATCGGCCGTGTTCGGCGCGACCGACCCCGCGGCAGCCGTTACGGAACTTCGCAGGCGCGCCGACCTCGCGGCCGGCGACGCACCGCCGGGCTGACGGTCACCGGCTCGCGGCCGGGCTGACGGTCACCGGCTCGCGGCCGGGCTGACGGTCACCGGCTTGCGGCCGGGTGCCTGCTGCGCCGCCGCATGCTGGCCACCAGGTCCGGCGGCGCCGTGGCCGGGGATCCGGCCCGCAGCGGCGGGCGCGGGTCGTACTCGATCATCAGCTGGATCGCCTGGGCCGCCGGGGTGCCCGCGATCCGCTCGGACAGCGCGAGGGCCAGGTCGATGCCCGCGGACACCCCGGCCGCCGTCACGTACTTCCCGTCGAAGATCACGCGCTCGTCCGCCGGCTGCGCCCCGAACCCGCGCAGCCGGTCCAGGGCGAGCCAGTGCGAGGTGGCCCGGCGCCCGGCCAGCAGCCCCGCCGCGGCCAGGATCAGCGACCCGGTGCACACTGAGGTGGTCCAGGTGCTGGTGGCGTCGGCCGTCCGCAGCCACTCGTGCGCGGGCCCGTCCTTCATCTGCGCCTCCTGGCCCGGGCCGCCGGGGACCAGGACGATGTCGGGGTGCGGCGCGTCCGCCAGCGCCACGTCGGCGGTCACCGCGAGCATGCCGGTGTCGGTGCGCACCGGGCCGGGCCGTTCGGCCGCGAAGACCACCTCGGCGCCGCTCAGGCGGCTCAGGACCTCATAAGGCCCGATGGCGTCGAGCGCCGTGAACTTGTCATAGATCAGGATGGCGATCTGCATGGGTCCTCCTCCAGGTCGGGGCTTGCGGTGGATCGCCCGGCGGCGGGATGCGGGCCTGGAACCGCTGGCGGTACCCGGCCGGGGAGAGGCCAAGCGCCCGGATGAACGCGCGCCGCATCGCCTCGGGCGTCCCGTAGCCACAGCTCCGGGCGACCTGCTCGACCCCGGCGCCGGTGTCCTCAAGCTCGCGGCGGGCCGCCTCAAGCCGGACCCGGTCCACGTACCGGCCCGGCGTCATGCCGGTCTCGGCGGCGAAGCTGCGGGCGAACTGCCGGGGTGACAGGCCGGCCCGGGCGGCCAGCCTGGGCACCGACAGGTCCTCGGCCGGGCGCTCGGTGACCCACTGCTGCACCTCGCGCAGCGGCGGGCGCCGCGCCAGCTGAGCCCGCAGCTGAGCGCTGAACTGCGCCTGGCCACCCGGGCGGCGCAGGAACACCACCAGGTGCCGGGCGACGTCCAGCGCCGCCTCCCGGCCGATGTCCTCCTCGACCAGTGCCAGGGCCAGGTCGATGCCCGCGGTGACGCCGGCCGAGGTGACGACGCAGCCGTCCCGCACGTAGATCGGTTCCGGGTCGACGTTCACTCCGGGGAACTGACGCTGCAGGGCCTCGGCGTAGGCCCAGTGCGTGGTCACCCGCCGGCCGGCCAGCAGCCCGGCCCGGGCCAGCAGGAACGCGCCGGTGCAGACCGAGGTGATCCGCCGCGCCGCCGGCGCGTGCCGCCGCAGCCAGGCCGTCAGCTCCTCGTTCTCCGACCTGGTGCCCTCGCCGCCCGGCACCACTAGCGTGTGCGCGGCCGGAGCGGCCCGCAGGTCGGTGTCGGGGACCAGGGTCAGCCCGCTGGAGGTGCGGACGGGCGTCCCGCCCGGCCCGGCCACGACGACCTGGTAGGCGGGGCCAGACCCGTGGCCGGCCAGGTGGCTGTTCGCACCGGTGAAGACCTCGAGCGGCCCGGTAATGTCGAGGCTCTGCACGCCGTCGAACACGATGAGGAGCACGGTCCGGGGCGGCATGGTTCCATGGTGGCCCCCGAGCCCGATGTCAGCAATGTCGAATATCCCGCTTTTCCTGCCATCGGCGGTCGCTGGCCGGGGCCGGGGCCGGTGCCGGCGGCCCGGCGGAGATTCGGCGAGAATTCAGGCGACGACCTGTCGATCCGGCGCCGGCCGTTCGTCGTTTAGGTATCGGACCGAATCGATAGCGAAGGAGACACGACCATGACCGAGTACCTGGTCCTCATCTACGAGCGGGAGAGCGGTTACGCCGAGGGCGGCCCGGCGGTCTGGGAAGAGGTCGGGAAGGCCCATGGCCGGTTCGCCGAGCAGGTGGTCGAGAAGGGCGGCAAGATCCTCGGCGGCAACGCGCTGCAGCCGACGGGCACCGCCACCTCGATCCGCGACGACGTGGTGACCGACGGGCCGTTCGCCGAGACCAAGGAGGCGCTCGGCGGCTACTACCTGATCGAGGCCCGTGACCTCGACCACGCCCTCGAGATCGCCAAGCTCTGCCCGGCGCCGTTCGGCGGCGTCGAGGTGCGGCCGATCATGGACACGTCGGGGATGTGACCCGGCGGGCGGCACCGTGACCCGGAGGCCGGAGCCTGACCCGGAGGTCAGCGCGGCCGTCGCCGACGCGCACCGTCGCGAGTGGGCCTTCGTGCTCGCCGCGACGGCGCGCGTCGCCCGCGATATCGACGTCGCCGAGGAGTGCGTGCAGGATGCGTACGTGGCCGCGCTCGACGCATGGTCCCGGCAGGGGATACCGCGTAACCCGGGTGCCTGGCTCACCACGACGGCGCGGCGCCGGGCGCTGGACGCGCAGCGCCGGGACCGGACCCTGCGGGTCAAGCTGCCGCTGCTGATCGAGCCCGGCTCGCAGGCCCGGCGGGCCGCCGGGCGACGCCGGCCGCGGCCGGGGAGGCGGCGGACGCGGGGGAGGACGTGATCGCCGACGACCGGCTCCGCCTGGTGTTCACCTGCTGCCATCCCGCCCTGGCCCGGGAGGCGCAGGTGGCGCTGACGCTGCGGCTGGTGTGCGGCCTGACCACGGCGGAGATCGCGCAGGCGTTCCTGGTGCTCCGAGCCGACCATGGCGGCCCGGGTCACCCGGGCCAAGAAGAAGATCTCCGCCGCCCGGATCCCGTACCGCGTGCCGGGCCCGGCCGAGCTGCCGGACCGCCTGGACGCGGTCCTCACCGTGGTCCACCTGCTCTACACGACCGGCCACACCGCGCCCGCGGGCCCGGACCTGGTCCGCGCCGACCTCGTGGAGCGGGCGATCGGCCTGGCCCGGATGCTCCGCGAGCTCATGCCGGACGAGCGCGAGGTGCGCGGGCTGCTCGCGCTGCTGCTGCTGACCGACGCGCGCCGGGCGACGCGCGCCGACGCCGACGGCCGGCTGCTGCTGCTCGAGGAGCAGGACCGGTCGCGGTGGGACCGTGCCGCCATCGACGAGGGAATCGGCCTGGTCACCGGGACGCTGCGGGGGCGGCGCGGGCCGGCCGGGGGCGCCGGGTCTGGGCCGGCCGGGGCGGTTCGTGCTGCAGGCGGCCATCGCGGCCGTGCACGCCGAGGCGCCGAGCTACGGCGAGACCGACTGGCCGCAGTTGCTGCAGCTCTACGGTGAGCTGCTGAAGGCCTGGCCCACGCCGGTGGTCGCGCTGAACCGCGCCGTGGTGCACGCCATGGTCGCCGGGCCGGAGGCGGGCCTGGCGGACATCGAGGACGTCGAGCAGTGACGGCCGCCTGGCGGGCTACCGGTACCTGCCCGCGGCCAAGGCCGACCTGCTGCGCCGCCTCGGCCGCCACGACGAGGCGGCCCGGGCCTACCGCATCGCGCTGGACCTGACCGACAATGATGCTGAGCGGGCGTTCCTGGCCCGCAGGATCACCGAGGTCTCCGACCGCCCGGCCGACGGCGAGTGACCGAGCCGACCGGCGGAGTGGTGCGCAGGCCGCGGGCCGGCCACAATGCGGGAGTTGACATCCTCCTCCGCCTGACGGCGGGGATTCCAGCGCTTCACGCCCTGGTCAGGAGGCAAGGAGCCGAGGTTGGGTGCCAGCCAGGAAGTCCCGGACCGGCCCACGACGGCGCGGCCGCTGCTCTCGGTGTCCGGGGTGGCGGTGCGCTTCGGGCCGCTGCGCGCCCTGGACGGCGTCGATCTCGCGGTCCGTCCCGGCGAGCTCGTGGCCCTGGCCGGGGAGAACGGGGCGGGCAAGACCACCCTGGTGCGCTGCATCGCGGGTGACATCCGGCCGACCAGCGGGAAGATCGTGCTCGACGGCAGGCAGGTGACCCGCGACCCGGTGGCGGCCGCGCGCCAGGGCATCGCCGTGGTCTGGCAGGACCTGGCGCTCTGCGACAACCTGGACGTCGCCTCGAACCTGCTGCTCGGCCAGGAGCGCCGCGGGAGCCTGCTGTCCGACATCCGCTTCCACGCCACCGCCGCGTCGGTGCTGCGGAGCTACGAGATTCCGCTCCGGGACACCACCCGGGCCGTGCGGTCGCTGTCGGGCGGCCAGCGCCAGTTGGTGGCCGTGGCGCGGGCGATGGCGCGCCGGCCCCGGCTGCTGCTGCTCGACGAGCCCACCGCCTCGCTGGGCGTCAGCGAATCCGCCCAGGTCGAGGGGCTGATCGCCCGCCTGCGCGAGCGGGGCACGACGATCCTGCTCGCCTGCCACGACATCGATCAGATGTTCCGGCTGGCCGACCGGATCGTGGTGCTGCGGCACGGCCGGGTCGTGGCCGAGGTCGTCCCGGACGAGGTCCACCCCGATGACGTCATGGCGCTGGTGGCCGGCCAGCAGGTCGACTCGACGGCCCGCCGCCAGCTCACCCGCCTGCACGGGCTGGCCGACCGCCTGGTCTCGGCGGATCCGTCGTCCAGCCTCTCGCTGATCCTGTCGGCGCTCGGCGCCGCGCTGGGCAGCGAGCGGTTGTGCATCCATCTGGCCGCCGGGGACTCGCTGGTCTGCGCCGCGTCGCTCGGCCTGCCGGACGCCCTGTTGTCCGCGTGGTCCCGGCTGCCCCGCGGGCCGGCCGGAGGACCGGCCGGCGTGGCGGCGGCCACCGAGCAGGTCGTCGTGGACAACGTGCGCGCCGGCGCCGCCTGGGCGCCGTTCAGTGACCTGGCCCGGGCGGCCAGGGTGGTGAGCTCCTGGTCGGTCCCGGTCATGGGCCCGGGCGGCCTGGCTCGGGGTCATCACCGTCTTCCGCGACGTCACCGGCCAGCCGCACCGCGACGAGCTTGACCTGGTCACGCTCTACGCCGGGTACGCCGCGAGCGCCATCGAGCGCGACCGGCTGCTGGATGAGGTCACCGCGCGCAACCGCGTGCTCGAGACGATCAGGGAGATGCTGGAGACCCTGGCCGGCCCGATCCCGGTGGCCAAGGGGCTCGTGGTCGCCCTGGCGGCCCTGAACCGGGGCCTGCAGGCCGACCTGGCCGCGCTGCTGACCCGGGTGCCGGACTCGCCGCCGTCCTGCCGGGCGTTCGTCACCGCCGGAGGGCGGCAGAACGGCGCGAGCCCGCCCCGCGCCCTGCTCGAAGCGGCCGAGCGGCTGCTGGCCGTCCCGCGTCGCGACGACGTGGCCAGCCCGCTGCAGGTCGCTGGTCATCAGCTCCTGGCGGTCACGTTCACCGCGCCCGCGGGGCCCACGGTGCTGCTGGCCGGCTGGCGCGGCGGGCCGCCTGCCGCCGACGCCACCGCGCTGATGGAGGACGCCGCCCACTCGCTGCGGCTGGCGCTGGAGCGCGAGGAGGCCGGGCTCGCGCACCAGGAGACCACGGCGCTGCGCCGCTCGCAGGAACTGCAGCGCGGCTTCCTGTCCCGGCTGAGCCACGAGCTGCGCACGCCGCTCACCGCGATCCGGGGCTACGCCTCCAGCCTGATGCAGCCGGACGTGACCTGGGACCGGGACTCACAGCAGCGGTTCCTGCACCGGATCGCGGCGGAGTCGGCGCGGCTCGGGCGGCTGGTGGGGGACCTGCTCGACTTCTCCGCGATCGAGTCGGGGATCCTGCGCCTGCAGCGGGACTGGTGCGACATCTCCCTGGTGGTCGACGCGGCGGTCGCCTGCCTCCCTCCGGCGGCCGCCGCCATGATCGAGGTGGACTGCGATTCGTCGCTGCCGGTGGTCTGGGCCGACCATGACCGCCTGGAGCAGGTCTTCGTGAACCTGCTGGACAATGCGCTCGGCCACAATCCGCCCGGAACCCGGGTGAGCGTCAGCGCCAAGGCGGCCGGACGGGACGGGATCTCGGTCAGCGTGCTCGACGATGGCGCGGGAATGCCGCGCGAGATCGCCGGCGCGCCGTTCGAGCCGATGCGCCGCCGCCGGACGCCCAGCGCGGGCGCCGGGCTCGGGCTGTCCATCGCCAGGGGAATCGTCGAAGCCCACGGGGGGCGCATCGTGCTGGAACAGCCGGGGAAGGGGACCCGCTTCCGGATCCACCTGCCCATCGAGATGTCGGCCGGGCCGGACGGCCAGCCCGGCGAGCCCGCGGCCGGCCCGGCCGGGCCCGTTGCGGGTGACGGCCACGGCGCAGACGCCGGGGCCGGGCGGCGGACCGGAGCCCGCGGTGTTTGAGCCCGCGGCGAACACGCGCGCGCTGGTGGTCGAGGATGACCCCAACATCGTCGACCTGATCCGGTCGAACCTGGCCGTCCGGGGCTTCGACACCGTCGTGTCGGCCGATGGCGTCCGCACGCTGCAGCTCCTGGAGACCGAGGCGCCCGACATCGTGCTGCTCGACCTGATGCTGCCCGAGGTCGACGGCTTCGAGCTGTGCCGGCAGATCCGCGAGCGCTCGTCGGTGGCGATCATCGTGGTCTCGGCCCGCGGCGGCGAGCGGGACAAGGTGACCGCGCTCAACGTCGGCGCCGACGACTACATGACCAAGCCGTTCAGCATCGAGGAGCTGCTGGCCAGGATCACGGCCACGCTCCGCCGTACCCGCCCGGCCACGGCCCCGGAGGCCGAGCCGGCCGCCATCATCATCGGCGAGCTGGTGATCGACCTGGCCAGCCAGCAGGTGACGAGCGGCGGGCAGCCGGTGCACCTCACCCCGACCGAGTTCGCGCTGCTGCGCGAGCTGGCCACCAACCGCGGCAAGCTGCTGACCCACGCCCACCTGCTGCGGCGGGTGTGGGGGCACGGCTACGAGACGGAAACCGAGTACGTGCGGGTCTACGTGCGGCGGCTGCGGGCCAAGCTGGAGGTGGACGGGGCGACGCCGCTGATCCTGACCCAGCCCCGCGCCGGCTACCGCATCGCGGCCGAATAACGGTCCCGCGTCGAAGTGATCTCGTTTGGCACATCCGCAGGTGGCGGGCATCGCCACGCCCCCCGTGTTAACGGTATTTTAACGTCGAGGGCGGGATGTTTATGGCCACGTTCATTTCGCGAAGTCTACGGTTTACCTGACAGCGGCCGCCCTGACGGCCCAAGACGGACCAGGGCCGTGACGCCCCATTTTGCGTACGCAGGTCAAGCCCCACAAACGAGGTGGTTTCGTTGGACTTTCTTAACCGGAGAAGAATCGCCCTCACCGCCGTGGCCGCCTGCGCGGCCCTGGTCGCGGCCGCCTGCGGCAGCAGCAGCTCGTCGAGCGCGCCGAGCGGCTCATCGGGCTCATCGAGCGTGCCGCAGATCAGCGCCGCGTCGTTCAACCTGAGCTTCTCGGCCATGACCGCGCTCAAGCCGCTGGCCTCGAAGGGCAAGGGGAAGATCGCGGTGATCCTGCCGGACACCGTGTCGTCCACCCGCTACGTGGAGTTCGACGCCCCGTACCTCACCAAGTCCTTCCAGAAGGCCGGGCTCACGTCGTCGCAGTACATCATCCAGAACGCCCAGGGCAGCGACGCCACCCAGTTCTCCGACGCCCAGGCCGACATCACCAACGGCGCCAGCGTCCTGCTGGTGGACCCGCTCGACTCCGGGGTCGGGTCGAGGATCGAGACCTACGCCCAGTCCCACGGCGTGGCCGTGATCGACTACGACCGGCTCACCCTGGGCGGCACCCGCAAGTACTACGTCAGCTTCAACAACGTCCGCGTCGGCACGCTGCTCGGCAATGGCCTGGTCGCCTGCATCAAGGCCTGGAACGTGGCCAAGCCCCAGGTCATCGTCATGAAGGGCGCCACCACCGACAACAACGCCACGCTGTTCGCCCAGGGCTACCTGGCGGTGCTCAACCCCCTGTTCACGAACAAGACCTACGTTGACGTCGCCAACCCGGCCGGGACCTGGGACCCGCCCACCGCGCTGACCGAGTTCCAGGCGGCCTACACGGCGCACCCGAACGCCAACGCCGTGCTGATGCCCAACGACGAGAACGGCGCGCCGATCATCCACTACCTGCAGACCAAGGGCATCAAGGCGATGACCTTCCCGGTCACCGGCCAGGACGCCACCCTGACCGGGCTGCAGAACGTCATCGCCGGCTACCAGTGCGGCACCGTGTACAAGCCGATCTACCTGGAGGCGGAGGCCGCGGCCGCGCTGGGCATCTACCTGTGGGCGGGCGCGACGCCGCCGAAGGCCCTGGTCAACGGCTTCGCGACGGACGTGAACACCCACGTCGACGTGCCGTCGATCCTGGAGACGCCGGAGTGGGTCGTGCCGTCGACCGTCCAGTCCACGGTCGTCAAGGACGGCTTCGTGCCAGCGTCCCAGCTGTGCGCCGGCTCGTACGCCGCGGACTGCGCTAAGTACGGCATTTCTGGGTAACAATGACGGTACGTAGTCGAGCAGGCGGGAGCCCCTAAGTGGTAACGAACGGCTCCGAGGATGGCACCCGGCCCGCGGACGCGGGCCGGGTGCCATCCGGCTCCGGGCGGCCGAGCCCGGCCCGGCGGGCAACGGCGACGCGCCGCTGCTGCAGCTGGAGAACATCGGCAAGAGCTTCGGCCCGGTGCAGGCGCTGGCCGGCATCAACCTGGACGTCCCGGCCGGCCAGGTGACCGCCCTGGTCGGGGACAACGGCGCGGGCAAGAGCACGCTGATCAAGTGCATCGCCGGCATCTGGCAGCCGACCACGGGCCAGCTCGTGTGGCGGGGCAAGCGCGGTGCACCTGCACTCGCCCAGGGACGCGACCAATCTCGGGATCGCGACCGTGTACCAGGACCTCGCGCTGGCCGACAACCTGGACATCGTGCAGAACATGCTGCTCGGCCACGAGGTGACGCGGTTCGGGCTGCTCGATGAGATCAACATGGAGCTGACCGCCAAGCAGACGCTGAGCGACCTGCGGGTCACCACCGTGCGGTCCATCCGGCAGCCGGTCGGATCGCTGTCCGGCGGGCAGCGGCAGGCGGTCGCGGTGGCCAAGGCGGTCATGCTGGACGCCGAGCTGGTCATCATGGACGAGCCGACCGCCGCGCTGGGGGTCACCCAGACCGAGCTGGTGCTGTCCCTGATCGAACGGCTGGCCAGCCTGGGGCACGCGGTCCTGGTCGTCTCGCACAACCTGACCGACGTGTTCCGGGTGGCGGACCGGCTCGCGGTGCTCTACCTCGGCCGGCTGGCCGCGGTCGGGCCCAACGCGGAGTTCGACACCGCGTCGGTCGTGGACCTGATGACCACGGGCGCGTCGGCCCGCCTGCACGACGGCGGCGGGAGCGAGCCCGCGGCCTCGGGCAACGTCAGCAGCGGCGCGGAGGGCTGAGCAATGTCATCACCGGACAGCGGCGAGACGGCCGAGGACCAGCCTGGGACGGTCGCGGTCGCGGGCGAAGCCGAGGCCACCGAGGCCCCCGACGCCTCGGTCATCGCGCTGACCGCCGCCCCGGAGGTGCTGGCCGGGTCGCTGGGCGAGTACACCCGGCTCTGGATGCGCCGGGTCCGCAACGGGGAGAGCGGGGCGCTGCCCGTCATCGCCGGGCTGATCGTGATCGGGGCCTACTTCCAGATCCGGGAGCCCGCGTTCCTGTCGGCGGGCAACATCGCGAACCTGATGACGCAGGCCGGCTTTCATCATCACGTTCTGCATGGCGCAGACGTTCCCGCTGCTGCTCGGCGAGATCGACCTGTCGCTCGGCTTCAACGCGGCGATCGGCGCGACCATCACCCTGTGGATGGTCGCGGTCGCGCACCCGTTCCCGACCTGGCTGGCGATCCTGGCCGGCATCGCGGTCTGCGCGGCGATCGCCGCGATCGAGGGCCTGATCATCGTCTGGCTGCGGATCCCGTCGTTCGTGGTCACGCTGGCCGGCCTGCTCGGCCTGAACGGCGTGCTGCTGTGGCTGTTCGAGCAGACCGGGGGCGTCGGCCTCGGCGGGGTCATCCAGGACCACAACGGCTTCATCAACGGCCTGGTGTCCAGCAACGTCAGCCCGACCGCCGGGTGGATCATCCTGATCGCCGCCGTCGCGCTCGCCGCGGTCTTCATGATCCTGCGGGACCAGCGCAGGCGGAGGAACGGCCTGGTCGCGCCGCCGCTGAGCGTGACCCTGCTGAAGCTCGCGGGCGCGGCCGCGGTCGGCCTGGCGCTGGTGCTGGTGCTCAACCACAATCGCAGCAGCGGCGTGATCCCGCTGGAGGGCGTGCCGTGGGTGGTGCCGATCGTGCTGGTCCTGACCGTGCTCCTGAGCGTGCTGCTGGGCCGCACCAAGTTCGGCCGGTACATGTACGCGGTCGGCGGCAACGCCGAGGCGGCCCGGCGGGCGGGCATCAACCTGAGCCGGATCCGGGTGCTGGCGTTCGCGGCCTGCGGGGTGATAGCCGGGATCACGGGCATCCTCTACGCGTCGTTCCTCGGGTCGATCTCGAACAACATCGCGGGCGGCCAGTACGTGCTGTACTCGGTGGCCGGAGCGGTGATCGGCGGGGTCAGCCTGTTCGGCGGCCGCGGCCGGATCACCGGCGCGGTGCTCGGCGGGTTCGTCGTGGCGGTCATCTACAACGGCGTGATCCTGCTCGGGCTCGGCGCGGCCGGCCAGTACATCTGGACCGCCGGCGTGCTGCTCGCCGCGGTCATCCTGGACGCGCTGGCCCGCCGGGGCTCCACCGTCACCTGAGCGCGGCCGCCAGCCCGGCCACCGGGCGCCAGGCCGGGCTGGCCTGCGTCGCGTCCGGAATACCCGGCGTGGCACACTGGTTCGAGAGGTAAACGCGTGCTCCGGGGTCGGTGAAACTCCGAACCGGCGGTGACAGTCCGCGACCCGGCCGAGGCCATCGGCCGGCTGACCCGGTGGAACTCCGGGACCGACGGTAACAGTCCGGATGGGAGGCAGCACGCGCGCGGCCGGGCCGCATTGAGCCCGACAGGCCGTGCCTTGCGCATCCGCGCGACCCCGGAGCCCGCGGCAGAGCCGGCTCCGAGGAGAACGGGGTGGATGCGGTGTTCACCGGAATCGTGGAAGAACTCGGCGAGGTCGTCGCGCTTGAGGAGCTCCCGGACGCGGCCCGGCTGACCGTGCGCGGCCCGCGGGTCACGGCGGGCGCGGCCGCGGGCGACTCGATCGCCGTCAACGGCGTCTGTCTCACGGTCACCGGCGCGTCGGACGGCACGTTCAGCGCCGACGTGATGGGCGAGACCCTGAGCCGGTCCGGCCTCGGCGCCCTCGGCGCGGGCTCGGCGGTGAACCTGGAGCGCCCGCTGCGGCTCGACGGCAGGCTCGGCGGGCACATCGTGCAGGGGCACGTGGACGGAACCGGCACGATCCTGGAACGCCGGCCGGGCGAGCATTGGGACGTGCTGCGGATAGCCGTCCCGCCGCCCCTCGCGCGCTACGTCGTGCCGAAGGGCTCGATCGCCGTCGACGGGGTCAGCCTCACCGTGTCCGCCCTCGGTGACGGCCCCGGCGGCGGGCCGGGCTGGATCGAGGTCAGCCTGATCCCGGAGACGCTCGCGCGCACCACGCTGGGCCGCAAGCAGCCGGGCCAGACGGTCAACCTGGAAGTCGACATGATCGCCAAGTACGTGGAGCGCCTGCTCGGCGGGGAGGACCAGTCATGATCACCGATGAGACCGCGCCGGGCGAGGCCGGCCTGGACACGGTGGAGCAGGCCATCGCCGAGATCGCCGCGGGCCACCCGATCGTCGTGGTCGACGACGCCAGCCGGGAGAACGAGGGCGACATCGTGTTCGCCGCGAGCAAGGCCACGCCCGACCTGCTGGCCTTCACCATCCGCTACGCCCGCGGCCTGATCTGCGTGCCGATGCTCGGCGAGGACCTGGACCGGCTGCAGCTGCCCCCGATGACCAGCGACAACCAGGAGCACATGGGCACCGCGTTCACGATCAGCGTGGACGCGCGCGACGGCATCACCACCGGGATCTCCGCGGCCGACCGGGCCCGGACCATCCGCACCCTGGTGGACTCGGCGACCGAGCCCTACGAGATCGTGCGGCCCGGGCACGTGTTCCCGCTGCGCTACGCCGAGGGAGGCGTGCTGCGCCGGGCCGGCCACACCGAGGCCGCGGTCGACCTCGCCCGGCTGGCCGGGCTGACCCCGGCCGGGGTGGTGGCCGAGATCTTCAACGACGACGGCACCATGGCCCGGCTCCCGCAGCTGCGGGCCTTCGCCGACGAGCACGGCCTGCCGCTGATCTCCATCGCCCAGCTGATCGAGTACCGCAGGCATTCCGAGCGGACGGTCCGCCGCGTGGTGCAGACCCGGGTGCCGAACCAGTTCGGCGAGTGGCGCGCGTTCGGCTACCTGAACTCGGTGGACGGCACCGAGCACCTCGCGCTGGTGCTCGGTGACCTGGACCGGGCCGACGTGCTGGCCCGCGAGGGGACGACCCCCCCAGACCCCGCCGAAGACATCTTGGTACGGATGCACTCGGAGTGCCTGACCGGAGACGTGTTCGGCTCCCAGCGCTGCGACTGCGGCGCCCAGCTGGCCGCCGCGATGGCGGCCATCGCGGCCGAGGGCCGCGGCGTCGTGCTCTACCTGCGCGGCCACGAGGGCCGCGGGATCGGGCTGCTGTCCAAGCTGCGCGCCTACCAGCTGCAGGACGCGGGCGCCGACACCGTGGACGCGAACCTGGAGCTGGGCCTGCCCGCCGACGCCCGCGAGTACTCGACCGGCGCGCAGATGCTCGCCGACCTGGGCGTGCGCTCGCTCCGGCTGCTCACCAACAACCCGGCCAAGCTCCGCGGCCTGTCCGGGTTCGGCATCGAGGTGACCGGCCGGGTCTCGCTGCCGGTGGCGGCCACGGCGGACAACCTGCGCTACCTGATCGCCAAGCGGGACCGGCTCGGGCACCAGCTGGACGACCTTCTCGTCCCGAACGGGACGCCCCGCCCGGTACCGCCCGCGGGCCCCGCCGCGCCCGCCGGACAGGCCCGGTGAGCGGCGGGGGCCGCCCCCCGGGCCGGACCGTGGACGCGGCCGGGCTGAGCCTGGCCATCGCGGCGACCCGCTGGCACCCCGAGGTGACCGGCTGCCTGGTGCAGCGGGCGGTGGCGGCCGCCGGGGCCTGCGGGATCGCGGAGCCGCTGGTGGTCCGGGTGCCCGGCGCCGTCGAGCTGCCCGTGGTGGCGGCCGAGCTGGCCCGGCGGCACGACGCGGTCGCCTGCCTCGGCGCGGTCATCCGCGGCGGCACCCCGCACTTCGACTACGTCTGCGACTCGGTCACCTACGGGCTGTCCCGGGTGCCGCTCGACACCGGCACGCCGGTCGGCAACGGCGTGCTGACCTGTGACACCCTGGCCCAGGCCGTCGACCGCTGCGGCGGCGACGGCAGCAGCGAGGACAAGGGCTGGGACGCCGTCCTGGCCGCGCTGGAGACCGCCCTGGTGCTCCGCAGCCTCCGCTGACCCCGGCCGGTCACGCGGGCCGCAGCAGCGGGCCCGTTGCGGTTAGCCGGCGGCCGCCTCGGGCACCCCCTTGGGCGCGCGCTGCTTCATGTAGCCGAACATGTAGCCCGCCACCCGGCGCATCTGGATCTCCTCGCTGCCCTCGGTGATGCGGTACCGGCGGTGGTGCCGGTAGATGTGCTCGAACGGCTTATGCCGCGAGTAGCCCAGCCCGCCGTGCACCTGCATGGCGCGGTCGGCGGCGTCACAGCACAGCCGGTTGGCCACGTAGTTGCACATGGAGACCTTGTCGGACTGGGAGAACGGCCCGAACTGGTCCATGCCCCACGCGGTCTTGTGGATCAGCGCCCGGAGCATCTCGGCCTGCGTCTGCAACTCCACCAGCGGGAACTGGATCGCCTGGTTGGCCGCCAGCGGCTTGCCGAACGGGGTCCTGGTCTTGGCGTACTCCACCGAGCGGTCGATGCAGAACTGCGCGGCGCCCAGGCTGGAGGCGGCCTGGCGGATGCGGTTCTCGTTGAAGAAGTGCTGGACCACCGCCAGGCCGCGGCCCTCCCCGCCCAGGATCGCGGAATCGGGCACCCGCACGCCGGAGAGCGAGATGTGCCCGTGGTCGGTGGGCATGTTGAAGGTCCAGAGGTACTCCTCGACCGTGAAGCCGGGGGCGTCGACCGGCACGAGGAACGCGGTGATGCCCTCGCCGCTGCCCGGCGCCCCGCTGGTCCGGGCGAAGATGAGGTCGTGCGAGGCGGCGTGCACGCCGGTATTCCAGGTCTTCTCGCCGTTGATGACCCACCCCGCTGCCGTCCCGTTGGGCAAATGTCTCCATGAACGTCGCGTCGCTGCCGTGCGCGGGCTCGGTGATGCCGAACGCGAACCCGCGCCGCCCGGCGGCGAGGTCATCGATCCACTGCTGTTTCTGGCTGGCGCTGCCGTACTCCAGCATCAGCAGCAGCCCGACGTTGTTGCCCACGATCGCGTGCTCGTTCTGCAGGTCGCAGTGCAGGCCGAGGCCCTTGCGGGCCAGGTGCTCGCGGATCACGGCCATGCCCAGGTTGGTGCCGTCCCGGCCGCCGTACTCCCTCGGGAAGGCGTACCGGTAGTGCCCGGCGGCGTCGGCCCGCCGCCGGGCCTCGGCCAGCAGCGCCTCCCAGTCGCGGCTGGGCAGCCCGCCCCGGTCCCAGTCGGTCCTGGCGTCCTCCCGGCGGTGGTCGAAGAACCGGATGTTGTCGTCGGCCTGCTCGAGCGGCCTGATCTCGCGCTCGATGAACTCGTCGAGTTCGGCCAGGTACTGCTGCAGGTCCTCGGGAAGGTTGAAGTCCACGTCCTCGTCTCCTTCAGCGGCTCGCGAACCGGGCTTACCCGGGCCGGGCCAGGTGGCCGGGGTTGGCGACGGTGAGCTTGTCGACGGTCATGGCGCGGACCGCGGCGATGACATCGTCGTAGCGGTGATCCAGTGACCCGTCCCGGATGGCCGCGCACAGCCCGGCGTCGTCGGCGCAGCCCAGGGCGGCGAGCCGGGCCCGGTGGTCGCGCGCGTGCCCGGCGCCGAGCATGGCCTCGCGCTGCGCGATCCGCAGCGCGTTCGCCGCGACCCGGGCGTGAAACGCCAGGCGCGGATCGGTGGCGCCGATCTCGGCGCCGAGGAACCCGCCCACGGCGCGGAGCAGGTCAGGGCCGGCGGGCCGGTCGTGGGGTGCCGGGGGCGGGCCCGCGGGGCCGTCCAGGGGATCGGCGACCGTGACCGGCGCGGCGTAGTCCAGCGCGAGCAGGACGTCGAACTCCTGCTCGCAGACCCGGCGGCCGAGCACCGCGAGCTCGATCGAGGCCTCGCCGCCGGTGAGGTACCGCTCGGCCTGCCGGCGGCAGAGCAGGGCCCATCGCACCGTCCCGTACAGCTCCCACCACCGCTGGGTGGCCTCGTCCGGGGGAGTGCCGCCGCCGTCGGCGTAGCCCGACATCAGGTCGGCGCGGGTCCCGAAACCGCCGCCGGCGCCGCCGAGCCGAACCGCCAGGCCTTGGTGCACAGCCAGCCCAGGTCCTGCATCGGGTCGCCGCGATGCGCGAGTTCCCAGTCCAGCACGCCGTGCAGCCCGTCCTCGCCCACGATGAGATTGCCGGTCCGGAAATCGCCGTGCACCAGCGCGTCCGGCCTGGGCGGGGGCCGGTGCTCGGAGAGCCACCGCAGGCCGATCTCCAGCGCGGGCCGCGGCTCGCCGAAGTCGTCGTACAGCCCGGTCAGCTGGCCGAGCGCGTCGACCCGGGGCAGGGACGGGACGGAATCGGGATCTACCCGGTGGATGCGGGCCAGGACCTCGCCGAGGCGGCGCGCGAGCCGGGGCCGCACGGCGGCGTACGCGTCGTCCCGCAGCAGCCGCCGCGGGATCGTCTCCCCGTCCAGCCGCTCGGTCAGCAGATAGGGCCAGCCGGGGCCCAGGGCTTCCTCCCCGTAGTCATAGACCCGGGGTACCGGGACGCCGGCCGCCCGGGCGGCGGTCATGGCCGCCGCCTGCAGCGCCACGTCGCTGCGGCGAGTCGGCTCCCCGTTCCCCCTCGCGTCACGGAGCAGGACGAGGCGGCGCTGCGCGCCGTCGGCCATCCGGGCCTGGACGGCCCAGCTCTCCCGGCTCGCGCCGCCGGGCAGCGGCCGGACGGCGGTGATCTCGACGGCCGCCCCCCACACCGTGCGCAGGCGCGAGGCCAGCAGCTCGGCCAGCCGGGACTCCTCAGTCATGACCTGTGCCGCGCCTCCTGGAGTCGCCCGGATTTTCCTGGACCAAACGATCCACGGCCCGGTCCATGATCGTCAAGAGGGTCCGGGCCGGCCGGCCGTAAGCGTTACCCGCTGTTCAGGTCCTGGTCGGCCCGGCTGGCCTGGGCCCGAGACGATGTTCGGGGCGCGGTCGGCAGGCCGGGCCAGGCGGCGAGGCTACGACGAGGCCATCGACCACTCGAACCGGCGGGCCAGGGCCTGTCCCCGCAGCATCCTCCGCCGACCCGCTGGCCACCCGGCGAACCTGCCGGTCGACCCGAAGACCTGCCAGCCGATCTACCCGAACCAGTACCTGGAGGTCAACACGATCTTCAACGTGGCCAGGGCTCACGGGCTGCGTACCGCCTGGTCGGACAAGCACCCCGCGTACCAGATGTTCAACGGACCCTCGGGCACGAACGGGCCCTCGGGAACGGGCGTGCAGGACTACTTCACGCCCGAGATCAACAGCCAGGCCCTCGGGTTCCCCGCGGGCGAGGACTGGACCAGTGACAACGCCGCGACCATGCAGTACGACTCCGACAAGGTGCAGGCGATCCTGAACGAGATCGACGGATATGACCACAGCGGCACGCAGCACGTGGGCGTTCCGGCCATCTTCGGGATGAACTTCCAGACCGTCTCTACCGCCCAGAAAGCTGCCTGCCTCCGACGGGCTGACCGGCGGGTACCTGCCCGGCGGGACGGTTCCCGGCCCGCTGCTGGTGCGCGCGCTCAACTACATCGACACCGAGATCGGCCTGATGGTGTCCCGGATCCGGGCCGATGGCCTGGCCGGCCGCACCGCCCTCATCATCTCCGCGTCGTCTTCGCCACCGACGACGACGGGATGCTGCTGCGGCTGAGCGACCGCTCGCAGGCGGCCGCCGACTTCGTGAAGAACTACCTGCTGACCCACTCGGCGGCCGGGAACAACATCAGCGGGAACCCGATCACGGTCTCGGCGTCCGGGCTGAAGGCGGTCCACGCGGGGCGCGGCCTCCGCGGCCTTCTTCGGCGTCCCGGCCGGTGACCCCCGGCACCCCGACGTGCTCGGCATCGCCCAGCACGGCGTCGTCTACACCGGCGGGAAGAGCAAGATCGCCGAGCACGGCGGCGACGACCCGCAAGATCGCGACGTGCCCATCCTCGTGGTACTGCCCGGCCTGCGAGGCGGCGGCGTCATCGGGGCGCCGGTCGAGACCACCCAGATCGCCCCGACCATCCTGGCCCTGCTCGGCCTGAACCCGGACGAGCTGCAGGCGGTCCGGATCGAGCACACGCCGGTCCTCCCCGGCCTGAGCGGCGACGCCGGGCACTGAGCCCGGGCCGCGCCTGCTCCCGCGGCGGGAAGGCCACGGTCGACGGCGACCGGCCATCCCGCCGCGGGCCGCAGAAGACGGCAGGAAGGCCCTCCGGGGTCTATCCTGCTTCCGGCCTTTCATCCTGCCTCGCCCGGGCTCCGGGGCCGACGGGCGGGAACCCGCCCACGCGGACCGGACAGAGCATGGCGTGGAGCTGAGTCTGCGCGCCCGGGTGCGCGCCGGAGATCAGGACGCGTTCGGCGTGCTCTTCGAGGAACACGCCCGCGCGGTATACAACCATGCGTTCCGGGTGACCGGTAACTGGTCGACCGCGGAAGAAGTGGTATCGCTCACGTTCCTCGAGGCCTGGCGGCTGCGGGGCACGATAAGGCCCGAGGGCGGCTCGCTGCTGCCCTGGCTGCTCGGCATCGCGCTCAACGTGGCTCGCAATGTTTCCCGGGCGGCGCGGCGGCACCAGGCGGCGATGAGCCGGCTGCCGGTCGCCTCCGACGTGCCGGACTTCGCTGACGAGCTCGCCGGCCGCATCGATGACGCGGCCCGGCTGGACGAGGTGCGCACGGCGCTGAGCAGCCTGCGGGGCGGCGAGCGGGACGTGCTCGCGCTGTGCGTATGGTCCGGCCTGAACTACGCCGAGGCAGCGGAAGCCCTCGGCGTGCCGGTGGGCACGGTGCGCTCGCGGCTGTCCCGGGCCCGGCGCAAGCTGCAACGGTCCGCCGCGGCCGCGCAACGCGATCCCGGCGGGCGGGAACCCGGCCGCGCGAGCGAACAGGTAGACGGTGACCGCGAGAACGCGATCCGGCCCCGGCAGGGAGGAACCCGATGAACGACCACGACTCCCGGCGCCAGCGGGAGATCGACGGACTGGCCCGGCTGCTGCCGGTGCCGGGCGGACGGGACCTGCCAGCGGGCCGCCAGCAGATCCTCAAGGAGCACCTGATGACCGAACTGCGCCGAACGGACGCGCCCCGCCAGGCCAGCCGGCTACCGGCTCCCGGCCACCGCAGGAACCGTCCCCGTCGCCTGGCCGCCGTCGCGGCGGCCGGCGTCCTGGCGGTGGCCCTGGCCGCCGCTGCGATCGCCGTCGCGAACGGCCGGTTCCCGCACGCCAGGCCATCCGCGCCGCCCGGCGGGCCGGCCAGGACCGGCACCCCGGCCACCGCCGCCGCGCTGCTCGTCAAGATCGCTAACGCGGCCGCGGGTCAGCCCAGCCCGGCCGTGCGCGACAGCGAGTTCATGTACATCCGCAGCAAGGTCGCCTATGAAGTCGACACGATCGTCAACGGCCATGAGACCTCGACCATGGAAAAGCCGCACGAACGCCAGGTCTGGCTGCCGGTGGCGAACCTGTGCGTCACCGGGCTGCTCATCGAGGACGGCTCCCGCACGCCGCTGTCACCGTTCCCCGTCGTGAACGGCAAGGTCGAACGCAACCCGCCGGGAGACGAGCCGCAGCCGGCGTTCCGGTGCCCGAGTGAGGGTCACCTCGGCGACGCCACCTACCGGCTGCTGCAGTCGCTGCCGACCAACCCGGCCGCGCTGCTGACCTACCTCAAGGCCGGAAAGAAATGGACGAATGACCCCCCGTCCACCGAGATCGGCGACCTGATCCGTGAGGCGATCATTCCCCCGGCCGTGGCCGCGGCGCTCTACCGGGTGGCGGCCCTCCTCCCGGGCGCGACGCTGATCCCCGACGTGACGAACGCGGTCGGCCGGCACGGGATCGGGATCGCCTGGACCAGCCCTGACGGCCAGTACCGGAACGTGTGGATTTTCGACCAGACCAGCCTGCAGTACATCGGCGAGCGGGACTACAACGTCCGGACCGGCGTGGTGAACGGCGAAAGCGCCATCCTGCAGCGTGCGTTCGTCGGCAAGGCAGGCCAGCTGCCGTAGCGCGGCGGGCCGGCCGGCCGTCCTGGCGCGGCGAGAACCGCGCCAGGACGTTCCGGTGCCCGTGCCGCGGAAGCAGGCGAGGCGGAAAACCGTTAGGTAACAAGGGACCAGCGCGGCCATCCTGGAAGGCTCGGGAAACCTGGGGAGGCCGGGAAGCTGGCCGCGTGCGTTCCCGGGTCCTGCCATGGAGACTGCCACCTTGACGACCTCGCTCGCCGCGCCGCGTGCCCGCGTGCCCGTGATCTCCTATCCGCCCGCGCTGCCGGTCAGCCAGCGGAAGGACGAGATCGCCGCGGCCATCCGCGACCACCAGGTGGTCATCGTCGCGGGCGAGACCGGCTCGGGGAAGACCACCCAGCTGCCGAAGATCTGCCTGGAGCTCGGCCGCGGCACCGCCGGCCAGATCGGCCACACCCAGCCCCGGCGGATCGCGGCCCGCACCGTGGCGGAGCGGATCGCCGCCGAGCTCGGCACCGAGGTCGGCCCGGCTCCCGGGTCGGCTACAAGATCCGGTTCACCGACAAGTCCAGCGACGACACCCTGGTCAAGGTGATGACCGACGGGATCCTGCTGGCCGAGATGCAGCGGGACCGGCAGTTGCGGCGCTACGACACGCTCATCATCGACGAGGCGCACGAGCGCAGCCTGAACATCGACTTCATCCTCGGCTACCTGAAGCGGCTGCTGCCCAGCCGGCCCGACCTCAAGGTCATCATCACCTCGGCCACGATCGACCCGGAGCGCTTTTCCCGGCACTTCTGGGATGCGCCGGTGATCGAGGTGTCGGGGCGCACCTACCCGGTCGAGGTGCGCTACCGGCCGCTGGCCGACCCGGACCGCCCCGGTGCCGAGCCCAGGGACCAGGCGCAGGGCATCTGCGACGCCGTCGCCGAGCTGCGCGCCGAGGGTCCCGGGGACATCCTGGTCTTCCTCAGCGGCGAGCGGGAGATCAGGGACACCGCCGACGCGCTGGCCGAGCAGGCCGGCCTGGCCGGCCTGGAGGTGCTGCCGCTCTACGCCCGGCTGTCCGCGGCCGAGCAGCACCGCGTGTTCCAGCCGCACCAGCGGCCGCGCGTGGTGCTGGCCACCAACATCGCGGAGACCTCGCTGACCGTGCCGGGCATCCGCTACGTGGTCGACCCGGGCACCGCGCGGATCTCCCGCTACAGCCACCGCACCAAGGTGCAGCGGCTGCCCATCGAGCCGGTCTCCCGGGCCTCGGCGGACCAGCGCAAGGGCCGGTGCGGCCGCACGTCCGACGGCATCTGCATCCGGCTGTACAGCGAGGAGGACTTCGCGTCCCGGCCGGAGTTCACCGACCCGGAGATCCTGCGCACCAACCTCGCCTCGGTCATCCTGCAGACCGCCGCGCTCGGCCTCGGCGAGGTCGCGGACTTCCCGTTCATGGACCCGCCGGACTCCCGCAACATCACCGACGGGGTGCGGCTGCTGGAGGAGCTGGGCGCGGTCCAGCCGGGCGGTGCTAGCCCGGGGGGACGACCCCCCGGAACCCCCCGTCACGGCGCGACGCGGCTGACCGGGGTGGGCCGCAAGCTGGCCCGGCTGCCGGCGGACCCGCGCCTGGGCCGGATGATCCTGGAGGCCAGCCACCACGGCTGCGTGCGCGAGGTGCTGATCATCACGGCCGCGCTGTCCATCCAGGACCCGAGGGAGCGTCCCGCCGACGCCCGCGAGGCCGCGGACGCCAGCCACGCGCGCTTCGCCCAGCCGGGGTCTGACTTCCTCGCCTTCCTCAACCTGTGGGGCTACCTGCACGACCAGCAGCGCGAGCTGTCGTCGTCGGCGTTCCGCCGCCTGTGCCGCCGCGAGTTCCTGCACTACCTGCGGGTGCGGGAGTGGCAGGACGTGCACGCGCAGCTGCGGCAGGCCGCCCGCGAGGTGGGCATCTCGCCCGGCCCGGAGCGCGGCTCGCCGGCGGCCGCGGCAGACGCGAAGGCCGCGGCGGACGCGGCGGACCGCGTGCACATGGCGCTGCTGGCCGGCCTGCTCTCGCAGGTCGGGATGAAGGACGCCGACCCGCGGGACGCCGCGCAGAATCCGCAACGCAAACGGCGCGGGCCGGCCGAGTTCGCCGGGGCGCGCGGGGCCCGCTTCGCGATCTTCCCCGACTCGGTGCTGGCCCGCAAGCCGCCGCAGTGGGTGATGGCGGCCGAGCTGGTCGAGACCTCCCGGCTGTGGGCCAGGACCGCGGCCCGCATCGAGCCCGAATGGGCCGAGCCGCTGGCCGCGCACCTGGTCAAGCGCAGCTACAGCGAGCCGCACTGGGACGCCAGGCGGGGCGCGGCCGTGGCGCTGGAGAAGGTGAGCCTGTACGGCCTGCCGATCGTCACCGAC
Organism: uncultured Actinomycetota bacterium; assembly: GCA_963745575.1. Taxonomy (GTDB): domain Bacteria; phylum Actinomycetota; class Actinomycetes; order Streptosporangiales; family Streptosporangiaceae; genus JASHPR01. The sequence goes on along the minus strand of CAVUYA010000013.1, from coordinate 67,615 downwards.
CGGAAGGTCAACTACGCGCGGGTCGACCCGGCCGCGGCGCGGGACCTGTTCATCACCGGCGCCCTGGTGGAGGGGGACTGGCCGACCCATCACGAGTTCTTCCACCGCAACCGGCGGCTGCTCGAGGAGGCCAGGGAGCTGGAGGACCGGGCCAGGCGGCGCGGCATCGTGGCCGGCGACGCGGCCCTGTTCGAGTTCTACGACCGGCGGATACCCCAGGACGTGACCTCCGCCCGGCACTTCGACGCCTGGTGGAAGAAGGCCCGCGCGCATACCCCCGACCTGCTGACGTTCACGCCCGCCGACCTGGTGGACCCGGCCGCCGACCCGGTCGCCCCGGCCGACTATCCCGCCCGCTGGGGCGACTTCCCGCTGTCGTACGAGTTCGCGCCCGGCGAGCCGGGTGACGGGGTGAGCGCGGACATCCCGCTGGCCGCGCTGGGCCAGGTGAACGGCGAGGAACTCGGCTGGCAGGTGCCGGGGCTGCGCGAGGAGCTGGTCACCGAGCTGATCCGGTCGCTGCCGAAGGAGCTGCGCCGGCGGTTCGTGCCCGCGCCCGACACCGCCCGCGCCGTGACCGCCCGGCTCGGTGAGCCGCACGGCAGCCTGCTGGACGCGCTGAGCACGGAACTCGGCCGCCTCGCCGGGGTGCCGGTTCCGCGTGAGGTGTTCGATCTGTCCCGGCTGCCCGCCCACCTGAGGGTCACCTACCGCGTGCTGGACGGGGACCGGGAGCTGGCGGCCGGGAAGGACCTGGGCGAGCTGCGCGAGCGGCTGCGGCCCCGGCTGCAGGCCAAGCTCACCGAGGCGGCGGGCAGCCTCGTCCGCACCGGGCTTCACGACTGGAGCATCGGCACGCTGCCCCGGGTGTTCACCCGCGGTGAGGTCACGGCCTACCCGGCGCTGGCGGATACCGGGGACGCGGCGGACGTCCGGCTGTTCGCGACCGAGGCCGAGGCCGGCGCGGCCATGGCGGCGGGCACCCGGCGGCTGCTCCTGCTGCAGGTGCCGTCGGGCGTGCGCTCCATCGCCGACCGGCTGCCCAACGAGCGGAAGCTGGCCATGAGCCGGAACCCCTACCCGAGCATCGGCGCCCTGCTCGACGACTGCGTCGCCTGCGCGGCCGACCAGGTGATCGCGGACGCCGGCGGCCCGGCCTGGGACGCGGACGGGTTCGCGCGCCTGGTGACGCAGGCCCGGTCCGCGCTGCCGCTGGCCACGGCCCGGGCGGTGGACGTGCCGGGCAGGTCCTCGAGGCCGCCCACGACGCCGAGGCCAGGCTGCGGGCCAAGCCCGAGCCCGCCGCTGGCCGCGGCGTTCGCTGACGCGCGGGCCCAGTTCGCCGCGCTGATCTACCCGGGGTTCGTCAGCGAGACCGGGCTGCAGCGCCTGCCCGACCTGGTCCGCTACCTGCGCGCGATCAGCCGCAGACTGGACACGCTGGCCGCCGATCCCGGCCGCGACGCCGAGCGGACGGCGATCGTGCACCGGGTCACCGACGCCTACCAGCTGGCCGCCGGGGAGCTTCCGCCCGCCCGGCGCTCCGGCGCGGACGTCCAGGCGGTGCGCTGGATGATCGAGGAACTGCGGGTCAGCCTGTTCGCCCAGGTGCTGGGCACGCCCGCTCCGGTGTCGAGAAGCGGATCCGCGCCGCGCTGGATCGGCTCGCCGATGGACGCTGACGAGCTCTCGGAGCGCACAAATGTACCGAAAGGCCGGCTGTGGGGGGTTGTGCTGAAGGGGTAAATGGCTATGTTGTCTGCGGACTGCGGGGCCGGGGCAGGGCCGGGGTCTGGGGCGGCGGTGTGGGCGGGGTCGTTGCCGGTGAGGACGAGGATGGCGGCGACGGCGCGAGGGGTGCTGGTGGTGATGGTGGCGTAGAGGGTGACCTGGTTCATGTCGGTGTTGTAGAGGCCTGGATGTCGAAGGCCTGGTAGAGCGCGGCCTGGATGGGCTCGGGGTGCAGATCGGCCCGGCCGGTGAGGACGGGCAGGGCCTCCAGGAGGCTGGCGTCGTCGTCGTAGGCGCGGGCCTCGTCCAGTGCGGCTAGCTGGGCCTGGGTAGTTTCGCGTTTCTGCGTGGAGTTCGGCGAAGCGTTCGTAGCAGCGGGCACGCATGGCCTGGGCGGCGGGGTCGGCGGGCAGGGTCTCGATCTGGGTGATCTGGGAGCGCTGGGCCAGGTCGATGCGAGCAAGTTCTCTGGTGAGCCGGTCACGCTGGCGCTGGCGCTGGGCAACGGCCTCGGCGTGGCTGGCGGGGATCTGTCCGGCCAGGAGGGCGCGGCGGTCGGCGCCGAAGACGTGGCTGTCGAGGAAGTCGCGGATGAGCCCGGCCAGGGTGTCTTGGCGGACCATGACGGTGCGGGGATGGTCGGGGTAGGCATCATGGCGGGGGTTGTCGACGTCGGGCCACGACACCTTGGCGTCGGGCACATGCCCGCCGCCGACACGGCCGCCGGCGGCGGCGCGGATGCGCCGCTCGCTGCGGCACCGCGCCCGCCCGTCGCGGTAGGCCTCGCTGTCCTGCAAGAACAGCCGGACCGCTAGCACCGCGCGGATATGCGCCAGCCGTCCCAGCGCGGGCCGGGACGGCGCGTACCGCTGGCCGGTGACGGCTAGCCCGGAACGGGTCAGCTAGCATCACGCCGGGCCGGGGCCGAGTCGGCCCATCTGCACGTACCCGGCGTTCCGCCAGCGGGCCACGATCCCGCGTAACCGGTCCGGCCGTACCCCCAGGAATCCCGCTAACAGGTCGTAAGGCGCGCCGTACATGTCGCCGCACAGCATCAGCCCGGCCACATCCCGCTCACCCAGGCGCACGGTCCCGGCGTCCGCTCGTCGGCTGGCAGCAGCCGCGGGTGGGCCAGTGCCCGCGTCGGCCATGGTGCTCCTGCCGGTGTCCATACCGTCCGTACGCTCCGGTGTCGGAGAAGCGGATCCTCGCCGCGCTGGACCGGCTCACGGACGCGCGGGGCGGCCGAGCTTCCGGTCAGGAAGGCGCCCTGCGCTGCCTCTAACGACGAGGGCCTCGCCCGCGCCGCCGTGGCCGTTTCGGCCTATACGTCCGGCCAGGCGAGCACGGGGCCGCGGGCCCGCAGCGTGACCGGGGCCCCGGGGGGCAGCTGGCTGCCGCCGACCGTGCGGACCACGATGACCGGCGTCCCGGCCTCGTGCTCGGGCCGCACGTGGATGACGGCGTCGTGGCCGTGGTAACCGTAGGCGACCACGCGTCCCGCCAGGTGGCCGGCTCCGCCGGCCGGAGCGCCCGGGCCGCCGTTCGCCTCGCCGGGGCGTAGTTCCACCTGCTCCGGCCGGACGAGCACGGTCACCCGGCCGTCCGCCGGGCCGGAGCCGGGGGAGGCCAGGCAGGCCGGCTCGACCGGCAGCCGGCCCAGGATGGTGTCGACCGTGCCGGCCTCGAGCACGCCCTCGAGCAGGTTCGCGTCGCCGATGAACCGCGCGATGTCGGCGTCCGCGGGCCGGTCGTACAGGTCCTGGGGGGCATCGCACTGCGCGATCCGGCCGTCGCGCAGCACCGCCACCCGGTCCGCGGTGGACAGCGCCTCGTCCTGGTCGTGGGTGACCAGGATCCCGGTGATGCCGGTCCTGGCCAGCAGTCCCTGCACGTCCGCCCGGACGCTGGCGCGCAGGTGCGCGTCCAGCGAGGCGAACGGCTCGTCGAGCAGCACGATCTTCGGCCCGATGGCCAGCGCCCGGGCCAGCGCGACCCGCTGCTGCTGGCCGCCGGAGAGCTGGTGCGGGTAGCGCTGGCCCAGGCCGGCCAGGCCCACCGCGTCGAGCAGCTTGGCCGTGGCCGGCCCCCGGCGCTGCCGGGCCGGCAGCCCGAACCCGATGTTGGCCGCCACCGTGAGGTGCGGGAACAGGCTGCCCTCCTGCGGCACGTAGCCGATCCGCCGCCGCTCGGGCGGCAGGTGCACGCCGGGGCCGTCGACGACCGAGCCGCCGATCGTGACCGTGCCCGCGTCGGCGCGCTCGAACCCGGCCAGCACCCGCAGCAGCGTGGTCTTGCCGCTGCCCGACGGGCCGAGGATGGCGGTCAGCGAGCCCGCGGGAACCTCCAGGTCCACACCGGTGAGCACCGGATGGTCGCCGAACGCCTTGTGCAGGCCGGTCACGACGAGCTGCGTCATGCGGCCATCCTATGGATGCCGCCGCTGGCCCGCGGCGGTCATCCGCGGGGGTGAGCCGAGCGGTCGAAGAACCGGCCGAGCACGTAGCTCGGCAGCGCGGCCACGGCGATCATCACCAGCGCGAACGGGGCGGCCTGGCCGTAGGCGAGGTTCTGCTCGTAGGACCAGAACTGGGTGGCCAGGGTCTGCACGCCGGTGGGGATCAGCAACAGGGTCGCGGTGAGCTCGGTGACCACCGACAGGAAGACCAGGCAGAACGCCGCGGCCAGGCCGGGCCCGGCCAGCCGCAGCGTCACCCGCCACAGCACGGCCAGCCTGCGCTGGCCCAGGGAGCGGGCCATCTCGTCCAGGCTCACCGGGGCCCGGGCCAGGGAGGCCTTCACCCCGACCAGGGCCAGCGGGAAGAACATGATCGAGTAGCAGATGACCAGGAGCGGCGCGCTCTGGTAGAGCAGGCCGCCGCCGTAGCGCTCGGAGAAATACGCCAGCGCGAACGCGATGACCACGCCGGGCATCGCGAGGACCAGGTAAGTGCTGCGCTCCAGGAAGTACCGCACCCGGCCGGTGTACCTGATCGCCAGCAGGGCGATCGGCAGGGCGGCCAGCGGTGGCCAGAGCCCCGGCGGACGCCGCGTACCCCGCGGTGTGCAGGGCGGCGCTGGTCAGCGACACGCCGAGGATCGCGTGGCTGCTGCGCTCGACCATCCAGTAGATGCTCGCGCCGACCGGGACGCCGAGCGCCAGCGCGGTCAGCAGCCCGAAGCCGGCCAGGACCGGCAGCGTCGCCCGCCCGAGCCGGTGCGGCGGCATCTGCCGCGGCGCGAGCGGGCCGGACCGGCTCACCCGGCCCCCGCCGCGCAGCATCCCCTCGCCGGCCAGCACCAGCAGGCCGAGCGCCACCAGCACCAGGGACAGCGCGCAGGCGGCCGGCACGCTGAACGACACCGAGAACTCGGTGAAGATCTCGGTGGTGAACGTCTGGTAGCCGAGGATCTCGAACGCGCCGTACTCGGCCAGCAGCACCAGCGCCACCAGCAGGCAGCCGCCGAGGATCGCGCCCCGGGCCTGGGCCAGCGTGACCCGCACGAACGTGCGCGCCCGGCCGACGCCGAGGCTGCGGGCCACCTCCTCCTGGCCCGGGTCGGCGGCGCGCAGGCTGGCCGCGACCGGCAGGTAGACCAGCGGGTAGACGGCCAGCGTCATCACCACCACCGCGCCGCGGAAGCCCTGCACCCAGGTCCACAGCGACGCCCAGCCGAAGCTCACCACGAAGTCGGGGATGGCCAGCGGCACCACCACCAGCACCGCCCAGATCCGCCGGCCCGGCAGGTTGGTCCGCTCGACGCACCAGGCCGCGGCGGTGCCGATGACCGCGCACAGCGCGGTCACCACGACCGTGAGCCGGACCGTGTTCCACAGCAGGTCCGCGGTCAGCCGGCGGAAGATCAGGTGGGTGACCGCGGCCGCGCCCGCCCCGCGGGCCTCGATGAGCAGGAAGACCAGCGGCAGCGCGAGCACGGCGGCCACGGCGAACCCGGCCGCGGTCAGCGCCACGGGCAGGCGGGGTCGCCGGGCGCGCACCGCCGGCCGGGCGGCGGGCGCCTGGCCCGGCGAGGACGGCCCGGGCCGCCGCAGCGTCTGCGAGGTCGTCATCGCGCGGCCCGGCCGGTCACAGCAGGCCCGCCTCGCGCATCAGGGCGATGGCCGTCGACCCGTCGCCGAGCTCGGCGATCGTGATCGGATACGGCCGGAGCTGGCTGAACGGGGTCTCCGGCGCCTGGGTGGTCACGCCGGACGCGATCGGGTACTCGTAGCTGATCGACTTGCTCGGGTCGGCGATGATCTCCTGGCCTTGCTTGCTGACCAGGAACGCGAGGAACTTCTGCGCGGCGGCCTGGTGCGTGGACGACTTCAGCACCGCGGCGCCGGAGACGTCGATGACGTAGCCGGGGTCGCCCGGGGCGAAGTAGGCGATCTTCGAGTGGGTGCTGGACACGCCGATCTCCGCCCGCATCCGCCACCAGTAGTACTGGTTGACGATCCCGAACGCGACGGCGCCCCGGTTCACCTGGCTGGCGATCGTCTCGTTGTCCGGGTAGACATGGCCGCTGGCGTTGGCCTGGATCCCCTTGAGCCAGCTCAGGGTCGCGGGCTTGCCGTAGGCGTGCAGGTACGAGGTGACGATCGGCTGGAAGTCGGTCTCCTGCGGGGCGATCGCCAGCTTGCCCCGGTACTGCGGGTCCGCGAGCTGGCGGACCTCGGTGGGCAGCTGGCTGGCCGAGATCAGCGACGGGTTGTAGATCAGCACGCTGACCCGCGCCGAGACCCCCACCCAGTCGCCTGTACGGCGAGCTGAACCGGGCCGGGGTCCGGGCCAGGGTCGCGGGCTCCACCTTGGCCAGCAGCCCCTTGGCCTGCAGGCTCTCCAGCGGAGGCGAGTTCTCGGTCAGGAACACGTCCGCGGGGGAGTGCGAGCCCTCGGTCGCGATCTGGTCGGCCAGCGTGTCCTCGTCGTTGCTGCGGATGCTGACCGAGATGCCGGTCGCGGCCTCGAACGCGGCGACCAGGTTCTGGGCGGTCTGCACGTGCTGGCCGTTGTACAGGGTGATCGACTGGGCGTCCGACCCGCCCGATCCGCCGCAGGCGGCCAGGGCGATCAGCCCGAGCACGGCCAGCGCCGCGGCCGCGAGCCCGCGGACCCGGGCCACGACCGGGTCCCGTGGAGTTGCCATAGTCTCCCGTCCTCCGAGGTCGCCCTTCCGCAGGCTGGCTTAGCTTAGGCTAACCTAACAAGGGTGTCAAAGACGCGGCCGGGTCGGCTCGGGGCCGGGGCCGCCGGTCCGCTCGGGCCGGGCAGGCCCGCGGGCGCGCGATCGCGCTTCGCGTCCCCGGGAACGTAACCTGGGAGGATACCGCGAGACCTGAGGTGAAAGCGTGCGAGACATCCTGGACCCGATCTCGAAGTGGTGGGATGCCGGAGAGACGTTCGGCCTGGCTACCGTGGTACGCACGTTCAGCAGCGCGCCGCGGGACCCCGGTGCGGCCATGGCGGTCTCCGCCGACGGCGAGGCCGTGGGCAGCGTGTCCGGCGGCTGCGTCGAGGGAGCCGTCTACGAGCTGGCCAGCGAGGTCCGCGAGAGCGGCCAGGCGGTGCTGCAGACCTACGGCATATCCGACGACGACGCCTTCGCAGTCGGCCTGACCTGCGGCGGCATCATCGACATCTTCGTCGAGCCGGTCGGTCAGGAGTCCTACCCGCAGCTGGGCGAGATCGCGGCCGCGGTCCGGGCCGAGGAGCCGGTGGCCGTGGCCACCGTGATCGACGGGCCGGGCCAGATCGGCGCCCGGCGGATCATCTGGCCGGCGGATCACCCGGTCGGTCCCACCGGGACGCTGGGCAGCGGGGACCGGCTGGACCAGGCGGTGGACGACGACGCGCGCGGGATGCTCGCGCAGGGCCTGACCGGCACCCGCCGGTACGGCCCGGACGGCGAGCGGAGGCGCGATGAGCTGTCGGTCTTCGTCCAGTCCTTCGCGCCGCCGCCGCGGATGCTGGTCTTCGGCGCGATCGACTTCGCGGCGGCGGTGGCCCGGGCGGGCAAGTTCCTCGGCTACCGGGTGACCGTCTGCGACGCGCGGCCGGTGTTCTCGACCCGGAGGCGCTTCCCCGACGCGGACGAGGTGGTGACCGACTGGCCGCACCGGTACCTGGCCGGGCAGGTCGTGGACCCGCGCACGGTCATCTGCGTGCTCACCCATGACCCCAAGTTCGACGTGCCGCTGCTCGAGGTGGCGCTGCGCACGCCCGCCGCCTACATCGGGGCGATGGGCAGCAGGCGGACCCACGACGACCGGCTGGCCAGGCTCCGCGAGGTCGGCCTGTCCGAGGACGAGCTAGCCAGGCTGCGCTCGCCGATCGGGCTCGACCTGGGGGCGCGGACACCCGAGGAGACCGCGATCGCGATCGCCGCGGAGCTCATCCAGCTGCGCTGGGGCGGCTCCGGGCAGCCGCTCACCGCGACCACCGGCCGGATCCATCACGGCTGACCGTTGACGTCCTCCCGTCGTGAACGGCGGGGATCCCTGCCGCGCCGCTCATACCGCGCCTCGGTGGGTTCCTGCTTCACCGGGGGCTGCCGCCAAGGTTGGTGGTCTGACGCTCCCTCTGCCGCGCCTCGTCGAACATCAGCGGCCCGACCGTGGCGACACGGCGAGCCGGGAGCCGTAGCCTGGCAGGCGTGCCGCCCGCCACGTCAGCCACGCCAGCCGCGCCGGCGCGAGTCGCCGGGATCCTGCTCGCCGCGGGCGAGGGCCGCAGGCTCGGGCAGCCGAAGGCGCTGGTCGAGATCGGCGGGGAACCGCTGGCCCGGCGCGGCGTCGCCCTGCTGCGTGACGGCGGCGCGGCGCCCATCGTGGTGGTCACCGGCGCGGTCGCCGTTGACCTGCCCGGCGTGCTGACCGTGCACAACCCGGCCTGGCGCACCGGCATGGGCTCGTCGCTGGCCGCCGGGCTGGCCACGGTGCCGGACGGCGCCGCGGCGGCCGTGATCGCGCTCGTGGATCAGCCGCTGATCGGGTCCGAGGCGGTGCGGCGCCTGATCGCGGCGCACGCGGCGGGCGCGAGCGTGGCCGTGGCCGCCTATCAAGGGGCACCCCGCAACCCGGTCCTGCTCGCCCGCGAGCACTGGCCCGCCGTGATCGCCCTGGCCGTCGGCGACGCCGGGGCGCGTCCGTTCCTGCGTGCGCACCCGGACCTGGTCACGCTGGTGGAGTGCGGCGATACCGGCCGGCCGGACGACCTGGACACCCGCTCCGACCTGGACCGGCTGGCCGGGCTGGTCCGGCCGCGCGAGGTCACGGCGGCCGGACCGCCCGGGCCCGCGGATCAGGATTGACTGACGCGGATTCCCCACGTGTGCGTGATGCTGTCACCCGGCTGCAGGATCAGCAGGTCGGTCCCGGTGACGAACGCGTTCGGCGGACAGGTCATCGGCTCGATGGCCAGCGCCCGCCTGCGGCGGGACGGGTCCAGGGGGTCGCCGGTGAACACCTGCAGCCACCGGTAGCCCTGGCCCGCCCAGAACGCCACCCGCGCGCCCGCGCTGCTCAGCTGGGCCCAGGCGCGGCCGTCCGGGCCGGGGGCCAGGCCGGTGAACGCGTGGTCGATCCTGGTGCTGCCCACCAGGCGCGGCTCGCGGAAGTCGTACGGAGTTCCTGCGACGTCCTCCGGCTGGCCTCGCGGGATGCCGCGGCCGTCGGCCGCGAGCCAGCGGGCGGCGGGCAGCAGGAGCTCGCATTCGTCGATCACGGGGGTGCCGGCGGTCAGGTACGGGTGCGATCCGGTGCCGTACGGCGCGGGACGGCTGCCCGCGTTGCTCGCCGTCACGCTGACCTGCAGCCCGTCGGCGGCGCTCAGCCGGTACTCGGCGGTCAGGTCCAGGCAGAACGGGTACCCCGGCCGCCCGTACAGCATGTGCCTGAGCCGTACCGCATCGGCCGCGTGCTCCTCCTCCTGCCAGCCCGCCCACCGGGTCAGGCCGTGAATGGCGTTGCCGTGGGCCGGCTCGCTCAGGTCTAGCTGGTAGGTGGCGCCGCCGATGGCGTACCTGCCGCCATCGATCCGGTTCGGCCAGGGAACGAGCAGCTGGCCCGCCGCTCCTGGCGGGAGCTCGTCAGCCCCGTATTCTGCGATAACGGGTCGATCACGGCACCGGAATTCGCGCAGGCCCGCGCCGAGTCCGGTGATTGTTGCGAAGTAGTCGCCCGCAGCTATCTGGAACTGAACTCCGGTGAGCGGGATCGAGGTCGGCTTGGTCATGCCGACCATCTTGCTTCCTGGGCCTGACGCCCGGAGCGGGGCCCTGATTTTAATGCCGGCGGGGCTGCTTGGGGAGCGGGGGACCTTCAGCCCCGCCGGCAATTGCACCATAGCCTTATCGGCGGCGCATGCGGGCGAAATTCACTAACACCACAGGTAGTTCTGAGGTGAACGGGATTGCCGGCCCGGCCGATCGCAACGGCGCGTATCGGACCGGTCACCGCCGTAGCCGCACGTCGCAGCGGCAAGGGCCCGGTCACAGCCCTAGCCCTGCGGAGCCAGGCGCCCGGTGCGCACCGCCTCGGCGGCCAGGACGCCGAACAGGTAGAAGTAGGCCGACTCCTCGTCGTCGAAGATGCGCACCTCGTGCCGGGACCCGGCGGCGGCGTTGAAGACCTCGAACCCTTCCGGGGTCTGGATCAGGCACATGGCCCCGTCGACCTCCTCACCCACCGCGTAGGCGGACGGCGGTATGGCCGCGAGGCCCGCCAGCTCCGAGAAGATCCGCTGCGTGGCGAGGCGCCGCAGCTCGGAACGCCGGTGTCGGGGGGGTTCCGGTCCGGGCTCGGGCGCAGGCGGGCCGGCCGGCCGCGGGTCGCGGGCCGAGGCCGCGGCCCGCGCCGCCGCCTCCAGGGGCAGCGCAGGCTCGCCGGCCGGCGCCGGCCCGGCCGCCCCGGGCTCGGCGGCCTCGGACCTCGCGGCGTGCAGCCCGGTGGACGGGGGAGCGGCGGCCGGGGGTGCGGCGGCGTGCAGCGGCGTGGTCGGGGGTGCGGTGGCCGGGGGTGCGGCGGCGTGCAGCGGCGTGGCCGGGGGTGCGGCCGCGTGCAGCGGCGTGGCCGGGGGTGCGGTGGCCGGGGGTGCGGCGGCGTGGCAGCGGCGCGGTGCTGTAGCCGCGGGGGCCGCGGGAGGCGGCGTGCGGCGGCCTGCGGTCTGTACCGCGTGGGGCCCGGTGAGGTGTGGTTCGTCGGCCTGCGGTCTTACCGCGTGGGGCCCGGTGAGGTGTGGTTCGTCGGCCTGCGGTCTTACCGCGTGGGGCCCGGTGAGGTGCGGTTCGTCGGCCTGCGGTCTTACGGCATAGGGGCCGGTGACGCTGATCCTGGCGGCGTGCGGCCCGGTCAGATGGATCTCGTTGGCCTCGGGCCGGGCCGCGTGGGGTCCGGTGAGATGGATCTCGTTGGCCTGGGGCCGGGCCGCGTGGGGTCCGGTGAGGTGCGGTTCGTCGGCACCGGCCCGGTGGGCGTCACGGTTCGCGGAGTTCGCGGCGGCCGCGAACTCCGCGGCCGCGGGGACTCTCGCGGGCGGGGGACCGGAGCGGCGGTCTCGGCGAGCGGGTCCCCGGCGGCCTGCTGGTGCGGGTAGTCGAGCCGTTCCTCGACGATCTCGCTGACCTCGTCGCGCGGCGTGATCAGCTCGAACACGCCGCGGTCGACCTCCCAGTACCCGAGCTGCTCCGCCTGGTAAGCGTCATGGCCCAGGTAGGCGATGTGCAGCCGGTCACCGAGATCGTCGAGCACGATGCAGCGGTCGCCCCGGAACGTGCCCATCGGCCGAGACTCCCACAGCGCCTGCACGTCCTGGATCCGCAGTTGCTTGCGCCAGTGTCCGGTGGCGGGCTCGAAGCCCAGCTCCTCGGGAGGCGGGCACGCGGCGAACAGCACGACATCCTCGTCGGTGGGACCGATGCCCGCCTCGTACGGAACACCGCGGTAGGTCGCCATCAGCCGGTAGCGCATGCTCAGATCGCCCCCACCGGGCGCAACCACACCTGCCCGTCGAACCGGGCGATGAATTCCGTACCGCCGGAGCTGATCCGGTAGATCTCGGCTCCCACGGGAACCGGCACCGGATCAAGGTAGAACTCGGCGACCATGTGCGTGCGGGACGAGGTGTAGCCGGTGCCGGTGAACGGCGGCTTGCCGGACCAGTCGCCGCCGCGGTCGGCCGAGTAGGGGACGCGATACGACTCCGGTCCCACCGCATTCCAGCGCAAGACGTACACCTCCGCGAGGTCCGGGGCGAAACCCGAGCCGTCATAGCCCAGGTCCAGTGCCTCGTAGTAGTCCGCCGGGCTGGCAAAGGAGCTGTCCTGCACCCGGTAAACGAATCCGGCAATGACCGCACGGCGGCCCGTCAGGTACGGCTCGACGAGCCGCGGCGGGATCGCCTTCTGCATGAGCGTTCCCGGCGTAACGGCCAGAGACGCCTGGTCAGCCTGCTGCACGCGTTCCCCTGTGGTTCGGACGTTGATGCAGTTTCATGAGAGTCTCACATTGCGAAATGCGTCCTCAACTGCTTCCGCTGACCGCTGGTCCCCAGCAGCAAGGCTACCTGCGCCGATGCTGGCGTGGGGCCCGGTCGGTCAGGGCCGCCGCCGGGGCGGCCCTAGAGTTGGCCGGGTGTCCGTGCTTGGCGGTGGTGAGTCCCCGTTCCGTGATGACGACGGCTCCGCCGACCCGCGGGCGGCCGCCGCCCTGGCGGCGTTCGGCGCGGGCCTCGGCAGCGAGCACGCCGCGCTGAGTGCCCTGGCAGGCTCGCGGCTGCTCGTGCCGGTCGTGGCGGTACGGAGCGAGCCGGAGGGCCGCGAGGAGGGTGCGCCGAGGATCAGCCGGAGGCCAGGCCTGGCCGGGCCCGGCGGCGGTGATCACGGCAGCGAGATGTCCCTCCCCACGCTGGTCGGACACGACGGCAGGTCGGCGATACCCGTGTTCACCTGCGTGGACGCACTAGCCAGGTGGGATGCGCAGGCACGTCCCGTGCCCGCGCAGGCCGCCCTGGTGTGGCGCGCAGCCGTCGACGGCTCGTGCGCGGTCGTGGTGGACATCGCCGGGCCGGTCCCGCTCGCGGTCGATGGCGCGCGCCTGGCCGCGCTGGCCGACGGTCGGGCGGTCCCGCGGCCGCACCAGGATCCGGATGTGCTGGACGCGGTGCGGGCCGCGGTCGCGGGTCAGCCCGCGATCGCGGAGTTGCGCGTCGCCGACGGTGACCCGGCGGCGGCCGGCGACGATCTGGCGGCGGCCGGCCGCGCCGCCAGCGCCGGGCCGGGCGAGGGCTGCGACCTGCAGATCGAGTTGACGCTGGCGGCCGGCTGCAGCCTGGCCGCCGGCGATGAGGCAGCCCGCCTGCTGGGGCGCGCGCTGATGGAGCAGCTCGGCGGCCGGCTACGCCGCGGCATCACGATCGCCGTCGCCGGGCCGGGCGGTCATCCGGGGCCGTGAGCCGTGGCAGGATCGACAGCATGCTGCACTGGCTGACCGCGGGCGAGTCGCACGGGCGCGCGCTCGTGGCGATCTGCGAGGGCATGCCCGCGGGCGTCGAGGTCACCACGGCGGACATCGCGGCGGCCCTGGCCAGGCGGCGGGCCGGATACGGCCGCGGCGCGCGGATGAAGTTCGAGCAGGACGAGGCCGAGATCACCGGGGGCGTGCGACATGGCGTGACGCTCGGCGGCCCGGTCGCGATCAGGGTGGCCAACACCGAGTGGCCCAAGTGGGAGACCGTGATGTCGCCCGACCCGGTGCCCGCGGCCGACCTGGCCGACCAGGCCCGCAGCGCCCCGCTGACCAGGCCCCGTCCCGGCCACGCGGATCTGGCGGGCATGCAGAAGTACGGTCATGACGACGCGCGGCCGGTCCTGGAGCGGGCCAGCGCGCGCGAGACGGCGGCCCGGGTGGCCCTGGGCGAGGTCACCCGGAGGTACCTCAGCCAGGCGTTCGGCATACAGGTGGTCAGCCATGTGGTGTCGATCGGCTCGGTGTCCGCGCCCGAGGGCGTGCTGCCGCGGCCGCAGGACGGCTCGCGGGTCGACGAGGACCCGGTGCGCTGCCTGGACCCGGCGGCGAGCGCGGCCATGCAGGAAGAGATCGACCGGGCGCGCAAGGACGGCGACACCCTGGGCGGCGTGATCGAGGTGGCCGTCTACGGCGTGCCGCCCGGCGTGGGCAGCCACGTGCACTGGGACCGCAGGCTCGACGGTCGGCTGGCCGGCGCGATGATGAGCATCCACGCGATCAAGGGAGTCGAGATCGGTGACGGCTTCGCCACCGCGCGGCGCCGCGGCTCGGAGGCGCATGACGAGATCGACGCCGCCCGCGGCGGGATCCGCAGGCGGACCAACCGGGCAGGAGGAATCGAAGGCGGGATGAGTACCGGCGAGGTGATACGCGTGCGGGCGGCGATGAAGCCGATCTCCACCGTGCCCCGGGCCCTGGACACCGTGGACGTGCGCTCGGGTGAGCCAGCGAAGGCCATCAACCAGCGCAGTGACGTCACCGCGGTGCCGGCCGCGGGCGTGGTGGCCGAGGCCATGGCCGCGCTGGTGCTCGCGGACGCGGCCATCGAGAAGTTCGGGGGCGATTCGGTGGCCGAGGCCCGTCGCAACCTGCGCGGCTACCTGGACTCGCTGGTGATCTCGTGACCGGGTCCGGGGCGCCCGGCGCGCCCGCCGCCATCCTGATCGGCCCGCCCGGCGCGGGAAAGTCGACGGTCGGCCCGCTGCTCGCGGCCCGGCTCGGCGTCGGGTTCCTGGACACCGACAGCCGGGTCGAGGCGGTGGCGGGCAAGCCGGTCAGCGACATCTTCATCGAGGACGGGGAGCCGGCCTTCCGTGCGCTGGAGCGCGAGGCGGTGGCCTGGGCGATCTCGGCCGGCGAGGGTGCGGGTCAGGGAGGTGAGCTTCGCGGCGCGGTCATCGGCCTCGGCGGCGGCGCCGTCCTTGACCCCGGCACCCAGCGGCTGCTGGCGGGGCTGCCGGTCGTCTATCTGGCGACCGGGTTCGCCGCCGCGGCCAAGCGGGTGGGCATGGACCGGCCCAGGCCGTTGCTGGCCGGCAACCCGCGCGCGATGCTCCGGGCGCTGCTCGAGCGGCGGCTGCCGGTCTACGAGAAGCTGGCCTGGATCACCGTCAGCACCGACGACCGTGCCCCCGAGGAGATCGCGGCCGAGATCGCGGACCACCTGCCCGGGTCCTCCCGGTGAGCCTTCACCCGGATCGGCGTCGGCGGCGAGCGGCCGTACGAGGTCGTTGTGGGCCACGGCGCGGCCGGCGAGCTGCCGTCCCTCATGGGCGCGGATGTCCGTACCGTCGTGGTCATCCACCCGGCGGGTCTCGGCGAGCTCGCCAGGCCCGTCTTCCGCGCGCTGCGGCGGGCCGGGTACCGGGTCCACGCCGAGCCGATCCCGGACGGCGAGGCGGCCAAGGACATCGCCGTGGCCGCAGGCCTGTGGTCGCGGCTGGCCGCCCACCGCCTCACCCGCAGCGACGCGATCGTCGGGCTCGGCGGCGGCGCCGCGACCGACCTGGCCGGGTTCACCGCGGCCACCTGGCTGCGCGGGGTCCGGCTGGTGCTGATGCCGACGACGCTGCTCGCGGTCGTGGATGCCGCCGTGGGCGGCAAGACCGCCGTCAACATCCCCGAGGGGAAGAACCTGGTCGGGGCGTTCTACCCGCCGGCCGGGGTAGTGGCCGACCTGGACGCCCTGGCCTTTTTGCCGCGGGCCGAGTACGTCAGCGGGCTCGCAGAGGTGATCAAGGCGGGGTTCATCGCGGACCCGGTGATCCTCGAGCTGATCGAGGCCGACCCGGAGCGGGCGGGGCAGCCGGGCGGGCCGCACGAGCGCGAGCTCATCGAGCGCGCGGTGCGGGTGAAGGCCACGGTGGTGACCGCCGACCTGCGTGAAGCAGGGCCGCGGGAGATCCTCAACTACGGGCACACCCTCGGCCACGCGATCGAGCGGGCCGAGGGCTATCAGATCCGGCACGGGGCGGCGGTCGCGATCGGCATGGTGTACGCGGCGGCCGTGGCGCGGCGCGCCGGGCGGCTCGACGCGGCCACGGGGGAGCGGCACCGGGCGATCCTGGCCGCCACCGGGCTGCCCACCGGGTACCGGTCCGGCGCCTGGCCGCAGCTGCGGGAGGGCATGGCGGTGGACAAGAAATCCCGCGCATCCCGGCTCCGGCTGGTGGTGCTCGACGGGCTGGCCCGGCCCGGCATCCTCGACGACCCGCCCGAGGACCTGCTGGAACGGGCGTACGCGGACTTGACCGAGCCGAGGGGCGCGGTGCCGACAGTGAAGGGGGAGTGATGCGGGACGTGCTGGTGCTGAACGGGCCGAACCTGGGGCGGCTCGGCTCCCGTGAGCCCGAGGTATACGGCACCGCGACCCTGGACGACCTCGCGCAGGCGTGCGTGGCGGCCGGGCGGGAGCTCGGCCTGCACGTCGAGGTCCGGCAGACCGACGACGAGGCCGAGCTGGTCGGCTGGGTACACGAGGCGGCCGACGGCCGGGTGCCGGTGGTGCTCAACCCGGCCGCGTTCACCCACTACTCCTACGCGCTGCGCGATGCCCTGGCCATGCGCACGGCCCCGCTGGTCGAGGTGCACCTGACCAACCCGGCGGCCCGGGAGGCCTTCCGGCACACCTCCGTGGTGGCCGGGGTGGCCGACGGCACGGTGGCCGGGTTCGGCGTGCTGTCGTACGAGCTCGCGCTACGGGCGATCGCCGCCATGCTCGCGGAGCTTGCTCCGCGTCGGGGGGTTGACGGGGAGTCAGGGCAGGCACAGTTCGGGGCAGGCCAGGACAGCCCTTGACAACCGGGCGCCGCGCGATATCCGATGGCGGCACCCCGGCGGAACCGGCGGCCGTCAGCTGGTGAAAGGACCTGCATCATGCGCATCGGGATGTCACTGAACTACGCCGGCGGCTTTGCCGAGACGGTCGCCGAGCTCGCCGACTACGAGAAGGCGGGCCTGGACATCGTGTTCGTGCCCGAGGCGTACAGCTATGACGCGGTGAGCCAGCTGGGGTACGTGGCCGCCAGGACCGAGCGGCTGCAGCTCGCCTCGGGCATCCTGCAGCTGTACTCGCGGACCCCGACGCTGACCGCGATGACGGCCGCCGGGCTCGACTACGTCTCCGGCGGCCGGTTCGTGCTCGGCATCGGGGCCTCGGGACCGCAGGTGATCGAGGGCTGGCACGGCGTGCCCTACGACGCGCCGGTCGGCCGGACCCGGGAGATCATCGAGATCTGCCGCAAGGTCTGGCGGCGGGAGCGGCTGGAGTACGCGGGCCGGTACTACACGATCCCGCTGCCGCCGGACCAGGGCACCGGGCTCGGCAAGCCGCTCAAGCTGATCAACCACCCGGTCCGGGACCGGATACCGATCTTCGTCGCGGCGCTCGGGCCGAAAAACGTGGAGCTGGCCGCCGAGCTGGCCGAGGGCTGGCAGCCGATCTGGTACTTCCCGGAGAAGGCGGCCTCGGTGTGGGGCGCGGCGCTGGCCGCCGGGCGGGCCAAGCGTGACCCGTCGCTCGGGCCGCTGGAGGTGGTGCCGGCCACGGCGTCGCTGGCCATCGGCGACGACGTCACCGGGCTGCTGGAGCTGGGCCGGCCGATGCAGGCGCTGTACATCGGCGGGATGGGCGCGAAGGGACGCAACTTCTACAACGACCTGGTGGGCAGGTACGGGTACGAGGCCGAGGCCGCCGCGATCCAGGACGCCTACCTGGACGGCCGGAAGGACGAGGCGGCCGCGCTGGTGCCCGCGTCGCTGCTGGAGGGAACCTCGCTGATCGGGCCGCTTTCGCACGTGGCCGAGCGGGTGGCCGCGTTCCGCGAGTCCGGCGTGACCACGCTCAACGTGGCGCCCCTGGCCCGTACTCACGCCGAGCGGGTGCGGCTGATCGAGCAGATCCGCGAGCTCGCCGCCTGACCGCCGGGCGGCGGGTCAGGCCACGGCGAGGCCGAGCCCGCTCAGGTCCTGCCTGAGCCGCGCCGCCGACGAGAAGTGCAGCCCCAGGAGGCCGAGCTCGCGGGCGGCGTCGACGTTGCGGGCCTGGTCGTCGATGAACACGCAGGCCTGCGGGCGCAGCCCGTGACGGTGCAGCAGGATCTCGAAGATCCGCCGGTCCGGCTTGGCCACGCCTTCCAGGCCGGAGATGACGTGGGCGTCGAACCAGTTCATGAACGGGAACCGGGCCCGCCGGGCCCGGAACGCGTCGGGTTCCATGTTGCTGAGCGCGTAGCAGGGCACCCCGGTGGCCTTCACGTCGCCCAGGACCTGCACGGTGTCGTCGAACTGGCCCACCGCCATCTGTTCGCCGCGCTCGGCCCAGATCATGATCATGTCCCGGTGCTCCGGGTACCGCAGCGCGAGCTGCTCGCACGACTGCGTGATGTCCGCTCCCAGGTCATGGGCCCGGTGCCAGTCCGGGGTGCAGACCGAGCCGAGGAACTCCTCCATGTCGGCCGGATCGTCGAACAGCGGCCGGTACACATGGCGCGGATCCCAGTCGATCAGCACCCCGCCGAGGTCGAACACGACGGCGTCGATCTCCCGCTGCTGGCTGGCCATGGCGTGACCGTAACATCGACGGCCGCCTCCGCCCGCGAGCCGCCGGCCCGGCCCGGGCCCGGCCCGCGGGCGGTCCAGGTCACAGCCGTACAGTCGTGGTTATGCCGCAGATACATGCCGCCCGCCGGGAACGCGCGCAGGAGAAGATCGCCGAGCTGGGCCCGGATGCCGCGCTGATCACCAGCCTGGCCAACGTCCGCTATCTCACCGGACTGGTCAGCTCCAACGCGGCGCTGCTGCTGCCCGCCGGCGGGCCCGGCGTGCTGGCCACCGACTCCCGGTACGAGGAGGCCGCACGCCGCGACTGCCCCGACCTGGAACTGGTCACCGAGCGTTTCATCGAGCCCGCCCTGGCCCGCCTGGCGGCGGCCAGGGGGCTGGCGACCGTGGCGTTCGAGGCCCAGGAAATGACCGTGGAACGGCACGCGGAGCTCGCCGCGCTGGACGACGGTCCCGTCCTGGTCCCGCTGGGGCGGCTGGTCGAGGAACTGCGGATGGTGAAGGACGAGACCGAGATCGCGCTGCTCGCCCGGGCGTGCGCGATCACCGACGAGGCGTTCTCCGCCGCGCTGCGGGACATCGTGCCGGGCCGGACCGAGCGGGAGTTCGCGGTCCTGCTGGAGCGGACGATGATCGACCTCGGCGCCGAGGCGCCGGCCTTCGATTCCATCGTGGCCAGCGGGCCGAACGGCGCGATCCCGCACCACGCGCCCGGTGACCGGCCGTTCGCAGCCGGGGACCTGATCACGATCGACTGCGGCGCCCGGTACGGCGGGTACCACGCGGACATGACCCGCACCGTGGCGCTCGGCGAGCCCGCCGCGTGGCAGCGCGACATCTACGAGCTCGTGGCCACCGCGCAGCGCATCGGCGTCGACGCGGCCACGGTCGGCGCGGACGTCAGCGACGTGGACGCGGCGGCCCGGGACCTGATCGAGGCCGCGGGTCACGGCGGCGATTTCCGGCACGGGCTCGGCCACGGCATCGGGCTGGAGGTCCACGAGGCCCCGACCATCGGCTACGGCCGGACCGGTACACTCGTTGACCGGGTTCCCGTCACCATCGAACCCGGGATCTACCTGCCCGGCAGGGGCGGCGTCAGGATCGAGGACACCCTGGTGGTGCGCGATGACGCTGCGGGATCACGCCAGATACTTACCAGGACCGACAAGGGAGCTCCTCGTCCTGTAGCCGGACGAGCCGTTCCCGCCCGCACGCAGGAGACACGACGCAGTGGCCACCACGAACGACCTCAAGAACGGCATGACGCTCAACATCGACGGCCAGCTCTGGAACGTCGTGGACTTCCAGCACGTCAAGCCCGGCAAGGGCGGCGCGTTCGTGCGCACCAAGCTGAAGAACGTGCTGTCGGGCAAGGTCGTCGACCGGACCTTCAACGCCGGGGTCCGCGTCGAGCAGGCCAGCGTGGACCGGCGGGAGATGCAGTACCTCTACCGCGAGGGCGACGACTTCGTGTTCATGGACACGCAAGACTACGATCAGCCGCACATTCCCGCGGCGACCGTCGGCGACGCCGCCAACTACCTGCTTGAGGAGCAGAACGTCGTGGTGGCCTTCAACGAGGGCGTCCCGCTGTACGTGGAGCTGCCCGCGTCCGTGGAGCTGACCGTCAGCCAGACCGACCCCGGCCTGCAGGGGGACCGGGCCACCGGCGGCACCAAGCCGGCCACCCTGGAGACCGGCGCGCAGATCCAGGTCCCGCTGTTCATCACGACCGGCGAGAAGGTCAGGGTGGACACGCGCACCGGCCAGTACCTCGGCCGGGCGTGACGGCCCGCCCGGGCCGCAGGCGCCCCGAGGGCGGTCATGCCTGCGCGCACTAAGGCCAGGAAGCGGGCGCTCGACATCCTCTTCGAGGCCGAGATCAGGGGCGAGCCCGTGCTCGACCTGCTGGCCGAGCGGTCCGCCGCGGGAAGCCGGCCCGCCGACGGCGCCCCGCCGGTCTCCGGCTACGCCGCCGAGCTGGTCCGGGGCGTCCAGGCCCACCGGGAGCGCATCGACGAGCTGCTGGCCCGGTACTCCCAGGGCTGGTCGCTGGACCGGATGCCCGCGGTGGACCGGAACATCCTGCGGATCGGGGCGTACGAGCTGCTGTGGGGGACCGGCGTCCCGGACGGGGTGGTGATCAGCGAGGCCGTCCTGCTCGCCCGTGACCTGTCCACGGACGGATCGCCGGCCTTCGTCAACGGCCTGCTGGCCCGCCTGCTCGAGCTCCGGCCGGAACTGGAGCCGGAGCCGACGTCCGACCAGTGACGGCCCACCGGAATGTCGGCGGCCGGCAGTACATTGGCGGCCGGAGCGGCATGAGGAGGCGCCAGTGGCGCACGGACGTGCCCGGAGTGAACCTGGCGGGCCGGCCCCGGATGACACGGGCTGCCACATCCTGCACGTCGACATGGACGCGTTCTACGCCAGCGTGGAGATCAGGGACCGCCCGGAGCTGGCGGGCAGGCCGGTCATCGTCGGCGGCCGGAGCGGGCGCGGCGTGGTGCTGTCGGCCACCTACGAGGCGCGCGCCTTCGGGGTGCGCTCGGCGATGCCGATGGCGCGGGCGGCGCGGCTCTGCCCGCGGGCCGTGGTCATCCCGCCCCGGCACGGCCTGTACGCCGCCGTGTCCCGGGAGGTCATGGCGGCCTTCCGGGCCATAACCCCGGAGGTCGAGCCGCTGGCGCTGGATGAGGCCTTCCTCGACGTCGCCGGCGCGCGGCGCAGGCTCGGGATGCGGCCGGCGGAGATCGGGCGGCTGATCCGGGCCCAGATCCGCGAGCAGCAGGGGATCACCTGCTCGGTGGGGGTCGCGACGAGCAAGTTCATCGCCAAGCTGGCGTCCGTGCACTGCAAGCCGGACGGGCTGCTGGTGATCCCGGCGGATGGCGTCCTGGATTTCCTGCACCCGCTGCCCGTCGCGGCGCTGTGGGGGGTCGGGCAGCAGACCGGCCAGGTCCTGGCGCGGCTCGGGCTGCGCACGGTCGGGGACATCGCGCAGACGCCGATCGGCAGCCTGGAGCGGGAGCTCGGCCGCGCGGCCGCCGCTCACCTCTGCGCCCTGGCCGCGGGGCGCGACGAGCGCAAGGTGGTGCCCGGCGCCAGGGAGAAGAGCATCGGCGCCGAGGAGACCTTTCCCTCCGATGTCGGTGATCCCGAGGTGATCCGGCGTGAGCTGCTCCGGCTGTCCGGCCGGACCGCGCGCGGCCTGCGCGCCGCGGGCTGCTCGGCCCGGACGATCGTGGTCAAGCTGCGGCTGGCCAGCTTCAAGACGATCACGCGATCGCGGACGCTGCCCGAGCCGACCGACGTGGCCCAGCAGATCTACCGGACGGCGTGCGAGCTGTACGCGGCGGCCGGCCTGGACGCCGGGGCCCGGCTGCGGCTGGTCGGCGTGCGCGCGAACGGCCTGATCCCGGCCTCGGCCGTGGTGGCGCAGCTGGCGTTCGGGGACCGGCCGGTCTCGTGGCGCGAGGCCGAGCGGGCCGTCGACAAGATCGCCGGGCGGTTCGGCGCCGACACCGTGCGCCCGGCGATCCTGGTGGACGGCGACCGGGGCGGGCCGTGACCCCGGTCGCCAGGCCCCGGCTCGGCCTGGCCGCCAGGCCCGGGCGGCCCCGCGGCGGCCCGTCGCGATTCCGGTTTCGGGCAATATGTCGGTGAACTCTGGCACCGGGCGGATGGCCGGCGAGGCCGGGGCACGGCGGAGACCGGCGTGCCCTTCCGCAGGACGCGCCGGCGCTCGTATTCTTGACGTAAGCCAGGCCGTGAGGAGAAGCTCACCCGAGCCGCTCCCCGCGCGCACGTTTCATGGGAGGCACCGTGCCGCTCTCGGAGCACGAGCAGCGCCAGCTCGAGCAGATTGAGCAGGCGCTCTACGCCGATTATCCGCGGTTCGCCAACGCCGTCCGCGCGAGCGATCCGCGCGTGCACTACAAGCGCCGGGTCGTCCAGGCCGCGTTGGGGTTCCTGCTGGGCGTCGGGATGCTCGTGGCCGGGGTGGTGACCAAGTACATCTGGATCGGCGTGGCTGGCTTCGTGGTCATGCTGGCCTGCAGCATGTGGGCGCTGACCAGCTACCGGCACATGACCGGCGTGGCCAGCGGGCGGGGCGCCACCCGGCCGAAGGACCGGCGGGCCAGCCACGCGGCGCGCACCGGGATGATGGAGCGGCTCGAGGAGCGCTGGCGCCGGCGGCAGGAGCGGGACCGCTGATCCCGGCCCCCGGCCTGGCCGCGGCCGGCCCGGGCTGGCCGGGCCCGGCTACTCCTGCGGCCTGACCTCGTCGTCGAGCCTCCCGCCGCGAGGCTCCCGGCCGCGCAGCTTCATCCCGGCGGCATCCATCCACCCGAACACGTCCAGCGCCTGCTGTAGCGCGGGCCGGATCGGGGTGAGCATCGACGTGGGCAGCAGCCGCGCCCGCCAGCGTTCCGCCCGGCCCGCCTGGCGGGCCAGCGCCCGCCGGACCGTGGCGCAGTCCGCGCGCAGCGTCGGCGAGGGAAGCGGCGCCGTCGCGTAGCGCGCGCGCTCCTCGGCGCGGGCGATCCGGTCCAGGGCCTCGCGGGCCTGCGGGTCAAGCTGCAGCGTTCCGCCCGCCCGCGCGGCGACCGCGCGGGGGGACTCGCTGGGACGGCAGGCGAACCCGTAGTCGGCCAGGTCGTCGCGGGCCTCGCGCCACGCCGCGTGCGCCAGCCTGGCGTCCCCCGCCGCCTGCAGCCTGCGGTGGCGGACCACCGACCTGGCTATCGGCGGCGTGATCGCGGCGGCCGAGATGACGATCGCCGCGATCAGCAGGACCCAGAGCGCGATGCCGTGGCCCGGGGCGGCGGCCTGCGACGCGGTGCCCGTGCCGCCCAGGCCCAGGTTGTGCAGGCGGGCGGCATTCTGGCCGCCGAGCCCGAGCCCGGCCTTGGAGCGGGGGTTCTGGCCGGCCGGCGAGGTCGTCGGCTCGGT
Source organism: uncultured Actinomycetota bacterium (assembly GCA_963745575.1). Taxonomy (GTDB): domain Bacteria; phylum Actinomycetota; class Actinomycetes; order Streptosporangiales; family Streptosporangiaceae; genus JASHPR01. Next base: position 44,337 of record CAVUYA010000013.1, on the reverse strand, counting down.
GCCGATCCCCGGCGGCGCGGCGTACTGGGGCACGGTCGCCGTCCCCTGGCCGGCCTGGCCGCCGGGCGTCGGCTCGAAGCGGATCCAGCCGAGGCCGGTGAAGTACAGCTCGGGCCAGGCGTGAGCGTCGGCGGTGGTGACCTTCCAGGTCCCATGGCCCGTGTTCGTGCCGGCCGTGTAGCCGACGGCGATCCGGGACGGGATGCCGACCAGCCGGGCGAGCCCGGCCATCGCGAAGGCGAACTGCTGGCAGAAACCGGTCTTGCTGTCGTACAGGAACTGGGTCAGGCCCTTGACGCCGCCGGGCAGGTTCACGCTGGTGCTGTAGGTGAACTGCCCGGTCAGGAAGTAGTTCTGCAGGGCCAGTGCCTTCTGGTACGGGGTCCGGGCATGGGCGGTGATCTGCTTCGCCAGCGTGGCCAGCTTTCCGTCCGGGCCGGGCAGGGGGAAGGCCAGGTAGCCGTCGGCGATGTTCTTGGGGAGGGCTGCCTGCTGGTTCTCGTCGGCGTTGTCCGGGATGGCTTCCCGGCTGGTCACCGTGTAGGACAGGCCGGACAGCTGCGGCGAGGTCGAGTACACCATCAGCGTCGCGTTGTCCTCCACCCAGCTTCCGGGCACCTGCACGGTCCGCGGCGCGTAGGGCAGCGGGAGGAAGCCCAGCTTCGCGTCATACCCCACCGTGCTGCCCTGGCTGAGCGTGATCTTGGTGGTGGTGCTGGTCACCGGCGTGCGGGCGGTGACCCCCGGGGGCCGCCGGAGCTGGCCGCTGCCCACCGCGGTGGTCGGGCCGCCCAGCGCCGCCAGGTTCCACTGCTGGCTGGACGGGTCATAGTTCAGCACGTAAACCTGCAGGTACGGCTCCTGCCGCTGCCGTGTGGCCGTGGTGTAGGTCAGCACTTTCTGCGGCGAGGTGGCCAGCAGCTGGTGTTGCATCTGCACCAGCGGCGTGGGCGGCGCGATCGGCGGCCCGCCCGGTCCCTCGGCGGTTGCCTCCGTCTTGAACAGGTCGTGCACGCTGATGCCGGGAACCAGCAGCGGAAAGGCCAGCGCGATGCAGGCCGCGGCCAGCCCGATGCGGCGGCCCGACGCCGCCAGCGCCTTGGTGTCGGGCGCCTCGGGCGCCTCGGCCGCACCGGCGGCGGCGCCGTGCCAGACGGTCACCAGCCTGCCCCAGATGCGGAGCCTTTCCCGCCCGTCGGCCGCGAGCAGCGCCAGGTAGCCGATCATGGCCAGGCAGAACACGATGGTCGCGCCGACGCCGCCCTGGTGGGCGGCGGTGGTGATCCGGACGCTGTACAGCGCGAGCAGCGGCAGGCCCGCGATCGCCGGGCTGCGCAGCCGGACCGCGAGCAGGTCGGTGGCCACCGCCATCAGGCCGATGCCCCCCGCGGCCAGCAGGAGGACTCCGGGGCTGCTGGGCACCGGGGGCTCGTAGACCCGCTCGGCCATGCCCTGGCTGGCCAGGGTGGACAGGTAGGAGAGCGAGGCCTTGGTGGGCACGATGCCCGCGGTCGACAGGTGGCTGGCGAACAGCGTGTTCAGGTAGATCAGCAGCGCGGCCAGGTAGATGATCACGCAGGCGAGCGCCTGCAGGACGCGCAGCCGCGGGCGGCTCGCCGCGGTGACGGCGACGATGGCCGCGCCGGCCACCTTCACCCCCCACTGCGGGCTGACGAGCAGCGGGGCCGCCGCGACCAGCGCGAGCACCGAGCCCGCCACGGCCGCGTGCAGGGTCGGCAGCCTGGTGATGATCCCCGCGGCGGCCGCGACGATGACGGCGCCCACCCCGGCCCAGAACCACCCCGCGGTCTCGATCAGCGGGTAGACCGACACCGACGCCAGGATCACGGCCACGGCCGCGGTCACGGTGAGCCGGAGGTTCATACCGCTGCTCCCCGCAGCGGGACGGCGGAGGACAGGCCCAGCTGCTGCCAGGCCACGGCCAGCGGGGTGGTCACGTCGAGGCAGGCCACCCGCCAGCCCGCGGCCCGCAGGATCGCCGCGGCCTGGTCGGTCTCGCCCGTCCCGGGCCCGCCCGCCGCGCGGCCTGCGGCGGAGGGGGCCGGGCCGTCGGCCGGGGCCCGCAGCTCCTGCCCCGGGGCACTCCAGGTGGACACGGCCAGCAGCAGGGCGATCGCGGGGCCGGCGTCGCGGCGGCTCGCGGCGAGCTGCCGGGCCGCGCCCGCGGAGAGCCTCCCGGTCACCGCGATGATGAGCCCGCTCGCCCCGCGGATCGCGGCCAGGCCGGGGCTGAGCTCGTGGCCGCGGGATGGCCTGATCACGGCGAGCGAGTTGAGCAGCACGTCCTCGAAGATGCCGGGAGCGCTGAGCGCCCCGGTGTCGGTGATCAGCTGGCCGTCCAGGCCCTCGCGCGCGAGGTGCACGCCGATGGACGCGGCGGCGCTGACCGCGAACTCGAACGACGACGACGCCCCGCTGCCCGCGTGAGCGGCGCGCCGGGTGTCGAGCAGCAGCAGTACCCGGTTCCGCCACTGCTGCTCCTCGCGCCGCACCATGAGCTCGCCGTACCGGGCGGTCGAGCGCCAGTGCACCCGGCGGAGCTCATCGCCGTCCCGGTAGGCGCGCGGTACCACGTCATCCTCCCCGGCGGCGGCCGCGGAACGGGCCCTGCGGTCCCCGTCGCCCAGCCAGCTGCCGGCGACCACCGCCCGCGGGAGCGGGACGACCTTCGGGGTGACCACGAACGTCGTGCGGGAGGAGAAGGACCGGCCCAGCTCGACCAGGCCGAACGCGTCCGCGATCCGGATCTCCAGCGGGCCGACCACGAACTTGCCCCGCAGGTCCGAGCGCAGCGGATAGCTCAGCTCGCGCGACCCGCCGCGCTCGATTCCGTTGAGGACGTACCGGGGGCGGGTGCCCAGCGCGTAGGGAACCGCGTCCTCGGCCAGCAGCAGCCCGGTCGGCAGCCGCGAGACGTTCTCCAGGTGCACCCGCACCAGCGCGCCCTGGCCCGCCGCCACCCGGGGCGGGCTGATGCTGCGGACGCAGCTGAGGCGGTAGCGTGCCCGCCCGGCGGCCAGCGCGGAGAACAGCGGCAGCACGAGAAGGAAGATCCCGACGCTGACCAGGTCGCGCTCGCCGAGGAAGAGCCCGGCGAGGGCCGCGGCCGCGCCCGCGGCCAGGAAGCAGGTGCCGCGCGTGGTGAACGCCGCGAGCCGCGACCGCATCTCGGCCCTCCTTCCGCCGTGCTCACCAATCTACGGCCAGCGCGCGCCTACCTGGCCGGCGGAAGCGGCAGTCTGTCCACGATCCGGGCCAGGGCGTGCTCGGGGACCTCCTGGCCCACAAGCGCCTCAGGGGTAGGCAGCAGCCGGTGCGCGAGCACCGGGCCGGCCAGCGTCTGCACGTCATCGGGGATCACGAAATCCCGGCCGTCGAGGGCCGCGTAGGCGCGGCTGGCGCGCAGCAGGTGCAGCGTGGCCCGCGGCGACGCCCCGAGCCTGAGCTCGGGAGAGGTTCGCGTGGCGTTGACCAGGCCGATGACGTACTCCCTGATCGCCTGGGCCACGTGCACGCCGCGCACCGCCGCGATCAGGGCGCGGATGTCGCTGCCGTGAGCGACCGGCTCGAGCTCGTCGAGCGGCGACGACGATCCGTGCGAGTCCAGCATCGCGAGCTCGGCGTCCGGGTCGGGGTACCCGATGGAGATGCGGGCGGTAAAGCGGTCCCGCTGCGCTTCCGGCAGCGGGTAGGTGCCCTCCATCTCGATCGGGTTCTGGGTGGCTATCACCATGAAGGGCAACTCGAGCGGGTAGGTGGCGCCGTCCACGGTGACCTGGCGCTCCTCCATGCACTCCAGCAGCGCGGACTGGGTCTTGGGCGAGGCCCGGTTGATCTCGTCGCCGAGGACGATGTTGGCGAAGATGGGTCCCGGCTTGAACTCGAATTCCCGCAGCTCCTGGTTGAAGGCGCTGACCCCGGTCAGGTCGCCGGGCAGCAGGTCGGGGGTGAACTGAACCCGGCGGACCGAGCAGTCGATGGACCGGGCCAGCGCCTTGGCCAGGAGCGTCTTGCCCACCCCCGGTACGTCCTCGATCAGCACGTGCCCCTCGGCGAGCAGGACGGTCATCGCGAGCTTGATGGCGTCGGGCTTGCCGGAGATCACGGTCTCCACGGCCGCGCAGACGCGGTGGGCCACCGGTACGAGCTCGTCCAGCTTGCGGTCCGCCTGGTTCCCCGTGTCGATGACCACATGTCCTCCTCGCGTCACGCTCGGCGCGATTCTCGGGCTGCCCGGCCGGGCAGGACCCGTGAGTTTGTGCATGGCCGTGCGTTCAGACAGTACGTCGTGCGATGGCCCGCACGCGACTTGCGTCCCTCCCCACTTCACTCCACCGCTCTGACCTCGGGTTCAGGGGGAATTAGCGCCCAGTCCGGGCCGCCTCGCCGTTGACGGTGGGGAATTGTGGAGTACAGTGGAGGACCGTGGGGCAGAAAGGGCCTCGAAAGCGGGTCAGGTGGGGGACCGGGGAGGTGAGCGCTGGTGTTTCTCGGTACTCACACGCCGCGCCTGGACGAGAAGGGGCGCCTGATCCTGCCCGCCAAGTACCGCGAGGAGCTCACCAGGGGAATCGTCCTGACCAAGGGCGAGGAACGCTGTCTCTACGTGTTTTCCCAGGCAGAGTTCGACCAGATCGCCGCGGGACGACGGCCCGAACCGGGGGACGCCAAGCCGGCGCGCGGCTACAACCGGGTGTTCTTCGCCAGCGCCGAAGACGCGATCCCGGACCGGCAGGGCCGGATCACCATCCCGCCCGCGCTGCGCGAGTACGCGGCCCTGCAGCGCGACTGCGTGGTGATCGGGAACAACACCCGCCTGGAGATCTGGGACTCCGCGGCGTGGGAGGCCTACCTGGCCGAGCAGGAGGACGTGTTCTCCCAGGGAGCCGAGGAGGTGACGCCCGGAGCTGAGTGAAGCAGGCGCCCCAGCACGGGGTGCCCGGCGAGGTCTCCACCCGCGCTGGATGGCCAGGTCGGCTGACGTCACTTCCCCGGCGCCAGGCGGCATCGGCCATCGGCGCATCGCGCGGATGGGGACCTGGCCGGGCAAGCACCGCAGCGGGCGCGGTCCGGTTCTGCCGATTTCGGCACTGGCTGATGTGCACGCGAGAAGGGGGCCCGGTGGCCACGACAGGCTCAGGACACCTGCCGGTCATGACCGACCGGGTGCTGGCCCTGCTCGCGCCCGCGCTGCAGCCCGAGGGAGCGGTCCTGCTCGACGCCACGCTCGGCCGGGCCGGGCACGCCAGCGCGCTGCTGAGCCAGCACCCGGGGCTGACCCTGATCGGCGTGGACGCCGACGACGCTGCGATCGAGGAATCCCGCAAGGTGCTCGCGCCGTACGGCGGCCGGGTCACGCTGGTCCACGCCAGGTACGACGCGATCGGCGAGATCCTGGCCACGCTCGGCCAGCCCAGCGTCCACGGCGTCCTGTTCGATCTCGGGGTCTCCTCCCCGCAGCTCGATGACCCCAGCCGGGGCTTCGCCTACTCCTACGACGCTCCGCTGGACATGCGGATGGACCAGACCGGGCCGCTGACCGCGGCGGATGTCGTCAACACCTATCCCGCGGCCCGGCTGGCCCGGGTGCTGCGCGAGTACGGCGAAGAGCGCTACGCCCGCCGCATCGCGGACGCGGTGGTCAGGGAGCGGTCGAAGTCCCCGCTCACCTCGACCATGCGGCTGTCGGAGATCGTCCGCGACTCGATCCCGGCCCCGGCCCGGCGCAGCGGGGGCCACCCCGCGAAGCGCACCTTCCAGGCCCTGCGGATCGAGGTCAACGGCGAGCTTGAGGCGCTGCGCCAGGCCCTGCCCGCGGCCCTTGACGCCGTGGCGGTGGGCGGCCGGATCGTGGTGCTCGCCTACCACTCGCTCGAGGACCGCGTGGTCAAGCAGGCCCTCGTGGCCGGCGCGGCGGACACCACCCCGCCCGGGCTCCCGGTTCAGCTCGAGGCCGCCCGGCCGAGGTTCCGGCTCCTCACCCGGGGGGCCGAGCGGCCCACGGCGGCGGAAGTGGCGGCCAATCCGCGCGCCGCCTCGGCCCGGCTGCGGGCCGCCGAGCGAATCCGGGCCGCATGAGCGAGCCGAAGGGGCGCGGTGCCGCCTGGACTGAGGAGCGAGGGAGCTTGCGAGCGAGCGACGAGGGAAGGCGGCGCAGCGAGGTGGCCATGGGGAGGCGGGCGGGGCCCGGAGGCGAGACAAAAGGCGAGGCGAGACCAAAAGGCAGAGTGCGGACGGCGCCGGATGAAGGGCAAGCGCCGGATGAAGGGCAGTGCGGGATGAAGGGCGGTGCGGGATGAAAACCACGGTCAGCACGGGCCCGCCGCGCAGCCCTGGTCAAGCCGCTCCCCGGGGGGCACAGCCGCGCCCGGCCCGGCCCGCGCCTCCCGCGGCCCGCTCCGCCGCCGGCCGGCGACCGTCCCGGCCCGCTCCGCCGCCAGGCCCGCGGCCGCCCCGGTCCGTGCGGGCGGCCGTCCCGCGGCCGTCCCGGGCCCGGCCCGCCCGCCGGGCGGGGCACGGCAGGCCGGGGACGGCGGACGGCGCGCGGCGTCGCGCACCCCCTTCATCCTGCTGGTGCTGGGGCTGCTCGGCAGCGGGCTGGTCTGCCTGCTGGTGATCAACACCACGCTGGCCGCGGCATCGTTCCGGATCAGCGCCCTGCAGCAGGGCAACACCCAGGCCTCGCAGCGAGTGGAGGAACTGCAGCAGCAGGTGGCGGCCGAGCAGTCGCCGGCCTCCATCGAGCAGCGGGCCCTGAAGCTCGGCCTGCGGGTGCAGCCGGTCCTGGACTTCGTGGACCTGCGGACCGGCCGCAGCTACGTCACGCCGGCCACGGTACCCGGGGTGGTCTCGGCCCCCCCGGGCTACACCCCGTGACACCCGGTGACCGCTCGGGCCGCCGTCACGAACGGTCCGGGCGAGGCCCGGCCGGCCGCTCGGCGCCGCCGCCCGGCCCGCGCCGGCCGTCCGGGCCCGGCTCCGACCGGCGCCCCGGCGAGGGCGGCGGCAGGCGCCCCGACGCGGGCAAGAGGCGCGGCGACGACCGGAGAAGGCCGCCCGGCGCCGGGCCCGCGGCTCTGGCCGCCCGGCCGGGCCGGGTCGCCGTCGCCCGTGGCCGGCCCCGCCCGGCCCCGCCCCGGCCGTCCCGGCCTCGGCGCGACGCGGGCCGCCCCGGCCTTCGCCGGGCTGGTCCCGGCCGCCGCCTGAGCATCACGCTGGTGTGCATCGGGGTCGTGCTGGCCTTGTTCGCCGCCCGGCTGGTACAGCTCCAGGGCCTGCACTGGTCGCAGTACCGGGCCCTGGCCCAGCAGCAGATGCTGCCGCCCCAGCCGATCTCGATCCCGGTCGTGCGCGGCTCCATCACCAGCAGTGACGGCACGGTGCTCGCGATGACCGTGCAGACCGACCTGGTCTACGCCGACCCGGCCGAGATAAAGCCGGCCCAGCGGCCACGGGTGGCCGCCGCGCTGGCCGGGCCGCTCGGCATGCCGCAGCCGGTGATCCAGGCGCTGCTCGACTACCCGACCTCACCGCAGTACGTGGTGCTCAAGCGGAACGTCCCCGCGGCGACCGGTGCCCGGATCACGGCGCTGCGGCTGCCCGGCATCGCCGATACCCCGTCGTACTCGCGGACCTACCCGAACGGCGACCTCGCGGCCAACCTGGTCGGCTTCACCAACGCCGGCGGCAACGGCGACGTGACCGGCGCGGCCGGGATCGAGCAGGAGTACAACTCGCTGCTGGCCGGCCGGGACGGCAGCGAGGAGGTCGAGATGGGCCCGACCCAGCAGCCCATCCCGGCGACCGAGACCGTCGTCAAGCAACCGGTACCGGGCGACAGCCTGCGGCTCACCCTCAACGCCGACATCCAGTGGTACGCCGAGCAGCAGTGCGCCGCCGAAGTCAAGGCGGCGCACGCCCGGAACTGCTCGATCGTGGTGATGGACCCGCACACCGGGCGGATCCTGGCGCTCGCGCAGTACCCGACGTTCAGCCCATCCGCCCCGTCGAGCGTGGCCGCGACGGCCGACATCCCGGTGCAGAACGTGTTCCAGCCGGGCAGCACCGCGAAGATCATCACCGCCGCCGCCGCGCTCGAGCGCGGCGGGCAGACGCCGATGAGCACCTACACGGTGCCGGACCAGATCATGGTCGACGGGTTCTCGTTCCACGACGGCGAGTACCACGCCACGGCGAAGTTCACGATCGCGGGAATCATCGCCAACTCGTTCAACGACGGCATGGTGCAGGTGGCCCAGCACGTCAGCCCGCAGATCCAGTACCAGTACTTCAGGGCGTTCGGGATCGGCGAGCCCACCGGGCTGAACCTGCCCGGCGAGAGCGCGGGCCTCCTGCCGCCGCCGTCCCAGTGGTGGGGCGACGAGCGTTACACCCTGTCCTTCGGCCAGGGCGTCGCGGTGAACGCGGTGCAGATGGCCAGCGTCTACGCCACGATCGCCAACGGCGGGGTCCGGGTCCAGCCCTCGGTCGTCGCGGGCACGGTCAGCGACACCGGGACGTTCACGCCCGCGCCCGCGCCGCGGCAGACCCGGGTCCTGGAGCCGAAGACCGCCAGCGAGCTGATGGCGATCCTGCAGCAGGTGCCCTTCATCGACAACAAGGGCGGCGAGCCGTGGGGCATCATCCCGGGGTACTCGATCGCGGCCAAGACCGGCACCGCGCAGGTGCCGGCCCGGGGAAGAGCTGCCTGTGCCAGTACGGCGCGAGCTACATCGGCATCGCGCCGGCCAGCGACCCGCAGCTCGTGGTGGCCGTGAACGTCCAGGACCCCACCAAGGGCGGCTACTTCGGCGACGAGGTCGCCGGGCCGGTCTTCTACCACGTGGCGAAGTTCGCGCTGCAGACCCTGCGGATCCCGCCGGACGGCGCCAAGCGTCCCCGCCTCACGCTCATGGTGCCGTGAGCAGTCCCCGCGCGGCACGCTCATCGCGGCGCGAACAGAGGTAATCTCTGCCCGTGCCAGCGGATCTGCGCCCACGCCGCGCCCCTCTGCGCCCGCTCGCGGAGCTCGCGGTCCTGCTCGGGGTCAGGACGGCCGGCCGGGACGCGCCCGGTCCGCTGACCGCGGCCAGCGGATCGCGCGGGGTCTGCGGGATCACCCACGACTCGCGCCGCGTGCGCCCCGGTGACCTGTACGCCGCGCTACCCGGCGGCACCTACCACGGCGGACGGTTCTGCGCGCAGGCCGCCACGGCCGGCGCCGCGGCGGTCCTCACCGATCCCGCGGGCAAGGAACTCGCGATCCGGTCCGGCCTGCCGGTGTTCGTGGTCGGCGACCCGCGGGCGAGGCTGGGCGAGGTCGCCGCCTGGATCTACGGCCGCCCGTCGGCCAGGCTGACGCTGATCGGGGTGACCGGGACCAGCGGCAAGACCACCACGACGTACCTGCTGGAGTCCGGGCTGCGGACGGCGGGCCACCTGACCGGCCTGGTCGGCGGCGTGCAGACCCGCATCGGCGACGTCACCGCCGACAGCGCGCTGACCACCCCGGAGGCCACCGACCTGCAGGCGCTGCTGGCCGCCATGGTGGAGCAGGGCGTGACGGCCGCCGCGATGGAGGTCTCGAGCCACGCCCTGGCGCTGGGCCGCGTCGCCGGCACGTCCTACGACGTGGCCGTGTTCACCAACCTCTCCCAGGACCACCTGGACTTCCACGAGACGATCGACGCCTACTTCGCCGCGAAGGCCGCCCTGTTCACCCCGGACTACGCCCGGGCCGGGGTGGTCAACCTGGACGACTCCCGCGGGCGGATGCTCGCCGCCGCCCCGCGGATCCCGATCACCACCTACTCCGCGGCCGGGAACCCGGCCGCCGACTGGCGCGCGGCCGACGTGCGCGGCGGGGCGGACGGGAGCGCCTTCCGGGTCGTCGGCCCCGGCGGCGTGGAGGCCGACGCGTCGGTGGCCCTGCCCGGGCCGTTCAACGTGGCTAACGCGCTCGCCGCCATCGTGGCCCTGGTCGAGTCCGGCGTGGGGATCGCCACGGCGGTCCGCGGCGTCGCCGCGTGCCCCGGGGTACCCGGCCGCATGGAGCGCGTCGAGGCGGGCCAGGACTTCACCGTGCTGGTCGACTACTCGCACAAGCCCGGCGCGGTGCGGGCCGTGCTGGATGCCCTGCGGCCGGTCACGCCGGGTAACCTCACGATCGTGCTGGGCTGCGGCGGCGACCGGGACCGGGCCAAGCGCCCGCTGATGGGCGCCGCGGCCGCCGGGCTCGCGGACACGGCCATTCTCACCAGCGATAACCCGCGCTCGGAGGATCCGCTCGGCATACTGGCAGAGATGCTCACCGGCGTACTGACCGTCCCCGCCGCCGGCCGCGCGCACGTGATCGTCGAGCCGGACCGCGGGGCCGCGATCGGGCTCGCGATCGGCCGGGCCGCCAAGGGAGACGTGGTGCTCATCGCGGGCAAGGGGCACGAGCGCGGCCAGTACGCGGGCACGTCGGTGATCCCGTTCGATGACCGCGAGGTGGCCGCGGACGTGCTTGCCCGCCGCCTGACGGCCGCGCGGGCCGACGGGCCGCCCGCGGCCGCGCCCGATGCCCTGTCGACCGATATGGGGGACCTGTGATCCCGCTGTCCGTGGCCCAGATAGCCGAGATCACCGGCGCCCGCGTGACTCTCGTACCGGACCTAACGGGGCCGTGTCACCGGGCCGGTCGTCATCGACTCCCGGAAGGTCGGCCCGGGGAGCCTGTTCGCGGCGCTGCCCGGGCCGCGGGCCGACGGGCATGATTTCGCCGCGGCCGGCGGTCGCGGCCGGGGCCACGGCGGTGCTCGCCGCCCGGCCGGTCGGCGTGCCCGCGCTGATCGTGCCCGACGTGCCCGCCGCGCTGGCCGCGCTGGCCGCGGCCGTCGTCGCCCGCCGGCCGGGGCTGACGATCGCCGCGATCACCGGATCCGCCGGGAAGACCACCACCAAGGACCTGGCGGCCCAGCTGATCGAGTCGCTGGGCCCGACGGTGTCGCCGCAGGACTCCTACAACAACGAGATCGGCCACCCGCTCACCGTGCTGCGGGTCACCAGGCAGACCAGGTACCTGGTGGCCGAGATGTCCGCGCGCGGGCCCGGGCACATCGCCGCGCTGTGCCGGGTCTCGCCGCCGCGGCTGGGCGCCGTCTTGTGCGTGGGGCACGCGCACGCCGGCGAGTTCGGCAGCCTCGACGAGGTCGCGCGGGCCAAGGCCGAGCTGCCCGCCGCGCTGCCGGCCGACGGCGTGGCGGTGCTCAACGCCGACGACCCGCGGGTGCTGGCCATGGCCGGGGAGACGGCGGCCCGGGTGGTGACCTTCGGCCGGTCGCCGAGGGCGGACGTCCGCGCGGCCGGCGTCGTCCTCGACGAGGCCGGCCGGCCCGGCTTCACCCTGCGCACCGGGGCCGGCTCGGCTCCCGTCCGGCTGCGGCTGCACGGCGAGCACAACGTCAGCAACGCGCTGGCCGCCGCGGCGCTGGCCGGCCAGCTCGGCATGGACCTCGCCGCCGTGGCGGAGGGACTGTCCGCGGCCACGGCCCGGAGCCGGTGGCGGATGGAGGTGACCAGGCGGCCCGACGGGGTGACGGTCATCAACGACGCGTATAACGCCAGCCCCGAGGCGCTCGGGGCGGCGCTGTCGGCCCTGGCCGCCATGGCCCGCGGCGGGCGCGCGTTCGCGGTGCTCGGCCCCATGAAGGAACTGGGCGCCCGGGCCGAGGAACTGCACGAGCGGGCAGGCCGGCAGGCGGCGCGGGCCGGCCTGGCCGGGCTGATCGTGGTGGGGGAGGAGGCCGCGCCGATCCTGGCCGGGGCGAAGGCGGACCCGTCCTGGCGCGGCGAGCTGCTGCAGGTGCCCGACGCGGCCACGGCAGTGGCCGAGGCCAGCCGGCGGGCCCGGCCCGGCGACGTGGTGCTCGTCAAGGCCGCGCGGGCCGCGAACCTGCAGCGCGTCGCGCTGGCCCTGACCGGGGAGCTGGACCTGACCAGGGAGCTGGCCCCGTGAAGACCATCCTCGTCTCGGCCGGCGTCGCCATGGTGCTGGCGCTGTTCGGCACGCCGCTCGCGATCAAGATCTTCACCAGGCGCGGGTACGGCCAGGAGATCAGGGAGGAGGGCCCGTCCTCGCACCTGACCAAGCGCGGCACCCCCACGATGGGCGGCACCGTCATCGTGGTCGCCACGCTGGTCGGGTACATCTGCGGGCACGAGCTGACCAAGAGCCCGATGACCATGTCGGGCCTGCTCGTGCTGGCGCTGATGACCGGCCTGGGCGCGGTCGGCTTCATCGACGACTTCATCAAGATCTACAAGCAGACCAGCCTCGGCCTGCGCAGCGGGGCCAAGCTGGCCGGCCAGGCGGTGGTGGGCGCGGTGTTCGCGGTGGAGGTGCTGCGCCACCCGGACGGGTTCGACCTCACCCCGGCCGATGCGCACATCTCGTTCCTGCGCGACATCGGCCCGGCCATCGGGGTGCTGCCGTTCGTGCTGTGGATCGTGCTCATGATCGCCGGGTGGTCGAACGCGGTGAACCTGACCGACGGGCTCGACGGGCTGGCCACCGGCGCCGCGATCCTCGTGCTCGCCGCCTACGTGCTCATCGGGATCTGGCAGCTGAAGAACGACTGCACCGTCAACCTCGCCCCGCAGTGCTATCCGGTGCGGGACCCGCTGGACCTCGCGGTGGTGGCCGGGACGGTGCTCGGCGCCTGCTTCGGGTTCCTGTGGTGGAACGCCCCGCCGGCCAGGATCTTCATGGGCGACACCGGGTCGCTCGCGCTCGGCGGCGTGCTCGCCGGGCTGGCCGTGTGCACGAAGACCCAGCTGCTGCTCGTGATCCTGGGCGGGCTGTTCGTCATCATCATCATGTCGGTGATCATCCAGGTGGGGTCGTACAAGCTGACCGGGCGCCGGGTCTTCAAGATGGCGCCGCTGCAGCATCACTTCGAGCTGCTCGGCTGGGCCGAGACCACGATCGTGGTCAGGTTCTGGCTGATCTGCGGCCTGTTCATCGCGGCCGGCCTCGGCATCTTCTACGTGGCCTGGCTCCCGGTGTAGCGCTATGCGCACGCCGGAAGAAGCGGACGCCCAGGGGAGCGGCCTCGCGGACCGCCTGGCCGGGATGCGGGTCTTCGTCAACGGGCTCGGGATCACCGGCCCGCCGGTGGCCCGCCTGCTCGCCGCCCGCGGCGCGCTGGTCACGGCCGCCGACGGCCGCGACGACGAGGCCAACCGCCGGGCGGCCAAGGAGCTGGCCGGCCTCGGGGTCCCGGTCACGTTCACCGAACACCCGACGCTCCCGCCCGGCACCGACCTGGTGATCACGGCGCCGGGGTTCCGGCCCGGCAGCCCGCTGGTCGCCGCCGCGGCCGCGGCCGGCGTCCCGGTGATCGGTGACGTCGAGCTGGCCTGGCGGCTGCGCCCGGCGCTGCCTGGCGGCCGTCGGCAGGAGTGGCTCGGGGTGACCGGGACCAACGGCAAGACCACCACGGTGCGGATGCTCGCGGCCATGCTCGGCGCGGCCGGGCACCGCAGTATCGCCGCGGGCAACGTCGGCCTGCCGGTCATCGAGGCGGTCACCGAGCCGGAGCCGTACCCGGTCATGGCGGTCGAGCTGTCCAGCTTCCAGCTGTACTGGAGCCAGTCGCTGCGCCCGCTGGCCGCGGTGGTGCTGAACGTCGCCGCGCACCATCTGGACTGGCACGGCGACATCGAGTCCTACGCGCAGGCCAAGAGCCGGATCTACGCGCCGGGCACGGTGGCGGTGTGCAACGCGGACGACGTGCGCTCGCGGGACCTGGCCGCCGCCGCGCCAGGCACCGCCCGGGTGGTGGCCTTCCGGCTCGGCGCGCCCGGTCCCGGCGAGCTCGGGGTGGTCGACGGCGTCCTGCTTGACCGGGCCTTCGGCGACCCGGCCGGGGCGGTGCTGGCGGGCGTGGCCGACGTCCGGCCGGCCGGGCCGCACAACGTGGCCGACGCGCTGGCCGCGGCGGCGCTGGCCCGCGCGTACGGCGTGCCGCCCGGGGCGATCGCGGCCGGGATGGCCGCCTTCCGGCCCGAGCCGCACCGGATGAGCCTGGTCGCCCGGGTCGGCCGGGTGGACTACGTCGACGACTCCAAGGCCAGCAACCCGCACGCGGCGGCCGCGGCCCTCCACTCCTACCCGTCCGTGGTGTGGATCGCGGGCGGACTGTTCCGCGGCGCCGACACCGACGTCGACCTGCTGGTGCGCGAGATCGCGCCGCGGCTGCGCGGCGTCGTGCTGCTCGGCGCGGACCGCGAGGTGATCCGGCGGTCGCTGGCGCGACACGCGCCGGATGTCCCGGTCGTAGAGGCCGTCCGCACCGACACTGGAGCAATGGATCTCGTGGTGACCTTGGCCGCCCGGCTGGCCGTGCCCGGCGACACCGTGCTGCTGGCGCCCGCCGCGCAGTCGTTCGACATGTTCCGCGACTACCCGGCGCGCGGCGACGCGTTCGCCGCCGCGGTCGCGCGGCTGGCGGCCTCGCCCAAGGGGCGCGGTGACGCCGGGCTGAGGAGCGAAGGAGCCAGCGACCGGCGACGAGGGAAGACGGCGCGGTGAGGGGCGGGAGCGGCGGGGCCGGAGGCGAAAGGGGACAGGTGACCGCCCCGGTCGTCCCCCCGGATGTCAGCCCGGACGTCGCCGCGCCCGGGCCCCGGGCCCGCGCCGCGGGCCGGATGACGAGCCGGGTGACGGCGGGCCTGCGGCGGCTGGACCGCCCGCTCACGTCCTACTACCTCGTCCTCGGCATCACCACGCTGCTGCTCGCGCTGGGCCTGGTCATGGTGCTGTCGACCTCCTCGGCCCAGGCCATCGCCCAGGGCGGGTCACCCTACGCGGGCTTCCAGAAGCAGCTGCTCGGCGTCGTGGCCGGGCTGGCGCTGATGTGGATCGCCGCCAGGTCCTCCCCGGTGCTGTTCCGGGCCGCCGCCTACCCCATGGTCGCGATGTCCGTGCTCGGCCTGCTGCTGGTGCTCACCGTCGGCCACACCGTCAACGGCGGCGAGCGCTGGATCAACGTGCTGGGCTTCCAGGTCCAGCCGTCCGAGTTCGCCAAGCTGGCCTTCGTGCTGTGGGGCGCCGACCTGCTGGCCCGCAAGGAGAAGGCGGGCCAGCTCGGCGAGTGGCGGCACCTGCTGATCCCGCTGCTGCCCGGGGCCGCGATCTTCAGCATGCTGGTGATGCTCGGCGACGACCTCGGCACCACGTTCATCCTGCTGGTCATCTTCCTCGCCCTGCTCTGGGTGATCGGCACTCCGTTCCGGCTGTTCGCGGGCATGCTCGGGCTGATGGGCTTCGCGATGGTCATCCTGATCATCGTGGCGTCCTACCGGCTGCAGCGGATCACCGGCTTCCTGCACCCGCAGGCCAACTCCCTGACGGTCGGCTGGCAGACGCTCGAGGGCAAGTACGCGGTGGGCTCGGGCGGATGGTTCGGCGTGGGGCTCGGCGCCGGCCGGATGAAGTGGGGCTGGGTGCCGGAGTCCACCACCGACTTCATCTTCGCGGTCATCGGCGAGGAACTCGGGCTGGTCGGCACGCTCTGCGTGACGTTCCTGTACGGCGGGCTCGCCTACGCCGGGATGCGGATCGCGCGGCGGGTGCCCGACACCTTCATGCGCCTGGCCGCGGCGGCCGCGACGGCCTGGATCGTGGTGCAGGCCCTGGTCAACATCGGCGCGGTCATCGGCGTGCTGCCGATCACCGGCGTGCCGCTGCCGCTGGTGTCGGCCGGCCTGTCGTCGCTGCTCGTGACGCTGGCCGCGCTGGGCATGCTGATGTCGTTCGCGAAACGGGAGCCCGGCGCCCAGCAGGCACTCGCGGCTGCTGGCCCCGGACCGGTGCTGCGCGTCCTAAGCTGGCTTGGCCTGGGCAGGCGGCGCGGCTGAGCCCGGCCGTGCCCGCCTGGGGCCGCACTACCAGGCCAGAGCCAGAGGGAGGAGGCGAGGCCGCCGATGAGCGTCGTGTCGAGGCGCGCCGATGAGCATTGTCCTCGCGGGTGGCGGCACGGCCGGCCATGTCGAGCCGGCGCTGGCCCTCGCTGACGCGCTGCGGCGGGCCAGCCCGCGGATCCCGATCACGTGCCTGGGCACCGAGCGCGGGCTGGAGACCAGGCTGGTGCCCCTGCGCGGCTATGACCTCGAGCTCATTCCCGCGGTCCCGCTGCCCCGCTCGGTGAACCAGCAGCTGCTGTCGGTGCCCGGACGGCTCGGCGCCGCGGTCGGCGCCGCCACCGCGGTGCTGGACCGGGTCCGGGCCGGCGTGCTCGTCGGGTTCGGCGGCTACGTGGCCACGCCCGCGTACCTGGCCGCGCGGCGCCGCGGCATACCGATCGTCGTGCACGAGGCCAACGCGCGGCCGGGCCTGGCCAACCGGATCGGGGTACGGCTGACCCGCCACGTCTTCACCGGGCAGCCGGGCACCAAGCTCGCGCACGCCACCTATATCGGCATACCGATCCGCCGGGAGATAGCCGGGCTCGACCGGCTCGCGCTCGGGGACAAGGCGCGCGCGCATTTCGGCCTGCGGCCCGACCTCCCGGTGCTGCTGGTGACCGGCGGCTCACAGGGCGCCAGGTCGCTGAACCAGGCGGTGGTGGCCGCGGCGGGCTGGATCGGCTCGGCCGGCGTCCAGGTGCTGCACATCGTCGGGCCGCGCTCCGACGTCGATGTCCCGCCGCCCGGAGGGGAGCCCCCCTACGTGGCGCTGCCCTACCTGGACCGGATGGACCTCGCGTACGCGGCCGCTGACTTCGCGCTCTGCCGGGCGGGCGCGATGACGTGCGCCGAGCTCACCGCGGTGGGCCTGCCCGCGGCGTACGTGCCGCTGCCGCACGGCAACGGCGAGCAGCGGATGAACGCGGCGCCGATCGCGGAGGTCGGCGGCGGGATCGTCGTCGACGACGCCCAGCTGAGCCCGGAATGGATAGCGGACACGCTGCTGCCCGTGCTGCTCGACCCGGAACTGGTCGCGGCCATGTCGCGCGCAGCGGCGGGGGCGGGCCGCCGGGACGCCGACCGCCGGCTCGCGGCCGAGGTCATCGACGTCATGCGGGAGGACGGGCGCCGGGGCGCACCACGGCCGGAGAGACCACCACAGCACGGCGGGCGGCGCCGGCGGTGAGCGGCCCGGGCGAGAACCGGACGCGCGAGGGCGGGAAGGGCGAGAGGAGCCGGACATGGGCCTGGTGACGCCGGTGACGGCGGTGCCGGTCGCCCAGCTGGGGCGGGTGCACTTCGTCGGCATCGGCGGCGCCGGGATGTCCGGGATCGCGCGCCTCATGCTGGCCCGGGGGGTCGTCGTGTCCGGCAGCGACCGGGCCGCCTCGGCCCAGCTCGACGAGCTCGCCCGGCTCGGCGCGACCGTGCGGGTGGGCCACGACCCGGCGAACATCGACGGGGCGGACACCGTCGTGACCACGCCGTCGGCCATCGGGGACCGTAACCCCGAGATCGTGGCGGCCCGGCAGCGCGGCGTCACGGTCATCCCGCGCGCGGCGGCGCTGGCCTCGCTCATGCTCGGCAGGCAGGGCATCGCGGTCACCGGCACGCACGGCAAGACCACGACCACCTCGATGCTGACTACCGTGCTGCGCCACTGCGGCGCGGACCCGTCGTACGTGATCGGCGGGATCCTCGCCGAGACCGGCGACGGCGCGGGCGAGGGCACCGGCGAGGCGTTCGTGGTCGAGGCGGACGAGAGCGACGGGTCGTTCCTGAACCTGTCGCCGAGCGCCGCGGTGGTCACCTGCATCGAGGCCGAGCACCTGGACAACTACGAGAGCCTGGCCCAGATCCAGGCGACCTTCGCGGCGTTCGCCGGCCGGATCCGCGCGGACGGCCTGCTCGTCACGTGCCGCGACGACCCGGGCGCGGCCGCGCTCGCGGCCGCCGCGGACGCGCTCCCGCTGCGGGTGCGCAGCTACGGCGAGTCGGCCGGGGCGGACTACCGGCTGACCGGGGTGACCGTCCTGGGCATGGCCACCCGGCTGACCGTGACCCCGCGAGGCGCCGTCCCGCGGACGCTGACGATCGGGGTTCCCGGCCGGCACAACGCGCTCAATGCCGCGGCCGCCCTCGCCGCCGCCGTGGAGCTCGGCGTCCCCGCCGGGGCGGCGGTCGCGGGGCTGGAGGCCTACCGCGGCGCCCAGCGGCGCATGGAGCCCAAGGGCGAGGCGGACGGCGTGCGCGTGCTCGACAGCTACGCGCATCACCCGACCGAGCTCGCGGCCGACCTCACCGCGGCCCGGGAGGTGGCCGCGGGCGGGCAGGTCATCGCGGTGTTCCAGCCGCACCTGTACAGCCGGACCCGGTTCTTCGCCCAGGAGTTCGGCGCGGCGCTCGGGCTGGCCGATGAGGCCCTGGTCCTCGACGTGTACGCGGCCCGCGAGGATCCCGAGCCGGGCGTCACCGGGATGATCATCGCGGCTGCCGTACCCGGCGGGCGGGCGCGCTTCCTGCCCGACGTCTCGGCCGTGCCGGACGCCATCACGGGCCTGGCCAAGCCGGGGGATCTCGTGCTGACCATGGGCGCGGGCGATGTCACGCTGCTGGGCCCGCGGATCCTCGCCGCGCTGCGCGAGCGCGGCGGTGAGGCCGGATGATGCCCGAACGCGACGTCAGCGGCGGCTCACAGTCCACCGCGCCCCGTGGTTCCGAACACGGTGGTGCGGAACTCAGTGATCCCGAACCCAGTGCCGGAACTCCCGCCACCCGGCGGTCCCGGCCCGGCCGGCGGCGGCGGAAGGCCGTGCTCTTCGCGCTGGCGGCGGTGGTCATCGCGGCCGTGGCCGTCTGGGCCCTGCTCGGCTCCGGCCTGTTCGTCGTGCGCTCCGTGACGGTCACCGGAGCCGGCGCCGTGCCGCGGGCCGAGGTGCTCCGGGCGGCGGGCATCAAGCCGGGCACCCCGCTCGCCCGGGTCGACACCGCGGCCGTGGCCCGCCGGGTCGAGCAGCTCACCCAGGTTCAGTCCGCGCAGGTCAGCAGGGACTGGCCGGACTCGGTCACGATCGTGATCCGGGAGCGGACGCCGGTGCTCGCGGTGGCGTCCGACGGCGGCTTCGCGCTGGTCGACAGGTTCGGCGTGGTGCTCGGCCACGTGACCCGGCGGCCGGCCGGGATGGTCCTGCTCACCACGGCCGCGGACCCGAACTCGCTGCGCGGCAGCCCGGCGGTCGGGGCGGCCGTGACCGTGCTGCGGCAGCTTCCGCCGTCGATCCGCCGCCTCGTGCGCGCCGTGGCCGCCCCGTCGCCGGACGCGGTGACGCTGGACCTGCGCGGCGGGATCACGGTGCTGTGGGGCGGCACCAGCCAGGCGGCGAAGGCGGCCGAACTGGAGATCCTGATGCGCACGAAGGCATCGTCCTATGACCTCAGCGACCCGAACACCGCGGTCACCGGGGGATGAGAAGGCCCCCGGCCCGGAGTCCCGGCGGCCGGGCCGGCCCGGATCAGCGCAAAGTCGGCGCAACACGCCGGGCGCGGTGCGGCGCGGCTAATTGACCCCGGGCGCGGGACAACCCTACTGTCCCTATTAATCGGCAGCTTGACATAACTCTAAATCTCAACTTGAGGGTGAGAGTTGACTGGCTGGAAACCGCGGGACGTGCCCGGCCGATGTTATTGGGGGCGAATTTCGGCAAACTGCTAACACGTAGTTTTCCGAGTTCGGCGCCGTCAACGACGGCCGAGGTGGCCAGCGGGAACGCGATACGGCAGACGAGCGGAAAGGTTTCCTCCTCGTGGCAGCACCGCAGAACTATTTGGCGGTCATCAAGGTCGTCGGCATAGGCGGGGGCGGCGTCAACGCCGTTAACCGGATGATCGAGGAGGGGCTCAAGGGCGTCGAGTTCATCGCGATCAACACGGACGCGCAGGCCCTTCTCATGAGCGATGCCGACGTCAAGCTCGATGTCGGCCGGGAACTCACCCGCGGCCTCGGCGCCGGGGCCAACCCCGACATCGGCGCGAAGGCCGCCGAGGACCACCGCGAGGAGATCGAGGAGGTGATCAAGGGCGCCGACATGGTCTTCGTGACCGCCGGCGAGGGCGGCGGGACCGGCACCGGGGGCGCCCCGGTCGTGGCCAACGTGGCGCGTTCGCTGGGCGCGCTCACGATCGGCGTGGTCACCCGGCCGTTCGGGTTCGAGGGCAAGCGCCGGGCGGCCCAGGCGGATTCGGGCATCGAACGGCTCCGCGGCGAGGTGGACACGCTGATCGTGATACCGAACGACCGGCTGCTGTCCATCTCCGACCGGCAGGTGAGCGTGCTGGACGCGTTCAAGGCCGCGGACCAGGTGCTGCTGTCCGGTGTCCAGGGCATCACCGACCTGATCACGACGCCGGGCCTGATCAACCTGGACTTCGCCGACGTCAAGTCGGTCATGTCGGGCGCGGGTTCGGCGCTGATGGGCATCGGCTCGGCTCGCGGCGACGACCGTGCGGTCGCCGCGGCGGAAAAGGCGATCTCCAGCCCGCTGCTGGAGGCGAGCATCGACGGGGCCCACGGCGTGCTGCTGTCCATCCAGGGCGGGTCCGATCTTGGCCTGTTCGAGATCCACGAGGCCGCGCAGCTCGTCTCGAGCTCGGCCGCTCTCGACGCCAACATCATCTTCGGCGCGGTCATCGACGACGCGCTCGGCGACGAGGTCAGGGTCACGGTCATCGCGGCCGGCTTCGACGAGGGCGACATCGCCCGGCCCCGGCCGGCGAGCATGGCGTCAGGAAACCCGGCGGCCGGGTACGGCGGGACGCCGGCCAGCGGTTCCGATGTGTTCAAGCCGTCCGGGAGCTGGCAGTCGCCCGGATCCCCCGGCAGCGACGCCCCCGCCGCGGCGGCCGCGCCCGGCCCGGACCGGAGCGCCGGGCCTGGTCCGGCGGACGCGCCTGCTGCGGCACCGCCGTCCGGGGACGAGGCGCGGCCCGAGGCGGCCGCAGCCGCCGCCAAGCCCGCGGCCGCTCCGGCCGGAACGGCCGCGGCCGCATCGGACGCGAAGCCGCCGGCGGCGAAGCCATCCGCGGCCAGGCCGCCCGCCGCCAAGGCACCCGCCGCGGCAGGCGGAGCGGGCGAGGCCGGCCGGGTGCCCGCCGAGGCGGCCGAGGCCACGCCCTGGACCGGCACCATGGGAGCGTCGCCGTCGCTGACCGGCGCCCGCGTCGGCGGCGCAGGCGCGGGCTGGCTACCCGATGGCTCGAGCACCCGGCGCCCGTCCGT
This sequence comes from uncultured Actinomycetota bacterium, assembly GCA_963745575.1. GTDB lineage: Bacteria > Actinomycetota > Actinomycetes > Streptosporangiales > Streptosporangiaceae > JASHPR01. The sequence continues at coordinate 23,090 of CAVUYA010000013.1, read as the reverse complement.
GGTCTTCGAGGAGGACGACGACCTCGACGTGCCCGATTTCCTCAAGTGACCGCCGGGGGTGAGCCGGGCCCGCCCGTCGAGCTGGCCCCGGGGGTGTTCGTCCTGTTCACCGGCCGCAGCGGCGGCGTGAGCGCGGCACCTTATGACACGCTGAACCTGGGCCGCGGCGTCGGCGACGACCCGGCCGCCGTAGCCGCCAACCGGCGCCGGGCGGCCCGCGCCTGCGGGCTCGGCGCCGAGCGGCTGACCTGGATGCGCCAGGTGCACGGGGCCACCGTCCGGTACGCGACGGCCGCGCCCGGTCCCGGGGCGCGCGGCGGCGCCGGCCCGGGCGAGCCGCCAGGGGACGACGCCGGGCCCGCTGACCCGGCCGTGCCGGAGGCGGACGCGACGTACACCGACGTGGCCGGGCTGGCGCTGGGGGTGCTGGCCGCGGACTGCGCGCCGGTACTGCTGGCCGATCCGCGGGCGCGGATCGTCGGCGCCGCGCACGCGGGCCGGGAGGGAATGGCCGCCGGCGTGGTGACCGAGTTGCTGGCCACGATGTCGGCCGCGGGGGCGGACCTGGCCCGGGTACACGCGGTGATCGGCCCGCACATCTGCGGCGGGTGCTACGAGGTCCCGGAGCAGATGCGGTCCAGGATCGCCGGAAAGCTGCCCGAGGCCGGCTGCGTGACCAGGGCGGGCACCCCCGGGATCGATGTCGGGGCCGGGATCGAGGCGCAGCTTGCCCGCGCGGGCGTGCAGGCCGTCATCCGTGACCCGCGCTGCACCGCCGAGACTTCCGGGCTGTACTCCTACCGCCGCGACGGCCGGACCGGCCGGTTCGCCGGCTTTGTCTGGCTGGCGCCATGACGGGCCGGTGAGCCTTCTCATCCTCCTCACGGCTGCCCACATACCCTGGGCCTGAAATGACGGATGACAAAGGTTCAGTGACGACCGAGCCGCCAGCCGCCCCGGAGCCCCGCGACGAGGGCCGCCGCAGGGACGAGATCGCGGGCCGGCTCGCCGCGGTGCGCGCGCGGATCGCGGCGGCCTGCCAGGCGGCGGGCCGGGCCAGCGGCGAGGTCACGCTGATCGCCGTGACCAAGACCTACCCGGTGTCCGACATCCGCCTGCTCGGCGAGCTCGGCGTCACCGACATCGGGGAGAACCGGGACCAGGAGGCCGCGCCCAAGGCCGCCGCGTGCGCGGCCCTCGGCCTGCCGGTGACCTGGCACTTCGTCGGCCAGCTGCAGACCAACAAGGCCGCCAGCGTGGTCACCTACGCGCAGGTGATCCACTCGGTGGACCGGCTGCGGCTGGTCCGGGCGCTCGGCTCGCGGGCCACGGCGGCCGGCCGCACCGTGACCTGCCTGGTGCAGGTGAGCCTGGACGACGACCCGGCCCGGGGCGGCGCCAGGATCCCTGACGTGGCCGCGATCGCCGACGCGGTGGCCGGGCAGGATGGCCTGGTCCTGGGCGGCGTGATGGCCGTGGCGCCGCTCGGCGTGCCCGCGGACGTCGCGTTCGGGAAACTCAGGCAGGTGGCCGATGCGGTGCGCTCGGCCCACCCTGGTGCGGTGATGATCTCGGCGGGCATGAGCGACGACCTCGAGCAGGCGATCGAGGCCGGCGCGACACACGTGCGCGTCGGTACGGCGTTGCTCGGCGGCCGGCGTTCGTCAGGTAATGTCCGACGCGTGGCACTGGCGCGAGCGGCCGAGAGGTGCGGCGTCGCCTGGACCGAGGAGCGAGGGACGAGCGACGAGGGAAGGCGGCACCTCAAGGCAACTCGGAGGCGAGCGGGAGACACCGCGCAAGCGGGGCTGCACGGCAGGCACGACGGAGGACAGACGATGGCCAGCGCGATGCGCAAGATGGCGGTCTATCTCGGCCTGGTAGAGGACGACAACCGCTACGACGATCATTACCAGGACGATTACGGCGCCGAGGAGTACGAAGAGTACGGTGCCGAGTTCATCGACGCCGGTGACCACCGCGAGGTGGCCAGGCAGCCGGACCGGGGGCCGGAGCCGCCCGGCAGGTTCGGCGAGCGGGAGCCCGCCGCGCCGATGCAGACCGCCGATCTGGCCCGGATCACCACATTGCACCCGCGCACGTACAATGAGGCCCGTACGATCGGAGAGCACTTCCGCGAGGGCACTCCGGTGATCATCAACCTGACCGAGATGGTCGACAGCGACGCCCGGCGTCTCGTGGACTTCTCGGCCGGCCTGATCTTCGGCCTCCGCGGAAGCATCGACCGGGTGACGAACAAGGTGTTCCTGCTGTCCCCCGCGAACATCGAGGTCGCCGCCGAGGACAAGGCCCGCATTGCGGAAAGAGGATTTTTCAATCAGAGTTAGACAGATACCGACAAACACCTCGAATGTCGACAGCCGCAGGCCGTCCGGACGTCGGCATGAGGGCAGAGCAGGGCAGCTGTGGTCATCGTAAAGACCGTGCTCACCTACCTGCTCTGGTTCTACCTGCTGCTGCTCATCATCAGGATGATCATCAGCTGGATACAGGCGTTCTCGCGCACGTGGCAGCCCACCGGGCCCATCCTGGTGGTGGCCGAGGGAGTCTTCACGGCCACGGATCCGCCACTGAGATTGCTAAGGCGCTACATTCCATCGCTCAGGCTCGGTACTGTGGCCTTGGACCTCAGCTTCATGGTGCTGTTCCTGGTGCTAATTCTGCTGTTGCAGGCCGTGCAGCTGATCTGATCGGGTAGCGTCCTCTACGGACCAAGCTCGACGCGCCAAGGAGACGACGACATGCCACTGACGCCCGCGGACGTGAGGAACAAGCAGTTCAGCACGACCAGGCTCAGGCCCGGCTACGACGAAGAGGAAGTCGATGCCTTCCTCGACGAGGTCGAAGCGGAACTCGACCGGCTGCTCCAGGAGAACGAAGAGCTCCGGGCCAAGCTGGCCGAGGTGCTGCGCGGGGGCAAGGTGCCCGCACTCAACGCACCGCATGCCGAGGCCCCTGCCGACCTCATGGCGGCAGAGCCGCCGCGACACGAGCCGGAGCCGATTGCGCCGCCCGAGCCAGTGATAATGCCCACCAGGCCCGCCGCCGACAACATGGACACGGCGGCGCGGGTACTGGCCCTGGCCCAGCAGACCGCCGACCAGGCGATCGCCGACGCGCGGCGGGAGGCCGACGAGACGCTCGGGCGCGCCCGGCGCGAGGCCGACGACATCCTGACCAAGGCCCGTCGCCAGTCCGAGCAGATCACCAGCGACGCCCGGGCCCGCGCGGAGAGCCTGGAGCGCGACGCCCAGGAGCGGCACCGCCAGGCCATGGGCTCGCTCGTCCAGTCGCGGGAGGAACTCGAGCGGCGGGTTGATGACCTGCGCGCCTTCGAGCGCGAGTACCGCAGCCGGCTCAAGGCTTACCTGGAAGGCCAGCTGCGCGACCTCGAGGCGGGCGCGGCCGACAGCGGCGTGTTCCCTGCCGTAGGCGGGGCTGGGCCGCAGTCGTCCGTCCCGGCCGGCATGGGCCGCATGGACGTCCGCAACGGCGGCGGCCAGTCGGCCGTGACCGGTTCGTACGCGACCCCGCCCGAGCCGGTGAGCCACGGCGGGTTCCACCCCGCCGACACAGCGCCGCACGACCGGCGCTAGCCGCAAGGCCGCCCCGAGCTGGCGTGCTCAGCCCCGTCCCTGCTAGCACTGCCCGCCAAGCTTGTGCCACCCGGGCTAGCCCCGCACGCGCGGCTAGCCCGGGTGAAGCTATTACCGCCCGTGGAGCTTGCCCGTGATCCGGTTCGGTGCCGTGCTCACGGTCGTGCTCGCGGCCATGGGACTGCTCCTCGGGGGCGTGCTCACCAACAGCCTGCTGCTGGTGTACCTCTCCATAGGAGTGGCCGCGCTGGCCGCGGTGATGCTGACCGTCGGCGTGGTGATCTGGCGCGGCGAAGTCTTCGGAGATGCCCCCTGCCGTCCGGGCCGCGGCGCCGACCAGCCCGGCCGCGCCCGCCAGCGAGGTCGTGGCGACCGCGACTACCTCGGCGGCCGCCAGCATGGCCGCCGCGGCGGCGGCTACAGCCGAGGCGTCGGCCCGGGAAGCCGAGGCTCCGGCGGCCACGACGGCAGCGCCGGCCAGCGAGGCCGCCACGGCGTCGGCCAGGGACGCGGCGGCCACGGCGGCGGAGCCGGCCGCTGGCCGGCCCGAGGTGCTGGCCCCGGCCGGGCATGCCGCCAGCGGCCAGGCCCCGGCCCGCAGCGACCGGAGCGATCTCGGCGACTTCGCGATACCGCCGATGCCTCCCCCGTATCCGGGACACAGCCAGCGCCCGGAACCCTCACAGCGCCCCGAAACCCCGCAACGCCCGGAACCCGCACAACGCCCGGAGATGGAGACCGCACAGCGCCCGGAACCGCCGCCGCCGTCGCTGTTTCCGCCGCTGGAATGGCCGCAGGACCCGCAGGCCCCGCGACGCCCGGAGCAGCCCGAGCGCTCGGATACCGAACGCCCGGAGTTCAGGCGGCCCCAGCCGGAACCGCCGGCCGAGCCTGCCGCCCGGCAGGCGGCACCGGATTCCGAGTTGCCCGCCCGGCAGGTCGAGCAGGATTCCGAGCCTCCCGCCCGGCAGGCCTCGCGGGATTCAGCGTGGGCTGGCTTCTGGCAACGCACCCAGCCTGCGGAGAGCGGCGCAGGTCCGGTCGCGGATCAGCCGCGTGAGCGTACCGACAGTGAGAGTACGGCCAGCGCTGACGAGGCTCGCCGGGCGAATGAGGCCACGAAGGCGGCCGTAGCGGCCGCCGCGGCGGCCCTCCGGTCGGGCGAGCCCGCCGAGACCGCCGGACCCGAGCAGGCCGCGGCGGCCGGGACACCCGGGACCGCACGGCCCGCTGCGCCGGCCGGGCCAGCCGCGCCAGCCGAGGCCTCGGGGGCAGCCCGCGGGCCTCGAGGACAGTTGAGCCATCACCCGCCGAGCAGCCAGCGGCGGGGGACACAGCCGGGACACAGGACGCGGCGCCCGCGGCCAGTGCCCCGGGAACGACCGTTACCACCGGAGCGACCGCGGCCGGAACGCCCGCCCCGCCGGAAACGACCGCCACCGGAGCGGACGCCGAGTCCGCGGCGGGCTCCGCATCCGACGGCGGACCGCGCCGGCGCGGCCCGGACACCGAGGTCATCATCGTCCAGGGCATCGGCCGCTACCACCGCAACGGGTGCATCCTGATCCGCTTCATGGGGCCGGAAGACCTCGAATCCATGACCCTGCGCGCGGCCGAGGAGGCCGGCTGCGTCCCCTGCAAGGCCTGCCGGCCCGAGCAGCAGCTAGCCGGCGACTGACGCGGCCCGGCATCCGGCGATGGCATGATTCAGGCGGTACCGAACAGTTCCCGAGTTCAGGCCGCTGGCTGGCTACCCTGCACATCCCGGCCGGCCGCAGGCCCGTCCGCGCCTGCGCCGGCTAGCCGCCAGGCGGCGCAGGCTGAGAGCAGGCGCTGGCGAGCTGGCGCAGCGCGCGCTCCAGGATCGGCCGCAGCGGCTCCGGCGGGTCGGCGGCGTACCAGCGCCTGACGGCCACCTGCGAAGCCGCGGTGACCGCACCCGCCAGGACCTGGGGGAACATGTCGGCCTCGAGGTCGGTTCCGGTTCGCTCGGCGATCGCTTCGGCGAGCGCGTTCTGCATCTCGAAGTTGACCTTCAGGTACTCGCCCCGCATCGCAGGCGTCTGCAGGACCCGCCCGAGCGCGGCCATCGTTTCCCTGCTGAACGCCTGATCGGTGCCCTGGTAGTGCTCAAGCACCGCGTGGGTCAGCGCCTGCCACAACGGCTCTGCGGCCGGCCGGTCGAGCAGCGACATGCCGATCCGCCTGGCCCGGTCGGCCCCGATCGCGGCGACCGCCTCGTACTTGCTGGCGAAGTAGTTGCGGAAGGTCCGCAGCGCCACGTCCGCCTCGGCGGTGATGTCCTCGATCGTCACGTTATCCAGGCCCCGCTCGACGGCCAGCCGGAGCGCGGCAGAGCTCAGCGCCTGGCGCGTGGCGAGCTTCTTGCGCTCTCGCAGGCCGATCATCCGCCTACCCTAAGCCGAGTTTGCCTATAAGGCAAATTTGCTCTTTAGGCAAAAATATGCCAGGGTGGCGGACATGATGACGACGCCGGGATCGCGGAGATGCGACGGCAACTGCCGATGTCGTGATCGTCGGCGGCGGTCCCACCGGGCTGATGCTGGCGGCCGAGCTCCGTCTGGGCGGCGCCGACCCGGTGGTGCTCGAGCGGCTGCCGGAAATCAGCCAGATCCCGAAGGGCAACGGCCTGGTCGGCCAGATCGTGCCGACGCTGGAGTACCGCGGCCTGACGGACCGGCTCCGGGCGGAGGCCACGTACACCGGGGCGGTGCCCCGGTTCCCGTTCGGGTCCCTGCGGCTGGACTTCTCCCGGCTGGGCACGAGCCCGCTGGACGTCATGGGGATACCGCAGCGCAAGCTCGAGCTGGTGCTTGACGGGTGGCTGCGCGACCTTGGCGGCGGCGTCCGGCGCGGGCACGAGGTGCTGGCGCTGTCCCGGCCCGGTGACGGGCCGCCGGTCACGCTGGACGTGCGCGGCCCGGACGGCGACTACCAGGTGCGCGCGCGCTACCTGGCGGGCTGCGACGGCGCGCACAGCGTGGTGCGCAAGCAGGCCGGCATCGGTTTCCCGGGCGTCACCTCGTCCGACATCTCCCGGATCGGGCGGGTGCTCCTGCCCAGGGTGCAGGTCACCGCGGATGGCGGTCATGCGGACGTGCCCGGTGTCGGCCGGGTGCCGCTGATGCTGACGACCCAGACGCCGCGCGGCGCGTACTCGCTCGCGCCGCTCACGTCGCTGGACAAGACCGCCGAGCCGGGCACCTTCATCTTCTTCACCAGGGAGGACGATTCGTCGGCGCCGGACGGCCCCGACGTCCCGATGACCCTCGACGAGCTGCGCTCCAGCGCCCGCCGGGTGCTCGGCGCCGACGTGCCGATGACCGACCCGCAGTGGCTGACCAGGACCGTGGGCAACAGCAGGCAGGCGGACCGGTACCGGGCCGGCCCGGTGCTGCTGGCCGGCGACGCCGCGCACGTCTTCGGTTCCGGAGGGTCGCTCAACGTCGGCCTGCTCGACGCGGTCAACCTCGGCTGGAAGCTCGCCGCGCAGGTCGCGGGCTGGGCCCCGGAAGGCCTGCTGGACTCCTATCACGCCGAGCGGCACCTGGCCGGGCAGCGGGCGATCCTGCAGACCAGGGCGCAGAAGGCGCTGTCGGCCCGCGGCGAGTACGCGGCGGCGCTGCGCGAGCTGTTCGGTGAGCTGATGCAGTTCCCCGGGCCGCTGCGGCACGTCGGCATGATCATGGAGGGCTCCGACGTCCGTTACCAGATGCCCGACGGACCGGTGCCGCCACACCCGCTGGCCGGGCGTTTCGCTCCGGACCTGCGGCTGGATACCGGCGGCGGCGTCACCCGGGTCGCCGAACTGGTCAGGCCCGCACGGGGCGTGCTGCTCGACCTCAGCGGCTGCGGTGAAGCCGCGGCTCCTGGCCGCGGGCGGGTCGCTGACCGGTGTCCTCACCGCGAACAGCGCGCTGGCCGGCGCGGCCGCGGGCTGGCATGACCGGGTCAGCGTCACCGCCGCGCGGCCGCTGGCGCGGCCCGCGCCCGCGGCGGCGATGCTGATCCGGCCGGACGGGTACGTCGCCTGGGCGGCCGGGCCGGACCCGGCCGACCTGGCCGGCGGGCTGCCCGAGGCACTGCGCGCGTGGTTCGGCGAGCCCGGATAGCCACGGCCAGGCGTGGGATGCTCGGGGTGTGTCCGATCTTGAGATGCTCCGCGACCGCATGCGGCGGTTCGCCGAAGACCGGGACTGGGGCAGGTTCCATGATCCGAAGTCGGTACTCCTCGCCCTGGTCGGCGAGGTGGGCGAGCTGGCCGAGCTGTTCCAGTGGCTGCCAGCGGCCGACGCCGGGGAGCTGACCCGGCACCAGCCGCTCCAGGGCCAGGGTCGGCGAGGAGATGGCGGACGTCCTGCTGTACCTGGTCCTGCTGGCCGACGTGACCGGTATCGATCTCGCCGCGGCCGCGCAGGCCAAGATGGACGACTCCGAGCGCCGCTTCCCGCCGAGCGCAGGCCAGGCAGGTGCCGTGACGCCAGCGCCGGGCCGAGGATCCGGCCTATCTCCCGGGCTCGGCGCGGCGGAGCCAGAACACCAGCCCCAGGTCGGGGTCGTCGTGCTCGCGCGCGACCGGATCCGCGCGGTCGCCGGTCCCCGGCCCGTAGTCGACGGCCAGCACCTCGGCGCTGATCATGGCCCCGTGCTCGGTCATGGCCGCCGCGAGCTCGGGATCCTCGGTGCTCCAGCGCAACCAGATCCGGTCGCTGACGTCCAGGCCATCGCCCTTCCGTGCGTCCTGCACCAGCCGGACCACCTCGCGCGCGAGACCTTCGCGGCGCAGTTCCGGCGTGATCGCGATCTCCAGTGCCACGGTCTCGCTGCCTGCGGACGCCACCGCCCACCCGGAGCGGGGCACCTGGGTCACGATCACGTCATCGGGTCCGAGGCTCACCCGCGTCCCGTCCGCCATGACCGAGGCCTGGCCCGCGGACCGCAGCTCGGCGGCCAGCCCCGCCGCGTCCGCCGTCTCGACCGCCGCGGCCACCGCCGGAGTTCCCTGGCCGAAACGCCTGCCGAGGGCGCGGTAGTTGGGCTTCACCGTGTAGTCCACCAGGTTCTCGGCCACCGCGGCGAGCGGGTCCAGCTCGCGGACGTTGAGCTCGTCGGCGATCTGGGCCCGTAGCTCGTCCGGCAGGTCATCGAAGCCGGCCGCGCCGATGAGCGCGCGCGGGAGCGGCTGGCGGACCCGCACCGCCGCGCTGGCGCGCGCCGAGCGGCCCAGTTCCACCAGGCGCCTGACCAGCGCCATCTGCGCGGACAGGCCGTCGTCGATCAGCCTGGTGTCCGCGGTCGGCCAGGACGCCAGGTGCACCGAGTCGGGGGAGTCCTCGGCGCGGAGCACGCCCCAGAGGTAATCGGTCAGGAACGGGGTCACCGGGGCCATCAGCCTGGTCAGCGTCTCCAGGCTTTCCTGCAGCGTGGCGAACGCCGCCGCGCCGTCGGCCGTGCCCGGGCCCTCCCAGAACCGGCGCCGGGACCTGCGGACGTACCAGTTCGACAGGTCGTCGATGAACGCGCCGATCCGGCGGCCCGCCGCGGCGGAATCGTAGTCCTCCAGGGCGGTCGTGACGTCGCGCACCAGCGCGTGCAGCTCGCTCAGCAGCCACCGGTCGAGGACCGGCCGCCCGGTCCGCCGCAGGCGCCGCGGGCCGCGGCCGGGCGTCCCAGGCCCCGCCCGGCGCGGCCGCGGCGGCGTTCGCGTACAGCACCAGGAAGGACACGGTGTTCCAGTAGGTGAGCAGGACCTTGCGCACGATCTCCTCGAGCGGGCCGTGCCCCACCCGGCGGGTGGCCCACGGCGAGCCGGACGCCGCGAAGAACCAGCGCAGCGCGTCCGCGCCGTGGGCGTCCATCAGCGGGATCGGCTCCAGGACGTTGCCCAGGTGCTTGCTCATCTTGCGGCCGCGCTCGTCGACCACCAGGCCGAGGCAGACGACCGTCTCGTAGGAGTTCCGGCCGAACACCAGCGTGCTGACCGCCATGAGCGAGTAGAACCAGCCGCGGGTCTGGTCGATCGCCTCGCAGATGAACTGGGCCGGGAACGCCTGCTCGAACGCGGCCTCACGGCGCAGCGGCGCCCCGAGCCGCGCGAACGGCATCGATCCCGAGTCGTACCAGGCGTCGATCACCTCGGGCACCCGGCGCGCCTGGCTTTCGCACTGGCGGCAGCTGAGCACCACCTCGTCCACGTAGGGCCGGTGCGGATCCAGCCCGGTCAGGTCGCGGCCGGCCAGCTCGGACAGCTCGGCCAGCGACCCTACGGGGGTCACGTGCTGCTCGCGGGCACACCCACAGCGGCAGCGGGGTACCCCAGTACCTGGTCCGGGACAGGGCCCAGTCCACGTTGTTGCGCAGCCACTCGCCGTACCGGCCGTCCTTGATCGTCTCCGGGTGCCAGCTGGTCTTCTCGTTCTCGGCCAGCATCTGGTCCTTGATCGCGGTGGTGCGGATGAACCAGGACGGCTGAGCGTAGTAGATCAGCGGCGTGTGGCAGCGCCAGCAGTGCGGGTAGCTGTGCTCGTGCAGCCCCGAGCTGAACAGCAGGCCCCGGTCGTCGAGGTCGCTCACCAGCGCCGGGTCGGCGTCCTTGAAGAACATCCCGCCGACCAGCGGCACGCTGTCCTCAGAAACGGCCGTCGTCGCGGATCGGGTTGACGACCGGCAGGCCGTGCGCCCGCCCGGCTTCCATGTCGTCCGCGCCGAACGCCGGGGCCAGGTGCACCAGTCCCGTCCCGTCCTCGGTGGTCACGAACGACCCGGTCACCACCCGGTGCGCGCCGGGGATGGGCACCAGCTGGAACGGGGGCTGGTAGGTGGCCCCGGCCAGCGCGGTGCCACCGAACCGCGCGACGACATCCCAGCCCTCGCCGAGTACCCGGGCGAGCAGGGCCTCGGCCACGACCACGCGGTCGCTGTCGTCGGGGTTGCGAGCCACCACGTAGGTCTCGTCGGGGTGGACGGCGACCGCGGTGTTGGACACGAGCGTCCACGGCGTGGTCGTCCACACCAGCAGGTCAGCGCCGCGCAGCTGCGGATCCGCCCCGTCCGGGAGGGTGAGCAGCGGGAAGCGGACCGTGACCGACGGGTCAGATACCGTCCGGTAGACGTCCGGCTGCCCCATCTCGTGGTCGGACAGCGGGGTTTCGCACCGCGGGCAGTAGGGGGTGATCCGGTAGTCCCGGATCAGCAGGCCCTGGTCGAAGACGACCTTCAACGACCACCAGACCGACTCGATGTAGTCCGGGTCCATGGTGCGATAGGCCTGCTGCAGGTCGACCCAGTAGCCCATCCGCTCGGTGAGCTCCTCGAACGCGTCCACGTGCCGCAGTACCGACTCGCGGCATCTCGCGTTGAACTCCGCGATGCCGTAGGCCTCGATCTCCTTTTTCCCCGACAAGCCGAGTTCCTGCTCCACGGCGACCTCGACCGGCAGGCCGTGGCAGTCCCAGCCGCCCTGGCGCGGCACGTGGAATCCCTGCATGGTCTTGAAGCGGGGAAAGAGATCCTTGAAGACCCGGGCCTCCACGTGGTGGACGCCCGGCTTGCCGTTCGCCGTCGGCGGGCCCTCGTAGAACGTCCACGGCTTCCCGGCCGACGTCTGCTCCAGGGACCGCTCAAAGACCCGGCCGTCCCGCCAGCGGACCAGCACCTCGCGCTCGATCGCCGGCAGGTCGACGACCGCGGGCAGTTCGGGGAAGGGCCGCTTCGCGGCTGATGGCTTCGCGGCGGGCCGGTCATCCGGGCGCGGCATAGCGGGCAGCCTCTCGCGGGTGGTCGCGCGGCCGCTGACCTCACCAGCGCCGTGCAGGTGATCAGGATAGCCGATGCCCCGTCCCGGCCCCGGCCCGCCGGCCGCTGCCCGCCGCGCCGCCGGATTCCGCGCGCAGCGAACCTGCCACAATATCGGCCGGCGTGTTTGCGGTAGCCCCCGGTAACCACTTATCCTCTCGTGACTGCTCACTACGAAGATCATTAGCTAGGGGCACCCGAGGGAGGCCGTGATGACCGCTGCAGCGCACTCCGGCGCTGCCGCGCTTCCGGTGCGGCCGGGGGAGCGGCGCTGGACCGAGGCCGAGCTGGCCAAGGTGCGAGACGAGCTTTCCGAGGAGGCCGCGGAGCTGCGCGCGGACATCGAGCGGGCCGAGTCGGACATCGCCTCCCGGCTCGGTGACGCGGTCGGCGACGCCGGGGATGACCAGGCGGACGTGGGCGCGAAGACGTACGAGCGAGAGCATGAGCTGGCCCTCACCCATAACGCCCGCGAGCTCCTCGCGCAGACCGAGCGCGCCCTGGCCAGGATCGACGAAGGCACCTACGGCACCTGCGAATCGTGCGGGGAGCCGATCGGCAAGGCCCGGCTGCAGGCCTTCCCGCGCGCGGTCCTGTGCGTGACCTGCAAGCAGCGCGAGGAGCGCCGCTGACCAGTCCCGCGGAGGGCGGCCCCGGCCGCCCAGACCAGCCCGGCGCGCCTGCCCCGGCGGCGCCGCGCCGGGTGACCGTGCTGCTCGGCGTGGCCGTGACCGTGCTCGCCCTGGACATCGCCTCGAAGGCGATCGTGGTGGCGACGCTGTCCGACCGGCCGCCGGTCAAGCTCCTCGGCAGCCTGCTGATGCTCACCGAGTCGCGCAATCCCGGGGCGGCGTTCAGCATCGGGGGCCCGTCGGAGACCATCCTGTTCACCGCGATCGCCGTCGGAGTGATCATCTTCATCATCCGCTCGGCCCGCCGGATCCACAGCCTGGCCTGGGCGGTGGCCCTCGGCCTGCTGCTCGGCGGCGCCATGGGCAACCTGACCGACCGGGTCTTCCGTTCCCCGGGCCCGTTCCGCGGCTGGGTCGTCGACTGGATCCAGGTGCCGCACTGGCCGGTGTTCAACCTGGCCGACTCGGCGATTGTCTGCGGTGGCGTGCTCATGGTCCTGCTCGCGGCGCGCGGCCACGGGCTGGACGGCACGCGGCAGCCCGCCGCGCCGCGTCCCGGCGCCCCGCCGGCCCAGCCCGACCAGCCCTGGCCGGAACGCCCCTCGGGCAGCGGCAGCGGATGACGCCGCCTGGCCAGCGCCGGGTGCCCGTTCCCGACGGACTGGACGGCGAGCGCCTGGACTCCGCCCTGGCCCGCCTGTTCGGCCTGTCCCGGGCCAAGGCCGCCGAGCTGATCAGCGACGGCGCGGTGCTCGTGGGCAGGCCAGGCGGCCAAGTCCGACCGGGTGCCCGCCGGGGAGTGGCTGGACGTGACGCTGCCGCCGCCGGCCACGGCGCCGCGCCCCGAGCCGGTGCCCGGCCTGGTGGTGGTGTACGAGGACGCCGACATCGTGGTCGTGGACAAGCCGCCCGGCATCGCCGCGCACCCGACGCCGGGCTGGACCGGGCCCACCGTGCTGCAGGGCCTGCTGGCCGCCGGCCATACCCTGGCCACCAGCGGCGCGGCCGAGCGCCAGGGGATCGTGCACCGGCTGGACGCCACCACCTCGGGGCTGATGGTGGTGGCCAAGAGCGAGCGAGCCTACAGCGCGCTGAAGCGCGCGTTCCGAGACCGCGAGGTGGACAAGGTCTACCACGCGCTGGTCCAGGGCCACCCGGACCCGCTGCGCGGCACGGTGGACGCGCCGATCGGCCGGCACCCGTCCGGTGACGGCAGGTTCGCGGTCGTCGCCGGCGGACGGCCCTCGGTGACGCACTACGACACCCTGGAGGCATTCCGGGCCGCGAGCCTGGCGGAGATCGTCCTGGAGACCGGGCGCACCCACCAGATCCGGGTGCACATGGCCGCGATCAGGCATCCCTGCGTCGGCGACCGGCTCTACGGCGCCGATCCGGTGCTGGCCGCGAACCTGGGCCTGACCAGGCAGTGGCTGCACGCGGTGCGGCTGGGGTTCGCCCATCCCGGCGACGGCCGCAGGGTCGAGTTCACCAGCGAGTACCCGGCCGATCTCGCGCACGCGCTTGACGTGCTCCGCGCGCAGTCGTGACGGGCCAGGGTGAGCCCTTCATCCGGCCTGGGTAAAACCCGGGTGCGAGATGACCGATGAGACGGTTCACTTGGTGCCATGGCGGACCTTGACGCGGACCAGGTGGTCGGCTTGCTGCTCGCCAGCGACCGGCTGCGGGTGTTCGTCCGTGACGGCCGGGTCGTCACGATCCCCGCCCGGCTGGCCCGGCGCCGGCTGCTGCTCGACGCCGTGGCGCAGGGGTTCGAGCCGGGCGTGCGCTACCCGGAGCGCGTGGTGAGCTCATTCCTGGCCAGGCTCTACGGCGACCACGCCGCGCTGCGCAGGTACCTGGTCGACGAGGGATTCCTGTCCCGCGACCACGGCGAGTACTGGCGCTCCGCGGGCACGGTCGACGTCGGCGCGCCCGCGGGCCCGCGGGCCGGGGAGGCCGCCCGCTAGGCCCGGGTCAGCCGGCGGCGGCGCGGGCCTCGCGGCCGGCCTGGCGGAGCTGGCCCAGCGTCCAGCCGCGGCCCGCCGGGTCGAGCGGGCGGGTCGCGGCGGTGAAGATCTCCGCGGCCCTCCGGTAGGACATCCGGGCCCGGCCGGTGACCGGGCAGACATCCCCGGCCGCGGCGCCGGCCGGGGCCCGCCGGTCGGTCAGGAACACCGGGCCGCAGGCGCGGCCCGCGAGCAGCCAGCCGAGCAGCTGGCCGGTGCTGTCGCGCCAGCGGATCCAGCCCGCGGGGCCGGGCGGCGGCCCGACCGGAGCGCGGCCGCCGCGCAGGTCAATCCGGCCCGCGTCCAGGGCCAGGACATCGCCGGCGGGCGTGGCCGAGTCGTAGATGACCCGCCAGAAGGCGTGCTCGCGCAGGGCCGCCGTGGCCTGGAACAGGCCGGCCACCTGCCCGCTGGTCAGCGGTACTCGCCGGCGCCGCCGGGCCGGGCCGGTGCCGCAGCCCGGCCGTGGGGTCCTGGCTGATCCAGCCCTGGTCCTGCCACCAGCCCACCGCGCTGCGCAGGGCGGACAGCTCGCGGTTGACGGTCCGCACGTCGGTGGTGAGCCCGCGGCCGGCGAGCGCGGCCGCGAGCCGGGCCCCGGCGTCCGGCCGGTCGAGCCGGGCCAGCGGCACGACCGGCGGCACCGCGCCCCGGCGCTCCGCACCCTGCGGCGCGGGCCGGCCGACCAGCGCCCACGCCCAGCCGGTCAGGGAGATCCGGTAAACCCGGCGCGACGCCGGGCCCAGCGACGCCTGGGCCAGGTACCGGTCGACCGCGACCGCGTACTCCACCGGCCCGGGTATGGGCCCGGGTCTGGGCGCCGGGCCCGGCCGCGGCACGATCACGGCCTCGCGGCGCAGGCGCATGGCGGCCTCCGTTCGGCTTCCCGCGGCAGGCCGCCGCGGGGACTGTCCGTCACCTTCAGCATAATCGCGCCGGAGAGTGCATTTACTGCGGCAAGTTTCACCCGCGGCTCACAATTGAACAGGTTCAGTCCGCAAGCGACCGCGGAGAAGGAGAAGAAGGCTCGTTGTGGAGCTTATAAAGGGAGAATAGCGAGCGGGCCAGGTTGCATTCGGTGATGGCATCATGGCATGGTGAGAAACATGTCAGATTTGGTAATTACCCGGTCAATAATCGCAGTAAATCCGCTGCGGCTGCGGAAGACGACGCCGACCCTTACCGGTGGCTGGAGGACAGCGCCAGCCCCGAGACGGCGGCCTGGGTGACCGCCCAGAACGAGCGCACGCAGGCGTACCTGGCCAGCGTGCCCGCCCGCGAGGTGAACCTCTCCCGGCTCACCGAGAGGTGGGACTTCCCCCGATCCGGGGTTCCGTTCGAGCGCGGCTGGTCGAGGGCCGACCGCATCGCGATCAACGGCGGGTCCAACGGCGGGCTGCTGGTGGGCGCCTGCCTGACCCAGCATCCCGAGCTGTCCGGCGCGGCCGTCGCCGACGTCGGGGTGTTCGACATGCTCCGCTTCCACCGCTTCACGGTCGGCCGGCTGTGGAAGGACGAGTACGGGGACCCGGAGGATCCCGAGCAGTACCGGTGGCTGCGCCGGTACTCGCCGCTGCACAACGTGCGCCCGCGGAACTACCCGGCGACGCTGCTCACCACCGGAGATCACGACGACCGCGTGGTGCCAGGCCACTCGTTCAAGTTCGCGGCGGCGCTCCAGGAGGCGCAGCGGCCGGCGCGCCCATCTGCCTCCGGGTGGACGCCTCGGCCGGGCACGGCCGGGGAAGGCCGGCCGCGAAGGCCATAGCCGAAGCCGCGGACCGGCTGGCCTTTATCGAGTGCGCACTCGGAATGAGCCCTTTCGTCCGCGGGTTTCGTGCCCTGACCGCGCGGACGGTGAATCTTTTCATGCCCGGGCCGCAGTAAATACGGGCCATAACGTTATGTGCGCCGGTCTTTGAGAGCACTGGCATTATGGGGACCGGCGGGCTGCGCGAGAAGGACCGGCGCGCAGGGAATCCGTCCCGGCTCGCCGCCATCGCGTCCCGGGCGGCGGTGCTGCGCGGGCGCAATTTCCGCCGGTTCTACACCGGATACGTGACCTCGCTGCTCGGCACCTCGATGTCCGCGGTTGCGGTGACCTTCGCGGTACTCGGCAACGGGGGGTCCGCGACCGATGTCGGGCTGGTGATAACGGCGCAGATCCTGCCGCAGGTGGTCCTGGTGCTGAGCGGCGGCGTGCTGGCCGACCGGCTGGGGCGGCGTCCGGTCATGCTCGGCTCCGACGTGCTGCGCTGCGCCGCGCAGGCGGCGCTGGCCGCCTCGCTGCTGGCGGGCCGGCCGGGAATCTGGCTGATCGCGGCGCTGGCCGCGCTGGTGGGCATCGGGGAGGCCTTCTTCGAGCCGGCGCTCGGCGGGCTCACGGTCGAGATCGCGCCGCGGGACGACCTGGGCAGCGCGAACGCGCTCCTGGGCCTGGCCAGATCGGCGGCGGGCATTGCGGGCCCCGCGCTGGCCGGGCTGCTCGTGGCGGTCGCGGGGCCGGCCGTGGTGGTCGCGATCGACGCGGCCAGCTACGGGGTGAGCGTGATCGCGCTCGGCGGGCTGCGGCTGTCGCGAGCGAGGCACCGGCCCGGCCGGTCGCTGCTGCGGGACATGGCCGACGGCTGGACCGAATTCCGGTCCCGGGCCTGGCTGTGGGTGACCACCGTACAGTTCGCGCTGTTCAACCTCATCACGCGGGCGCCGTACCTGGTGCTCGGCCCGGTCCTGGCGCAGGACTACCTGGGCGGCGCCCGGGCCTGGGGACTGGTCATGGCGGCGAACGGCGCCGGGGCGATCTTGGGCGGCCTGACCGCGCTGGGCCGCAGGCCGCGCCGCCCGCTCGTGGTCGCCACCCTGGCCACGTTCGGGTTCGGCGTACCCTGCCTGCTCCTCGCCTGGCGTGCCCCGGCGGGTGCGGTCGCCGCCGGGGCGCTGGCGGCCGGCGTCGCCAGCGCGCTGTTCAGCACCTTCTGGACCACCACGCTGCAGCAGCAGGTGCCGCCGGATCGGCTGTCCCGGGCCAGCTCGTTCGCCACCTTCGGCGCGTTCGGCCCGGGCACGCTCGGCCTGGCCATCGCCGGGCCGGCCGCCGCGCTGGCCGGGCCGGGCCGGGTGCTGGGCGCCGGCGCGGCCTGGGCGGTGCTCAGCAGCCTCGTGGTGCTGGCCCTGCCGTCCATCCGCTCGATCACCTGGCCGGACGACAGCCCCAGTCCGCCGTAAATGTACCGGAAGACCCGCTATAACGGGCCTTCCGGTGCATTTGCGCGCCGCGAGAGGAGGCGGGGAGCGCCGACTTAGCCCAGCGCGCGCCGGAACCGGTCACCGAGGCCGGCCAGGCGCTCGGCCGGCTCGTTGGCGAACACCAGCCGCAGGTAATGGCGGCCGCTCGGGCCCCATCCGTTCATGGGGGTCGCAGCCACCTTGGCGTCGAAGAGCCGCCGGGACAGCGCGGCCGGGGTGAGCCCGAGCGGCCTGGCGTCGACCAGCAGGGACCAGCCGCCGTGCGGGCGGACCACCGGGTAGCCGGCCAGCTGGCTCAGGACGGCCTCGCAGCGCTGCCGCCAGACCGCGGTCGCGGCGGCCACGTCGGCCTCGGCATCGGGGGCGGCCAGCGCGGCCGCCACGGCGGCCTGCGCGATCCCGACCTGGCACACGACGTTGGTCAGGCCGACCAGGTTGATGTCGGCGATCACCCCGGGCGGACCGACCACCCAGCCCACGCGCCAGCCGATCAGCCGCAGTTCCTTGGAGGCCGAGCCCACGGTGATGGTCCGGCCAGCCAGGCCCGGGTGCGCGGCCGGATGGCTCGCCGGGCGCCCGTCGAAGCGGATGCGCTCCATCGCGGCGTCGTAGATGAGCCAGGCCGGATGGCGCTCCAGGGCGCCGGCCAGCGCGGTCCAGTGCCGCTCGTCCAGGACCAGGCCGGTGGGCATCGACGGCCCCATCATCAAGACCGCGGCGGTCTGCGGGCCCACCGCGGCGGCCAGCTGGCCCGGGTCCAGCTCCCAGCCGCCGGGGGTGGCCACGGCGGGGACGAACCGGGGGACGCCGCCCGCCAGCCGGACGCGGTTGACCAGCCCGGCGTAGACCGGGTCACCCAGCACGACCTCCTGGCCGGGCTCGACGGTGGCCAGCAGCGCGTTGAGTACGCCGTTGAGGCCGCCCGCGACGCCGACGCACCCGGTGACCGGGTCGTAGGACCGGCCGGCCAGGCGGCCGACGTGCGCCGCGGCCGCCTCGCGCAGCGCCAGGTGCCCCTGGAAGGGCAGGTAGCTGTTGGCCGCGTCGTCGTCGATGGCCGCGCGGGTCATCTCCAGGGCCACCCGCGGCGGCCGCAGGTCGGTGTCCAGGTTCTCCAGGCGCAGGATGTCCGGGTCCGCCGCCGCGTCGGCCGCGTCGCCGACGGCGTCCACGCCGATGCCCGGGATATCTCGTAGCCGCGAAACGGTCATGGCGGCCGGACCACCCTTCATGACTGCCGTATCGTTATGGCGATATGTTCATACCACTATGCTGGTATGCATGAGCAGCGCGCAAGCGGACGGACCGCAGGCGGCAGGACGTAACCTGCACCGGCTCAGGACCGCGGCCGGCCTGTCCCTGGCCGACCTGGCCGCCGCGGGGGGCATCAGCAAGACCACCCTGCACGGCATCGAGCAGGGCGAGGGCAACCCGACGCTGAGCACGCTGTGGGCCCTGGCCACCGCGCTCGGCGTGTCACTCGGCGAGTTGCTCGAGCCGCCGCGGCCGCCGGTCGCGGTGGTCCGCGCGGCCGAGGGGCCCCGGGCCGACGGCGACGCGGTGCACGCGCGCCTGCTGCACCGCATCGCCCTGCGGGGCACGGTCGAGGTCTACGCGATCGAAGTCGACGCCGCCGAGCAGGCGTCCGCGGCGCACCTCCCGGGCGTGCAGGAGTGCCTGATCGTGACCGGCGGCTCGGTCCGGACCGGGCCCAGCGACGAGCCGGTCGACCTGGCCGAGGGAGATTCGGTGCACTTCGGCGCGGCGTGCCCGCACGTGTACCGCGGCCTCGGGCCGCGCAACCGCGCGCTGCTGCTGATGCTGTACCCCGGGCCTCGCCGCAGCGGCGCGACCTGGGCTCATGATCGCGGAACGGGCCCCGCGTCACGGCCCGCGCGGGCCCCGCGCCGCCCGGAGTGTCGGGCCCGTGGTGTCGGCGGGTTCCGATAGGCTCGACGAGCCGGATCGGCGCGCGTGCCAGCGAGGCCTCACCGGGCAGTTCCCCGGGCGCGGCGCGGCGGTCACTTCCCCCGGCCCTTCGCAGCGCCCGGCAGGGGCGTGGTGACGCATGCCCGAAGGAGGCAGTATTTCATGGCGGCATCCTCGTCGGGCAGCAAGGGGAACCGGTCCTTCACGCACCTGCACGTGCACACCGAGTACTCGATGCTGGACGGCGCGGCGCGGCTGAAGGACCTGTTCGCCGAGTGCGAGCGCACGGGCATGTCGGCCATCGCCATCACCGACCACGGCAACGTCTACGGCGCCTACGACTTCTGGGCGAAGGCGCGGGCGGCCGGCATCAAGCCGATCATCGGCATCGAGGCGTACGTCGCGCCCGAGCACCGCGGGCACAAGCAGCCGGTTCGCTGGGGCACCCCCGCGCAGCGCGACGACGACGTGTCGGGCGCGGGCGCCTACACGCACATGACGCTGCTCGCCGAGACCACCGAGGGTATGCACAACCTGTTCCGGCTCGCCTCGCTGTCCTCCCTGGAGGGTTACTTCCGCAAGCCCCGGATGGACCGCGAACTGCTCGCCCGGTACGCGAAGGGGATCATCGCCACCACCGGCTGCCCCGGCGGCGAGGTGCCGACCAGGCTCCGGCTCGGGCAGGACCGCCAGGCCCTGGAGGCAGCCGCCGCCTACCGGGACATCTTCGGGCCGGGCAACTTCTTCGTCGAGCTCATGGATCACGGCCTCGACGTCGAGCAGCGGTCCGCCGCCGGGCTGCGGCGGATCGCGCGCGACCTGTCGCTGCCGTACGTTGCCACCAACGACCTGCACTACGCGCGGGAGGAGGACGCCGCCGCGCACGGGGCCCTGCTCTGCGTGCAGACGGCCAGCAACCTGGCCGACCCGAGCCGGTTCAAGTTCGAAGGCACCGGCTACTACGTGAAGACCCCGCGAGCAGATGCGCGGGACCAGCGCGGACGAGGACTGGCAGGCCGGGTGCGACAACACGCTGCTGATCGCCGAGCGCGCGGACGTCGTGTTCACCAAGTCGAACCTGATGCCCAGGTTCCCGCTGCCCGAGGGCGAGACCGACTCGAGCTGGCTGCGCCAGGAAGTCTGGCGGGGAATGGACCGCCGGTACCCGGACGGCTACGACGAGCAGCGCCTCGCCCAGGCCGAGTACGAGATCGGCGTCATCGAGACCATGGGGTTCTGCTCGTACTTCCTGGTCGTCGCCGACTTCATCATGTGGGCCAAGAACAACGGGATCCGGGTGGGACCGTGCCGCGGCTCGGCGGGCGGCTCGATCGTGTCCTACGCGCTCGGCATCACCGACCTGGACCCGATCGCGCACGGCCTGGTGTTCGAGCGGTTCCTGAACCCCGAGCGCGTGTCCATGCCCGACGTTGACGTCGACTTCGACGAGCGCCGGCGCGGCGATGTCATCCGGTACGTCACGGAAAAGTACGGCGACGACCGGGTGGCCCAGATCATCACCTACGGCACGATCAAGGCCAAGGCCGCGATCAAGGACGCCTCCCGGGTGCTCGGCTTCCCCTACGCGCTCGGCGACCGGATCACCAAGGCATTCCCCCCCGCCGTGCTGGGCAAGGAGATGCCGCTGTCCGGGGTGTTCGACACCGACCACCCCCGGTACGGCGAGGCCGGCGAGATCCGCTCGCTCTATACGGCCGAACCCGAGATCAAGCAGGTCATCGACACCGCGCGCGGGCTGGAGGGGCTGATCCGCCAGGCAGGCGTGCACGCGGCCGGGGTGATCATGAGCAGCGAGCCGCTGCTCGAGCACATCCCGGTGTGGAAGCGCGAGGCCGACGGCGCGGTGATCACGCAGTTCGACTACCCCTCATGCGAGGACATCGGCCTGCTGAAGATGGACTTCCTGGGGCTGCGCAACCTCACCGTGATCGACGACGCGATCCGCGGCGTCAAGGACAACCGCGGCACCGAGATCGACCTGGAGACGCTCAGCCTGGACGACAAGCCGACCTACGAGCTGCTGGCCCGCGGCGACACCCTCGGCGTGTTCCAGCTGGACGGCGGCCCGATGCGGGCCCTGCTGCGGGCCATGCGGACCGACAAGTTCGGCGACATCTCGGCGGTCATCGCGCTGTACCGGCCGGGTCCCATGGCCAGCGCCCCGGTCTACGCCGACCGCAAGACCGGCCGCGCGCCGGTCACGGCGATCCACCCCGAGCTCGCCGAGCCGCTGGAAGACATCCTCGGCGAGAGCTACGGCCTGCTGGTGTACCAGGAGGACGTGATGTTCGCCGCGCAGAAGCTGGCCGGGTATTCGCCGGGCAAGGCCGACCTGCTGCGGCGGGCCATGGGCAAGAAGAAGAAGGAGATCCTGGACAAGGAGTACGAGCCGTTTGCGGCCGGCATGAAGGCCAACGGCTACTCCGACGGCGCGATCAAGACCATCTGGGACATCATGGTGCCGTTCTCCGGCTACGCGTTCAACAAGGCGCACGCCGCGGGCTACGGGCTGATCTCCTACTGGACCGCCTACCTGAAGGCCAACTTCCCGGCCGAGTACATGGCGGGCCTGCTCACCTCCGTGGCCGGCGACAAGGACAAGTCCGCGCTGTACCTGAACGAGTGCCGCCGGATGGGGATCAAGGTGCTGCCGCCGGACGTGAACGCGTCGGCGGCGATGTTCACCGCGGTCGGTGACGACATCAGATTCGGCATGGCGGCGGTCCGCAACGTCGGCACCGCGGTGGTCGAGTCGATCGTCGCGGCGCGCAGGTCCAAGGGCGCGTTCACCAGCTTCGCCGACTTCCTGCGCAAGGTGCCGGTGAACGTGTGCAACAAGCGCGTGATCGAGTCCCTGATCAAGGCGGGCGCGTTCGACTCGTTCGGCCACCCCCGCAAGGGACTGGTGCTCATCCACGAGCAGGCGATCGACACCGTGATCGACGTCAAGCGGAACGAGGCCATCGGCCAGGACTCGCTGTTCGGAGAGGATCCCGAGGTCGAGGCGGCGTTTGACGTGCCGGTGCCGGACGGGGAGTGGGAAAAGGCGACGCTGCTCGGGTTCGAGCGCGAGATGCTCGGCCTGTACGTGTCCGATCACCCCCTGCTGGGCCTGGAGCATGCGCTCGGCGCGGCCACCGACTGCTCGGTCGCCCAGCTCATCGGGGCCGCGGAGCAGGAGCCGGTACGCAGCGGGCCCGGCGACCGCGGCGACGCGCAGGTGGTCACCGTGGGCGGGATCCTGTCCGGCGTGCAGCGGAAGGTGACCAAGCAGGGCAGCCCGTGGGCGGCGGCCACGCTCGAGGATCTCGAGGGCGCGATCGAGGTGCTGTTCTTCCCGGCCACCTACCAGGCGTGCATGTCGCTGATCATCGACGATGCGATCGTGGTGGTGAAGGGGCGGCTGGACCGGCGCGAGGACGTGCCCAAGCTGGTCGCGATGGAGGTGAGCGCCCCCGAGCTGCCCGCGGACGGCCAGGGCCCTTTCGTGGTGTCGATCATGGAAGCGCGGTGCGTGCCGCCGGTGGTGGACCGGCTCAGGGAGGTACTGCGGACGCACCCGGGACCCACCCAGGTACACCTGCGGATGCTGAACGGCGCCCGGGCGACGGTGGTGCGGCTCGATGACAAGCTGCGGGTCAGGCCGTCGCCGTCGCTGCGGGCCGACCTGAAGCAGCTGCTCGGCCCGGCCTGCGTCGGCTGAATTTCTGTTGCTCGCTTGCCTCCGGGCGCTGTTTGCGCCCTCGCTCGCCTCCGGGCGCTTTGACGCGCCGTCTTCCCTCGTCGCTCGGTCGCAGGCTCCCTCGCTCCTCAGTCCAGACGGC
>CAVUYA010000012.1:0-36972 GCA_963745575.1 uncultured Actinomycetota bacterium | reverse complement strand
TAACCGGACATGGCCTGTCGGGCGCCTCAAGCGTGTCTTTATATGACGGGGCGACACACGCTGTCGCAGACATGCGGGAGGGGTCCGATGTCTAGCAACAGCCGAGACTGGAGCGCACTGGCGAGCCACAACGAGCGTGTCGTGGCCGCCGCTGCCTCGCTGCCTGATCCCGATCCGCGGCCCGCGGGCCGGCCGCATCCTGCGCCGCCCGGTTTCTCCCGGGTTCAGGTGGCGGCTGCGGCTGCGGAAGCGCGCTGGCCGGACAGGTACCGCAGCACGCGCGTGACCGCCTGATCCGCGGGCACCCGCTCCTTCTCGCCGGTCGCGCGGAGGGTGATCTCGACGACGCCGTCGGCCAGGTCGCGGCGCCCGACGCTGACCCGGCAGGGAATCCCGATCAGCTCCGCGTCCCGGAATTTCACGCCCGGGCGCTCGTCCCGGTCGTCGATCAGCGTGTCCACGCCCGCGGCCTGCAACTCGACGTAGAGGGCCTCGGCCGCGCCGCGCACGGCCTCGTCCTGCGGCGACAGCGCCAGCACGGTCACCTCGGCCGGCGCGACCGCCACCGGCCAGGCCAGGCCGGCGTCGTCGTGGTGCACCTCGGCGATGACCGCCATCGCCCGCTCCACCCCGATGCCGTAGCAGCCCATGACCGGGACGATGGGCGCGCCGTCCGGGCCGGACACCGACACGCCCAGCGTGGTGGTGTACTTGCGGCCGAGCTTGAAGATGTGCCCGGCCTCGATCGCCCTGATGATCTCCAGCGGCGCGCCGCAGCGCGGGCACGGCTCGCCCGCGCGCACCTCGCGCAGGTCGGCCCAGCGGCCGACCTCGATGTCGCGGGCCACGTCCACGCCGGTCAGGTGCACGTCGTCGATGTTCGCCCCGGTGGTCATGTCCCGCCTGCCGGTCAGCGCCAGGTCGGCGATGACCGGCAGGTCGGTGACGCCCACCGCGCCGAGGCTGCCGGCGGACGCGCCGAGCGCCTCGCGGATCTCGTCGGCGTGCGCCGGCCTGATGTCACCGGTGCCGGCGGCGTCGGCCAGCTTCTGGTCGGCGAGCGGGTGATCGCCGCGCAGCAGCACCAGCGTGACCTGGCCGTCGATCACGTAGACCAGCGTCTTGATCTGCCGGTCCGCCGGGCTCGCCGTACTGCTGGACCAGGTCGTCGATCGTCCGCACGCCCGGCGTGGCCAGCCGCTCGGGCGCGGGCGTGCCCGGGCCGTCCTCGACCGGGGGCAGCTGCGAGGTGGCCTTCTCCAGGTTGGCCGCGTAACCGCAGTCAGCGTCGCCGCACCGCGCGACCAGGTCCTCGCCCGCGTCCGACGGGGACACGAACTCGACCGAGTCGCTGCCGCCCATGATCCCGCTGGACGCCTCGACCCCGATGGCCGGGATGCCGAGCCGGGCGAAGATCCGCTGGTACGCGCCGCGGTGCGCCTCGAACGAGGCATCGAGCCCGGCCTCGTCGATGTCGAAGCTGTAGGAGTCCTTCATCGTGAACTCGCGGACCCGGATCAGGCCGCTTCTCGGCCTCGGCTCGTCGCGGAACTTGGTCTGGATGTGGTACCAGGACTGGGGCAGCTGCCGGTAGGAGGAAAGCTCGGTCGCGAGCGTGGTCACGACCTCCTCGTGCGTCATGCCCAGGACGAGTTCCGCGCCCTTGCGGTCGGTGAGCCGGAACAGTCTCCTCCCCCATCACCGCCAGCCGGCCGGTCTTCTCCCACAGCTGGGCCGGCTGCATGCAGGGCATCAGGAACTCCTGGGCGCCGATCCGGTTCATCTCCTCCCGGATCACGTTGATGACCTTGGCCCGCACCCGCATGCCCAGCGGGAGCAGGGAGTAGTGGCCGGCCATGAGCTGGCGGATGAACCCGGCGCGCAGCAGCAGCCGGTGGCTCGCGGCGTCCGCGTCGGCCGGGTCCTCGCGCAGCGTGGGGATGTGGAGCTGTGACCAGCGCATGCCTGTCCGCGCCTTCTGTCGTCGTGGTGGCTGGGGAATGAGCCTTTTTCATCCTCCTCGGGGCTACCCACGTACTCTGAGCCCTAGGTCGGCGGATGAAAAAGGTTCATTGGGTACCGGCCAGAAGATACCGGGCTCCCGCGGGGACTCCCAATTCAACTCCATAACGGGATGTCCCGGGGTGCCCTGGCCCGCGCGGCGGGCGGGCCTTCAGGTGGAGATGTCGGGGTAGGGCACGGTCCAGTGGCTCAGCCGCGCGGCGAATTCGCGCTGGAACGCCAGCGGCTCCTCGTAGTCGCGCTCGAACAGGGCGATGAACAGGGTCAGCAGCAGGAAGTTGTGCGCCCCGAGCTCGAACAGCGCGACGTAGTCGTGCGCGCCGAGGGCGTCGCGCTCGGGATCGGTGAACTCCAGCCAGGTGCTGCGCTCGGCCGCGGGCAGGTTCAGGATCAGGTTCGCCCGCTCGGCCTCCCACCAGTCCACCGTGCCGCGGGGATCCTCGCGGTAGCGCTCGACCAGGTCCGGGTCGCGGTCGATGGTGTACAGGAACTTGTTGACCAGGTACTTGCTCACCTTCCCGCTCCCTTCCGGGGCCCCGCCCGCCTCCCCATTCCCCCTTCACGGCGCCTCCTTCCCTCGCCGCTCGGTCGCAGGCTCCCTCGCTCCTCAGTCCAGTCGGCACCGCGCCCCTCCAGCTCGCTCATGAGGAGCCCTCCGGATACCAGGTGAAGTAGGCCTCCATGGTGTGGAACAGGTCGAGCGAGTCCACGTAGTCGGCCGGGACGTTCTCCCCGGCCACGCCCATCATCAGCATGAAGTCCATGAAGCCGTGGGTGGCGTTGCCCGGCTGCCACAGGCTGTCCAGGCTGACCTCGGCCAGCGCGGACTTCAGGTCGGCCGAGGCGATCCACTCCACGGCCTTGCGGTCGAACTCGGGGTCGGGGCCGTGCGGGCCGAACTGGCGCGGCCCGCCCAGCTCCAGCGACAGGTGGCCGGTGCCGATGATGGCCACCCGCTGGTCGCTGGGCCAGGCCTCGACCAGCCTGCGGAGGGCCTGGCCGAGCTCGACGAACCGCCTGGGCTGCGGCATCGGCGGGGCGAAGATGTTGGTGTACACCGGCACGATCGGCAGGTCCGCCTGCGGGCGCAGGGTGATGATCGGGCAGGTGATGCTGTGGTCGACCCGCAGCTCGTTGCTGAACGCCAGGTCGAAGCCCTCGTCGATCCCGCCGCGGAGCAGGTAGGCCGACAGTTCCTCGTCACCGCGCAGGCCCATCCGGGGCAGGCCGAACTCGCGTTCCTCGTTGTAGTAGTTCGCGTCGTAGAACGGCGCCTTCCCGATCAGGAACTGCGGCATGTTGTCCAGCCACAGCTGGTGGAAATGGTCGCTGCCCACCATGACCAGCACGTCGGGGCGGGCGCGGGTGAGGGTCTCCCGGAAGGCCTCGATCTTGGCCACCCACTCGTCGGCGAACGGCGGCCGGTCCTCGCCGGTGGCGGTGCTGGCCCGCAGGTAGAACGGGTGGTGGGTGGAGGCGATGACGGCGGCGATGGTAGCCATGGCGACTCCGCTCAGGCTGGGCCCCGCTCGGGCGGGGGCTGGTACTCCGCGTTGCGGTCGACAGTAAGGTACATGTCCATGCCCAGCGGGCGGCGCTGCTCCTCGGCCAGGTGACCGAGCAGCCCGGCGGTCCGGGCCAGCAGCGCGAACCCGCGCAGCAGGCCGGGCGGCAGGCCGAGGTCGGCCAGGGCGGCGCCGGAGGTGCCCGCCCCGTTGAGGGGCAGCGTGCGCCCGAGGACCTGCGGGTGGACCCGGCCGACCGCCTCGAACAGCCGCAGGTGCGGCCCGCGGAGCCCCTCTTCCTCGGCGATGGCGATGAGCACGGGCGTGCGCGGGTCGGTGACCTTGTGCACGGGGTGGCCGAGCCCGGGGATGAGCCGCCCGTTCGCCCGGGCCTGCCGCACCGCGGCCAGCGCGAGCGCGTCCCAGCCCGCCTCGTCTCCGGGAAGCTCCCCCGCGCCGGCCAGCGCGTCGGCCAGGAACCGGCCGGTGTCCTCGGTCACGCCGAGGAACCGGGAACCGCCGCCGAGCAGGCCCGCCGCGAGCGCCCCCTGCACGGAGTCCGGCGCGGACAGGTAGGTCAGCCGGGCCGCGATCGCGGTCGGGGTGAAGCCGTGGTCGGCCAGCGCCACCAGCACCGCCTCGAACACCCGGACCTGAGCCGCGGTGGGACGGTGCTGCGTGACCAGCCACAGCGCCAGCTCGCCGAAGGAGACCTGGCCGATCAGGTCGGCGGCCAGGTCCTGCCCGAGCAGGGTGATGCTGTCCGCGTCCGAGACGCCGATCGAGGTCGGGAAGCGGGGAACGGGCTGCGTCATGGGCTGGTGTCCTCCTCCTGCCGGGCCGGCCAGCCAGCGGCGGATCTGTTCGCCGTGCTCGTCGAGCCCGGGCGGGGGGAGCTCATACCGGGGCGCGGTGGCCGAGAACCTCAGCGGGTGCCGGATCGTCGGCATCCCGGCCTCGCCCTGGCCGGCGATGACCACCGGCTCCAGGCCGATCTCCTCGGCGAACTTGATGCCGTCGTCCACCGTGTTGATCGGGCCGCACGGCACCCCCGCCGCGACCAGCTCGCGGAACCACTCCCCCGCCGGGCGCAGCCTGAGCCGCTCGACCAGCAGCGGGCGCAGCAGCTCCCGGTTGGCCGTGCGGTCGCCGGTCTTGGCGAACCGGGGATCGTCGGCCAGCTCCGGCGCGCCGAGCACCTCGCACAGCTTGCGGAACTGCACGTCGTTGCCGGCTGTGATGATCATGTCCCGGTCGCCGGTGGGCAGCGGCTCGTACGGGAACAGGCTGGGGTGGGAGTTGCCCATGCGGAACGGCACCACCCCGCCGGCCGCGAACGCGCTGGTCTGGTTGACCATCCCGGACAGCGCCGAGGACATCAGGTTGGCCTGGACGTGCTGGCCCCGGCCGGTGCGGGCGCGGTGGTGCAGGGCGGCCAGGATGCCGATGGTGGTGTGCAGGCCGGCCATGACGTCGAACGCGGAGATCCCGGCGCGGTAGGGCGGGCCGTCCGGGTCGCCGGTCAGGCTCATCAGGCCGGACATGGCCTGGACCACGAGGTCATAGCCGGGTATGTCCCGGCCGCCCTCGGTACCGAACCCGGTGATGGACGCGTAGACGATGGCCGGGTTGGCCGCGCTGACCGCCGCGTAGTCCAGGCCGAACCGGCGCAGCCCGCCCGGCTTGAAGTTCTCCACCATGATGTCGGCGCGGCGGGCCAGCTCGGCGGCGGCCGCCCGGTCGGCGTCGCGGCGCAGGTCGAGCGCGACCGACCGCTTGTTCCGGTTGATCGCCAGGAAGTACGTGGACACCCCGTCCCGCACCGGCGGGACCCAGCCCCGGGTGTCGTCGCCGCCCGGGCTCTCCACCTTGATCACGTCCGCGCCCAGGTCGCCCAGGAGCATCGTGCAGTAGGGGCCGGCCAGGACGCGGGAGAAGTCGGCCACCAGGAGCCCGGACAGCGGCCCGCCGGGCTCTGCTTCCGAGGACCCCCGGGCCACCACCGGTTTAGTCTATCGGGGACACTCGCGGCACGGACAATCAGCGGTGGAGGTGGGGCCATGACAGCAGACCACGATCACGGTGCGGCCAGCCCGCAGCAGGGCCAGCCGGTGGTGTTCCGCAACGCCACCGTCCTGACCATGGATGCCGCCCACCGGATCCTGACCGGAGCCGATGTCCTGGTCACCGGGGAGCGCATCGAGGCGGTGGGACCCGGCCTGCCGGTACCCGAGGGCACGGCCGAGATCGACGCATCCGGCGGCATCGTGATGCCGGGCATGATCGATACCCACCGGCACATGTGGCAGACCGCGATGCGCGGCTACGGTGCCGACTGGACCCTGACCCAGTACTTCGTCTGGTACTACCTGAACTGGGGCAAGGTGTTCCGGCCGCAGGACATCTACGCCGGCAACCTGCTGTCCGCGATCGAGTCGGTCGACGCCGGGGTCACCACCACGGTCGACTGGTCGCACGGGCTGCAGACGACCGATCACGCGGAAGCGGCCACGGACGCGCTGGAAGAGGTCCCCGGCCGGTTCGTGCTGGCGTACGGCAACATCCAGCAGGGCCCGTGGGAGTGGTCGGCCGCGCCCGAGTTCCGGGACTTCTACCGGCGCCGGTTCGACGGCAAGGGCGACATGCTCGGCTTCCAGATGGCCTTCGACGTCACCGGTGATCCCGAGTTCCCCGAGAAGGCGGCGTTCGAGGTCGCCAGGGACCTGGGCGTGCCGGTCACCACGCACGCCGGAGTCTGGGCGGTGACCAAGGACGACAGCATCCGGATGATGCACGAGCACGGGTTCATGACACCGTCCACGATCTACGTGCACGCGGCCTCGCTCAGCCCGGACTCCTATCACCGGATCGCGGCCAGCGGCGGGTCGGTGTCGGTCGCCACCGAGAGCGAGCAGAGCGCGGGCCAGGGCTACCCGCCCACCTGGCAGATGCGCGAGTACGGCATAGCGGTCTCGCTGTCCATGGACACCAGCGTGTGGTGGAGCGGTGACCTGTTCTCGGCCATGCGCACCACGCTGGGCGCCGACCGCGCCCGCTCGCACCTGGAGGCGCACGCCAGGCAGGACACGGTGACCCACCACCACCTGCGCGCCGAGCAGGTCGTCGACTGGGCCACCCGGGGCGGAGCCCTCGCCCTCGGCCTCGATTCCGTCGTCGGCAGCATCGAGCCGGGGAAGAAGGCGGACCTGGTCCTGATCAAGAACGACGCCTCGCCCGCGATGTTCCCGGTGCTCAACCCCTACGGGCACGTGGCCTTCCAGGCCCAGCGTGGCGACGTGCACACGGTCGTGGTCAACGGCCGGGTGGTCAAGCACGCGCACCGGCTGGTGGGCGCCGACCTGGCCAAGGCCCGGCAGGCGGCGGAGCAGACGGTGGAGTACCTGCAGGGCCAGCTCGGGCCCGAGGCCTGGATCGACGGCATGCACCCCGAGATCCCGGAGACCCGGGCGCTGGACAATCCCTACACCTACACCGGCGCCGAGCAGTGGAAGTCGCGGGAGGACCATTAAGACCCACGAGTAACTTCTGCACTATCTCTTTCTCCGGCACCGTTCGTCAGTAACCTACCGCTGTCATTGAAACCTTTTTCATCCGTCGGTCTCGCGCCCTCAGGGACTGGGTAGCCGCCGGGAGGATGAAGAGGCTCACTCGGAACAGGCGGGGGGCGGTGGATGACAACCGGGCGGCCCGGTTTCTTTCCGGATATTCAGCCACCTGAGCTGCCGTCGGCGCTGAGGCTGGCGGCGCACCGCCCGCCCCCGGGCGGCAGCACGCTGGTCCTCAACGCGGGCGGCCAGAACGTGGTCGTCGTCCTCGGCGAGGACGAGGGCGACGCCAAGCTCATCTGGGCCTTCATCCAGCAGCAGCTGAGCGGCCGGAAGACGGTGCGGATGTGACCGCCGCCAAGAGCCCCGGGGCGATCTCATGATCCACATCCGGCGGGCCCGGCTACCGGAAAGCCTGCAGGCCCTGGCGCGCCGCGAGAACGGCGCCGTGGTGGTGTACGTCTCCGCCGCGTTGCCGGCCAGCGCGCGGGCGGCCGCGATCCGGCGGGCGCTGCGCGCGGCCCCGGAAGCAGGCTGGCGCTCGCCGCGCAGCCCGGTGGTGCTTCCGGCCCTGGCCGGCGGCGCGGGCCTGCCGCTGGCCCCGGAGGGCCGGTGGACCTACCGGGCGCTCATCGCGGCGGCCGCGGCCGCGGTGATCGCGCTGGTCACGGCCATAGTGCTGGCCGGCGGGCTCGCCCGCACACGGCTCGCCACGCTCGTCCACGGCGCTGCGGCCCACCGCCTCGCCGGCCGGGCCCGGCGCGGTCCGGGCCGGCGGCCCCGGCCCGGGGACCGGCTCTCCGGCGGCCCCGGGGACCGCGCCCGGGACGGGGCCGGGCGCCGGGCCCGGCCGGGGACGCGGGTGAAGGCCGGCCAGCCGGCGACCGCGGGGAAGGGGCCGGTCCCGGAAACGTCGGGCAAGCCGGCCCCGGTCCCGACCGTGCCCACGGGCGCGTCGCCCCGGCCGTCCCCGGCGGCGGCCAGGCCGTCCCCGAGCCCGTCGCCGAGCCCGGCCAGCAGCCCGGCCGACCCGGGCTGCGCCGACGTGCTGGGCGTCAGGATCTGCCTGTAGTGTCCCGCCCGTCCGTGGCTCCCGGCTCGGGGTCGACCAGGTCGATGATCGGTTTCACCCCGGCCGTGCCCCGGCGCAGCCGCCAGACCAGGACGGCCACGTACCACAGCAGCGCCAGGCCGAAGCCGTACACCACGAACTTGTCCGAGGCGTGGAACGGCGCGGGCACCGAGAGTATGACCAGGATCAGCGCGGTGTAGAGCAGCACGAAGATGATCACCGGCCAGGCCCACCGGCCGAGCGAGAACGCGCCCTCGATGCTGTCCAGCCTGCGGCGCTTGTAGGCGTAGGCCACCGTGATCAGGAAGTAGATGATGTACGGGATGATCGAAGTCGCCCCGACCAGGGTCAGGAACGCGCTGGTCTGGAAGTACCCGTAGATCATCACGCCGACGTCGATGACCGCGAAGACCAGCAGCGCGATGATGGGCGTCTGGGTACGCGGGTTGACCTTCTTCAGGAAGCCGGAGAACGGGAGCATGTTGTCCCGCGACATCGAGTAGGCCAGCCGCGACTGAGCCCCCGCCCCGACCACCAGGATCGCGAACATCGAGAAGATGACGAACGCGATGAACACCTTCACCAGCCAGGACGGCAGCCAGTAGTCGGCGATGGTGACCAGCGGGAGCGGCGATGACTCCACCGCCTTGAGGCTGGGGATCGCCACCGTGAACCCGATCAGCGCGATCATCCCCAGGACGGTCGAGCCGGCCACGGCCCAGATCACCCCGCGGGGCACGCTGCGCCGCGGGTCGACCGCGTCCTCCGACATGTCGGCCGCGAGCTCGAACCCGACCAGGGTGAACACGCCGATCAGGCTGGCCAGCGCGATCGAGTAGAACATCGGGTTGTGGTACACCGACGTGGTGTTCACCAGGATGCTCGCGCCGTACGGCGAGGGCTTGGCCTTGACGCCCCAGAGCACGAACAGCAGCACGCCGAAGACAACGGTGCCGATGATCTCGGTGAACACCGCCACGTTGTTGACTCTCGCGGCGACCTGGATGCTGATGATGTTGATCACCACCGGCAGCAGCATCAGCACGATCGCCACCGTGAGCACCAGGTGCGGGCTGGGGTTGGTCACGTTGAACTCGCTGAGCAGCAACGGCGCGGCGACGGTCAGCATGATGGCGCCGCCGCCGACGGCCATGTACAGCAGCCCGGCGAAGCCGACGAACCACCCGTAGGTCGAGTTCACCAGCCGCGCGCTCCACTGGTAGGCGTACCCGGCCAGCGGGATCCTGGTGCCGAGCTCGGCGACCACCAGCGCGATCATCAGGTTGCCGAGCCCGACGACGGGCCAGGT
Organism: uncultured Actinomycetota bacterium; assembly: GCA_963745575.1. Taxonomy (GTDB): domain Bacteria; phylum Actinomycetota; class Actinomycetes; order Streptosporangiales; family Streptosporangiaceae; genus JASHPR01. The sequence goes on along the minus strand of CAVUYA010000012.1, from coordinate 27,498 downwards.
CCAGATCGACGCCGGACCCCAGTAGGCCAGGCCGAAGCCGTAGTTGAGGAAGATGCCGGTCGTGATCGAGATGATCGAGAACGCGATCGCGAACATCGAGAAGAAGCGCAGCGACCGGCGCAGCTCCGGCTTGTAGCCGGCCCGCTCGACGATCGCCTCCTCCGAGCCGGGCAGGGTCCCGGCCGCGACCGGGCCGGGCGTGACGCCGCCGGGCGCCGGGCCGGCGGGTTCCGCTGGGGTGCTGGACATGGGCCCTCCTCGTGGTGCTTGCGCAGCATCGCCGCGCCGCGACCGTCTCGGGCCGCCACCGCGGCGCGCGCCAGGCCGGCGAACCCGAACCTGATATACCCCGCCCCCGCACCGGGTCATCGCCCGTGATGGGATCGCATCGCCGGATGGCGGCTGAACGGACGCGGTCGCCGCGGAATCGCCATGCCGAGATGCCCGACGTGCCGCTGGGCAGCTTCCGGCGCCCGCCAGCCTGACTCGGGTACTGTGTTGCGAGTCATCCGAGCTGGGAACCTCGGACGAGCCGACACCGGGGACGAGCAGACACAGTGAGCTCCGCAGCAACCGCGGCCGCGGGCACCGGCACGCCGCGCCCGCAGCGGCCCGCCGCGGGCGCAGCCCGGCTGACCCGGGCGCTCGCCTGGGCCGCGGTCCTCGGGATCGGCAGCTCGATCCTGATCATGATCGCCGCCTCGGCGGTCCGGCACAGCCCGGCCGTGCCGCTGATGCCCTGGCCGCCGGGCTGGCCGCCGCTGGAGCTGGGCGGCCACCTGCCGGTGGCCGCGTCGTACGCCGCGCTGTGGGCCGCGGTGATCCTGGGCGGCGGCGGGGTGATCGCCGGGCTGGCCGCGGTGGCGCGCGGCGCGCGGCCTCCCGCCCGGCTGCTGATCACGGCCGCCTTCGTCGCCGTCGCGGCGTTCGCGATGCTCCCGCCGGCCGGGTCCACCGACACGCTGAACTACGCCACCTTCGGCCGGATCGCGGTGCTGGACCACAACCCGTACGTGATGACCCCCAACCAGCTGGCCCGCACCGGTGACCCCATCGGCGACCTGGCGACCCAGATATGGCGGCGCCACGGGTCCCTGTACGGCCCGCTGGCTACCGTGGAGCAGCGAGCCGCGGCCGAGCTGGGCGGCACCTCGCCGGCCCGGATCATCTTCTGGCTGAAGCTGTGGAACGCGATCATCTTCCTCGGCGTGGTGGTGGGCCTGGACCGGATGCTGCGTTCCGACCCGGCCCGGCGGGCCCGGGCCCACCTGCTCTGGTCGCTGAACCCGCTGGTGCTCTGGGGCGCTGATGGCCAGCGGCCACCTGGACACGTTCGCCGCCGCTGCCAGCTTCTTCGGGCTGGCCATGGTGCGCTGCCGCCGGGCCGGGCCGCAGGCCGGGTCACCGCCCGGGCCGGCGCAGGCCAGCGGCCCGGGCCGGAGCCGCTGGTCGCGCTGGCCGCGGGCCTGCTCGTCGGGGTGGCCGCGGACTTCATGCTCACCTACCTGCTGCTCGCCGTGGCGCTGGCCTGGGCGCTGCGGCGCTGGCCGGCCGCGCTGCTGGCCGCCGCGGCGGGCCTGGCCGTCGCCGTCGTGCCCGCGTACCTGTGGGTGGGCAGCCCGCTCGTCCACTCCCTGCTGCTGCGCCGGGGCAAGGTCTCCGCCGACAACTTCTACCAGCTGTTCTCGGCGGCGTACCGGCACCCGCTGCCCCCCAGCGTGGACCTGGCCGTGGTGCTCGTGTTCGGGGCCCTGGCCCTGCTGCTGCTGTGGCGGCTGCCCGACGCCGTGCCCGACCTGCCCGCCATCCAGCCCGCGCTGGCGATCGGCGCCGCCTGGCTGCTCGTGTGGTATTACCAGCTGCCCTGGTATGACGTGATGATCATCGCGCTGCTGGCCCTCTATCCCGCCTCGCGGCTCGACTACGTGATGATGGTGCAACTGACGGCGGGCACGCTGGCGATGATGCCGGGAGGCAGCCCGCTCGAGCCACCGCTCGGCTGGCTGCGGACGCTCTCCCATGAGATCTGGTTCACCTGGACGCCGCTCGTGCTGCTCGGCTGCGCGGTGGCGGTGATCGTGCTGTGCCTGACCGGAGCCTGGAAGATCGGCCCGCGGCCCGGGATCGGCCCGCCGGCGCGGAGCGGCGCATGACCGGCCTGGTCCGGCGGCTGGTCAGCGTGGCGCCAGGATCGAGGTTCGAGGGCACCGCCGGATCCGGCGGGGAACTCTGGTTCGTGATCGCGGGAGGCGGCCGGCTGGACACCGGCGGGCTCCAGGCCGCGACCGTGGGCCGGGATACCGGCGTCTGGGTGCCGCCAGGATCCCGCTACCGGCTCGACGCCGACACCGGCGTGCTGCTGGACGCGGTCGCGCTGCCCGCCGCGGCGCCCGCAGAGCCGGGAGCGCCGGGGGCCGGGCCGCCGCGCCTGTCCGAACTGCGTGAGTGTGAGGTCGAGCGGACCGGCGACCGCCGGTTCCGCGTCGTGCTGGGCCCCGGCCGCGGGTGCGAGGCGGCCACCCAGTTCGTCGGCGAGATCCCGCCCGGCCGGGCGCCCCAGCATAGCCATCCCTACGACGAGATGGTGCTCGTGCTCCAGGGCGAGGGCGTGGCGCACGTGCGGGGCGGCGACCGGCCGCTGGCCCCCGGAACCCGGCTGCACCTGCCGCCGGGACGGCCGCACTGCCTGGAGAACACCGGGACGGGCACCCTGGTGGTCCTGGGCGTGTTCCACCCCGGCGGCAGTCCCGCGCAGAAGAAGAACTGACCGCGCGGGCGCCATGGACCCCGCGACCTGTGATCAGGTCTGCAGCGGCAGCATCTCGCTGACGAACTGGTCCAGGAACCGGTCGGCCTGCGGCAGGGCCGACGCGGGCCTGATGACGAACTTGCTCAGGCCCTCGGCCACGTACGCCTCGATCATCCGCCGCGCGTCCGGCCAGCTTCCGGCGATCAGGCGGGCCGGGTCGGCGCCCGGCCGCCGCTCGGTCACGGAGGCGATCAGCTCGGCGGGGATGCCCTCGGTCGCGACCGCCAGGCTGATCCCGAAGTGATCCGGCTCCACCTCGCGGCCCGCCGCGGACGCGGCCTCCTGGATGGCCGCGCGCCCGGCGCCGGCCTCCTCCGGCGTGATCAGGCTGGCCAGCCAGCCGTCGCCGAGCCTGCCCACCCGGCGCAGCGCCGCGGGGGCGGTGCCGCCCAGCCAGATGTCCAGCGGCTTGGCGGGCCGCGGCCCCACGCTCGCGGCCTCCACCGTGAAGAACTCCCCGGCGAAGGACACCGAGTCCTGCCGCAGCAGCAGCCGCAGCAGCTCCAGGGACTCGTCGAACACCGCCGCGCGGCTGCCCGCCACGCCGAACAGTGCCCGCTCGCCGCGGCGGGCGGGCCGCAGGCCGAAGACCGGCAGCACCCGGCCGGGCGCCAGGCCGGCCAGCGAGGCGAGCTGCTTGGCCACCAGGACGGGATGGCGCCCGGGCAGCACCGACACCCCCGTGCCGACCTTCAGCCTCGCCGTCCGGGACAGCGCGTACGCCATCCCGATGAACGGCTCGACCAGCGGGCCGTACACCATCTCCGGCAGCCACAGCGAGTCGACGCCCGATTTCTCCAGCTCATCGACGGCCGCCGCGAACTCGCCGGGAACCCCGGCCGATCCCAGCGCGATCCCGATCCGAACCTTCACCCGTCTATCTCATCACGGGCCGCCCGGCCCGGCCTCTTCCGGTGAACCCACGGACAGGCCTGGTGGATTGTGTCTATCGTGGAAGGCCGGAATGCGGGCGCCGGCGAGGCCGACGGGGCCCGGGAGTCAGCGGGCAACAGATCTGGTGGTGCGACCGTGAGCCGCGAGACGGAGCCGGTCCTGTCCGGAATGTCAGGCGCAGTCGCTGATTACCGGCTGGACGGGTATATCGGCCAGGGCGCCTCGGCGGTCGTCTACCTCGCCCAGGACGAGCGGTCGGGCCACCCGGCGGCGGTCAAGGTCATGGCCCCGGAACTGGCCCGCGACGACGCCTTCCGGGCCCAGTTCCTGCACGAGGCGCGGGCGGCCGCCGCCCTGGACCACCCGCACGTCATTCCGGTCTACGAGGCCGGCGAGGCGAACGGGACCCTCTACCTGGCCATGCACTACGTCCAGGGCGGCGATGCCCGGTCGCTGCTCAACCGGTTCGGGCCGCTTCCGTTCGCCTGGGCCTGGACCATCATCGCCCAGGTCGCGTCGGCCCTGGACGCCGCGCACGCTGCTGGCCTGATCCACCGCGACGTCAAGCCCAGCAACATCCTGCTCGATGCCGCCGGCCGGGCGGGCCCCGGAGCCCCCCGCCGGGCCGACGGCGGCGACTTCGACCACGTGTACCTGTCCGATTTCGGGATGAGCACGAACGTGCCGCCGGGCGAGGTCACCGCGACGGGCCAGTTCGCGGGGACGCTCGACTACGTCGCGCCGGAGCAGATCGAGGGCCGGGCCGTGGACGGGCGCGCTGACCTGTACGCGCTGGCCAGCGCCGGGTTCGAGCTCCTGTGCGGCACCCCGCCGTTCGGGCAGGACCAGGGCCTGACGGTGATGTACGCCCAGCTGTACGCGCCGCCGCCGTCGGCCACGGCGCGGCGCCACGAGCTGCCCGCCGCGGTCGACCAGGTGCTGGCCACGGCGCTGGCGAAGAACCCGGCCGACCGCTACGCCACCTGCGGCCAGTTCGCCGAGGAGCTGCGCGCGGCGCTGGAGCTCGCCCCCGGCGCGCCGGACCCGGCCGGGAATGACGCCGCAGCGGCCGAGTACGACACCAGGCCGACCGTGATCGACGCCGGAACGGCCGTGCTCGACCCCGGAATGGCCGTACCCGACGCCGAGCCCGCCAGGTACGAACCCGGGCCCGCCGGGCCGACCGGGGGGTACGACATCGGGCCGGCCGCGTATGATCTCGGGTCCGTCGGGACACGCGAATCCGGGTATGCGCCCGCGCCCGCCCCGGCTCCGGCTCCGGCCCCGGCTCCGGATCCGGTGAGCGCGGAGCCGGCCAGCTGGCCGGCCGAGCTGTACCGCCCCCCGCCGCCCGTTCACCCGCTGGTGCGGCGCCCCGGCCGCAAGCTCATCCTGGCCGTGGCCGCGGCGACCATCGTCGTGGTCCTGGCCATCGTCGGCATTGCCCTGCTGCAAGGGCCGGGACACCCGGCCCGCCGGTGCCGTCCGCATCCTCGGCACCGCCCGCGGCGTCCGCCACGGCATCCCGCCAGGCGGCCGCCGTGCACACCCTGCTGGGCTCGAGCGCGGTCGCCCGGAAGGACCTGATCAGCGCCGTCGCACAGGTCCGTAGCTGCGCGCGCGTGTCGGCCGCGGTCAGCCAGATCCAGCAGGTCGTGAACCAGCGCAGCACCGAGTACAGCCGGGCCTCGGCCCTGTCCACGGCTGCCCTCGCGAACGGCGCGACGGTGAAGTCCGACCTGCTCGCGGCGCTGCGCAACTCGCTGCAGGCCGACCGCGACTACCTGACCTGGGCCCGGCAGCAGCTCGCCGGGTGCAGGCCGGGTGCCCCGTCGCGCGCCTACAACGCCGCCATCGGCGCCGACCAGCAGGCCGACGTGGCCAAGGGGACGTTCGTCGGCGTGTGGAACCCGGTCGCGGCCAAGTACGGCCTGCCCGCCGAGACGACCAGCAGCCTCTAGCCCGCGGCCTAGCTGGGGATCGCCTTCTCCGCGTGCCCGCCGAACTGGTAGCGCATCGCCGACAGCGCCTTGTCGGCGAACAGGTCGAGGTTGCGGGAGGAGAACCGGGAGTACAGCGAGCTGGTCAGGACCGGCGCGGGCACGCCTTCCTCGATCGCGGCGATCGAGGTCCAGCGGCCCTCGCCGGAGTCCGAGACCCGTCCCGCGAAGTTGGACAGGTCGGGCGACTGGTACAGGGAGAGGGCCATCAGGTCGAGCAGCCAGGAGCCGATCACGCTGCCCCGGCGCCAGAGCTCGGAGACCGACGTGGTGTCGATGTCGTACTGGTAGTACTCGGGGTGCTCCAGCGGGGCCGTCTCCGCGTCGTCCTGCTGCTTGCGGGTGCCGACGTCGGCGTTGTGCAGCACGTTCAGCCCCTCGGCCAGGGCCGCCATGATCCCGTACTCGATGCCGTTGTGCACCATCTTGACGAAGTGGCCGGCGCCGTTGGCCCCGCAGTGGAACCAGCCCTGCTCGCAGGGCTCGGGCTCGCCGGTCCGCCCGGGCGTGCGCGGGGCGGCGTCCACTCCCGGCGCCAGGGACTGGAACAGCGGGGCCAGGTGGGTCGATCACGTCGCCGTCGCCGCCGAGCATCAGGCAGAAGCCGCGGTCCAGGCCCCAGACCCCGCCGCTGGTCCCGCAGTCGATCAGGTGGATGCCCCGTTCGCGCAGCCGGGCCGCGCGGGCGATGTCGTCGCGGTAGTAGGAGTTGCCGCCGTCGATGATGATGTCGCCCGGCTCCATCCGGTCGGCCAGCTGGTCGATGGAGTTCCCGGTGATCTCGCCCGCGGGCACCATCACCCACGCTGCCCGCGGCTTGGTCAGGGCGGCGACGAACTCGTCCAGGGACGCGGTCCCGGTCGCGCCCTCGCTGGCCAGCTGCTGTATCGGTCCCGGGCTGCGGTCGTAGACCACGCACTGGTGGCCGTCGCGCATGAGCCTGCGCACCAGGTTGGCCCCCATCCGGCCCAGCCCCACCATGCCGAGCTGCCTGGTCTCAGTGGCTGCCATCGTGTCCTCCCTTGTCTGAGTCGTCGTGTAGCCATGGCTGGTGCCAGCTGGAGACGCCGCGGATCAGCTCGTCGGCTTCCTCCGGCCCCCAGGATCCCTGCGGGTAGATGTGCACCGGCGGCGGATGGTCGAGCAGCGGCTGCACGATCCGCCAGGTCTCCTCGACGCTGTCCTCGCGCGTGAACAGGTGGTCGTCCCCGGCGATGGCGTCGGCCAGCAGCCGCTCGTAGGGCTGCAGCGGCGCACCGAGCTCGGTGGCGAACAGCATGTCGAGGTGTACCTGCCGGTACGACGAGTGCTCTTTGGGCCCCTTGGAGGTGAGCCCGGTCCGCAGCCCCGGGTTGGGGTCGATGCGCAGCACGATCTGGTTCGGGTCGCTCTGGTGCTCGACGAAGTGGAGCTGGGGCGGCCGCCGGAACACCAGCCGCACCTCGGTGACCCGTGCGGCCAGGGTCTTGCCCGCCCGGATGAAGACCGGCACGCCGGCCCAGCGCCAGTTGTCGATCTCGAGCCGCAGGGCCGCGAAGGTCTCGGTGGTGGACCCCGCGGCCACCCCGGGGACCTGGAGGTAGCCCTCGTACTGGCCGCGCACGTACTGCGCCGGGTCGGCGTCCGGGATGGAGCGGAACACCTCGGCCTTCTTGTCCCGCAGGTCGTCGGCCGTGGCGCCCACCGGCGGTTCCATGGCGACCAGGGACAGCACCTGGAGCAGGTGGTTCTGCACCACGTCGCGCAGCGCGCCCACCGGGTCGTAGAAGGCGCCCCGGTCCTGCACCCCGAAGTTCTCGGCCATCGTGATCTGGATGCAGGAGACGTGGTCCCGGTTCCACACCGGCTCCAGGGTCTCGTTGGCGAACCGGAGGTACTGGATGTCCAGCACCGGCTCCTTGCCCAGGAAGTGGTCGACGCGCAGGATCTGGTTTTCGTCGAGGTGGCGGTGCAGGTCGGCGTTGAGCTGGCGCGCCGAGGCCAGGTCGTGGCCGAACGGCTTTTCCACCGCCACCCGGGCTCCCTTGAGGAGCCCGACGGCGGCCAGGGAGTCGACCACCCCGGCGAACAGCGAGGGCGGGGTCTCCAGGTAGAACAGGGGGTGAGTGAAGCCGGACATGGCCGCGGCCAGCCGCTGGAAGGTGTCGATGTCCGCGAAGTCGCCGCCGTGGTAGGTCAGGCGGTGCGCCAGCCGGTCGAACACCGCCTCGTCGATCCGCTCGCCGGCCTGGGTGATCGACTCCCGGGCGTGCGCGATCAGGTGCTCGCTGGACCAGTTCTGCCGGCCGACGCCGATGACCTTGCAGGTCAGGCCGTGGCGGGCCTCCAGCCGGTACAGGGCCAGCAGCGTCTGCTTCTTAGCCAGGTCACCAGTGATGCCGAAGATCACGAGCACGTCCGCCTGTGCTGCCTTGTCCGGCACGTCCACCGTCCTCCTCACGGGCCGCGGCGATGGCCAGAACGGCCGCGCGGATGACGCTACACCGCCGAGTTGACTAGCAGGTGACCAGGGGCAGGAAGATCCTGCCGACGGTCTAGCTCCCGGCGGCGTGCAGCTGTTCGTTGAGCCCGCCCCAGGCGACGGTCCGCGGCCGCGCCTGCACCGCCCCGGTGACGCTGTGGCGCAGGAACGTCAGCCCCGGCCGCCCGCTCAGCTCGCGCGCCTTGACGCGCTGGCCGTCCGCCAGGGTCACGATGGTGCCGGCGGTCAGGTAGAGCCCGGCCTCGATCACGCAGTCGTCACCCAGCGAGATGCCGAGGCCGGAGTTGGAGCCGAGCAGGCACCGCTCCCCGACGGTGATGCGCTCCTTGCCGCCGCCGGACAGGGTGCCCATGATGGCGGCGCCGCCGCCGATGTCGGTGCCCGCGCCGACCACCACGCCCTGGCTGATCCGCCCTTCGACCATGGAGGAGCCCAGGGTGCCGGCGTTGAAGTTGACGAACCCCTCCTGCATGACGGTCGTGCCCTCGGCCAGGTACGCGCCGAGGCGAACCCGGATCGCGTCGGCCACCCGGACGCCGGACGGGGCCACGTAGTCCAGCATGGGCGGGAACTTGTCCACCGACCGCACCTGGATCTGCTGCCCGGCCGCCCGGGCCCGCAGCCGCACGGCGACGATCTCGGCCGCGTCCACCGGGCCCGCTGACGTCCAGCCGACCGTGGGCAGAACGGTGAAGATGCCGTCGAGGTTGATGGTGTTCGGCCGGACCAGCCGGTGCGAGAGCAGGTGCAGCCGCAGGTAGGCGTCGCCCGCGTCGGCGGGTGCCGCGTCGAGATCAGCGATCTGCACGCGCCGGTGCGTGACGCGGACCGCCCGGACGGGATCGACGTAGTCCGGGCTCACCGCGAACTGGGCGGGTCCGCCCGGCGGGCCGAGCCGGGGGTCGGGGAAGAAGAAGTCCAGCGGGGCCGGCCCGGCCTCGGTCACGGTGACGACCGCGTCTCCCCATGCCTGTCTGGTCACGCCATGAAACCTACCGGGTCACGACGTTGGCGATGCGGCCAGGCACGACGACGAGGCGCTCGACGGCGGCGTCGCCGACGTAGCGGGCGACGTCCGGGTGGCCGGCCAGGATCTGGGCGATCTGCTCCCGGCCGGCGTCGGCGGGAACCTCGATGGTGAACCGCGTCTTGCCGTTGACCTGGACCGGGAGCACGACCGTCGGCTCGGCGGCGAGCGCGGCGTCCGCTTCGGGGAACGCCGCGTAGGCGAGGGAGCCGGCGTGGCCGAGGCGGGCCCACAGCTCCTCGGCGATGTGCGGCGCGAGCGGTGCCACCATGAGCACCAGCGGCTCGGCGAGGGCCCTCGGCAGCTGTGCCCCGCGCGGCGGTGATGCGGGCCGCGTGGGTGAGCAGTCCCTGCAGCCGGGCGATCGCGATGTTGAACCGCAGCCCGGCGTAGTGCTCGCGGACCGCCTGGATGGTCTGGTGCAGCAGCCTGGAGGTAGCAGCGGACAGCGGGGCGTCGTCCACGATGAGGTCGCCGGTCTGCTCGTCCACCATGCTGCGCCACAGCCGCTGCAGGAACCGGTAGACGCCGATGACGTCGTCGGTGTGCCACGGCCGGTCGGCATCCAGCGGGCCCGTCGCCATCTCGTACAGCCGCAGGGTGTCCGCGCCGTAGCTGACGTACATGTCGTCGGGGGTGATGCTGTTCTTCAGGCTCTTGCCCATCTTCCCGGTCCGGCGGGTCACCGGCTCCCCGGCGTAGGTGTAGGTGCCGTCGGCCAGCTCCACGTCGGCCGCGGGAACGTACATCCCGCGCGCGTCGGTGAACGCGTCGGCCGTGATGTAGCCCTGGTTGACCAGCCGCCGGAACGGCTCCCGGGTGGAGACGTGGCCGAGGTCGAACAGCACCTTGTGCCAGAACCTGGCGTACAGCAGGTGCAGCACGGCGTGCTCCACGCCGCCGACGTACAGGTCGACCCCGCCGTCCCCCGGCGGGGCTCCCGCGGGCACCATCCAGTACCGCTCGTTGGCCGGGTCGACGAACGCGGCGTCGTTGTCCGGGTCGAGGTAGCGCAGGTAGTACCAGCAGGATCCGGCCCACTGCGGCATCGTGTTCAGCTCGCGCCGGTAGGTCTGCGGTCCGTCGCCGAGGTCGAGCTCGACCTCGGCCCAGCCGGCCGCCCGGGCCAGCGGGGGCACCGGGTCGCTGTCCTGGCCGTCGCCGTGCGCTGGCCGGCCGGGCCGCGAAGTCGGTCATCTCGGGCAGCGTGACCGGCAGCATGTCCTCGGGCAGCGCGACCGGCAGGCCGGCCGAGTCGTAGACGATCGGGAACGGCTCGCCCCAGTAGCGCTGCCGGGAGAACAGCCAGTCCCGCAGCCGGTAGACGCGGCTGCGCCGGCCGTGCCCGGTGCGCTCCAGCCAGCCGATCGCCGCGCCGGTGTCGCCGAGCCAGTCGCCGGGCACCGGGGCCACCGGCAGGCCGAACGCGCGGGCGAACTCCAGGTCGCGCTCGTCGTGCGCGGGGACGGCCATGATGGCCCCGGTGCCGTAGCCCATCAGCACGTAGTCCGCGAGGAACACCGGGATCTGGCCGCCCGTGACGGGATTGGTCGCGTAACTGCCGGTGAACACCCCGGTCTTGCTGTGGCTGATCGTCCGCTGCCGGTCGCCGATCCGCGCGGTGCGCTCGCTGTAGGCGCGCACCGCGGCCGCCGGCGACCAGGCCGCGCCGGAGCCGGCGCCGGCGCCGTCCTGCCCGGCCGGGAACCGCCACGACGGCGGCGTGCCCGGCGGCCACCGGTCGGCGGCCAGCGCCTCGGCCAGGGGATGCTCGGGGGCCAGGACCAGGTAGGTCGCGCCGGGCAGCGTGTCCGGCCGGGTGGTGAACGCCTCGATCCGCAGCTCGCCGCCGGCCACGGGGAACGCGATCATCGCGCCGTCGCTGGGGCCGATCCAGTTGCGCTGCTGCTGCTTGATCGGCTCGGGCCAGTCGAGCCGGTCCAGGTCGTCGAGCAGCCGCTGCGCGTAGGACGTGATCCGCAGCATCCACTGCCGCAGCGGCCGCCGGTAGACCGGGTAGTTGCCGACGTCGCTGCGCCCGTCGGCGGTGACCTCCTCGTTGGCCAGCACCGTGCCCAGGCCGGGCGCCCAGTTGACCATGCCCTCGGCGATGTAGGCCAGCCGCCAGCCGTCCACCACCTGGCGGCGGGTCAGCTGGTCGAGCTCGGCCCAGGGCTTGCCGTCCGGGTTGGCCGGGCCGGACGGCAGGCGCGTCCCGGCCTCGAACTCGGCGACCAGCTCGCTGATCGGCCGGGCGCGCTGGCGATCTTCGTCGAACCAGCTGTGGAAGATCTGCAGGAAGATCCACTGGGTCCAGCGGTAGAAGCGGGGGTCGGTGGTCGAGAACTCGCGCCGGGTGTCGTATCCCAGGCCCAGCCGGAGCAGCTGCCAGCGCATGCGGGCGATGTTGTTCTTGGTGCTGACCGCCGGGTGCTGGCCGGTGCTGATCGCGTACTGCTCGGCCGGGAGCCCGAACGCGTCGTAGCCGAACGCGTGCAGGACCGTGCGGCCGGTCATGCGCAGGAACCGGCACAGCACGTCGGTGCCGATGTAGCCGAGCGGGTGCCCGACGTGCAGGCCCGCCCCGCTCGGGTAGGGGAAGAAGTCGAGGATGTAGGCCTTCGGATGGCCGGCGGCCCGCTCGAAGCCGGCCGAGAGCGATCCGACCGGGTTCGGGGCCTGGAACGTGCCGTCCGCCGCCCACCTGGCCTGCCAGGCGAGCTCGATCTCGTTGGCCAGGGCGGCGTCGTACCGGAACGGCGGCTGACCGTCCTCGTCGTGGTCGGAGCTGCTGGTCATCGGGGCTCCTCTGGCTCAGGAAAATCGAAAGCCGTTGCAAGTCAGTGAACTCTAAGCACTCGACCTGCAGCCAGTCTTTGCGGACTGGCGGTCCCGGTCTTGCCCGCCTGAGCGGTGCCGGGTTCCTGCCTCAACGCCGAGGGGCTGCCGCGCGGGCCGGGTCCGGGTCAGCGCGGCAGGTCTTACGATCGGCTCCGCAAGCATATTCGGCGCCATCGCGCCTGGGGCCCGGCCACTCCGGGGCACCCGTCGTGCTGGCCGCCAGGGCGGCCAGATTGGCCGCGGCGTTGTGGTCCCGGTCGCGGACCAAGCCGCAGGCCTGACATTTGAACACTCGGGCCGACAGCGACAGCTTGGCTTTCACCGCGCCGCAGCCCAGCAGGCCGCTTGAAGGAAGCCATGGTCCGCGACCATCAGTGCGCCGCCGTGCCAGGTGGTCTTGTAGGCCAGCTGGCGGCGGATCTCACCGAAGCCCGCGTCGGCGATGTGCCGGGCCAAGCGTCGGCGGTGGTGCATCATTCCGGCCACGTTCAGATCCTCGACAACGACCTGACCGTACTCGGCCGCGATGGCGGTGGTCAGCTTGTGGATGCCGTCCGCGCGCAGGTGCCGCACCCGTGCATGGACCCGTCCTGGTTAACCTGCGCCGGCGGCCCTGTCGCGGGCGTTATCCCGGAGCGCCGCGGCTCAGATGACCTTGCCCGGGTTCATGATGCCGGCCGGGTCGAGCGCCGCCTTGATGGCGCGGTGCACGGCCATTGAGTCCTCCCCCAGCTCGGCGGCCAGCCAGCGCCGCTTGATGACGCCGACGCCGTGCTCGCCGGTCAGCGTGCCGCCGAGGTCGAGCGCGGCGCGGAACACCTCGTCGGCGGCGGCCCAGACGCTGGGCGGCACCTCGGCGTGGCGGTCGAAGACGAACACCGGGTGCAGGTTGCCGTCCCCGGCGTGGGCCACCGTGGCGATCAGGACGCCGTGCCGGGCGGCGGCCCGCTCGATGCGCTCGACCATGTCCGGCAGCCGGGACCGGGGCACGCACACGTCCTCGACCAGCATCGCCCCGAGCCGCTCGGTGGCCAGGCCGGCCAGGCGGCGGATGTCGAGCAGCTGCCGCGCCTGGGCCTCGCTGTCCGAGACCTCGGCCAGCAGGGCGCCGTGCTCGGTGCATAGCTGCCGCATGGCCTCCGCCCGGCGGTGGGCCGGGTCGTCGGTGTCGTCCTGGGCGATGAGCAGCGCCTCGGCATCGCCGAAGCCCAGGTGCTTCCAGTCGTCGATGGCGCGCAGCGTGACCCGGTCGAGCAGCTCGAGCAGGCTCGGCTGCAGCCGGGCCTGCAGGATCGCGGTCACCGCGCGGGCCGCCGCGCCGAAGCTGGGGAAGCTGGCGGCCACGGTCGCCGGGGGCTCGGCCGGGCGGGGCCGCAGCCGCAAGGTCGCGGAGGTGATCACCCCGAGGGTGCCCTCCGACCCGACGAACAAGCTGGTGAGGTCGTAGCCGGCCACGCCCTTGACCGTGCGGCGGCCGGTGCGCAGGACCCGGCCGCCGGACAGCACGACCTCGAGCCCGAGCACGGCATCCCGGGTGACGCCGTACTTCACGCAGCGCAGCCCGCCCGCGTTGGTGGCCAGGTTCCCGCCGATCGTGGATATCTCGTAGCTCGACGGGTCGGGGGCGTACATCAGGCCGTGGGCCGCCGCGGCCCGGTCCAGGTCAGCGTTGAGCACCCCGGCCTCGGCGACGGCCATCTCGTCGGCCGGGTCAAGCTCCCGGATCGCGTTCATCCGGGCGAGGGACAGGATCACGCAGCCGTCGACCGCGGCCGCGCCGCCCGCCAGGCCGGTCCCGCCGCCGCGCGGTACCACCGGGACGCCGTGCTGGCTGGCCCAGCGCACGGTGGCCGCCACCTCGCCGGTGCCGCGGGCAGACACCAGGCACCGGGCCCGGCCGGGCGGCGCCACCGCCTCCGCGTGGTCCCGGCTGTAGGCCTCGACGATGTCCGGGTCGGTGACCACGCGGCCCTCGGGCAGGGCCGCACGAAGCGCGTCCAGGTCGTCGGCCACGGCGTCAGCCTAACGGCGCGCGCTCGGGGGCTCGCCCGGCAGCACGCCACGTCAGCCTTCCGACGGGCTGGCGATCTGCGGCGCCGACGACATCTTGGCTCCGGCGAGCACCTCCTCGGCGCGGTGACAGGCCACCCGGCGGCCCGGCGCGATGACCCGCAGCGCGGGCACGTCCACGGCGCACCGGTCGATGGCCAGCGGGCAGCGCGGGTGGAAGACGCAGCCAGGCGGCGGGCTGATCGCGCTGGCCGGTTCTCCGGACAAGACGATGCGCGCGCTGCGGGCGCTGGCGTCGACCTCGGGCACGGCCGAGCGCAACGCCCGGGTGTAGGGATGCGCGGGCGTGCCGAGCAGGTCGGCGGTGGGCCCGCTCTCGGCCACCCGCCCCAGGTACAGCACCGCGGTCTGCTCGCACAGCTCGAGCCCGGCGAGCCGGCCGCGATCCCGGCCAGGTCAGCGTCGCTGACCGGCTCGATCACCTCGCCACGGTAGGACACCCGCTCGCCGATCTCGAAGCGCAGGTGCCGCGGAACGAACGGGACCGGCTTGCGGTAGGCGAGGTTGTAGAGGTCGGGCCGGTTCGCCCGGCCGATCTCCAGCACGTCGCGGAATCCGCGGGTGGTGACCAGCGCGGTGCGGACCCCGCTGCGCTCGGTCACCGCGTTGATCACGACCGTCGTGCCGTGAATGAACGCGGCCACCCCGGCGGCGGGCACCCCGGAGCGCGTGAGCGCCGCCAGTACGCCGCGCTCCAGGCGGCCGGGCGTGGTGTCGGTCTTCGCGCGTACTACCCGCCCGCTGGCCTGCACCGCCACCAGGTCGGTGAACGTACCGCCGATGTCGACGGCCAGGCGGGTCAGATCGGTACCGGGCACGGGACTACGATCCCAGTCGCGGCCCGGCCCGGGGCGAGACCGCGATCCGGACGCTCGCCGCCTCCTGCCAGCAGGGCTCCGTGCGGACGGCGAGCGTGCTGCACCCGGCTGCTCGCGTGATGAGCTCGCCGCCGATCCGGCTACAGCTTGCTGCGGATGGCGATCTGGCAGAGTTCGGGCAGCTTCTGCGCGGCGGTGGCCGCGGCGATCCGCACCCCGGCCCAGGCCAGCGCGAGGCCGTACCCGGCGGCGCCCAGCACGAGCAGCGGCATCCGGATCGCGGCCGGATCGGAACTGGTGCTCAGGACGAGGACGACCACCGGGATGACCGCCACCCCGACGGCGCCGAGGCAGGCGAGGGTGCCCCCGAGCGGGTAGCCGGTGTATCCCCCGGCGGGCCGCGGCGCGGGATTGCCGGCCCGCTTCTCTACCGGGTAGGGCAGCCCGGCGGTGAGGATGTTGCTCACGGCCAGGCCCGCGCCAAGGCCGGCGAGATCGACCGCCAGGCCCAGGAAGCCGTCCACCGGATGCCTGGCCACGGCGGCGATGGCGAACGACGCCAGCGCGAGCAGCGGCACCGCGACCAGGCCGAGCGCGATGTTCTGGCCCGAGAAGTAGGCCCGCAGCGCCCGGGACCCGGTCAGCGCCGTCGCTTCGAGGCTGAAGGCCGGCCCGCTCAGGCCGATCGAGTTGGCGTGGAAGAAGCCGACGAACACGCCCGCGAGGCCCGCGCTGAGCAGGACCGCGACGATGTAGCGCGGGGTCGTGACGGTGCTGACCGATGCCGCCCCCATGATGACCACGACGGCGGCCCAGTAGGTGAGGGCCAGGGGTTCGCGCCGCTGATAGATCCAGAACCGGGCGGCCACCGTGCCGCGCAGCCCGTACCGGGCGAACGGCAGCGCCGCGCCGTGTACCGCCGAGCCTTGCGTGGAGGTGTCGGCCGTCACCAGGGCGCGGCCGAGCGAGCGTACCCACAGCCAGACGAGCACGACGATGACGGCGGCCAGCAGCGCCAGGCGCGCCACCGCGGGGCCCGGGCGTCCGGTCGACGCGTCCTGGATCGCGTGCGCGGCCAGGCCAGGGGGCAGCCAGCGCAGCCACGCGTCGACACCGCCGAAGCTCGCCGTGGTCAGCTTGCCCTCGGCGGTCAGCCTGGGCACCACCTGGGCGAACGCCTCGTAGAGCGCGAAGATCGGGATGAACAGGAACACCGCGAAATCCTTGCCCCGGCGTGAGCGCAGCAGCCCGGCCATGCTCGTGGTCACGAACCGGGCCAGGGCGATGCAGAACAGCACCTCAAGCACCACCGCGACCAGCGCGACGAGCAGCCCGAACGCGCCGCTGGCCAGCCCGACGGTCACGCCGAGCAGGCCGACCAGGTTGGCCAGCGGCCAGGCCCCGGTGGCCGACGCGGCCAGCAGCCCGACGGCCAGCGGCCGGGTGCGCAGCGGGTACAGGGCCAGCGTCGCCGGGTCCAGCGTGGCGTCCAGGCCGAACGAGACGAGCGGCAGGATCAGCCACCCGAACGCGAACACCGTGAAGATCACGGTCGTCAGGTCCACCGACGCGCTGCTACCGCGCAGCAGGGCCAGGAGGGCGAAGGTACCCGCCGCGACCAGCCCGGCGAAGACCGTGCTGACGATGAAGCCGATCTTGGCGCCGGTGGACAAGCGCAGCGCGTTGCGCAGCAGGCGCAGCTTCAGCTGGACGAGGAGCCGAGCCACGACAGCACCTCCTCGTCGGTGGCCCGGGCGCCGACCAGGTCGATGAACGCCTGTTGCAGGGTCTTGCCGCCGCGGACCTGGTCGGTGGTGCCGGTGGCCACGATCCGGCCCTGGTCGATGATGGAGACGTGATCGCAGACCTGTTCGACCAGCTCCATGACGTGGCTGGAGAACAGCACGGTCGAGCCGGAGCCGGTGAAGCGGGTCAGCAGCCGGCGGATCACGTCGGCGGACACCGGATCGACGCCTTCGAGCGGCTCGTCCAGGAACAGCACCGCGGGGTTGTGGATCAGGGCGCAGCCGAGCGCGGCCTTCTTGCGCATGCCGGTGGAGTAGTCGGCGACCAGGCGCTTGGCGTCCGCGGTCAGGTCCAGCACGTCCAGCAGCTGCCCGGCCCGGCCGACGGCCTCGGCGGCCGGCAGCCCGCGCAGCCGCCCGGCGTATTCCAGCAGCTCCGCCCCGCTGAGCCGGTCGAACAGCGGGGCCTGGTCCGGCACCACCCCGATGACCGCCTTGGCGGCGCGCGGGTCGGCCCACACATCAAGCCCGTTGACCAGGACCTGGCCGCTGTCCGGGCGCAGCAGCCCGGTCATCATGGACAGGGAGGTGGTCTTCCCCGCCCCGTTCGGCCCGACCAGCCCGGCGAACGACCCCGCCGCGATCTCCAGGTCGATCCCGGCCACCGCCACCTTCTCGCCGAAGCTCTTGCGCAGCGCGCGCACCGCGATGGCTGGCTCGCCCATGTCTGCCTCCTCTTCGCGGGCCGGGCCGCGGCCCGCGTTCTCTAATTTGATATCACTTTGGTATCAGCCATGTCAAATCCGGAGGGGCGGCCCTCGTCCACTACCCGGGCCCGGTCCGCGAAACTGGTCAGCGCAACCGGAAAGGCATGCGTCCTTCCCGGCCAGGCCAGCGCGAGCGGTGCGCTAGCGTGGCGCTGCTCGCCGACACCACGGCCGACACCGCGCAACCCGGCCGAGCAGCTTGACCTACTTGACATAGGAGCAAGGCGTGACCAGCCGTGCCGAGCGTTCGATGTCCTTCGGGGCCATCGCCGACGACTACGACCGTCTCCGCCCGCCGCCGCCAGAGGCCGCGGTGGACTGGCTGGTGCCCGAGGGCTGCCAGGTCGCGGTCGACCTGGGGGCGGGCACCGGCCTGCTGTCCCGGGCGCTGGCGCGCCGGGTTCCGCGGGTCATCGCGGTCGAGCCCGACGAGCGGATGGCGGCCGTGCTGCGGGCCCGCGATCCGGCCATCGAGGTGGCCCAGGGCCGGGGCGAGGCGATCCCGCTGCCCGACGCCAGCGCCGACGGCGTGTTCGTCTCCTCGGCGTGGCACTGGATGGATCCCGAGCGTGCCGTGCCCGAGATCGCCCGGGTGCTGCGGGACGGCGGCCGCTTCGGCGTGATCTGGACCAGTCGTGACCACGAGGTGGACTGGGTGCGTGAGCTTCACCGGCTCCGCGAGCCGGACCAGCACCGCGAGCCCGGTCAGCCCGCCGAACCGGCGGGGCCGGATGCCCAGGAGCGGCCCCGGGCCCGGCGCCGGGAGGTCACGCTGCCCGGTGGCTCGCCGTTCGGGGCGGCCGAGACCGCGTCGTTCGCGTTCCGGCGCGCGATGACGATCAGCGACATCGTCGCCATGCTCGGCACCTACAGCGGCCTCATCACCGCCAGCCCGCAGGACCGGACGGCCACTTTCGCCCGTCTCAGGGCCGCGCTCGGGCAGTGGTTCCCCGGCACGGACGAGATCGACATGCCGATGCGGTCGGTGTGCTGGCGCGCCGACCGGACAGCCCGGCCGGCCACGTCCTAGCCGCGCTGTCCGGGCCGCCCCGCTGGTGTCCTAGCCGCGCCGGCCCAGCCTGGCCTTGGTCTCCTCGACGTCCATGCCGTGCAGGCGGAGCAGGTTCTCGCCCAGGATCTTCCGCTTGGCCTGGTCGGTCAGCTGGGGATACCCGTAGCCCGCGCAGAGGTCTTCGGGAATCTCGAAGTCCATGAAGGCCCGCAGGGCCCACTGCGGATGGAAGATCGGCGCCTCGGAGCCATAGATGATCTTGTCTTCGCCGCACCAGAACAGCAGCTTCCCGAGGATCTCCGCGAACATCCGCGGCGCGCGGACCAGGAAGTTGATGGTCGCCGCGAGGGAAGCGTACAGGTTCGGGTACCTGATCAGCTGCCAGCAGGTCTCGTCCAGGAACGGCAGCCCGACGTGGAAGATCACGAAGTTGATGTCGGGGAAGTTGGCCGCGGCGCCGTCCATGTCCCAGGTCTGCGTGTACTCGATCGGCTGCGGGCCGAGCGGCACGCCCTTGTGCACGCCGATCAGGTTGACCCCGAGTTCCTGGGCCTTCTCGAAAACCGGGAAGGCCACCTGCGGGTCGTCCATCCGCCACGGGAAGGGGGTTCCGTAGTCGTAGCGCACGTTATAGAACTTGAACGCCTTGGCGCCGAACTCGCCGACCTGCCGTTCCATCAGGTCCAGGGCCTTGCGGCCCTCCAGCGGGTTCACCGATCCCCAGAAGATGGTCCGGTCGGGGTCGCGGCTGGCCAGGTCGGCGCACTCCTCCCACGGGGACAGGCCGTCGCGGAACAGGTCGGTCAGCGGCAGCGGCATCGCCACCAGCATGTCGGTGTCGGATTCCTCGTAGACCATCTTCCTGATGTCGCCCACGGTCCACTGGCGCAGGAACTCCTCGGGCGGCAGCTTCGGCTGGTCGTCCGGGGTCAGCGCGTTGTGGAACGCGTACAGGTGGTTGTCGAACATCAGGCCGGGCGGGCCGAGCGCGTTCTTCGGGTCGAAGTTGAAGATGTGCGCGACGCAGTCGAACACGAAGGCGTCATCGATCATGACGGATCACCTCGCTCTGGAGCGGCCAGGGGTTTGCGGCCGGGCGCTTGCGCGGGCTGGTGGGCGGTTACGAAGGCGCCCCGGTCGGGCACCTGCGCGGGCGGCGGCAGGAACCGCAGGAGGCTTGCGGCCCGGGGCGACAGCCGGTCGGTGGTCCACGCCTCGTCCCAGACGATCTCGACGTCCGCCGACCGGACGCCGGGCTGCGCCTCGATCCGCTCGGCGATCTCGGTCAGGACCCGGGACGCGAACGGGCACCAGCCGCTGGTCAGCAGCAGCTCGACGCGGACCTGGCCGCCGGCGGCGCGCACCGAGCGCACCAGGCCCATGTCCACGACGGATATGCCCTTTTCACGGCAGCATGGGTCGTAGACGTCGCTGAGCGCGTCGAGGGCCCACTGCGGGACGTCGGGCATGCGGCCAGGCTGTCAGCGTCGCCGGCGGCGCGGAACCCCCGAATATTTCACATGCTGAACGGCGGCTCGGTCCGGCCGGGCGGTTCCCAGCCGCCGCCCGGCACGGCATCCTGGTAAGGGTGAGGAACGGCGGCAGCAATGTCGAGCCCACCGACCTCATCCGCAGCGTGTCCCGGGCCCTGCGGATCATCGAGGAGGTGTCCGGCTCGCCGCGCCCGCTGCCGGTCAAGGTCATCGCGCGCCGGTGCCAGCTCCACCTGTCCACGGCCTACCACCTGGTCCGCACCCTGTGCTACGAGGGTTACCTGGTGCGCCTGTCCAGCGGGGAGTACGTCGCCGGGTCCGGGGTCGCCGAGCGCTTTCACGAGCTGATGAACTCGCTGCGCCGCCCGCCGCAGGCGCGGGCCGTGCTGCAGCACCTGGCCGGCACCACCGGGCACACCGCGTACCTGGCCTGCATCTCCGCGGGACGGCTGGTGGTCGTCGACGTGGCCGAGGGGCGACGGTCGCCGTGGCTGGAGGACCTGCAGCCGGGCCTCGAGACCGCCGCCCACGCGACCGCGCTGGGCAAGGCGCTGCTGGCGACGCTGCCCGGCCGCGCCCGCAGCAGCCTGCTCGCCGAGCACGGCATGCGGCCGTTCACGCCGAACACCATCACCGAGCCCGCCCAGATCGAGGCCGAGGTCACCCGGCTCCGGCCCGGCGACCTGGCCGTGGAGTACGGGCAGTTCCGCAACGAGGTCTGCTGCGCCGGCGTGGCGATCCCGGGAGGATCCGATGCCGGCGGCCCGGAAGAGAGCGGCTGGTGGGCTCTGGGCTCCTCGGCCCGCGGGCTCACCCTCCCCGGATCGCTGCTGGCCGAGCTGCGGGTGGCCGCGGCCGACCTGGGCCGCGCGGTTCAAGGCTAGCCCCGGGGCGGAATCACGGCGGCGGCCGTGCGGTTGGCACGGGCATGGCCTCAGGACACACGATCACCATTACCCCGGCGAATCAGCACGTCGTCGTGACCCTCGGCGGCGAGAAGCTGGCCGAGTCGGACCGGCCCGTCCTGCTCGACGAGACCGGGTACCCGACGCGCTACTACCTGCCCCGGGAGGACGTCCGCACCGACCTGCTCACGCCCACCGACCACGCGACGACATGCCCGTTCAAGGGCCAGGCGTCGTACTGGTCGGCGCAGGTCGAGCGGCGAGACCCAGGAGAACCTGGTGTGGAGCTACGAGACGCCGATCCCGGCCGCGGAAGGGATCACCGGCCTCATGTCCTTCTACCCGGACCGGGTCGAGCTGACGGTCAACGGCGAGCGCCAGTAAGCCTCGCGGTAGGCCACCCGCGAGAGCCCCCGTCGGCGGCGGCACCGACCGGTAACGGCACCGCCGCCGACCGCGCCGGACTGCGCCGGGCCCGCCTCCCGGCGGGCCCGCCGTGCCGTCCTACGCCTTGGCCCGCTTCGGCTTCTTGACCTTGGGCGGCAGGGAGCCGACGTGGGCCAGGGCCCTCGCGACCCAGCCGGCCGCGAGCTCGGGCTCGGCGCGCCAGGCCGCCGGCAGGCTGAGGTAGCCGCCCATCGGGCGCTCGGCGGGCCCGAACGGACCCGACCCGTCTATCGCGGCCAGCTCCCGCTGGCCCTCGTCATCGAGCCGGACCCCGACGGCGGGCCCGAACAGCCCGGCGAACATGTTCCCGTGCACGAACGCGCCGAGGTTGCCGAACATCGGCTTGACCTCCACGTCCGGGTCGCCCGGGATCAGGTCCAGGAAGAACTGCTTGTCTTCCTCGCTCGGCTTGGGTATCTCCATGCGCTCGCTCCCCGCCGTGACCGCCGCCCTGCTCAGGACTCAGGCTGGGGGGCCGGCTTGATGATGCTGAACACGGCGCCCTGCGGGTCGGTCAGCACGGCGATGCGGCCGACCGGGGAGTCGAACGGAGCGACCATGACCGACCCGCCCAGCTCGGTGGCCTTGGCCGCGGTGGCGTCCGCGTCATCGACGGCGAAGTACACGTGCCAGTGGTTGGGCACGCCCTCCATCGGCGGCGGGGTGCTGCCGCCCACCATCTTGTCGCCGACGTTGAACAGCGTGTACACGCCGGTCCCCATGTCCATCGTGGACGTGGTCACGCCGAGCACCTGCTCGTAGAACTTGGTGGCGGCCGGGTCGGTGGTGATCAGCTCGTTCCAGGTCACGGTGCCCGGCTCGTTCACCAGCGTGGAGCCGATGTGCTGGTTGGCCTGCCAGAGCGCCACCGCGGCACCGCTCGGGTCCAGCACGAAGGTCATCCGCCCGGCGTCCATGATGTCGAAGGGCGGCATCGCGACCTGGCCGCCCGCCGCCTCGACCTTGGCGGCCGCGTCGTCGGCCGAGTCCACGGCGATGTAGGTGTTCCACATGGGGGGCGCGCCCGCGGCCTTGAGCTCCGGGGACTGCGGCGCGATCGCGGCGACGTCCTGGTCGCCGAGCTTGGCCATGGAGTACACCGCGCCTTCCCCCATCGGCTGGTCGTCGTAGGTCCAGCCGAACAGGCCGGCGTAGAACTGCTTGGCCGCGGCCTGGTCGGTGGTCTGCAGGTCCACCCAGTTCGGCGTCCCCTGGGCGTAGGAAGTGCGTTCGGGCATGACTCGCTCCTATAAGTGTTGTCGGGTCGGCCATCCGGCAGACTCGGTACCTGGTGGCCGCCGGCAGGTGAGCACTGTTCTCTCCTGGGCTTTGAGCCCTGCGCAAAGATGGTGCCCCTGCCGGCTGCCGGGAGAGTTGGTCGCTGCTGGGATGTCGTGCCCGCCGGATGGCGTGAGCACTGCTTTATTAGGTCGCTGATGGTTCTCCCGCTGGCTGCTGACGGAATCCGGCATCGTGGACGGGAGTGCCGGTGCGGCTGTTCGTGGGTGATGACTGGGCGGAGGATCATCACGACATCGAGGTGATGGACCAGGCCGGGAAGGTGCTGGCGAAAAGGCGGCTGCCTGAGGGCGTGGCCGGGATGACGCAGCTGCATGAGCTGGCCGGCCGGTACCTGCCCGAGGACGCGGCGGATGCGGAGGTGGTGATCGGGATCGAGACCGATCGCGGTCCGTGGGTCGCGGCGCTGGTAGCCGCCGGGTACCTGGTGTTCCCGGTGAACCCGTTGCAGGCCTCCCGGTACCGGGAGCGGCACGGGGTATCGGGGGCCAAGAGCGACGCCGGCGACGCGCACATGCTGGCGGACATGGTGCGCACCGATTCCCACCAGCTGCGCCCGGCGGCCGGGGACTCCCCGCAGGCCGGGGGCATCAAGGTGGCGGCCCGCACGCACAAGACACTGATCTGGGACCGCACCCGCGCGGTGCAGCGGCTGCGGCACCAGCTGCGCGAGTACTTCCCCGCCGCGCTGGAGGCATTCGAGGACCTGGACGCCCCCGACGCGCTGGAACTGCTGGCCAAGGCCCCGGACCCGGCCCGCGCCGCGAGGCTGACCCGCGCCCAGGTCGCCGCCGTGCTCAAGCGTGCCCGCCGCCGCAACATCAAGGACAAGACCGATGCGATCCTGGCCGTGCTGCGCGGCGAGCACCTCGGGCTGCCGTCCGAGCTGACCGCGGCCTACGCCGCCACCGCCCGGTCCCTGATAGCCGTCATCACCACCTTGAACGAGCAAGTCAGAATCCTGGAAGAGCAGGTGAGGGAGCATTTCGGCCGGCACCCGGACGCTGAGATCTACCAGTCCCAGCCCGGCCTGGGCGCGATCCTCGGCGCCCGGGTGCTCGGCGAGTTCGGCGATGACCCGCACCGGTACGCCGACGCGAAATCCCGCAAGAACTACGGCGGCACCAGCCCCATTACCCGCGCCTCGGGCAAGAAGAAGGTGGTCGCCGCCCGTTTCATCCATAACGACCGCCTCCTCGATGCCCTCATGGCCTGGGCCTTCGCGTCGCTGAACGCCTCGCCCGGCGCCCGCGCGTTCTACGACCAGCAGCGCACCAAGGGACTCCAGCACCGTGACGCCCTGCGCAGGCTGGCCAGCCGGCTCGTCGGCATCCTGCACGGATGCCTGAAGACCCGCACCCTCTACGACGAGGCCACCGCGTGGTCTCACCGCGAATCTTCGCTTGCCGCTTGACATTTAAGTTCCTGGGATGTCTTTGCGTGATTGGCTGGATCCCCCATCCCCGATGTTCATGAGCCCCTCTCATCTTCACCGAACCCCTCGTCTTCGCTGGACCCGGCCCCCCGTGCTTCATGAGATCTTCATCTTCACCGGAAGTCGCGGCTGCGGGCGGCGGCGACCACGCGGAGCCGGCGCAGCCGCGTGGCGAGCAGGCTGACCGCCCCGTCCAGGCGTTCCACCCGCCCGGTCACCAGGAGCGCGCTCGCCTCCATCGCCAGCCGGCGGTGCCGCTCCCAGACGGCCGGCGGGCAGATGACGTTGGCCAGGCCGGTTTCGTCCTCCAGGCCCAGGAACACCACCCCGCGGGCCGTGCCGGGCTGCTGCCGGTGCGTGACCAGCCCCGCTACCGTCACGTTCGCGCCCGGCCGGGCTTTTCTCAGCTCCGCCGCCCCGATGACTCCGCGTTCCGCCAGCAGTTCCCTGATGTGCGCCACGGGGTGGGTGCCGTAGGTTCCGGTCGCCCACAGGTCGGCGAAGGTTTCCTCGGCGGCCGTCATCGCCGGCAGCGGCGGCGCGGCCAGCCCGGGCGTGGTCCCGGGCAGCTGCCCGGGCCGGATCGTGGCCGCCGCCCCGGCCGCCCACAGCGCCTCGCGCCTGCCGATCCCGAAGCAGCCGAACGCGCCCGCGGTGGCCAGGGCCTCAAGCGCCGGGACCGGCAGCCGGGTGCGGCGGGCGAAGTCCTCCAGATCCCGGTACGGCGGCCGGCCACGACCGCGTCGGCTTTCGCGCCGAGGTTGCGCACCTCGGCCAGGCCAAGCCGGATCGCAGGCTGATCCCGCTGAAGCCCGTTATGGCCATGTCTCCGCGTTCGGGCGGCCGGGCCGGGAGCCAGCCGGCTGAATGCGGGTTTTTCGAGGGTCGCGAGCACGTCGCTGGCGTTGACGTCGACGCCGCGGACCTCGACGCCGTGCCTGCGCGCGTCGCTGATCAGGCTGGCCGGGGCGTAGAAGCCCATCGGCTGGGCGCGCAGCAGGGCGGCGGTGAACGCGGCCGGGTAGTAGCGCTTCAGCCAGGCGCTGGCGTAGACCAGGTAGGCGAAGCTGATCGCGTGCGACTCGGGGAAGCCGTAGCTGGAGAAGGCCAGGATCTTGGCGTAGATGTCCTCGG
Source organism: uncultured Actinomycetota bacterium (assembly GCA_963745575.1). Lineage (GTDB taxonomy): Bacteria > Actinomycetota > Actinomycetes > Streptosporangiales > Streptosporangiaceae > JASHPR01. Next base: position 2,320 of record CAVUYA010000012.1, on the reverse strand, counting down.
CGACCCCGGCCGGGATGCCGCGGGCCGCCATCCCGTCCAGCAGCCGCGCGCGCAGTTCCTCGATCCGCTCCGGGGCCCGCTTGGAGCTCATCGCCTGCCGCAACTGGTCCGCCTCGGCGGGCGTGAAGGCGGCGCAGTCGATGGCCATCTGCATCATCTGCTCCTGGAACAGCGGCACCCCGAGGGTCTTGCCGAGCGCCTGGCGCATCGATTCGTGCGGCAGGTCCGCCCGCTCGTCGCCGTGGCGGCGGCGCATGTAGGGATGCACCGAGCCGCCCTGGATCGGGCCCGGCCTGATCAGCGCGACCTCGACGACCAGGTCGTAGAACCTTCTCGGCCGTAGCCGGGGCAGGGTGGCCATCTGGGCGCGGGACTCGACCTGGAAGACCCCGATGGTGTCCGCCTCGCACAGCATGTCGTAGACGCCGGGGTCCTCCTGCGGGATCGAGTGCAGCCGCCAGCGCTGGCCGTGATACGCCTCGATCAGGTCGAGGCAGTCCCGCAGCGCGGTCAGCATGCCCAGGCCGAGCAGGTCGAACTTGACCAGCCCGGCGTAGGCGCAGTCGTCCTTGTCCCACTGCAGCACGGTGCGGCCCGGCATCCGGGCCCACTCCACCGGGCACACCTCCCCCACCGGCCGGTCGCAGATCACCATCCCGCCGGAGTGGATGCCCAGGTGCCGGGGCAGCCGCTGCATCCGGGCCGCGAGCCCGGTCACGGCCGCCGGGACGCCGGCGTCGGGCGGGATCGGCTGGCCGGGCCCGTACGACCGGGGGCCGACCTGGCGGGCCCACGTGTCCCGCTGGCCCGGCTCGTAGCCGAGCGCCCGCCCCGCGTCCCGCAGCGCCATCCGCGGCCGGTAGGAGATCACGTTGGCGACCTGGGCCGCGTTTTCCCGGCCGTAGGTGTCGTAGACGTACTGGATGGCCTCCTCCCGGCGCCGGTGCTCGATGTCCAGGTCGATGTCGGGCGGGCCGTCCCGTCCCGCCGACAGGAAGCGCTCGAAGAGCAGTCCGTGCCGGACCGGATCCACGCTGGTGATCCCGAGCGCGTAGCAGACGGCCGAGTTGGCGGCCGATCCGCGGCCCTGGCACAGGATCCCCTTCCGCTCGCAGAACTCCACGATGTCGTGGACGATCAGGAAGTAGCCGGGAAAGCCGAGGTTCACGATGATGTCGAGCTCGCGGGCGATCTGGTCGTAGGCTCCCTCGACGCGTTCGGCGCGGGGCGGGCCGTAGCGTTCCGGGGCCTTGACCTTGACCAGCTGGCGCAGCCAGCTGGCCTCGGTGGGGTAGCCCGCGGGCACGGGGAAGTCGGGCAGCTTCGGCGCGATCACGTGGAAGTCGAACGCGCAGTCCGCCGCGAGCTCGGTGGTCCGCTCCCTGACGCCCGGGTACCGGTGCAGCCTGCGGGCCATCTCGGGGCCGGACCGCAGGTAGGCGGCGCCGGAGGCGGCCAGCCAGCCGTCCATCTCATCCAGGCTGCGGCGGGCCCTGATCGCGGCGAGCACCTGCGCGAGCTTCGCGTCGGGCGGCGACGCGTAGTGCACGTTGCCGGTGGCGATCACGGCTGTTCCCGTGGTCGTGCCCAGCTCGTAGAGGGCGTCGTTGCGCTCGTCGTCGGCGGGCTGATCGTGGCTGGTCAGCTCGATGACGACGTTCTGGCGGCCGAACAGGTCGGCCAGTTCGCGGAGTTCGCGGGCGGCGGCCTCGGGACCCGCGGCCGCGAGCGCCGCGGGGACGGCGCCCTTGCGGCAGCCGGTCAGGATCACCCAGTGGCCGCCGTGCGCCTGCGCCAGCTCGGCTTCGTCGTAGACGGGACGGCCCTTCTCCTTCCCGGCCAGCTGCGCGGCGCTGATGACCCGGCACAGCCGCCGGTACCCCTCGGGGTCGCGGGCCAGGACCAGCAGGTGCCTGCCCACCGGGTCGGGAACGCCGCCCTGGCCGCCGGGCAGGTCCAGGCTGAGCTCCGCGCCGAAGACCGTGCCGAGGACGGTGCCGGTCCGCTGTTTCAGCCGGGCCGCCGCCTGGGCGAACTGCGGCACCCCGTACATGCCGTCGTGGTCGGTGATGGCCAGCGCTTGCAGTCCGAGTTCGGCCGCCCCGGCTACCAGGTCCCCGGGGCTGGACGCCCCGTCGAGGAAGCTGTAGGACGAGTGACAGTGCAGCTCGGCCCAGGCCGGGCCGGCCGACTCCTTCGGCTCTGGGGGCGGTGGCTGGCGTGGCCGGCTCCTTGGCCTGGCTGGCGTGGCTGGCGTGGCTGGCTCCGCCGGTTCGGCTGGCGGGCAGGCGGGCCGCCGGCGCGGCGCCCTCGCCGGGCC
>CAVUYA010000011.1:0-105365 GCA_963745575.1 uncultured Actinomycetota bacterium | reverse complement strand
TTCCGCGCGATAAGGCGGCTGATGACCAGCCGGCCTCACGTGTTCCTGGTACGCACCTCCGACGACCGGCGGCTCGGCGCCGTGCTGATCGGCCTGCCGGCGGTGACCGGGGTCGAGCTGACCGGCGACGGCCTGCAGGTGCGGGCGGCCGACTACGGCGCGTTCAGCCGCGAGCTCGCGGCGCTCACCCGTGACGAGGGCATCCGGCTGCGCGAGCTGCTGCCCGAAGACGAGTCGCTGGAAAGCGTCTTTGCCTACCTCGTCGAGTCCTGACACGAAAGACGATGAGCCGTGGACGTTGCGTTCAATAAAGTCGTCGCGTCGATCACGCTGCGCGCGGTCTTCGGCCGGAAGCGGGCGCTGCTGTTCGCGATCCCGCCGCTGATCCTGATCCTGATCACGCTGGTGCTGAAGGAGGCTCGCCCGCCGGGCGCGGCGTGGCCGGGCCGGATCCTCGGCGACTTCGGGTTCTCGGTGATCCTCCCGCTGACGGCGCTGATCATCGGCACCAGCGTACTCGGCGCCGAGATCGACGACGGGAGCATCGTGCACCTGCTGGCCACGCCGGTGCGCCGTTCGTCGGTGATCGTGACCAAGTTCTGCGTCGGGGCCGTGCTGACCATGGCGTTGGTGGCCGTGCCCGAGCTGGTGGCCGGGCTGATCGCGACCGGCGGGCCCAGCAAGCTCGCGGCCGGGCTGTTCGTCGGCGCGCTGGTCGGATCGGTGATCTACAACGCGGTGTTCGTCATGCTCTCGGTGCTCACCACCCGGGCGATCGCCGTCGGGCTGCTGTACGTGCTGATCTGGGAGGTCGTGCTCGGCAACTTCGTCAGCGGCGCCCGGCTGCTGTCGGTCGAGCAGTACTCGCTCGGCGTGGCGAACTCGATCGCGCACTATCACGCCCTGAACGCCGGCCTGACGCTGTCGACCGCGGTCATCATGGGCGTGATCGTGACGGTCGCCGCCCTGGTCTACGCCACCCGGCGGCTGTCCGAGTTCTCCCTCAAGGGCGACGCGGTCTGAGCCGGCCGCCCCGCCGCAGGCGAATTTTCCGGCCCTCCGGCCGCAGCGCGCCCGGCCGCCAGCGCCGAGCCGCTACCGCTGCGCCTGCGCGGCCGCCTTGAGCTGCTTCTTGTGCTCGCGGACGGCGGCCAGGGAGGCAGCGTCGGTGACGTCGGCCACCGACCAGTGCGAGCCCTCCTCGCCGAACCGGCCGGCGGCCTCGCGCCAGCCGTCCGGCCGGACGCCGAGCTGCTTGCCCAGCAGCGCCGTCATGATCTGCGCCTTGTAGGCGCCGAACCCGGGCAGCTCGGCCAGGCGCTCGGCCAGCTCGGCGCCGGTGGTGGCGGTCGCCCAGACCTGGCTCGCGTCGCCGTCGTACCGCTCAGCGATCGCCCGGGCCAGGTCCTGGACCCGCCCCGCCATCGCGCGCGGGAACCGGTGCAGCGCGGGGCGCTGGCTGAACACCGCGACCAGCGCCTCCGGGTCATAGTCGGCCAGTTCGGCGGCGGTCGGCTCGTGCCCGAGCCGCTGCGCCAGCTCGTAGGGGGAGCTGAACGCCTTCTCCAGCGGTACCTGCTGGTCCAGCAGCATCGCGGTGAGCACGGCCAGCGGGCTGCGCGACAGCAGCTCGTTGGCGCCGTCGGAGATCGGCAGTGAGAGCGTCATCGGTCCCTCCAGGTCACCTCGGCCATCATCGCAGCCGGCGCCGGGTCATCGCCGGGCCCGGACGGCCAGCACAGGAACTATATGGGGATAGCCTGGCGTTTCAGGAAGTGGGATCTGTGCATCCCGCCTAAGGAGAGATAGACATGTCGCGTCCCATGATGTTCGGCATCGGCGGGGTCATCATCGGGCTCATCCTGTTCATCGTGAGCCCGTGGCTGGCACTCGGTGTGATCGTCCTCGCCGTTGCGATTCCCGTCATCATCTGGCGCATGCTTGACCAGTCCCAGCGGCGCCGGATCCGCGGGATGCGTGACCGGGGCCAGCTGGGCCGCTAGTCGCCGGCCGGAACCGGCTGCGGCGGGGCCTGGCCGTCGTAGCGCGCCGAGGGGCGGATCAGCCGGTTGCCGGACACCTGCTCGAGCACGTGCGTGCACCAGCCGATGACCCGGCTGGAGGCGAAGGTCGGCGTGAACTCCTCCCGCGGGATCCCGCAGGCGTCCATCACCACCCCGGCGTAGAACTCGACGTTGGCATTAAGCGCCCGCCCGGGCTTGGCCTCCCCGAGCACCCGGACGATCGTGTCCTCCACGGCGGTCGCGAACTCCGCGGTGCTTCCCCCGACCGTGGTCGCGACCTCGCGCAGCAGCGCCGAGCGGGGGTCCTTGCCCTTGTACACCCGGTGACCGAAGCCCATGATCTTGTCACCGCGCTGGAGCGCGGCCCGGACCCAGGCCTCGGCACGGTCCGCGCTTCCGATGTCATCGAGCATGTCGAGCACGCGGCTGGGCGCGCCGCCGTGCAACGGCCCGGACAGGGCGCCGATGGCGCCCACCACGGCGGCGCCGAGGTCGGCGCCGGTGGACGCGATCACCCGCGCGGTGAACGTCGATGAGTTGAAGCCGTGGTCGATGGTGCTGATGAGGTACCGCTCCAGGGCCCACACGCGCTGCGGGTCCGGGCGCTCGCCGCTGAGCATGTAGAGGTAGTTGGCGGCGGCGGACAGTTCCGGGTCCGGTGACACCGGCGGATGGCCACCCCGCAGCCGGTGCAGCGCCGCGACCAGCACCGGCGTCTGCGCCGACAGCTGCATCGCGTTGTCGTAAAGCTGATCCGCCGGAATATCGAGCCACGAGCGGAAGCCAGACCGCTGGGCGACGAAGGAGATCGCGGTGCGCAACGCGGTGAGCGGGTCATACGGCTCGGTGGCGGCCAGCGTGCGCAGGAACGGGACCAGGTCGTCGGGCAGCACCCGGTGGTCGGCGATCTCGCGCCGGAAGCCCTCCCGCTCGGCGCGGTCGGGCAGGCGCCCGCGGAACAGCAGATACCACACGTCCTCGAGCGTCCGGCGCCGGTTCAGCTCGATCGCGTCGTACTGCCGGTAGTGGTAAAAGCCTTCCAGGCCGCGGACGTCGCCGATCTGGGTGTGCGCGACCACCACCCCCTCGAGCCCGGCGGGCGCGTCCCGGCCGTCTCCGTTGGTGGTCACCTGCGCGGTATCTGGCATCGGAGAACTCCTTGCTGCTGCGTGACCATGCCCTGAGTCTGATACCGATAGCGTGAATCATCATGTCCATATCAGTCAATGTTGATTAAAATCAATCTGAAGGCCTCGGAAGGCGGGGCGCAAACCGGGCGGGAAGCGCCCGAGGGACCGCTGGGGAGGCGCGGACGTGACCGAGTGGATCGGCGCTACGGAGGCGGCTCAGCGGCTGGGCATCAAGCCCGCCAGCCTGTACTCCTACGTGAGCCGCGGCGTGCTCACCCCGCGCCGCGCCGCTGATGGCCGGGCCAGCCTGTTCGACGTCGCCGAGATCGACGGCCTGGCCCGGCGTGGCCGGCCGCGCCGGGCGCCGGGCGGCGCCGAGCTCGTGATCGAGTCGGAGCTGACCGAGATCTCCGATGACCATCTCCGGTTCCGCGGGCATGACGCGATCGCGCTGGCCACCGCCCGGAGCTTCGAGGACGTGGCCAGCCTGCTGTGGACGGGATCCTTCACGGACCCGGCCGGCCCGTGGCAGGCGACTGGCGAGGCCATCGCCGCGGGCGCGGCCGCCCAGGCCGCGCTCCCGCCGGACACCTATCCGCTCGAGCGGCTGCAGGTGATCGTCCCCGCGGTGGCGGCGACCGACCGGCTCCGGCTGCTCCTGGACCGGCCTGCGGTCATGACCGCGGCCCGCGGCCTGATCGCCGCCATGGTCGACTGCCTGCCCGCGGCCGGCCAGGGCACCGCCGGGGACGACAGCATCGCCGGCCGCCTGGCGCCGAAGCTCTGCCCGCGCCCGCCCGCCGGCGGCCTGATCGCCGCGCTGCGCGCGGCGCTGGTACTGCTGGCCGACCACGAGCTGGCCGCGTCGACGCTGGCCGCGCGGGTGGCCGCGTCGGTGCGGGCGGACCCGTACGCGGTGGTCGGTACCGGCCTCGGCGCGATGAGCGGCGCCCTGCACGGCGGAGCGGCCCTCGGCGCGGAAGTGCTGCTGCTGTCGGCCAGCGCCCCCGCCGACGCGCCGCGGGTGGTCGGTGAGCTGCTCCGCCGCGGAGAGCGGATCCCCGGGTTCGGCCACTTCGTCTACCAGGCCGGCGACCCGCGGTCCGTTCTGCTTCTCGACCTGATCAGGAAGGCGGCCCCGGAATCCGGGCGGCTGGCCGTGGCCGAGGCCGTGCTGGCCGAGGCCGGGCGCCGGGCGCTGCCCGCCCCGAACATCGAGTTCGCGCTCGCGGTGCTGGCCACCGTGGCCGGGATGATCCCCGGGGCGGGCGAGGCGATCTTCGCCGTGGCCAGGACGGCGGGCTGGCTGGCGCACGCGCTAGAGGAGTACGCACGGGCTACGCCGATCCGCCCCCGCGGGGTATATACCGGCCGCAGCGCGGCGGGCAGCCCGGCCGGGCCGGACTGACCGCGGGAATCGGATCGGGCCGCGGGCGCCTTGCCTGCGGGCGGAACGCCGAACCGGGAGACTGAACCCTTTCATCCTCCCCATGCCTGCCCACGTACTCTGTGCCTGATATCAACGGATGAAAAGAGTTCACTGTCATGGCCGTACGCCGCCTGAACCACGCCGTCCTTTACGTCAGCGATCTCGCGCAGGCCGTCGACTTCTACCGCTACACGCTCGGCTTCGAGGTGCGCACCGAGATCCCGGGCCGCGCGGCGTTCCTGCGGGCGCCCGGATCGGCCAATGATCACGACCTCGGGCTGTTCGAAGTCGGGAACGCTCCCCGCCCGCACGACCCCTACGTGGGGCTCTACCACCTGGCCTGGGAGGTGGGCACGCTCGCGGAGCTTGCGGAGATCCGGGGCAGGCTCGGCGAGCGCGGGGCGCTGGTGGGCGCGAGTGACCACCGGGTGTCCAAGTCCCTGTACGCCAAGGACCCGAGCGGCATCGAGTTCGAGGTGATGTGGCGGGTCCCCGCCGAGAACTGGGAGCAGGAGCTGCGCAGCGGCGAGATGATCGCGCCGCTCGACCTGGAAGGCGAGCTGGCCCGCTGGGGCGACCGGGTCACCGGCGCCGCCGCCGGCTCGGTCACCTGACCGCGAGACCGCCGCGGCCCTCCGGCCGCCCAGCCCTGGTCAGCCCTCGTCAGCGCCCGGCGCCTGGTGCAGCTCCTGGGGCTTGGTGCGGGCCTCGATCGTGCCCTTGTAGGCGGTGCCCCGGACATGCACCGTGGGCGCGCCGGGCGGCAGCCGGGTCTCCAGTTCCTCTTCCGCGGACCAGCCCTTGCTGACCCCGAAGCCGTCCATCTCGACCCGGACGCCCGGCGGGACCAGGATGTCGACCCGCGACTTGTAAGCGACGGCGACCACCGTGGTGACCGGCGCGGTCAGCTCGGCGGCCCGCAGGTCGAGCCAGCCCTGGCCCTTGTAGATCATCACGTTGAAGCGCTCGGGGACGCGCCAGCGCCCGCCGCGGCGGACCGAGTTCTTGTACGCCACCGCCCACCGGCCGGGCGTGGCGGCCGGGACCGCCGGCGCGCTGCCGGCCGATACGGCGGGCAGGTCGCTGGTGAGCCGGTCAAGATCGGCGCTGGTCTTGGCGGTGAGCGCGGCGCGCATCCGCTCGTCGAACTCGTCGTCATCTAGCCGTCGTTCCGCGAAGGCCTGCTGCAGCCGCTGCGCGACGGCGTCCCGGTCCTGGTCGGACGCGCGGATCGCCGGCGGGCGGGCTGGCTCGGGTTGCTCGCCTCCGGGCGTCACCGGGGCCTGTTCCGGGATCAAATCACCGACCTCCTCGCTGCCGTGCCTGCGGGCCGCTCTGCATGCCCCCCAGACGTCCGCGTGCCACTCCAGACGTCTGCATGCACACCCCGACGTCCCAGCGCACCCTCAGGCCAAGATTGCGATATATCTTAACCTGGAGAACGCCCCGTCGTGAAGCCTGGCTGGAAGGGCCTGACGGGAAGGCCCGACGGGAGGGCCTGGCCGGGGAGGGCCCTGGCTTGGGAGACCCGGTTACGAGGGTCCGGTGGCGAGGCTTGGCTGGAAAACTTGGGCCGGGCCGGGAGGGCAGTTACCGGCGGGCCCGGGTACCGGCGAGCTCGGCGTAGAGTTCAGCCGTCTGCGCGGCGATACTGGCCCAGCCGAACTCGGCCTCGGCCCGCGCCCGTCCCCGCCGGCCCATCTCGGCGGCCCGGCGCTCGTCGGTCACGAGTTCATTGACGGCCTGGGCGAGCGCGGCCGGATCCCCCGGAGGAACCAGCAGGCCCGTCTCCCCGTCCGCCACCACCTCGGGTATGCCGCCGACCTTGGAGCCGACGACCGCGGTGCCGCAGGCCATGGCCTCCAGGTTCACGATGCCGAGCGGCTCGTACAGCGACGGGCAGGCGAACACGGTCGCGTGCGACAGCAGCTGGATCACCTCGCGCTTGGCGAGCATCCCGGAGAGCCAGACCACGCCGTCCCGTCGCGCCCGCAGCCCCCGGGCCAGGTCACTGACCTCGGCCTCAAGCTCCGGCGTGTCCGCCTGGCCGGCGCAGATCACCAGCTGCGCCGCGGGATCGATGTCGGCCGCCGCGCGCAGCAGCACCGGGAGCCCCTTCTGCCGGGTGACCCGGCCGACGAAGACGACCGAGGGCCGGGCCGGGTCGACGCCGTAGCGCTCGAGCACGTCGGTCGCCGGGTCGGGGGAGTACTCGGCCGTGTCGATGCCGTTGCGGATGACCCGTACCCGCTCCGCGGGCACGGCCGGGTAGGCGGCCAGCACGTCGTCCCGCATGCCGTCAGAGACGGCGATGACCGCGGTCGCGGCCTCGACGGCGGTCCGCTCGCACCAGGAGGACAGCGCGTAGCCGCCGCCGAGCTGCTCGGCCTTCCACGGCCGCAGCGGCTCCAGCGAGTGCACGGTGACCACGTGCGGGATCCCGTAGAGCAGCGAGGCCAGGTGCCCGGCCAGGTTCGCGTACCAGGTGTGCGAGTGCACCAGGTCGGCGGCGGCGACCGCGGCCGCCATCGACAAGTCCGCGGAGATCGTCTGCAGCGCCTGGTTCGCCCCGGCGAGGTGATCCCAGGCCTGGTGCGCGACGGCGCCCGGCCGGTCCTCGCCCTGGCAGTGCACGGTGAGGTTCACCAGGCTCGCGAGCTCGCGGGCGAGGTACTCCACGTGCACCCCGGCCCCGCCGTAGACATCCGGCGGGTACTCCCTGGTGAGCAGGGCCACGCTGAGCCGGCCCGGCGGGCTGGCCTGGGTCACGCCGGCACTTCCTGGCCCTTGCCGACCACGGTGATGCCGCCCGGCGACACGGTGAACCCGCGGGCCCGGTCGCGTTCCTTGTCCACGCCGACCTGGGCGCCCTCGGGGACGCAGACGTTCTTGTCCAGGATCGCGTTCTCGACCACCGCATGACGGCCGATCTGGGTGTTGTGCAGCAGCACCGCCCGCTCGACCCGGGACCAGCTGTTGACCCGGACCCCGGGCGAGAGCACCGAGTTGCGGACCAGGCCCCCGGAGACGATGACGCCGTTGCTGACGATGCTGTCGATCGCGCGCCCGACCCGGTCGCCGGAGTCGTGCACGAACTTGGCCGGCGGCTGCGACGGCACGTGGGTGAGGATCGGCCACTCCTCGTTGTACAGGTTGAACACCGGCTGCACCGCGCACAGAGTCCATGTGCGCCTCGAAGTAGGAGTCGAGCGTTCCCACGTCGCGCCAGTACCCGGCGTCACGGGGCTCCGCGCCGGGCACCTCGTTGCCGAGTGAAGTCATAGACCTCGGCCAGCCGCTGCCGCATCAGCATGGGGATGATGTCCCGGCCCATGTCATGCCGGCTCTCCTCGTCGGCCGCGTCCTTGCGCAGCGCGTCGACCAGCACGTCGCTGGTGAAGACGTAGTTGCCCATCGAGGCGAAGGCCTCGTCCGGGTGACCGGGCCGGGCCGGCGGGTCCTCCGGCTTCTCCAGGAACGCATCGATCGTGCGCCCGTCCGGGCCGGTCTGGATGACCCCGAACGCCGTCGCGTCCGGCCGCGGCACCGGCAGGGCCGCCACGGTCACGCCGGTTCCCGAGGCCACGTGCTGGTCGATCATCTGCATGGCGTCCATCCGGAACACGTGGTCAGCGCCGAAGACGATGACGATGTCCGGCCGGTCGTCGAAGATCAGGTTCAGCGACTGATAGATCGCGTCGGCGGATCCGGTGTACCAGTACGGGCCGAGCCGCTGCTGCGCCGGGACCGGCGTCACGTAGTTCCCGAGCAGGCTGCTGAGCCGCCAGGTGGTCGTGATGTGCCGGTCCAGGCTGTGGCTCTTGTACTGGGTGAGGACGGCGATCCGCCGGATGCCGGAGTTGACCAGGTTGGACAGGGCGAAGTCCACCAGCCGGTAGAGACCGCCGAACGGCACCGCGGGCTTGGCCCGGTCCGCGGTGAGCGGCGCCAGGCGCTTTCCCGCTCCGCCCGCCAGCACGATGCCAAGGACTCGCTGCCCGTTCATCCCCCACCTCCTGCGGGGCCATTCTCACCCCTCGGCTGCGCCCAGGGATACGGCCGGGGGCAATCGTTCCGCCGAAGTTCGGCTAGGGCCTGCCGGGCGAGGGACACGGCAGCGACCGCGCCTATCCGCCGTCCGGGCTGGTCCCGCGGCAGCGGCTTCCGGGCGTCCGGGAACCGCGCCGGCCCGCCTGCGCGGGCGTCACTCCACCTCGGCCGGCTCGGCGGGCGACCTGGTCGCGGCGCGGACGGCGAGCACCCGGGCGACCTGGACGCCCACCGCCATGGCGACGCCCCAGGCGAGCGCCTCGGCGAGCGCGACCTGCGGATCGTCGGCATCGGGGGGCTCCTTGCCGGTGATCTTCTTCCAGGCGAACTGGATCACTTTCCTGGCGGCGAACGTCGCGCCGAAACCAACCAGGGTGATGACCGCCCGGTTGCCGCCGTTGCCCTGCTTGCCTGCCATGCAAGGTCCCTTCCTCTGGCCAGTCTGCTGATCATCCCACGGGGGTGCCGTCGGCGCGGGCCTGCGGTCGCGATCTTTCGATCGCGGCGGCAAGTTCCGCTGGCCGCCGGGTGCCGATCAACCAGTAGGGCCGATCCTGATGTTCCCCGGTGACCTCGATATACACGGCGTACTTCAGGTAGGGCCTGATCAGCATGAAGGCACGCGGGTCCGCGCTCGGGCCGCGCAGCGCCCGGGTGCGGGGCTCGTCGAGCGCGACCACCTCCCCGGCCACCGCGAGCGGCAGCGTCGTGGCCCCGGCGCGCAGTTCGCCGTCGGATACCTCGATCGTGGCGTGGCCCCAGTTCAGGAGCACCGCGGCGCATCCCCCGCAGATCACCACGTAGGATGCGATCGCCACGAGCAGGCTGAAGCCGGCCCAGAGGGTGCTGGCGAAGATGACCGCCGAGAACATGCCCAGCAGCCACCATGAGGCCGGGACGCGAAGCTGCTCGGTGTAGCTGCGCATTAGACCACCGTAGTTGGTTACATGAAAGATATGACGGGCTGGTGGGGGTGGCGCGGTAGCAGGGGGAGCCATGCGGGCGACCCAGCGCCGGCCAGCCAGGCCTACGCCGCGCCGCAGGAGGGGGACGCCGACATCGCGGACGGCAACGGCACGGACGCTGGCATCGCGCACGGCGGCGCGGACGCTGGCATCGGGCACGGCGGCGCGGACGCTGGCGTCGCGCACGGCGACGGCGCGGAGGACGGCGCCGCGGAGACCGGAGCGCGCCGGCCAGCCCACCGCGACGGAGCGGACGAGGCGAGCAACGGGGTCCCGGCCCAGCGGCGCAGCGCGCCGGCGGCCGGCTCCCGCGCGAGCCGGCGGTGCCGCGCGCCCTGCAGCGGGCGGCGGACTGGTCGTGGCGGCTGCTGCTGATCGGCCTGCTGATCTACGTGGCGTTCCGGGTGGCCAGCGCGCTCGCGCTGGTGGTCCTGCCGTGCATCGCGGCGCTGCTGCTGACCGCCCTGCTGCAGCCGCTGACCGCGCGGCTGCGCCGGACCGGGATGACCTCGCTCGCCGCGACGTGGTGCACGGTCATGGCCGCGGTCGTGATCCTGGCCGGGCTCGGGATCCTGACCGCGAACCGGGTAAGCGCCGACTATCCCCGGCTGCAGAAAGAGGTCAAGCACACCGCCCACGAGGTCCAGTCCTCCCTGGCGGGCTCGCCGTTCCACCTCAGCAGCGCGCGGCTCGACCAGTCCTACGAGCAGTTCACCCACTTCGTCTCGCAGCACCAGTCCCTGATCGCGGGCACGGTGGTCACCGGCGGAAGGATTGTCCTGGAGCTGCTGACCGGCCTGATCCTGATGATCTTCATCACGTTCTTCCTGCTCAAGGACGGTGACCGGATCTGGGCCTGGCTGATCAAGGGACTGCCGCCCGAGGCCAGGCGGCGGGCGGGCAACGCGGGGCCCGCGGCGTGGACGGCGCTGGTCAACTACGTACGGGGCACCACCGCGGTCGCCGCCATCCACGCCGTCTTCATCGGCCTGGCCCTGTGGATCCTGGGCGTCCCGCTCCTCGTGCCGTTGATCATCCTGGTCTTCCTGGCCGCGTACATCCCGCTGGTCGGGATACTCGTGGCCGGCGCGGCGGCCATCCTGGTGACCCTGGGCACCAAGGGCTGGATCGCGGCGGTCATCCTGCTCGGCGTCTTCGTACTGGAGAACCAGATAGAGGGCCATCTGCTGCAGCCGCTGGTCGTGGGGCGGATCGTGCGGCTGCACCCGCTCGCGATCATCCTGGTCCTGGCCGTCGGGGGGATCATCGCCGGAATCGCCGGGGCGATCGTCGCGGTGCCCGCCGCCGCGGCCATCAGCTACGCCTGGCCGTATCTGCGCGGGGAGTCCCCGGAGCCGCCCGACGGCGGCTAGCCGGCCCGGGCACGCCGGGGCGCCCGGGCGCGTTGCTCATGCGGACGCGGCAATTCCGCGGCGGCCAGCGGTAAGGTCACGTCCGTGGATCAGGCCGGCGCCACACCGGAGAGAGAAAGCTGGTTGCCCATGCCGCATGTGAACGCTGAACCTGACCGCGTGGCGGTCCTCATCCAGCGGCTGGACCCCGGCCTGCCGGTGCCCGGGCGCGCCCATCCCGGTGATGCCGGCGCCGACCTGTTCGCCGCCGCGGACGTGGAGCTTGCCCCTGGTCAGCGCGCCGTCGTGCCCACCGGTGTGGCGATCGCCCTGCCCGACGGCTACGCCGCTTTCGTGCACCCGCGGTCCGGGCTGGCGTCGCGTTATGGAGTCACGATCGTGAATGCACCGGGCACGGTGGACGCCGGGTACCGTGGCGAGATCAGGGTGACCCTGCTCAACACCGATGCCGATACCCCCGTGCGTTTCCAGCGGGGGGACCGGATCGCCCAGCTCGTGGTGCAACGGGTGGAGTACCCGGTGTTCCACGAGGTCGAGAGGCTGCCGGGCTCGGCCAGAGGGGATGGCGGGTTCGGGTCGACCGGCGGCCACGCCGCGGCGGGCCGCCCGGTCGGCTAGGACGAGTTTCCGTAAGGAAGTTAGGAGCGTGCGGGGTGTTCAGACGGCGCCGCCGCGAGCAAGCGGACCGGCCCGGATATGACTCCGGCACGGCCCAGGATGACCCGGGGTTTTACGGCGACCTGGATGAGCTGGAGGAGGACGAGGGCGACGACCAGGAGCCAGCCGAGGACGTGGCACCAGGCGGCGAGGCCGGCCGCGGTCACGCGGCCCAGCCGGATCAGGGATCCGGGCCGTGGGACGGGGCCGGGAGCTTTCCGCAGCGGGAGCGGATGGACTTCGGCAGCCTGCTGGTCCCGGCGTATGAGGGCATCCGGGTCGAGGTCGAGATGGCCGAGGGCACGGGCGTGTGCGTCACGGTCCTGCGCGGCGACAGCGCCCTCCAGCTGATGGCCTTCGCCGCGCCCAAGACCAGCGGGCTGTGGGACGAGGTGCGCCAGGAGTTCGCCGCGGAGGTGGCCAAGTCCGGCGGTGACAGCCGGGAGGCGCAGGGCCCGTTCGGCATCGAGCTGCACGCGCGGGTGCACCCGGCCGGGGAGGGGCCGCGCCACCGGCAGCTGGAGCCGATCCGCTTCCTGGGCGTGGACGGCCCTCGCTGGTTCCTGCGGGGCATGATCCGTGGCCCGGCCGCCCGCCGCCCGGAACTGGCCCGGCCGCTCGAGGAACTGTTCGCTGACGTCGTGGTGGTGCGGGGCGACCATCCGGCCCCGCCCGGGGACCTGCTGGAGATACGGCTGCCCGAGGACATGCGCCAGGCGCTGGCGGAGCAGTTCGAGCAGGAGTCGCCCGGCCAGGGCCTGCCGAACCCGTTCGAGCGCGGCCCGGAGATCACCGAGACCAGGTAGCGCGCCGGGCTCCGGGCGGCGCGGCTGCGCCCGGAGGCCGCGGGCGGCTCACCTCCCGCCGGAGAGCAGCGTGCCCAGCTCCTCCTCGACGTCCTCGCTGGTCACGAACAGCAGTTCGTCCCCGGCCTCCAGGGGGTCGTCGCTGTTCGGCACGATCACCCGGCCGTCGCGCAAGATGGCGACCAGCGCGGTGTCGGCTGGCCACTCGATCCCGCCGATCCGCTGGCCGGCCAGGGGCGCGTCGGCGGGCATGGTCAGCTCGACCAGGCTGGCCTCGCTCTGCCGGAACGTCATCAGCCGGACCAGGTCGCCGACGCTGACCGCCTCCTCGACCAGGGCCGAGAGCAGCCGGGGCGTGGACACCGCGACGTCCACCCCCCACGACTCGTTGAACAGCCACTCGTTGTTCGGGTGGTTGATCCTCGCCACCACCCGCGGCACCCCGTACTCGGTCTTGGCCAGCAGCGATACCACCAGGTTGACCTTGTCGTCCCCGGTCGCGGCGATCACGACGTTGCAGCGTTCCAGGGCCGCGTCCTCCAGCGAGGAGATCTCGCACGCGTCGGCCAGCAGCCACTCGGCCCGGGGCACGTTATAAACCTTGATCTTCTTCGGGTCCTTGTCGATGAGCAGCACCTCGTGGCCGTTGCCGAGCAGCTCGATGGCGATGGAACGGCCAACGGAGCCAGCTCCGGCGATGGCGACTCGCATCAGTGGCCTCCTTTCCCCGGCGCGGCCGGCCTGGCGAACTCGGCCGCGATCCGGTCCAGGTCGCGCTCGTCGGTGACCAGGTACAGCTCGTCGCCCTCCTGCAGCACGGTGCCGGGACCGGGCAGCATCGCCTCCCCCAGCCTGGAAATGAACGCGATCCTGGTCCGGGCCGCCTCCTCGAGCGCGGTCACCTTCTCCCCGAGCCAGTGATCGTCGTAGGCCACCTCGGCGAGCACGATCGAGCCGGTCGGGTCGCGCCAGAGCGGCGCCGCGCCCTCGGGCAGCAGCCTGCGCAGCATCTGGTCGGCCGTCCAGCGCACGGTGGCCACGGTAGGAATGCCCAGCCGCTGGTACACCTCGGCCCGGCGCGGATCATAGATCCGCGCCACCACCCGGTTGACGCCGAACGACTCCCTGACCACCCGCGCCGCGATCACGTTGGAGTTGTCGCCGCTGCTCACCGCGGCGAACGCGTCGGCTCGCTCGACGCCGGCCTCGATGAGGACGTCACGGTCGAAGCCGATTCCGGTGATCTTGGTGCCCTTGAAGCCCGGCCGCAGCTTGCGGAACGCATCGGGGTCCTGGTCGATCACCGCGACCGAGTGTCCCTGGTCCTCCAGGATGTGGGCGACCGTCGACCCAACGCGCCCGCATCCCATGATCACGATGTGCACGGCCTTCCTTCCCGCGAGAACGGTGCCCGCTCACGGTATTACCCTGCTGCGCGCTGGTGCTAGCCCAGGTGCGCCAGGTCAGGTGAGCCCCGCCGGATCCGGGTGAGCACGGCACGGGACCATGGTGGCGTGAGCGTATCTGCGCGGCAACCTGCCCGGAGAGGGGCGGCCTGCCCGAGCCAGGCGACCTGGTCGAGCTCAGCGTCGGCGAGGTCGCGCACGGCGGCTGGTGCGTGGCCAGGCCGGCCTCGGGCCCGGTGATCTTCGTACGGCATGCGCTGCCCGGAGAGCAGGTCCGCGCGGTCATCACCCAGATCACGTCGCGGTTCGCGCGGGCCGACGCGACGGCGATCCTGGAGGCCTCGGCCGACCGGGTGGAACCGCCCTGCCCGCACGCTTACCCGGGCGGCTGCGGCGGCTGCGACTGGCAGCACGCCAGCCTGCCCGCCCAGCGTGACCTGAAGGCCGCGGTCGTCCGCCAGCAGCTGCGGCGCATCGCGGGCATCGAGCGGGACGTCACCGTCGAGCCCGTGCCGGGCGACCAGGACGGGCTGGGCTGGCGGACCAGGGTGAAGTTCGCCGTCGGCCAGGACGGCGTCGCGGGCCTGCGCAGGCACCGCTCGCACGAGGTCATGCCGATCAGCGACTGCCCGATCGCGCACCCCCTGGTCGAAGCCGCGGCCGTGACCGGGCGGCGCTGGCCCGGGACCGTCTTCGTGGAGGTCGCCGTCGCGCCCGGGTCGGGCCAGCGGGCCGTGATCGTCGCCGGGGACGCGGCCGAGCCGCGGATCGCGGCGGACACCGTGCTCTCCGTCCCGTCCGCCTGGCCGCCGTCCCGGGCGGACGGGGCGTCCGGGGAGCACGGTGCGGCACGGCGACGGTTACCTGCGCCAACGTGCCGCCGGGCGGTCCTGGAGGGTCAGCGCGGCCGGGTTCTGGCAGGTACATCCGGGCGCGGCGGACACGCTCGCGGCCGCCGTGCTCGATGCGCTGCGCCCGCAGCCGGGGGAGGTGGCGCTCGACCTGTACTGCGGCGCCGGGCTGTTCGCCGGGGTCCTGGCCGCGGCCGTCGGCCCGTCCGGCGCGGTGATCGGGATCGAGGCCGACGCCGCGGCGGTGCGCGACGCCCGGCGCAACCTGCGCGCGACGCCGTGGGCCCGGGTGCACCGGGGCGATGCGGCGGTCCTGCTGGCCAGAAACGGGCTGTCCGGAGCGTCGCTGGCCGTCCTGGACCCGCCCCGGGCGGGAGTGGCCCGCCCGGTCATCGACGTGCTGTCCGCGCCGTCTCGGGCCGGCGTGAGCGGCCGCGCCCGCGGGGCGGACCGGATCAGCCGGATCGCCTACGTGTCCTGCGATCCGGCCACCCTGGCCCGCGACGTCGCGGCGCTCGCCGCGTCCGGATGGACGCTCGGTGCGCTGCGCGCCTTCGACGCGTTCCCGATGACCCACCACGTAGAGTGCCTGGCCACCCTGGTCCGCAGCCTCGTGACCCCGCGGCACGCCCCCGGCCCACCATGATCATCGCCACTTCTCACTCGTTCCGTGGTCACAAAACTCCCGAATTGGGTGATCAACTGACTGGAGCGCGTGAAGAGATGCCGACGATCAAGGAAACCCGGTCCAGATGACCCCGTGGGGGACGGTGCGGTCGGCCAGGCCGGGCGGGGGCGCGCGGGTTAGCCAGGGGCAGGCGCACGCTGGGTGACGGCATGGGCCACGATGGGATCATGCAACTGAGAATCTTCACCGAGCCGCAGCAGGGCGCGGACTACACGACACTGCTCCGGGTGGCCCGGGCCACCGAGGATCTTGGCTTCGACGCCTTCTTCCGGTCGGATCACTACCTGAAGATCGGTGACGTCAGCGGCCTGCCCGGCCCGACCGACGCCTGGACCACGCTGGCCGGCCTGGCCCGTGAGACGTCCCGGATCCGGCTCGGCACCCTGGTGAGCCCCGCGACGTTCCGGCTTCCGGGCCCGCTGGCGATCATCGTGGCGCAGGTCGATCAGATGAGCGGCGGCCGGGTGGAGCTGGGCCTCGGCGCGGGCTGGTTCGCGGCCGAGCACACGGCCTACGGCATCCCGTTTCCTGCCCCGGGCGAGCGCTTCGCCCGGTACGAGGAGCAGCTCGAGGTGATCACCGGCCTGTGGGACGTCCCGGACGGCGGCACGTTCTCGTTCAGCGGCACGTACTACACGGTGGCCGACTCGCCGGCGCTGCCGAAGCCGGTGCAGCGGCCACGGCCCCCGGTGATCGTCGGGGGGATCGGGCCGAACCGGACGCCGCGCCTGGCCGCGCGGTTCGCCGACGAGTACAACGTGCCGTTCGCCAGCGTGGACGACACGGCGGCGGCGTTCGGCCGGGTCCGGGAGGCCTGCGCGGCCGCGGGACGGCACGAGACCTCGATGATCTACTCGGCCGCGCAGACGGTGTGCTGCGGCCGTACCCAGGCCGAGCTGGACCGGCGCGCCGCGGCGATCGGCCGGAAGGCGGACGAGCTAGCCAACAGCGGGATCGCGGGCCTGCCGGACGAGGTGGCCAAGAAGATCAGGAAGTTCGCCGAGATCGGGGCCGAGCACGTCTACCTGCAGGTGCTGGACCTGCACGACCTTGATCACCTTGAGCTGATCGCCGCCGAGGTGCTGCCCCAGGTCTGAGCCCGCGGCAGGCCCTGGCGCCCGGCCGCCGGCTCAGCAGCGGCGCAGAGGCAACGCTCAGCCTCCGGCCAGCAGGCCATGCCACGCTTCCGGATCCCGAACGCGGCGCACCGGGGCCGGTGTCGCCGGAACCGGCCGGTCAGAGCCGGGTTGGTGAATGCCGAGGAGTTTGAGCATGGCATGGTCGAGACGGCGCCGGTGGGCGCTGGGGCTGGCCGGCGCCGCGGCCGCGGTCGTGGTCCTGGCGGTCGGCGGCACGTTCCTCTACATCCACGTCATCTCCGGGCCCACGCCCGCGCCGCTGGGCCTGGCCCCGGCCGCGGGTTCTCCGGCCGGCCCGGCGACCGCGAAGGGCTCGGCGCCGGCCGGGGACTCGGCGGCCGCGCCCGTGGCCGGCACGTGGGATACCGCGAAGGGCTCGGTCGTCGGCTACCGGGTGAAGGAGGTGCTGTTCGGGCAGAACCACGTCGCGGTCGGCCGCACCGGCGCGATCACCGGTCACATCACGATCAGCGGCACGGCGGTGACCGCGGGCACCTTCACCGTGCCGATGGCCACCATCAAGAGCGACGAGAGCCAGCGTGACGTCCAGTTCCGGGGCCGGATCATGGACACGTCCGCGTACCCGACCGCGACGCTCACGCTCGCCCGGCCGGTCACGCTCGCGCCGGTGCCCGCGCCCGGCACGGTCAGGACCTACACCGTCACGGCCGACCTCACCCTGCACGGTCACACCCGGGCCGTCACGTTCCCGCTGTCCGCCGATCGCACGTCGGGCGAGATCGAGGTGTCGGGATCGATCCCGATCCTGTTCGCGGACTGGGACATCCCCAACCCCAGCTTTACCGGCTTCGTGACCACCCAGAACCACGGCACGCTCGAGTTCCTGCTGAAGCTGGCCCGGTCCTGACCGGCCGGGCCGCCCGCGCGGCCCGGGTTTCCGCCGCGGAGTGCCTCAGCCGCCCCGGGCCCAGGGGTCGTAATCCATCTCCAGCGGTTCCTGGGGCGGCCGTTCGGCCTCGGCCACGTTGCGCAGGTTGAGCCGGATCCGGGTCCAGGTCGAGGAGCGCCCGCGCATCGAGTCCACCAGGACGTCGGCCGGCTCGAGCCGGGACCAGGCCTCCGGGTGACGCTGCTTCCACCGGTCCAGGCCCTGCATGGCCTCGGCCCGGGTGGCCGCCCTGGCCACCTCGATCAGCGGCATGGACGAGCGACGGCGGCCGGCGGGAGAAGGCGGCGAGGACCTGGCGGGCGCGGCAGGCGATGCGTCCCGGGACGGGGCCGCGGGCGAGGCAGGCGGGGCGTCGCCGACGCAGCGCGGCGCTTGGACGGCTGCACCCTCGGCTGCTCGCCCGTCTGCTTGACGAAGTGCGGCGGCCACGGGGCATCGGGCAGGCCGGCCGCCTCGTCCCGGGCGGCCAGTTCCAGCAGCCGCCCGAGCGAGCCGGCCGCGGCGTCCATGCCCGCCTCGACATCGCCGCGGACCGCGAAGCGCTCGGGCACGGTGTCGATGGTGAACGCCTCCGGTCGGCAGTCCGGAACCTCGTCCCAGGTCAGCGGCGTCGACACCCGCGCGTCCGGGGTCGGCCGGACCGAGTACGCCGAGGCGATCGTGCGGTCCTTGGCGTTCTGGTTGTAGTCGACGAAGACACCGTGCCGCTCCTCCTTCCACCACCGCGACGTGGCGTCCTGCGGCGCCCGCCGCTCGACCTCCCGCGCCAGCGCCACCGCGGCCCGGCGGACCTCGGAGAACGTCCAGCGGGGCTCGATCCGGGCGTAGATGTGCATCCCGCGCGAGCCCGACGTCTTCGGCCACCCGGCCAGCCCGAAGTCGGCGAGCACCTCCCGGGCGACCAGGGCCACCCGGATGATCTGCGCCCAGTCCACCCCCGGCACGGGATCGAGGTCGACCCGCAGCTCATCGGGATGATCGAGGTCGTCGGCGCGCACCGGATGCGGGTTGAGGTCGATGCAGCCGAGGTTGACCACCCAGGCCAGCCCGGCCGCGTCCCGCACCACGACCTCCTCGGCGGTCCGCCCGGACGGGAAGCTCAGCTCCACCGTCTCGATCCAGTCCGGCCGCGACGACGGTGCCCGCTTCTGGAAGAACGGCTCGCCCTCCGCGCCGTTGACGTAGCGCTTCAGCACCATCGGGCGCCCGGCCGCACCGCGCAGCGCGCCGTCGGCCACGCTCAGGTAGTACCGGACCAGGTCCAGCTTCGTGTGCCCGGTCCGCGGGAAGTAGACCTTGTCCGGGTGGCTGACCGGCACGCTGCGCCCGGCGACCTCGAGGATCTGCTTGCGATCGGGCATGCCGTCACGATAACCGGCCCGCTAGGCGGCGCCCGGGGCCGGCGAGCCCGGCGCGTGCGCCAGGCCCGTGGCCCCGCCGGGCCCGGCGGCGAGCAGCCGGACCGCCACCGCGCCCATCGCGGCCAGCGGGACGGTGACGCCGATCCGCTGCAGCACGCCGCCGGCGGCGGGGAACGGCTGGGCGAAGAACACCGCCAGCACCGCGATCGTGGCCAGGCTGCCGGCCGTCAGCGGGACGCACAGGGCCCTCCAGCGCGGGTCGCCGCGGAACCGGCGGGCCAGCAGCAGCGGGGCGGCCACCAGCGCGAGATAGATCAGGGCGCTCACCAGGTCGTGCGCGTGGTTGTGCCAGGACTCCCCGGCCGGCGAGGCCAGCAGCATCCGGTCCCGGCGCAGCAGGCCCGCGGCCACGGTGAGCACTCCGGCCGCCTGGATCAGCCGCGGGCCCGGCCCGGCCCGCCCGGAGCCGCCGAGTTCCCGTTGCAGAGCCGAGCCGAACGCGACCGAGCAGCCGCCCAGTACCACGAAGCCCGTGATCATGATCCAGGGGTCGCGGGCGTCGGGCGCGGCCAGCCCGCTGATCTGCACCTCGGCCGCGCCATGGCCAGCCTGCAGCAGCGACGCCGCGGCCCAGGCCGCGGTGAAGGCGACCGGCCCGGCCACGCCGGCGACCGCGCCGAGCCTGAGCCCGGTGGCCGGACGCGGGCGGGCCCGCCATCGGGACAGCGTTCGCAGGCGCACTCGCGGGTATCTCCTCAGCCCCAGTATGGGCTCTGGGCCGCCTCAGCCAGCCGCACCCGGACCGCCCGGGCCCAGTCCGGAGCCTCGGGCGCGTCGTCGCCGAGCAGGCCGACCACCACCCGCATGCCTCGCGGCGGCTCGTCCGGCCAGGGCGTGAACCCGTCGGTGAGCACCACGGTGATGGCGGGCCTGGGTCGCAGCAGGCCTGCGGCCGCGATGCCCGCGCCCATGTCGGTCCCGCCGCCGCCGACCAGCTCGACCTGGCGGGCGGAGCTGACCCGGCGTACCGGCCCCACGGCCGTGTCGCAGGCGAGCACCCGCAGCTGGCGGGCCAGCCCGACCGCGCGCAGCAGCCCCTCCACCTCGGCCAGGGCCATGGCCAGCAAGTCCTCGGACATGCTGCCGGAGGTATCGCAGACGACCGCGATGTCGGGCACGGGCCGGCGCAGCGCGGGCAGGACCACGTCCCCGGCCACCGACGCCCGCCGGGACGGCCGGCGGTAGGAGTAGTCGACGGCCCCCGTAGTGTCCGCGACCGCGCGGCGCAGCTCGGCGGCCAGGGCCTTGCGCCAGTCAACGGCTGGCTCCAGCAGCTGATCGGCCCAGCGCAGCAGGCCCGCGGGCACGTTGCCCGCCTCCCGGCCGTGCCGCACGCAGTCCTGCGCCACCTGCCGGGCCAGCAGCCGCGCCTGCCAGGCCGGCAGCCCTGGCGCGCCCGCGGAATCCCAGGGCCGCGGGCACCCGTCGGCGCCGCTGCCGCAATCCAGCGTCCAGCCGCGGTCAGTCCCTTCAGGATTCCGCAACGGGTAGTCTCGGGGCGAGGCCGCCGCGAAGTACTGCTCGGCCAGCAGGCCGGGCTCCGCGCCCAGGTGCGCGGGCAGGACCGGCGTGCCCGGCAGCTCGAGCCCGGCGGGCACCAGGTCGTCGTTGATCTCGGCGTCACAGCAGCGCACCCAGAGCGCGGCCCGGTCCGGGACCACCCCGGCGGGGGCGGCCCGTTCCGCGTGCGTGCGCAGCAGGTGGCACACGTGGTGCACCAGCACGCTGCCGAGCTGCGCCGGGGTCCACCGGGCGGTGAGCGCCGGGTCGGCGTGCAGCCGCCAGCCCTCGTCCACGGCCACGGTGCCGATGTCGCGGACCGCGATCACCTGCGCCCCGAACAGCCCGCTGGCCAGGTACGGGAACCGGGTCGCGGCCCACAGCCGGCCCGCGGCCAGCCCGGGCACGCCGGTCAGGCCGCCCGCCGCCGTCCTCGCCGCGCCCGTAGCCGCGCCGCTGCTCGTCGTCATCCGCTCAGCAGCCCGGCGTCCCGCAGCACCGGCGCGAACAGCTTGACCTCCGCGGGCGGCGGGGTGCCGTCCGGCCGGCACCGGGCCAGCGTCCGGGCCGCGACGGCGGCCACGTCGGGCGCCCCGGCCGCCGCCTGGCCGAGGACCTGCCAGCCGGCCACCCAGCGCTGCGGGGTCGGGTCGGCGGCCACCACCGCGGCCACGGCGGCCACGGCCGCGTAGGCCCGGTCGCCGCGCTTCGGCAGCACGAACGAGCCCGGGTCGGCCAGGACGGCCTCCGGGTCGGGCAGGTCCATCTCCACCAGCCAGGCGAGGAACTCCACGCCCGCGCCCTCGCCCACGCAGCCGCGCACCAGCGCGGAACGCGTCTCCTCGCCCGCCCCGGCCGCGTCGTCGGCGGCCAGCAGGCGGGCGGCCATGTCCCAGGTGCGCGGGCTGGGCCAGCCCCGCCCCGCGGACGCCGCGTCGGCCGGCGGCGCGCAGGCCAGGGCGGGCCGCACGTGCAGGAACGCGGCCACCAGGCCGCGGGCCAGGCCGACCCCGGCCTCCCACCGGTCCGGCAGGGTCGGCACGGTCGGCGCCGCCCAGCCCCCGGCCAGGCCGTCGGCGACGGCC
Source organism: uncultured Actinomycetota bacterium (assembly GCA_963745575.1). Taxonomy (GTDB): domain Bacteria; phylum Actinomycetota; class Actinomycetes; order Streptosporangiales; family Streptosporangiaceae; genus JASHPR01. The sequence goes on along the minus strand of CAVUYA010000011.1, from coordinate 83,931 downwards.
CCGGGATCGATTTCCCAGGCCAGGTGGCACAGCCGGTTGGCCAGCGGCGCCGACAGATCCCAGCCGTCGGCGGCCTGCTCCGGCGGGTTGGCCGCCGCGACCACGGCCACGTCCTCGGGCAGGGCCAGGTCGCCGACGACGCGTTCCAGGACGACGCGCAACAGGGCGGCCTGCACCGCCGGGGGCGCGGTGGACAGCTCGTCGAGGAACAGCAGGCCCCGGCCGGCCTCGGCCAGCCGCCGGGCCCAGCCCGGGGGAGCGAACCGTACCCCGTCGCCCACCACCACCGGCAGCCCGGCGAAGTCGGACGGCTCGCGGATCGAGGCGATCACGGTCTCGCAGGGCCAGCCCATCTTCTCGGCCATGGCCCGGATCGTGGACGTCTTGCCGGTCCCGGGCGCGCCCCACAGCAGCACCGGAACCCGCGCCGCCACGGCCACCCCGAGCGCCGCCACCGCAGCGTCGTGCTGCTGCGCGCCCGCCGTGCGCCGCCCATCCCTGCTCATGGTGTCCCGCTTCCTTCGCCGCCAGATCCCCTGGCCCGCGTCCAGCCCCCACCGCCTCCGTGCCCTTCACTTCCCCTTGAGTATCACCGGGTCCGCGCCGGGCTCGGGCACGGCGAGCACGGTCGCGTCGGGCCAGTCCGCCGCCGTGACCGCGACGACCAGGTGCCCGGCGGTGACGGCCAGCCCGGCCGCCCAGACCGACGCGAGCCAGCCGACGGGCAGCGCGGCCGAGAGCCTGCGATCGCGCCCGGTGCCGGATAGCGCCAGCCGTCCCCAGCCTTCATCCTCGTGCAGCGAGACGTCGACCCGGTCGGGGTCGACGCCGAGCCAGGCCTGCGCCGCGGGGGCCAGGCGTCCGGCCAGCGCCGCGACCAGCGCGGGCCGGGCCGCGTCGCGCTCGCCCGCGCGGCTGCCGCTGTCGGCCCAGGCCGCAGGCCACCGTGGCGGACAGCCGCAGCTGGAACTCGGGGCCGAGCGCGAGCAGGGAGAACAGCTCCCTGCGGCGCGCGCTCGCGCGCTCCAGCTCGTCATGGAACTGCTGACGTCCCGGCGTGCTCCGTAGCACCGAAGACATGCGGCCGGTACGCACCGAGGACACGCGGCCGGTCACCGAGGATATGCCGCCGGTGCGCACCGAGGACACGCGGCTGGTGCGCACGAAGGACGTGCCGGAACCGCGTAGGGGGAGCCGCCGGCCGCCAGCTGCCGCCGCATGGCGGCCGTCGCCCGCATGGCGATCCGGCGGCGCATGACCGTCGGGTCGGCTCCCAGGCCCTCAGTAGCGCGCCGTAGACGGCCATGCCCCCTGGAAGCCGCCGCGCCCAGGGCGCGATCGCGTGCAGCGGGATGGTGCGGGCGGTCAGCGGGGCATACGCCACCCAGCCGCCCTGGCCGAGGCCGGACTCGGCCACGTCTCTGCGGCGTGACGGTCAGCTCGTCGGCAGCCGAGCGCGGGCCCGACCGCCAGGACCTCGAGGTCGTCGCGGCGGGCGCCCCACCACCCGACCAGGTCCACGCACTCGGACCGGTCGCCGCCCAGCGCCGCGAGCACGAGTTCCCCCTCGGCGTCGGGATGGTCCGCGGCGGTGAGCCGGCCCTCCGCCCAGAGCAGCCGGTGCGTCTGCTCGCCGCAGGAGACCTCGGCCTGCGCGGGCGGCAGCAGCGCCCACCACGGCGGGTCCGGCGGCCCGGTCCTGGCCGTGCTCACCGCGGTTCCTGCCAGTCCAGCGGTACCGTGACCGTCGCCTGGCCGGACCGGCCGGCCACCGTCACCTCCAGCGACGTGGCCTGCGGATGCAGCGGCGGGAACAGGCTCAGCTGCAGGTGCCTGCGGTCGTCGCTGTAGTAGCTGGCGCTGTTCTCCGTGACGATGTGCCACCGGCCCTGGTCGTCGCGGGCAGACCAGCACCACGGTTCGACCGTCGGCGTCCGCCAGCCAGAGCGGGGTGTCCGGCCAGCCCCAGACCATCACGTGTAGTTCGGCTCGCGCCGCCTCCGAGCGCAGTCCTGCGAGCACGAATCGCGTGCCGTCAAGTTCCGGCAGCACCGCGGCGGCCGGGGCCGCGCCGTGCGGGCCATCCCGGCGGTCACGGTTCTCCAGCACGCCGGTCCACGCGTCGGGCAGCCGGCCCGGCGGCGCGGCGGCCCGCAGCGCGGGCGGGATGTCCATGCCGAGCCGCCCGGCCAGGGCGACGAGGCGGCCCACGGCATCGCGCGCGGGTTCCAGCGCGCCGACCGCCTCCAGGGCGGTCACGACGTCGGCGACGGCGGACAGGTCGTGCCCGGGCGGGCTTTCCTCGCCGGTCACCGACCAGCGCAGCAGGTCCACGGCGGCGGCGTCGATCATGCGCTCGGCCTGGCTGCCCGGGGGGCGCGGGTGGCCGCTCGCTCCTGCCGCCGGGGCGCGCGAGGTCCACCCGGACGGGGGGCGAGCCCGGGCTCAGGGCCAGATCCAGCCACTGGGTTCCGGGCGGCGGGGCCGGGGAGAGGTCGCAGGATGCCGTTCCACCGTCCATCGACGTCGCTCATCCCGCTGTCCTCGTGGATCTCGTAGCTGTTACCCGCGGTCGTCGGTGACCCCCGGACCATCCGGGCCGTCGAAGACCGGCCAGGGATCCCGGTGCCGTGGTTCGTCACGCTGGTCCGCCAGCTGGCCTACCGCGGTGATGACGGTCCAGCTCGGCCCGGTCACCAGGGTCAGCAGGCGGATGTCGGCCAGGTCGCTGTCCGCTCCGGCCGGGACCGCGGCCCCGATCGGGGCGGCGAGGTACGGTCCGGCCGGAGCCCGGGTCGGCTGCGGATGGCGCATGGCGTGCAGGCTGCGCATGATGAGCTCGTGCTCGTCCATCCGTGACCGGGCCGCCAGGGCGGTCTCCAGGCCCTCCAGGATCGAGTCCGCGGTGCCGCGATCGATGGCGCCCGCCTGATCGAGCGCGTGCGCCACCCTCCTGAGCCGGCGCACGCCCTGGTAAGGCGACTCGTCGGCTGCGGGTTCCCCGCGCCGGGGCGCGGCGCCAGCCCGGGTGCCGCGCAGGGTGGCGGCCGCCCAGTAGTCCCGTCCGCGCCGTCGCCTGAGCCGGTACGCGGCGGAGCGCGGCAGCGCCTGCAGCCGGTAGCCGGCTTCCCAGGCCAGCGGGTGCAGCCTGCGGGCCGCCTGGTCCGCGGCCGGCAGCACCGCGCCGATCACCTGGGTCGCCAGCGGCTGCAGGGTCCGGGCCGCCTGGCTCGGCCAGCGGCTGCAGGGTCCGCGCGGCGTTTCCCGCCAGCGGAGGCAGCGTCCGCCCCGCTTGGTCGGCCAGGGGCTGCAGGGCCCGCGTGGTGTTCTCCGCCAGCGGCTGCAGCGCCCGCGTCGCGTTCTCGGCCAGCGGCTGCAGCGTCCGCGCGGCCTGCCCGGCCAGCGGCAGCACGATGCCCGCGGCGCGCCTGCCCGGCGGCAGGACCAGCCGGGCCGCGCCGCGCAGCGGCGCGGGTAGGCCGGGCTCGCCGGGATCCGGACGGGGGAGGGCCTGCACCCGCCGCAGTTCGGCCTCGGCGCGCAGCCGGAGGTACGTCTCCGCCCGGGCGTGGTCCGGCGGGCCTGCCGCGGCCGCCCCGGGCGGCTCGGCCGGCCCGGGTCCCCGTCCTGTCCTGGTGTCACATGACCTCCGGCGGTCGGATCCCCCCGTACCCGACACGATATGTCTCGCTGGTGACCGGTAGATACCGGATATCGGCGGCCCGGCGCGGCAGTGCGCGCCAGGCGCCGCGGCCGTCCTGCTCAGGCCAGGAGGTCGTCGGCCGCGGCCGCGAAGATCCGGGTGTGGGCGTCCACGTCGGCGTCGGTGGTGGCCGGCGACATCAGGGCCATGTTGTGGAACGGCGTCAGCAACACGCCGCGGTTGACCGTGTACAGGTGCAGGTACTCGTCCAGCCGCGGGTCCGCGGCCGCCTCGGACTCGCCGCCGGTGCGCGGCGGCCGCGGGCAGAACCGGTATTCCGCGCGGGCGCCGAGCTGGACGATGTTCCAGGGCAGGGCGCGGCTCTCGATGACCTCCCGCACCCCGGCCGTGTACCGGTCGGCCCGGGCGATCATCGCGGCGAACGCGGCCTCGGTGAGCACCTGCTCCAGCGTGGCGCGCATCGCGGCCACCGACAGGGCGTTGCCCGCCAGGGTCCCGCCCACCCCGCCGACATCGATGAGGTCCGCCGTCTCGTCGTTCAGGATCTGCTCGGCCAGCCCTGCCGACAGGCCGTACGCGCCGGCCGGGATCCCGCCCGCGATCGACTTCCCGATGGTCACGATGTCGGGGTCCAGGCTCCAGGCGCGGGTGCACCCGCCCGGGCCCGCGCTGAACGTGTGCGTCTCGTCGTTGATCAGCAGGCTGCCGCTGCGCCGGGTCAGCTCGCGGACCCCGTCCAGGTAGCCGGGCTCGGGCAGCACGATCCCGATGTTGGTCAGCGCGGGCTCCATCAGCACCGCCGCCACGTCGCCCGCGGCCAGCTCGCGCTCCAGGCCGGCCAGGTCGTTGAACTCGGTGACCCGTGTGGTCTGGCGCGGGTCGACCGGCGCTCCCACGTTGCCCGCGCGGGAGTGCGGGCCGTCCGGGCCGGCGACGATGAACGCCTCGTCCACGCTGCCGTGGTAGCAGTAGCTGAACACCAGGATCTTGGGCCGCCTGGTGAGCTGGCGGGCCAGCCGGATCGCCCAGCGGTTGGCGTCGGTGGCGGTGAGGGTGAAGCTCCAGTGCGTCGGGCCGAACCGCCGCGCCAGCTCGGCCGCCACCCACGCGGCATCCTGCGTCGGCAGCATGGTGGTCGCCCCGCCCAGCTCGCCGTACTGCGCGGCCACGGCCGCCCGGACCGCCGCGGGCGAGTGCCCGGCCATCGCGCCGGTATCACCCAGGCAGAAGTCGATGTAGGAGTGGCCGTCGATGTCGGTCAGCCGGGCCCCGGTCGCGCCGGCCAGGTAGAGCGGGAACCCGCCCGGCCACATCCGCATCCAGGTCATCGGCACGCCGCCGAGCAGGTTCGCGCCGGCTTCGGCAAAGGCCCGCCGTGAGGACGGGTGCTGCTCGGCGTAGGTCGCTCGCTCGCGCTCGATCAGCTTGGCGACGTGCCCGGGGTCGACGGTGGTGGCTTGGGCGGCGGGGGGACGGTCAGGGCATCCGCGGTACCTCCTCGTCGGGGCTCTAACAGGAGCCTGGCACGCGTCGGCCCCGGGTTACCAGGACCCCAGGCCAGGCTGGGAGCGGGAAGCGCCGGGGGATCGCCGAACGCGGGCGGTCCTCGAGGTCGAGGGCGTGGGCTGGCCCGGGCGGGGGAGCGGCGGTCTGGCCGGGCCGGATCCCAGCGGGGTCCACCGCCGTCCTGCCGGAGACCGGCGGCCTTCCCCGCTCTGCGGCGGTCTCGCCCCGCCGGCCGGTACGGCAGGCGCTCGGGCAGGCCGAAGGCCGCGAACAGGCCGGGCTCGACGAAGTTGTGATGCCCGGCGATCCGGTCCCCGGAGACCTCGATGACCTGGATGCACCATGGCTGGTACCCACCGTCGTCGCTTGGCTTGTAGGAGCCGAACGCGGCGCAGCCGTTGGCCTCGGTGGCCACCAGGCGCGAGCCGCGGCACGCGCCGCCGGGGCCGAGGAAGAACCGGCCCATCTCGGTCGGCCCCTGCAGCCAGAAATCGAACGGCGGCATGGTCATGACCGCATCGTCGTGCAGCAGGGTGACCAGAGAGGTGATGTCGTAGCGCTCGAACGCGTCCACGTAGCGGGCCAGGAGCGCCCGCTGATCCCCGGTGACCACGTCAGCGACCGGCGCGTCGGTGTCGCGGGCGGACATGGTGGCGCGGGCCCGCTGCAGCGCGCTGTTGACCGACGCCACGCTGGTCCCGAGCAGGTCGGCGACCTCCGCCGCGTGCCAGCGCAGCACCTCGCGGAGGATCAAGACCGCCCGCTGCCGGGCGGGCAGGTGCTGCAGCGCGGTGACGAAGGCGAGGCGGATGGTCTCTTTCGTCGCGGCCAGCTCGGCGGGGTCGCCGTTGTCCGGCAGCACCCGGTCGTCCGGGATGGGCTGGACCCAGGCGTGCTCGGGAAGGGTCGCGCCGGTGAACGAATCGGTGGTCCGGGACGGTCCCATGTCCATGGGGCTGGCCCGGCGCTGGCGGCCGCGCAGCATGTCGAGGCACACGTTGGTGGCGATGCGGTACACCCACGAGCGCATGGCCGACCGGCCCTCGAAGCCGTCGATGCCGCGCCAGGCGCGCACCATCGTCTCCTGCACCGCGTCATCGGCGTCGAAGACCGAGCCGAGCATCCGGTAGCAGTAACCGGTGAGCTCGCGGCGGTACTGCTCCAGGTCCTCGGCCAGGACCTCGCTGCTGACGGTTCCGGTAGAGGTGGTCACGGCACCCACCGTACTGGCAGGCGCCGACAGAACCGGCCCGGCTGGCTCCGGCCAGCCCGGCTCACACGCCCGCGGGCAGCCCGGCCAGGGCCTTCTCGATCTCGTCCGCCCCAGCTCGAAGTCCCTCAGCTCACCCGCCACGTAGTCGCCGTAGGCGGCCAGGTCGAGCAGGCCGTGACCGCACAAGGCGGTCAGGATGACCTTCTCCTCCCCGGTCTCCTTGCAGCGCAGCGCCTCCTCGATGCACGCCGCCACCGCGTGCGTCGGCTCCGGCGCCGGGACTATTCCCTCGGTCCTGGCGAAGCGCAGCCCGGCGGCGAAGCACTCCGACTGCGGCTTGGCCACGGCCTCGATCAGGCCCAGCTCGTAGATGTGCGACAGCAGCGGGGACATGCCGTGGTACCGCAGCCCCCCGGCGTGAATCGGGTCCGGGATGAACTCGTGCCCCAGCGTGTGCATCTTGAGCAGCGGCGTGAACCCGGCGGTGTCGCCGAAGTCGTAGGCGTAGACGCCGCGGGTGAACGACGGGCAGGCCGCGGGCTCGACCGCCCGGATGACCGGGTTCATCCGCCCGGCCAGCTTCTCCCGCAGGAACGGGAAGGCCAGGCCGCCGAAGTTGGACCCGCCGCCGGTGCAGCCGACGATCACATCGGGCGTGTCACCCGCCTGGGCCAGCTGCTTGATCGCCTCCTCGCCGATGATCGTCTGGTGCATCAGCACGTGGTTGAGCACGCTGCCCAGCGAGTACCTGGCCGCCGGGTCGCCGCCCGCGACCTCGACGGCCTCGCTGATCGCGATGCCCAGGCTGCCGGTGGAGTCCGGGTGCTCGGCCAGCACGGCCCGCCCGGCGCTGGTCAGGTCGGAGGGGCTCGGGTGCACGGTGGCCCCGTAGGTCTGCATCAGCAGCTTGCGGTACGGCTTCTGGTCGTAGGAGGCACGGACCATCCACACCTCCAGGTCCAGGCCGAACAGCGCGCACGCGAACGCCAGCGCGCTGCCCCACTGACCCGCGCCGGTCTCGGTGGTCAGCTTGGCCACGCCCTCGGCGGCGTTGTAGTAGGCCTGCGGCACCGCGGTGTTGGGCTTGTGCGAGCCCGCCGGGCTGCCGCCCTCGTACTTGTAGTAGATCCGGGCCGGGGTGCCGAGGTCCCGCTCCAGGCGCCGGGCCCGGAACAGCGGGGTAGGCCGCCACAGCCGGTAGACGTCGAGCACGTCGTCCGGGATCGCGATGTGCCGCTCCGGCGAGACCTCCTGCGCGATCAGTGCCGCCGGGAACAGCGGCGCGAGGTCGTCGGGCCCGACCGGCTGGCGGGTCCCCGGGTGCAGCGGCGGCGGTGGGGGCGACGGGAGGTCGGCGATGACGTTGTACCACTGCCGGGGCATCTCGGATTCCTGCAGAACGTACTTGACCTGGCGATCCATGGAATGCCCCCCGATGATCGGGAACGAAGGGAAACGGATGAACGCAACGGTAGCGGAGAGCCCGGTGCGGGAGGAAGTGAGCCCGGGTGCGCCGCCGTATCCTGCCATTCCCGGCCCTGGCGGCAGGCGGGGCCGGCCCGGGCGCGGGAGGAGCACCAGCTACCCCGGCGCCGTGCGCGCCGACGAGGCCCGGCCAGGACGCCGGGGTTCACCGGAGTGCTGTTCTGCGCGGTCGACGGGAAATACGGCGTCTCGGGCGCTCAGCCGCTGGAGACATTCACGCAAGCGCTGCGACAAGCATGGGGATCTCGTTAGAAAAGCCCCATTGCCCGCACCCTGCGTGCGATGGTTGGGCAGTGAGGTTGGGCTCGGTGACAGAGGGGCGGACCTGGTTTGCGCTCGCCCTGACGATCATCGGCGCGACGTCGCTGATCAGCGGCCTGATGATGGTCGTCATCGGCGAGACCATGCGGCTGAAGTCGGCGCCGGGCGGGCAAGGGCTCGTGCGAGCGGGCGAGTTCACCGCGATCAGCGGGCTGGCGTCCGGCATCGCGCTGCTCATCGTGGTCGCTGTCGGCCTGGCCGATCGCGCGGGCCATGGTCGTCGCGTCCCGGTACGCGGCACCGGGGCGGACCCGGTCCGGACTCCAGCCGGGCCACGGCCGACTCCACGGCCCGCTCCGCCGCGGGACCGCCCCGGCGGTAGCCGCCAAGCAGGCAGCTCCGGCCAAGTCGGTCAAGTCGGCCAACTTGACGGCGTCTGCGGCGGTGGCGGCCACGTCGGCTGCTCCGCCGGCAGCTTCCCGGCCGGCCGTTCCCCGGCCGGTGTCCTCTCCGCCGGCAGCTTCTCAGCGGATAGCTTCTCGGCCGGCAGCTGCTCGGCCACTGCCTTCTCCGGTGGCTGCTCCGCCATTGCCCGCTCGGCCACTGCCTGTTCCCGGAGCGGGGTTCCCCCCGCCGCCCGGCCGTCTGTCCCGGCCGAGGCGAGCCCAGGAGGCCCGGACCGGGTCCGGCCATATGGACGACGGCTGGCATCCGGGCGGCGGGGGCTGGAGGCCCGGTCCGGCTCATGCCTGGAATTCCCGCGCACGCAATGACTGGGACCGCGGCCAGGGCGACGACTGGATCCCCGGCGGCCACGATGCCTGGAACCCCGGCGACCAGCAGAACTGGGATCCCGGCGGCCACGAGGCCTGGGCCGCGGCGGCAGCCACGTCGGCTGCTTCGCCGGCAGCTTCCCGGCCGGCCGTTCCCCGGCCGGTGTCCTCTGCGCCGGCGGCTTCTCAGCGGATAGCTTCCCGGCCGGCAGCTGCTCAGTCACTGCCTTCTCCGGTGGCTGCTCCGCCGTTGCCCGCTCGGCCACTGCCTGCTCCCGGAGCGGGGTCCCCCCCGCCGCCCGGCCGTGCGTCCCGGCCGAGGCGAGCCCAGGAGACCCGGGCCAGGTCCGGCCCTGTGGACGACGGCTGGCATCCGGGCGGCGAGGGCTGGAGGCCCGGTCCGGCTTATGCCGGGAATTCCCGCGGACGCGATGACTGGGACCGCGGCCAGGGCGACGTCTGGATCCCCGGCGGCCACGAGGCCTGGAACCCCGGCGAGCAGCAGGACTGGGATCCCGACGGCCCCGAGGCCTGGACCCCCGGCGGGCGGGCCGACTGGAGTTCCGGCGGTCACGATGCCTGGGATACCGGCGAACAGGACGCGTGGGTCCCCGGCGAGCAGGATGGCTGGGCCCCGGGCGGGCAGGACGGCTGGGCTCCCGGCGGCCAGGATGGCTGGGCTCCGGGCGGCCAGGACGCCTGGATTCCCGGCGGGCAGGATGGCTGGGCCCCCGGTGGTCAGGATGGCTGGACCCCGGGCGGGCAGGATCCCTGGGGCCCCGGTGTCCGGGAGGACTGGAGTCCTGGTGCGCAGGAAGCAGTGGGTTCCCGGCGTCCGGGAGGACTGGGGTCCCGGCGGGCAGGAGGAGTGGGTTCCCGGTGTCCGGGAGGACTGGGGTCCCGGCGGCCACGAAGAGTGGGTCCCCGGTGTCCGGGAGGAGTGGGGTCCCGGCGGCCACGAAGAGTGGGCTTCCGGCGCCCGGGAAGACTGGGAATCCGGCGGCCACGATGCCTGGGCGCCCGTGGGGACGGGCGGGTGGGATCCCGGTGGCCAGGATGACTGGCATGCTGGTGGCCAGGGCGACTGGAATCCCGCCGGGCAGGACGCCCCGGCTCTCGTCGGCCGGGAGGACTGGGGACCCGCAGGCCCGGACGACTGGAGGCCCGACACTCCGGACCAATGGGTGCGCGGCAGCCCGGACGACTGGGCTTACGGCGGCAACCCGGCCCAGGGTTCCGGCGGCCGGGATGACCGCGGCCGAGATGACCGCGGCCGGGATGATCTGAGTCGCGCCAGACCCGCGGCCGATCCCGCTGCCCCGGCCGGATCCGCCACGAGTCGGCGGCTGCCCAGTGGGCATGACCGCGGATCTGGGTCCGCGAACCTCCGGCTGCCCCCGTATCTGGCCGGCCCGGAGCCACGACATCCGGCCGGCCCGGAGCCAGCCGAGCTGGCCGGGTCACGGGCCGGGTATTTAGCAGGCCCTCCCGGACCCGAGACCAGACCGGTCGCGGCCGGCCAGCCAGGATCAGGTGATCCGGACGACGCGGCCCCGAAATTCTCCAAGGCCGGCGAGCGGGCGGCCGACGACACGTCCCCGCTGCCGGAGATCCCTGGCACGAGCCCGCCCGCGGCGGAACTCCGCCGGAATGCGTCCGCTTCCGCGGCCGGGCCGCGGCTGGGCGAGCCCGCTCCCGCAGCAGGGCCCCCTTCTGGTAAGCCCGCTCCGGCGGGGGAGCCTCGCCAGACCGAGCCTCACCAGACCACGTCCCGCCCGAGTACGTCCGCTCCCGCGGCCGAGCCGCGCCCGGGTACGGCCGTGCCCGCGGCCGAGCCCCGGGAGACCGAGTCCCGCTCCGGCGAGCCTGTCCCCGCAGCGGAGTCGCGCCCGGACAAGCCCGTGTCCAAGGGGACGGCCCGTGAGGAGACGGAGTCCCGCCCGGGCCAGCCTGTCGTCGCGGCGGAGCCTCGCCCGGGTACCCCCGCGGCGAAGCCACGGCCAAGCGAGGCCGGTCCCGCTCCCGCGCCAGAGCCGTTCTCGGTCTGGGAACCAGCCCCGAAGCCGAACCTGGAAAGCGGCCGCGCCTCCGACCGTGGCGGCCGCCAGGACGGCGCCTACCAGCCCGAACACGCCGAGCCGCCGTCTGCGGATACGCAAGAGAAGCTGGAGCAGCTTAAAGACCTCTACCTGACCGCCGAGGCGATCGGGGAAGACGCGCTGGTCAAGCACTTCGATGAGGTGAGCCAGATGCAGCGCTCGCTGATCCGCGAGTTTTTCGAGAAAGCCGGCCTCGGATCGAGCAGCAAATCAAAGCTCTCCGGCGGCGACTCGACCGAGGATGGCGCGTCCCTGCCCGGCTGAGCGCGCCGTGCAGGCCGGCGACGGTCAGTCCCGCTCGCCCCACCTCGCCCGGAATCCCGCGATCAGCTGATCGGCGGTGGCCGGGCTGATCTCGACCAGGTCGGCGCCCACCTCGCCGTACTCCCACTCCACGATCGCCGAGTCGGGAGCCCAGGTGAGGTCCCGCCGCAGGGCCTCGTCAACGGGCCCCGTCGCCTCGTACCTGCGCCGGGCCAGCCCCGAGGGCGCCTGCATGGTTCGGCCGGCACCGACAATGGCGTAGTAACTCACCTCGTCCGCCACGGGTACTACTGGCCTTCCTTGCGGAAATCCGGGATGGCGGTGCAACCCGGCGGCACGGAGATCACGGCTGACTTCTCCGCGTGAACGGCCCGGAGCCGCATCCGCTCCGCAGGCGACGTTCTCGGGTCGATGATCTGCTGGTACGAGGCGTGAGCCTGCTGCCAGACATCCCAGCTCGACGCCGTGTGGAACTGCACTTCGAAAACCAGATCATGCGCCGGGTCGCGCCAGCGGCTGTTGATGCCCTTGTACTCGCGGCTCTCCCAGCCGTTCCACCGGGCCTCCAGCTCGAATCCGTTGCCCTTGAGCCTGCTGTGTACCTGCAGGGTTCCCTCGGCGTAATGCTCGGTTTCGAAGATGAAGGCGTAGCGGATGCCGTCGTGTACTTCGTGCGAGAGCTCTTCGGCCGACTTGTCGGGATGCCGCGCGATCAGGTCGGCGAGCCTTTCCTTGAAAAGGTCGGGAGACTTAAGAGCGCGGTCCTCGGTGTCCGGCAGCAGTTGCCCGCGCTCGAGCTGGGCCTCGACGCGGCGCATCGCGGGCGTCAGGCCGCTGTGACCGTAACTGCCGAACACGTTCCGGCCCTCGGCCACGCGGTATCGGCTCAGCGCGTTCTCGGCGATCAGGCGCTGCTCCGGGGCGAGATGCCTGCCGTTCCACGCCCAGGAGCCGTCCGGACCGGTGCGGGGCTCCTCGCTCGCGTGATTCAGCTCCGCGTCGAGGACACCACGGCTGAGGGTGTCAACCGCAGGCGCTGGCTCGGCCCAACCCGGCTGGGTCGCGCCGTCAGGGCCGAGGTCAGCCGGGCCGTCCCGGTCGGGCGCGCTGTCCCAGTCGTCGGCGATGCCGTCGCTGGCCGTGCTGTCCAGGTCGGCCGGGCTGCCCCAGGGGGCACTCAGCCAGTCGTCGGTAACGCCCCGCTCGTCGTCGGTGCCGGCGTCGCCTTCTCCGCCGGAGTCCGTGGCGGTCAGCCCGTCGGTCGCCCCCAGGCCGTTGGCTGTGCTGACCTCATCGGGCGCGCTGACCTCGTCGGGCGTGCTGACCTCGTCGGGCGCGCTGACCTCGTCGGGCGTGCTGACCTCGTCGGGCGTGCTGAGGTCGTCGGGCGTGCTGAGGTCATCGGGCGTGCTGAGGTCACCGGGCGTGCTGAGGTCGCCGGCCGGGGCGCCGGGGTCGTCGGGCGGGCCGGGGCTGTCGGCCTCGCCGAGGCCATCGGCCAGGTCATCGACATCGGTTGCGCTGGTCCAGTCGGCCGTGCCGAGCGTGTCCGCGGCGAGGCTCCGGCCGCTGGTCCCGTTGCGGCTCGCGCCTTCGGCCAGCCCGTACTCGGGGTGCTGGGCCGCGCCGTTGAGGTCGCGTTCGGTGCCATGCAGGGGCAGTTCGAGATCCTTCAGGCTGGTGACCGGCAGCTTGCGGCTGAGGTCATCGTTGTAGGGCGAAGAGGGATGGCCGGCCGGCAGCCGTTCCAGCCGTTGCCGCAGATCGGCGAGCGACCCGCGTTCTGGCCGGTCAGCGAGCCGCGATAGATCGGGCGGCGTTGCCTCCCGGCTGCGCACGCTCGACTCGGTGAGCTGATCCCACCGGTCCTGCGCCCCTGGCATCGCGACGTCTCCCCCACATAGGCGACGAGGTCATCGTAACCGCCAGCTCGGCCGGGCATCCTGCGAAGCGTCCGGGGCCTGCTCCCGGCATGCCACTGCACGGTACCGCATTACCGTCAAGATCCTGGCGGCCTTGCCGCGGATCGGGGCCCGGTATCCCTAAAGACCCCTAGCCCGTGACCCGGTACACGGTGCCAGGCGGTGCGGCGGCAGGCCCGTCACCCGGGACCACGGGGTGCAGTACCGAGGCGAGGGCCTCGACCCCGAGCACCAGACGGGGGCCGGGACGGACCACGATGCCGTCGGCGTCGATCGCCCAGACGGCTGCGTCCGGCAGCGCCCGGGCTACGGACCGGGCCTGCTCGATCGCGCCCGGCAGGTGATAGCCGCACGGGGCGACCACGACGACCTCGGGCGCCGCGGCCGCAATCTCCGGCCAGCTCGTGGGCACCGACGGCGCGCCGGGGTGAGCGGCGACCGGCTGGCCGCCTGCCGTGCTCACCAGGTCAGGGATCCAGTGCCCGGCGGTGAAAGGCGGGTCTACCCACTCGACCACCGCGACCCGGGGGCGGCGTCGCCCGGCGACTCTCGCGGCGGTGCGGGCGAGCCGGGCCCGCAGTTCGCCGACCAGCCGCGTGGCGCGATCCGGCACCCCGGCGGCCTGGCCCACGTCCAGGATCGAGTCCAGCACCTCGTCGAGCGAGCGCGGATCGAGCGTCAGCACGCTCGGCCCGGCACCCCAGGTAGCCCAGGGCATCCTCGACGTCGCCAGAGGGCAGCGCGCAGACCCGGCACAGGTCCTGGGTCAGGATCAGATCGGGCTCCAGCCGCGCCAGCGCCTCGGCCTGCAGCGTGTACAGGTCCGCGCCGGCGGCCAGTTGCGCGCGCACATAGTTGTCGATCTCGCCGGGAGTCATCCCGCTGGTATCCCGGCCGCCCACGACCACGGTCTTCTCGCGGCGGGCGGCGGCGGGCTCATCGCACTCGAACGTGACGCCGACCAGGTCCTCGCCCAGGCCGAGCGCGTACACGATCTCGGTCGCCGAGGGCAGCAGGGAGACCAGTCGCACCAGGCCAGGATAGGCACCGGGGCGGCCGTCCGGGCCGGGCTGGTCAGGCTCGCCGCATCGCCAGCTGCGGCGAGAGCCAGTACGGGGGAAGGTAGCCCGCCAGGTCGGACAGCGGCAGTACCTCCGGCCGGAGCCGGATCCCGAGCACCTCGGCCATGAACCGGCGGCGGGTGGTGACCCGCTGCCACAGGCCCGGGTAGCGGGCCGCCAGGTCGTCGCGGGCCGCCTCGTCGGCGAGCGCGATCCCGTCCTCGATGTTCGTGGTGTGGTACGCGGTCCCCGTGGCCGGGATGATGTCCAGCTGCAGCGCCATGCCGGACGTGAGCATCACGTCCGAGCCCGGGTACACCGGGGAGCTTGGCCACTCGTCGAGGTGGATGAAGTGGCCGGGGTTGAGGTGCACGCCGAAGAACGGGTCGCCGAGGCGGCGCTTGACCAGGTCGTAGAGCTGGCCGCCGGTGACGCCGATGCCGACCGTCTCGTACCACTCGGCGGCGCAGGAGAAGTACGGCGCGACCAGGCGCTCGACATAGTCACGGGCGGCACCGGGAAGATCGCGCGCCGTCTCGGCCAGGAATCCGCCGCGGGCGATGTTGCTGCCCCAGTAGCCGAGGGAGGCGCTCACCGGGTCGCCCTGGCGCAGCACCCGGCCCGAGGCGCTGGCCAGGCCCAGCGCGGCCCGCTCGCCGCTGAGCAGCACCGGGTGATACGAGTACGGCAGGCCGGTCGGCCGGTACAGCGAGAACGCCTCGAGCTCGGTCATGCCGGGCCGCACGTTGTGCAGCAGCCGCCGCATCGACTGCGACCCGTGCGTGGCCGCGAACTCGAAGCAGGCCAGCTGGTCGTTGTCGCTGACCAGGCGCAGCCCGCGGCCGGGCTCGGTGAACAGCCCGGTGGCGTTCACCGGCCGGCACCCCAGCGCCCGCAGCTCGTCGACGATGAACGCCGGCGCGTCGATCCACTCGGCCGGGCGCGCGGTGTCGGCCGGGCCGAAGTACTTCCAGCCCGCGATCCCCGGCCGCGTCGCGCCGCCGCGGCCGATCCCGGCGTCGCGCAGGATGTCGGCCAGCGGCGGGCTGGCCGACCGGTCCTGGCCGACCAGGCTGAGGCTCTGGTAGAGCAGTACCTCGACCGCGGGCGGCACGACCCTCGCGTACGCCGCGCCCTCGTTGCCCACCAGCAGGGCGGGCGCCCGCCCCGGGACCAGCAGCAGCAGCGCCTCCTCGAACCTCGGGTCGTACCCGGTCAGGTAGCAGAGGTTCGCGAAGTGCTCCCGGTCGGCGTAGACGATCAGCGCGTCCAGGCCGGCCTCGGCGGCCGCGCGTTCGGCGGCGGCTATCCGTTGCAGATAGGTTTCCGCGGGCACCGACGGCTGCTCGGCCGGCAGCTCGTAGGCCGGCAGCTCGACGGTGCCCAGCTCGACCCCGGCCAGACCGGCCCGGGTCACGCGTCGGCCTGCGGCGCGGGCGCAGCGGGCGCGTCCCAGTCCACGTCCCCGGCGGCGTCCTCGACCCGGCCGACCAGCATCGTGGCGCCGCGCTGCAGCGCGCCCGGGGTCCGGCGCTCGCGCCACACCATGTACCCGAACCCGACGAGCAGCGCGGCGATGAAGATGTACGGCGTGATCCGGTAGGGCCAGGGCGGGACCGGGTACACGGTGATCCACAGCACCGGCAGCAGCGCGAGCGTGCCGATGGCGGGCAGCACCAGGTGCCGCCACGGGTTGTAGTCGGCCCGGTGCTCGCGGCGGATGTAGGCGGTCAGCGCGATGTTGGCCATGATGTACAGGACGATGACCGCGAGCGTGGTGATCGTGCCGAGGAACCCGAAGATCGTGTCCGGCGCCAGCAGGAGCCCCACCAGCAGGATCGCCACGATGCCGATGATCTGCTGCACGGCGATCGCGAACGTCGGGGTCCGGTACACCGGGTGGATCCTCCCGAACCTGGGCGGCAGCGTGCCCGCCTGGCCCATCGTGTAGGCCACCCGCGACGCCGCGTTGGTGCAGGCCATGCCGCAGGCGATGGCGCTGTTGACGATCGCGATGAAGATGAACCACCAGCCGGCGCCCCACAGCGAGTGGCCGAGCTGGTAGTACGGGTTCGCGGCCGAGGCGAAGGCCGCCATGTTCCCGGTGCCCCAGCCGATCGCGCTGGCGTAGGAGGTGAAGATGTAGAAGAGCCCCGATCAGGAACAGCGAGAGCATGACCGCGCGGGAGATGAACGTGCCCGGCCGCCGGGTTTCCTGGGCCAGCGGCGCGGGCGCCTCGAAGCCGCTCAGCGCCAGCACCGAGAACACCATCCCGGCCAGGATGCCCTCGTAGTGGTTCGGGGCGTTCTTCGGCTGCAGCGGCGCGATGTAGGAGGAGCCGGGCCCCGGGATGGACCAGGAAGGTGACCGCCAGGGCCAGCATGATCAGGATCTCGATGCCGCCGAAGATGGCCGTGGTCCGCATGGACAGCCGGATCCCGAAATGGGTGAGCGCCCAGACGATGGCGAACGTGATCAGCGCGAAGATCCACCAGGGGATGTTCACGCCGGCCGCCATCTGGAACGTGCTCGACGCCAGGTAGCCGAGGAAGCCGATCGCCCCGGCCGGCCCGATGATGTCGTAGATCAGGTAGCTCCAGGTGGTCATGAACCCGGTGCGGGCGCCGAGCCCGCGGGTGGCGAACGAGTAGTAGCCGCCGGTGGACGGCAGGTACTTGGAGAACTGCGAGACCGTGTTCGCGATGAAGAAGCACACGATCGTGGTCAGGAAGAACGAGATCGGCATGGTCGGGCCGGCCTTGAGCGCGATGACCGGGAACGTGAAGACCACGTTGATCGACGGCGCGATGTGGGTGATGCCCTGGAACACCACCTGCGGAAGGCCGAGCGCGTTGCGCCGGAGCTGAGAGGTTGTGGTGCTGGCTGCCTGAGTGGCCATCGGGAGGACCGTCCCTCGTTGCGCAACCGGTTTCCTGCAATTATGTGCGGTGCAAACCGGGCGTCAAGAGGGCAGAGAGCCGGGCCAAATCTCAGATCGGTATCGTTCTCGATTACAGTTTGCGCAAACCGTTTGTCATCACCGGGGAGCGATGGAGCGGGACGTGACCACGATCCAGGACGTCGCCCGGGCCGCCGGGGTGGCCCCTTCCACGGTCTCGCGCTACCTGAACGGCCAGCTCCGGGTGTCGCCGGCCACCGAGGCCAAGGTCCTGGAGGCGGTCAGCGAGCTCGGCTACGTCCCGAACGCGCAGGCGCGCAACCTGGCCCGGCGCCGGTCCGGCGTGATCGGCTTCGTGGTCCCCGAGATCAGCAACCCGTATTTCGGGACGATCGCCGACTACGTGGTCGAGGCGGTGGAGCGGCACGGCCGGCTGGTGCTGCTCTGCTCGCACCGGAGCCAGGCGGTGCGGCAGTCCAGCTACATCGAGCTGCTGGCGTCCGGGGCCATCGACGGCATGCTCTACCTGGGCTCGTTCCGGTCGAACGAGCGGCTCGCCACCGCGATCGCCGACGGGCTCGCGGTCGTGGTCGTCGACGAGCCGATCGCCGGGCTGCCGCCGGTGCACACCGTGGTGATGGACGACTACGCGGGCGGCTACCAGGCGACGAGCTACCTGGTGGCGCTGGGCCACCGCAGGATCGCCTTCGTGTCCGGCCCCGGCGAGCTCGGCTCGGTGCAGGAGCGCTACCGCGGCTACAGCGACGCGCTGGCCAAGGCCGGCATCGACCCGGGCGGCCAGGTCAGCCAGGCCGGCCAGTTCACCGAGCAGTTCGGGACGAGCACGCTGCCGTACCTGCTGGCCGCGGCCGAGCCGCCGACCGCGGCGTTCGTGGCCAGCGACTACATCGCGCTCGGCGTGCTCTCCGCCGCGGAGGCGCACGGCATCCGGGTGCCGGAGGACCTGTCCATCGTCGGCTTCGACGACATCCGGTTCAGCCAGTACGTGCGGCCGCGGCTGACCACGATCCGGTCGCCCGTCGACCGCCTGGCCCAGGTCGGCGTCGAGCTGCTGTTCGAGCGGCTGGCCGACCCGGAGGCGCCGGCCCGCACCGAGGTGCTGCCGGTGGAGCTGGTGATCCGCGAGTCCGCTGGCCCGCCGGCGGCCGGCCGGTGACGCCGGTAACAGGGAGGTCGGACATGCGGGTGCTGCTCTGCGGCGAGAGCTGGGTCACGCACAGCCTGCACATCAAGGGGGTCGACTCGTTCACCACGAGCGCCTACGTGGAAGGGGCCGGCCAGCTCCGCGCCGCGCTGTCGGCGTCCGGGATCGAGGCCGAGTACCTGCCCGGCCACCTGGTTCCCGGGCAGTTCCCCGGCTCAGCGGGCGAGCTGGCGCGTTATGACGCGGTCATCCTCAGCGACATCGGCGCGAACAGCCTGCTGCTGTCGCCGCGACACCTTCGAGCGCTCCGTCGTCGCGCCGAACCGGCTCGAGGAGCTCGGGCGGTACGTGCGTGACGGCGGCGGCCTGCTGATGATCGGCGGGTACCTGTCCTTCGCCGGCATCGAGGGCAAGGCGAGATACCACCGCACCCCGGTCGAGGATGCCCTGCCGGTGGTCATCAGCGAGACCGACGACCGGGCGGAGATGCCCCAGGGCGTGGTGCCCGCGGCCCGCGCGCCGGACCATCCGGTGCTGGCCGGCCTGCCCGCCGCCTGGCCGGCCCTGCTCGGCTACAACCGGGTAACCGCCAAGCCGGCCGCGACCGTGGTGGTGACCTGCGGGGACGACCCGCTGATCGCGTGCGCGGACTATCACGGCGGGCGCAGCGCCGTGTTCACGTCCGACTGCGCACCGCACTGGGGCCCGCCGGAGTTCCTGGACTGGCCCGGCTACGCGCCGCTGTGGGCCAACCTGGTCACCTGGCTGGCCCGGCAGGCGTGACCGCGCCGCGCAAGCCCTAGCCGGACCGGTCCGGGTGCGGGGCGGCGTTGCGCAGCCGGGAACCGCTGAACTCCACGGTCGAGGCTGTGACCCGCCGCCAGAACGGCCAGATGGACGGCGTGATCCGCAGCTCGATTCGGGCCGCGGCGTGCCGGCCCAGCAGGTCGTCCACGACCACCCGCTCGGCCGCATCCACCGGATCGTCGGCGACCCAGTAGCCGCCCACCTCGTGGGGCCGGAACGGCTCGGCCGGCAGCCGGTAGGCGTACAGCCGGCGGCCCGCACGCGGTCCAGCCAGTCGGACTCGATGACATGCACCCGGGTCGCGGCGCTCTGGCCGAAGAACCGCTCACGGTCCTGCGGCGTGGTCGCCGACACCGGCCAGATGCATCCGCGCGGGCAGTCCCTCGGGAACCAGAACATCGGCGCGTGGCGCGTGTCGACCGCCCAGACCAGCGGCGGCGCCGCGGGGTTCGCGGCGGGCGGGCGCGGCCGGAACCAGCTGAGCGAGGGGTTCTCGCTGAAGTGCCACAGTGCGAACGGGCCTTCCCCCGCATACCGCGGTGCCGGCTCGCGGGCCAGCAGGCTCTCCGGGTACTCCGCGCCCATCACCGCAGTTTTCCATAACGGACACGCCCGGGCCCCGGCCCGGCCCGGCGGACACTGAGCCTTTTCATCCTCCTGCGGGCTGCCCGCATATCCTGAACCGAGGCCGGCGGATGAAGAGGTTCACTAGGCGGGCGCGGGTATCCCGGACATAATGAGCCGTCGTCCAGCGCAGCGCGGGAGGGGCCATGCTCGTGGCCGGTGTGGACTCCTCGACCCAGTCCACCAAGGTCGTGCTCTGCGATGCGGAGGACGGCACGGTCGTCGGCCGGGGGAGCGCGCCGCACCCGCCCGGCACCGAGGCCGACCCGACTGACTGGTGGGCGGCGCTGCGGCAGGCGGGCGACGGCCTGCTGGACCGCGCGGCCGCCGTCGGGGTGGCCGGGCAGCAGCACGGCATGGTCGTCCTGGATGAGGATGGCGAGGTGGTCAGGCCCGCGCTGCTCTGGAACGACCTGCGGTCGGCCCCGGCCGCGGCCGAGCTGGTCCGCGAGCTCGGCGGCCCGCGGTGGTGGGCGAGCGAGACCGGCAGCGTGCCGACGGCGTCGTTCACGGTCACCAAGCTGCGCTGGCTGGCCGAACACGAGCCGGCCAGCGCCAGCCGCGCCGCGGCCGTGCTGTTGCCGCACGACTGGCTGACCTGGAGGCTGCTGGGCGGTATGGGCGAGCACCCGGCCCCGATGGTCACCGACCGGGGCGACGCGTCGGGCACCGGCTACTTCTCGCCCGCGAAAGACACCTGGTTGCCTGACCTGGTCAGGGTGGCGATCGGGCGTACGGTGCGGCTGCCCCGGGTGGCGAGCCCGGGCGAGGTCGTCGGGCAGGTCGCGTGGGGCGCGGCGGTGTCCGCGGGGACCGGGGACAACATGGGCGCGGCGCTCGGGCTCGGGCTCCGGCCCGGTGACGTCACGGTGTCGATCGGGACCTCGGGCACGGCGTTCGCGGTCAGCGAGGTGCCCGCGGACGACCCCTCCGGCGCGGTGGCCGGGTTCGCCGACGCCACCGGGCGGTTCCTGCCGCTCGTGTGCACGATTAACGCGGGCCTGGTGCTGTCCGCGACCGCCTCGCTGCTGGGCACCGACCTCGACGGGCTCTCCAAGCTGGCGCTGTCCGCGGAGCCCGGCGCGGACGGGATCACCCTGCTGCCCTACCTGGACGGCGAGCGAACGCCGGACCGGCCCGGCGCGACCGGGGTGCTGCGCGGGCTGACCACCCGGAACGCGACCCGGGAGAACCTGGCCCGGGCCGCGGTGGAGGCCCTGCTCGCCTCGCTGGCCGACGCGGCCGACCGGATCGCCGCGGCGTGCGGGACCGGGCCGGCGTCCGGGCGGGTGCTGCTGATCGGCGGCGGGGCGAGATCGGCGGCGGTCCGCCAGCTCGCGCCGGGCATCTTCTTCTCGCCGGTCGGCGTGCCCGAACCCGAGGAATACGTCGCGCTGGGGGCCGCGCGCCAGGCCGCGTGGGCGCTGGCCGGGACCCCGGAGCCGCCGCCGTGGCCGCCGCGGCCCGCCGAGACCTACACCGGCCCGCCCCGGCCGGAGATCCGCGAACGCCATGCGGCGCTCCGCGACGACACCGCCACCTGGAACGAAAGGACCGGCCTTTGACTACTCCCCGCCCTGAGGGACGGGGATTCCGGCCCTCACGGGCCGAGGTTCCTGTTTTACCGCCGATTGCACCAGGGAGATCCCGGAGTGTCTGACATCAGCTCCACAGGCAGTCACCGCTTGACCAGCGGCCAGAATGTTCTTGGCGGCGTTGACGTCCCGGTCGTGTCGGGTGCCGCAAGACGGGCACGTCCAGTGGCGTGTCCCGAGGCTCAGATCGGCGAGCAGGTGCCTGCACGCCGAACAGGTCTTGCTGGAGGGGTACCAGCGGTCGATCACGACGAGCTGCCGGCCGTAGCGCGCGCACTTGTATTCGAGCTGGCGGCGGAACTCGCCCCAGCCGCAATCGGAGATCACGCGGGCCAGCTTCCGGTTGCGGACCATGCCGGAGACGTTGAGGTCCTCGATCACGATCACGTCGTTGTCGCGGACCAGGCGCGTGCTGGCGCGGTGCAGAAAGTCGCTGCGGGCGTTGCGGACCTTCCGGTGGGCGCGGGCGACCTTGGTCGTGGCCTTGACCTGGTTCGCCGAACCTTTGCGGCAACGAGCGAGCCGCGGCTGGTAGCGGGCCAGATTGAGTGCCTTGCGCTGCAGGTGGCGGGGGTTGACGATCCGCTCCCCGTCGCTGATCACGGCGAAGTCCGTGATACCCAGGTCGACGCCGACCGCATGCCTGGTGCGCTCCAGTGGCTCCGGGGCCTCGCCTTCAGTGGCGAAGGTGACATACCAGCGCCCGTCCGACTCCCGAGACACGACCACCATCGTGGGGTCAAGGCGGGTCACGTCCACCTCCGGCCACGACCACACAAATCGCAGCGGCCCGCTTGTTTTCGCCAGGCGCAGCAACCCGCCGCGCAGGGTGAACGACGACCGGGTGTAGTGCACGGACTGGCGGGCGCGGCGGGACTTGAACCGCGGGTACCTCGCCCGCCTGGCGAAGAACGCGGCGAACGCCTGGTGCTGGTGGCGCAGCGCCTGCTGCAGCGGGACCGAGGACACCTCGCTCAGGAACGCCAGGCCGGGGTCTTTCTTCATGGCGGTCAGCGCGGCGTCAGAGGCAGCGTAGGACATGCTGCTGCCCTCGGCGTGGTAGAGCCGGTGCCGGTCGGCGAGGATGCGGTTCCACACCACCCGGACACAGCCGAAGGTGCGGTTCAGCACCGCTTGCTGTGCCTGGTCGGGGTATGCCCGGCACCGGTACGCCGTCCTCACGTTTCCAGCATGCCGGTCATGACTGTCAAAATCGTGCCCCGCCACGCGCGGCACCGGGTTCCTCCCCGGCCCGAAGGCCGGGGCTTCCTCCGGAGGTCTTGGTGAGCACAGACAAATATGCACCTATACCCGCCGACCGATTCTCGTTCGGGATATGGACCGTCGGCTGGCAGGGCGTGGACGTGTTCGGGACCGCGGTGCGGCCGCCGATGCCCGCCGAGCGCGCCGTGCGCAAGCTGGCCGAGATCGGCGCCTACGGCGTGAACTTCCACGACAACGACGTGTTCGGGTTCGACGACACCAGCGAGGAGCGGGAGGAGCGGATCGCGGCCTTCCGCAAGGCGCTCGACGAGACCGGCCTGGTGGTGACGACCGCGACCACCAACCTGTTCTCCCACCCCATCTTCAAGGAGGGTGCGTTCACCGCCAACGACCGGGAGGTGCGCCGGTTCGCGCTGGCCAAGGTGATGCGCAACCTCGATCTCGCGGCCGACCTTGGGGCGAAGGTCTACGTGTGCTGGGGCGGGCGCGACGGCGCGGAGTCCGGCGCGTCCAAGGACATCCGGGCCGCGCTGGACCGGTGCAAGGAGGCCTACGACATCCTCTGCTCCTACGTTCTCGACCAGGGCTACAGCATCCGCTTCGCGCTCGAGCCGAAGCCGAACGAGCCCCGCGGCGACATCCTGCTGCCGACCGCCGGCCACGCGCTGGCGTTCATCAACGAGCTGGAGCATCCCGAGCTGGTCGGGCTCAACCCCGAGGTCGGGCACGAGGAGATGTCCGGGCTCAATTACGCCCACGCGATCACCCAGGCCCTGTGGCACGGCAAGCTGTACCACATCGACCTGAACGGCCAGCACGGGCCGCGTTACGACCAGGACCTGCGGTTCGGGGCGGGCAACGCGCGGGGTGCGTTCTGGGTCGTGGACGCGCTGGAGGCCGGCGGGTACGCCGGGCCGGTGCACTTCGACTACAAGCCGCCGCGGACCGAGGACGACGAGGGGGTCTGGGTGTCCGCCGCCGCCTGCATGCGCAATTACCTGATCCTGCGGGACAAGGTGCGGGCGTTCCGTTCCGACCCGGAGGTCGCTGAGGCCACGGCGGCGGCCCGGGTGCCAGAGCTGTCGCTGCCGACCCTGGCCGACGGCGAGACCTGGCGTGACATCCGCGGCTTCACCCCCGACGTCGAGGCGCTGGGGGAGCGCGGCATGGCCTTCGAGCGCCTGGACCAGCTCGCCCTCGAGTACCTCTACGGCGTCCGCTAGGCCTGGCCGCCGAGCCAGCGCAGCCAGGTTCCGTGCCCGTCGGCGAGCGCCAGCGGGGTGCGGCCGTCCCGGGCGAGCACGAACGGGTCGTCCTCGTCGTCGGGCCCGGACAGGCCGGGCACGGGCAGGCCGGGCACGGGCAGGCCGGGCACGGGCAGGCCGGGCACGACGTCGGGCCCCTCGTTGGAGAGCCAGACATCGGCCACGCCGCGGACCGTGTCGGCGAACCGCTGGCGCAGGCCGGGCGCCACGTAGGCCAGCACGGCCGAGTGGTACACCACCACGGTCGTCCCGGCGGGCGCCCGGGCCGCCAGCGCCGGCAGGTCGGTGAGCAGGTCGCCGCGATGCACCACCGGCGGGTCCCGGCGGGCCGCCGCGATCGCGGCGGCCAGCCGCTGCTCGCGGTCGCCTTCACCGGGCCACACCAGGCAGGACAGCCAGCGGACGTCGTCGTCGCGGCGGACGTCGAGCGGGCTGAGGTCCAGCCCGGCCCGCCAGGCGATCACGGGGGGCTGCGCCGGGAGCGGCACCGGCCCGCGCGGCGCGCACCGCAGGGTAGGGGCCAGCGGATCCTGGCCGGCGATCCGGTGCCCGGCGTAATCGTAGGAGTAGCGGTCCACGAGCAGGGTGAGCCCGGCGCTGGCCCCGACCTCGATCAGCGCCAGCGGCGGCGGCAGCTGGGCCAGGGCCGGCAGCAGCGTGGCGCAGCGGGCCGGCTCGTTGGTCTGGGTGCGCCGGGCCAGCATCACCCCGGACAGCCCGGGCCCGTCCCGGCGGACCAGGTCCCGCAGCCGGGTTATGTCGGCCGGGGCGCCCAGCAGGTAGCGGGCGGCCGCGAACAGCAGGTTGGGCTGGCGCTTCTCCGGTGGCAGCGCGCCGAGGAAACGCAGCACCGCGGCGTCGCCCGCGACGGCCTCGGCCAGCGCCTGGTAGGCGGGGGAGCGGCCGCGGGCCTCGTGCCGGGCGAACGTCCGGTAGGCCTCGGCAATGCCCGCCATCCGGTCACGACCGCGCCACGCCACGCCCCGAACGCTACCGGCCGCGGGCCAGCCGGGCCCGGCCGCCTGCAGTCCGCCCGCAGACATGCCGCGTTGTGCAGGGGTGGCATTTTGGCCATAACGCGCCGTCGCCCGCCGGGTCCGGGCCGGCCCGCGAACAGCGGCCCGGCGCCATCGGGGAGAATGTTGAGCATGACACTACAAGGCGAGTACGCCCCGAGCGCGGCGCAATGGGTGCGGGACCAGGTCGAGGCCTACGAGCGGTCGGGCGGCCGGGAGGCCAACACCCTCAGGGACACCGGGCTGCCGGTGGTGATCGTGACCATGCGGGGCAACAAGAGCGGGAAGGTCCGCAAGATCGCCTTGATGCGCGTGGAGCACGACGGCGACTACGCCCTGGTGGCGTCCAAGGGCGGGGCCCCGGCCCACCCGGTCTGGTACTACAACCTCAAGGCCCACCCGGACGAGGTCACCATCCAGGACGGCCCCGAGCCGTTCGGCGTGCGGGTCCACCAGGTGACCGGGGACGAGCGGGCCGCCTGGTGGGATCGTGCGGTCGCCGCCTATCCGCCCTACGCCGAATACCAAGAGAGGACCGAGCGGGAGATCCCGGTCTTCGTCGCCGTTCGCAAGGAGGATCACGCATGACAGCCCAGCCGGGTACGCCCGAAGACGTGCAGTTCTGGTTCGATCCGGTGTGCCCGTGGGCCTGGATCACGTCCCGATGGATACTCCAGGTGCAGCAGGTCCGGCCGGTGCGGCCCGACTGGCGGATCATGTCGCTGGCCTACCTGAACCTGACCCAGCACGAGGGCAAGGACCTGAGCGAGGACTACCTGGAGCGGATGGGCCGCGCCTGGGGACCGATCCGGGTGTGCGCCGCGGCCGCCCGGCAGGCCGGCCCGGGCGTGCTCGGGCCGCTGTACACCGCCCTCGGCACCCGGTTCCACGTCCAGGGCCGCCGGGAGGATCCCGCGGTGATCCCCGAGGCCCTGGCCGAGGTGGGCCTGCCGGAAGACCTGGCCAGCGCCGCGAAGAGCACCGAGTTCGACGACGAGATCAAGCGCTCGCACCACGAGGCGTTCGACGACGTCGGCACCGACGTGGGCACTCCCGTCATCCGCATCCGCGGCCGGGCCATCTTCGGCCCGGTCATCACGCCCGCCCCCAAGGGCGAGGCCGCCGGGCGGCTGTGGGACGGGCTGGTGCTGGTCACCGAGGCCGACGGCTTCTTCGAGCTCAAGCGCACCCGCGACCGCAAGCCCTCCTTCGAATAAGCGCGGGGTCAGGGGTCCAGGCCGGCGCGGGCCAGGTCGCGGAACTCGTCGTCGCTGATCCCGGCCGCGTCCTCGGGCCGCAGCTGGATGGTCCCCTTGCTGGTCCGGAGCTCGGCATGGCGGGAGGCGAAGCCGGCGTCGCAGTCCTCCTGCCAGCCATAGAGCGACACGCCGTGCTTCCAGGCGCCGAGGAACAGGCGCCTGCGGCCGACCTTGTAGGCGGGCATCTGGTAAGAGAGCACCACGACCGCCTCGGGGTGCGCGGCGAGGATCAGCCGGTGCAGCCGGTCGAACAGGGGCCGGTTCTCGGCGGGGATGCTCTCGATATAGGCCTGCACTGCTTCGTCCACCCGTCCATGATGGCCGTCACCGGCGCGGCCGGGGCGGTCGGGGGCCGGGCGGGCGGCTCAGGCGCGCAGCGACCGGATCCGGAACGCCGCCACGATCTCCATGATGCCGAACACCAGCAGCCAGATACTGAGCACGAGCGCGAGCACCAGCAACGAGGGTGCGGGATAGACCAGCACCACGATGCCGGCCAGGATGCCGAGGATGCCCGAGGCAATGGCCCAGCCGCGGCCTTCCATCCCGCGGTTCGACAGCGCCGTGAACAGCTCGACCGTGCCGCTGACGATCCAGAAGATGCCCAGCAGCAGGGCCAGGGCCAGCACGGTGATGTACACGTGCCGCAGCGCGTACAGGCCGATGATCAACGACAGCGCGCCGAGCAGCGCGAACAGGGTCCGGGTCCCGGCGGTCAGGTCGTGCCCGAAGGCGCTCGCGAACCTGAAGATGCCCATCACGATCAGCTGTATGCCGAACAGCACCGCCACCACGATCAGCGTGCGGCCGGGCCAGACCAGGACCAGGAGGCCGACCAGTACCGTGATGATGCCGAACGCCAGGACCCAGCCCCAGTGCCGGCCTACGCGGTCCAGCAGGTCCGCGGGATCGGATCTCGTATCTGCCGCCATCTGCGTGCCTTCCCGTCAATCTCGGCAACTGCCGACCGTCCAGGCTTCACGAGCCGGGCTGTGTTACCAGCATGCACTTGCGACACTATGGCACAAGTGCACACTCGGGTGCACGGTACGGCCCACAGTGGCCGGCCTCCCTGCGCCAGCGGACCCTACGCCGCCAGAAGCTGAAGCAATTCGCGCCGGTCAGGACCGGGCGCGGGCCGCGGAATCTGGTAATCCGACTGGTCGATCTTGCCCCTGACGCCGGGGCGCTCGATCACGGCCTGTGGCAACGCGAGGCACAGCACGGTTTCCAGCTACGCGCGGTACCGGGACTTCGGGCACTGGGCGGCGGACACCCGCGACCACGGGGAGTTCATCGGGTGGTTCGGCCTGCGCCCGGTGGTGGCCACGGGCGCCGCGATGGTGGACTGGGTCGACGCGCCGGCTCCCGCGCCTACCGCCTCGCTGGGTTACCGGCTGCTGCGGTCGGCCTGGGGCCGCGGATACGCGACCGAGGGGTCGCTGGCCCTGGTCCGCCGGGCCTTCACCGAACTTGGCGTCGAAGAGATCGTGGCCACCACCATGACCATTAACACCCGGTCCCGGGCGGTCATGGAGAAGGCGGGGCTGAGATTCGCGCGCACGGTGCACCTGGACTGGCCGGATCCGGTGGACGGCAACGAGCACGGCGACGTTGAATACCGGCTGCGCCGTGAGGACTGGCTGGCGGCCGCCCGCCGCTGAACCCGGGGCCGGACCCCGCGGCCTCCTGCCCGCCGCCTGGCCAGCCGGCCGGCGGTGCGCCTAGGCCAGCGCGGGGAACAGGGCCTGCGCGGCGGCGACCGCCTCCTCGCTGTCCCCGCTGACCTCGACCGTGAGCTGACCGCCGGCCGCGCTCACCGACCACCGCGCGAACGCGCAGCACTCGGTCTCGAGCACGACCAGCGACCGCAGCTCGTCCTCGACGTCCGGGCCGGCGTCGAAGTCCAGGCGCAGCCCGCGTCCGGTCCGCGACGCCCGCCGCAGCGCGCGGCCGGTCAGCGCCTCCCACCGCGCCGCCCGCTGCGCCCGGTCACCGGCCCCGAGCGTGCAGGCCACGGCGGGATGGCCGTCATCCGCCGACGGCACGCCCACAGCAAGCGGGTGGTCGTGGCGAAAATGGCAAGAAGTCACGGGAGATCCCTGATCGCCGTCCATGGCTCACCTCCGGGTCGGTAGGGGCATCGCGATAGGATCCTGCTAGTTAAAGCCGGCTTGAAGTCAAGGACGGACCGTGCCGGATCGGCTGATGACCATCGGCGAACTCGCCCGGCGCACGGGGCGCCGCGCCTCGTCGATCCGCTATTACGAGCAGATCGGCCTGCTGCCCGAGCCGGGGCGGGTCGGCGGACAGCGCCGCTATCAGCCGGGCTCGGTCCGCACCCTCGCGGTCGTCGACACCGCCCAGCGGGCCGGGCTCTCCCTGGACGAGATCAAGTCCCTCCTCGGTGCCGCCCAGGGCTCCCGCGGCGCGGCCGACGAACTCCGCCGCATCGCCGCCCGGAAGATGCCGCAGGTGACGGCGATGATCGAGCGCGCGGTGCTGGTCAGGAACTGGCTGGAACAGGCCTCCCGCTGCGAGTGCCCCGCCCTCGAGGAATGCCCGTTGTTCAGCGAGGATGGTGATCGCGCCGATGACGGCTGCGCGTAGCAGGAAATGGCCTGTCAAAACCCACACGCCAATCCTGGGCGACGACGCGGTAACCCTGGGCCGGTGGTCGCCGTGCTCCGCCGTCTCTGACCCGGCACCCGGTCACCCGCGGGCCGGACGGGCCGGCGCGGGGCCGGGGCTCGGCCGAAGGGCCGGCGAACGCCGGATGTCCGCCTGAGCCGCCGGTCAGCCGCCCGCGAACGCCTGCTGCAGCGCGGCGATGTCCAGCTTGGTCATCGTGAGCATCGCCTCGAAGGTACGCCGCGCCTTCTCCGGGTCCGGGTCGGCGATCATGTCGGGCAGCACGGCGGGGACGACCTGCCAGAACAGCCCGTATCTGTCCTTCACCCAGCCGCACGCGACCTCCTGGCCGCCCTCGGCGAGCCTGCTCCAGTAGTAGTCGACCTCGTCCTGGTCCGCGCACGTGATCGTGAGCGAGATCGCCTCGTTGAAGGTGTACTGCGGTCCGCCGTTCAGGGCCAGGAACTTCTGGCCGTTGAGCTCGAACTCTACGGTCACGACCGCGCCGGCCGGGCCCGGCCCGGCCTCGGTGTAGCGGGTGATCCGGCCGATCTTCGAGTCGGCGAAGATGCTGGCGTAGTAGTTCGCCGCGGCCTCGCCCTCGGTGTCGAACCACAGGCAGATGGTGAACGCCTTGTCGGTCATCGGTGCCTCCCTGGCACGCGAGCGGGTTTTTGCCGTTAGTGACCGGTCCGCGGCCACAAACTCATCGTGCCCTGCTTAACTGTGCCGCTTTACTGGGCCGGCCCGGGCTGCCAGCCTGGACGGGTGATGCCGACGATCAGGTATTGCCGCACGCCAGCAGGCCGTGTCGCCTACTCCACGGTAGGCGCGGGGCCCCCGCTGTTGTGCGACTCGGGCTGGGTCACCCACCTGGCTGCGCAGCTCGAGCTGTTCTGTTTCGGCCGCTTCATCGAGGGCCTGGCCGAGCGGTACACGGTGATCCGCTACGACAAGCCCGGGTGCGGGCTGTCCGACCGGGACGGGGCCGACCTGTCCTTCGACCGGCAGGTGGCGGCGGCCCTCGCGGTCGCCGACGCGGTCGGCGCGGACCGCTTCAGCCTGTTCGGCGCGTCGCAGGGCGGCCAGCTCGCCGTGGCGATCGCGGCCGCCTGCCCGGACCGCGTCGACGCGCTGGTGTTGTACGGGACGTGCGCCAGCGGCGCCGACCTGGCGCCACCCGAGATCAGGGACTCGATCGTGGCCCTGGTCCGGGCGCACTGGGGCCTGGGCTCGAAGATGCTGACCGGCATCTTCATCCCCGACCCGGCCCCCGAGGACGTCGATGCTCTCACCAGGCTGACGCGGGTCAGCGCCTCGGCCGACGTGGCCAGCCGGCTCCTCGAGGTGTACTACGAAACCGACGTCCGCGCGCTGCTCCCTGGCATCCGGGCCCGGACCGCGGTGCTGCACCGCGAGGCGGATCAGGCCACGCGGTTCGAGCTGGGCCGGGAGGTGGCCACGCTGATCCCCGGGGCGACGCTCGTCCCGCTGCCCGGCCCCGGCCACCTGTTCTACTACGGCGACTGGACCAGCGTCCTGAACGCGACGCTCGGGTTCCTGGGCGGGCCCGCGGCCGGGGAGCCGCGCCTCACCGGCCGTGAGCTCGAGGTGGCCGGGCTGGTCGCCGAGGGGCTGACCAACCAGGCCATCGCCAGGCGCCTGTCGGTCGCGCCGCGGACCGCGGAGGCGCACGTCGAGAACATCCGCCGCAAGCTGGGGGTGCGATCCCGGGCGCAGATCGCGGCCTGGGTGACCGAGCACCGGCTCCGCTCCCGGGCCAGGTAGGTAGCTCGCCCGGCGGGATTGGCCGCCGCCCGCATCGTCGACGGCGGCGTATGGCCGTGGGTTACGCCGGCTGGCGCGCTTCGGTGGCGAGCGCGGCCGCGAGTTCGGCGTTGCGCCGGGCGAAGCCGGCCCAGGCCGGCGGCGTGACCGCCAGCCGGGGAACGGCGCGAGATCGCGGGCACGCGTGCTGGGACCACTCGCACAGCCGCCCCCCGCGGATGCCGAAGCGCACCAGCACCTCGGCGGACCATCCGTACACGTCGAAGTCGCCGGCGTCCATGGTGGTGACCCGCTGCGGGCAGGTCACCCAGTCCAGCGCGCCGATCTCGCTGTGTACCCGGCCCGCGAACTCGAAGGCCAGGGACTCGGCGGCGTGGTGGCGAAGCTGCTCCAGCTCGCGGCGGACCCGGGCGACGGCCTCCGGCTGGCGCCGCAGGACCGCGCGCAGGGTGCGCAGGAACGCCTCGCGGTGGGCCGGGCCCACGCGGCGCGCCCGCGCGAGGCCGAGTTGCACGCCGCGAAGGTGAGTGCCGGTATAGGCCAGCGGCAGGACCCGGTTCAGCGCGGCTACCGCCTGCCGGACCCGCAGGCCGCCGAGGTACGGGCCGAAGTACCGTACCTGGCGGGCGGGCTGCCTGCGACGGGCCACCGTGAGAGCGGGCGCGGACGGCCGCTCGTCCATCCGGATGTAGACCACGTTTTCCTGGCCGCCCGCCGTCCGGTTCCACGCCGGCCGCGAGGTCTCCAGCAGGTTGCGTTCCAGCCAGGCGGCCTCGTGCGGAGAGTCGCAGCTGACCGCCTCGATCCGGGCCACCCGCGCCACCATCGGGGCCAGGTGGCTGCGGTGGCCCAGGTCCGACCAGTACGAGGCCACCCGGGGACGCAACGCGGCCGCCCGGCCGACGTAGAGGACCGTCCCTCCCGCGTCCCGGAACCGGTAGACCCCCGGCCCGCCCGGCAGGCACGCGACCGCCGCGGGCCCCCTCCGTCCCATCAGGTCCCCCGCGAGGGCAGCGAAACGGCCGGCACGAGGCCAGTATGCGCCGCGATGGCAGGGACGGCCGGGATAGCCGCGCCAGCCGCCTTCTACGATGTCGCGGGAGGTGATCACGGTGAGTGACGCGACGGGCGAGCACACGGCGATCGTGACGGGGGCTAACCACGGCATCGGGGCGGCGGCCGCCGAGGCGCTGGCCCGGCGCGGGTGCGCGGTGCTGTGCAGCTTCCTGCGGGTCGAGGATCCGGCTGACCCCGGCACCCCGCAGGCCTATCGCGAGCACCGGATGCGCGACGCCGAGCCCGTGGCCGCGCGGATCCGGGCCGGCGGCGGCCGGGCCGTGGCCGTCGAGGCCGACCTGTCCGACCCGGCGGTCCCGGCCGCGCTGTTCGACGCGGCCGAGGCGCAGCTGGGACCGGCGGACATCCTGGTGAACAACGCCACCGGCTGGCTGGCCGACACGTTCGCCCCGGTGGGCGCCGACCGGCTCGGCCGGTCACTGCAGCCGGTGAGCGCGCAGACCTGGCGGCAGCAGTTCACCGTGGACGCCATGGCCGCCGCCCTGCTGATCGCCGAGTTCGCGCGGCGGCACATCGCCCGCGGGGCGCAGTGGGGGCGGATCATCGGGCTCACCTCCGGCGACGGCCTGGGCTTCCCCGAGGAGGTCTCCTACGGCGCCGCCAAGGCCGCCCAGGAGAACTACACGATGTCCGCGGCGCTGGAACTGGCCGGGTACGGGGTCACCGCGAACATGGTCCACCCGCCGGTCACCGACACCGGCTGGGTCACCGACCAGGTCCGCCGGGCGGTGGCCGCGAGCCCTACCCTGTTCCACATCGCCAGCCCGGCCGAGGTCGCCGAGATCATCGCCTACCTGGCCTCGGACGCCGCCGCCCTGATCACGGCCAACGTGATCACGCTCCGCTGAACCGCGGCCGGGCGGCTGAGGCGGCCCGGTGGGATGGGCGAGCTCGAGCTGACCACGTCGGCCACGTCATCGTCGGCGATCGTCGTGTACTGGTCGAGCTCGGTCTGCCCGGTGGGATGGGCGCGGTGAGGTGGCCTCGACCGGGGGTTCTTACGATGGGGGCCGTGCAGGCGTTCGAGTCGGTGTCCACGTGGCGGCAGCCTGTCCCGCCGCCCGCCTCGGCGGCACGGGCCGCGCTGATCAGCGATGTGGCCGCCCGGGTGGCGGGCCTGGCCCCGGGCCGGCTCCGGGTCGCGGTCGACGGCATGACCTGCGCGGGCAAGACCAGCTTCGGGCACGAGCTCGCGGCCGCGCTGCGGGACCTGGGCCGGCCCACGGCCCGGGCCTCGATGGACGACTTCAAGAACCCGTGGCGCGAGGCGCGCGAGCTCGGCTACGACCGGCTCAGCGGCGAAGGCTACTACCGCAACGCCTACGACTTCGGCTCCGCCCGGGACCTGCTGCTGGCCCCGGGCGCGCCGGGCGGATCCGGTGACCTGGTGCTCTGCGCCCATGATCCGCTGACCGGGGAGGACCACCGGGACCAGACGATCGCCGCCCCGGCCGACAGCGTGCTGATCGTCGACTCGGTCTTCGCGTTCCGGCCCGAGTACAACAGCTTCTGGGATTACCGCATCTGGCTCGAGGTGGACGCCGGGCTGGCCCTGCGCCGCGGCATCGCCCGGGATGCGGCGCGGGAGGGCGCCCAGGAGGCCGAGCGGGTGCACCGTGACCGCTACCATGCCGCGGAGATGATCTACCTGGCCGAGGTCGGCCCGCGGGACCTGGCCGACCTCGTCATCGACAACAGCGACTTCGCCCGCCCGGTGATCCTGGGCGGCCGCGCGGGCCGTGGGACACCGCGGTGAGCTGGGATTACGGCACGCTGGCCACCGAGATCTACGAGATCGACAAGCCCATCGGGCACTCGTTCGGGGACGTCGAGTACTACGCGGCCCTGCTGGCCGGGGCCGGCGGGCGGATCCTGGAGCCGGCCGTCGGAACCGGGCGCATCCTCATCCCGCTGCTGGAAGCGGGCCATGAGCTGGAGGGCCTGGACACCTCCCCGCAGATGCTGGCCGTATGCCGGCAGCACTGCCGGGACCGCGGCCTGGACCCGGTCCTGCACGAGGCGGACATGACGGCGTTCGTGCGGCCCGGAGCCTACCAGGCGGTGATCATGCCGGCCGGGTCGTTCGAGCTGCTCGACGGGACGACCGCCGCGCAGCAGGCCCTGGCCTGCTTTCGCGAGTCGCTCGCGCCGGGCGGGCGCCTGGTGCTCGACATCGACCCGCCGCAGTTCGTCACCGGGCCGGAACCCGTGCGCCACTGGCGCCGCGATGCCTGCCTGTGGACGCTCCAGGTCATGCACGTCGAGTACGACTCGGCCGCCAACCAGACCACCCGGCTGCTCCGCTACGAGAAATGGCAGGACGGCCGGTTGCTGGCCACGGAACTGCAGTGGTTCCGGCTGCAGCACTGGAGCCTGCGGGAATTCGAGGGGCTGCTGGCCGGGGCGGGGTTCGCCGGCATCCGGGTGACGGCCGACCACCGCGATGACCGCCGGCCCGGGCCGGACAGCGGCATCTGGACCTTTCACGCCACCCGGCCCTGACCCGCGGCGATGCCGGCCCAGGAGACGACCCCGGCCGGCCCGCCGGTGCCGTGATCATCTGTCCTGTTTGACGGCATGGGCCTACGCTTCTGGTACCGGATTTGCCTGAGGTCAGGAGCGTCACATGGCCGAAGCAGGTGCCCTTCCCCCGCTGGAGACCGCGGCCGCGGCCCGGGAGAAGGCCAAGCTCCGGAAGGTACTGGGACGGCTCGACCTGGTGCTGTTCACCGCGTGCGCGATCCTGGGCTTCGACACCGTGGCCGCCTCGGCACAGGCCGGCGCGCAGGCGGTCACCTGGCTGGTGATCTCCCTGGTGATCTTCCTGATCCCGTACGGGATGCTCACGGCCGAGCTCGGCTCATCGTTCCCCGTCGAGGGCGGGCCGTACGAGTGGGCGCGGCTGGCGTTCGGCCGGCTGCCCGGCTCGATAACCGCCATCTTGTACTGGCTGTCCAACCCGACCTGGATCGGCGGGACGCTGACCGCGTCGACGATCGCCACGCTGGACGGCCTGGTCCTGCGCAAGCCGCTCGGCACGGCGGCCGAGATCATCGTGGGCCTGGCCTTCGTCTGGGTGACGGTCGCGGTCGCGATCGTGGCGTTCCGCATCGGCAAATGGGGCCCGAACATCGGCACGTTCGTGAAGATCGCGGTGGCGGTCCTGTTCACGGTGCTGTTCGTCGCCTACCTGGTCCAGCACGGGCGCCCGGCCGGCGCGTCCGCGGCCGCGGACCTGAAGCCGTCGCTGAACGGCTTCCTCACCGTGATCGGCCTGATGGTCTTCCTGTGGGTCGGCTTCGAACTCGCCAACGGCGCGGCCGAGGAGATGCGCAATCCGCAACGCGACGTCCCGAAGATGATCCTGCGGTCCGGCGTGATCTGCGCCGTGGTGTACGGGCTGCTGATCATCGGGATCATCCTGGTGATCCCGAAGTCGGGGCTGTCCAGCGTGGCCGGCTTCGTCGACGCGTACAGCGCGGTATCCGGGGTGGCCCACTCGCACGGGCTCAACGTGCTGTTCGCGAGCCTGCTGATCGTGACGCTGCTGGCCAGCGGCGCGGTGTGGCTCGAAGGCGCCGACCGGACCCAGGCCATCGCCTCCCTGGACGGCGCGGGGCCGAAGTGGATGGGCCGGTTCACCAGTTTCGGCACCCCGATCGCGGTGAACATCTCCTCCGGCGTCGTCTCGTCCGCGTTCGTGCTCATCGTGTTCCTGGTGACCAGCGGCAGGCTGGCGAACTTCTTCGCGGTGATGCTGTCGCTCACCGTGTCCACCACCGCGGTCAGCTACTTCTTCATCTTCCCGGCCCTGGTGCGGCTGCGGCAGAAGTACCCGGACACCCGGCGCCCCTACCGGGTGCCCGGCGGCATGGCGGGCGCCTGGGCGGCGGCCGTCATCACCGAGCTGTTCGTGGTGATCACGGCCGTCACCCTGCTGTGGCCGGGAGCGATCAACGAGCTGTTCGGCCAGTCCTACTCGGTCGAGGCCAGCTGGGGCGTGTCCCGGGCCTTCTTCGAGTGGGTGACGCTGGGCGCGTTCGGGGGCATGGTCCTGCTCGGGGTGGTGTTCTGGGCCATCGGCGCCCGGAACGTCCGGCGCGGGCTGCTCGCGCCCGCCCAGGTCCAGCAGGACGCGCCGTAAGGCCAGGCCCCGGCCCCGCGGCCGAGCCACGTTACGGTCACGGAGCGGTGAAGCGCGGCTCGCCTGCCCGCACAGCGGCTACTGTCGTGCCGGTGACGACCCTGCTGGCCGGCGGCGCGGCCGCCCGGCTGTCCATGCCCGTGGTCTGGGAGACCGCCGTGGCGCGCTGGCTGCTGTTCGCCGGGCTGTCGGTCGCCCTGGGCGGGCTGGCGGGCCGCGGGCTGGCCCGGCAGTACAAGGGCAGGTTCCCGGCCCCGCTGCCGACGCCGTGGGCGCTACGCGGGTCGGTACTCGGGGTGGCCGCGAGCGCGTGGCTCGCGCTGATCGCGCTGAGCGGCGCGGGCCTGGTAACCGGCCTGGCCCACGCGCCGCGCCTGTTCTCCACCACCCCGGGCGCGGTCGCCGGCGTGGAGCTGATCTCGTTCGCGGTCGCGGCGCTGCTGCTGCGGCTGCGCCAGCCGCGCTGGGCCGTGCTGCCGCTGGCCGTGGTGGTGGCGGCCGAAGGGCTGCGCGGGCACCCGGAGAGCATCGTCCCCGTGGTCGGCGCCCTGATCACCTGCTGTCACCTGCTGCCGGCGGCGCTGTGGGCCGGGATGCTGCTGTACATCCTGCGCGCGGCGGTCGCCTGGCGGGACTATCCCGAGCAGATGCGGGGCCTGCTGCGGCTGTACGCCGCCGCCGCGGCCTGGCTGTTCGCGCTGCTGGTGATCACCGGCGTGATCTCCGCCCTGGTGCTGGTGCCGCTGGGCTCGCTGCTGACCACCGCCTACGGGCGCGTGCTGCTGGTGAAGGCGGCGCTGGTCGTGGTGGCCGGGTGCCTGGCGGTGGCCGGCCGGGTCTGGCTGCGGCGCCGGCCCGGGCCCGGCGCCGGCCCGGCGCTCGCCACCCGGCTGGAGTGCGCCACGCTCGCCGTGGTGCTGGCCGTCACCGCCCTGCTGACCGCGCTGACGCCGCCGGCCACCCCGCTCAGGCCCGCCGCGGCCGTCCAGCAGCACCTGGCCGGGCGCTGACTCCCGCGGGTCAGCCCTCGGTGGGGTCCTGGGCCGGCATGATCTGGCCGCGGGCCTCGCCCAGGCCGACGCGCGTCCCGTCCGGGCCGGCCGCCGTGGCCGTGATGACCAGCTCGTCGCTGTCCGCGAGCCAGGCGCGCGTGGTGCCGTCGGGCAGCGTCAGCGGCTCGGTGCCGTTCCAGGTCAGCTCGAGCAGGCAGCCGCGCTGACCCGGTTCGGGGCCGCTCACGGTGCCGGAGGCGTACAGGTCCCCGGTGCGCAGCGACGCCCCGTTCACCGTCATGTGGGCCAGCATCTGCGCCGGGCTCCAGTGCGTGGTGGCAAACGGCGGCCGGGAGATCACGTGGCCGTTCAGGCTGACCTGGAACTCGATGTCCAGGCCCCAGTCGTCCGACTCGGCCAGGTAGGGGAGCAGCTCGGTGTCGCGCGAGGGCGGCCGCACCCGGGCGTGCTCCAGGGCGGCGAGGGGGACCACCCAGGGCGAGATCGTGGTGCTGAACGACTTGCCGAGGAACGGGCCGAGCGGCGTGGATTCCCAGGCCTGGATGTCGCGGGCCGACCAGTCATTGACCAGGCACAC
The DNA here is from genome assembly GCA_963745575.1 of uncultured Actinomycetota bacterium. Classification (GTDB taxonomy): domain Bacteria; phylum Actinomycetota; class Actinomycetes; order Streptosporangiales; family Streptosporangiaceae; genus JASHPR01. The sequence continues at coordinate 46,598 of CAVUYA010000011.1, read as the reverse complement.
GCCGAACACGTGCTCGGTGAACCGGCTCAGCGGAACCGGTTCGCCGGTGATGGACTCGACGCCGACGACGAAGCCGAGCTCGGCCTCGAAGTCGAGCCGGGCCGACGGGCCGAATGCCGGCCCGGCGCCCGGGTCGGGCCGGGACTGGCCGTACGGGCGGCGTACCGGGGTGCCGGACAGGATCACCGTCCCGGACCGGCCGTGATAGCCGATCGGCAGGTGCCGCCAGTTGGCGGGCAGCGCCTGGCCGCCCGGCCGGAATATCCGGCCGACGTTGCTGGCGTGATGCTCGGACGCGTAGAAGTCGACGTAGTCGGCCACCGTGAACGGCAGGTGCATCGTCGCCTCGGCCGCGGGCACCAGCAGGTCCTCGAGCGCCTCGCGGAACTCGTCGTCGGTGAGCCAGCGCTTGATTGCGGTGCGGACCTGCTCCCAGGCCATGTCCCCCGCGTCGAGGAACACGTCGAGCCGGCCGGCGCTGAACAGGTCCGCCCGGCCCGGGAACAGCCGGTACGTCGCGGCGGTCAGGTCGAGCACCCGGTCGCCGACGGCCACGCCGACTCTCGGCTCGGTGGGCCGGTCCCGGGTGGTGAACGAGCCGTACGGCAGGGTCTGCAGCCCGAACGGGTGGTCCGGCGCGAGACCGAGCCAGTCCGCCGCCAGGGTCCGAGACATGGGTCCTCCTCCGGAGCCGGCCCGCGGGGTTCACGGGGCGAGCGACGTCGACGCTATCAGGCCCGGACGCGGGCCCCGGCCCCGGTCGAGGGCCCTGCCCGGCCGCGGCGCTTTCCACGGCAAATGCCGCGGTGTTTCCGCGGCACAACCCTTTGCCGGCGACCTTAGCCCGGGGTCATCCGCCGTCGCGGAAGACGCGGAATGGGATCGGTTCCCGATGTCCCTTACGGTGTACGTCAGAGGACATGCGGCTGCAGTACAGATATCACCCTGCTGCGATTCAGGCAGTATCCGGCTGCCGTCCAGGAAGCGCCGCGCTGCGGTACAGGACGGTGCCCCAGCAATTCCCGACTCGGCGGGCAAGTCGCGATTTATGGCGAGACGCTCCCGGGATCACGGCAGACATGGCGCTCAGCCTTGACGGTCACGCAACGAGGGACGATGATCGGCCTCGGTGTGCCATTTCGGGCCCGGCCCGGGTTGGACGGATGGTGCACCATGTTCCCCGTTGTCGTGCCTGACTGACCAGGGAGGTCTATGTCGTGAAACGTGTCTCGCTCGTCGCCGCCCTCGGCGCCCTGTGCTATCTGATCGTTTTCCCGGCTGACGGCAGCCATGGCGGCTCCCGCAGCCAGCTCGGCCGCGGCGACCTACCACGGCACCCCGGGTTCGGCGGCGCGACTGACGCAGGCCGCCAGCGTGTCCAGTTTCCCTGCGGTCAGGTCGGTCTTCAGGGACCTGGGACCGCAGACTCTTGCCCCCGTCCGGAGCCCGGGCGGCTCCGACCCGGCGGCCGCCAGCCCGGCGGCGAAGAGCCCGTCGATGAGCGCGAACGCCTCGGTCAGCGGCACGGTCAGCCCGGCGGGCGGCACCGCGTGCGGCAACAAGCATTCCAACGCTCGAGTGGTTCAGGCGTTCAACGGGCTGAGCAACCTGGACTCCGACAACCTGAACGGCTTCGCGGACACCCCGCCCGACCAGGGTCTGTGCGTCGGCCGCGACCGCACGCTGCCGGGCAGCCCGACCGCGGTCATTGAGCCGATCAACAGCGCCTCGCGCGAGACGTCCCGGAACGGCACCCCGCTGCGGGCCGACGTGAGCCTGGCCACCCTGTTCCAGGATCCCTTCGCCGAGGGTGACGTGCGCTGCCTGTACGACCCGTCCTCGCAGAGCTTCTACTTCACCGAGATCGGCTTCCCGGTGGCCACCGGGCCGGCGGCGGACGACAACAACACCACCGCGGACGTGGTCGTGATGAACAAGCGCGGCGTCGCGGCCTACCAGTTCGACACCTCGCTCGGCGGCCCGGCCGCCGGAGACTGCTTCGGTGACCAGCCGAAGACCGGCTTTGACAACAACGCGCTGGTCATCTCGACCGACGAGTACTGCGGCCCGACCGAGTCCAACTACGAGGGCGCGATCGCGCTGGTCATCTCCAAGTCCCAGCTCGTCCACCAGGACGCCACGGTCAGCGACTCGGTGCTCGGACCGGTTTCCCTGCGGGGCAACCCGGTGGTCGGGCTCGACCCCGCGATCAACACCGGCAGCGGCACCGGCTACTTCGTGAACTCGGTCCCGTTCCTGGCCAACGGCGACAACAACCCGGTCGGTGACACCCTGGGCGTCTGGACCCTCCGCAACAGCGCCTCGGTGACCACCGGCCACGGGACGCCGCTCCTGACCGGCCGGGCCATCCGGAGCCAGCCCTACGCCTTCCCGGTGCCCGCCACCAGCACCGGCGACGGTTCGACCACGACCGTCGATGGCACCGTCATCACCTCGGAGGCGGCGCTCAACCCGGACGACAGCCGGATGAGCGGGCCGGTCGAGGTCACGCAGGGCCGCCACGGCGTTCTGCTGACGACGGCGCTGGACGCCGCGGTCACCGTCAAGGGCAATACCACCGACGCCGGAGCCTGGTTCCAGGTCAGCCCGAACGCCAAGCGAGTCGTGAACCAGGGCTACGTCATCGCCAAGGGCGCGAACCTCCTCTACCCGGCGATCCAGCCGACGCGGTCCGGGCCCGGCGAGATGGTGTTCACCATCACCAGCGCCACCATCAACCCGAGCGCCGCTTATACCACGGTGGGATCGGGCCGGATCACGACGGTGGCGGACGGGACGGGCCCGCACCTCAGCTTCTCCGACGCGCTGTTCAACGACGCCCGCTGGGGCGACTACTCCTTCGTCGCTCCCGACCCCGGTGGCAACGGGGTCTGGCTCGCCACCGAGTACATCCCGCCGGCGGCCAGCCAGGATCCCCTCGACAACTGGGGAACCTACGTATTCGAGGTAACCGGGCGCTGAGGGAGGTCAACGCCTCATAACGGGAACGCGCCATGGCTCCAGGCCGGTCTCACCGGCCTGGAGCCATGGCGCATCCACCATCTCGGCCAGGTTCGGCTCGCTCAACTCAGCGTCGGTGCCGGCCGTGCGGTCCTGGGCGCAGTCGCCTAGGTGCGAGTATCCCGGCGCCGGCTATCCGAACCAGCGGCCCGGCAGCGCGAGGCGGCACCCCGCCCCTCGCCGCCGGGCCGTTCGCCTGCCGGCGCATTCACCCGCCGAGCTCGCCCCAGCTACCTTGATCATTTCCACTCTTCACGCGTTCCGTGCTCATAAACCGGGCATATCGTCCGGCGAAACGACCGGAACGCGTGAAGAGTTGCCGATGATCAAGGAAATGGCGATCGCGGGCCGGAGCGCCGAGCGCAGGTAGCTTGACGTCGAGATAAACCCGGGCTAGGTTGGGGCGCAGATAGCTTGATGTCGAGATATTGTGGCGGGCGGCCGGCGCAGGCTGCGGGCCATGCCCGGGGCCGGGCCGGATCGAGGTTAGGGCCGGGGGTACGGGGAGGCCGCGGCTGCGGGAAGATGCGATAGCGGTGTGATGCACGAGCGGTGGGTGCAGGCGGCGGGACGCGCGGCGGCGGGGCAGGGACGAGCAACACGGCTGGAGGCCACGATGACACCCAACAGCTTCGGCAGTCGCGGCACGCTGCAGGTCGGCGGGACCAGGTACGAGATACACCGGCTGGACCAGGCGGCGGGCGCAGGCGACCTCCCGTTCTGCCTCAAGATCTTGCTGGAGAACCTGCTCAGGACCGAGGACGGCGTGAACGTCACGGCCGACCACATCACGGCGCTGACGTCGTGGGACCCCCAGGCCGAGCCCGCCACCGAGATCCAGTTCAGCCCGGCCCGGGTGATCATGCAGGACCTGACCGGCGTCCCCGCGGTAGTCGACCTCGCGACCATGCGCGAGGCGATGCGGGACCTCGGCGGCGACGCGGGCCGGATCAACCCGCTGGTCCCGGCGGAGCTGGTCATCGACCACTCGGTGATCGCCGACGTGTTCGGCAGGCCGGACGCGTTCGAGCGCAACGTGGAGTTCGAGTTCCAGCGCAACCGGGAGCGGTTCGGCTTCCTGCGCTGGGGCCAGGAGGCGTTCAGCCAGTTCAAGGTGGTGCCGCCGGGCACCGGGATCGTGCACCAGGTCAACATCGAGCACCTGGCCCGGGTGGTCATGACCAGCGGCGAAGGCGCCGAGGGCGGCCTGGCCGCCTACCCGGACACCTGCCTGGGCACCGACTCGCACACCACCATGCAGAACGGGCTCGGCGTGCTGGGCTGGGGGGTCGGCGGCATCGAGGCCGAGGCGGCCCTGCTCGGCCAGCCGGTCTCGATGCTGATCCCCAAGGTCGTGGGGTTCCGGCTGACCGGGGAGCTGCCGGACGGGGCGACCGCGACCGACCTGGTGCTCACGATCACCGAGCTGCTGCGCAGGCACGGCGTGGTCGGCAAGTTCGTCGAGTTCCACGGCGAGGGCGTGTCCGCCGTGCCGGTGGCCAACCGGGCCACGATCGGCAACATGAGCCCGGAGTTCGGCTCCACCTGCGCGATCTTCCCGATCGACGCCGAGACCATCGGCTACCTGCGGCTGACCGGGCGCGGCGACGAGCACGTGGCGCTGGTCGAGGCGTACGCCAAGGAGCAGGGCCTGTGGCACCAGCCGGACAGCGCGGCGCGGTACTCCGAGGAGCTCGAACTCGACCTGAGCACGGTGGTGCCCTCCCTGGCCGGCCCCAAGCGGCCGCAGGACCGGGTGGCGCTGACCGACGCCAAGACCGCGTTCCGCGAGGCGCTCGGCTCCTACGTGCAACTCGACACCCTGGACGAGGAGATCGCCGACACGTTCCCGGCCTCTGACCCGTTCACCCCGGAGAAGAACGGGACGGTCGGCGGCGAGCACGAGGCGGCCCCGGCGCGCGCAGCCCGCCGCGCCGGCCGACGGGCGGCCGTCCGCGCCGGTGGAGGTGACGCTCGACGACGGCACCAAGACCTCCGTCGACCACGGCTCGGTGGTGATCGCCGCCATCACCTCGTGCACCAACACCTCCAACCCGTCGGTGATGATCGGCGCCGCGCTGCTGGCCAAGAAGGCGGTCGAGGCCGGGCTGGAGCGCAAGCCGTGGGTGAAGACCACCCTCGCGCCGGGCTCCAAGGTGGTCATGGACTACTACGAGCGCGCCGGGCTCACCCCGTACCTGGAGAAGCTCGGCTTCAACCTCGTCGGCTACGGCTGCACCACCTGCATCGGCAACTCCGGCCCGCTGCCCGAGGCGATCAGCGAGGCCGTCGCGGCCAGCGACCTGGCCGTGGTCTCCGTGCTGTCCGGCAACCGGAACTTCGAGGGCCGGATCAACCCGGACGTGAAGATGAACTACCTGGCCTCGCCGCCGCTCGTGGTGGCCTACGCCCTGGCCGGGACGATGGACACCGACCTGACGACCGAGCCGCTCGGGACCGGGAAGTCCGGGCAGCCGGTGTACCTGTCCGACCTGTGGCCGTCACCAGCTGAGATCTCGCACGATCGTCCAGAACGCGGTGGCCGCGGAGATGTTCACCCGCGACTACGCCGACGTGTTCGCGGGGGACGACCGCTGGCGGGAGCTCGAGGTGCCGCCCGGCGACACGTTCGCGTGGGACCCCGAGTCGACCTACGTGCGGCGCCCGCCGTACTTCGACGGGATGCCCGCCGAGCCCGAGCCGGTGACCGACATCCGCGGCGCGCGGGTGCTGGCCCTGCTCGGCGACTCGGTCACCACCGACCACATCTCCCCGGCCGGGGCGATCAAGGCCGACAGCCCGGCCGGGGAGTACCTGATCTCCCGCGGGGTGCAGCGGCGCGACTTCAACAGCTACGGCTCGCGGCGCGGCAACCACGAGGTGATGATCCGCGGCACGTTCGCCAACATCCGGCTGCGCAACCAGCTGGCCCCGGGCACCGAGGGCGGGGTCACGGTCAAGCTGCCCGAGGGCACGCAGACGTCGATCTACGAGGCGTCACGCGCGTACCTGGCGCGAAGGCACCCCGCTGCTGGTGCTGGCCGGGCAGGAGTACGGTTCCGGCTCGTCCCGGGACTGGGCGGCGAAGGGGACCGCGCTGCTGGGCGTGCGGGCCGTGCTGGTGGAATCGTTCGAGCGGATCCACCGGTCCAACCTGATCGGCATGGGGGTGCTGCCGCTGCAGTACCGGCCGGGGGAGTCCGCCGCGTCGCTCGGGCTGACCGGGCACGAGGTGTTCGACGTGCTCGGGATCGAGGCGATCAGCGAAGGCCCGGTGCCCAGGGAGGTGACCGTGCGGGCCGACGGGCGGGAGTTCCGCGCGGTGGTGCGGATCGACACCCCCGGCGAGGCCGACTACTACCGGCACGGCGGCATCATGCAGTACGTACTGCGGTCGCTGCTGGCCCGGGGCTGACCGGCCGGCGGACGGCGGCTCATCCGGCGGGTTCATCCGGCCAGGCTCATCCGGCGGGCGGCTCATCCGGCGGGCGGCGAGCCCGGGACGGCGGCGAGCTGGCGCATCAGCGCGGCGAACTGGTCGAACGACAGGCTCTGGTCGGCGTCGGACAGGGCCCGGTCCGGGTCGGGATGGACCTCCATGAGCAGGCCGTGCGCGCCCGCGGCGCGCGCCGCCCAGGCCATCGGCGCGACGTAGCGGCGCTGCCCGGTGCCGTGGCTGGGGTCGACGATGACCGGCAGGTGCGACCGCTCGCGGATGACGGCCACCGCGGACAGGTCGAGGGTGTTCCGGGTGGCGCTCTCGAAGGTCCGGATGCCCCGCTCGCAGAGGATCACCTGCTGGTTGCCCTGCGCGACCACGTACTCGGCGGCCGCGAGCCATTCCTCGATGGTGCTGGACAGCCCGCGCTTGAGCAGCACCGGCCGGTCCACCTTGCCCAGCTCGCGCAGCAGGTCGAAGTTCTGCATGTTGCGCGCGCCGACCTGGAGGATGTCGGCGGCCTTCGCCATCCGCTGCACCTGGTCCACCGCCATCACCTCGGTGACGACCGGAAGGCCGCTCTCGCGTCCCGCGGTGACCAGGAGGTCCAGTCCGTCCCAGCCGAGCCCCTGGAACGCGTACGGCGAGGTCCGCGGCTTGAACACGCCGCCGCGCAGCACGTGCGCGCCGTGATCGCGGACGAATTTCGCCGTGCCGCTGATCTGCTCGCCGCTCTCGACCGAGCACGGCCCGGCCATCACCACGAAGCCGTCGCCGCCGACCAGCACGTCGCCGACACGGATGACCGTATCCGCCTGCCGGGCGGCCCGGTCGACGAGCTTGTACTGCCGGGACCGGCGGGCGGCCGGCCCCTCGACGGCGGCGACCGCCTCCAGCGTCTCGGCCGGGGACTCGTCGGGCTGCGGGCCGGGCAGGTCCCCGGGACGTGCCTCGGGCCGCAGCGCCTTGGCCGGATAGCTGCCGAGGACCTTGATGTAGAGCGCCGCCGACCGCAGCTCGTCGAGAGCGGCAGAGGTCCGGGGGTCGGCGGCGTTGCCCTCGAAGTCGAGGAAGAACAGGTACTCCCACGGCCGGCCCGGGCGCGGCCGGGACTCCAGCTTGGTCATCGAGTGGCCGCTGCCCGACAGCACCTCCAGGCAGCGCAGCAGGGCGCCCTCCTCGTGCCGGGTGACCAGGATCAGGCTGGTCTTGCAGGGGATCCGGACATCGACGGTCGCCGCCGTGGGGGACAGCACCACGAACCGGGTGAAGTTATCCGGGGAGTCCGAGATGTCATGACGCAGCACCACGAGCCCGTACGCGGCGGCGGCCTCCGGGGAGGCGATCGCCGCCACGGTGGGATCGCCCGCCGCGGCCACCGCCTGCATGGCACCCGCGGTATCGAAGTAGGTGGTCGGGACGGCGTTCGGCAGGGTCTGCAGGAACTGCGCGCACTGCTCGAGACCCTGGGGATGCGACAGGATCCGGCTCAGGGCGGACAGCGGAACGTCCGCGGCCGCGGCCAGGCAGTGGTCGACCTTCCAGGTTTCCTCGCCCACGATGAACAGCTCATGGGAGCGCAGCAGGGCGTAGACCTCGTTGATGCTGCCCGCGGTGGTGTTCTCGATCGGCAGCACCGCGAGATCGGCCTCGCCCGCCAGCAGCGCGTCGGCCGCCTCGCGGAACGTGCGGTAGCCGGTCAGGTCACCCTCGAGCCCGCGGCCGGCCAGGTACTTGCGCGCGGCGGCGTCGCTGTAAGCGTGCGCGGCGCCCTGGAACGCGATCCGGACCCGCCCGCCGCCGTCCCCGTTCAGGTGCCGGGCCTGCTGCGCCACCGAGTCGCTGATCAGCTCGCGGAAGATCGTGCGCACCAGGCTGGCGGACACGCCCAGGGCCATGGCCTCGGCCACGACCCCGTCCAGCACCCGCCGCTCCCGGTCGGGGTCCTGGATCGCCGACGTGCCCTGTTCCTTCACCTTCGCGATGGCCTCGATGAGCCCGCGGCGCTCGGCGATGAGGCGCACGATCCCGCTGTCCACCTCGTCCAGGCCCTGCCGCAGGCCCGCAATATCCGGCTGCTCCTCGTTCACTGTGCCTCCTGCTCGCCTCCGGGGCGCTTTGACCCGCCCCTTTGGCTCGGCCAAGCCTCGTCGCTCGGTCGCAAGCTCCCTCGCTCCTCAGTCCAGGCGCCGCCGCGCCCCTCCGGCTCGCCACGTGCAACGGTAGCGTCTTTGGGTGCGCCACTCCGACTCGCCAGACACCTCAGGCATGGCCGACGTCCCGTCCGGGGCTGGCCCGCGGCTGCAGGCCCGCCCGCGTCCCGCCCGGGACATCGCGCTGCTCACGGTCGGCATCATGGTGCTCGCGATCAACCTGCGCGCCGCGATCACCAGCCTGCCCCCGGTCTTCCCCGAGCTGTCCGCGGCGCTGCACCTGTCCTCGGCGTCGATCGCCGTGCTGGCCGCGATCCCGGTGCTCTGCTTCGGGCTGTTCTCCGGCGTGGCCGCCCCGCTGAGCCGCGGATTCGGCGAGGAACGGGTGCTGCTGGCCGCGCTGCTGCTGCTGGCGGCCGGCCTGCTGCTGCGCGGCGCCGCGCCGGAATCGATGCTGTTTCCCGGCACGGTGCTGGCGGGCGGCGCCATCGCCCTGATGAACGTCCTGCTGCCCAGCCTGATCAAGCGCCGCCGCCCCGAGCAGGCGGGCCTGCTGATCGGCGCCTACCTGCTCATGCTCGGCGTGGGCGCGGTGATCGCGTCGCTGATCGCCGTGCCGGTGTTCCGGGCCGCCGCCGCCGGGCACCCCGGATCGAGCTGGCCGGTCCAGCTCACGCTCGGCCTGTGGGCGCTGCCCGCCATGGTCGCGGCCGTGGTGTGGCTGCCGCAGATCCGGTTCCACACCAAGCCGGGGCAGGCGGCGGATCCCCGCGGCCGGGTGGCGCTGCGCCGGCACGCGCTCGCGTGGCAGGTCGCCGCGTTCATGGGGCTGCAGAGCCTGAACTACTACGCCACGCTGTCCTGGCTGCCCACCCTGCTCCAGGACCGTGGCGTGAGCGCCGCGGCCGCGGGCGGGCTGCTCGCCCTGATGAACGGCGGCAACGCGATCGCCGCCATGGCCATGCCGATGGTCGCGCACCGTGCCCGGGACCAGCGCCTCCTGGTCGCGGCGACGGTGCTGGCGATCGCCGCCGGCCTGACCGGGACGCTCGTCGCCGCCGCGGGCAGCGCCGCCGCCTGGACCCTCCTGCTCGGCCTGGGACAGGGCTCGTCGCTGGGCCTGGCGATCTTCTTCACCGCGGCCCGGGCGCCCGATCCGGTGGCCGCTGCGTCCCTGTCCGGGTTCGCGCAGAGCACCGGCTACCTGATCGCGGCGGCCGGGCCGCTCGGGGTCGGGTTCCTGCACCGGGCGACCGGCGGCTGGACGGTCCCGGTGCTGGCGCTGCTGGGGGTCGTCGGGCTCCAGTTCTGGGCCGGGTGGCTGGCCGGCCGGGCGCGGACCCTGCCGCCGCCCTGACGTCATGGTGAACCGGGCCCGGCGCGCGAACGTGTGAGAAGTCAGTAGGCACGCGAGGCGCGGGAGGTGGCTGTTGCGGGCCGTCAGCGTGCGTCAGCCCTGGGCGTGGGCGATCGCCCGCGGGCACCAGCCGGTCCTGAACCGGGCCGCGGACACCGGCTACCGCGGGCCGGTCGCCATCTACGCCTCGTTCCGCGTTGACCTGGAATCCTTCGAGAGCGACGTGGTCCGCCGGACGGCCAGCGCCGCCTGGGACCCGGCCGATCCGGTGGCCGCGATCGGCGGCATCGTCGCCGTGGTCAGCCTGGCGGGGGTGTGCGCGGCGGCTGCGTCGGGAGCCCCGTGCGGCTGCGGCGAATGGGCGCGCCCGGGGGCCTACCACTGGCGGTTCGCGGATCCGCGGCCGCTGCGGTGGCCGGTCCTGGCCGTGGGCCAGGCCGGCCTGTGGGAGCTGACCCCGGCCGTCGCCGGCGGCGTGGCCCGGCTGCTGGCTGACGAGGCTGTCAGGGCTCCGCGGTGACACGCGGTACGGTCGTTGCTGAGCGGAATTAGAATCGGTGGACTTCCGGACCGTCGGCCCTGCGCCGCGGCTCCGGCCAGCCGGCTAAGCCGCGGCCCGACGACCACGCAAGGAGCAGAGCCCGTGACGCTGCTGGAGACCATCTCAGGTCCGCGCGACCTCAAGGCGCTTGACGCAGACGAGCTGCCCCGGCTGGCGAGCGAGATCCGGGACGTGCTGATCGAGACGGTATCCAGGAACAGCGGGCACCTGGGGCCGAACCTGGGCGTGGTGGAGCTGACCATCGCGCTGCACCGGGTCTTCGACTCCCCGGTCGACCGGATCGTGTGGGACGTCGGGCACCAGGCCTACGTGCACAAGCTGGTCACCGGCCGGTACCCGGAGTTCGGGACGCTGCGGCTGGCCGGCGGGGTGTCCGGCTACCCGAGCCGCGCCGAGTCCGAGCACGACCTGGTCGAGAACTCGCACGCCTCCACCAGCCTGTGCTACGCCGACGGCCTGGCCAAGGCGTACCGGCTGCGCGGCGAGACGCACCGCACCGTGGTGGCGGTCATCGGCGACGGCGCGCTGACCGGGGGCATGGCCTGGGAGGCGCTGAACAACATCGCGGTGGCCAAGGACAGCCGGATCGTCATCGTCGTCAACGACAACGGCCGCTCCTACCAGCCGACGATCGGCGGGCTGGCCGACCAGCTCGCGTCGGTGCGGATGTCCCAGCGCTACGAGCAGGTGCTCGACTACATCAAGACCACGCTGACGCACACGCCGCTGGTCGGGCCGCCGCTCTACGACACGCTGCACGGGATCAAGAAGGGCATCAAGGACGTGCTGCAGCCGCAGGTCCTGTTCGAGGATCTCGGCCTGAAGTACCTCGGGCCCATCGACGGCCACGACGAGCAGGTGATCGAGCACGCGCTGCGCCGGGCCGGCGACTTCGGCGGCCCGGTGATCGTGCACGTGATCACCAGGAAGGGGTTCGGCTACCCGCTCGCCGAGCAGAACGAGGAGGACTGCCTGCACCAGGTGCCGGCCGCCGCGCCCGCTCACCTGGCCGCGCAGCCCGGCCCGGTGATACCGAAGCGGACCTGGTCGGAGGTGTTCGGCGACGAGCTGGCCGCGATCGGCGCGCGGCGCCCGGACGTCGTCGCGGTCACCGCCGCCATGTTGCATCCGACCGGCCTGGCCGCGTTCGCGCGGGCCTACCCGGAGCGGGTGTTCGACGTCGGCATCGCCGAGCAGCACGCGATGACCAGCGCGGCCGGCCTGGCCATGGGCGGCCTGCACCCGGTGGTCGCCATCTACGCGACGTTCCTGAACCGCGCCTTCGACCAGCTGCTGATGGACGTGGCGCTGCACCGGCTCCCGGTGACGGTCGCGCTCGACCGCGCGGGCGTGACCGGCCCGGACGGCGCCAGCCACCACGGCATGTGGGACGGCTCGATCCTGCAGGTGGTTCCCGGGCTGAAGATCGCGGCGCCGCGTGACGCCACCCGGATCGCCGAGCTGCTGGACGAGGCCGTGGCGGTGAGCGACGGGCCGACCGTGCTGCGCTACCCGAAGGGCACGGTGGGTGCCGAGGCCGACGCCGTCGGCAAGCTCGGCGGCATGGACGTGCTGGCCCGCCCGGCCGGCGGCACGGCCGGGGACGTGCTGCTGATCGGGGCCGGGCCGATGGCGGTGACCTGCGTGGCGGTCGCGGAACGCCTCGCCGACCAGGGCATCGGCGTCACGGTGATCGACCCGCGCTGGGTCAAGCCGCTGGACGAGGCGCTGGCGGACGCGGCCCGCGAGCACCGGCTGGTGGTGACGGTCGAGGACAACGGCCGGGCGGGCGGCTTCGGTGACGCGGTGTGCCGGCTGCTGCGCGACCATGACGTGGACACCCCGGCGCGGACGTTCGGCCTGCCGCAGGAGTTCCTCGACCATGGCGACCGCGGCCAGATCCTGGACGATCTGGGCCTGGCCCCGCAGCACCTCGCCCGGGCGATTACTGAAGCTGTGGCGAGGAAAACCTCAGAGCTTGCTCACGACCAGCACGCGGGATAATGAATCAAGGGCAGAATCGGGCTTCATGAGAACACTCCAGATCGCAGTCGTAGGCTCTGGCCCGGCCGGCCTCTACACCGCCGAGGCGCTGATCAAGCAGGGAGCCGCGCTCGACACCCCGCATGCGATCCGGGTCGACGTGCTCGACCGGCTGCCCACCCCCTACGGGCTGGTCCGGTACGGCGTCGCTCCCGACCACAAGTCGATCAAGTCGATCGCGGAGAAGCTGCGCACCGTGCTCGAGCACGACGGCGTGAGCTTCATCGGCGGCGTGCACCTCGGCGACGACGTGACCCGCGAGGACCTGCTGGCCAGCTACGACGCGGTGGTCTATGCGACCGGCGCGATGCGCGACCGGCGCATGGGCATTCCCGGCGAGGACCTGCCGGGCAGCGTGGCGGCCACCGACTTCGTCAACTGGTATTCCGGCCACCCCGACATCGACCCGGACAAGTACACCCTGGACGCCGAGTCGGTCGCGGTCATCGGCGTCGGCAACGTGGCGGTGGACGTGGCCAGGATCCTGGCCCGGGACCCCGAGGAGCTGCGCCAGACCGACGTCTCGCAGCCGGTGCTCGACACGCTGCTGCGCAGCAAGGTCCGCGAGGTCCACATGATCGGCCGCCGCGGCCCGGCCCAGGCCAAGTTCACCACCAAGGAACTGCGCGAGCTGGGCGAGCTGCCCGGCGTGGACCTGGTGGCCTACGGCGGCGAGACCGACCTGGACATGTTCGACCCCACCGGGGGGAGCACGCGGCTGGCCGAGACCGACCGGCACGTGCGCGGCAACTACGCGGTGATCAGGGAGTGGACCGAGCGGCAGCCGGCGGGCGGCGCGCGCAGGCTGTTCGTCAGGTTCTGGCTGCGCCCGACCGAGATTCACGGGCCGGGGCAGGTGTCCGGGCTGACCCTGGAGCGCACCCGGCTGGACGACGACGGGAAGTTCGTCGGGACCGGCACCTACGACACGCTCAGCGCGCAGATGGTCCTGCGCAGCGTGGGATACCAGAGCGTGCCGCTGCGCGGCGTGCCGTTCGACGACCGCTCGTCCGTCGTGCCGAACGCGGAGGGCCGGGTGCTCGGGCCCGACGGGGCCGCGCTGCCCGGTGAGTACGTCGCCGGGTGGCTCAAGCGCGGGCCGACCGGCGTCATCGGGACCAACAAGTCCGACGCCGCGGAGACCGTCCGCGCGCTGCTCGCCGACCTGGCCGGCGGCCCCGGCCCGGATGACGTCCAGATGCCCAGGGCCGGGCTGCTCCGCTATCCCGAGGCCGGGCCGGACGGCGCGGCCGGGCCCGGGACCGCGTCGCGCTTCGAGCAGCTGCTGGCGGCCCGCGGGATCCGCCCGGTCAGCTACGACGACTGGCTGGGGATCGAGAACGCGGAGAAGGAGCTCGCGGCCGCCCTGGGCCGCGGCACCCGGGTCAAGCTGGGCAGCCGCGAGGAACTGCACCGGGCCTGCGGCCTGGCCGTACGGTACTAGGCGGCGGCCGGGCCGGCCGGGCGGGCACGGTGACCTAGCGTGACCGTTATGGATATCGACTGGAACGCCGAGCTCATCGCTCAGCTCGACTGGCACTGGCAGCATCAGCTGCGGCCCCGCCTGGACGGGCTGACCGACGAGGAGTACTTCTGGGAGCCCGTCCCGGACTGCTGGAGCATCCGCCGTCGGGGCGAGAGCACGGCCCCGATGGCGCTCGGCTCCGGCGACTTCACCGCCGACTTCGCCCTGCCGCCGCCCGATCCGGCTCCGGTGACGACCATTGCCTGGCGGCTCGCGCACATCATCATGGGCTGTTTCGGGATGCGCAACGCCGCGCATTTCGGCGGCCCGCCGGTCGACTACCAGACCTTCGCGTACGCGGGGACCGCCGCGCAGGCGCTGGGCCAGCTGGACGACGCCCACGCGGCCTGGATCAAGGGCGTGCGCGGCCTCGGCGCCGACGGCCTGGCCCGGCCGTGCGGCCCGGCCGAGGGCCCGTTCGCCGAGTATTCGATGGCCGCGCTGGTCCTGCACATCCACCGCGAGGTCATCCACCACGGCGCGGAGATCTCCCTGCTGCGCGACCTCTACCTGCACCGGGGCTGACCTCGCCCCCAGCCGGACCGGTGCGCCTGGCCCCGATGCTGACCGGGTGCTGCCCTATGCGGGCATCCCGGGCATTGCAGCCGGGGCTGCGAGCACAGAGACTGAAAGACAGGACGGGTACCGGGGCGACCAGGAATGGCCAGGACGGCCGAATGGCCGGATGGCCAGGACGAGCGAGCTGATGGCCAGCGAAACAGTAGACACCTGGGTCAGCGACCCGCAGCGGCTGCGGACCATGCTGGGCGCGCCGGAGCTCAGCTGGCTGATCGACCGGATCCGGGTCCGCCTGGAGCGCGGCGAGCCGGTCGACGGCACCGTCACCCTGGTCGGCGCCACCGCCGAGCAGCGCCGCGCGGCCGGGCGCCTGCTCGGCCACGGGACCGGGCGCGGCACCTCGCTCAGCATCCCGCTGCCCGAGGTGGACGCCGCGCTGCGCCGGGCCGGAGTCGCGTCCGGCCTGCGCGCCGCGGTCGAGTCCCTGACCGGCCCGGTCCGGGACCGGGCGGCCGAGCGGGCCACCGAGATCCGGCGGTTCCAGGACGCGCTGGACGGGGCGCGGCGTAGCCGCCTGGCCGCCGAGGAATGGCACCTGGCCTGGCTGGACGACGTCACCAGGGACGGCACCCTCACCCGGCTGGTCCGCCACGGGCAGGGGCAGCTGCTGGCCCAGGCCGCGGCCGTGCTGGAGCGGCTGCCGGACAGCGCCGACGAGCCGGCCGTGCTGCTGCCCGCCCTGGCCGAGGCGGTCACCGGCGACACCAAGGCGCTGGACGCGACCCCGCTGGCCGGGCTGGTGCTGCGGGCGCTGGCGCTCCGGGAGGCGGTCCCGGCGCCGGGCGGCCGGGAGGCGGAGGGCGCGCTGTGGACGGCCGCGGGCGTGGTCACCGACGATCTCGCCAGCCAGGTGCTCGTGCTCAACGTCCGGGCCGCGGGCGGGCCGCTGAGCGGCTGGCTCACCGAGGCCGCGGAGGCGGGGGAGCCGTTCCGGGTGACCCTGCACCAGCTCACCGTCATGCCGGTCATGCCCCTGGCCATCGACCTGCGTGTCTGCCAGAACCCGGCGGTGCTGCGTGCGGCAGCGGGCCAGCTGGGCACCGGACAGCGCACCGCTGGTCTGCACCGAGGGCGAGCCGTCCGTCGCCTGCTACCGCCTGCTGCGCGCCGCGGTGGCCACCGGAACCAGGGTCCACTGGCACAGCGACTTTGACTGGCCGGGGCTGCGAACGACCGCGGCCGCCATCCGGCGGCTGGACGCGGCGCCGTGGCTCATGGGCGCGGACGACTACCGCGCCGCCCTGGCCGCCAGCTCCGAGCCGCTCAAGGGCCCGGCGGCGGAGAGCCCCTGGGATCGGAGGCTGGCCGAGCTGATGCACGCCAGCGGGCGGGCGGTGACCGAGGAACGGCAGCTCAACGCACTGCTGGCCGACCTGGCCAACCGGCCCGGCCTGCACTGACCCGCCAGCGGCGGGCCCGGTCGGCGCGGGCCGGCCGGGGCCCGGCCGGGCGCAGCGGACCGGGTCAGCTGATCAGCGACTTCAGCAGCGCGCGGGTGCGCACCTGATCGTCGCCGCGTGAGTACTCGGCGGCGACGAAGTCGGTCACGCCCGCCTCCTCCAGGTCCCTGATCTGGGCGGCGACGGCGTCTTCATCGCCGGTCAGTACCACGTCGCCGGGCTGCGCGGCGCCTTCCCGGTCGAGCATCGCGCGGTAGGACGGCAGCTGCGCGTAGATCGCGAAGACCCGGTTCGCCCGCGCCCGGGCGCCGTCCGGGTCGTCGGTGACGCAGACCGGCAGCAGGCAGACCACGCGCGGGCTCGGCCGTCCCGCGGCCGCGGCCGCCTCCCTGATCGTCGGGACGATGTAATCCCGTATCGTGGCCGGCCCGGTCATCCACAGCACGGTGCCGTCGGTGCGCTGGCCGGCCAGCCGCAGCATCTGCGGCGCGAGCGCCGCGAGCAGCACGGGCACCCGGCCGGGGCGCGGCGTCGACAGCCCGATCCCGGCGCGCATGGTCTCGCCCTGGAAGGACGCCTGCTGGCCGTCGAGCAGGGGCAGCAGGATGCTGAGGTACTCGCGCATGTGCCGGGCCGGCCGGTCGAAGCTGTAGCCGTACATGTCCTCGATGACGATCTTGTGCGACAGGCCGATCGCCGAGGGTCAGCCGCCCGTCCAGGGCCGTGGCGGTGGTCAGGGCCTGCTGCGCGAGGACCGCCGGGTGCCGCGGGTAGGTCGGCACCACCGCCGTGCCCAGCTCGATCCCCGGCACCTGGCTGCCCGCCACGGCCAGCGCCGTCAGCGCGTCCAGGCCGAAGATGTTCGACATCCAGGCCGAGGCAAAGCCGTCATCGGCCGCGCGCTGCAACTGGTCGCGAAGGCGGCTGAGGGCCTCGGGCCCCGCCGGCTCGTCCTGGGAGGTGCCGATCCGCATGCCCCGTCTCCCGTTCGCTGTCTGATCGCCGTCATCCGGAGATCGTTGTCATCTGGAGTTTGCACAGTAGTACCCCCGAGGCCTTTGATTGGCGACGACACCGGGGACAATGGGTGCATGACTTCAGGGCAGACCACCTCCGAACGCGGCGACGGAAAGAGCAGCGAGGGCACGGTCCCAGGCATGAGCCCCGGACAACCGGATGCGGAAGCCCGGGTCGCCGAGCCCGCAACGCGACGGCGGCTCCCGGTCTGGCCCGGCCGTCAAGGTCGTCGACGGGGCGTGCCTCCAGGCCAGCGGCCCGGCGCGAGCGTGCCGGAGGACGATGAGCTGCCGCCCGGCAGGTACCTGGACCGCGAGGAGAGCTGGCTCCGGTTCAACCAGCGGGTGCTCGAGCTGGCCGAGGACGAGGGGCTCCACCTGCTGGAGCGGGTGCGTTTCCTGGCCATCTTCGCCACCAACCTGGACGAGTTCTTCATGGTGCGGGTGGCCGGCCGGATGCGGCGGATGGCGGCCGGGCTCCCGGTGGAGCAGGCCAGCGGGCGCTTGCCCGCGCGGATCCTGGAGAACACGCTGGGACACGGCCGGCGAGCTGACCCGCCGGCACGCCGAGGTCTTCAGCCACTCGGTGCTGCCCGCCCTGGTCCGGGAGGGCATCGAGATCCTGCGGTGGAAGGAACTCGAGCAGAGCGAGCAGGAAGCGCTGCAGAAGCTGTTCCGGGAGCAGATCTACCCGGTGCTCACGCCGCTGGTCGTCGACCCGGCCCATCCGTTCCCCTACATCTCCGGCCTGTCGCTCAGCCTGGCCGTCATGATCGCCGACCCGCAGACCGGCACGACCTTGTTCGCCCGGGTGAAGGTGCCCCCGCTGTTGCCCAGGTTCCTGACCGTGGCGCCGTACCGGTTCGTGCCGCTCGAGGACGTGATCGCCGCCCACCTGCCCGAGCTGTTCTCCGGCCTCGACGTGCTCGAGCACCACGCGTTCCGGGTGACCCGGATCCGCGACCTCGAGATCGACGAGGACGTGACCGAGGACCTGCTGAAGTCGATGGAGCAGGAGCTGCAGCGGCGCCGCTTCGAGCAGGCGGTCCGGCTCGAGGTCGAGGAGTCCATGTCCAGTGACGTGCTGGACAAGCTGATGACCGAGCTCGGCGTCGACACCCGCGCGGTGTATCGCGTGCCCGGGCCGCTCGACCTGACCGGGCTGAACGCCATCGCCGACCTCGACCTGCCGCAGCTGAAGTACCCCCGGTTCCGCCCGTCGGAGACCGCGCTGCCGATGGACATGAGCATCTTCACCGAGATCGCCGAGCACGACGTGCTCGTGCACCACCCGTACGACTCGTTCGCGGCCAGCACCCAGCGCCTGGTGGTCTCCGCGGCGGCCGATCCCCGGGTGCTGGCGATCAAGCACACCCTGTACCGGACCAGCGGCGACTCCGAGATCGTGGACGCGCTGATCGACGCGGCGAACGCCGGCAAACAGGTCGTGGTGGTGGTAGAGATCAAGGCCCGGTTCGACGAGCGCGCCAACGTGGCCTGGGCCCACAAGCTGGAGGAGGCCGGCTGCCACGTGGTCTACGGCTTCCTCGGGCTCAAGACCCACTGCAAGATGATCCTGGTGGTGCGCGGGGAGGACGACGGCTCGCTGCGCCGGTTCTGCCACATCGGCACCGGCAACTACCACCCCAAGACGGCCCGGATGTATGAGGACTTCGGCCTGCTCACCGCCGATCCCACCGTCGGCGAGGACGTCACCGACCTGTTCAACCACCTCACCGGCTACAGCCGGCACTCCGATTACCGCCGGCTGCTCGTGGCCCCCGAGGGCATCCGTTCCGGCCTGGTAGAACAGATCCGCCGGCAGACCGAGCGGGCCCGCGCCGGGCAGCCCGCGCGCATCCGGATGAAGTGCAACTCGATCATCGACGAGGTGATCATCGACTCGCTCTACCGCGCCTCTCAGGCGGGGGTGCCGGTCGACCTGTGGGTCCGCGGGATCTGCGGTGTCCGGCCCGGCATGCCCGGCGTCTCGGAGACGATCCGCGTGCGCAGTGTGCTCGGCAGGTTCCTGGAGCACTCGCGGATCTACGCGTTCGGGGCCGGCGAGAACGACGACGGCGGTGTGTGGATCGGCAGCGCCGACCTCATGCACCGGAACCTGGACCGACGGGTCGAGACCCTGGTGCGGGTCAAAGATCCGGCGCACCAGGCCGAGTTGCGCGGCCTGATCGACATGGCGATGGACGAGACGACATCGTCCTGGTGGCTGGACTCCGACGGCACCTGGACCAGGCATCACCTGGACGCGTCCGGCGCCCCCCTCAACGACGTGCAGGAGTACCTGATCCGGACCCGGCAGGGCCGCGGCGCTGATGGCTGACGCCCCGGTCGGCGGGGAGATCAGGGCGGCCGGTGCCCTGTTGTGGCGGCCGCCAGGTCAGGGCAGGCGGTGGCGGCCGTCGGGCCGGGTTATCCAGGTGGCGCTGATCCACCGGCCCAAGTACGACGACTGGACCTTCCCCAAGGGGAAGCGCGACCCGGGCGAGCACGTGCTGCTGACCGCCGTCCGCGAGGTCGCCGAGGAGACCGGGCTGCGCGTCGTCCTCGGCAGGCCGCTGACCCAGGCCCGGTACGACCAGCGCGGCCGGCCCAAGCGGGTCGACTACTGGGTGGCGCGCTCCGCGCCCGGCAGCCCGGACTCGTTTGAGGCCAACGACGAGGTGGACGCCCTGGAGTGGCTGCCCGTGCCCGCGGCGCGCGGCAGGCTCAGCTACCCGCACGACGAACAGATGCTGGACGAGTTCGCCGCCGGGCCCGCCGACACCGTCCCGTTCGTGGTGCTGCGGCACGCCTCAGCGGGCGGCAAGGACACCTGGAAGGGGGACGACCTGGACCGGCCGCTGGACGCCGAGGGCGCGGCCGAATCCGATCTTCTCGCCCAGCTGCTGGGCTGCTACGGCACCTGCCGGGTGATCAGCTCGGCCGCGGAACGCTGCGTGGCGACGGTCCGGCCGTACGCGGCGCTGACCGGCGCGAAGCTGGAGGTGGAGCCAGCGCTCACGGTCGGCGCCTTCGAAGACGATCCCAAGGTCGGCCCGGCCCTGGTCGCGACGGCCGTCGCCGCGGGCCAGCCCACCGTGATCTGCGCGCACCGGGAGAACATCCCGCCGCTGCTGGTGGCGGCCAGCGAGGCCCTCGGCGCGGCGCCGCCCGACGGCCCCGCGCTGCGCAAGGCCGGGTTCTGGGTGCTGCACTCCGCCGGCGGGGCCCTGATCGCGACGGAGCAGCACGCCGCCGAGTAGCGGCCGGGCCAGGCGTGATCAGGCCGGCAGGCCGGCGAGCTCCCAGTCGAGGGTCGGCGGCAGTGCGCCCTCGAACACCAGGAGCCAGCGCTTGACCTCCAGGCCCTGCCCGCCGCTGTACCCGCCGAGCCCGCCCGAGGCCACCACACGGTGGCAGGGCACGATCACGGGAATCGGGTTCGAGCCCATGATCTGGCCGATGGCCCGGGCCGGCACGGCCGCGATGCGGCGGACGGACGGGACCCGGCGGGCCAGCGCCCCGTAGCTGACCGTCTCGCCGTAGCCGACGGTGTCGAAGAGCAGCTGCGAGCACCTGCCGCTGCAGCTGTGACATCCCGCTCCAGTCGACGGGCACGTCGAAGCGGCGGCGCTGCCCGGCGAAATACTCGGTGAGCTGGGCCAGGGCGGCCTCGCTGAGTTCCCGCGCGGCGGCGGGCGCGGCTCCCGCGAGCGAGGCCGAGCGGGGCGGCCCGCCGAAGCGGGCCTGCCGCACGCCCGCCGGGCTGCAGCCGACCGACAGCCGCCCGACCGGGGTATCGAGCGTCGCCCAGGCGAGGTCCGTCATGACCGAGCCCTTTTCATCCTCCCTGCGACTGGCCGCGTCCGCTGGGCGTGAGACCGCCGGATGAAGAAGGCTGACTGGCTGTGATGGCACGATGCCAGGGTATGCCGGCCCTCTGACAGCTGGTTCTCCGCGCTCGGAGGTCGCGCCCGGGTGTGACCTGGCCGGGGCCGGCCGCCGGAGGTCCGACGCCGGCCCGGGTTCCGCGGAGTGCAGGCGCGGCCGCGGCCGGCCGGGCAGTCTGGACACGGGCAGTCTGGACCACAGCGACCGGCCCTGGCGACCCCGGAGGCAACGTGATCAAGCTAGGGCCGGGCCTGCCCGCGGGCGCCGCGCGATGCCGGCCGCGGCGCGCCGCGGCGGCAGGCTTGGCCGTGACGGGCTTGCTCGTGGCCGGCTGCGTGCCGGCCCCGGCCGGCGTCCCGGCCCGGGCGACGGCCAGCGTGCCCGCGACGGCCAGCGCGCCCGCCGGGGCGGCGACCGGCGCGGCCGCCAGCGCGACGGCTGACTGCGATTCCCTGACGACCTGCTACGGCCCCGGCCAGCTCCAGGCGGCCTACGGCGTCCGGCCCCTGCTGGACCGCGGGATCGACGGCCGCGGCCAGACCGTGGTGCTGCCGGAACTGGCCCAGACGCAGCTGTCCCCGCCCCAGGTCAGCGACATCCGCCAGGACCTGGCGCGATTCGACCGCCTGTTCGGCCTGCCCGCTGCGCGGTTGCGGGCGGTGACCAGCCTCGCCGGGTCGGCCTCGCCCTGGCTGGCCAGCGAAGAGGAGGTGGTAGACGCCGAGATGGTACACGCGGTCGCCCCCGGAGCCGCGATCGCCCTGATCCTGGTCAACCCGGCGTCGCTGGACAACACCCCCGCCGCGGTCGCCGCGTCCGAGGCCGTGCTGCGGCTGGGCCTGTCGCAGGGCGGCGTCATCTCGATCACCAGCGCGGGCCAGACCGGAGGGGAGCATTGCGCGACCCGGGCCGAGGTCGCGCGGCTGAACTCGGCGCTGCAGGCGGCCGCCGACCACCACGTGACGGTGGTCGCCGCCGCGGGGGATACCGGCGCGGCCGGCGAACCGTGCTCGCCGGCCGAGGCCTTCACGGGAGGCAGCTTCCCCCTGGTCAAGGAGGTCAACCTGCCGTCCTCCGATCCGCTCGTGCTGGCCGTCGGCGGTACCAGCCTCACCGCCAGCCACGCGACGGGCGCATACACCGGCGAGACCGCATGGGGTCTTCCGTTCGGAGACCCGGGAACGCCGTTCCAGGCCACCGGCGGCGGGTTCAGCCGCCTGTTCTCCCGGCCTGCCTACCAGGACGGCGTGCCCGGGATCGCGGCCACCCGGGGCGTGCCCGACGTGGCCGCCGACGCTTCGGGCCACACCGGCCTGGCGCTAGCGATCAGCGACGGCGGCGGCCGGTACACCATCCGCAACAGCGGCGGCACCAGTGCCAGCGCCCCGATCTGGGCCGCGCTGATCGCCCTGGCCGACCAGTACGCCGGCCGCCAGCTGGGCTTCGTCAACGCCGTCCTCTACCGCATCGGCCGCAGCGCCGACTACCACCGGGCCTTCCACGACATCACCGCCGGGAACAACACGGCGACCTGGCCCCCGGTGACGATCACCGGCTACCGGGCGGCGCCCGGCTGGGATCCGGTCACCGGCCTGGGCAGCCCCGACGCGCAGGTACTCGTTCCGCTGCTGGCCCGCTACGCCGCGCCCTGAGCCGGCCCGCGCGCTCGCTGAGCCGGCCTGCTGCCTCCGGGTCTGGCCCGCTGCTCCGGGCCGGGCGCCGCGGCCCTGAGCCGGCCCAGGGCCAGCACCCGAGGAATGTCGGATGGCAGCGGTAGAACTCTGTTATCTCCGGACACTTCGGAAAGGGGCGCGGATATGGCAGATGACATGGCCGACGCGGTCGAGGCCGAGCTGGCCGAGCTGTCACGGCGGTTAACGGAGCCGGCGGCGCGCGAGTGCCTGCGCTGCTTCCTGCTGCGGATGATCAGCGAGTTTGGCTGCGACGGCACGCACCGGTGGACGGTGCGCTGGCGTGACCTGCGGGCCCCTCGGGCCCGCGACCTGGTGCAGCGCATGCAGCGGCGGGGCGGCTGCTGCTGCGACTGCGAGGTGATCTTCAATGTTTTCCCCGACTACCCCGACAGCGACGAGATCCTGCCCTGCGCCGGAGTACTGCGGGCCGGGTCCGCGGCGCCGTGCGAGCTTGGGTCGCTGCGCAGGAGCGCGTAACCCCCCGCAACCTGCCGCAACCCGCCATCACAGCCGCGGGCGCCGGGCGCGGCGGGGCTGACCCGCTTTGCGGGTAGCCAATCCCTTCGCGCCCAGCCGAATCCGGGTTGCGGGCCGGCCTAAGACGAAATCGTTGCTCGAGACGCCGTTTTCACCTCATCGGCACCATCGACGAGATCGCGGGCCAGCTGCGCGCGAGCCGTGAGCGGTGGGGGTTCTCCTACATCACCGTGCATGCGCCGTTCGTGGACGCGTTCACCCCGGTGATAAGACGGCTGCGCGCCCGGTGAGCCCGCGCGGGCCGCGCCGTCGTGGCCCAGGTGTCGCCCCTTCCCTGGCTGCGGCTTGCGTCGGCCTGCGGCCCTCGCGCCGCGGACTCATCCCTCGGCGTGCTCGGCTCCCTCGGCGTGCTCGGCGACCCGCAGCAGCGCCCCGGCGATCGGCCGCGAGGTGAGCTCGACCTGCCAGGGCCGGGCGCCGTACCCGGCGAGCGCGGCGCCGACCGCCTCGGCGCTGGCCGGCTCGGGCGGCTGCCAGGCGAGCCGGCGCACCGCGTCGGGGGGCAGCAGGTTCTCGGCGGGCAGGTGGTGCTCGTCGGCCAGCGCCGCTACCGCCGCCCGGGCGGCGGTGAGCCGGGCGGCCGCGTCCGGGTCGCGCTCCGACCAGCGATGCGCGGGAGGCGGGCCGTCGTTCGGGCGGGCCGACACGGCCGGCAGCGCGCGCTCGGGCTGGGCCCGGGCGCGGCCGATGGCCCGCAGCCACTCCGCCGTGTGCCGCCGGGCGCCGCGCCCGTTGAAGCCGGCGATCCCGGCCAGGTCGGCGGGACTGGCCGGCAGCGACCTGGCCGCTTCGATGATCGCCGCGTCCGGCAGCACGCGGGTCGGCGACAGGTCACGCCGCCGCGCGATCCGGTCGCGCTCCAGCCAGAGCTCGCGGACGACGGCGAGGCCGCGGCGGTTGCGGACCCGGTGTATGCCGGAGGTGCGGCGCCAGGGATCCGGGCGGGGCGCGGCCGGCCCGGCGTTGAGCACGGCGGCGAACTCCTGGCGGGCCCACTCGGCCTTGCCCTGCTCGGCCAGCTGAGCCGCCAGGGCGTCGCGCAGTTCCACCAGCACCTCGACGTCGAGGGCGGCGTAGCGCAGCCACTCCTCGGGCAGCGGCCGGGTGGACCAGTCCGCCGCGGAGTGACTCTTCTCCAGGGCCAGCCCGAGCACGGCCTCGACCAGGGTGCCGAGTCCCACCCGCGGGTAGCCGAGCAGCCGTCCGGCCAGCTCGGTGTCGAACAGCCGCCGCGGCCGGTAGCCGAGGTCGGCCAGGCACGGCAGGTCCTGGGACGCGGCGTGGATGACGGCCTCCGCGTCGCCCAGCGCGACGGCGATGCCGGACAGGTCGGGGCAGGCCACAGGGTCGATGAGCACGGTTCCCGCGCCGCGGCGGCGGAACTGGACCAGGAAGGCCCGGTGCCCGTAGCGGAAGCCCGAGGCCCGCTCGGCGTCGACGGCGACCGGCCCGTGGCCAGCGCCGAGCCTGGTGGCGGCCGCGGCCAGCGCGTCGCCGGTGACGATCAGCGGGGGGAGTCCGTCGCGCGGCTCGAGCAACGGCACCGGCTGGCGCTCGCCGGACGCCGGGACCGACGGCACCGCCGGGTCGGCCGGCCCGGCCGGGTCGGCGGTGCCGGCCGCCATGGCCGGGAGGCCAGGGGTACCGGGATGGCCCGCGTCTTCCTCCAGCTCCTCGTCCGCCGTGCGCGTCATGGCCGCCGCCGGGGGCGCGGCGGCCGCAGTGCGCTCACGCCGACGGGCAGCGGCGGCAGCCCCGAAGCAGCGCAGAGCGCGTCGCACCAGGCGGCGAGATGCCCGCCGAAGTCCGGCCCGGCGGGACTCGGCTCCGCGGGCGACCAGGACGCGCGCAGCTCGAAACCGGTCGCCACCGGCTGGTCCTGCTTGGCCCCGAACCCCTCGGTCACCACCCGGGTGACGGTCCCGCTGACCTGCCGGTAGCCGGTCGTCCTGGCGTCCAGCGCCTCGGTCAGCCAGGTCCAGCCCACCTGCCCGATCAGCGGATCCGCCGCGATCTCCGGCTCGAGGTCCGCGCGGACATAGGCGATCATCCGGAACGGCCCCGCCCATCCGGCCTGGCCCGCCGGATCATAGAGCAGGACGAAGCTGCCCCACCCGATCTCGGTGTCCGCGTCGGGCGCCACCGCCGGAGTGGGCGGCGGCGCCGGATCCACGGCCGGGCCCGGGCTCGTGCACGATCGCGCCGATGGCGGCGGCGTACGGCGCGAGCTTGCGCGGCGGCGGCTGGCTGTCGAAGTCAACCTCGCGGCGCGCCCGCCGCTGCTGATCCAGGCCGGTCTCGAGATCGCTGACCGCCGAGCGGAACGTGGCGGAGGCGTCCATCTCGGCTGGCTTGGGTGATCCGGTGGCAGGCCTCATGATCCGAGCATGCGAGATGGGCGCGGAATTGTCATGCCACGCGCCGGTCCGGCTGCCGCGATCCCGCCCTGCCGGCCGCCTCGGCCGGGCCGGACGTGAACCCGATCAGCAGCGCGGTGCCGCACTCGGTGCAGGACCACTCGCCGCAGCAGCCGTCGGGGTCATCCGGGCAGTCCCCGGTGGCGTGATGCTGCTCGAAGAGCCTGTCCCGGCCGCAGTCGGGACAGTGCCGGATCGTCTCGACCATCGGACCTCCTCGCCGCGGGACTCAGCACGATGCTGGCACGCCATACTGTCAGTACCGTGGATCTGCGGCGGCGTGTCACGATGGTTCCGCGCAAAGGACCCCGCCGGGGGCCGCCGGCTCTGTGAGACGATCACTACCGTGAATCCGAAGCTGGAAGGTTCGGTGTTCCTGAGCGCCTGCCGCAGGCTGCCGGTTCCCTACACGCCGGTCTGGTTCATGCGCCAGGCGGGCAGGTCGCTGCCTGAGTACCGGGCGGCGCGCGGCCGCACCGCCATGGTGGAGGCGTGCACCAAGCCCGATTTGATCGCCGAGCTCACGCTGCAGCCGCTGCGCAGGTACCAGGTGGACGCGGCGATCCTGTTCAGCGACATCGTGGTCCCGCTGCGCGCGGCCGGGATCGGCATCGACATCCGCCCCGGCGTCGGCCCGGTGGTGGAGCAGCCGATCCGCGCCGACAGCGACCTGCAGCGGCTGCGCGCCCTCGAGCCGGGTGACTTCCCCTACGTAGCCGAAGCGGTCAAGACCCTGGTCGGCGAGCTCGGCGCGACGCCGCTCATCGGGTTCGCGGGAGGCCCGTTCACGCTGGCCTCCTACCTGGTGGACGGGGGGCCGTCGAAGAACTTCGACAAGACCAAGGCGCTGATGTACGGTAACCCGCCGCTGTGGAACGCCCTGCTGCGCAAGCTGGCGGACCTCACGATCACCTTCCTGCGCGTCCAGGTCGACGCCGGCGCCTCGGCGGTGCAGCTGTTCGACTCCTGGGCCGGCGTGGTCAGCCCCGAGGACTACCGCCGGTCGGTGCTGCCGCACAGCAGGCGGGTCTTCGAGGCGCTGGCCGGATCCGGCGTGCCGCGGCTGCACTTCGGCGTCGGCACCGGGGAGCTGCTCGGCATGATGGGCGAGGCTGGCGCCGACGTGGTCGGGGTGGACTGGCGGGTCCCGCTGGATGAGGCGGTGCGCCGGGTCGAGCCGGGCAAGGCCCTGCAGGGCAACCTCGACCCGGCGGTACTGCTGGCGCCGTGGGACGTCATCGAGCAGCGGGCGGTCCGGATCCTGGACGCGGGCCGCACGGCCGAGGGTCACGTGTTCAACCTGGGCCACGGCGTGCTGCCAGAGACCGACCCCGATGTGCTCGCGCGGCTGGCCGAGCTGGTGCACACCGCCTCGGCCCGGCAGCCCAGCCAGAACGGCTAGGCCGTCCCTGCGGCCACCGACGTGACTAGCCGTGGTTGGTGTAGATCGGCGTAGACGTCGATCCCTGGTCGGAGACACCGATCGCGACGCACGCGTCGGTCCGTGGGCACTGGATCTGGCCGATGTCCATGAACGAGTCGCCCTGCATCCCGCCAGGCACCTTCGCGGGGACGGCGAAGGTGACCCGCTGCCAGGAGCGGCCGGCGTCGTGGGTGATGGCGACGACCGAGGACCCCGCGTTGTGGGTCTTGCCGATCCGCTGCGCGATGAGATCGCTTCCGGCCGCGTAACAGGTCTGCGTGGTTGGGCAGGCCAGGGCGTCGATCATCGGGTAGGGGATCGTATGCGGGAGCGTGCTGGCCGTCCAGGTCGCTCCGCCGTCAGAGGAGAACGCGATCACGGTGTACTGCACGGCGTCTTTCCCTGACGTGACGCCGCCCAGCTGATCGGTCACCGTGCCGTTGCGCTCAACGAAGCCGATCATCGCGCAGTGGCTGGCGTCCGCGCAGGTGACGTCCGGAAACGCGCCGGGCCCGTAGCCGCTCGGCCAGGCGCGCTGCCGCCAGGTCACGCCGCCGTCGTCGGAGGTCAGCAGCACGCCGTGGTCGAGGTCGGGACCCGTCCGGGGATCGGAGTTGTCGTGCAGGCCGACCGCCACGCAGCGGGAGGCCGTCGGGCAGGTAACGCTCTGGATCGACTCACCCTTGCCGAACGGCACCACGGTGAAGCGTCTCCCGCCGTCGGACGTGACGACGAAGTGCATGCCGGACGTGAGCATCTCGAAACCCGGGCTCATCGCCTTTCCGGAGGTCGAGGCCAGTCCTCGGCAGGTCGTCGCGGTGGCGCAGCCGAGGTTGAGGATCTGGCCCACGTCGGCCGGCAGCGGGCTCACGGTCCAGGAATGGCCGCCGCTCGCGGTGGTGAGGTACACCGGCTGATGTCCGTAGTACAGTCCGCCTGCCGCGCAGTCCGTCGCGGAAGCGCACGAGAGCGCTGAGGTGAACGTGACGCCATCCGGGATGGGGAGGACGCTCCACGTCTGTGCGCCGTCGGTGGAGACGTAGAACGAGTCCATGTCCGCCGGGCCCCTCGGCGACGTCGAGTTGTCGCCCTCGACGTAGCAGGTCGCCGCCGTCGGGCAGGTGAGCCACCCCGGCTCCGGCCCCGCCGTGTTCTCCTGCCAGCCGCGGGTGACCAGGTAGCTCATCAGCCGCCAGGTGCCGGACGGCGCGCGAACGGCGTGAGCGCTGCCGGGCAGCGGCCGAGCCGGCTCCCAGGAGGTGGTCAGGCGTCCAGTGACGGTCGGCGGCTCCTGCGCGATGCCGACGATCAGCACGGCGGCGGCAACCGCGACGATGGCCGCTACCGTGACGATGGTGACGCGGCGCCCCGGCCGCCGCCAGCGGCCCCGATGCCGACGCCCCGGCATGCCCAGTGCACCACGCTCGTCGGCCCGGGCATCGGCCAGCGCTGTCCGGGCACGGTTCCAGGCAGCGTGGTCCGGCTCCGGGGTGTCCTCCCGGAACCAGCGCAGCAGGTCGATCTCGTCAGGCATGGTCTTGCTCCCTGAATGTCCACTGGTCGAAGTCGAACTCGCCAAGCTGGGCGCGCAGCGCCGCGCGGGCCCGCGACAGCCGCGACCGTGCGGTACCCGGCGCGATGCCGAGCGCGGCGGCGATCTCCTCGTGGCTGAGGTCGGCCCACGCGTGCAGCAGCAGTACCTCGCGCTGCTCGCGGTTCAGCGCCGCGAGCGCCCCCGCGATCCGCGGTGCCAGTGTTGCGGCGATTACCCGCTCGTCGGCCGCATCGGCGAACTGGGCCGCGGGCAGCGGGCTGAGTGAGTCATGCGCTACTCGCGCGTCGAGCTCAAGTAGCTGCTGCTCGTCCCGCCAGTGCCCGCGCACCATGTTGGCGGCGATCCCGTAGAGCCAGGACCGCAGTGACCCGCGCTCGGGCTGGTACGCGGCCCGGCGCCGGTACGCTGTCGCGAATACCTCGGCCGCCAGGTCCTCGGCTACGGCCTGGCCCACGCGCCGCGCGATGAACCGGTGCACCGGGGCGAAGTGCTCCCGGAACACGGTCTCGAAGTCCTCCGGTACCGCGATGGCCCCGGTCGCCTGTTTCCGGTCCACGAGTAAGTATTGACGCGACGTCTAGATTCGTTCCGTCGAGGTCAGCGAGGTGGCGGAGCTGGCAGAAGGTCCGCTCCACGATATTGCGCTGATCATAGACAGCGGCGTCGAAAGCGGGGCATGGCGGGCTCCAGCCCCATGGTGAGACACGCCCTGATGCCGTCGGCCCAGAGTCAGCCCGGGCCGGCGGGCCAGCCCGGCCCTAGCCGGCGGTGGTCGGACGGGAGCTGCGCCGCAGCAGGCGCCGCAACCGCCGCCGCCCGGCGTAGGCGGCGCCCGCGAGCGCCGCCGCCAGCACGGCGAACGGCAGCACGGCACCCAGCGCGGTCAGAACCGCCGAGCCGGCGATCCGCAGTCCGCGCCAGCCCGCGGCCAGCCCGGCCAGGAAACCATGCTGCCTGCTGCGCGCGGCGGCCCCCCGGTGGTGCGGCGGGCCCACCAGGGTCACCGACACGGTCGCGTAGCTGGTTTCCCCCGCCAGCGCGCGCTGCTGGGCCTGCAGGGCCTCCAGCGACGACTCCTGCGTGTTGATCTGCTCCTGGACGGTGAGCAGGGCGCTGACCGAGCCGGCCCGCTTCAGCAGCGCCTGCAACTGGGTAATGGCGGCCTGCGCCGACGTGACCAGGCTGCCGACGTCGGCCACCTGCTGGGTGACGTCCTGGGCGTGCTGGGTCAGCGAGGTCTGGGTGCCGAGCACGGCAGACAGCGTGGCGAGCGTGGTGTCGTACGCCGCGACCGGGACCTTCAGCTGCAGGCTGACCGTGGAGCGGGCGTGATCGGCCGGGTTGATCCTGGCCTGCTCGCTGGAGACGTATCCGCCCTCCCCCAGGACGATGCCGGTCGCGCGGCTGGCGGCGGCGGTCACGTTCGCCGTCTGGATCGTCAGGCTCGCGGTGTAGATGATGCTAGGGCTGGCCAGGGCCAGCCGGGCCGCCGGACTGGCCGGCGAGGACCCGGCCACCGGCCCGGCAGGCACGGCGCCGGCCGCGGCGTGCGGAGCCCCCGCGCCGGAAGCAGGGGCGGGGACGGCGGTGGAGCCTGCGGATGCCTGGGAGCCCGCGGGCCGGCCTGCGAACAGCCCGAGAGCAGCAGGGCTGCGCCGGACAGCAGCCCGGCGCACAGGAGCGCGGTGGTGCGAAGCGGCCCGCGGATCCCCCGGGCCCGGGCGGCGATGTTCATGCTGCTGTGACGCACCCCGACCCGTCCCCGGTTCCGCCGGGCCGGCCACGGTCAGGTAACAGGTAGGGCCGCCGGCCCGGGGGTCTGCCGGGCGGCCGACGCCCGCTCGGCGATAATCGGCGCCGGAAGGAGCGCCATGAACGAGCGGGAAATGAGCCACCCGAAGATCGAGCTGCACGTGCACCTGGAGGGCACCGTCCGCGCCGGGACGCTGCTGCTGATCGCGCGGCGCAACGGCGTTCCGCTGCCGGCCGACACCGAGGAAGGGCTGGCCGGGCTGTACGAGTTCCGCGACTTCGCGCACTTCCTCGAGGTATGGATGCTCACCACCGGGGCGCTGCGGACCGAGCGGGACTTCCGGCAGGTGGTGATGGACTACGCGGCCGAGGCGGCGGGGCACGGAGCGGTGTACCTGGAGGGCATCTTCACCCCGGCCGAGGCGGCCGCCCGCGGCGTGTCCTGGGACGAGGCCTTCACCGGCTACTGCGACGGGGCGCAGCAGGCCAGGGAAGCGCACGGGGTGGAGGTGCGGCTGACGCCGGACATCCCGCGCGGCTTCCCGATGGAGGCGGCCATGCTGACCGCGCGCTACGCCGTGAAGTACCGGGACCGCGGCGTCGTCGGCCTCGGCCTCGGCGGCCCGGAGGCGCAGTTCCCGCCGGAGCCGTACGCGCCCGCGTTCGCCCTGGCCCGCGACGGCGGGATCGGCTCGGTACCGCACGCGGGGGAGGCCGCCGGGCCCGCGTCGATCCGCGGCGCGCTGGACGCGCTGGGCGCCGACCGGATCAGGCACGGCATCCGCGCGGTGGACGACCCGGGCCTGGTGCGCGAGCTGGCCGGCCGGGGCACGGTCCTGGACGTGTGCCCGATCTCCAACCTGCGGACGGGAGTGGTCGCGTCGCTGGCCGCGCACCCGCTGCCGGACCTGGTCGCCGCGGGCGTGCGCTGCTCGGTGTCCACCGACGACCCGGCGATGTTCGGCACCGACCTGACGGCGGACTACGCGGCCGCGCGGCAGCTGGGCGTCTCCGACGAGGCGTGCTACCAGGCCGGGCTGCACGGCGCGCTGTGCGACCCGCAGACCCGCGCCACGCTGCGGCGGGCGGGCGAGGCCTGCGGCTGGTCCGGCCCGCAGTAACCGTCCGTGACCGGCATTGGGCCCGGAGGCCAGCCGGATCGCAAAGGGGCCGTGCCGAATGAGATTCGGAAAGTATGTTGCCAGATAGCCACCGTGACCGTCATATCACGGTGAGCGAAATCACGCCCGGTAACCGCCGGGGAAACCAGAAGTTAGCACGGGAATCTGATCGTCCGCCCGGAAATGGCGAATCCCCAGGTAGCAGGCGCGGGGCGCGCTCCGCGCGGCCCGGCCCGGCCGGGTCCGCGGCGGTAAATTCCGATCCAGACAACACGCATCAAACGACAAAAATCTCAACTCACGGGCGGTAAAACATCACAGCGGCGTAGACTGCGTTTCCGCGTACCCGCTAGGTATGGAGAAAACGGAAGCCCAGGCAAACGATGACCGCGCCCCCCGCTCGCGTCACCGTCCAGGTAGCCGTGCAGTCATCGCGGCGGCTGCTCCGTGACACCCTTTCCGCCTGTCTCGCCGTCCGGCCGGACATCACCGTGGTCGGCAAGGTGGCGGAGCCAGACGCGATCTTCGAGCTGTGCGAGCTGCGCCACCCCGACGTCGTGTTCCTCGACGCGGGCGCCCGGCTGAGGGAGTTCTCTGAGCGGGTGGCCGTGCTGACGCGGCGCTTCCCCGAGCTCAACGTGATCGTGACCTACCGGGACGCGTCCGAGCAGGACCTGGCCGCGGCCTGCCGGGCCGGCGTCTCCTCGCTCGTGCCCGAGTCGAAGGGCCTGTCGGCGGTGCTCGCCCTGCTGCGGCGGAGCCGGGGGCGGCACGCGAAGGACAGCCCGGGCGGCCTGACCGACCGGGAGCTCGAGCTGGTCGTGCTGACCGGCTCGGGGCACAGCGTGGCCGAGATCGCGGACCTGCTCGGGCTCAGCCCGCTCACGGTGGAGAACCTCAAGCGCCGCGTCTACGCCAAGCTGGACGTAGGCAGCAGCGTGCACGCCGTGGCCAAGGCGGCCTCGCTCGGCCTGCTCGAGCAGCAGGCCGACCCGGAACGGGCCAGGCCGTCGGCGGCCGAGCGCAGGCGTGCGCTGGTCGACGGGGACTCCGTGGTGCTGACGGTGGTGGCCGGCCAGTACTGCTCCGCCCTGGACCAGGTCGTGTCGGCCCTGGTGTCGAGCCCGCTGCCGTTCGTCCTGGTCAGGAAGCCCGGTCCGGTGGCCGACACCCACTGGGCGCGCTGGCACCGCGGCCCGATCGTGGCCGTGCTCGTCGACCCTGCGCCGCCGGACTGGGACCTGGTCGCCGAGCTCGGAGTCCCGGCCATCCTGGTGCACAGCAAGCCGCTCGACCCGCCGGAACTCGCCGAGGCGCTGGCCTGCGGAGCCAGCTCGCTGGTCTCGGCGGACCGGATAGACGATCACTTCCTGTCCGTGCTGCGGATGGTCGGCCAGGGGTACCTGGTGGTCGACTCGATGCCGATGCGGCCGCTGATCGGGGCCGTGCGCGCCCGGTGGGACGAACGGGCGCCGGGCCGGCTCGAGCT
Organism: uncultured Actinomycetota bacterium; assembly: GCA_963745575.1. Classification (GTDB taxonomy): domain Bacteria; phylum Actinomycetota; class Actinomycetes; order Streptosporangiales; family Streptosporangiaceae; genus JASHPR01. Next base: position 13,624 of record CAVUYA010000011.1, on the reverse strand, counting down.
GCCCGAGCTGACCGCCCGGGAGAGCGACATCCTGCGGTCGCTGGCCAAGGGGCACTCGATCCGGCAGACCGCGCGGGCGCTGGGGATCGCCCCGAAGACGGTGGAGAACGTCCAGACTCGCCTGTTCCGCAAGCTCGGGGTGCGCAACAGGTCGGGCGCGCTGGCCGTCGCCGACGCCTTCGGCCTGCTGCCCGGCACCGCGCCATCGCTGGCTGGGTCCCCCAAGGGTTTTCCGTCCCCTGAGGGATATTCGTCCCTATCGGGGAGTGACTGGCGGCCCTAATCTGCCGCCCGGGGGAAATCCTCGCTGCTCCCTCAGCTGGCCAGCCGCCAGCTGCCAACCGACCGAGACCTCAGGCCCGGCCTCGGCCTACCTTCTTCTGTTCGCTGGAGGCTGCCATGGTCCCTTCCGCGGGTTCACCGCGCACCGTCATCGTTAAACGCCGGGGCAGTAAACGGCACGTCGCCGAGGGCGAGGACTGGGAGAGCTCCCGGCGGGAGGCCGGCGATCCGGCCCGGAGCGCCGATGATCCTTACGCCGACCCTGCCCGCGGCGAGCTCATGCCGGCTACGGCACAGTAGACATGTGAGCTCACCCGCCCCGGACCCGGCCGTCGTGATCGTGGGCGGCGGGATCTCCGGGCTCGCCGCCGCGTTCTTCCTGCGCGACCGGGGCGTGGCCGTCACCGTGCTGGAAGGCTCGCCGCGGCTCGGCGGCAAGCTGGCCGTATCCGAGATCGCCGGGATCGAGGTCGACGAGGGCGCCGAGGCCCTGCTGGCCCGGCGGCCCGAGGGCACCGGCCTGATCGGCGCGGTGGGGCTGGCCGGCCAGCTGGTGCCGCCCGGCACCACGGCGGCGTCGGTCTGGAGCCGGGGCCGCCTGCGCCCGCTGCCGAAGCGCCAGCTGATGGGCGTCCCGGCCGACCTGGACGAGCTGGCGGGCTCGGGGATCCTGTCCCCGCCGGGACTGGCCCGGGCCCGCGACGACCTCCGGCTCCCGCCCACGACCAGGGACGGCGACGTGGCCGTGGCCAGCTACGTCGGGGCGAGATTCGGCCGCGAGCTCGTGGACCGCCTGGTGGACCCGCTGCTCGGCGGGGTCTACGCGGGCCGCTCGCAGGAGCTGTCCTTCGAGGCGACGCTGGGCGGCCTGGCGCAGGCCGCGCGGCAGCACCGCTCGCTGGCCGAGGCGGCCGCGTCGCTGCTGCCCGCCCCGGGGCCGCCCCCGGGCCCGCCGGTCTTCACCACGCTGGCCGGCGGCCTCGGCACGCTGCCGGCCGCGGTGGCGGCCGCGTCCGGGGCGACCGTGCGGACCGGCGCGATGACCCGCGAGCTGGCCCGGACGGCGCCGGGGGACGGGGTCGTGGGGAGAGGCGGCGGGCAGCGCGGGTGGGAGCTCACCGTCGGCCCGACCCGGGCCCCGCAGCGGCTGGCCGCCGACGCTGTCATCCTCGCCGTTCCCGCCCGGCCCGCCAGCAGGCTGCTGGCCGGGCTGCCCGGAGCCGGGCCCGCGGCAGCGGCGCTGGGCGAGATCGACTACGCGAGCATGGCGATCGTGACCCTGGCCTACCCCCGCGGCGCGTTCGGCCGCCGGCCGGAGGGCAGCGGCTACCTCGTCCCCGCGGTCGACGGGCACCCGGTCAAGGCGGTCACGTTCAGCACGGTCAAGTGGCCGCACCTGCGGTCCGCCGACCCGGGCCTGGAGATCGTCCGCTGCTCGGTCGGCCGGGTGGGCGAGGAGGCGCTGCTGCAGCGCGACGACGCCGAGCTGGCCCGGCTGGCCGCGGCCGACCTGGCCGCGGCCACCGGGGTGCGCGGCGCGCCCGCCGCGGCGCGGGTCAGCCGGTGGGGCGGGGCGCTGCCGCAGTACGCGGTGGGCCACCTCGAGCGGGTCGCGCGGATCCGGGCCGCCGTCGCCGCCCTGCCCGGGCTGGCCGTCTGCGGAGCCGCCTACGACGGGATCGGCATCCCGGCCTGCATCGCCTCGGCGCGGCTGGCCGCCGACCAGGTGCTCGCCTACCTGGAGTCCCGCGCCGCGAGCCCGGCCCGCACCGGGTAAACCCTGGCCCAGCTGCGGTACGGGGCGGCCGGCCGCGGTGGGACAATAACGGTATGGCTGGGAACCAGGCCGGACGCAAGCCCAGGGCGCGGGACCTGAACGAGCTGATCCGCTACACGATGTGGTCGGTGTTCCGGCTGACCGGCCCGGGCGCGCTGGAGGCGGCCGGGGAGCGGACCCGTTCCGGGCGCGCCGGCCTCGCGGCCGAGGTCAGCGAGCTGTGCCAGCAGGCCGCCGGCAAGGGCGTCGTCACCCGCGGCTGCTACGACCTGCAGGGCCTGCGCGCCGACGCCGACTACATGTTCTGGTGGATCGCGCCGTCCTCCGACGACCTGCAGGAGATGTACGCGCGGTTCCGCCGGACCGGGCTCGGCCGGGCCAGCGTGCCGGTCTGGTCGGTGATGGCGCTGCACCGGCCCGCGGAGTTCAACAAGGGCCACGTGCCGGCGTTCCTGGCCGAGGAGGAGCCGCGCCAGTACGTGAGCGTCTACCCCTTCGTCCGGTCCTACGAGTGGTACCTGCTCGATCCCGAGCAGCGCAAGGCGATGCTGGCCGAGCACGGGATGATGGCGCGGGACTACCCCGACGTCCGGGCCAACACGGTCGCCTGCTTCTCGCTGAACGACTACGAGTGGCTGCTCGCCTTCGAGGCCGACGAGCTGCACCGGATCGTGGACCTCATGCGCCACCTGCGCGGCGCGCAGGCCAGGCTGCACACCAGGGTCGAGATCCCGTTCTACACCGGCCGGCGCAAGCCCGTGGACGAACTGGTCGCCGCCCTGCCGTGACGACGCCGTGACCGCGCGCCGCCCGTTACTGGCTCGCGGGCGATGTGGGTGATGATGGCCAGAGCAACGAGTTTCCATAACGGGAAGGCACGGGATGGGCGGGACAGCCGGCCAGATGCCCGGGACGCGGGCCAGGTACGCCAGCGCGGTCGACTACGAGCGGTACGGGCACTACGGGCAGGGGCGGGGGTTTGACACCGGCCAGTCGTTCCAGCGCCCCGCCTACCAGTTCCGCGGCCGGATCACCGCGGACGGGTCCAGCGGGTACCGCGCCGAGCCGGGGCGCTACCACCTCTACATCGCCTGGGGCTGCCCGTGGGCGCAGCGGACCGCGATCGTCAGGAAGCTCAAGGGCCTCGAGGACGTCGTGTCGCTGTCGTATGTCGACGACGTCCGGGACGGGCGCGGCTGGGCGTTCCGGGAGCGGCGCGGCGCCGACCCGGTCAACGGGTTCACCCTGCTGGCCGAGGCGTACGAGGCCACCGAGCCCGGCTACCGCGGGCACGTCTCGGTGCCCGCCCTGTGGGACCGGCAGACCGGAAAGCTGGTCAGCAACAACTTCCCGGACATCACGATCGACCTGGACACGCAGTTCGAGGCGTGGGCCGCCGGGTCGCCCGACCTGTACCCGCCGGCCCTGCGCGCCGACATCGACGCGATGAACGAGCGGGTGTACGAGACCGTCAACAACGGGACCTACCGGGTGGCCGGCGCCACGACCGAGCCGGAATACACCGAGCTGCGGCACCGCCTGACCGGCACCCTGGACCTGCTCGACGCGCGGCTGGCCGGGCAGCGGTACCTGTTCGGCGCCGCGGTGACCGAGGCCGACGTGCGGCTGTGGCCGACGCTGGCCCGGTTCGACCTCGGCTACAACCCGCTCGGGAAGATCAGCGAGCGGCGGCTGGTGGACTTCCCCGCCCTCTGGGGCTACGCCCGTGACCTCTACCAGCAGCCGGCCTTCCGGGAGACCACGGACTTCTCGGCGATCGGCGCGTTCGGATCCGGCCCCGCCCCCAGCTTCTTCAACGACGCGCCGTGGCGCATTCACGTCGACCCGTACCGGGGCGACTGGGACGAGCCAGCCGGCCGGGAGCGGCTCGGCTGACGGCAGGGTCAGCCGCCTGCCGGTGCGATCGAGGATCGCGGCGCGCTGGACCGGCGCCGGTTCGGCGCATCATCGCCTCCCGCGCGCTTGCCGTGCTTGCGGTGCACGGTCTGCTTGGTGACGCCAGGTGCTCGGCGATGTCCTGCCGGCCGCCGAGCGGGCCGGGTCACGACCCGGACGGTCCGCAGCGCAGGTTCCGGACGGTGTAAGCCGCCCACTCGGCGCACGGGTGGAAGGCCCGCTGGCGCAGGCCCTGCATCACCCGCAGGTCTCCCCGGCGGTCCACGCGGACGCTGGTCGCCCACGGGTAGTCGAATTCCTGGCCGCTGGCCGTTCGCACGGTGACCGTCTGCGCGCCGGTCTTGCGGCGGTCCTCAGCAGGGGGGCTCATCCGGGTTCCCTTCCGTTACCGAGCCTCAGGCCGCCCGTGCTTCCGCGGAAGAGAACGAGCCCAGGGGAACGCTACCGGAGCACCACGCGGAACGCGCCGATGCTGCGGCCCGGGTTGCGGCGGGCGTGATCGCTGCGGATACTGGGTTCTCCCGCTATGTGCGCCTGGCCTGGCCGTGACGTTGCCCCGCGGGGCGCCGGCGTCAGGGCAGGTGGCTGGCGGACGGCTCGCACGCAGGGGAGGCGTGGTGGGCGAGGGGGGTTACGGGGATGCCAGCGGCCCTGTGGTCGGCTTTGACGCTGGCCTGCGGGTCGCCGGGTACCGGCTGCACGAGGAGATAGGCCGGGGCGGCATGGCCGTGGTGTTCCGGGCTCGGGACGGACGGGATGGGACTACCCGGCCGCCATGGCTGCGGTGATCCGAGCGTTGACGTCTCGGCGAGCTATCTCGGCTAGGAGCGACCCGGCTGGCGGCCCTTGCGCAGGAACTCCCGCAGGCGCGGCAGCGGCCAGGTGTTGATCACGTCCTCGGGCGTCAGCCAGCCGCGCTGGGCCGTCCCGACGCCGTAGCGCAGGTAGTCCAGGCCGCCGGTGAAGTGGGCGTCGCTGTCGATGGCGAACCTGACCCCGGCGTCCTTCGCCGCCCTGATGTGCGCGGACGGCAGGTCGAGCCGGTTCGGGTGCGCGTTCACTTCCAGCGCGGTGCCGGTCCTGGCGCACGCCCGGAACAGCTCGGGGAGGTCGACGTCGACCGGCGGCCGGCGCCCGATCCGCCGGGCCAGCGGGTGCCCGATGACGTTGACGTGCGGGTTCTCGCAGGCGGTGACGAACCGGCGGGTCATCGCCGCCCGGGACTGGTCGAAATGCGAGTGCACCGAGGCCACGCAGACGTCGAAGCCGTCCAGGAACTCCGCGGGCCAGTCCACGGTCCCGTCGGGCGCGATGTTCAGCTCGGTCCCGTGCAGCAGGACCATCACCTCGCCGTCCGCCGCAGCGGCCAGGCTCGCGCCGAGCCTGCGTACCTGCTCGCGCTGGGCCAGCATCTTCTCGTCGGTCATCCGCTGCATGACCAGGTCCGGGGCGTGATCGGTGATCGCGTAGTACGCGTACCCCCGCGCCTGGGCCCGGGCCACCATCTCCTCCAGGGTCGCGACGCCGTCGGTCAGGTCGGTGTGCGTGTGCAGATCGCCGCGGATATCCCGCTCGGCCACCAGGTCCGGCAGGCCGCCGTGCAGCGCCGCCTCGATCTCTCCGGTGTGCTCGCGCAGCGTCGGCGGTATCCAGGCCATCCCGAGGCGGCGGTAGACCTCCTCCTCGGTCTCGGACACGATCTTCTCGCCGGTCACGGCGTCGAACAGGCCGTACTCCGAGAGCTTGAGCTTCTTGCGCACCGCGATCTCGCGTATCGCCACGTTGTGCGCCTGCGACCCGGTGAAGTACTGCAGGGCCGCGCCCCAGGAGTCCAGCGGGACCACCCGCAGGTCGACCTGCAGCCCGGCGGCGGTACGGACCGAGGTCTTGGCCGGGCCCGCGGCGATGACCGCCGCCGCCTCGGGCAGGCCGGTGAGCGCGGCCATGAGCGGCCCGGAGTCGTCCGCCGCGGCCAGGACGTCCACGTCGCCGACGGTCTCGGCGAACCTGCGCAACGAGCCCGCCGGGGCGCACCGCAGGCACCCGGGCACCGCGCTGATCGCCTGCACGACGCGGCCGGCGGTCTCGTCGGCCACGTTCAGCAGCACCCGGCCGGAGGTGCTTTCCAGCAGCTCGATGCCCTGCAGCAGTTTTTCCTCGCTCTTGGGCCCGAAGCCGCGCAGGCCCTCGAGCCGTCCCGCCTTGATCGCGTCGCGCAGCTCGTCCGGGGAGCCGACCTGCAGCTCCCGGTACAGCACCAGCGCTCGCTTGGGCCCGAGCGCCGGGATCCGGGTCAGCTGGAGGACCCCGTCGGGGATCTCGGCGCGCAGCCGTTCCAGGGCCGCGAAGGTCCCGGTCGCGGTGATCTCGCTGATCTTCCCGGCGATGGCCTTGCCCACCCCGGGGATCTGCTGCAGCTCCGCCGGGGTCAGCTGCGACACGTCCCGCGGGAGACCGGCGATGGCGCGGGCGGCCTTGTCGTAGCTGCGGGCGCGGAACTGGTCCCCGCCGGTCATCAGGTGCAGCTCGGCGTACTCGTTGAGCAGCGCCGCCGCCTCGTCGTTGGCCTGGGGCATGCCGCCATTGAACCCTTCGCCCGCCGATCTCGCGAGCAGGGTGCGCGGGCAGCCGCCCGGGAGGATGAAACAGGCCCGCGGCCCGGCCGGGAGTTCAGTCGGCCTTAAGCCAGCCGTCGGAAGTCGGCCAGAGTCTTGTCACCGGAACGGCAGCGGGCCATTCTAGGCTCCTGGCGCCTGCCATCCGGGTGGCGACGACGCTCCGCCCGGTTCATGGTGGACGTAACCGCGTGAAGGCCGCAAAGGAGCCACGTATGCATGCACCACGCAGGGTCTACGCCGTCGCCGGAGCGGCGGCGCTGGTTACCCTCGGCGTCGCCGGGGCGAGCAGTGTCGCCGCCTCGGTCGGCAGCCGGGCTGCGCCGCGAGGGCGGCCAGCACTCCGGGCACCGCCACGCCGATCAAGCACCTCGTGATCATCTTCCAGGAGAACATCCTCCTTCGATCACTACTTCGGCACCTACCCGAAGGCGGCTAACACCTCTGGCCAGCCGTTCCACGCGGCCAAGGGCACCCCGAAGGTGAACAACCTCGCCAACACGCCCGGAGCCGGGGGCGTCGGGAACCTGCTGACCAACAACCCCAACAAGGACGCGGCCGGCAACCAGGTCAACCCGCGCCGCCTGAACCCGGCCAACATCGCCGACATACTGACCTGCGACCAGGACCACGGCTATTCCGCCGAGCAGAAGGCGTTCAACGGCGGGAAGATGGACCAGTTCGTCACGGAAACCGGCACCAGCACGGGCACCAGCGCCGTCGGCCAGCCGTGCCAGGCCAGCGACGTCATGAACTACTACGACGGCAACACCGTGACCGCGCTGTGGAACTACGCCCAGCACTACGCGATGAACGACAACTCGTTCGGGACCACCTTCGGCCCGTCCTCGCCGGGCGCCATCAACCTCGCCTCGGGCAACACCGGCACCGTCGGCAAGACGATCAACGGCGCCGACACCGACGGCGACACGGTCCCCGACGGCCAGGGCGGCCTCTCGCTCATCGACGACGCCCAGCCCTACTACGACGACTGCTCGACCCGTGACGCGGTGTCGATGACCGGCACCAACATCGGCGACGAGCTGAACGCCGCCGGGCTGAGCTGGGGCTGGTTCCAGGGCGGCTTCCGGCCCACCACCACCTTCGCGGCCGCGACCGGCGGCACCCAGCCCACCAGCGTGTTCATCCCCAACCAGTTCAAGGGCAAGTTCGCCACCCCGCCAGCCACCGACCAGGGCCTGTGCAACGCCGTGACCCCGGTCGGCGCGGGCATCGGCGGCACCGGCACCAACTGGGGCTGGAAGGACGACTACATCCCGCACCACGAGCCGTTCCAGTACTACGCCTCGACGGCCAACCCGCACCACCTGGCGCCCGCGTCCCTGGACGCGATCGGCACGGACACCCAGACCTTCGTCGAGGGCGTCCCCCAGTTCAACACCGCCAACCACCAGTACGACACCAGCGACTTCAACGCGCTGGTGGGCGCGATCGCGCACGGCTTCATCTCACCCGGTCACCTGCCGGCCGTGAGCTTCCTGAAGGCGCCGGGGTACCAGGACGGCCACCCCGGCTACTCCAACCCGCTCGACGAGCAGCAGTGGATCGTCAACGAGATCAACGCGCTGCAGCACACCCCGGACTGGTCCAGCACCGCGGTCGTCGTCTCCTACGACGACTCCGACGGCTGGTACGACCACGTCTTCAGCGGCGTCCACAACGCGTCGAACACGGCCAACGTCGCGAACCCGCCCGGGCCGGTGGACTTCCTGACCGGCACCGGCCTGTGCGGCGACACCAAGGCGAACCCGCCGCTGGCGGGCCAGAACGGCCGCTGCGGCTACGGGCCTCGCCTGCCGCTGCTGGTCATCTCGCCCTGGGCCAAGCGCAACTTCGTCGCGAACAACCTCACCGACCAGAGCTCGATCATCAGGTTCATCGAGGACAACTGGGGGCTGCCGAGGATCCCCGGCTCCTTCGACGCCATCGCAGGCTCGCTGAACACCATGTTCAACTTCAAGCAGGGCGGCGGCCACGACAGGAAGCTGTTCCTCGACCCCATGACCGGCCAGCCGGTACGCGGGCAATGACCCCGCGCTGACCGCCCGCGCACCAGGTGCCGGGGACGCGCCCCGTGTCCCCGGCACCGGTGCGTTATGGCCAATGGGCTTGCCGGGCTTCGGCGGTCACCGGGGCCGGGCTGGCTCGAGGCTCAGGGACACCGAGTTGATGCACCACCGCTGGTCGGTGGGCACCTGGTAGCCCTCGCCCTCGAACACGTGGCCCAGGTGGGAATCGCAGGCCGCGCAGCGCACCTCGGTGCGGGCCATCCCGCCCGACCGGTCCTCGAGCAGGACCACGGCGTCGTCCTCGGTGGGCTGGTAGAAGCTGGGCCAGCCGCAGTGCGACTCGAACTTGGCGTCCGAGCGGAACAGCTCGGCTCCGCAGGCCCGGCACCGGTAGACGCCCTCGGTCTTGGTGTCGGTGTACTCGCCGGTAAACGGTGCCTCCGTGCCGGCCTCCCGCAGCACGTGGTACTCCTCGGGGGTGAGCTGCTGGCGCCATTCCTCGTCTGACCGCTGAACCTTGTCCATGCCGGTGAGACTACCGGCGCCCGGGGCCCGGTCAGATTGTGACCTCGTGCACCGGCTCCTCGCCGGTGTCCGGGCGCAGTTCCACCTCCGCCACCGTGCCCGCCGCTTGGACGTCGCGGCTGACCTGCGCCAGCGCCGCCAGGTACGGCGCGGGCGCGGTGACCACGAGCCGGGCCGCGCTGGCCCGCATGGGCAGCCGGGCCTGGGACTTGGCCTTGCGGACCGCGCCGATCGCGGCGGACGCGGCGTCCAGGATCCGCTCGCGTTCGCCCTCGCCGGCGTCGGCCGGCCTCGCCCACCACCCGCAGCGGCTGCGGGTCCGGCCACGGAGCCCGGTGGATGGAGCCGTCCTGCCACCAGGACCACACTTCCTCCGTGACGAACGGCAGGAACGGGGCGAACAGCCGCAGCAGCGCCGACAGCGCGAGCCGAAGCGCGGCGATCGCCGACCCGGCCGGCGCCGGGCCCTGGCCGCCGTACGCGCGCGGCTTGGCCAGCTCCAGGTAGTCGTCGCAGAACCACCAGAAGAACCGCTCGGCCAGTTCCAGCGCCAGCGCGTAGTCGTAGGCCTCGAACGCCGCGGTGCACCGGTCCACGAGGCCGGCCAGCCGGCCCAGCATGGCCCGGTCCAGCGGCTCGATGACCTGCGCCGCCTCGCCCGTCGGCCCCGCCGCGGCCGGCCTGCCCGCCCGTCGCCCGCCGGGTCCGCCTGCGCCTGCGTCGCCGCGCCCGAGGGGTCCGCCGCGCCCGCGGCGCCCGCGGGGTCCGTCTCGTCTGGCGCGGACATGCCGAGCACGAACCGGCTGGCGTTAAGGATCTTCACCGCGAGCCGCCGGCCGATCTTGAGCTGGCCCGGGTCGAAGGCCGTGTCCACGCCCAGGCGGGCGCTGGCCGCCCAGTACCGGACCGCGTCCGAGCCGTAGTCACGCAGCAGGTCGCCGGGGTGGTCACGTTGTCCTTGGACTTGGACATCTTCTTCCGGTCCGGGTCGAGAACCCAGCCCGAGATCGCCGCGTGCCGCCACGGCAGCACGCCCTGCTCGACGTGCGAGCGGAGGATCGTGTAGAACAGCCAGGTCCTGATGATCTCGTGTGCCTGCGGCCGGAGGTCCATCGGGAACACCCGGTCCGACAGGTCCTGCCCGCCGTCGCCCAGGCTGGCCGCGATCTGCGGGGTGAGCGATGACGTGGCCCAGGTGTCCATCACGTCGGGGTCCCCGGTGAACCCGCCCGGCCGGCCGCGCTGGCCCGGCTCGTACCCGGGCGGCGCGTCGGCCGCGGGGTCGACCGGCAGCATGTCGTCGGACGGCAGGATCGGGGCGTCGTACCGCACCGCGCCGTCGGCGTCGAGCGGGTACCACACCGGAACCGGGACCCCGAAGTAGCGCTGTCGGCTGATCAGCCAGTCGCCGGCCAGCCCGTGCACCCAGTCCTCGTAGCGGGCCCGCATGTGCGGGGGATGCCAGTTGAGCTCACGGCCGCGGGCCAGCAGAGCCGCGCGCAGCCCGGGATCCCGGCTGCCGTTCTTGATATACCACTGCCGGGTGGTGACGATTTCCAGCGGCGCCTCGCCGTACTCGTAGAACTTCACCGCGTGCACGACCGGCTCGGGCTCGCCGCGCAGTTCCCCGGCGGCGCGCAGCAGGCCGGTGATCCGGGCCCGGGCGTCCGGCACCGTCAGGCCCGCCAGGTCCTGGTAGGCGGCCTGGCCGGCCGGGTCGGCGAGCCAGGGCAGCGGGCCGTCCAGCAGCCGCCCGTCCTTGCCGATCACCGGGCGGGTATCCAGCCTCAGGTCCCGCCACCAGGTCACGTCGGTGGCGTCGCCGAACGTGCAGACCATGGCGATGCCGGTGCCCTTGGCCGGGTCGGCCAGCCGGTGCGCGAGGACCGGGACCGCGACGCCGAACAGCGGCGTGCGGACCGTGGCGCCGAACAGTCCGGCATAGCGCTCGTCGTCGGGTGCGCGACCAGGGCCACGCAGGCGGGCAGCAACTCGGGCCGGGTGGTGGCGACGAGCACCGCGCCGTCGGCCGGTGAGCCCGGTCCGGCCCCGCCGGCCGCGTCCTCGAGCGGGAACTCGATCCGCACGTAGGCCCCGGCGACCTCGCGGTCCTCAAGCTCGGCCTGGGCGACCGCCGTCCCGAACGTCACGTCCCACAACGAGGGCCCGTCGGCGAGGTAGGCGTCGCCCCGGGCGACGCTGCGCAGGAACGCGCGCTGCGAGATGGCCTGCGGGCCGTGGTCGATGGTCCGGTAGCTCAGCGACCAGTCCACCGAGAGGCCGAGGCGGCGCCAGGCCTCGGCGTACACGCGCTCGTCGTCGTCGGCGAGGCGAAGGCACAGCTCCACGAAGTTGCGCCGCGACACCGGCACCTGCTCGCGCGGCGCTCGCCGCCCCCCGCCCGGACGGGCCGGGCGGCGTGAAGTCCGGGTCGTACGGCTGCGCCGGGTCGACCCGCACGCCGAAGTAGTTCTGCACCCGGCGCTCGGTCGGCAGCCCGTTGTCGTCCCAGCCGACCGGGTAGAAGACCTCCTTGCCGCGCATCCGCCAGAAGCGCGCGAGGATGTCCGGCTGGGTGTACGAGAAGGCGTGCCCGAGATGCAACGACCCGCTGGCGGTCAGCGGGGGAGTGTCAATGGAGTAGACGTCCCGGCGGCTGCGGGTCTGGTCAAACTTGTACTACACGAGCCTCGGCCCACCGGCGCGTCCACTTGTCCTCAAGGCCGTCAAGCGTGGGGCGGGTGTCAAGGCTCATGCCATCTATCGTAGCGCCTCGGCGGCCCCGGTTCGCGGTTGAGCGGGGAGCGCAGCCCGATCGACGCGGTCACCACGCTTGGGACGTTTGGGACGCGTCCCGGACGTCCCTCCGACAGGGTGGCAGATTGTGAATGAGCGTTTGAGGCTCGCTATGGCGTCGGCAGAAGTCGAGCACGAGTACCTGGCTAGGAAGGTTGGGTGGACCCGAAGACAGTTCAGCGGTGGCTGGGAGGACGGTTGCCGCATCCACGGCATAGATGGAAAATATGTGATATTCTTGTTATTGAATGCTGGCGTCGAAATAAGATTCCACAGTGTCCCGCTATATAATGCGGTCTACCGCTTCGATGATCAGATGCTTGTCACCCCTTATCTCTACCGGCTTAGAGGATACCAGCATCCTTTGCTCCATTTGAAGCGGCTTGGACCAGCAGGAATATTCGAGGCATACGCCCACCAGTTCGAGGCGATCTGGACCGAATCTCGACCTGTAAAGGCCTTTAATGGCACGCATTGACTATTATCATGACTCGTCCGCTCCTAACGCGAATTCGCTCGTCGTGGGATCTTCGGCAATCATGACTGACGAAAGGGGCCGGATCCTGCTCCAAAGACGAAGCGATTCGGGCAACTGGGCGCTACCGGGCGGGGCAATGGACATCGGAGAAACCTTCGCTCAGTCGGCCATTCGAGAGGTTAAGGAAGAGACAGGATTCGACGTCCGTATTGATCACGTTATCGGAATTTACTCTGACCCTGCTCACGCTTTCGCGTATGACGACGGCGAAGTCAGGCAGGAGTTCAGTATTTGCCTTGCATGCACGATCGTGGGTGGAGCGCTGAAGGTAAGCGGCGAGTCAACCGCTGTTAAATTCTTCTCTGTGGCAGATTTGCCGGATCTCCAGATGCATGAATCTATCCGCATAAGAATTCGTGACTACCTCGACGGTCACTTCCCAAAGCTTCGCTGACTTGCCCGCGTCCTGCCTGGCTTGCCCCTGAGCCGTTAAGGTGACGGAGCACGTCTGACCTCGACAGATACACCTAAGCAGTGGGGAACCCTTTCAATGGTCTCGCCATACACCTAGGCCACGAGCTAGTCGCGTTTAGGGGAAGCGTCCGTCGGCCTGACGGTACATTTGCGGCCAGTACATTTGCGGCCAGTCAGTCGGCTATTTGCGGACCCAGCGGGGGCGGCCGAACCAGTGCCCCCACCACGGGTGCAACGCGGCCGTGGCGGCACGGTCCTCCCGGGCCATGTCGGGGTGCAGGACCGGCGGGCCGTTGGGCACCGGCAGGTCAGCCACGGCGGACATCTCGAACCTGCACTTGACGTAGCCGGGGGTGATCGCCTCCACCTGGTCGGCGTCGACGAACTTGAGCCAGCCCCTCAGCTGCCCGATCCGCAGCATCTCGTGCCGGGCCCGTTGCTCGTCCTTGGGGTGCAGCGCGGCGAGCCCGGTCCCGGTGTACACCACGACGCCGTCGAACAGGTCAAGCTCGGGGACCTCGAGGACGTGCTCGACCACCCCGAACTGCTCACCCGAATGAGTGACCACGGGCAGGCCCGGGCCGACCGCCCGGTAGGAGATGGTGGTCAGCTCCACATCGGGATCCGGCGCGCCGCCGGCGGGCGGGTCGTAGTCAGGCACCTCGTGTCCCTCGGTATCGCAGGGCGGGTGTTTCGGCCGTCCCCCGCAGGGCGGGTGTTGCGGCCACCC
>CAVUYA010000010.1:0-19139 GCA_963745575.1 uncultured Actinomycetota bacterium | reverse complement strand
GCGCCTGGCCGCGGAGCACCCGCACCACCGACAGCGGCCTGCTGCGCAGCTCCGGGATGATCCGGCTGGCGACCGCGTCCAGGTAGTCGACCAGGTCACGCTTGGTTGCCTCGGCCCCTTCGAACAGGGGCTGGTCCAGGTTGGTCAGCGACACGCCGTCCCGCACCTCGCCGCCGCTCACCTGGCCACCCTACCGACCGGCCCAGCCGCTGCCCTACGTTCTTGGGTAGGCGGACGGCCAGGGCATCCAGGGCGGGCGCGCTGGCCGCCGCCGAGGTTTGCCGCGCACGCGCACCAGGTCCACAGGGCGGTCAGGATGATCCGAGAGCACCAGCTTCATCCGATGTTCCGTCCGCGCAGCATCGCGATCGTCGGCGCCTCCGAGGACCCCCACTCCCTGTCCGGGCGGCCGCTTGAGGTGCTGCGCCAGCACGGCTACGGCGGCCGGATCTATGTCGTCAACCCGAATCGTGCCCGGGTCGGCGGGCTGGCGTCGTACCCCAGCGTCGCGGCGCTCCCGGAACCTGTCGACCTGGCCGTGCTGGCGGTCCGGGCCTCCCTCGTTCCCGAGGTCGTCGCCGAGTGCGCCGCCGCCGGGGTGCGCGCGGTGGTCATTTTCAGCTCCGGTTTCGCCGAGACGAACTCCGCGGGGCAGGCTGGCCCAGGACCGCATGGCCAAGATGGCCGAGGCGTCGGGCATGCGGCTGCTCGGGCCGAACGCCGAGGGGTTCTTCAACGTCGCCGACGGCGTGGCCGTGTCGTTCAGCCCGGCGGTGGATCGCAGGCGCGGGCTGGGGAACCTGACGGCGGGCAACCTCGCGATCGTCTCGCAGAGCGGCGGGCTGGGCTTTGCCCTGTTCAACTGGGGGCAAGCGGTAGGCCTCGGCGCGAGCTTCGTCGTCACCACCGGCAACGAGAGCGACGTCGACGCGCTCGAGGTCGCCGACGCCCTGCTCGCCGACGGCCAGACCGCGGTCGTCGCCCTCATCATCGAGGGATTCCGGCGGCCCGCGGACCTGGCCCGGGTCGCGCAGCGGGCCCGGGAGCGCGGCAAGCACATCGTCGTGGCCAAGCTCGGCAGTTCCGTGGCCGGGCGGCGGGCGGCACCGGTGCACACCGCGCACGAGTCGGGGAACGAGCCGGAGTACGAGCGCATGTTCCGCGAGGGCGGGATCGTCAGGGCCGAGGATCAGGAGGACCTGCTCGATATCTGCTTCGCGCTCTCCCGGGGACGGCTGATGCGCGGCCGCCGCGTCGGCGTGGTCACCACGTCGGGCGGGGCCGGGATCTGGATGGCCGACGCGTGCGAGGCGCACGGGCTCACCGTGCCCGAGCTGTCGGCCCCGGCCCAGGCCGCGCTGCGGCCGCTGATGCCGCACTTCGGCTCGGCCGGGAACCCGGTGGACGTCACCGCCCAGATGGTCACCGGCGGGAGCATCGCGACGGTGCTGCGGACCTTGTGCGCCAGCGACGAGGTCGACGCGGCCGTGGTGGTCGCGTCGCTGGCCGCCCCGGACATGCTGCGCCGGGAGAGCGAGGGTTTGCGGGCGGTGCTGGCGGAACTCGCCACGCCGGTCGTGATCTACTCCTATACGGTGCCCGGCCGGCCCAGCCTGGAGTTGCTTCGCGAGCTCGGAGCCGCCTGGTACCCGAGCCCTCGCCGCGCGGCCCGGGCGCTGCGCGCGCTGGTCCGCCTTCCGCCGCCGCGCGGCGTCCCCGGGCTGAGGTCCCCCCGGAGCTCCGCGCCCTCGCGCCCCCGAACTCGCGCGCCTTCCGCGGCCTCGCGGCCTCGCGGCTCGCGCCCTCGCGCCCTCGCGCCCTCGGCCAAAACTATAACGTGTTCTAATATGGAGGCCCGGGAGGTGCCATGACAACGGACGAGGCCGAGTTCGACGTCGTCGTGGTGGGCAGTGGCGCCGCCGGGATGACCGCCGCTCTCGCCGCCGCGCATCACGGCCTGCGGACGGTGGTACTGGAGAAGACGGACTACTTCGGCGGGTCGACCGCGCGGTCCGGCGGCGGCATCTGGGCGCCGGGCAACGAGGTGCTGCGGAAGGCCGGGGTCCGGGATACCCCGGAGCAGGCCAGCGCCTACCTGGCCCAGGTCGCCGGAAGTCCCGTGCCCGAAACCCTGCGGCGGGCGCTGCTCGCCCGGGGCCCGGAGATGCTGGCGTTCGTGCGCGCCAACACCCCCGTCGACTTCGCGTGGGTGCCCGGTTACGCCGACTACTACCCCGAGGCTCCCGGCGGGCTGGCGCAGGGGCGCAGCATCGAGCCGGTGCCGCTCGACGCGCGGGTGCTCGGGACCGAACTCGCCCGCCTCAACCCCGCCTACCTGCCGGCGCCGCCCGGCGTGACCATCACGCAGGCCGACTACCGGTGGCTGAGCCTCGGCACCCGGCACCCGCGGGCCATCCTCACCGCGGCGCGGGTGTCGGGGCGGGCGGCGCGGGCGCGGCTGCTGAAGCGGCGCACGCTGAGCATGGGCCAGGCCCTGGCGGCCGGCCTGCGGGCGGGCCTGGCGGCAAAGGAGGTGCCGGTCTGGCTCGGTACCCCCATGACCGGGCTGCAGGTCACCGGCGGCTGCGTCACCGGCGTCGAGGTGAGCCGGGACGGGCGCCCCGCGCTGGTCCGGGCCGGGCGCGGGGTGCTCATCGCCGCCGGGGGCTTTCGAGCGCAACGAGGAGATGCGGCGCCGCTACCAGCGCCAGCCGACCAGCACCGAGTGGACCACCGGCTCGGCCGGGAACACCGGCGACGGGATCGTCGCGGGCGAGGCGGCCGGGGCGGCGCTCGACCTCATGGACGACGCCTGGTGGGGCCCGACCATCCCGCTGTCCGGCGGGCCGTACTTCTGCCTGGCCGAGCGCAGCCTGCCCGGCTGCATCCTGGTCAACGGGGCCGGGCAGCGCTTCGTCAACGAGTCCGCGCCGTACGTCGACGCCGTGCACGCGATGTACGAGGCGCACTCCCCGGACAACCCGCACATCCCCGCCTGGCTGATCACCGACCAGCGCTACCGCAACCGGTACGTCTTCGCCGGCCTGCCGCCGCGCAAGCCCCTGCCCCGGCGCTGGTACCGGGCCGGCGCCGTATTCCGCGCGCCGTCCCTCACCGAGCTGGCCGAGCAGGTCGGCGTGGACCCGGGAGGGCTGTCCAAGACCGTCACCAGGTTCAACGAGTTCGCCCAGGCGGGCCGGGATGAGGATTTCCGGCGCGGGGGCTCGGCCTACGACCGCTACTACGGCGACCCGCGCTGCCGGCCCAACCCGAACCTGGCGCCGCTGGCCCAGGCGCCGTTCTACGCGGTGAAGATCGTGCCCGGCGACCTGGGCACCAAGGGCGGCCTGCGGACCGACGACCGGGCCCGGGTGCTGCGTCCGGACGGCACCCCGATCGCCGGGCTGTACGCGGCGGGCAACGCGAGCGCGTCGGTCATGGGGCACAGTTACGCCGGAGCGGGCGCGACCATCGGCCCGGCCATGACCTTCGGCTACATCGCCGCGCTCGACCTGGCCGGCGCCCAGCGGGAAGCTCAGCCATAACGCGACCCCCCGCGACCGTCGACCCCGGGCCGCAGCACGCGGATGGAAGGGTTCAGGCCGGGGAAGCGGCTAGCCAGCGTCGGTGGTGAAGGCGATCAGCACCGCGCAGGGCGCCTGGTGCGCGACCGAATTGGGCACGCTGCCCAGGACGCGGCGCACGCCGGTCATGCCCTTGTTGCCGACCACGATGACGTCGGCCTTGACCTGGGTGGCCACCTCGCAGATCGCGTCGGCCGGATCGCCGCCCTTCAGGTGCGTCTCGACCTCGACGCCGCCGCTCCGGGCCCGGGACGCCAGGTCGGCCAGCACGGAGTCGGCCACGTCGACCGTGCTGAGCGACTGGGCGAACTCTTCGCCGGCCGGCGACCGCAGTTGCTGCGGCTTGTAGGCGGTCACGATGTGCAGCCGCCCGCCCGTCAGCTTGACCAGTCCGATCGCCACCCGGACGGCCTCGGCCGCCGTGGCCGACCCGTCCGCGCCCACTACCACCGTCTCGAACACCAGCCGCCCTCTTCCTTGAGCGGGAGCGTCCTCGCCAGGCGCTTCCCGGCCATGTGATTTCGCGTGGTCAGCGTGCACTCTAGTCGAATCGCCCGTCCAGGTCTCGTACGTGGCGGCGCCCCTCAGCCGGGGATGTCCCGGCCGAGGGCCAGGTCCACCGCCTGAGCGCGGGACAGCCCGGTGCCCGAGCGGTAGGCGGCCTCGTACGCCTCGTCTCCCATAATCTGACGGAGGCGGCCCTGGTCCCGCTCGCTGAGCTGCCGCTCCGGGTCGGTCAGCGAGATGCTCCCGACCGCGATGGCGGCGCTCATGTCCTTGTCGGCGGCGCCGTGCAGGCGTGCCGCCCGGGCGTGATCTCCCTGCCACGCGACGCAGCACGCCGCGCCGAACAGCAGCTCGCTGACGTCGAGGTGCAGGCCGATCCGGCGGGCGATCAGGAGGCAGCGCCTGACCAGAGGCGCGGCCTGCTCGGGCTGGCCCTGGAGGAGCAGCATGATGGCGAAGTCGGTCCGCATGAAGTACAGGAAGGCCTCGGCACCGAGTTTCTCGGCCGTGGCGATGGCCTCGGTGAGGTGGGCCTGGGCGTCTTCGAGCCGCCCGGCCTTGACGTCCAGGGCACTGATCTGGTGCATTTCCATCGCCGCGGACATGTCGTCGCCGGACTGGCGGAAGCAGTCCAGCGCCTCGAGGCGGACGCGGCGGTTCTCGTCGTCACTGCCGCCGATGGTGAGGCAGGCCAGCAGCTCGCCTTGCAGGTGCACGTCGCCGAGCTCGCGGGCGATCGCGACACCGTCGCGGCCGAACCGCCGCAGCCGGGTCACGTCACCGTGGAAGTAGGCCACGCTGCCCATCACCAGCAGGGCCCGCGCCTCCAGGCGCCGGTCGCCGAGCTCGCGGGTCATGGTCAAGGCCCGCTCGGCGCACTGCCCGGCAAAGGCCCGCGCGTCAGCGTCCAGCCGCAGCAGCATCCCGGTCAGCCAGCCGACCGCAGTGAGCGCTTCGGCGTGCAGCGGGTCCGGCCGGGGGGCGGCCGGGTCCACCCCGCTGCGCAGCCAGGTGAGCACGTCGGTGTGTCCCTTGCCCAAAGCGAACCACTGCAGCCAGACGCCGAGCCGGAGCACGTCGTCGGTGCGGCCCTGGTCGGCCAGGTGGGCGGCGGCGGCGCGCAGGTTCTCCCACTCGGGGTCCAGCCGCCGCAGCCAGTCGCCCTGCCCGAACCCGGAGAGCGCGGGCGCCGCCTCCTGCGCCAGGCCCAGGAAGTAGCCGGCGTGCCGGTCCCGGGCCGCCACCACCTCCGCTTCGCCGCCCGACCTCAGCAGCTCCTGCGCGGCGTACTGGCGGATCGTGTCCAGCAGCCGGTAGCGGACCGACCCGGGCGTCCGGTCGGCTACCACGAGGCTCTTGCCGACCAGCGAGCCGAGCAGGTCCATCACGTCGAAGGCGTCGACGCCGCCGTCCGCGCAGATAGCCTCGGCCGCCTCGAGCTCGAAGCCGCCGGCGAACACCGACAGCCGTCGCAGCGTCTCCCGCTCGGGCTCGTGGAGCAGGCCGAAGGACCAGTCCACCGTGGCCTGCAGCGTCTGCTGGCGGGGCATGGCGTTGCGGCTGCCGCCGGTGAGCAGCCGGAAGCGCTGGTCCAGCCGCTGGCTGACCTGCTGGATCGACATCGACGACAGCCGCGCCGCCGCCAGCTCGAGCGCCAGCGGGATGCCGTCCAGGCGGCGGCAGACGGATGCGACCAGCGGCGCGGTGTCCTCATCGAGGCCGAACCCGGAGTCGTGGGCCTGCGCCCGGTCCACGAAGAGCCGGGCGGCGTCGGACGCGGCGATCTCGTCCACGGCCTCGGCCTCGCCCGGCGGCAGCGACAGCGACGGCACGCGGTATACGTGCTCGCCGTCGAGGCCCAGCGGCTCTCGCGAGGTAGCCAGGATGCGCAGCCGGGGGCAATCGCGGACCAGGAGGCCGCAGAGCTTGGCGGCGGCGTCGATCACGTGCTCGCAGTTGTCCAGCAGGACGAGCGTGTCCTGCTCGCGCAGCGATTCCGTCAGCGACTCCAGCAGCAACTGCCCGCCAGGATCGGCCAGCCCGAGCGCGGCGGCGACCGCGGCCGGGATCTGCTCGCCCTCGGTCAGCGGGGCGAGGTCGACGAACCACACGCCGTCCCTGGCGTCGTCCAGCAGTTCGGCCGCGGCCTGGAGCGCGAGGCGGGTCTTCCCGCAGCCGCCGGCCCCGGTGAGGGTGACCAGGCGCGAGGAGCGGACCAGCTTGCGCACCTCCCGCACTTCCCGCTCCCGGCCGACGAACGCGCTGAGCTGGCCGGGCAGGTTGTTCGGCAGCTCCGGGTTGTCCAGCGACGCCAGCGGCGGGAAGTCCGGGGCCAGGAATTCCGCTTCGAGCTGGAAGACGCGCTCGGCCCGGCCGAGGTCCTTCAGCCGGTGCAGGCCCAGATCCCGCAACGTCACGCCCGCGGGGAGGGTCTCGGACAGCAGCTCGGCCGTGGCGCCGGAGATGAGCACCTGCCCGCCGTGGGCGACGGCCTCGAGCCGGGCCGTGCGGTTGACCACAGGACCGAAGTAGTCGTTGTCGCGCTCCTCGCACACGCCGGTGTGCAGGCTCATCCGCACCCGGATCGGCCGGCTGGTCGGCCACCGCTCCGCGGCGAGCGCCCGCTGGGCGGCGAGCACGGCACCCAGCGCCGCCTGGGGCGTGGCGAAGGCGGCGCAGAAGGCGTCGCCCACGGTCTTGAACACGAAGCCGCCGGCCTGCCCGATGGCGGCGCGGAGCATCTCGTCGTGGCGGCGCAGGGCCTGGGCCATGGGCTGCGGCTCGGCTTCCCAGAGCCTCGTCGAGCCCTCGACGTCGGTGAAGAGCAGCGTGATCGTTCCCGAGGGGATCGCAGCCGCGCGGTTCACGTGCGCAGGATACGCCGACCCCGGGGCCGCCCGGCCGCCACGCCAGGCCGGGCCGGGACCAGCCGGCCTTTCCCGGGCGGCCAGCCTGGCAGGTAAAGGCCGGGTCAAGAACCCGGTCAGGGCAACCTAGACGGTGTATCAGGGCCGGGGTAGCCTGACTCTAACTTTCATGAGGGTAGCCAGACTCATGGAAAGCCGGTCAAGGCAGTCGTATCGGCGGCCCGGGCGGGCGTGGTAGGGGGACGCGGCAATGACCTTGAACTGCTAGCCGACACGGCACCGCCCGTTGTTCGCTAACGCAGCGTAATGGCGAGCGGGCAGTGATATGACCGCATCTGCTATCTGCTGCTAACGCGGGCTCGCGAATCCCGCTCGGGAAACGCGCCGCCCGCGCCGAGTTCCATCTATTAGATCCATTCGATTCCGGGAGCGCCCCGATGCCTGTGCTACCCATGGTTGGAGATGAGTTCGCGGGCTACCGGCTGCGCGCCGTGGTCGGACGCGGCGGGATGAGCGTGGTCTACCAGGCCGAGAACCCGCGTCTGGGCAGCGTGGTCGCCCTGAAGGTGCTCGCCCCCGAGATCGCCACCGACGACGTTTTCCGCGCGCGGTTCCTGGAGGAATCACGCATCGCCGCCTCGCTGAACCACCCGAACGTGATTCCCATCTACGACATGGGGCCGAGCGACGACCTGCTGTACATCGCCATGCGGTACGTGGCCGGGACCGACCTGCGCGCGCTGCTGAAGAAGCACGCCCCGCTCCCGCCCGGTGACGCCATCTTCCTGACCGGCCAGGCCGCGCGGGCGCTCGACGCGGCGCACCGCAAGGGCCTGGTCCACCGCGACGTCAAGCCGGGGAACCTGCTCATCGAGCACGGCCAGGACGGCGATCCCGACCACGTCTACCTGTCGGACTTCGGTATCACCAAGTACATGCTGTCGCGCAGCGGCCTGACCAAGACCGGCGAGTTCCTCGGGACGATCGATTACGTCGCCCCGGAGCAGATCCAGGAAACGCCCGTGGATGGCCGGGCCGACGAGTACTCGCTGGGCTGCGTGCTCTACGAGTGCCTCACCGGCCGGGTTCCGTTCCCCAAGGAACGCGACGCCGCGATCATCTGGGCCCACGTCGAGGAAATGCCCCCGCCGCCCAGCGCCCTGCAGCCCGAGTTGCCGGCGGCCGTCGACGACGTCTTCTCCCGGGTCCTGGCCAAGAAGCCGGATGACCGCTACGCGACGTGCCGCGAGTTCGTCGATGCCGCCCGGGCGTCCCTCGGAATCGCGGCGACCCAGGCGGGGACCAGCAATCAGACGCCGACCAGCAACACGGCCACCGTGCTCCGCGCCCAGCACAGCGGCCCCTCGCACCCGGACGTGGTCAGCCAGCGAGGATCCATGCCCCCGCCCGCCGCGGGCGGCCGGGCCGGCCGCGACGAGCCCGCCCCCGGATCACACGGACGGCGGCCGCACAAGCGCTGGCGCTGGGTCGCGGCCGTGGCCGCCGCCGTGGTCCTGATCGGGGCGGGCGTGGGCGTCTACCTCGGGACGCGCGGCAACTCCGGGTCGACGGGCCACGGCAGCAGCATGACCATGCCGCCGTCAACCGCCTTCAGGGCAAGCTACAGCGCGCTCGACAAGGCGCTGGTCCTGGCCAACCAGAGCGCCCTGTCGATGAACTCCCTGCCGCCTCGCGACTGCCGCAACCAGAGCACGACCATGGTCACCTGCACGAACCCGACCCTCGCGATCAGCACGGCGACCTTCCGCGCCTATCCGACGCTGGCCGCTCTCTACAAGGCTTACGAGGCCAAGGTTCAGTCGATCATGCCCGGTCCCTTCCAGCCCAACGTCGCCAACTGCAGCGAGCTTGCCGAGAACGGCGAGATCAGCTGGAACCACCAGTACCTGCATTTGCCGAACTATTCGATGGCGCAGTCCATTTCGGGAACGCTGAACCCTGACTCACAGGCGGCAGGCCGGATGTTCTGCCATTTCATCGCGAGTAACAGCCAGGAGGCCATCGTGTGGACCCAGGACCAGGGCCGCCTCCTGGGCTTCGTGTCCGGCGCGCCGCATGCGGACGTGTACGACTGGTGGCACGGCGTCCACCACGACATCGCCCTCGGCGGTGGCATGCAGATGTCCATGCCCACGCCTACGCCCACGATGTCCATGACCACGCCCACGCCCACGATGTCCATGAGTCCATGACCACGCCCACGAATTCCTAAGGGGCGAGCGGTACGTCAAGCCCCCGCTCGGCCCGGGCCGCCCCCGCCGGGGTCAGTCCGGGCCCAGGATCAGGCCGCTGGTCGGCACCCCGGTGCCGGCGGTGACCAGCACCGGCCCGTCCCCGCCGACCTGGTTGGCCGAGCTGCCGCGCACCTGGCGCACGCCCTCGGCAATGCCGTTCATGCCGTGGATGTACGCCTCGCCGAGCTGGCCGCCGTGCGGGTTGACCGGCAGCCTCCCGCCGAGCTCGATCGCCCCGCCGCAGATGTAGTGCCTGGCCTCGCCGCGCGGGCAGAAGCCGAGTTCCTCCAGCTGCAGCAGGACGAACGGGGTGAAGTGGTCGTAGAGCACGGCGGTCCGCACATCCTGCGGGCCGGTCCCCGCCTGCCGCCACAGCTGCCGGGCCACCACGCCCATCTCGGGCAGTCCCAGCTCGTCGCGGTAGTAGCTGGTCATCACGTACTGGCCCGGGCTGCTGCCCTGGGCGGCCGCGCGGATCACCGCCGGGGCCTGCCGGAGGTCACGGGCCCGTTCGGCGCTGGTCACGACGACGGCCACGGCCCCGTCGCTCTCCTGGCAGCAGTCGAGCAGCCGCAGCGGCTCGACGATCCACCGGGACGCCTGGTGCTCGGCCAGCGTGACCGGCCGGCGGTAGAACCAGGCGTTCGGGTTGGTCGCCGCGTGCCGCCGGTCCGCGACCGTGACCGCGCCGAAGTCCTCGCTGGTGGCCCCGTAGTCGTGCATGTAGCGCCGGGCGATCATCGCGACGGTCGCGGCGGGCACGGCCAGGCCCATCGGGTAGTGCCAGCCGTTGTCGATCCCGGACGAGGTCGGCGCCGCCACCGCGGCCCGGGAGACCTGCCCGAACCGGTGCCCGGACCGCTCGTTCAGCGCCCGGTAGCACACCACCACCCGCGCGGTCCCGGTCGCGACCGCCATCGCCGCCTGCTGCACGATCGCGCAGGCGGCACCGCCGCCGTAGCCCACGTGGCTGAAGAACGTCAGCTCGCCCAGGCCGAGCTCGCGGGCGAGCGCGATCTCGGCGGTGTTGTCCATGGTGAACGTCACCAGCCCGTCCACGTCGGACGGGCGCAGCCCGGCGTCGGCCAGCGCGGCCGAGGTCGCCTCGGCGGCCAGCCGCAGCTCGCTGCGCCCGGAGTCCTTGGAGAACTCGGTGGCCCCGATGCCGGCGATCGCCGCCGCCCCGCAGATCACGCCCCGCTCCCCTCGGGCGGCAGGACGACGCGGACCGTGCCGGTCACGTGGTCGCCGAGGCGGCACCTCCCGGTCACGTCCACCCGGACCTCGCCGCCGTCGCTCTCGGCCACCTGGCCCGAGAACGTGAGCGTGTCCCCCGCGTAACACGGCGCGCCGAGCCGGATCGCGACCTTGCGCACCAGGGCCCCGGGCCCGGCCCAGTCCGTGACGTACCGCTGCACCAGGCCGGTCGTGGTCAGGATGTTGATGAAGATGTCCTGGCCGCCCCGCGCGACGGCGTGGTCCCGGTCGTGGTGCACGTCCTGGAAGTCGCGGGTCGCGATGGCGGAAGCGACCACGAACGTCGGGGTCACGTCGATCACCAGCTCCGGCAGCACGGCCCCGGCCCTCACCCCGGCCCCGGCCGTCACCGAGAATCCTCCCGCCAGGCGGGCAGCGTCAGCGCCTCGTCGATCCGGACGAACTCGACCCGGACCGGCAGGCCGATGCGCGCCCGGTCCGGGCTCACGCCGAGCAGCTCGCCGACCATGCGCACGCCCTCGGGCAGCGCCACCAGCGCGACCACGAGCGGCATCTGCTTCCCCGGCACCGGGGGGTGGTGCTGCACCACGTAGCTGTAGACCTCCCCGGTGCCGGCCGCGACCAGGTACCCGGGCCGGGCCGCGCCGCACGCGGGGCACATCGGGCCGGGCGGGTGGCGCAGCGCGCCGCAGCCGCCGCAGCGCTGGATCCGCAGCTCGCCGGCGGCGGTGCCGTCCCAGAAGAACGCGGTGTCCGGCGAGATGACCGGCCGCAGCGCCTCGCTGGCCGCCGGGGCCGGCGCGGGGGGGCCTGGAGCGGGACGGGGAGGCGGCGGCCGGAATTTCAGGATCCGGAACAGCATCGACGCGACCGGCTCGGTGCCCGCGTACCAGGTGCTCCGCGTGGTGACGAACCAGCCTTCGCCGAGCGCGGTCCGCTTCGGGCCGGTCACGCCTTCCAGGCGGGCCCGCACCGTCACCTGCTCGCCGTGCCGCAGGTAGCGGTGGTACTCCTGCTCGCAGTTGGTGGCCACCACCGAGGTGAACCCGGCCTCGTCGAGCACCGCGGACATCCGGCCCATCGGATCGTCGTCGTCGGCGGCGGGATGGAGTCCGCGCATGGTCCAGACCTGCGCCATCGCCGGCGGCGCGACCAGGCCGCCGTGCACCGACCTGGCGGCCGCCCCGGCGTCGGTGTAGACCGGGTTGGCGTCGCCGATCGCCTCGGCCCAGTTCCTGATCATCGGCAGGTTCACCGGGTCCCGGGCCGGGCGCGCCCGGGACTCGCCGTCCGCGGCGATCCGGGCGGCCGCCTCCCGGATCGCGGCCTGGCTGCCCGTCGGCGCCGAACCCGGGTTACCGGCCGTTACGCTCACGCCGTGTCTCCCGCTCGCCTCCGGGGCGCCTTGGGGCGCCGCCTTCCCTCGTC
The DNA here is from genome assembly GCA_963745575.1 of uncultured Actinomycetota bacterium. Taxonomy (GTDB): domain Bacteria; phylum Actinomycetota; class Actinomycetes; order Streptosporangiales; family Streptosporangiaceae; genus JASHPR01. The sequence continues at coordinate 7,280 of CAVUYA010000010.1, read as the reverse complement.
GCTCAGTCGCACGCTGCCTCGCTCCTCAGTCCCGGCGGCACCGCGCCCCTCCAGCTCGCTCAGGTCCCCTACCTGGGTACCCGCGGCAGCCCGAGCCCGGCCGTCGCGATCAGCTCGCGCTGGATCTCGTTGACACCGCCGCCGAAGGTCAGCACGGTGTTGCGCTTGGCCTGGATGTCCAGCCAGCGCGCCAGCTCGGCCGTGGCGGGGTCGGCGGGGTCGCCGTACCGCCCGACGATGTCCTCGAGCAGCTGGCCGAGCCGCTGCAGCCGTTCCGAGCTGAACACCTTGGTGGCGGAGGCGTCGGCCACGTCGACCGCGGGCGCCACCGCCACCTGCCAGTTGAGCAGCTCGTTGATCCGCAGGCAGGCGTAGGACTCGGCCAGCGCGCGCCGCACGTCCGGCAGGCCGAGCAGCGGCCGGCCGTCCGGCGCAGCCTGGCCGGCCGCCCAGCCGCGTACCCGGTCGTGCAGGGCCGCGATCCGGCCCGCCGGGCCGAGCATCACCCGCTCGTGGTTGAGCTGCGTGGTCACCAGCCGCCAGCCCGCGTTCTCCTCGCCGACCCGCATCGTGACCGGGACGCGCACGTCGGAGTAGTAGGTGGCGTTGACGTGGTGGGCTCCGTCGTGGGTGATGATCGGCGTCCAGGAGAAGCCGGGGTCGGCGGTGTCGACGATGAGGATGGAAATGCCCTTGTGCCGCGGCGCGTCCGGGTCGGTGCGGCAGGCCAGCCAGATGTAGTCGGCGTCGTGCGCGCCGGTGGTGAAGATCTTCTGGCCGTTGACCACGTAAGTATCCCCGTCCCGCACCGCCCGGGTGCGCAGGGCGGCCAGGTCGGTGCCGGCCTCAGGCTCGGTGTACCCGATCGCGAAGTGCACCTCGCCGGCCAGGATCTTGGGCAGGAAGAAGGCCTTCTGCTCGGCGGTTCCGTGGGCCTGCAGCGTCGGCCCGACGGTCTGCAGGGTGACGCTGGGCAGCGGGACGTCGGCCCGGGCCGCCTCGTCGACGAAGATCTGCTGCTCCATCTGGCCGAGCCCGCGGCCGCCGAACTCGGCCGGCCAGCCGAGCCCCAGCCACGCGTCGCGGCCCATCCTGCGCACCACCTCACGGTAGACCGCGCCGTGCCGCTCGGTGAGCATCGTCTCGCGCTCCTGCGCCGAGATCAGCGTGGCGAAATAGGCCCGGAGCTCATCGCGCAGCGCGACCTGCTCGCCGGTGAGGTCGAGGAACATGGCGGGACCTCAGCCGTCATCCCCGGCGCAGGCCCGGGCGCCGAGCCGGTCGAGGCAGTACTCGGCGCCGCCCACGAACCTGACCAGGTCCTTGATCAGCGCGGAGTAGCGGTGCAGCGGGTAGGTGACGTCCATGCCGATCCCGCCGTGCAGGTGGTGGCAGGTGCGCAGCGCCGCGGGCGCGCGGGAGGCCAGCCAGTACGCCGCCACGTCGAGATCACGGCCGGCCTCCCGGCCGGCCTGCAGCCGCCAGCAGGCCGAGAGCGTGGCCAGGTGCAGGGTGCGCGAGGTGATGTACACGTCGGCGGCCTGCCCGGCCACCGCCTGGAACGTGGCCAGCGGCCGGCCGAACTGCTCCCGCGCGGCCACGTGCGCCGTGGTCAGCGCGAGCGCGCCCGCCAGGGCACCGTCGGCCAGGCTGCACGCCCCGGCCACCGCGAGCTGGTAGAGGTCCCGGGCGGCCTGGCCCCTGCCCACCTCCCCATCCCCCTTCACGGAGCCTAGAAGGCCGGCGACCGGCGCCTGATCCAGCCGCAGCGTGTACTCCGGCTCGCCGGAGGAGCTGTGCGTGCGCCGCCAGGACACGCCCTCGCCAGACGCCTTGACGATCACGACTCCGGTGCCGACGGCCTCCAGGCTGGCCGGCACCAGGATCCAGTCGGCCGCCGCGGCGTACGGCACTCCGATCTTGACTCCGGACACCGTGCCGGACGCGCGCTTCAGCGTGGCCGTGGTGGCAGGCCGGGCGGGCATCACGCCCGAGGGCTCCCGGAGCGCCGCGGTGAGCACGGTATCGCCGGCGGCGACGCCGCCCAGCAGCGCCTGCTGCAGGTCCCGGTCGCCCCACCGGACCACGGGCAGGACTCCGAGGACCAGCGTGGCCAGGGCGGGCACGCGGGCGGCCCGCCGGCCGGCCTCGGTCAGCGCCACCGCCACGTCCAGCACCCCGAGCCCGTCCCCGCCCAGCCAGGCCGGCAGGGCCAGCGACAGCAGGCCGGCCCGTCCCAGTTCCTTCCACAGCGCCGAGTCGAACCCGTCCCCTTCCCCGGCCGCGGGCGGGACCGCCGGCGGCACCGGGCCCAGCACCTCGGCGGCGACCCGGGCGACCGCCTGCTGGGTCTCGCCGAGGGTGAAGTCCATGGCGGTAGGCACCGGTCCTCCTCGTGGCCGCGGCTCGCAAAATTAGAACACGTTTTACCGGCCGGCGGCCAGCGCGGACGGCCCGGCCAGGCCGGTCACCGTTGGTAGGCTGGATCATCGCCGCGGGCAGCTCTGCCTTCCCGGCCCGCGCGAATCGGCCGCCAAAGATCGTCGCGGGCGGCCCGGACCCGAGGACACCACGAGAGGCGTTTGATGGCAGTACCGAGAACACGTATCACCGGCACCGCCGCGCCGAACGCCAGCGCCGCCGAGCTGGGCTCGGCGGCGCAGCGCGACCGCCGCAAGCGGATCCTCGACGCCACGCTGGCGCTGGCGTCCAAGGGCGGCTATGACGCGGTGCAGATGCGGACCGTGGCCGGGCGAGCCGACGTGGCCCTCGGGACGCTGTACCGGTACTTCCCGTCCAAGATCCACCTGCTGGTGTCCGAGCTGGCCCGGGAATTCGAGCAGACCCAGGAGAAACTCGACCGCAAGCCCATCCCCGGCGAGACGTCCTACGAGCGGATGATGTACGTGCTGGGCCGGATCACCCGCTCCATGCAGCGCGAGCCCATGCTGACCGAGGCGATGACCCGGGCGTTCATGTTCGCGGACCCGAGCGCCGCGGCCGAGGTCAACACGGTGGCGCGGCTGATGGAGCAGGTGCTCACGAAGGCCATGCACGACGGCGAGCCGTCCGCCGACGACAAGGCCATCGCCCGGGTCATCGGCGATGTCTGGCTGTCCAACCTGGTCGCCTGGGTCACCCGGCGCGCCTCCGCCGACGACGTCAGCAACCACCTCGAGCTCGCCGCCCGCCTGCTGCTGCGCTGATCCCGGGTTACCTGCCGTAGCGCGCGGGGCGGATGAGCACGCGCCAGATGAGGACCCGCAGGCGCCGCACGGCCGGGACGCGACTCCTCTTGCGGAGCACCCGCTTGGCCCGGGGCCCGTTCAGCACGGTCCATTCCAGCCGGCTGGCCCGCTGCCGCAGGCTGCGCCGTCGCCTGCGCGGCCGGGGGGCCGGGTGCCTGTCCCGGTACAGCTGGTCGGTCAGCGCGGCCGTCGCGGCCACGGCGGCGTCCAGTATCTGCGCGGCGGGCAGGTCGGCGGGTCCCTGGTACGGGTCCGCCGCGGGACGGGGCAGCAGCTCGCTGAGATCGCCGACGATGTGGAACTTGGAGTCACGCAAGCCCGCGACGAGGATCTCCGACTGCTCTCGGACCCATGCCTGCCGGCTGGCGGGCACGGCCAGCCGCGCCTGGCGCGCCCGCGCGGCCAGGACGTCGTGCGCGAGGATTCGCTTGATGTTCCGGGTGTAGAACCAGTAGGGCATCTCCTCGGGCAGCGTCTCGTTCAGCCGGCGCAGGAACTCGACCTCGGCCAGTCCGAGCGAGGGATTGGCGTACGCCTCGGCGAGGTCGATGCCGCCGGGATCGATGCCGAGAACCGACGCGAACCTGACCCAGAGCGTGCTGGGCGGGCCCTGCTGCGGCACGGTGATCACGTGCACCTGGTCCGGCGGAAGGTGCCGCGACCACATGTCGAGGATGGCCAGCGTGTCGTGGAACGTCCAGAACCGCCACTGGCGCCGGTCGGCGGCAGCCGACTGGACGTCGATGACATCGCTGAGCCATTCGTCCCATCCGGTGATGCCGCGGGTCTTGACCGTCTCCTGCCACTCGGCGGGCAGCAGGGTCGCGAGGTCGCGCACGGTGAGGACGATGTGCACCTCGGCCGCGAGCAGGGACCGGACCGCGCGATCGGCCTGCTCGGGGTGGCACGCGGCCAGCACCTCGTCCGAGATGACGGCCGCCTCGGGGGCCAGCAGGGCCTGGCCGGCCAGGACGTCCCAGTCGCCGGTCCACGGATCGGTCGGGTCGGAGGCCTCCCTGACCGCCTCGCGCAGATCCCGGCTGGCCCGGTTATGGTCCCGCCATTCGTAGCCCGGCAGCACGACGCCCTGGGCGGCGAGCCAGGCGCGGTTGCTCCAGAGGGCACGCTGCAGGAACGTCGTGCCCGTCTTCGGCTCGCCGATGTGCACGTAGATGCGGGGGCGGCGGCCACCCGGCACCCGGTTCTTCCTGTCGGCCGGACCCCGGCCCGCGGTATCGCGCGATGTCAACCTGACACCTGATTCGATGATGACGCCCCAGCCGACATACGGTCATCAGCTGGTAATGAGCTAGCAAAGTACCGGCAATGGTAACGGCTGAGACCGCCTCGTGAGGCTAAATGCGGTTAACGTGACGCCCGTGTTGCGCCCGGGTGTTCGGCCTTACCAGGCGCCGCCGAGGTCGCTCCCGTACCAGGACTCGATGATCCGGTGCGCGATCGACACCGGCGGCGGCAGCCGGATCTCGCCGGTGGCGATGGCGGCCCGCAGCTCATCCCGGCTGAACCAGCGCGCCTCGGCGATCTCGTGGGAGTCGACCATGATCTTCAGGCTGCCGGTGGCGCGGGCGCGGAAGCCGAGCATCAGGCTGTGCGGCATCGGCCAGGGCTGGCTGCCCACGTAGCGGGCGTCGCCGACGACGATCCCGGTTTCCTCGTGCACCTCGCGCGCGACCGCCTGCTCGGCGGACTCGCCGGGCTCCACGAACCCGGCCAGGATCGACACCCGCCGCTCGGGCCACATCGCGTTCCTGGCCAGCAGGCACCGGTCATCGGGGTCGGTCACCAGCATGATCACCGCAGGGTCGAGCCGCGGGAAGTGCTCGCTCCCGTCGTTCACGCAGCGCCGGGCGTGGCCGGCCAGCACCGGCTCGGTGACCGCGCCGTCCCGCGGGCAGTGCCCGTGCGTGGAGTGCCAGTTGGCCAGCGCCACGGCCTCGGTCATCAGCCCGGCGTCGCGGTCGGACAGCAGCGGACCGGCCTGCCGCAGGCTGATCGCCCGGGCCCCGGAGGCCAGGTCCTGCCCTGCCTCCGGACGCGGCAGCGGCGCGGCCACGCCGAAGTAGACGACCCCGTCGGCGTCGACTCCCAGCAGGAACCTGACGCCGTCCGGGGCCTGCTGCGCCGGCACGAAGGCCAGCTCCGCCTTGGTGTCGTCGCCGGCGAACCGGACCAGGGCCTCCCCGTCGGAGACCACGAGCACGCGGGTGCGCGGGTTCGCCCAGGCCGCCGTGAGCCACTCGGCGTCGTCGCGGCGGGCCGTGGACCGGTCCACCTCGCCGCGCGACAGGGCGAGGTCGCGCAGGCCGCCGCTGTCGGTCAACTCGGCGGAGCTCAGCTCGCCGTGCCGGTCCGGTGGCAGGGCCGGGCCGGCGCTCACCGCGTCGCCGTGAGATCGCCGGCCGCCGCCGCGAGCTCGTCCCACAGGTACGCGGCGGCCTCGGCGCCCTTCAGGAGCAAGCTCATCTCGACCTTCTCGTTCGGCGCGTGAATGCGGTCGGAGTCCAGCCCCACGGCCAGGAAGACCAGCGGCGCCCCGAGGATGGCGGCCAGGTCCGCTTCGGGCCCGCTTCCGCCTTCCCGGGTGAACAGGACCTCGGACCCGAACGCGCGCTCCATGGCCCGCTTCGCCGCCTGCACGGCGGGCGAGTCGGCCGGCGAGAAGCTGGGGCGGACCCCCGGGCCGGGGACAGTGACGACGGCCTCGATGCCCGGCGGGGTGCGCTGGGCCACGTACTCGCGCAGCGCGGCGGCCACGTCGGCGGGCTCCTGGTGCGCGACCAGCCGGAACGACAGCTTGGCGTGCGCCTGGCTGGGGATGATCGTCTTGCCGCCCGGCCCGGTGTGCCCGCCCCACATCCCGTTGATCTCCGCGGTCGGCCGGGCCCAGATCCGCTCCAGCGTGCTGAAGCCGGCCTCGCCCGCCGCGGCGCGGCTGTGGCCGGCCTCGTCGAGCCAGGCCTGCTGGTCGAACGGCAGCCGGGCGAACATCTCGCGCTCGGCGGCCGAGACCGGGAGCACCTTGTCGTAGAACCCGGGCAGGGTGACCCGGCCGTCACGGTCGTGCAGGCCGGCCAGCAGGCCGGCGAGGACGTGCAGCGGATTGGGCACCGCGCCGCCGAACGATCCCGAGTGCAGGTCCCGCTCCGGGCCGCGCAGGTCGATCTGCGCCTCGGCCAGGCCGCGCATGCCGGTGCACATCGACGGCACGTCCGCCGCCCACATCGTGGTGTCGGAGATGACGATCACGTCGCAGCCGAGCCGGCCGGAGTTGTTCTCCAGCAGGGCCGGGAAGTTCGGCGACCCCGACTCCTCCTCGCCCTCGACCAGCAGCTTGAGCGTGACCGGCGGCGCTCCCCGGCGCCCGGGTCCTGCGCTCCTTCGTCCTGCGCGTGAGCGCCGCGCTGGCGCGCGCGGCCAGGGCGTGGAAGAGCACCTGACCCTTGTCGTCGGAGGACCCGCGCCCCAGCAGCTGGCCGTCTCGCCGCACGGGCTCGAACGGCGGCGACTCCCACTCCTCCAGCGGCTCGACCGGCTGCACGTCGTGGTGGCCGTAGACGAGCACGGTGGGAGCGGACGGGTCCGCGGCGGGCCAGTGCGCGAACACCGCGGGAAGCCCGGCCCCGTCCGCGCCGGTTTCCCAGATCTCCGCCACCGGGAAGCCGCTCTCGCGCAGGTGCCCCGCCAGCCATTCCGCGCTGCGGCGGACATCGGCGCGGTGCGCGGGGTCGGCGGAAATCGACGGAATGGCCAGCCACCGCCCGAGCGCGTCGAAGAAGCCGGCCGCGTTCTCGTCGACGTAACCGCGAACGTCCATGGTCCTCCCTCGTGGCTCCTGGCCGGGCCCGGGGCGCAGCCAGGCGCGCCAGCCGGGAATGCCGAAGATCCTGCCTGGACTCTACCGAGGCATGAGCATGGGAACCGTGGCGCCTGTCATCGTGCTCATCCATTCCCCCAACCTGGGGCCGGGCAGCTGGCGGCCGGTGGCGGACGAGCTGTCCCGGGCCGGGCACC
>CAVUYA010000009.1:0-33497 GCA_963745575.1 uncultured Actinomycetota bacterium | reverse complement strand
TACCGCTGAGCTATGCACCCCCGCTGCCTGGCGGAGTGACCCGGTTCAAGCAGCTATGACCGGGCCAGCGTACCCGCTCCGGGCCCGCCAGCGCGCTAGCCGATCCTGGCGGGGCGGCCGGCCCGGCCCAGAACCCGGGCGAGCGCCAGTTCCACCTCCTCGGCCAGGCCCGGCGTCTGGCCGAGGTCCGGAGCAGGACCGGGCGCGATGCCGGGCACCGCCTCCGGGGCAGCATCCGGCCCTGGCGCCGGGGCGTCGGGCGCCGCGCCGGGAACCGGGCCCACGCCCACCGGGCCGGTGGGCTCCCGGACGTACCCGCAGTCCCGGCACTCAACCTCGCCGAGCCTGCGCACCAGGTGCACGCTCGCGCAGACCGGGCACTGGTCGAGCTCGCCCACCCAGTCCACGGAGGACTGGCAGGCTGGGCAGATGAGCACCTGGCGGTCGGCCCGGACCCCTCGTTTCCAGGGGCTTTCCCCCCGGTCCGGGTCGACCTGCCGCGCACCACAGCGATAGCAGGGCATTCAGCGTTTCCGATTCTGCCGTTCCCCCAGAACGCGCCCCCGCAGCTAGTCCAGCTCCGCCAGCGCCTTCTGATACTCGGCGATGTCACGTGCCTGCGGTACGGGGTTCACGACCTTCCACCGCACGACGCCATTCTTATCGATAACGAAGGTCCCGCGTGTGGCAATTCCGAGGTTCTCATCGAACACGCCGTACGACCTGGCCACCGCGCCGTGCGGCCAGAAGTCGGACAGCATCCCGAACCCGAAGTGCTCCGCGTCGTCCCAGGCGCGCAGCGCGTAGCCCGAGTCCACCGACACCGCGAGCAGCTCCACGTCATCGCGCGACGCCTCGGGGAACTCGTCGCGCATCGCGGCCATCTCCCCCGAACAGACGCCGCTGAACGCCAGCGGGTAGAACACCAGCACGACGTTCTTCTGGCCGGCGAAGCTCGACAGCTTCACGGGCGTGCCGTGCTGGTCCTTCAGCTCGAAATCCGGGGCCTTGTCGCCGACCTCGACCGCCATCGCTGGTCCTTTCCGTCACGGGGATGCCGACGGGCGTCAGATAGAGCCCGCGAGCGCGAGATGTCTTCAGTCTGCCACCAGCCTCCGACACCCGCGTACGCACCCGCGCCCGTGCCCAGCGGCGGCACGCCTGGGGCGCAGGGTCAGCGGCGCGCCTTCGGCGCGACCAGCCGCGTGCCCGACCAGTCCCTCCCGGCGCTCACGGTGGAGGTCTGCGATAGCCCGGCGGTGGGCGCGGCCTCGCCGATCTCGCTGGGCTCCACGTGGCCGTCCCGCCCCGACTTGGGCGTGAGCAGCCAGATGTACCCGCCGTCGGCGAGTGGCGCCGTCACGTCCACCAGGGCGTCCACGAGGTCGCCGTCTCCGTCCCGCCACCAGAGCAGGACCACGTCGACGACATCGTCGAAGTCCTCGTCGACAAGCTCTACTTCCTGTACCGCGGCGATCGAATCACGGATCTGCTCGTCGCAGTCGTCGTCGTATCCGATCTCCTGCACCACCTGGCCTGGCTTGATGCCAAGCCGCCCGGCCAGGTCGCGCTGGTCTTGCGCCTGGCCCGCGGTCGCGCTCACTGAAGTCCTCCTGAGTCCTTTCCCGCTGCCCTACGTGGCGCGGCACGTGCCACGCCCGCCCGCGGGCGGCGGTTGCAGTCAGGCGCGGCGCGGTTCACGCCATCACCTCTTGATCGGACAGTCCACACTGGGCAGGCCCGGCGCGCAAGTCACAATTCGTGCACAGAGCCAAGACACCGATCACCCCCGCGGCCGGCCGGGCTATCCGACCAGCGACAGCCGGACCTGCCTGTCCGGATTATCAACATTAAGATCGACAATTGCCACCGACTGCCAGGTCCCGAGCGCCAGCCGCCGGCCACCACGGGCAGCAGCGTGAAGGGCGCCACGAAGGCCGGCAGCACGTGCGCGCGGCCGTGCCCGCGCGAGCCGTGCGCATGCTGCCACCGGTCGTCGGCGGGCAGCAGGTCGGCGAGCACGGTCATCAGGTCGCGGTCGCTGCCCGCGCCGAGCTCGATCACCGCGACGCCGGCCGTCGCGTGCGGCACGAACACGTGCAGCAGCCCGTCGCCGCCTCCGGACGCCTGGCGGGCGAAGTCCGCGCACTGCGCCGTGATGTCGAACACGGTGTCGCGGCGACCCGTGTGCACCCGGAAGATCTCGGTTTTCATCCGCAACGGGACGTCAGCCCGGGCCGGCGCTCGCCGGCTAGGCCTTGGCCGCCTTCTTCTTGGGTGCCGCCCGGGTCTCCCCCTTCTTCGGCGCTTGCTCGACGACCGCATCAGGGCCGGGGAAGATCAGGCAGGTATGGCCGTCGTCGAACTGCACCATATAGGGCGGGGCCCCGCCCGAGTCGCGGACCTCCACGATCACGCCGATCCGGTCAGGATGCCCGACGGCGTTCCCGCGCACGTGCAGCCGGTCTCCGACCACAGCACGCATGCGTGCACCTCCTTCACCAGACTTCGCGCGCTGCCTCAGCCAGCTCACTGGCCGTCGCAGCGTCGCAGCTCGCTCCTGGTGTACCCAGCCTGGCATAGGGCACCAGCCAAGTGAAGGGCCCGGGGGTTCCCCGGCGGCCCGGGGCCCGCCCGGTTACCAGACGGTAGAGATGCGTTCCGGGCGGACCCGTACGAGGATGAGAACGACACCAGATTAGGAAGGCAAGGAACCCCCGTGGCCTCAGGACGCCAGCGCTTCTCGATCATCAGCGACGGCCTGCCCACTCAGCTGCCGGACATCGACCCGGACGAGACCAGAGAGTGGATCGACTCGTTCGACAACGTCGTACGCACCCGGGGCCGCGCCCGGGCCCGTTACGTCATGCTCAAACTGCTGGAGCGCGCGCGCGAGCAGCAGGTGGGCGTGCCCGGGCTGCGCAGCACCGACTACATCAACACGATCCCGCCCGAGCGCGAGCCCTGGTTCCCCGGCGACGAGTACGTCGAGCGGCGGATCCGGGCCTACATCCGGTGGAACGCCGCGGTGATGGTATCCCGGGCCAACCGGCCCGGGCTGGGGGTCGGCGGCCACATCGCCACCTACGCCTCCGCGGCCAGCCTCTACGAGGTCGGGTTCAACCACTTCTTCCACGGCAAGGACCACGGCGAGTCCGGTGACCAGGTGTTCTTCCAGGGCCATGCGGCTCCGGGCATCTACGCGCGGGCCTTCCTCGAAGGCCGGCTGACCGAGGACCAGCTCAACGGCTTCCGCCAGGAGCTCTCCCACCGCGGGCACGGCGGCGGGCTCCCGTCCTACCCGCATCCGCGGCTGATGCCGGACTTCTGGGAGTTCCCGACCGTGTCCATGGGGCTGGGCGCGATCAACGCCATCTACCAGGCCCGGTTCAACCGGTACCTGCTGGCGCGGGAGATCAAGGACACCAGCCGGTCGCACGTGTGGGCGTTCCTCGGCGACGGCGAGACCGACGAGCCGGAGGTACTCGGCGCGATCAGCCTGGCCGCCCGCGAGGAGCTCGACAACCTCACCTTCGTGATCAACGCCAACCTGCAGCGCCTGGACGGGCCGGTGCGCGGCAACGGGAAGATCATCCAGGAGCTCGAGGCGTCGTTCCGCGGCGCGGGCTGGAACGTGATCAAGGTCATCTGGGGCCGCGACTGGGACCCGCTGCTGGCCAAGGACACCGACGGGGTCCTGGTCAACAAGATGAACACCACGCCGGACGGCCAGTTCCAGACCTACGCGGTCGAGTCCGGCGCCTACACCCGGGAGAACTTCTTCGGCAGCGACCCGCGGCTGCGCGCCATGGTCGAGCACCTGTCCGACGACGAGATCCGCAACCTGTCCCGCGGCGGCCACGACTACCGCAAGGTCTACGCCGCGTTCAAGGCGGCCCAGGAGCATGTCGGCCAGCCGACCGTGATCCTGGCGCACACGATCAAGGGCTGGACGCTCGGTCCCGACTTCGAGGCGCGCAACGCCACGCACCAGATGAAGAAGCTCACCGTGGCCGAGCTCAAGGAGTTCCGGGACCGGCTGTACCTGGATATCCCGGATGCTGCCCTGGAGGCCGACCTGCCGCCCTACTACAACCCGGGCGAGCAGTCCGAGGAGATCCAGTACATGAAGGAGCGCCGGGCGGCGCTCGGCGGCTACCTGCCCAAGCGCGTGGTGCGCGCCAAGCCGCTGGCCCAGCCGGCCGACAAGCACTACGAGGAGCTGAGGAAGGGCTCGGGCAAGCAGTCGGTCGCCACCACGATGGCGTTCGTCCGGCTGCTCAAGGACCTGATGAAGGACCGGGAGATCGGCTGGCGGTTCGTGCCGATCATCCCGGACGAGGCGCGCACGTTCGGCATGGACTCGCTGTTCCCGACCGCGAAGATCTACGACCCGCACGGCCAGACGTACGAGGCGGTGGACCGCAGCCTGCTGCTGTCGTACAAGGAGTCGGCCCAGGGCCAGATCCTGCACGAAGGGATCAGCGAGGCCGGGGCGATGGGCTCGACGATCGCGGCGGGCACCGCCTATGCCACCCACGCCACCCACATGATCCCGGTCTACATCTTCTACTCGATGTTCGGGTTCCAGCGGACCGGCGATCAGATGTGGGCGTTCGGTGACCAGATGGGCCGCGGCTTCCTGCTCGGGGCGACGGCCGGGCGGACCACGCTCACCGGCGAGGGCCTCCAGCACAACGACGGCCACTCGGTGCTGCTCGCCTCGGTCAACCCGGCGTGCGTGTCGTACGACGCGGCCTGGGCGTACGAGCTGTCCTACATCGTCAAGGACGCGCTGCGCCGGATGTACGGCTCCTCCGCCGAGCACCCGGACGGCGAGGACATCTTCTACTACCTGACCGTGTACAACGAGCCCTACCAGCAGCCTGCCGAGCCTGCCGACTACCCGGGCGGCACCGAGGCGCTGGAGCGGGGCATCCTGCGCGGCCTGTACCGGTATGCCGACGCACCGCCCGCGGAGCCCGCCGCCGAGCGGCCGCGCGCGCAGATCCTCGCCTCGGGCGTGGCGCTGCGCTGGGCGCTCGACGCGCAGCGGCTGCTGGCCGAGGACTGGGGCGTGGCGGCGGAGGCGTGGTCGGCCACGTCCTGGACCGAGCTGCGCCGGGACGCGCTCAGCTGCGACGAGTGGAACCTGCTGCACCCCGACGCCGAGCCGCGGGTACCCTACGTGGTCAGCACGCTGGGCGATCACCCCGGCCCGGTCGTGGCGGTGAGCGACTGGATCCGCGCGGTGCCCGACCAGATCGCCCGCTGGGTCAGCGCCCCGTTCGGCTCGCTCGGCACCGACGGCTGGGGCTTCTCCGACACCAGGCCGGCCGCCCGCCGGTTCTTCCACGTGGACGCCGAGTCGATCACCCTGGCCGTGCTGACCCAGCTGGCCCGGATCGGCGAGGTCAAGCCCGAGGTGCTCGGCCAGGCGATCGCCAAGTACCGCCTCGACCTCGACGTCAGCGACGTGCTGTGACATCCGTCGCTCGCCTCCGGGCCCCCGCCTCCCACCCACCTCCCCGTCCCTCTCCACTGCGCCCGCCTTCCTTCGTCACTCGGTCGCAGGCTCCCCCGCTCCTCAGTCCGGGACGGCACCGCGGCCCTTTGGCTCGCTCCGGGGGCTCGGCGGCGATGCAGTAGCTAGCTACCGGCCCCGGCTGCGGCGGGCGAACTCCAGGGCCTCGCGGGCGAGCGGCGCCCAGGGCAGGCTGGACTCCGCGTCGAGGCTGAACCATTCCCTCATCGGCGTGCCCTTGTTCGCGTCGAAGCGGACGCCGTCACCGGCCGCGACGAGGGCGTCGACCCGGGCCGCGGGAAGCTTCAGCACCAGCCGCCCGCGGACGAGCATCGCGAAGATCTTGTTCTGGAAACGCAGGGTCGGACCGGCCGAACCCGCTGCCGCCCTGCGGCGGGGTGACCCCTGGGATGCCGAGCAGCTCGTCGACCAGGCTCCTCGTAGCGCTCTTCGGCCTCTGCCCGCACGAGGTCAGGGTAGATCCCGCCGCTGACACCGCCGCCCGGGCCGCCGCCGCGCCCGAGCCGGGCTGTCGGCGGCCTGTGGTAGGACCGGGCCATGGCCGAACACGTCATGCGCTACGGGATCGTGCTGCCCGGCGGGACCGCCACCGAGCAGCTCGATCAGGCGGTGCTGGCCGAGCAGGCCGGGTGGGACGGGGTGTTCGTGTGGGAGGCGGCCTACGGGGTGGACGCATGGAGCCTGCTGGCCGCCATCGCCGTCCGGACGGCCCGGGTCCGGCTCGGCACCATGCTCACCCCGCTGCCCTGGCGCCGTCCCTGGAAGGTCGCCAGCCAGGTGGCGACGCTGGACCAGCTATCGGGCGGCCGCGCGATCCTCGCCGTGGGGGTCGGCGCGGTCGACACCGACCTTCCCGATACCGCCGAGGTCACCGACCTGCGCGGGCGCGCCGAGCGGCTCGACGAGGGCATCGACCTGATCCGCACGCTGTGGGACGGCGGCACGAGCTACCACGGGCAGCACTACCACTACGACACCGGCCGGCTGGACCTGACCGCGGCCGCGCGGCCGGTCGCCGGGCGCATCCCGCTGTGGGTGGTCGGAGTGTGGCCGCGGCCGAAATCGCTGCGCCGGGCGCTGCGCTGCGACGGCATCATCCCGCAGTACGACCTGGGCGGACGGGAGGCAGGCCCGGACGATGTCCGGGCCCTGGCGGGGTGGCTGGCCGAGCCACGGGGCCCGGCCGGGCTTCGACATCGTGGCCGACGGCGAGACTCCCGCCGGCGACCGGGCCGCGGCCGCGGCGGTGGTCGGCCCCTGGGCCGGCGCCGGGTGCACGTGGTGGCTGGAGACCCGGTGGGAGATGCCCCACGACTCGGCCGAGCGCATGAGCCAGATACGCGAGCGGCTGTCCGCCGGGCCCCCGCGGCCAAGCCGCTAGGTCGCGGGTCCTGAGCCTGGCCCGGGCCGGATGCCGTATCCGCCCAGTGACGGCTCGAGCAGGTCGAACGCGCGGGTGGCCGCGGCGGCGAGCACCGCGCAGATCTCCTCGCGCGGCTGGCCGGCCAGGCTGCGCCGGCTGGCCTCGGCGTCCAGCACCCGGTGCACCGACGCGAGCAGGGCGGCCACGATCCGCTGCTGCGGGTCGTCGACGCCGGTCTCGGCGGCGATGGCGTCGCCCAGCGCCCGCTCGCGCAGGTCCTGCATCTGACGCGCCCGGCTGGCGAGCGCGGGGCTGCTGGCGATCATCCGGGCGAACGCGGGACTGGACAGCCCGAGCGTCACGTCGGCCCGGGCCACCCGCTCGGCGTAGTCGCGGCGGATGGCGGCGAGCAGGCTCTCGCCGGGGGCGCGGGCGGCGACGACGTCGGCCAGGCTGCGGATGACCTCCTCGGCCCGGTCGAAGACCAGGTCCTCCTTGCGCGGGAAGTAGTTCGTGACGTTGACATCCTCCCTGCCTGAGAGGCAGGGATTCCCCGGCGGCTCACGCCGCCGCCTGAGTGGTTCCCGCTGCTGCTTTCGCAGGCTGATGCGGGCGTAGCGCCGCGTGCCCCGCGGCCGGCGCAGCGACCAGCTCGCCCGCGGCGAGCGACAACCCCCGGGCCAAGATATTGAGCGCAGCATTGCGGTCCGCGTGGTCATGGTGGCCTCGCGAGGTGCAGGCAAAGGCCGCTTGGCTATCGCGGTTCGCCGCGTCGGTGTGCCCGCAGGCATGGCATTGCTGCGAGGTAACGCGAGGATCGACATAAAAGGATCTGGACGCCGGACGCCTGGCGCTTGTCCTTGACGCGCTGGCCGAGAGCGCCCCAGGCTGAGGTCAGGATCCCGCGGCTCAGCCCGGCCTTGGCGCGGGCCTGGTTGGGCAGGAAGGCACCGGGCTGCTCAGGGTCGGGCTTCGGCGTGGGCTTGCGGATCATGCCCGCGATGGTGAGCTTTTCCAGGACGATAGTGTCGTGCTCGCGGACCAGCCGGGTGCTGAGCTTCTCCGCCCAGTCCCTGCGGCGGTCAGCGACCCGGGCGGCGATCAGGGCCATGGCCTGGCGGGTCCGCTCGCGCTGGCGCGACCCCTTGCGCTGGCGGGCCAGGCGGCGTTGCAGGGCCAAGTACCGCGCCGCCTGGCGGCGCGAGATCCCAGGCGCCCGGTAGTGCTGGCCATCAGAGGTCACCAGTGCGGTGGTTACCCCGCGGTCGACGCCGATCGTCTCGCCGGTGCGCTCGCGGGCCACCGGCGACTGCGGGGCCGGAAAGGAAACCTGCCAGCGCCTGGCGCGATCGCAGGTGACCCTGGCCACGCCGAGCCTGGACGGCAGCGGCCGGGTCCACCGGAAGCGGACCCACCCGCACTTGGGAATGTGTATCTCACCCCAACGCCGGTTCACCCTACGAGCCTTGGTGTCGCGGACCGCGAACCCCTGGATATCGCGCCTGCTGCGATAGTCGGGCTTGCGAGCCGGGTGGGCCGGGTCGAAGAACGCGGCCATGGCCCGGTCGAAGTCGCGCAGCGCCTGCTGCTGAACCGACGACGACCCGGCGCCGAGCCAGTGCTCGGCCTGACGAGCCTGGGCGAGCTGACGATACCGCTCCGCGGAGGACGGAGCGTTACTCCGGCCCGGCGCCACCAAGACTGCTGCTCCACGGCCAGGTTCCACACGAACCGGGCGTGAGCGCAATGTTCACGCAAGGTAGGCAGCTGCGCTGCGCCTGGGTAAAGACGGTTCCGGATAGCCATAGCATGATTAGCCTAGTCATGGCCTACGACAAACTATGGCGATCATTGGCGGTAGGCACGTGGTTTTCGATCCACTCGCCCGCCCGGTCTTTGCGACCAGGCGGCGGTGGAGGCGTACCCGCGAAGCGACGCTCACACAGCGCAAGGGGATCATGCGGAGAGTGCGCAGACGGCCACGCCCTTGACCGGTGAGAGCCAGATCGGCCCGGTGCCGACCTCCGGTCCACCCGGGCCTGGTCCGCGAGCCAGACCAACCGGAAGCCCGGCCGCGGCGCCGGGATCGCCGCCGCGCTGCGCCCGCTGGTCATCGACGTCGGCGTCCCGCTGGGCAGCTACTACCTGCTGCACGGGGCGTTCGGGCTGAGCGTCTGGCTCTCGCTGGCCCTGAGCAGCATCGCCCCGGCGGTTCGCACGGCTGTCAGCCTGGCCGCCGAGCGGAAGCCGAACCTGCTGGCCATGCTGATGCTGGCGGTCAACCTGGCCGGGATCGCGGTCAGCTTCCTGACCGGTGACCCGCGCGCGATGATCGCCAAGGACTCCCTCGTCAGCAGCGTGATCGCGATCGCGATCCTGGCCTCGGCGGCCGCCCGCCGCCCGCTCATGTCCGCAGGCCTCCAGCCGTTCCTGACCAAGGGCAGGCCGGAGCGCACCGCGGCGTGGGACCGCCTGCGCGCGTGCTCCTCCCGGTTCCGGCGGCTCGAGAAGCTGTTCAGCGCGATCTGGGGGCTGCTGCTGCTGGCCGACTGCGCCGCGCGGCTGGCGGGCGCGTACACCCTGCCGGTGACGACGATGGTGTGGCTGAGCACGGTGCTGACGCTCGGCGCGGTCGGTCTCGGCATCGTGGCCGGCGGGGCGGCCGCGGCGCCGATCCAGAAAATGATCGAGGCCGAGGCCGCCGCGGGCGGCCGGATCTGAGGCCGCTGGCTTCGGGAACGCTGCAGGTTTCCGGAAAACCGCCGCTTGAGCCGGGCGATGCCGCTTACCGTGATCCCAAACGGACACATGGCCCCGCGACCGCCCGCATGGCGCCCGCGGGGCCGCCGGGCCGGTCGGCGGGAGGTGCATTGTGACCAGCTCGAGGTACGCCAGGGACGACGAGGAGGAGACCTCGGGGGTCGGCATCGCCCTGCTCGTGGCGGCTTCCCTGCTCGCGGGCGTCCTGCTGATCCTGGCTCTCATGTACGCCGCGAACTTTGACGGGTGGCGGAACGTGCCCAAGGCCCCGGCCGACGCGGCGACCCCGACCGACGCGCAGCTGGCCGCCCTGGGCCGCAGCTACCTCAGGATCGCCAATCCCTCCAACGTGCAGCTGGACAACGAGGTGACCGCCTTCACGGCCAGCGAACCCAACAACCTCGCGGCGGCCAGCTCGAGCCTGAAGGCGGAGGTGACCACGGCGGGCCTGTTCGACCGGCAGCTGGCCGCGATCAAGTTCCCGGCCGCGATCGAGGCCATCGCCCGGGACGTGATCCAGGCCAACCAGGCCCGGGGCCGGGTGATCGCCCGGCAGGCCCGGGCCAAGACGCTCGCCCGGATGCAGGCGCTCAACGCCCAGCACCAGGCCGCCGACGCGGCCGTCGAGGCTCAGGTGAAGCGCCTCCGCCAGGCCCTGCACCTGCCCCCTCCGTCAACCAGCTGATCTAGAGTCGGGGCATGGACGATGCCCGCGACGTGGTGGCGGCCTACTGGGCGGCGGCCGAGGCCAGGGACTGGGCCCGGTTCGCCGGCCTGGTGGCCGAGCAGGTCGTGTACGAGGTCCCGCAGACCCGGGAGCGGGTCCGCGGGCGGGCCGCCTACATCCGGTTCAACGCCGAGGGCTTCCCCGGCGACTGGCATCTGGAGGTGGAACGGATCGTCGGGCAGGGCCTGGACGCGGCGAGCTGGATCCAGATGACCGATGCCGGCGAGCGCTACCCCGGGCTGTGTTTCTTCGATCTTGATGATGACGGCCGGATAGCCCGGATCACCGACTTCTGGCCGCAACCGTACGAGCTTCCGGCCAGCCGGGCGCACCTGGTGGAGCGCTACTGATGCGCAGCGGGCTGATCACGCACGCGGACAAGGTGCTGTTCGCGGAGCGGGGCGAGACCAAGGGCGACCTGGCCGATTACTACCTGCGGGTGGCCGGCCCGCTGATGCGGACCATGGGCGGCCGTCCCGTGCTGCTGGAGCGGTTCCCCGAGGGCGCGGGCGGCCCGTCGTTCTTCCAGAAGCGGGTGCCGGCCAGCGCCCCCGACTGGCTGCAGACCACGACGGTCTCGACGCCGAACGGCACCACGGCGCGGGCGCTGGTGGCGGTGGACACCGATCACGTGCTGTGGGCGGTGAACCTGGGCTGCCTGGGCTTTCACGTCTGGCCCTACCTGGCCGACGACGCCGACCACGCCGACGAGCTGCGGATCGACCTGGACCCGAGCCCCGGCGTGGACTTCACCGGCATCCGCCAGGCGGCGCGGGAGCTGCAGCAGCTGCTGGCCGAGCTCGGCATCACCGGCTACCCGAAGACCACGGGCCGCCGCGGCTTGCACGTGTACGTCCGGCTGCAGCCGCGCTGGGACTCCTACCAGGTGCGCGCGGCCGCCGTCGCCGTCGCGCGCGAGCTGGAGCGCCGCAGGCCCGACCTGATCACGGCCGCCTGGTGGAAGGAGGAACGCGGGTCGCGGGTGTTCGTCGACTACAACCAGAACGCGCCGCACAAGACGGTCTTCGGCGCCTGGTCGGTCCGGGCCCGGCCGGGCGCCCAGGTGTCCACCCCGATCGCCTGGGCGGAACTCGACGATATCCACCCGGACCAGTTCACGATCGCGTCGCTGGCGGCCCGGCTGGAGACCGACGGCGATCCGTGGCTGGGCATGAACGACGATCCGCAGTCGCTGGAGCCGCTGCTGGCGATGAGCGCGCGGGACCGGGCCAGCGGGCTGCTGGACGCGCCGTGGCCGCCGGTGTACCCGAAGCAGCCGGACGAGCCGCCGCGCGTCGCCCCGAGCCGCGCGAAGAAGACCTGACCGGCCCGGAGGGATACCTCACGATGCCAGCTGCCCCCGCTCCCCTGCTCAGCCTGCTCGGCCAGTACCGGCCGCAGGGCGAGGCCGAGGCCGCCGACGTCGAGCGGGTGCGCGCGCTCGCCGAGACCGCGGCTGACCCGTTCCTGCGCTCGATGCCCCTGCACGTCACCGGGTCCGCGCTGATCGTGCACCCGGCGTCTGGACGGGTGCTGCTGCGCTGGCACCAGCGCCAGCAGGCCTGGCTCCAGGTCGGCGGGCACGGCGACCCGGGCGAGGGCGATCCGCTGGCCATCGCGCTGCGGGAGGCCGCCGAGGAGACCGGGCTGTCCGACCTGGAGCCGTGGCCGGACGCGCAGCTGCGGCACGTGGTGGTCGTCCCCGTCCCGGCGAACCGTACCGAGCCCGCGCACCATCACGCTGACCTGCGGTTCGTGCTGGCCACCCACGCTCCGGAGGCGGCCCGGCCGGAAAACCCGGACGCGCCGCTGCGCTGGCTGACCCCGGACGAGGCGCGGGCGGCCACGTCTGAGGCCAATCTCAGGGAAACCCTGTCCCGGGCGCGGCGGCTCCTGGCCGGCTGACGCCAGCGCCTGGTACCCGGCGGCTATGCCCGCGAGGCGGCGTCCGGCTCGGCCCGGGCCAGCTCGCCGGCCAGGGCCTCGGTGAGCAGGCGCACGGTCTCCTGCCAGTCGCCGACGATCCCGATGTCCGCGCCGCCGAATACCGGGGCCCGCGGGTCGCGGTTGACCGCGAGCACGGTGCCCGCCCGGCGGACGCCGACCAGGTGGTTGAACTTCCCGGACACGCCGAGGGCCAGGTACAGCCGCGGGCTCAGCGAGTGCCCGGTGAGGCCCACCTGGCGGTTGCGCGGCAGCCAGCCCTGGTCGGTCACCTTGCGGGTGCCGACCAGCTCGGCGCCGAGCAGCTCGCGCAGGCGGGTCAGCTCGCCGTAGCGTTCCGGGGGCACCCCGGCGCCGACCGCGAGCACGCAGTCCGCCCGCACCAGGGGAGCCGACCCCGCGTCCCGGGTGCGGGTGACCTCCCGGATCGCGGCGGACGGCTCGACCACGCGGGCGGACACCGTCGCGGCCGGCCGCCGCCCGCTGGCCAGCGGCTCGAAGGCGCCGGGCCGCAGCGTGGCCATCTGCACCGCCGAGGCCGCGGAGATCGCCGCCACCAGGCGCCCGGCGAAGGCCGGCTTCCAGGCGACCATCCGGCCCCGGGCCGTGGTCAGCTCGATGGCGTCACCGGTCAGGCCGGCGCCGAGCCGGGCCGCGATCCTGGCCGCTACCTGACGGCCGAACGACGTGCTCGGGGCGAGGATCGCCCAGGCGGCGAACTCGCCGGCCCGGGCGGAGACCAGGGCCGCGACGTCCTCCTCGGCCACCGGGGCCCCCGTGGCCGAGGTGAGCACGAGCGCGTGGCCGGCCCCGCGCGCGCCCAGCTCGGCTGGGTCGGCCGGCTCGGCGCAGACCGCGACCACCGTGCCGCCGACGTCCGCGGCGAGCCGGGCCGCAGCGCCGAGCAGCTCGGCGGCCAGCGGCGGCCGCCCGGGCTCAAGCACCGCGACGATGCCCGGCACCCCGGCTCCCGGCGGCGCGGCGGACCCGGGGCCCTGGGCCGGCCCGTCATCGGCCGGCCCCGCCCGGCCGCCGGCCTGCCCGCCCGGCCCGGGCAGCGCCCCGCGCGCGGCGAGCAGCCCGACCGCCTCGAGCACCTGGGCGGCGAGCGGGCCGGCCAGGACGCGGCCTTCGCGCCGGTGCTCGTGCGCGCGGACCTCGCCGACGCTCGTCGGGCTGCCCGCGGCGCCCCAGGGACCCGGCCCCAAGTCGACGGCGCGCAGCCGCGTGATCCGCTCCGCCGGGACGGACGCTCGCTCCGCGGGCCCGAACTTGGCCGGCGCGCAGAGGCGCTCGGCCACGCTCAGCACCGCCGGGAGGGGCACCAGGAGCTCCGCGGTGCCGTCGTCCCGCTCGCAGGTGACCCGGGCCGCGGCGCCCTCGATCTCCAGCTGCCGGACGCCACTGGCGAACGGCAGCCCGAGCAGCTCCGCGAGCTCGGGCGCGACCTGGCCGGTGTCGGCATCGACGGAGTTCAGCCCGGCGAGGATGAGGTCGAACGGCGCGGCGGAGCGGATCGCAGCGGCGAGCGCCCGCGCGGTGGCGAGGGTGTCGGAGCCGGCGAAGGCCGGATCGCACAGGTGGACGCCCCGGGCGGCGCCGGCCGCCACGGCCTCCCGCAGCACCTCCTCGGCGGCGGGCGGGCCGAGCGTGAACGCCACGCAACGGCCCGCCGCCGCGAGCTCTGCGCCCTTGGCGATCGCGCGGCGGCAGTACGGGTTCACCTCCAGGGCCACGTGGTCGCGCACCAGCCTGCCGTCCGGGCCGAGCCGGAAGTCCTCGGCCAGCGGCACCTGCTTGACCAGCACGGCCACCGAGAGCGGCCGGGTCATGGCGTCAGCAGGACTTTGATGGCACCGTGTGACCTGAACACCCGGTAGGCCTCGGGCGCCCGCTCCAGCATCAGCCGGTGCGAGATGATCCGCCGCGGGTCGATGTCGCCGCCGAGGATCAGGTTGGCCGCCTGCTCGTGGTCGTCGGCGGGCGCGCCGATCGAGAAGCGCAGGGTGGTCTCGTTCGCGAACATCCGGCCCAGGTCGATCGGGGCCGCCGGGTTGAAGTGCGCGCCGACCACGCTGACCGTGCCCCGGCTGGCGACCAGGTCCATGGCGAGCCGCAGCGCCGCCTCGCTGCCGGAGGCCTCGACGACCGCGTCGGCGCCCCGCCCGCCGGTCAGGCTGCGGATGCAGTCGAGGGCGTCCTCGGGCGTGACCGCGGCCGCGCCCAGGCCCGCCGCGGCCGCGCGGCGGACCTCATCGGGGTCGACCATCACCACGTGCTCGGTCCGCAGCCCGGCCACCAGGAGGGCGAGCAGCCCGACCGGGCCGGCCCCGGTGACCGCCAGCACCGGGCCGGCCCGCACCGGGCCGGCGCCGAGGTCGGCCCGCTGCACCGCGCGCATGGCCGTGGGCAGGATGTCGGCGACGAACACCGCCGACTCGTCGTCGAGCTCGGGCGGCAGCGGCCACAGCAGCCGCCGGGCATTCGGCACCCGCACCCGCTCGGCCTGGCCGCCGTCCAGCTTCGGGTACACGCCGGAGAAGCCAAACAGCGCCATCGACTCGCACTGCGGCGAGGCGCCGGCCCGGCACGCCCGGCAGTGGCCGCAGGAATAGGTCGACGAGCACACCACCCGGGTGCCGGGCCGGAACGGGACCTCCGGCCCGGCGTCCGCCACCGTCCCCGCGAACTCGTGACCGAGCACGGTGCCCCACTCGAACCCCGGGACCCGGCCTGCCACCGGGAGCAGGTCAGCGCCGCAGATGGCGGTGGCGGCCACGGCCACGATCGCGTCGCCGGGCTCCTTGATGCCCGGCTCGGGGACGTCGGCGACCTCGACGACGTCCGGGCCGGCCGCCACCACCGCCCTCATGGGCTTCCCGCCGTGCTCATCCGGGCACCGTCGTGCTCACGAGGTGACCGCGCCCGCCGTGTCGGCCGGCACCGCCCTCGTGCTCCCGCTGGTCACCCGGGAGGAGATGAGGTAGCCGACCCCGGCCACGACGAAGCCGACGATCCAGGAGATGTCGGCCCCGCCCAGCACCTTGACCATCGGCCCGGTGTACAGGGTCTGGTCCAGGAACGGGACCTGCGCGGCCAGCGCGATGACGTAAGGGATGATCGCCGCCCACCGCCAGCCGCCGTACAGGCCCTTGGGCGTGAAGAACGACTTCACGTCATAACGGCCCTTCTTGACGATGTAGAAGTCGATCAGGTTGATGACGCTCCACGGGACGAAGAAGAACAACAGCACGTTGATGAAGTTCTCGAACGAGGTCAGGAACGTCTTGTAGCCCGTCAGGGCCAGGATCGTGGCGATGGCGAAGACCACGAGCAGCCCGATGACCCGCATCGCCCGCGAGGCCACCACGCGCATCCAGGTGCTGCGCACGCTCTCGACGGCCAGCATGCCGGTGTAGGCGTTCAGCGCGTCGCTGCCCAGCAGGCTGAGCGCGAGGATGGGCAGGATCCACTTGCCGGCGATGGCGCCGATCGAGGCCACGCTGGAGGCGGCGGGCGAGATCGCGGTGATGTAGATGCCCAGGCCCGCGTACAAGATGGTGGCCAGCGAGTTGCCGGTGAACACCGACCAGAACACCTTGGGCGCGCTGACGTCCTTGGGCAGGTACCGCGAGTAGTCCGAGACGTACACCGCCCAGCTCAGCATGTTCATGAAGAACAGCCCCACCGCGGCGATGAAGATCGGGAAGCTGGACAGGTGGGTGCCGGTCATCCCCTTCGACAGGCTGTCGCCGCTGGTCGCCGTCAGGATCACGGCCGCGACCAGCGCCCCCGCGAACAGCACGGTCAGCACCGGCTGGATCCGGTGGATCCAGTGATAGCCGAAGATCGCGAGCAGCACGGCCGGGATGGTCACGATGATGATCCACCACGGGATCGACACCGAGGTCACCAGCAGTTGCATCGATTGCGCCTGGACCACCTGCTGCGCGGCCAGGTAGCCGACGTCGAGCAGGATCGAGGCCAGGAAGATGAAGATCGCGCCGTAGAAGCCGAACTGGCCCCGGCTCTGGATCATCTGCGGGACGCCGAGGCGCGGTCCCTGGACGGCGTGCAGCGCGGTGAAGGCCATGCCCAGCAGCGTGCCGACGACCAGGGCGACCAGCGCCCAGAAGACGTTCAGTCCGAACAGGATCGCGAACCCGCCGAGCACGAAGTTGAACACGTTGGCGTTGGTCGCGAACCACAGCGTGAACTGCTGGTGGACGCTGCCGCGCCGCTCGTTTTCCGGAATGATGTCGATGGAGTGGGCCTCGATCCCGGCGACGACCCCGTCCGGCGCCTGGGGGCCCGCCCGGTCTAGATCTGCCATGCTGTTCTCCCCTTCGGGATCGTTCTAGTGGCGGCCGTAGCCGCGCTGCCGCATCACGTCCGATGACGCGCGGCACATCAGGTAGACGCCGTCGAGGTTGACCCGCATGATCCGGCGCCACTCGGCGAAGTCGGTGTCGTCCCAGGCGGTGAACGGGACGATCGCGGCGTTGTTCACCAGGATGTCGATCCGGCCGGTGCGCGCGGTGACCTCCGCGTGCAGCGCGGTGACCGAGTCGGGGTCCCCGACGTCCGCCGCGACGGCGAAGCCTGGCTCGCCGAGCTTGCCCGCCACCTCGGCCGCGCCCTCGGCGTTGATGTCCGCGACCGCGACGGTCGCGCCGTCCGCCGCGAGCCGGGCCGCTATCGCGGCCCCGATGCCCTGGGCCGCGCCGGTGACGATGGCCGTCCGTCCGGCCAGACCGCTCATGCTTCCTCCTGTCGGTGTTCCTCGGGTAACTGAGATAACGGCGAACGCGCCCGCCCCGCCGGGCAGCGGTCCGCGAAGGCCGGCTCGCGGTCAGTCACGGCCGGCGTCCTTAGGCCCGTCCAGCGCCGCGAGCGCCGCCTCTACCGCCGCGCCGACGTCCGCCTTCACGCCGAAGCCGCGCAGCGCCCGGCCCAGCGCGGTCAGCGCGATCACCGGGCTGAGCGGGTAGGCCGACGGGCCCATGTGACCGATCTGGATTACCCGGCCGGCCAGCTCGCCCTGGCCGCCGGACAGCATGACCCCGGAATCGGCCCGGGCCCGCGCGCTGAGCTCGCGCTCGTCCAGCGGGGGCGGCACCTTGAGCGCGGTGACCGTGTCCGAGCAGATCGACCGGTCCGCCGCCCACAGCTCCAGGCCGAGCGCCTCGGCGCCGGCCCGGACCGACCGGGCGGCGGCCTGATGCCGGCGCTGCACCGCGGCCGGCCCTTCGGCCAGGTACTGCCCGAGGCAGGCGTGCAGCGCGTAGACGTCGGACACCGACGGCGTGAACGGGAACGGCCGGTCCGCCAGGTGGGCGTCCTTCCAGTCCAGGATCGACAGCACCGACGCCCGCGGCGCGTCCGGGTTGGCCTCCATGTGCTCCCAGGCGGCCTCGCTCACGTGCAGCAGCGACAGGCCCGGGGGGCCGCCGAGGCACTTCTGCGGCCCGACCACGACCAGGTCGGCGTCCCACGCGGTGAAGTCGCAGGCCGTGCCGCCGAAGGAGGAGACCGCGTCCACGATCAGCAGCGCGCCGTGCTCGGCCGCCACCGGCCCGATGGTGTCGAGGTCGTTCATGGTGCCCGACGGCGTCTCGCAGTGGACCACCGCGACCACGCTGACGTCGGGCCGCTGCCCGAGAGCCTTCCTGACGCTGTCGGCGGGCACGGCGCTGTCGTAGGGGACCTCGACCTCGATGACCTCCCGGGCGTAGCGCCTGGCCCACCAGCCGTACCCCTTGCCGTACACCCCCGAGACCAGGTTGAGTACGACATCGTCGTGGCGGATCAGCGAGGCCGCCGCGGCCTCGAGTCCGAGCACGGCCTCGCCGTGCAGGATCACCGGCGCCCGGCGGGTCCCGAACGCGCTGCGCATCAGCTCCACCGTGTCGGCATACAGCTCGAGGAACACGGGGTCGTAGTGATAGAGGACCGGACGCCCCAGCGCCGCCAGGGTGTCCGGCGTAGCCCCGGCCGGCCCGGCGGTCAGGGTGAAGACCGGCTCGAAATGGCTTGCTGGCCGATTAAATACTGTCACTTCAAAACATCCTCCCCGCGGATCTCGCCAATCGCAAGACCACCGCGATAGGGATGATCTCTTCGCGCAGCTGCGCGCCGGGATCCGTGCCTTGAGTGCGTTGTTGTCGTCGCTGGCCGGCCAGTTCGGATACGCCGCCCGTTAACTCAATGCCTTGCGCACCGCGACGAGCCGGGCCGCCCGTTCCTGCCGCAGGCTCTGCGCCTGCTCGGGGGTATAGCTGAACAGGCCCTTCCCGGTCTTCATGCCGAGTTCACCGCGTTCGACGCGGGAGGTAATGGTTTCGCTCACGTCACGGCGGGCGTTGAGATCTCTATTCAGGTAGCTGCCCACCGCGTTGTAAATATCCAGGCCAGCCACATCGAGCAGTTGCAGCGGCGGGATGACGGCGAGCTTGAAGCCGATCCCCCACTTCACGCAGGTGTCGAGTTCCTCGGCGGAGATGACGCCGTCATCGACGAGCGCCAGGCACTCGCGCATGATCGCGTAGAGCACCCGGTTCTCCACGAAGCCGGGGACGTCCCGCTGCACGCGCACCGGGACCAGGCCGAGGTCGTCGATCATGGCCCGGAGCCGCTCCACCACGTCCGGTGAGGTGCGCGCGCCGGCGATGACCTCGATGACCGGGATCACGTGCGGCGGGTTGGACCAGTGCATGCCGACGACGCGGCCCGGGTCGGTCACCGACTCCTGCAGCCTGGTGATCGGGATGCCGGAGGTGTTGCTGGCGAGGATCGCCTGGGCCGGCGCCAGCCGGTCCAGGTCGGCGAAGACCGTCGCCTTGATCTCGGCGTTCTCGGGCACGGCCTCGATGACCAGGTCGCAGCCGGCGACGGCCTCGGCCAGGTCGCCGTGGACCGTGACGGTGCCGCGCTCGGCGCCTTGCGGGCCGCCGATCCGGTCCAGCACCGCGAGCGCCGTCTCGACCTCGCCGGGCGTCTTGTCGCGGGCCGCCGGGAGCGTGTCGAAGCAGCCGACGTCCAGGCCGCCCCGGGCCAGGGTCGCGGCCATCCCCGGCCCCATGGTCCCGGTGCCGATGATCGCTACTCGCTTCATGCCGTGCTGCCTTTCCGAGGCGGGCTGCCCTTCGGCGGCATGCCGTCCTCCACTCGGTCGAGCTTGCGGTTGTAGTACTGCCAGAAGTTCTCGACGGCCCGGTCCGGGTAGATCGTCAGCCGCTTCTGGCGGATCTCGTCTGCGTCCGGGATATGAGTGCTCGAGGCCGGAGGCCGCGAGCGTGAGCTGGGCCCGGGCCGCCTTCTCCAGGAAGATGCCGGCCAGGGTGACCTCCCTGACGTCGGGGCCGACGAAGGCCGCCCCGTGGTTCTTCAGCAGCACCGCGGCCGTCGAGCCGAGCGCGCCCGCCAGTTCCCGGCCCAGCTCCGGGGTGTTGACCAGGTCGCTGGTGAGCTTGAAGTGCGGGACGCCGCCGTCGGCGAACCAGACGCCCTCGTTGGTGTAGGGGCGGATCTGCTCGGTGGTGGCCGACAGCACGGTGGCGTGGAACGGGTGGGTGTGCGCCACCACGTTGACGTCGGGCCGGGCCCGGAGGATCTCGGCGTGAATCGGCCACTCCAGGTGGCGCAGGCCGGTGCCGTCGAGGACCTGGCCGTCGAAGCCGAGCAGGACGAAGTCGCCGGGGCCGATGACCTCTTCCAGGCCGATGTTGCCGCGTTTCAGCCAGAACCCGCGGCCGCCGGGATCGCGCAGCGAGAGGTGCCCGAGCGACATGTCGTTGTGGCCCTCGAGGTCGAGGATGCGGTGCGCGCGGGCCAGGTCCCGGAGCGCGGCGTCGAGGCCAGGGGCAGCGGCGCCACGCCCCTTCGGCTCGGTCACGTGCTCTGCACCGCCTCCAGCAGGGCGGTGAGGTCCCAGAGCACCTCACGGGCGGCCCGGCGGGCCTCGTAGACCTGCCAGGGGTCCTGCAGGTACCGCTCGGTCAGCCGGCCCAGGCGCGCCGCGGCGGCGTCCGCCTCGGCGGCCCGGTACCGGAAATGGCGCAGCGCGTCGTCGGCGATGCCGTAGTGGCCGGCCAGGGCGTCCGCGAGCTGGCCGAGCAGGAGCGGCAGGCGGCGGTCCAGCACCCAGGCCACGCCGACGCCCTCGTGCGCGGAGCGCAGGCCGTGCTCGCGCGCGACCGCCACCAGGTCTGCGGCCTGGGCGGGGGGACGGGCGGCGGACGCCGCGAGCTGGGCGCCGCTGAGCCCGAGCGCCTCGGCGGCGCGAACCCATCCGGCGTCGGCGTCCGCGTCGGCGACGGTCAGCGCCCGGTGCAGGTCGGCGAAGATGTCCTGGCCGTCGTCCGGCTGAAGCCGGGTGACCTTGCCGGCCAGCATGTACCGGGCGCGCCCGGTGAACACCGGGTACAGGGCGAGCACGAGGCCGCGCACCGTCCCCGGCGAGGCCTGGCCGGATGTCACCGCCGTCCAGACCGGATGGGCGGCCGGGTCGGCCCAGGCTTCCGGGTCGTCGAGGCCGAGCAATTCCTCGGCCGGGGCGCTGGCGAGCATCATGAGCCATCTTCCTCGCTGTCGAGCGAGGCGTACGGACTTTTCGGTACGGACCAGACCTCGACCGGGCCGCTGAAGAATCCCGTCCAGCACAGCACGTCCCCGGCGGTGATCCCGAGCCGCTCGCACACCTGGGCGGGCACCTCGGCGGACAGCCGTCCCTCGGCGTCGGCGGTCAGCTCGACCGCCACCGAGAACTCGATCCCTTCAGTCAACTGCGCTCCTCCTGTTCGGTGGAGTGGCGGCGGTCTCGGCCAGTCCGGCCGCGAACTCCCGGATGATCCGGGCCACCTCCGCCGGCTGTTCCTCGGGCACGTAGTGGTCGGCGCGGTCGACGATGAGTCCCGGCAAGTCGGGGCGCAGCGCCCGCGCGGCCCGGAAGGCCTGGTCCGAGACGAACCGGCTGTCGGCGCCGCGGACCAGCACGGCCGGCACGCCGAGATGGCGCAGATCCGCGGCCAGGTCCTCGCGGAGCCCGGCGCAGGTCGCCCGCATCGCCCCCGTGTCGGCCAGCGGCGCGAGCCGCCCGTCGGCGCGCGCGGCGTAGCCGTGGCTGGCCCGGCGGGACACCGCGTCCGCGGGGAGCCCCGGATAGCGCCAGGACAGGTAGCCGGTCAGGTCGCCGAGATCGCCGAAGCTCCTGGGCCCGCCCGTCACCCGGACGTCGAGCGCGTCGAAGGCCGCCTTGTCGATGAACGGGGTGAACTCGATCGCCACCACCCCCGCGATGGCGTCCGGGCGCATCGCGCCGGCCACGATCGCGTTGCGGGCGCCGAGCGAGTGGCCCACCAGGATCACCGGCCCGCGGCCGATGAACGCGGCCAGGTCGGCCGCGTCGCGGGCGTACGCCGCCGCGTCGAACCGCCCGTCGCGCGGCATCCCGGTCCGGCCGTGGCCGCGCTGGTCGATGGCCACGCAGTGGTAGGAGTCGGCCAGCAGCTCCATGACCGGCAGCCAGACGTAGGCGTTGGCCGTCACGCCGTGCAGGAGCAGCAGCACCGGGCCCTCGCCGAGCTCGATCGCGTAGAGCTCGCCCGCGGACGCCGGCATGCGCGTGCCCGCCGCCAAGGTCAGGCCGCCGCGATCGCGGGATACCGGCGCCCGAGCTCGCGCTGGATGCCCTGGTGCATCTCCCGCCACGCCCACAGCGTGGTGACCGCCGCGCGGCGGGCCCGGGCGATCCGTTCGGGGGTATTGCAGTAGTGCGCGAGCAGCTCCTCGTTCGCGTCCGAATGGCCGATGTCGGCCCGCACGTGCTCGACGAAGTACTCGATGGTCTCGTCGTCGCAGCCGTAGTACTTGCGCAGCGCCAGCGCCGTGGCGCCGTGTACCTCCGGCAGCTGCTCCTCGTCGGCGTACCAGGACGCCAGCCCTTCCTCGGCGCTGCGGCGGCAGAAGTAGGTCATCGTCAGCGGGAACCCGGCCACCTCGGCGAGCGGGTTCGCGGCCGCCTCGGCGAGTTCCTCGTCGGTCGCGCCGAGCCGCTTGGCGAACTGCACCCACAGGCCAGGGTGATCGCCTTCGCCAGGCGGGCGGAGGATCTCGTCGAAGGCGTTCTCCAGCAGGTGATGCGCGTCGTCGCCCTCCAGGAAGGCGACGTGAGTGATCATCATCGGCAGGTCGGCCCGGGCCTGGAACGGCCAGCGGAGGATCGCGTAGTCCTTGAGCGCTTCCTTGGGCAGCCGGCCCGAGGTGATCAGCCGGATGAGCGGCACGCTCAGGTACCTGTTCTCCGGCCGGGCCAGGTCGCGGCCGAGGATCTCGTAGATGCCGCCGGGTGAGTTCGAGGACATCGCGTCTCCAGGGGTACACCGTGGCGCGCCAGCTAGCTGTAGAACGCCGGCGCCTTCAGCCAGTCGCGGTAGGAGTCGGCGTCGTGGGAGTAGAAGAGCTCGGCGTCGTGCTCCTCGGCGAGGGCCGCCAGGCGCCGCATCGAGGCCACGCTCGCGGTGGGATCGAGATGGAACCCCGCGATGATCGTCTTCTCGAGGCTCTGCCGGGTGTAGACGGCATCGCCGGTGAACAGCATCGGCCGGCGCCCGCCCAGCTCGACCATCAGGCTCATGTGCCCGGCCGTGTGCCCGGCGTCTCGAACACGTGCACGCCGCTGGCGATCTCGGTGTCGCCGCTCAGCAGCTCGTACCGGGGGCCGATCGCGTCGAAACTCAGGTCCGAGTAACCGAGCCGCTCGAACGGCTGGTGATTGTGGCTCGCCGCCAGCTCCTTCTCGTGGGCGAGAACCGTGGCGCTGCCGCAGAACTTATTCCCGCCAACGTGATCGAAATGGTAATGCGAATTGACGACGTGCGTTATCTCACTCGGGCTGAGCCCGACGAGCTTTAGCTGCCCGGGGATGGTCTGATCGGGCGTTTGCTGCGGCAACTCGAAAGGCAGGACCTTGTTCACGTGCTCGAGGTCGTAGCCCGAGTCGAACAGGAACTTTCCCTCCGGGTGGTCGATTAGCACGCTGTAGCAGGGAAAACGGACCGGGCCGCCCGGGCCGGCGTTCCAGTAGAGGTGATACCCGTCAATGACGAGCGTTCCTCCGTCTAGGAGGTAGACGCGCACGTTACCCGCCATGGCTGGACCTGAGCTCTCGCTTGACCTAACTCTCATATTATGAGAACATAATCTCAAGCTGCGATAAGCATAGAAGCTGCCCCGCGGGGCGTCAAGAGGCCGCGAATGCCGAGTATTCCGACATCAAGCCAGTTTCTGACATCAACGGAAAAAACCGCCGCTACTGTCCCGGGGTGGCCGGGGCCCGCCAGCACAGCTCCAGGGTCAGGCGAGCCGGGCAGCGTAGTCCCGGGGTCACGCGGGCCGGCCAGCACGGGCCCGAGGCCACCGGGCCGGCCAGCACGGCCCCGAGGCCACCGGGGCCGGCCAGCGCAGCCTCGGCGGTCCGCCAGGCTCCCGGCGGCACCCAGAGCACCCAGCGGCTGCTCACGCTGCTCGATCAGTTCAGCACGGAGCGGCCCGCGCATACCGTCGAAGGCCTCAGCGAGGCGATCGGGGTGCCGCGCAGCACGGTGTACCGCCTGGTGAGCCTGCTCAAGGCCTATGAGCTGCTCGAGCAGGCCGGGGAGAGCAAGTACCAGCTGGGGCCGAAGGCGATCATGATGGGCTACGTCGCCCGGTCCACCGTGGACCTGGCCGATGTCTGGCGCCCCGGGCTGGAGCAGCTCGCGGGCGCGAGCCGGGAGACCGCCCTGGTGCTGCGCAGGATCGGGGATGCCGCCGTGTGCGTCGATCGCGTCGAGTGCGACCACCCGGTGCGGCTGTCCTTCGACGTCGGCAAGGCGATGCCGCTGCACACCGGGGCCGGGGCCAAGGTCCTGCTGGCGGGCTCCCCCGCCGAGCTGCGCGACCGCTACATCGAGGCCGCGGTCCCGCCGGAGCACCGGGCCCGGCTGCGGGCCGAGCTCGAGTCGATCGCGGTCCGGGGCTGGGGCGAGAGCCACGCCGAGGTCGACCCCGGCATCTGGGCCGTGGCCGCCCCCATCCTGGCCGACCGGGACGGCCGGTGCCTGGCCATCTCGGTGGCGGTGCCCGAGTACCGGCTGGAGGCCGGGCGCCGCGAGGAACTGATCGGCCAGACCAGGGACATCGCCGCGGCGCTGCAGGCGAAGCTGTCCCACTACGTCTGATGACGGCAACCAGGCGACCGCGGGCCCCGGCCGAGCGCAGCGGCGCGACGGCCCGGGTCCGCGACGAGACCGTGCAGCGGCTCGAGCGGTCGATGGGGCCGCTGGGCACCGCGGTCCTGGCGTCGATGGACAGCCGGCTGCCGTGGTTCCGCGCGCTGTCGGCGGAGAACCGGTCCTGGCTCGGGCTGGTCGCCCAGGCCGCCCTGGCCACCTTCGTCGACTGGGTCAAGCACCCCGAGCGCGGCCGCCCGGCGGTCGCCGGGCAGGTATTCGGCACCGCGCCGCGGGAACTGGCCCGCGCGGTCAGCCTGCAGCAGACCGTGGAGATGGCGCGCGTGATCATCGACGTGGTCGAGGCGCAGGTAGATGACCTGGCCGCCCCGGGCGGCGAGGCCGAGCTGCGCGAGGCCGTGCTCCGCTACACGCGGGAAATCGCCTTCGGCACCGCGCAGGTCTACGCGCGGACCGCCGAGGCGCGGGGCGCGTGGGATGCCCGCCTGGAGGCGCTGGTGGTGGACTCGCTGGTGCGCGGCGAGGTGGACGAGGGCCTGCAGTCCTGGGCGTCCGCGCTGAACTGGCCCGCCGGGCCGGTGGCGGTGATCGCCGGCTACGCCGACGACAGCGAGCCCGAGGGCCTGATCGACGAGCTGCGCGGGATCGCCCGCCGGGTCCGGCTCGACCTGCTCGCCGGGGTGCACGGGCGCCGGCTGGTGGTCGTGCTCGGCGGGGCCGCCGACCCGGTCAAGGCGGCGGCGCGGCTGGCGGGCCGGTTCGGCGCGGGCCCGGTCGTCGTCGGCCCCGTCGTCGGCGACCTGCAGTCCGCCACCCTGTCCGCGGGCGCGGCCCTGGCCGGCCTGCGCGCGGCGGCCGCCTGGCCCGACGCGCCGCGCCCGGTCGAGGCCGCCGACCTGCTGCCCGAGCGCGCGCTCGACGGCGACGAGCAGGCGCGGGCGCAGCTCATCGCCGAGGTGTACGAGCCGCTGCTGGACGGCGGTTCCGCGCTGCTCGACACGGTGATGACCTACCTGGAGCAGGGCAACTCGCTGGAGGCCGCCGCCGAGCGGCTGTTCGTGCACCCCAACACCGTGCGCTACCGGCTGCGCCGGGTGAGCGAGCTGACCGGCCTGGTCCCCCGCAACGGCCGGGACGGCTTCGCGCTCTGGGTGGCCGTGGTGTTCGGCCGCCTCGCGCACAGCCATCCCCCGGTGCGCCGCCCGGCCCCCGGTCACGTGGTGCACAAGGACACATGATTGTAGCTTTGCTACAGAGTGGTACCGCAGAACTTCGTACCGTTCGTCATTCGTATGGCGAAGTCCTACAGTGCAGGGTAGAAGGATGCTTCTCATCGCCGCGCCGGGCCAGGGCGCCCAGGCGCCGGGGTTCCTGCGGGAATGGCTGGAGCTGCCCGGGTTCTCCGAGCGCCTCGGATCCTGGTCCGAGCTCGCCGGGTGCGACCTGATCAGGTGCGGGACCACCGCGGGCGCCGACGAGATCAGGGACACCGCGGTCGCCCAGCCGCTGCTGGTCGCGGCCGCCATCGCCGTGGCGACCGAGCTGCTCGGCGGCCCCGGACGGCCGGCCGCGCTCGCCGACCCTGTGCTCGCCGACACTGTGCTCGCCGACACTGTGCTCGCCGACACTGGGGCGGCCGCGGGCGTGGATGCCGCGGCCGGGCACAGCGTGGGCGAGCTGGCCGCCGGCGTGATCGCCGGAGTGCTGCCGCCCGAGGACGCGATCCGGCTGGTGCGGGTGCGCGCCCAGGCCATGGCCCGCGCCGCGGCGGCCGAGGCGACCGGCATGACCGCGGTCCTCGGCGGCGACGAGCAGGCCGTCCTGGCCTCGATCGAGGCCCACGGGCTCACCCCGGCCAACGTCAACGGCGCCGGCCAGATCGTGGCCGCGGGCACCATGGACCAGCTCGCCGCGTTCGCGGCCGACCCGCCGCCGGGCGCCAGGCTCCGCCCGCTGTCGGTGGCGGGCGCCTTCCACACCCGGCACATGGAACCGGCCGTGGCCGCGCTGCGCGAGGCCGCCGCCGCGGTGACGCCCCGCGCCCCGGTGCTGGCGCTGCTGTCCAACCGCGACGGCAGCGTGGTGCGCAGCGGCCCCGACTGGCTGGAACGGATCGTCACCCAGGTGAGCGCGCCGGTCCGGTGGGACCGGTGCCAGCAGACCATGGCCGGCCTGGGCGTCACCACGCTGATCGAGCTTCCCCCGGCCGGCACCCTGACCGGCCTGGCCCGCCGGGCGCTGCCGGGGGTGCGGACCCTCGGCCTGAAGAGCCCGGGTGACCTGGAGCAGGCCCGCGCGCTGCTGGCCGCCGGCCACGACGCCCACGCCGGCAGCCACGCGCCGGACTGGCGGCTGCTGGTGGCGCCGCTGGCCGGGACGTTCCGGGGCACGCCCGCCCGGCCCGGCACCGCGGTCGGCACCGGAGCCGAGCTCGGGCACGTCGAGATCCGCGGCGGCAACCATACGATCTCCCCCCCGTTCCCGGCCACGATCATCGAGTGGCTGGTCGAGGACGGCGACCCGGTCAGCGCTGGCCAGCCCCTGGTCCGGCTGCAGCCTGACGGCGCCGAGTGACCGCCCCAGCACACGGAAAGGACCCCGGATGCGACTCACCGAAGGCTCAGCGGGCGCGCGGATCCTCGCGTTCGGCGACTACCAGCCGACCAGGGTGGTGACCAACGACGAGCTCGCGGCCACGGTGGATACCACGGACGAGTGGATCCGCAGCCGGGTGGGCATCGCCAGCCGCCGGATCGCGGGCCCGGACGAGACCGTGGCCGACATGGCGGTCGCGGCCGGCGGCAAGGCGCTGGCCGCCAGCGGCCTGTCCCCGGAAGACATCGACCTGGTGATCGTGGCCACCTGCACGCCGGAGGCGCAGATCCCCAACACCGCCGCCACGGTGGCCCGCAGGCTCGGGATATCGGCCCCCGGCGCCTACGACATGAACGCGGCCTGCGCCGGCTTCTGCTACGCCCTGGCCAGCGCCAGCGACGCGGTGCGGGCCGGGACCGCACGCCACGTGCTGCTCATCGGCGCCGAGAAGCTGTCCCAGTGGGTCGACTGGACCGACCGGTCCACCTGCATCATCTTCGCCGACGGCGCCGGCGCCGTGGTCGTCGGCCCGGTGGCCGACCCGGCCGACGCCGGAATCGGCCCGGTGGTGTGGGGCAGCGCCGGCGACCTGGCCGACAAGATCTACATACCGGACCGGAACGGGTTCATCATCCAGGAGGGCCAGGCGGTGTTCCGGTGGGCCACCACGGCCCTGCACCCGGTGGCCAAGAAGGCTTGCGAGCGCGCGGGCGTGGACCCGGCCGAGCTCGCCGCGTTCGTGCCGCACCAGGCCAACCTGCGCATCATCGAGGCGATCGCGCGCCGGCTCGGCGCGCCGCAGGCGCTGGTCGCCGACGACATCGTGACCGCGGGCAACACCTCGTCGGCGTCCATCCCGCTGGCCATATCCCGGATGCTGGAACGCGGCGAGCTCGCCTCCGGCGCGCCCGTCCTGCTGCTCGGCTTCGGCGCCGGCATCTGCTACGCGGGCCAGGTCATCACGGTACCCTGACCGGGCCCCGGCCTCCGGGGCCGCAGCACCGTCGTAATCGGAACGAAGGACCAGAAGAAGAGGAGAGCAACGCTCATGGCCATGACCGACCAGGAAATCCTGACGGGCCTCGGCGAGATCGTCGACGAAGTGGCGGGGGTCCCTGCCGACCAGGTGACCCCGGAGAAGACCTTCGTCGACGACCTGGACATCGACTCGCTGTCGATGGTCGAGATCGCGGTGGCGGCCCAGGACAAGTTCGGCGTCGAGATTCCCGACGACCAGCTCAAGGACCTCAAGACCGTCCAGGACGTGATCGACTACGTCCGGCGGTCGGACGCGTCGGCCTGAGCGAGCCGAAGGGAAGGGGGCCCCGCGGAGGTGGGTGGGGCCCCGGAGGCGAGAAAGGACGAACACAGTGAGCACAGAGCGGCCGGACGTCGTCGTCACCGGGCTCGGCGCGATCACGCCGGTAGGCGCCGACGTCGCCTCAACCTGGAGCTCGCTGCTGGCCGGGCGCAGCGGCGTGACGAAGCTGACCGACGACTGGGCCGAGCAACTGCCCGCCCGGATCGCCGCCTGGGCGGCCGCCGACCCGGCCACGCTGATCGACCGGGTGCAGGCCCGCCGCATGGACCGGTGCGAGCAGTTCGCGCTGGTCGCCGCGCGCGAGGCCTGGGCCGATGCCGGGGCGCCCGAGGTGGACCCGGAACGGCTCGGCGTGGTGGTGTCGAGCGGCATCGGCGGCGTGGCCTCCACGCTGGCGGGCTATGACACGCTGCGCGAGAAGGGCTGGCAGCGCATCTCGCCGTACGCGATCCCGATGCTCATGCCGAACGGCTCCGCGGGGTGGCTCAGCATCGAGTTCGGGGCCAGGGCCGGGGCGCACGCCACGGTGAGCGCGTGCGCGTCGGGGGCCGAGGCCATCGGCTACGCCATGGAGATGATCAG
Source organism: uncultured Actinomycetota bacterium (assembly GCA_963745575.1). Classification (GTDB taxonomy): domain Bacteria; phylum Actinomycetota; class Actinomycetes; order Streptosporangiales; family Streptosporangiaceae; genus JASHPR01. Next base: position 4,430 of record CAVUYA010000009.1, on the reverse strand, counting down.
GTCCGGGCGGGCCGACGTCGTGCTGGCCGGCGGCACCGAGGCCGCGATCATCCCGCTGAACCTGGCGGCGTTCGCGGCGATGCGCGCCCTGTCGACCCGCAACGACGAGCCGGAGCGGGCCTCGCGGCCGTTCGACAAGGGCCGGGACGGCTTCGTGCTCGGCGAGGGCGCGGGCATCGTCGTGCTGGAGTCCGCCGAGCACGCGGCGCGCCGGGGCGCGCGCGTCTACGCGGTCGCGGCCGGCGTCGGCTACTCCGCCGACGCCCACCACATCGCCCAGCCCGATCCGGATGCGAGCGGGGTGGTGCTCGCCCTGCGCCGGGTGCTCGCCGACGCCGGCCTGGACCCCGAGCAGATCGTGCACGTCAACGCGCACGCCACCTCCACGCCCGCGGGCGACGTCGTCGAGTGCCAGGCCATCGCCGAGGCGCTCGGGCCGTCGTCGTCCGAGGTGGTGGTCTCGGCCACCAAGTCGATGACCGGGCACCTGCTCGGCGGCGCGGGCGCGATCGAGTCGGTGGCCGCGATCCTGGCCCTGCGCGAGCGGGTCGCCCCGCCCACCATCAACCTCGAGGATCCCGACGACAGCGCCGGGCTCCAGATAGCGACCGAGCCGACCAAGCTGCAGCCGCGCGGCACCGCGCCGATGGCCGTGCTGAACAACTCGTTCGGCTTCGGCGGCCACAACGTCGCCCTGGCCTTTACCGCCGCCCCCTGATCCAGGCCCGCCCGGTGAGCCGAGCCTGCCCGCCCGATCCGAGGAGACCAACGTGACAGTCCTGGACAGCCGACCGCAGGCGCTGACGACGGCCCCGGCCGCTCCGGCCGCCGCCGGTTCCCGCGGCCAGGGACCCGCGTGCCCGCCTGGAGTCCCTGTTCGACCCGGGGTCCCTGTCGCTGCTGACCCCGGCGGACACCAGCGGCGTGCTCACCGGGACCGGCAGCATCGACGGCCTGCCGGCCGTGGCGTTCGCCAGCGACCCCCAGGTCCAGGGCGGCGCGATGGGCAGCGCGGGCTGCGCGGCGATCGTCGCCGCCTATGACCACGCGATCGAGGCCGGAGCGCCGGTCATCGGGCTGTGGCACTCGGGCGGCGCCCGGCTGCGCGAGGGCGCGGAGAGCCTGCACGGCGTGGGCACGGTGTTCGCGGCCATGACCCGGGCCTCGGGCCGGGTCCCGCAGATCTCGGTGGTGCTCGGCCCGGCCGCCGGCGGCGCCGCCTACGGCCCGGCCCTCACCGACCTGGTGATCCTGTCCGACCAGGGCCGCATCTTCGTCACCGGGCCCGACGTGGTGCGCAGCGTGACCGGCGAGGATGTCGACTCCGAGCGGCTCGGCGGCCCGGAACCGCACAGCCGCCGCTCCGGCGTCGTGCACCTGGTGACCGAGACCGACGCCGAGGCGATCGGCCAGGCCCGCCGGCTGGTGTCGCTGCTGGGCCTGCAGAACCGGCCCGGCAGCGGGCCGGCCGTGACGGCCGGGGCCGACCTCGCGGCGCTGCTGCCCGACTCCGCGCGCCGCGCCTACGACGTGCGCCCGCTGATCGCGGGGCTGCTGGACGAGCCCGGCATCGAACTGCACCCGCGGTGGGCCCCGAACGTCGTCACCACGCTGGGCCGGCTGGCGGGCCGGACCGTCGGCGTGGTCGCCAACAACCCGATGCGGCTGGGCGGCTGCCTCGACGCGACCTCCGCCGAGAAGGCGGCCAGGTTCGTGCGGATGTGCGACGCCTTCGGCGTGCCGCTGGTCGTCATCGTCGACGTGCCCGGTTACCTGCCCGGAGTCGGCCAGGAGTGGGACGGCGTGGTCCGCCGGGGCGCCAAGCTGCTGCACGCGTTCGCCGAGGCGACCGTGCCCCGGGTGACGCTGGTGACCAGCAAGGCCTACGGCGGCGCCTACATCGCGATGAACTCGCGGGCGCTCGGCGCCACCCGCGTCTTCGCCTGGCCGGGCGCCGAGATCGCCGTGATGGGCGCGGTCGCGGCGGTGCGGATCCTGCACCGGCGGACCCTGGCCGCCGCGCCGGTCGAGCAGCGGCACGAGATCGAGGCCGAGCTCGCCGCCGAGCACGAGCGCGAGGTCGGCGGGCTGCCGCGCGCGATCGAGCTGGGCGTGATCGACGAGATCGTCGAGCCGGCGAAGACCCGGCAGGCGCTCGCCGGCGCGATCGCGAGGCCCCGGCCCGGCGCGGCGCCCACGGCAACATCCCGCTCTGACGCCGCCCGCGGGCCCGGGGCCCGGGAATGAACCGGTACGCCCGCCTGGTTCACCGGACATGCCAGATGACTGGAACAGCAAGATCATCGCGGAGTTCCGCGCCAACGGCGGGAAGGTCGGCGGCCCGTTCGAGGGCGCCCCGCTCCTGCTGCTGCACACGATCGGCGCCAAGACCGGCCAGGAGCGGGTGAACCCGATGATGTACCGGGCGGTCGGGGACGGCTACGCGGTGTTCGCCTCGAAGGGCGGCGCGCCGACGAATCCGGACTGGTACCACAACCTGCTCGCCCACCCGCAGGTGCGCGCCGAGATCGGCACCGAGACCCTCGAGTTCACCGCCCGGGTGGCCGACGCGCAGACGCGCGAGCCGATCTGGGCCGCGCACAAGCGTGCCTACCCCGGCTTCGCCGACTACGAGACGAAGACGACGCGGCAGATCCCGGTCGTCATCCTGGAATCCGTCGGGTAGCTGGTCACGGCGCCACGGTGCCCGCTGCGGGCATCGCGGCCGCCACCCGGCCGTAGGCGTCCAGGACCAGGTCCCAGAAGCCGCCGACGTCGATGGCCACGGCCACCTGGGCGTTGCCCTCGCCGGCCGGGGCGGCGAAGTCGGTGACGGTCATGCCCGCCGTCCACCGCCCGGCCGTCTCCACCTCCACCCGGGCGGGCACGAACGTGATGGCGCCGGTGCGGCCACGCTGGCCACGGCGCAGACGTCGTGCACGGCCGACCCGTCGGCGGGCTCCGGCCGGGGCCCGCGGCTGTTGCCCTGGCGGTAGCCGGACAGGCTCGGCAGCAGCAGGTCGCCGGCCAGCGGCCGAGGCCGCGCATCCGGTCCCGGACCGCGGCGGTGGCCCGGGCCTGCAGCGTCACGTCCAGGCGATCATGGTCACCGGCCAGCCGGCGCCGAACACGATCGCGGCGGCCTCGGGATCGGCGGCGATGTTGAATTCCGCGGCGGGCGTCACGTTCCCGCGGCCCGCGGACCCGCCCATGATCACGAACTTCTTGCCGACCTGGGAGACCAGGTCCGGATACCGCCGCAGCGCGAGCGCGATGTTGGTCAGCGGCCCGATCGCGATCAGCGTGATCTGCCCGGGGTCCGCGCTGATCGCCGCGGCCAGGTAGTCCACCGCGTGCCCGTCCGCGGGCCCATGACGCGGGCGGGATGCGGGCGGCGCCGAGTCCGGAGCTTCCGTGCACATCCCGCGCGTGCCGCGCGGGCCGCAGCAGCGGGCGCGGGCAGCCCGCCGTCACGGGCACCTCGGGCATGCCCGCGTACTCGCGGACCCGTAGCGCGTTCGCGGTGGTCTGGCCGAGGTCCACGTTGCCGGTCACCGTCGTGATCCCGAGCAGCTCGGTGCCGGGTTCCCGTGCGCGAACACCAGGGCCAGCGCGTCATCGATGCCGGGATCGCAGTCGATGATGATCTTCTGGGCCGTCACGCCGCGCTCCTGGGACTTGCCGTTGCCGCCGGTCAGGTCCCGGTATATCAGCCGGTGGCGTGCAGCCAGCGCACCGGAGCGCCGTCGGCGGCGTGCCGGAACGGCTCGAGCTCATCGTCCCAGGGCTGGCCCAGCAGCAGCGCGAGCTCGGCCTCCAGCGAGCCGCCGAGCGCCGGGTGCCGCGGGCCGTGCGTGTCCCGGAGGTTGTCCAGATGGTTGTTGCCCGCCGAGGCGGCGGCGAGCGTCATGGCCGCGCGCAGCCTCCCCTCGGGGACCAGGATGTCACCGCACGCCGAGGTGACCGCGGAGAACGTGCCCAGGGTCGGCGTGTAGCTGTAGCGGACCGCGTCGCAGCCCGGGCTGGCTTCCTCGGTCACCTCGAACCGCAGCCGGTGCCAGGCGGCCAGGGCCGAGGTGATGGTCGCCGACGTCCCCGGGCGGGCCTGCCAGTCCAGCTCGGCACGCAGGCTTCCCGGCGAGGCCGGCTGATCGACCCAGGAAAGTCTTACGGGGACCCCAACGATCCCGGCCACGGCCCACTCGATATGCGGGCACAACGCCGGGGCGCAGAGTGAACTTGCAGCACACCACGAACGGACACTGGACCTCCCTGCCAACCGGACGAGATGCGTCTTCCCCAACGACCCTCGTCCAGGCAGATGGACCGTGCCCGTGCCGTGTGGCCCGCTACCGTGCCTCCACGTCCGTGTCCCATTGTGCCGCACGACCGCCGCCAGCACCAGCATCCGCTCGAACGTGTCATCGACA
>CAVUYA010000008.1:0-26259 GCA_963745575.1 uncultured Actinomycetota bacterium | reverse complement strand
CGGCGAGCGCGGACGGCGGCGGCCCGCTACCGCCGCCGTCCGCGGGCGGGCGGTGACGGCCCGGTGGGGGGGAGTCCGGACCGTCACCGATCTTTATGCGCTGGTGACGGTGACGGCCCCGGGCCGGGTGGATGGGGGGCGCAGCCCGGGGCCATCACCGAGTCGGTGGATCTAGGCGGGCGCTCCGCGCCGGTACCCGCACCGCTTCGCGGGTCCCGGCATGGTCCGGCTGGGCGCTGCGCGCCCGGGCGGCCGCGGCCGCCCGCGGTGAGCAGCATCCGTAGGCCGCCAGGGTCTCGCGGCCGATGCGCTCCACGAGTACCGCGACCTGGCCCGGTCCGCGGCCGCAATCCCGTAGGCCTCGAGCCGTAGCGAGTTAGTGAGCAGCCGCCGCACTCGCAGGGCGAGCTGTGCGGGCGGCCCGGGCGGCAAGATGAGACCGGTGGTCTTATCGACCACGGCGTCCTGCTCGGCGCCGGGCGCGGCGGCGACGACCGGCGTGCCGCACGCCATCGCCTGAATCGCGGTCATGCCGACGGGCTCGTACGGCGCCGTGCTGACCAGCAGGTCCGCGGAGCGCAGCAGCGCGGGCAGGTCGTCGGGGGCGACGAGCCGGGTGCATACGAGCCTGTCGTGGACCTTCAGCCTCCGGGCGAGCGGGACGACCTCGCCGTAGTCCTTGTCGCTGTCCAGCTTCGCCTGGGCTGGGCCGCCGGTGATCACGCTCCGCGTCAGGGATCTCGGCGAGAGCGCGGATGGCGATGCCGAGGCTGCGGGCTGCGGTCAGCGGCTGCGCGGCCAGCAGCCGCGGCTTCCCGTTGCGTTCCGCGGCCGGGCCCTCCGGCGAGAACTGCTGCGTATCGACGCCGCACGGCACCACCTTGACCCGGTCCCGGGCGACGCCCAGCCGGGCCAGGTCGGCCAGTTCCTCGGCGGAACTGGCCAGCACCACGTCGGCGCTGCGGGCGATGCACGTCTCGAGGCGGAGCCTGGTATCCGACAGGCCCTCCGCGACGCCATGACGCTGCTCGGCGGCGCCGAGCGAACCGAACGTCTGCGCCACCGGCACGCCCAGGTCCCGTGCCCCGGCCAGGGCCGCGAGGCCGGCCGTCCAGTGGTAGGCGTGGGCGATGCCGGGAGGATTCCGGCGCCAGTGCTGCGCCAGGTAGTGGCCGAATTCCGGCAGGTGCGGCGCCAGCCGGCCTGCGTCCAGCGATTCCGGCGGTCCCGCGGTCACGTGCTCGACGGTGACCCCGGGGGCGATGATCGTGCTGTCGGGAAGCCCGCGGGAGTCCCGGCGGGCGTAGATGGTGACGCGGTGGCCCAGGCCAGCCAGCGCCTGCCCCAGCGACGTCACCCGGGCGGCTTCGGTTCCGGATCCTGGATCAGCGTTCGGGGCGAGCGGGTTGATGCTACGTGCGACGAGGGCGATCCTCATCACGTGCCTCCTGTGTTCGGCCGGGTCACGGCGCGACTGGGAGGCCGACCTTGGCCCACGGTGGGCCCGGGTCCTGCGGCGGACGCCAAAAGGCACACCCCAGTAGCACGCCATGACAGCGTGAGGGTGTGCCTGCGTCGTAAGCACGCTCCGGGCTTAACGCTGCCCCGCCCGCGGGCGTTCAAACAAATCCTCCGCGTGGTTTCCGGCCGAGGTCCGGCCGCGGCCCGTCCGGGAATCCCGTCGGCCGCCGACGTGCGGCGCGCGTCCGCCTGCGCGCCGCACGCCGGCCAGCGCCTTCCGCGGGCCAGCTACCATCGATACCAGCGGCCGCGGCGGCCGCCGGTGTCAGCCGCCCGGAACAGGAACCCGAGCAGCCACAGGATCAGCACGGCGAGCGCGATCCACCACAGAACGTGGATCGCAAACCCCAGGCCGCCGAGGATGAGCGCGATCAGCAAGACCACAAGGACGATGGCCACCGCGAGCTCCTTTCGTGATACGCAAGCCTCTTACTGCCCGGCTGCCGGGACTTAAACAAGTGGCGGCAGGACGGTGAGCCCTTTCATCCGCCGGGCTCGGGCTCGGAGTACGTGGGGGAGCCATGAGGAGGATGAAAGGGTTCAGAGGCGCGGCGCGCCGACGCCCGGCGGGTGACAGGCCGACCTCGCGGAAGGGCATGCCGGGCCAGACGGATCAGGCTCGGCCGGGATCACCGAGGTTCATGTGCATCCGGACCGTGGTGCCGGCCGGGCCGGTTCTCAGCTCGACCAGGTCACACACGTGGTTGACCAGGAACAGCCCTTGGCCCCGGCTGCCCGGGGGGCGCCTGACGCGCCCGGCGAGCGGGTCGGTTATCCATCCCTGGTCATCCACCTGGCAGACGATTTCCTCCTCGTCGTGCCACACGTGGAATGTCCCCCCCGACGTGGTATGGCCGAGCGTGTTCGCGGCGATCTCGCTGGCCGCCAGAACCAGGTCGGGGACGCGCTCCGCGGCGAGCCTGGTCCGCAGCGCGTGCGTCTCCACCAGCCGGCGCACCGGCGCCAGGTCGGTCTCGTAACTAAGGGTTTCGGCGCTGGGAGGTGGCGGCGACAGGGGCCGGTCGCATTCCGGCGGGATCTGCCACACAGGCGCCTGGTCGGGGGTGGCCGCCGGGCCGCCACCAAGGTGCTCGGGATGAGTGCGCCGCACCCCCGAGATCGCGGCGGGCGCCAGCCGCGTGACGTCGAAGGCGCACATGAACGTCGCTCGTGCCTCGGGGAAAGCCAGGTTGACGAGTGCCTCGTGCCTGATCACCTCGCGGATCTCGGCCGGTGAGCGCCCGGGCCAGATTGGCTCCCCGATCATGCGGACGCGCTGGCCCTCATGCTCATCGATGAAAGCCCGCAGCTCCGGGATGATCCGGGCCGGATTGCGGCCCGCATCGGTGATGTCCGAGCACACGAACTCCCCGGGCTCCGCGGCGAGCTGGTCGCCGAGCGCGCGCGCCGCGGGCACGGCGATGAACAGCGGCTCGCCCTGGGCCAGGCCGTCCCGCGCGAAGCCGAGCATCTGCGCGCGACGCTCCGCCGGGTCGCGATAGAAGAACGCGACGTGCCTGAGTGCGCCCTGTTCCAGGGCGCACTGCCCGAGCACGCCGCGCTCAAGGGCGCCGCGACCGGCGTCACCGCGACCGGGATCAGTCATCGCACGGTCCGTTGGGCCAGGACATGCACCTCATTCAGCGGTAGCTTCCCCTCCGTTGCGGGTCTATGCGCCCGCGACGTGAGGAGTCACCGCGAATACGATGAGACGACGGTACCGTCCCGGGGCGGTGGGAGATCCGGAGGCGCAGGTGGCGGAGCTCAGGCTTTCGTCCGAGCGCCGCGGCGATAGCCTGGTCGTCGCGGTCGGCGGTGAACTCGACATCGTCACCAGCCGCCAGCTCGACGAGCACCTGACGCGGGCCCGCCGGGAGCACCGGCGGATCGTTCTCGACCTGACGGCGGTCGACTTCATGGACACAAGCTCGCTGGCGGTGATCGTCGGCCACTGGAAGCGGCTGCAGGCGGCGGGCGGGACGCTGGCGCTGGCGGGCGCGAGGTACCGGTACACCAAGACGCTCTGGATCACCGGGCTGGCCGACCGGCTCCCGCGGTTCGACAGCGTCGAGGAGGCCCTCGCCGCCGAAGGCCAGGCGGCGCCCGCGGACCTGGGTCCTCCCGCGGACCCGGCCCCGCCTACGGGCCGGGCGGCCGACGCGGCATCCGGGACGGCGGGGGGCGCCGGGCCCGGCTAGCCTCTGCGGGCGTCAGCGGACGTGGACCGCGACGAGACAGGCGTCGTCCTCGGTGTTGGACGAGGCCTTGGCCACCACGTAGTCGGCATAGCTGCTGATGTCGTCGGCCGGATGCCCCGCGATCTGGAGCAGCGCGTCCAGGGCCTCGTCGATGGGCTGGTCCCGCCGCTCGATCAGGCCGTCGGTGAACAGCAGCAGGATGTCGCCGAGCCGCAGCGACGTCGTTACTTCGGTGTACGAGACGTCCGGGTCGGCGCCGAGCAGCAGGCCCTGCGGGGGCGACAGCGCGCGCGCCCGGCCGTCGCGGACCAGGATGGGCGGCAGGTGGCCGGCCCGGGCCCAGCGCAGCGAGCGGCCGGCCGGATCGTAGAGCCCGCAGATCGCCGTGCCGATGATGCCGTTGGACAGGTGGCAGGAGGCGCTGTTCAGCCAGCCGAGCAGCGTGGCAGGTCCTGCTCCCGTGATCGCCAGCCCGCGCAGGGCGTTGCGCATGGTCACCATGCCGGTCACGGCGTCGAGCCCGTGGCCCGCGATATCGCCGACCGCCACCAGGACTTCCTTGCTCGGCAGCAGCACGGTGTCATACCAGTCGCCGCTGACCAGGTTCCCCGGCCCGGCGGGCCGGTATCGCGCCGCGACGTCCAGCCCGGCCGCCGCGACCGGCTCGGATGACCGCGGCGTGATGGCCTGCTGCAGCCGGACGGCGAGGCGGTGCTCCTCCTCGGCGCGTTCCTGCGTGTCGGCGAGCTGCTCGCGCGCGGCCGCGAACGCCAGCCGGGTGTGATAGTCGGCGGAAACGTCCTGGTACACGCCCCGGACGGCGATCACGTCACCGCCAGGGTCGGTGACCGGCTCGGCGTAGGCGCGCATCTGGCGGACGCTGCCGTCGTCTGACCGGACGATCCGGAACGCGGCTGCGCTTTCCCTGCGCTCGGACAGCAGCGTGTCGCGGAAGCCCTGCACGGCGGGAACGTCGCCGTCGGGGACGCGGGTGTGCAGGTCGGCGATGGGGACCGGGGCCCCGGGCGCCTGCCCGAACAGCGCGAACGCCGACTCGGTCCAGTGCACCTCGCCGGTCCGCAGGTTCTCCTCCCACCCGCCGATGCGGCCCAGGCGCTGGGCGTGCTCGAGCAGGGCAGCGAGGCGGCCGGTGTCATCCGCTCCCCGCGACGCGATGGCCACCCCGTCGTAGATCCGGGCGATCCGGACCGCCGCGACCGGCCCGGTCCCGGCGTAACCGGCCTGAGCAGCGACGATCTCGCCGCTGACGCGCTGCGGCTCGTCGGTGACCAGCGCCGTCACGCAGGTGTCGAACAGGCCCCCGGCCGCCGCCGCGGCCGGGTACAGCTCGAGCAGCTGACGGCCGGCCAGCTCGGCCGGGCCGCGGCCCGCCGGGTCGCGGAATCCGGGGCTGACGTGATCGATGCGGAAATCCGTCACCTCGCCGTCGTCGTCCCGGACCGCGTGCGCGAACAGGAACCCCCCCACCAGGCCGTCCATCAGGCCGAAGACCCATGACCGGGAACCGGCGGCGCTGCCGCCAGGCTCGGCGCCGAGCGCCTGGGCGGCCAGGTCAGCCAGGGCGGCGAGCTGCCGGCGCAGCGGGGCCGGGAACCCGGCGAGCGGCTCCGGCCAGCAGATCACCATGCTGCCGAGCGTCACTCCCGAGTCACGAAGCGGCAGGCCAGCGCGGGCGCCGCCGGGCCAGTGGCCCATGAGCGGCCGGTCGTCACCTTCGGGCGGCCCTGCGGGCCACCATGTCTCCACCCCGTCGCGGGCCACGTCCCGCGCCAGGGTCCGCATATCGGGATGTATCCGGCGCCAGCGGCTGGCCTCGCGGGCCTCGAAGCCGGCCTGGCCGGCCAGTTCCAGGCCTCCGTCCGGCTCGAGCAGCCAGAGTGCCACCGCGACGGCGCCCGTGTCGGCCAGGACCTCGTCCAGCAGGGCAGTGGCCACGGCGGTACCGTCCGGCGCCGCCTGGGCGGCCGCCCAGGCCAGGCTGAGCCCGCGCGCGCCGGGATCAGCGGGGTCATCGGCCCCCGCCGGCGGCGGCTGCCGGGTGATCTGAGCGGCCAGGCCGGTGATGCTGTCGCCGGACTCCCGGGCCAGGCGGGCGAGCTGCCGGCGGGCCTCAACGGGCGAGCAGTGCAGTTGTTCCATCAGCATGCCGATGGCCAGGTCCACGACCGAGCGGGTCGCGGCCTGCGAGCGCATCCTGTCCAGCTCCCGCCGCTGCCGGGCTATCAGCGCCTTCAGCCGTGCGACATCTGTGCCGCTCGGTTCCGTCACATTCATCCGCCTTCCCCGCGATCACCCATCAGACAGGCGGATTCACACGCTACCGCGTGGTTCGTCGTCACTGGCTATTCTGCGCCTACACGGCAGTGACAGGATCGGTCTGTTGCAACAGGTGGCCACCAGCAACAGCTCGGATCCCGCGGCATGAAGGAGTTCCCGGATGACTACCACCCACGAGCGGCCACCGCAGCCCGCCGACAGCCGGCTGCAGCGGCTGCTGGCCGGGCTGACCGCGGTGCGCAGCGGGGATTTCAGCACCCGCCTGCCCGCGGCCGATGACCCGCTCATGGATGAGATCGCCGCCGTGTTCAACGGCATGAACGAGCAGCTCGCGCTGGTCACCTCCGAGGTGACGCGGGTGGCCAGGGAGGTGGGCACCGACGGCCGGCTGGGCGGCCAGGCCGAGGTGCCGGAGCTGGCCGGAACCTGGAAGGACCTCACCGACTCGGTGAACTCGATGGCGGGCAACCTGACCGGCCAGGTGCGTGATGTCGCCCAGGTCGCCACCGCGGTGGCTAAGGGAGACCTGGGCCAGAAGATCACCGTGGACGTCAAAGGCGAGATGCTCGAGCTGAAGAACACGCTCAACACGATGGTCGACGAGCTGTCGGCGTTCGCCGACGAGGTGACGCGGGTGGCCCGGGAGGTGGGCACCGAGGGCCGGCTGGGCGGGCAGGCGCGGGTGCCGGGCGTCGGCGGGACCTGGCGCGACCTGACCGACAACGTCAACTCGATGGCCAACAACCTGACCGGCCAGGTCCGCAACATCGCCCAGGTGACGACCGCGGTGGCCAAGGGAGACCTGAGCCAGAAGATCACCGTCGACGCGCGCGGGGAGATCCTGGAGCTGAAGAACACCATCAACACGATGGTCGATGAGCTGTCGGCGTTCGCCGACGAGGTGACGCGGGTGGCCCGGGAGGTGGGCACCGAGGGCCGGCTGGGCGGGCAGGCGCGGGTGCCGGGCGTCGGCGGGACCTGGCGCGACCTGACCGACTCGGTGAACTTCATGGCCGGCAACCTGACCGCTCAGGTGCGGTCGATCGCCCAGGTGGCCACGGCCGTGGCGGAGGGCGACCTGAGCCAGAAGATCACCGTCGACGCGCGCGGGGAGATCCTGGAGCTGAAGGAGACCATCAACACGATGGTGGATCAGCTGTCGCTATTCGCCGACGAGGTGACGCGGGTGGCGCGCGAGGTCGGCACGGAGGGCAACCTCGGCGGCCAGGCCGCCGTCCGGGGTGTCTCGGGGACCTGGGAGGACCTGACCCGCAACGTCAACGTGATGGCGTCCAACCTGACCGCTCAGGTCCGCTCGATCGCCCAGGTAGCCACCGCCGTCGCCCGCGGCGACCTGAGCCAGAAGATCACCGTCGAGGCGCGCGGCGAGGTCGCCGCCCTGGCCGCGGCGATCAACGGGATGGTCGACACGCTGAGTGCGTTCGCGGGCGAGGTCACCCGGGTGGCCCGCGAGGTCGGCACCGAGGGCATCCTCGGCGGCCAGGCCGTGGTGCCCCACGTCGCCGGGACCTGGAAGGACCTGACCGACAACGTCAACTCGATGGCCAACAACCTGACCAGCCAGGTCCGCAACATCGCCCAGGTCACCACGGCGGTGGCGAACGGCGACCTGTCGAAGAAGATCGACGTGGACGCGCGCGGCGAGATCCTGGAGCTCAAGACCACGATCAACACCATGGTCGACCAGCTCTCGTCCTTCGCCGCCGAGGTCACGCGGGTGGCCCGGGAGGTGGGCAGCGAGGGGCGCCTCGGCGGGCAGGCCGAGGTCGAGGGCGTCTCCGGCACCTGGAAGCGGCTGACCGAGAACGTCAACGAGCTGGCCGGCAACCTGACCCGCCAGGTCCGGGCGATCGCCGAGGTGACCAGCGCCGTGGCGACCGGCGACCTGACCCGGTCCATCTCGGTCGAGGCCCAGGGCGAGGTCGCCGAGCTCAAGGACAACATCAACGCGATGGTCCGCTCGCTGCGGGAGACGACCAGGGCCTACCAGGACCAGGACTGGCTGCAATCCAACCTGGCCCGGATCGCCGGCCGGATGCAGGGTCACCGCGATCTCCGCGCGGTCGCCGAGCTGATCATGAACGACCTGATCCCGCTGGTCGGGGCCCAGCACGGAACGTTCTTCCTGGCCGAGGCCAACGGCGGCGAGACCCGGCTGCACCTGATCGCCGGCTACGGGCTGCGCGCCGACATCGAGGCGCCCAGCCAGTTCCGCCTGGGGCAGTCGCTGATCGGCCAGGTCGCCAAGACGAGAAAGCCCATCGTGGTCACCGACCTGCCGGCCGACTACGTGAAGATCTCCTCGGGGCTCGGGGAGGCCGCGCCGGCCAACCTGATGATCCTGCCGATCGCCTTCGAGGACCAGGTCCTCGGGGTCATCGAGGCGGGCTCGTTCTCCCCGTTCACCCAGGTGCACCGGGACTTCATGGAGCAGCTGGTGGAGACCATCGGGGTCAACGTCAACACGATCACCGCCAACTCCAGGACCGACGCGCTGCTCGCCGAGTCGCAGCGGCTCGCGGCCGAGCTGCAGGCCCGCACCCGGGAGCTCCAGGTCCGGCAGGACGAGCTGCAGCGCTCCAACGCCGAGCTGGAGGACAAGGCCGCGCAGCTGGCCCGGCAGAACCGGGACATCGAGATCAAGAACGTCGAGATCGAGCAGGCGCGGCAGGAGCTCGAGGAACGCGCCCGGCAGCTCGACCTGGCCTCCCGGTACAAGTCGCAGTTCCTCGCGAACATGTCCCACGAGCTGCGCACCCCGCTGAACAGCCTGCTGATCCTGGCCCGGCTGCTCGCCCAGAATCCCGACCAGAACCTCACGCCCAGGCAGGTCGAGTACGCGAACGTCATCCACTCGTCCGGGGCCGACCTGCTGCAGCTCATCAACGACATCCTGGACCTGTCCCGGGTGGAAGCGGGCAAGATCGAGCTGCACCCCGAGCGGTTCGCCCTGCGTGCTCTGCTGGATGACCTGCAGGCGGTGTTCCGGCCGCTGACCACGGAAAAGGGCCTCGAGTTCGCGGCCGAGCCGCCGGCTGCCGGTATCCCGGCCGAGCTGTTCACCGACCGGCAGCGGCTCCGGCAGATCCTGCATAACCTGATGTCGAACGCGGTCAAGTTCACCGACCGCGGGCGGGTGGAAGTCCGGATCACCGCGGCCGGAGCGCCGGCCGCAGGTGCCGGACCGGTGCTGAAGTTCTCGGTGATCGATACCGGCGTCGGCATCAGCGAGCAGAACCTCGAGGTCATCTTCGGCGCCTTCCAGCAGGGGGACGGCACCACCAGCCGCCGCTACGGCGGGACCGGCCTGGGCCTGGCCATCTGCCGTGAGCTGGCCGCCCAGCTCGGCGGGCGGATCACCGCGGAGAGCGTTCCCGGCGAGGGAAGCACGTTCACCCTCTACCTGCCGGCCGCCCTTCCCGGCGCGGGCAACGGGGCCGAGTCTGCCGGGGAGCCCGGGGAGCCCGAGGTGGCTGCGTCGGCTCCGGCGGCGGCCGGGCCGGATCGGCCGAGGCCGGGAGCCGCAGGCGCGGATCGAGCCGCCCCGGTGCCGGAATCGGTAGCTACGCGGGGCAGGCCGAAGGCGGCCGGGGGCGCGCACGAGGCCCTGCGCGGCAAGAAGGTCCTCATCGTCGATGACGACCTGCGGAACGCCTTCGCCATCAGCAGCATCCTGGAGCTGTACGGCATGGCCGTCCTGCACGCCCCGGACGGGCGTTCCGGCATCGAGATGCTCCGCGCCACCCCCGGCATCGACATCGTCTTGATGGACGTGATGATGCCGGAGCTTGACGGGTACGCGACGACCGGCGCGATCCGCGACATCCCCGAGCTTGACGGGCTGCCGGTGATCGCGGTGACGGCCCGGGCCATGCACGGGGACCGGGACAAGAGCATTGCCTCCGGAGCCAACGACTACGTCACCAAGCCGGTGGACACCGAGGAGTTGCTCACCTGCATGGAGCGCTGGATCAGCCCGGCCGCGTCAGCGGACCAGCGGGGGTAAGCGGTATCGGCAGTGGTCGGATCGTGACACCCTGGAAGGGGAGCGGCGCCACCATTCCGGGCAGGCGCGCACGGGCGCGATGGGAGGACGCCACGTCTGGCCCAGACCTCACGCAGGAGACTCATGGCCTGCTGGGCACCGTGGAAACCTCCGCGCCCAGGTCGCTGAATCAGCTCGTGGCCCAGGCCGCGCGCCAGGTTCCCGGCTGCTCCGGGGCGGCCGCCGTGCTCTGGCGGGAGGGCGAGCCGGCTGCCCTCACCGCGAGCCACCCGTCCTTGCCCGAGCTGATCGACGTGCAGGTGCGCCGCGGGCGCGGCCCGGTGCTCGACGCGCTGAGCGCAGGCGAGCCGGCGGCCTGTCCGGACACCCTGGACGAGGCCCGATGGCCGGAGTACGCCAGCACGGCGTTGCGCCAGGGAGTGCGGTGCTCGCTCAGCCTGGCGCACTGGTCCGGCGCTGAGGCCGTCTGCCTGTCGCTGTTCGGCGCGCGGCCGCGGATGCTGGGCCCTGAATCGGTCGCGGCGGCCGAGCGCTTGGTCGCGTTCGGCGGTGCGGTGGTGGGCATGGCCTCAGAAACCGGCGAGGCCCGGCGCGCCGTGCACCAGCTCCGTGATGCCGCCGAGTCCCGCGCCGTGGTGGACCAGGCCAAGGGTGTCCTGATGCACGCGCTCGGCTGCAACGCCGAGGAGGCGCTGCAGCGGATGCGGCAGGTCTCCCAGGCGCGCAACATGAAGGTGACCGAAGTCGCCACGAGGATCATCGACTCCCGCGGCCGGGACGGGCTGGGAGCGCTCTAGCCATGGCGCGATCGGCGGGCCCTCGCGAGGAGGCAGCGGACCAGGCGGCCCGGCTGAAGGCCAGGGCCGACGCGCTGCGGCAGGCCGCAGCGCTGCCGCGAGCCGGGCTCGGCCCGCTGCTGGACGCGGCCCTGGCCGAGCTGGACGGGGCGGTCGAGGCGCTGACCGACGCGGGCGGTCACGGCACGGACCTCGCCGGGGACCCCGCGGGCGGCACGAACGCCGAACGGCGCCTGCTGCAAGCCGTGTTCCAGCAGGCGCCGGTGCCGCTGTTCCTGCTCGGGCTGGACGGCACGGTGCGGCGGGCCAACTCGGCCGCCGGCCAGCTCGTGGGCTCGGGCCCCGGTTACCCGACCGGGAAGCCGTTCACCGCCTTCGTCGACCTGCCGTTCCGGGCGGCAGTGCAGTCGCAGGTCGCCGCCGTCGTCCGGACCGGCGAAGTCCGCACGCTGCGCTGCGGCGCTGCTCACCGCGGACGGCGTCGCGGAGTGCGAGGTCACCGCGGGCCCGGTACGGGCCCGCGGTGACTCTGGCCGGCTGATCGTCGCCGTAGGCGCGCCCGGTGCCGCCCGGCCCGGCCTGGCCCCTGATCCCGCCGGCCCCGCGGACCAGGAGACACAGCCTGGCGACAGCGCACTGCAGTCGGCCATCCGCCGCATCGACCTGGTGACCTCGGCCACCAGGGTCCTGCTGGAGAACGTCAACCACAGCGAGTCGGCGACCATGCAGCGCTTCGCGCGGCTGCTGGCCCGCGAGCTCGCCGCGTGGCTCATCCTGGACGTGGAGCGCCATCAGGGCCTGCGGCGGCAACTGGCCGTGGGGCCCGACGACCAGCCCTCCGACGACCTCGCCCGCGCCGTGGCGGCCGTCGACCCGCTCCCGGGCTCGGCACCGCATCAGGTCCACGAGTCGGGCAGCTCGCTGCTGGTCGCCCACGCCGAAGACCCCGGCCTCCTCGGTGAGGGCCCGGACGGCGTGCCGCTGCTCCTGCGGCTGGGCGCGACGTCGGTCCTGTGCGTACCGCTGTCGGACGGCGAGCGCAGCTACGGCGCCCTGACCCTGGCCCGGCTCGCCGATCACGGACATTTCGGGATGGCTGACGTCGGGCTGGTCGAGGAACTCGGCGAGCAGCTCGCGCTGGCCATCAGGGCGGACCGGATGCTGCGGCATCGCACCGAGATCGCCGAGGCGCTGCAGGCCAGCCTGCTGCCCCGCCAGCCGCGCCAGGTCCCGGGCACCGAGGTGGCCGCCGGCCACCTGCCGGCCACCCGCGCCCGGGACGCGGGCGGCGATTTCTACGACGTCTATCCCGCCCGGGCCGGATGGGGCATCTCCATCGGCGACGTGTGCGGAAAGGGCCAGGACGCGGCGGCCGTGACCGCCGCGGCGCGGCATGCGATCCGGGTGCTCGCCCACTGGGACGGTGACCCGGCCGGGGTGCTGCGCAGCGCCAACGAGATCATGCTGGAGGAGGAGTTCGGCGGGCGCTTCGTCACCGCGAGCGTCGGCCACCTGCAGTGGCAGGACGACCGCCTGCACATAGTGCTCGGCAGCGCGGGCCACCCGTGGCCGGTGCTGGTCCGGCCGGACGGGAGGACCCAGGTCCTGCAGGGGGGCGGGCTCCCGCTCGGGATCTTCCCCGACGCCGAGCCCGCGATCCAGGAGCTCGACCTGGACCCCGGCGACCTGCTGTTCTTCTTCAGCGACGGCCTGACCAGCGCGTGCGGCCCGGAACTGGCCTACTTCGAAGACCGTCTCACCGACGAGCTGGCGGCGCTCGGCGGCGAGCCGGCCGCGCGGGTGGTGTCCCGAGTGCAAGAAGTGGTGCTTCAGTTCTGCGGTGGCCAGCTTCGTGACGACGTGACCATGCTGGCGCTGCGCGTGGGTGAGCCGCCGGCCGACTAGCGCCGGACCGGGTCAGCCCGGGGTGTCGGGCTCCGGGCCGACGATGCATCCGCGCAGGTAGCTCAGGGCCGCCGCCAGCAGCCGGGAGACGTGCATCTGCGAGATGCCGAGCTGCTCGCCGATCTCGGCCTGGCTCATGTTCCCGTAGAACCGCATCATGAGCAGCCGCTGCTGGCGGGTCGGCAGGTCGTCCCAGTGCGCCCAGACCGCCTGGATGTCGAGCGCGTGCTCCAGCTGCGGATCCTCGGCCCCCACCAGGTCGGCCAGGTTCCCGGCATCCTGGCCGCCCGCCAGCGGCGCGTCCAGGGACGAGGTCTGGAACACCATGTCGGCGCGCTCGGCATCGCGCAGGTCGTCGTCGCTCACGCCGAGGTGCGCGGCCAGCTCCTCGGCCCGCGGCGACCGGGCCAGGCTCTGGGTCATCTCGGCCCGGGCGCGCCGCAGTTCGGCCCGCAGTTCCTGCGTGGACCGCTTCACGTGCAGCTGCCAGCGCTTGTCCCGGAAGTGCCGCTTGATCTCGCCGCTGATGCACGGCTGGGCGTAGGCGGCCAGGCTGCCGCCGACGGCCGGGTCGAAGTTGTTGATCGCCTTGAGCAGGCCCACGTACCCGACCTGCATGAGCTCCTCCTGCGACTCGGGGCTCTGCCAGTACCGCTGGGCACAGGAGCGGACCAGCGACTGATAGCGGGTGATGAGCCGCGCGCAGGCCGCGTCGTGCTCCTCGCTGTCCCGCGGCAGCGTCTGCACCAGCCGTACCAGGACCTGATCGTCCGGCTCATCTTCCTTGAACGGGCCCGCGGGCGGCCTGGTCGATGAAACCGTCATGAACGTTCACCTCTCCGCGGCAGGGACTGGTCAGGTTCTCCCCTCCGTGCGAGCCTCAAACATCCCGCCGCCGCCAGCGCCGCCTCGGTCTTTGGGCCATAACGCCCCGGCTGCCGCTGTCGGCGACCGCGAACTCGGCCCCTGCGCACCATTATCCCGGCGTAGCCGGCCACGTCAGCCGGGCTGCCTAGCCCCGGGGTCGGTCTGCGTGGTGGCGTAACCAGGGTGCGGCGGCTGGTCCGGGGCCGGCTCATCCACGGCGGCCAGGGCCGCGGCCACGCTCGGGCAGGTGCCGACCAGGCGGTCCACCCCCGTGATGGCGAGCACACGCTGCACGGTGGGCGCGCTCACCACCAGGCGCATCCTCGCGCCGCAGGCTTCGGCCCGCTTGTACGCCCGGACGATCGCATTCACGCCCGCGGAATCGCAGAACGTGGTTCTGGTCATGTCCACGATCAGCGTGGCCGGGCCGCGGTTGAGCACCGTCAGCAGATCCTCGCGGACCTGGTCGGCATTGGCTATGTCGATCTCCACCGGCAGCATGGCCACGGCCACCTGACCGAGCCACAGCACCGGAGCGTGTTGTTCAGGCACGCGTCACCACCACCCGCTCAGGGAAAAAGGGTGGGCCGCGTCTCTGGACCCGATCGAGCGGCAGGCCTGCTGGGGCCGCCGCAGCAAGCATTATGCTCGCCGGCCCGGCCGGGCACAAATCGGGGCGTCCCATGCGCCCCAGGGTGCTCAGAACGCCTGGGCACCGGCCGTCCCGACATGGACGGGTAGCTCCGGGTACCGGCCGTAGGCTGCTGCTGTGGCCCACAGCGATGATCTCCTCTCCCCTGAGCCCGAGCCCGAGCCGGAGGTCGTCCCGGCCATCCCGGCGTCGGCCGGAGCGCTGATCTTCGACCGCGCGGGCCGCCTGCTCATCCTGAAGCCGACCTACAAGTCGGGGTGGACCATCCCCGGGGGGGTCATGGAGGCCGACGGGGAGACGCCCTGGGAGGCGTGTCAGCGGGAGGTTCGCGAGGAGTGCGGCCTGGAGGTGCGCACCGGCCGCCTGGCGTGCGTGGACTTCCGCCGGCCGCGCCCCGGCCGGCCGGGCGGGATGCGGTTCCTGTTCGACTGCGGCGCTCTCGGCGACGACCGCCTCGGCGCCGTGGTGCTGCAGCCCGAGGAGATCTCCGAGCACCGGCTCGTGCCGCTGTCCGCGGCGCTGACGTATGCTGAGGGGACCGGTCCGGCGGCGGGTCAGGGCCGCGACCCGGGCCAAGGCGCTGGTCTACCTGGAGGAGGGCCGGCCGGTGCCCGGGGTCGGCCCGTGACCGTAGGCTCGGCAGGCCAAGCCTCGCGGGCCTATTGGCGAATGCTTCCGGGCATACGCGATCGGCGCCCTGGGTAATTAACGGACCATCAAAGCCGACGAACCATGGCCGCGCCTGACGGCGATATGGAAGGATGACGGTCCGTTCATCAGGGCCTTTCTTGCCTGGTGCTGGCCTATTAGAGCTATCCCCACCGGATGGCGAGGTGCCTGACATGCATTTGCGACGGTGGCTGGCGGTCCCTCTCGCGGTGCCGGTCGCCTTTGCGGCGTTCTCGCTTTTCCTTCCGGCGGCGCAGGCCAGCGTCGGGGTCGGCGTGCAGGCCACTCCGGTCCGCCTGGGAAACGTGGCGCACGCGGGAGGCAGTTATGCGCTCCCGCCCGTGTTCGTTATCAACACCGGTACCCAGTCCGAGAAAATAAGCGTCCGGGTCGAGCGGCTGTCCAAAGGCACGGGTCGCGTCGTCCCGCCGTCCTGGGTCCAGGCCACCGGGCCCGGCGTGCAGCTCTCGCCGCGCCAGTCAGCCCGGATTCCGCTGGAACTCGTCGTGCCGGGCGGCGCCAAGCCGGGCCGGTACCTGAGCGACGTCGTCGTGGCCGGCTCGGCCGTGATCTCGGCCGGGCGGGCCAATCTCGGCGTGGCCGCGGCCACCCGGCTGGAGTTCAGCGTGGCGCCGGGATCGCCGCCGGGATTCTTCCCGTTCGGGCCGTCCTGGATGTGGTGGGCCGCGATCGGGCTGCTCGTGCTGGCGCTGGCCGTCACCGGGGCGCGCCGGTCCGGGGTCCGGATCCGGATCGAGCGGACGCCGTCGGGCCTGGCGCGCGCGAGCGCCGGACGGCGCGCCGGGCCGGGCGCCAGGCGGAGCACCACGCTGCGCAGCGGGCCGCGGCTCGTCGTCGCGCTCGTGGCGGTGGCCGGGCTCGCGGCCTGCGCCACCTCATCGGGAGGGACGCCGGCCGGGACCCCGGGCAAGGGCTCCAGCATCGCCATCTCGCTCAAGGTCGTCTCGACGATCGTCTCCGTCACCGTGTCCCCGTCCTCGGCGAACTTCGGCGGCTGCGCCGGCGGGAACGCGAGCGTCAACACCGCGTCGACCTCGGCCGCGCTCGGCTTTCCGAACGGGCACTGCTCGCTCGGGACGCCGGGGGCCCACGGCAGCTTCCCGATCACGATCACGAACACGGGCGTCGCGTCGGACGTCTACGTGAACGGCGGGAACGCGGTCCCGTCGGACAAGGGCACCGAGTGGGGGCTGTGCAACTTCGGTACCAACCCGTCCGTCAAGTGCAGCGCCGACGACGGGAAGCTGCCCGGGAACAACCAGTACGTGGTGCAGAACTTCGCCTCGGGCAGCATGAACCCCGCCGGGCTGACGGGCGGCATGACGTGCGATACCCAGTTCGCGGCCGGCGGTTGCTCGGCGGTGCAGGGGGACGCCCAGGCCGAAGGCATCCTGCTCACCGGCCCGGCGTCGAGCAGCGACCAGTCGACGTCGTGGACCGTCACGATCATCTGGACCGCGGTCTCCCTCGGCTGATCCCGCCCGCGGTCGCCCGCTGCGCGCGCCGGCGGCATCGGTCAGGATGAGGCCGTGACGACCGCTTCCGCACTTGACCCCGACACCGAGCACCGGATCAGGGAGAGCATCAGCCGGCAGACGCTGCTCACCACGCTGGGCGTCACGATCGCCGGGCTGGCCAGCGGGCGCGTCGTCCTCGACCTGCCGTACCGGGCCGACCTGTGCCAGCAGAACGGGTACGTGCACGCCGGGGCGATCACCGCGCTGGCCGACTCGGCCTGCGGCTACGCGGCCGCGTCCCTGATGCCGGCCGGCCGGGACGTGCTGACCGTGGAGTTCAAGGTCAACCTGCCTGCGACCCGCCCGCGGTGACTGGTTCCGGGCCACCGCCGAGGTCGCCCGCGCCGGGCGCACGCTCACCGTCTGCTCAGCCGAGGTCGTCGCCTGGGCCGACGGGAGCGAGCAGAAGCCGGTGGCGCTGATGCAGGCCACGATGATGGCCGTCGATCCCGGCCCGGCGTAGCGGTCATGGCCGGAAGGCCGGTTGCGCCTTGACATTTACCGCCCGCCCTCGTACTTGAACGAGAGCTGGAGCTTGGTGCGGAACGTGATCGCGCCGTTCTCGTCCAGGTGGATGTCCTGCGCGACGACCTCGGCGACCCGAAGATCGCGGAGGGATTGGCTCGCGGTCCTGACCGCGTCGGTGGCGGCGTCCTCCCACGACGTGCTGCTGGTGCCGATGACGTCGATCACCCGGTACACGCTCATGCCAGTCTCCCTAGTCGGCCAACAGAACCCGGACCGCGGATGCGGCCCCAGAGCAAGATTGTCAGCCCGCCGGGATCATGACCAGTGCCGGCCGCCGATTATCGGATCGGGAGATCAGCCGGCGGGCCGCCGGCCGGTGAAAAGATGGCCGCGCATCCCGGCGCGAGCGCCCTCGTCACGAGAGCCTTCGCCGCGGGAACTCCCGGCGCTTTCGCCGCCGGGGCCCGGTAGCGAGTCGAAGCCCGCGCTGGCCAGCAGCCGGAGCCAGGTGTCGCGGCGGAACGCCCCGAGCCGGTGGGCCTCGCGTACCACCTGGACCGTGCCGTCCGCGGCGCGCAGCGTGAACTCGTACTCGACCTGGATCCACTCATCGGCCGGATCCGGATCCCACGCCCACTCGCGGAAGCTCGCCTGGCGCCCGGCGTCGTCGCGGCCGCCACCGCCGCCGCTGGCCGCGCGGAACGTCTCCGCGAGGTAGTCGGGGACGAACACCCCCAGGCCACCGGGCCGGCAGTGCGCGAACGCGGTCTCGATCACCTGCCGCAGGTCGTCTTCGCCGGTCATGTAGTCGACGGCGTCGTGCACGAGCACCGCGTCGAACGCGCGGCCCAGGCGGACGGTCCGCATGTCACCGCGGATGTGCTCGCACTCGGGGTTGAGCTCGCGGGAGACCGCGAGCATCTGCTCGGACTCATCGACCAGCGTCAGGGCGAACCGCCGCTTCAGGTGGACGGCGACGTGGCCGCCGCCGCTGCCCAGGTCCAGCACCTCGCGCACCGCAGGGGTGGCCGCGGCGAACACCGCGGCCAGGTGCGCGGCCTCTTCGGTGTACTCCTCCGGCGGCGAGATCAGCGGCCACCAGCCGGCGAGCTCGGAGTAGAGGCGGTAGTCGCCCGGCATGCGGCCATCTTGGCGCACGAGCCCGTGACGGGCGAGAGTAGCGTGCCGCTTGCCGGGCACACTGAGCCTTTCTCATCCGCCGGTCTCGCGCTTAGAGTACGTGGGCAGCCGGGGAGGATGACAAAGGGTTCACTGATCAAGCGGAGGGGAGCGACGATGACCGAGACGACGTGGCTGGACGCTACCGCGCAGGCCGAGCTGGTCCGCCGCGGCGAGATCAGCGCCGCCGACCTGGTGGAGGCGGCCATCGGCCGGATCGAGGCGGTGAACCCGATGCTGGACGCCGTGATCCGCACCCGGTTCGACCGAGGCGCGGGCCGAGGCCGCCGGCGACCTGCCCGACGGGCCGTTCCGCGGAGTGCCGTTCCTGTTCAAGGACCTGGGCTGCCAGGTCGCGGGCGAGGCGACCGGGTTCGGGGTCTGGCCGATGCGCGACCAGCCGTGGCCGGTGACGTCGTACCTCGCGGAGGCGTTCCGCGCGGCCGGCTTCGTCCCGCTCGGCCGCACGAACGTGCCGGAGATGGGCACCACGGTGACCACCGAGGCCCGGAGCTTCCCGCCCGGCCCGCAACCCGTGGGATCCCGGCCGGTCGACCGGCGGCTCCTCGGGAGGATCGGCCGCGGCGGTGGCCAGCGGCATGGTGCCGGCCGCGCACGCCAACGACGGCGGCGGGTCCATCCGCATCCCGGCCAGCGAGTGCGGCCTGGTCGGGCTCAAGCCGAACCGCGGGCGGGTCAGCCAGGGCCCGGAGACCGGGGAAGCCTGGGCGGGCGGCACGATCGACGGCGTGGTGACCCGGACCGTGCGCGACGCGGCCGCCATCCTGGACGTGATCAGCGCCCGGCAGCCGGGCGAGCCGTACTACGCCCCGCCGCTGCCCCGGCCGCTCAGCCAGGAGGTCGGCGCCGATCCCGGCCGGCTGCGGATCGGGTTCCTCGACCGGCCGGGTTCGGCCGACTTCCTCGACGATCCGCAGTGCCGCGCCGCGGTCGCCGGCGCCGCGCGGCTGCTGGAGTCGCTCGGTCACGACGTGGCGGAGTCCGCGCCCGCCGCGATGTACGAGGAGGAGTTCGTCCAGCACTTCACCAACATCATCGCGCCCGACACCGAGGCGCTGTTCCGGGTCTTCGAGGCCATGCTCGGCCGGCCCATCGCCGAGGACGAGATCGAGCCGCGCAACGTCTTCTACCGGCAGGTCGGCGCGGCCACGGACGCCGTGACGTACCTGCAGAGCCGGGCGTGGATCGGCCAGTGGACCCGGCGGATGGCGGACTGGTGGACCGGCCACGACCTGCTGCTGACGCCGACCGTGGGCGCGCCCCCGCCCGAGCTGGGCTGGTTCACCGCGGAGGGACCGGAGGTCGAGGGGGGCCGGGTCGTCAGCTTCATCCCGTACACGGCGCAGTTCAACATGACCGGCCAGCCGGCGGTGAGCCTGCCCCTGCACTGGACGCCGGGCGGCCTGCCGGTCGGCGTCCAGCTCGTGGCCGCCTACGGCCGCGAGGACCTGCTGATCCGGGTGGCCAGCCAGCTCGAGCAGGCCGCGCCCTGGGCGCAGCGGCACCCGCAGGTGCACGCGTAGGGCGCGGGTCAGCGCCGCCGGACGACCTGCTCGGCCGGGTCCTTGCGGTCCACGTGATCGGGACCCGCTTGACCGGAGTCTGCCTGACCGGAGTCTGCCTGGCCGGAGTCCGCGGGCGGGGCTGAGCCCGAGTGATCGGGAGCCGCCCGCTGGACGGCGGCCACCGGGTCGGCGGGCCGGGGCGCGGTGGACTGCCAGACTCTCGCGGACCAGCACCTGGATGGCGCCCGCGGCGGGTATGGCCAGCAGCGCCGCGACGAACGCGCCGAAGATCCCGCCGATCCAGCTGCCGATGCTCGCCCCGATCAGGATGGACAGCAGCACGAGCAGCGGGTTGACCTTCACCGTCCGGCTCATCACGACCGGGTTGAGTATGTGGTTCTCGACCTGCGTGTAGACCAGGAACACGACCAGGGTGACGATGCCCGCCGTGATCGAGTGGGCGGCGGCGAACAGCACCGTGGGGATGCCGGCCAGGGCGCCGCCGATCATGGGGAGGAAGTCCACCAGGGCCACCCACAGGGCCCAGAGGAACGGGAACGGGACGCCCATGATCAGCAGCGTCACGAACACGACGGCCCCGGCGATGACCGAGGTCAGGATGTTCCCCAGCATGTACCCGGTGACCGAGCGGTTGACCTCCCGCGCGATCCGCGAGTAGCGCTCCGCCCGCGCGGGCGACATGTTGCTCAGCAGGCTGGTCCGCATCTTGGGGCCCTGGAGCAGCAGCAGCAGCACGAGCACGAAGATGGTCAGCAGCGCGATCACCAGCGAGAACGCGCCCTTGCCCACGCTCAGCGCCGGCGACGCGAGGCCCTTGCCGAAGTCGACCAGCCGGGGCACGTTGCTCTGGATCCAGTGCTGGACGTGGTACCTGGCCACCAGGTGCCCGATCCAGCCCCGGCCGTGCTCTGCCTTGCTCACGTACGCCGGCAGCGTCGTCGGCCAGGTGGGTGATCCCGTTGTACAGCGGCAAGCCGAACGCCACCGTCAGGCCGAGGAAGACCAGCAGCCCCCCACAGCGTGACCAGCGCCACGGCCCACCCGCGCCGCGGTATCTTCCACCGCTGCAGGGCCACCACGAGCGGGTTCAGGATGACGGCGACGAACCCGGCCACCACGATCAGCAGGATGACGTCCCGCAGCCGGTAGACCAGCTTGCCGAGCAGGAAGGCCGCCGCCACCACGGCCACGGTGACCAGGATCGTCCGCAGCGGGACCCCGGCGGACTCCGCCGACTTCCAGAGGCGGGCCCGCCGGGAATCGGGCGGCGGTGAATTGTCGGGCATCCCCCCATCATGACAGCCGCTGCCGGGCCACGGTTAACTCAACGCTGCCGCTCTCGTGCCGGTGCCAGCCGCCTGGGGCAGGCCTGACGCCAGTTCGGCCGGCCTGCCCGGAAGCCAGCGCAGCCAGCGCGGCAGGTACCAGCACCGGTCGCCGAGCAGGGTCATGGCCGCGGGAACGAGGATGCCGCGGACCACGGTGGCGTCGATCAGCACCGCGGCGGGCAGGCCGATGCCGAGCATCTTCAGCTCGACCAGATGCAGCGCGGCGAAGATGGAGAACACGGCCATCATGATCACCGCTGCGCTGGTCACCACGCCGGCGCTGCTGGCGATGCCGCTGGTCACCGCGTCCTTGGTGCTGGCCCCGCGCAGCCTGATCTCGCGGATCCGGCTGAGGATGAACACGTGGTAGTCCATGGACAGGCCGAACAGGAACACGAACAGGAACAGCGGAACCCACGGGGTGATGGCGCCGAAGCTGGTGAAGTCCAGCGGTCCCTGCAGCCGGCCGTCCTGGAAGATCAGCGTGATCAGGCCGTAGGCGGCGCCCACGGACAGCAGGTTGAGGCCGATCGAGATCAGCGGCAGGGTGACCGACCGGAACGCCACCAGCAGCAGGCCGAAGGCCATAACGGCCACGACCGCCAACACGACCGGGATGGCCACGTCGATCTGGCGGGCATCGTCGTAGCTGGACGCGGTGTCGCCGGTCACCGCGTAGCTGATCCCGCCCACCCGGCCCAGGGTGGCCGGGAGGACATGGTTGCGCAGCGTGGCCAGGGCCGCGTCAGAGGCGGAGCCCGTGCCCTGGCCCGCCAGCGGGACGCTGACGATCAGGGCCCGGCCGCCCGCCACCGGGGCCGCCGTGATGGGCTCGCGGATCGCGCCGCCGGCCGACGCCCGGGCCTGCAGCGCGGCGATCGCGTCCCGGACCGCCGGGCCGTCCAGGGCGGGGCCGGACAGCGAGGTGCTGGTCACGACCACCTGGGCCGGGGACGGGGCCTGCGGGAAGGCCTGCTGGATCCGGTTGTAGGTGGCGATGATCGGGACGGTCTTCGGCACGTCGTTCTGCGGGTAGACCAGGCGCATGCCCAGCGCGGGCGCGGCCAGCGCGAGCAGCGCGACCACCGCGGCGCTGCCCCACAGCAGCGGGCGCCGCACCACCCGGCGGACCAGGGCGGCCCACAGCCTCGACGGCTTGGCCGCGGTGCGGCGACGGCCGAGGAACGGGATCCGGCCGCGGTCGGCCCAGGGCCCCAGCCAGGACAGCAGCGCGGGCACGAACGTCAGCGCGCCGACCACCGCCACGCCGACCACGGTGATCGCGCCGAACGCGATGCCGGTGAAGATGGGGGCCCCGGTCAGGAACAGCCCGCCGAGCGCGGCCATCACGGTCAGGCCCGAGATCACGATCGCCCGGCCGGAGGTCCCCGCCGCGATCCGCACCGCCTCGGCGACCGTGGCGCCCCTGGCCCGCTCCTCGCGCTCCCGGCGCAGGTAGAACAGCGAGTAGTCGATGCCGACCGCCATCCCGATGAGCAGCACCACCTCGGAGGTGCTCTGCCCCACCGGCAGCCAGTGGCCGGGGATGGCGAGCAGCGAGAGCGCAATGATCACCGAGGTCGCAGCGAGCAGCAGCGGGATGCCCGCGGCGATCAGCGCGCCGAACACCACGACCAGCAGGATCAGTGTGATCGGCACCGAGGTCTCCTCGGCCTTGCGGAAGTCGGAGCTCACCAGGCCGTTGATGTCCCGGTCGCCGCTCGCGTCCCCGGCCTCGGCGATCAGCAGATCCGGGTGCCGGGCCTGGGCCGCGGCGACCGCGTTCAGGTCGGGCACCACGGTCTGGTCCTCGTTGTCGGAGTTTCCCGGGATCGTGAACGTGACCAGGGCGCTGCGCCCGTCGGCGGAAACCAGCGACCGGCCGCCCGGGCTCAGCGGCGAGCGGATGTCCGCGGCCGAGCGCGGCAGGCCCCGCAGGGCCGCGGCCACCTGGCTGGTGGCCTGTCGCAGCTCCGGGTCGGTGGCCAAGGTCCGGCCCGGCGACCGGGACTGGATCAGCACGCTCTCGGCGGGCGGGAAGGTCACGTTCAGCCGGTGCAGGGTCTGCTCGGCCTGCCCGGACTGGCCGGCGTCGTAGGACGGCACGTTCGTGGCCGGGACCATATGCCCGCCCGCGAAGACCGCGACGACCAGGAGCAGCCATCCGATCACCGCGGTGTTGCGGTGCCGCGCGCTCCAGCCGGCGATTCTTTCCACCATCGGGGCCCGGGTCCGGGCCTGCGGGATCATGGATGCTGCCTGCATGGGGACCTCACTCGGTAGCGGTTACGGCCGGGAGGGTCAGCGGCCACGCATGCCAGCGTCCGGCACCGGACCCCGCGACGACATCCCGCAGGCCGCCCAATCCGGGGTGAGGCTAGCCTCCGCGCGGCCCGGGGGGACCGCGGGATGGGCGCGGCACCGCCCGTGCCTTACCGTCAGATCACCAGGCCCAAGCCAGGAGGATCGATGGCCGTAGCCGGCGCCCGATCAGGCGCCGCATGGCGCAGCGTGGTGGCGTCCGCGGTGCGTCCGGTCGTGTCCGCCCGGACCTGGCTGGCCGTCATCCACCTGCTGACCGGGCTGGTCACCGGGCTGGCGGCCTTCGTCCTCGTGGTCCTCGGCACCGTCGGCGGCCTCGCGCTGCTGGTGGTCCTGTTCGCGGGACTCCCGGTGCTCGCGGTCACGCTGTGGCTGTGCCTGCAGTTCGCCCGGGCCGAGCGGGCCAGGTTTGCCGGGCTGCTCGGCGCCAGCATTCCCGCCCCGCGCCGCCGGATGGACCCCGAGGCCGCCTGGTGGCGGCGCACCTGGCGTACGCTCACGGCGCCGGCTACCCTGCGGCAGTTCGGGTACGCGGTGGTGCGGTTTCCGCTCAGCCTGGCCGAGGTCATCATCGTCGTCGTGGTATGGGCGGTTGCGCTGGCCACGATCACCCTGCCCGCGTACAACGGCCTGCTGCCGCAGGGGGGCGCGGACTTCGGCGGGACGGTACTGCGCGGCCCCGCGGTGCTGGCCGCCGCGGCCATCGCCGGCCTCGTCGTGCTGCTCGCGGCGCCGCAGCTGACCCGGGGGATCGCAACCGTCGACACCGCGATCGCCTGGTACCTGATCGGCCCTGGCGGCCGCGCGGACGCCTCCGCCCGGATCGGGGAACTGGAGCAGAGCCGGGCCCGGGTGGTGGACGCCGCGGAAGCCGAACGCCGCCGGATCGAGCGCGACCTGCACGACGGGGCCCAGCAGCGCCTGGTCGCCCTGGCCATGGACCTCGGGCGGGCCAAGGCCCGGTTCGCCGACGACCCGGAAGCGGCGAGGGCGATCGTCGACCAGGCGCACGCCGAGGCCAAACAGGCCCTGGTCGAGCTGCGGAACCTGGTCCGGGGGGTGCATCCCCCGGTGCTGACCGACCGCGGCCTCGACGCCGCCCTGTCCGGCGTGGCCGCGCTCTGCCCGGTCCCGGTGACCGTCCGCGTGGACGTGGCCCGCAGGCCCTCCGCGTCGACCGAGGCCATCGCCTACTTCGTGGTCGCCGAGGCGCTCACCAACGTCGCGAAGCATTCCCGGGCGACCCGCGCCCAGGTCTCGGTCAGCCGCCACGGGGACACGCTGCACGTCACGATCCGCGACGACGGGATCGGCGGCGCCGACCCGCGCGGCCAGGGCCTGTCCGGCCTTGCGGACCGGGTGGACGGGGTGGACGGCCGGCTGTCGGTGGACAGCCCGGCCAGCGGCGGGACCGTGATCGAGGTGATGTTGCCGTGCGGGTCGTGATCGCCGAGGACTCGGTGCTGCTGCGCGAGGGGCTGACCCGGCTGCTCGCCGAGGCCGGGCACGACGTGGTGGCCGCGGCCGGCCAGGCCGAGGAGTTCCTGCGCGCGGTCGGCGAGCACCACCCGGACGTGGTGGTGGTGGACGTGCGGATGCCGCCGACCTTCACCGACGAGGGGCTGCGCGCCGCGCTGGTGGTGCGCAGCCGGTGGCCGGACGTGGGCGTGCTCGTGCTCTCCCAGTACGTCGAGGAACGCTACGCCACCGAGTTGCTGTCCGACCGCCCCGTGAAGGGGGAAGGGGAGGAGGGCGGGGTGGGCTACCTGCTCAAGGACCGGGTCGCGGACCTGGCCGAGTTCCTCGACGCCCTGGACCGCGTGGCCGCGGGGGGCAGCGCGCTGGACCCCGAGGTCGTCGCCCAGTTGCTCACCCGCAGCCGCCACCCGCTGGCCTCCCTCACCGCCCGCGAGCGCGAGGTGCTCGCGCTGATGGCCGAGGGCCGCACCAACACCGCCATCGCGGCCACGCTGTTCGTCAGCGACGGCGCGGTGGAGAAGCACATCAACAGCATCTTCGCCAAGCTCGGCCTGGCCCCCGCCGACCGCGACCACCGCCGGGTGCTCGCGGTCCTGCGCTACCTCGGGGCGGAGTAGGCCATGCCCCCGCCGCTGCCGATGACACCCGGCCGCCGGGTGACCCTGGCCATCGGCGTCCCGATCGCGCTGGCCATCATCGGCCTGACCGCCCTGAACATGGTCGCCAACGTCGCCCAGGCCAGCCTGCGGGTCGACCGGGCCATCGCGGCGCAGGACCACCAGGTCCGCGTGACCATCGACAACCCGGACGTCGTGCTCCGCACCGCCGCCGGATCCGCCGCCGGGATCCGGGTGACCGGCACGCTGCGGGGCCCCTTCGTCCCGCCGGCGTTCCGCGTGCTGCCGACCGCCGCCGGCGTGGCCATCCGCAGCCACTGCGTGGCCTGGGCCGGGTCGTGCTCGGGCGCGCTGACCCTGACCGCCCCGGCCGGGCTGTCGGTCACGGTTTCCGATTCGTCGGGGCACCTGAGCGCCAGCGGAATGCACGGGCACGTCATGCTGTCGGACGACTCGGGCGACCTCGTCGCGAGCCGGTTGTCGGGCGCCATCTCGCTCGCCGACGGCTCCGGGAACATCACCGCGTCCGGCCTGAGCGGCAGCGACATCGGGGTCAACGACAGTTCCGGTGACATCAGCGTGTCCGGCGTGGCGGGCGACGGCCTGAATCTGGGCGACGGCTCCGGCGAGATCGTCGTCACCGGCCTGGCCGAGACCGACGTATCCGGCCGCAATGGTTCCGGCGACGTCACGCTCACGTTCGCGAAGGTCCCCCGGCGCGTGGACATCGCCGACGGCTCGGGCAACATCACGCTGGTGCTGCCCCCGGGCCCTGCCTACTACCAGGTCGATGCGAGCAGCTCATCGGGCGACCGCAGCGTTTCGGTGAAGACCAGGCCGTCCTCGC
>CAVUYA010000007.1:0-85601 GCA_963745575.1 uncultured Actinomycetota bacterium | reverse complement strand
CGACGGCAACATCAAGATCATTATGCGGACGGCCGGGCCGCGCCCGGGCCCGGGAGCGCAGTGACCGAGGCCAGCCGGCCGAGGCCGCCGGCGGGCCGCCCGGCCGGGTCCGGTCAGGGCACCTGGCCCGCCGTGTGCTCGCCAGCGGCCTTGACCAGCAGGTCCAGCTCGGCGACCAGGAAACCAGCCAGGGTGTCGAGGTCGGGGACGAGCTCGCGGCAGCAGACCAGCCCGAAGTGGAGCTGGCCGAGGTAACCCACCAGCGTGATGTTCAGGCCCTGGCCGTCGGTGACCACCGACACCGGGTAATGGGCCAGCAGCCTGGCCCCGCACAGGTAGACCGGCACGTTCGGGCCGGGGACGTTGGAAATGGTCAGGTTGAACGGCGGCAGCCGGTGCAGCAGCCCGGTGGCGAACACCACCCGCGCCGCGCGCGCCGTCAGCGCCGGCGGAGAGAAATCGCTGATCTGGTCCACCAGGCCCTGCGGAATGGCCGCCTGCTGCGCCTTGGCGATCTTCGTGGCGGCGTGCACGATCTGCAGCCGCCGCCCCGGGTCGTCCACCTGGGTGGGCAGCGCGGCCAGCATGGCCGATACCTTGTTGCCCAGCGTGCCCCGGCTGGCCGGGTCGCGCACCGATACCGGGATCATCGCGATCAGCGGCACCGCCGGCAGGGCCTGCTGGTCGCAGAGCCAGCGCCGCAGCGCGCCCGCGCACATCGCCATGACCACGTCGTTGACCGAGACGCCGAACGCGCTCTTCACCGCCTTGACCTGGTCGAGGTCCACGCTACGGAACGCGACCCGGCGGTGCTGCGTGATCGGCCGGTTGAACGGCGTGGCCGGGGCCCGGCCCGGCGCGGTCGGGATGACCCCGCCGTCGCCGCGATTCAGGCCGAGCATCCCGCCGACCAGCGGCCGGACGGCCGGGCCCAGCGTGGGCAGTACCCGGATCAGCTGGTTGGTGATGCGCACCGTCTCCACCGGCCGCCACGCCAGCCGCGCGGCCGCGAGCACGGTCAGCGTCACCGGGCCCGGCGGCCGGGCCGGCCGGAAGGGCTGGCGGGCGGGCAGCTCCCGCCCGCCCGGGCTGAGGTCGAGCAGCACCGTAAGCAGCTCGGCGCCGGACGCTCCGTCGATCGCGGAATGGTGGATCTTCGAATAGACCGCGGCGCGGCGCCGGGCCAGCCCGGTGATGAGGTAGATCTCCCACAGCGGCCGGCTCCGGTCCAGCGGCCGGGCGTGCAGCCGCGCGACCTGCTCGGCGAGTTGGGCGTCCGACCCGGGGCGCGGCAGCGCGATCTCGCGGACGTGGTACTCGATGTCGAAGTCCGTGTCGTCGACCCAGTAGGGCTGATCGAGGCCGAACGGCACGTTCTTGAGCTTGCGGCGCAGCACCGGCACCAGCGGCAGCCGCTCCTCCAGCACCTCGGTCAGCCGGACCAGCGTCAGCGGCTCGGGGGCCTGGCTGGGATCCAGGACGCTGACCCCGCCCACGTGGCCCGTGGTGTTGGCCGTCTCCAGGGCGAGGAAGGAGGCGTCAAGACCGGTGAGTTGCTGCATCACGTTTCTCCTCGGCCTGCGGCGGAGTGCGGCCCGGCCGCCCGCCCGCGCAGCGTGCCGCGGGCCGGCGGCCGGTCACCGGCGACGCGGGTAGAGCGCGCGCAGCGCCGGGGGCGGGCGGAACCCGCGCCACTGGCCAGCAGGGACCGCCAGCCGGTCGGCGACCAGCCACAGCGTCGCGGGGTCCACGCCGAATCCGAGGTGACCGCACCGGACCTCAACATTCTCGTGCAGCGCCGTTTCCGGTTCGACGCAGGACTGCCAGGAAACGATGCCGTCCCAGCGGGAGTACACGGCCGTCGACGGCACCTCGATCGGCCGCGCGACCTGCTCGAGGGTGGGCACCCGGCCGCCGGGGGCATGGCGGTGGGCGTGGCGCTGGTAAACCCCGTGGGCGCGGCTCTCCCGGGAATCGGCCAGCGCGAAGGGGCTGGCCAGGGTGATCACCTGACGGACCTGGCGGGGATGGTCGCGCGCCAGCTCCCGGGCGTAGATGCCGCCGAGACTCTGGCCGATCAGCGACACGGGCCCGCCGGCCTGCCCGGCGAGAGCCGACAGCATACGGGGCAGTTCGTCCAGCACCTGGTCGGTGGGGCCCAGGTTCCGGGCGAGGCTCCACCCGCGCACGTCATAACCCAGCCAGCCCAGGAACCACCGCAGCAGCACGGTGCTGGAGTCCGAGGCCAGCAGCCCCGGCAGCACCAGCACGCCGTGCCGGTCACCGCGGGGCGCCAGCGACAGCCACGGCGCCGCCACCCACAGCCCCGCGAGATCAGCCAGCCCCCTGGCCGGCTCGGTGAGGAAAAGCCCGAGCGACGGCCTGGTCACCCGCCTGCCATTGGTCCGGCCGCGCACCACCCTCGGCTCCCCCATCACCGACATCGCTGCGCTCCTGCCACATCATTGCCAGGGCTCCGGGCAGGCTGTTAAGACACCGTCAGTATACGTCTCACTGAATCAGCGGAATGCTCAATTTTTGTACGGTAACCCCAGGTGAGGGGTAGGCCGTCGGCATCGCGGAGGAGAAGAGATGCGCCGCATCGTCTGCCGGGAGTTCGGCCCGCCGGACCGGCTGGTGCTGGAGGACGCGCCCGATCCGGAACCCGGCCCCGGTCAGGTCCTGGTCCGCGTCCGCGCCGCGGGCGTCAGTTTCGTGGACGGGCTCATCGTGGCCGGGCTGTACCAGATGAAGCCGCCGCTGCCGTTCACCCCGGGCCTGGCCGTGGCCGGCGAGGTGGCCGGCGCCGGCGACAGCGTGTCCGGCCTGGCCGCGGGCGCCCGCGTGGTGGGCTGTTCTCTCGGCTTGGGCGGCTACGCGACCCATCAGGTGCTCCCCGCCGAGGCCGCGGTGCCGTTGCCGGACGCCGTGACCTTCGAGGTGGCCGCGACGGCCGTCGAGAGCTACGCGACGATGCTGTTCGCCCTGACCCGGCGGGCCGCCCTGCGGCCCGGCGAGTGGGTGCTCGTGCTGGGGGCCGGCGGCGGGATCGGGCTGGCCGCCGTGGACGTGGCCTGCTCGCTCGGCGCACGGGTCATCGCGGCCGCATCCAGCCCGGCCAAGCGGGCGGCGGCGATCGCCGCCGGGGCGCAGGCCGCGGTCGATTACGTGACCGAGGACCTGAGGGCTCGGGTGCGGGAGATCACCGGCGCGGGCGCCGACCTGGTGGTCGACCCGGTCGGTGACCCGTTCGCCGAGCCGGCGCTGCGCAGCCTGCGCGGGTCGGGCCGGTACCTGGTCGTCGGCTTCGCGGGCGGGTCCATCCCGCGGCTGCCGCTCAACCGCGTCCTGCTGGAGAACCGCACCGTGGTCGGGGTGGACTGGGGCGCGTGGTCCCGCCAGGATCCGGCGGGCAACCGGGCGCTCATGGCCGACCTGCTCGGGCGCGTGGCCGACGGCGCCTTGCACCCTGCTCCCCCCGGGACCTACCCGCTCGAGCGCGCCGCCGAGGCGCTGAACGGCCTGGCCGGGCGGCAGGTGACCGGGAAGCTGGCGCTCCTGCCGTGACCGGCTGGGCCAACGCGGAGCAAGCGCGGCGGTGGAACGGCGAGAGCGGCCGTAACTGGATCGCCCACCGCGAGCGGCACCTGGCCGGTCACCAGCGGCTCGTGCCGCACCTGATGGCCGCCGCGGCCATCTCCCCCGGCGAGCGCGTGCTGGACGTTGGCTGCGGGTGCGGCGAGACGACGATCGCGGCGGCGCGGGCGGCGCGCCGGGCGCTAGGCCTGGACCTGTCCGGCCCGATGCTGCGGGTCGCCCGGCGGCTGGCGGCCGAGGCCGGGACGGTCAACGCCGCCTTCGTGCAGGGCGACGCCCAGGCCGGCCCGCTGGGCCCGGGCAGCTGCGACGTGATGATCAGCAGCTTCGGCGTCATGTTCTTCGCCGACCCGGCCGCGGCGTTCGCGAACATCGCCGCCGTGCTGCGGCGGCCCGGCCGGCTCGCGTTCCTGTGCTGGCAGGGCGACCTGGACAACGAGCTGTTCGCGATCCCGCTGCGCGCCTTCCTGGCCCGCGCGCCGCGGCCGGGCCCGGCCGATGACAGCCCGTTCGCCGACCCGCGCCGGGTGGCCGGCCTGCTGTCCGGCGCGGGCTGGGCGGACATCACGATCGACGCGGTCCGCGAGCCGGCCTGGATGGGATCCGACGTCGCCGACGTGATGCGCTACGTCCGCGGCCTGCGCATGGTCCGGAACCTGGGCGCCGGGATGGGGAACGAGACGCTGGCCGGGCAGGCGCTGGCCGACATCGCGGAGCAGTACGCGGCCCGCCAGCGCCCCGGCGGGATCTGGGTCCAGGCCGCCGCGTGGCTGGTCACCGCGCGGTGCCCGTAGCCGGCGGCCGGGTCGCCCGGCCCCGCGGTCAGACTGGCACCGCGGCCCCGTTGACCAGGCCGGACGACGGGCTGGCCAGGAACAGGTAGGTCCGGGCGATGTCCGGGACCTTCGGCCACGCGGCGTAGTCGGCGCCCGGGATCGCGGTCCGGTTGGCGGGGGTGTCGATGATGCTGGGCACAACGCAGTTCACCGTGATCCCGGTGCCGCGTACCTCGTCGGCCGCCAGCGACACCAGGTGCAGCACGCCGAGCTTGCTCACCGAGTACGCGAACCCCGAGCCCTTGGTCACCACCGCGGCCCGGCTGGCGGTGTGCACGATCCGGCCCTCGCCCGCGGGCTGCATGACGCGCAGCGCGTGCTTGGTGATCAGGGCGGCGGTCACCAGGTTCAGCTCGATCTGGCCGGCCAGCTCGGCCAGGTCCAGCTCGGCGAGCGGCCGGTGGCCGGCGAACCCGCCCACGGTGTTGAGCACGGCCCAGGGGGGCGGGCCCGCGTCGAACAGCGCGCCGAGGGCGCCGTCGTCGAGCACGCTGGCGGCCTGGTACCGGATGCCTGCCAGCCTCCGGTCACCCGAGGGCTCGGCGCGGTCCACCCCGGTGACCGAGGCGCCGGCCGCGGCGAACGCCTCCGCCACCCCGGCCCCGAGAGCCCCGGCCGCGCCGAAGACCAGCACGGCCCGGCCCGCGAAACTGACATCCTCCATACCCGGCTCCCTCGCGACGTCTTTCATGATCGTGGACCCAAGCTAGGCTAGGCCCCGGACCGCCCGGGCCGGCGGGATGTCGCCCCGGATCGCCGAGACCATGTCCAGGACCTGCCGGGTTTCCCTGACCTGGTGGGCGCGGAAGATCCGGGCCCCGAGCCAGGCGCAGACCGAGGTGGTGGCCAGCGTGCCCGGCACTCGTTCCCCGGCCGGGAGGTCCAGCGTCTCGCCGATGAAGTCCTTGTTGGACACCGAGACCAGGACCGGCCAGCCGGTCGCGGCCATCTCCGGCAGCCGCCGGGTGATCTCCAGCGAGTGCCAGGTGTTCTTGCCGAAGTCGTGCGCGGCGTCGATGACGATCCGGGCCGGGTCCACGCCGGCCTTGACCGCCCGGGCGGCCAGCCTGAGCGTCTGGTCCAGCACGTCGGCCATGACGTCGGGATAGGAGACGCGCAGCGGCCGGGTGCGTGGCTGCTGCGGGCCGACGTGGGCGCAGACCAGGCCGGCCCCGAACTCGGCCGCCACCTCGGCGAGCTTCGGATCCCAGCCGCCCCAGGCGTCGTTGATCAGGTCGGCGCCCGCCGCGCAGGCCTCGCGGCCGACCTCGTGCCGGTAGGTGTCCGCGCTGATCACGACGTCCGGGTACGTGCCGCGCACGGCGGCGATGAACCCGGCCGTGCGCCGGATCTCCTCGCCCGGGCCCACGTCCGAGCCTGCCCCGGCCGGGACGCCGCCGATATCGACGATGTCGGCGCCCTCGGCGATGACCTGGTGCACCCGGTCCATCGCCGCGGCCTCGTCCCAGGTCACCCCGGGCCGGTAGAAGGAATCGGGCGTCCGGTTCACGATCGCCATGACCAGCAGCTGCCGCGGCCCGAAGCTGCGGTGGCGCAGGCGCAGGCTGGACTGCTCGCGGGCGGAACCGGGCCCGCCCGCGCCGGCCGGGTCATCGCGAGCCATCCGCCTGTTCTAGCACGCGCGCCGCCGATCGCCCTGACGGGTCTCCACGCGTTCTCCACATCGTCGGCACCTCGCCTCCACACGCGGGCGTTGTGTTGCGGGAGCGGGTGAATTGGCCTGCTGATCAGGCCCGGCCGTGGGGACGGGAAGGGCCGCGGCCTCACGCCACGAGGGGAACCGGGGGGAACGCAATGAACGCGGATCAGGTCCTGGCCGTGCACGGAATACTGCGCGCGGCCGACGTAGTGCAGCTGGCCAGGGAGGCGGGGCTGGACCTCGCGGCCGCGGCCACGATGCTGGAGAAGGAATCCTTCGGCGGCCAGAACATCTGGGGCCAGGACCGTGTGGACACGGGCGGGATTTACCAGAAACTGCAGCCGGTGACGAAAGACGTCTACCTGAGGTACAAGGCGGCGCGGAAGAGCGGCAAGATTCCTCCCCAGGGCGTCGGCCCGACCCAGCTGACGTGGCCCGGTTTCCAGGACCAGGCCGATGCCGAGGGTGGCTGCTTCGACTGGACCGTGAACATCAAGGTCGGGTTCCGGGTCCTGGCCGGCGAAATCCGGCGCAGCGGCTTCCACGGCGGATTCCGCGCCTACAACGGATCCGACGACTACGCCGTCGACGCGATGCGGAAAATGGCCGTGTGGCAGGCGAGGCTGGCCGGATCCACCGGTCCGGTCCCGGCCGCCCCGGTCCCGGCCGCCCCGCACGTGCAGCGGCCGGCGCTGCACGAGGGCGATACCGGGCCCGTCGTGGCGGCCCTGCAGAAGTTCCTGAACGCCACGTTCCCGGCGTACTCCCGCATTGACCTGGGCCCGCAGCGTTACGGTCCGCAGACGGTCGCCGTCGTCGCCGAGTTCCAGCGGCGCGCCGGGGTGACCGGGCCGGACGCGAACGGCCGCACGGTCGGGCCGCGCACCTGGGCGGCACTGGAGCACTTCGGATTCCGCTGACGGCGCCGGAGGGGGGCTGGGGCCGCGCGCTACGGTCGTGGCGCGCGGCCCCAGGTGCCTCGGCGGAGCGCGGGCGGCCGGCGGTCAGGGCCCGGCGGGGCGCGGGCGGCCGGCGGTCAGGGCCCGGCGGGGGGCGGGCGGGCGGATGCCGGTCAGGGCCCGGCGAGGGGCGCGGCGGCGAGGCGCTGGGCGAGGGCGGTATGGCGGCGCCCGGCGCCCGGGGTGCGCACGGCCGCGGCCAGGGCCCGGCGGGATCCGGCCAGCACGACCAGCCGCTTGGCCCGGGTGATCGCGGTGTAGAGCAGGTTGCGCCGCAGCATCATCCAGGAGCTCGTGGTGAGCGGGATGACGACCGCCGGGTACTCGCTGCCCTGCGAGCGGTGGATGGTGACGGCGTAGGCGTGCGCGAGCTCGTCGAGCTCGTCGAAGCCGTAGTCCACGCGCTCGTCCTCGTCGGTGAGCACGGTGAGCTTGCCGTCCTCCAGAGACAGGGCGCTGACCACGCCGACCGTGCCGTTGAAGATCCCGGCGGCGCCCTTGTCGTAGTTGTTCCGCAGCTGGGTGACCTTGTCGCCCACGCGGAACACCCGCCCGCCGTAGCGGCGTTCGGGATGCCCGTCGGCGTGCGGCGTGAGCGTCTCCTGCAGCAGGTTGTTGAGGTTGCCCGCGCCCGCAGGCCCGCGGTGCATCGGCGTCAGTACCTGAACGTCACGGCGCGGGTCCAGGCCGAACCGGCGCGGGATGCGGCGCGCCACGATGTCCGCGGTCACCGCGGCGAGCTGCTCGTTGTCCTCGCAGGTGAACCAGAAGAAATCGGGGAAGCCGCGCAGCTGGGGCGGGGCGCCGGCGTTGACCCGGTGGGCGTTGACCACGATCCCGGACTGCTGGGCCTGCCGGAAGATCTTCGTCAGCCGCACCCGGGGGATGGCGTCCGGGACGGCGAGCAGGTCGCGCAGCACCTCGCCCGCGCCGACCGACGGGAGCTGGTCGACATCGCCGACGAGCAGCAGGTGGGCGCCCTTCGGGATGGCCCGGACCAGCTTGTTGGCCAGGATGACGTCGATCATCGAGGACTCGTCCACCACGACGAGGTCGGCGTCCAGCGGGTGGTCGCGGTCGTACTTCGGCTCCCCGCCCGGCTGGAGCTGGAGCAGCCGGTGCACGGTGGTCGCCTCGTGACCGGTCAGCTCCATGAGCCGCTTGGCGGCCCGCCCGGTCGGCGCGACCAGCACGATCTTCGCTCCCTTCGCGCCGGCCAGCTCGACGATCGAGCGGACCGTGAAGCTCTTGCCGCAGCCGGGCCCTCCGGTCAGCACGGCGACGCGCTCGGTCAGGGCCAGCCGCACGGCCTGCTCCTGGGCCGGCGCGAGGTCCGCGCCGGCCCGGCCGCGCAGCCAGGACAGCGCCTGGTCCCAGTCCACCTGCCCGAACGCCGCCAGCCGGTCCTGGCCGGCGTGCCGCAGGCCCAGCAGGCCCGCGGCGAGCGAGCGCTCGGCCCGGTAGAACGGCACCAGGTAGATCGCTTCCGCCTCGCGGTCGCCGAGCGTGACGGTCTCCCGGACTACGCCGTCCGCGGCGGCCAGCTCGTCCAGGCAGGGGCTGATCAGGTCCCGGCCGAGGCCGAGGATCTTCGCCGCCTCGGTGATCAGGTTCGGCGCGGGCAGGAAGCAGTGCCCGTCATCGGCCGCCTCCGACAGGGTGTGCTGCAGGCCGGCCTTGATCCGCTCGGGGCTGTCGTGCGGCAGGCCGACCGCGCGGGCGATCGTGTCGGCGGTCTTGAAGCCGATCCCCCACACGTCCGCGGCCAGCCGGTACGGCTCGTGGCGTACCACGCTGATCGCGGCGTCCCGGTACTGCTTGTAGATCCGCACCGCCAGGGACGTGGACACGCCCACGCCCTGCAGGAAGAGCATCACTTCCTTGATCGCCTTCTGCTCCTCCCAGGCGGCGGCCACGAGCCTGGTGCGCTTGGGGCCGACCCCCGGCACCTCGGCCAGCCGGTGCGGCTCCTCCTCGATGACCCGCAGGATGTCGGGGCCGAACTGAGCGACCATCCGCTCGGCCATCACCGGGCCGATGCCCTTGATCAGCCCGGAGCCCAGGTAGCGCTGGATGCCCTGGATGGTCGCGGGCAGCACCGTCGCGTAGGTCCGGACCTCGAACTGCCGGCCGTAGCGGGGGTGCGAGGTCCACCGGCCGGTCAGCCGCAGGCTCTCCCCGACCTGGGCGCCCAGCAGCGGGCCGACCACGGTCAGCAGGTCGCGGCCGGACCGCTCGGTGGCCACCCGGGCGATCGTGTAGCCGGTCTCCTCATTCGCGTAGGTGATGCGCTCCAGGACGGCCTCGAGTACCGACTCCGGCGGGGCGGTCCCGGTGCCCGCCATGTCAGGCCGGCACCGTGATCGCGGTCAGCACCAAGCCGTCGCGGACCAGCCAGCGGCCGGCGAACCCGGCCAGCCGGCGGCCGTCGAGGGCCTCGGCGGGCTCCAGCAGCCGCGCGGTGAAGGTGCGGGCCTGTGGCTCGACGGTGATGGCCGCCTGCTCGAAGCCGAGCCAGCGCCCGGTGAGCGGGAACCAGGCCTTGTACACCGACTCCTTGGCGCAGAACAGCAGCCGGTCCCAGGCCACGCCGGGCACCGCGGCGGCCAGCCGGGGCAGCCAGGCCTGCTCCTGCGCCACCGCGATGCGTTCCAGCACGCCGCCGGGCAGCGCGTCGTTCGGCTCCGCGTCCAGCCCGATACCGGCCACGTCCGCCAGGCGCGCGACCGCCGACGCCCGGTAGCCCGCGCAGTGGGTGATGCTGCCCGTCACGCCGGCCGGCCACTGCGGGGCCCCGCGCGGGCCCGGCACGATCGGCACCGGCGGCAGCCCGAGCTTGGCCAGGGCCGCCCGGGCGCAGGCCCGGCCGGTGGCGAACTCGCTGCGCCGCCTGGCCACGGCCCGGGCGATCACCGCCTCCTCGGCCGGGAACAGCAGGGCCGGAGCCGTATCGCCGAACGCCTCGGCCGCCGCCACCTCGGGAGGCAGGATCTCCTCGATCACCGCGGGGCCGTTTCCGCCGGGAGTACCGGGCGGGGCAGGCGCGGCGGCCGGTCGCGGCGCTGCCATTCCCGCGGGTAACCGAGCGAGACCTCCTCGAACCGCACCCCGTCGTACCAGGTCGTCCGCGGGATATGCAGATGGCCGTACACCACGGCGGCGGCGTTGAACTCCCGGTGCCAGCCCGCCGTGCGGGTGGTGCCGCACCACTGGGCGTACACCGGGTAACGCAAGATCCGGGTGGGCTCGCGCACCAGCGGGAAGTGGTTGACCAGGATGTTGGGGGTCCCCGGGTCCAGTTCCGCCAGGCGGCGCTCGGTGGCCCGCACCCGCGCCTGGCACCACGCCTCCCGGCTCGGGTACGGGTCGGGGTGCAGGTATCTCTCGTCGGTCGATATCACGCCCGCCTGGTAGGCCCGGGCCAGGCCCTCGGCCTTGGTGGCGGCCCCGGGGGGAAGGAATGAGTAGTCGTAGAGCAGGAACAACGGCACGACCCGGGCCGGGCCTCCCGCGCCGTCCCAGACCGGGTACGGGTCCTCGGGGGTGACCACGCCCCGGCCGCGGCACCACTCCACCAGGCGCAGGTACCGTTGCTCGCCGCGGAGCGGGACCGGTTCGCGCCGGTGCGTCCACAGGTCATGGTTGCCGGGAACCCACACCACCGTGGCGAACCGCTCGCTGAGGGTGCCCAGCGCCCACTCGATGTCCGCCATCAGCTCGCCCACGTCGCCCGCCACGATCAGCCAGTCCGCGGCCGATTCCGGGTGCATGTCCTCGACGATCTTCCGGTTCTCGCCGAAGCCCACGTGCAGGTCGCTGACGGCCAGCAGCCTCGGGCTGGCCCCGCTCAGCCGACCGCCCTGCCCTCGGCCCAGTACGGGGCGCGCAGCACCCGCTTGAGCACCTTGCCCGAGCCGGTGCGCGGCAGCTCGTCGGCGAACGACACCGAGCGGGGGATCTTGTAGCCGGCCAGGTGCTCCCGGCTGTACGCGACGAGGTCCTCGGCCGACAGCGAGGCGCCCGGGCGGCATACCACGGTGGCGTGCACCGCCTCACCCCAGTCCTCGGACGGGATCCCGAACACCGCGGCCTCGTAGACCGCCGGGTGCTGCTCGAGCGCCGCCTCGATCTCGGCCGGGTACACGTTCATCCCCCCGGTGATGATCATGTC
Organism: uncultured Actinomycetota bacterium; assembly: GCA_963745575.1. Classification (GTDB taxonomy): domain Bacteria; phylum Actinomycetota; class Actinomycetes; order Streptosporangiales; family Streptosporangiaceae; genus JASHPR01. The sequence continues at coordinate 74,378 of CAVUYA010000007.1, read as the reverse complement.
GGACTTGCGGTCGCAGATGTAGAAGTAGCCCTCCTCGTCGCGGTAGGCGATGTCCCCCACCGTGTGGAAGTCGCCGCGCCGGGCCGAGTCGTAGCTGTCCCGTTGCTTGTAGTACTCGTCGAAGATGGCGGTCGACCGCACGAACAGCTCGCCCGGATGGTCGGGGCCGGTGCCGGTGACCTCGTGGCCCGCCCCGTCGAACAGCCGGATCTCCACCCCGGGCGCCGCCTTGCCGCACGAGCCCGGCTTGCGCAGCTGGTCCCGGGGCTCCAGGACGCAGTCCACGCCCAGCTCGGTCGACCCGTACACCTCCCACAGCGAGTCCGCGGGGAAGTCGGCCAGGTACTGCTGCTTCAGCGCGAAGCTCCACGGCGCGGCGTTGGCGATCATCCGCTTCATGGACGACCGGTCGTAGCGCGCCTTCACCTCGGCCGGCAGCGCGCACACCATCCGGATCGGCGCGGGCGCGGCGAAGGTGGACGAGACCTGGTAGGTGTCCACCAGGCGGAGCCAGTCCTCCGGGTCGAACTTCCGCTGCAGCACGACCGTCTGCCCGAGGGCCAGGGCGCCGCCCATGAAGCCCCACGGGCCGCTGTGGTACAGCGGGCCGGAGGTGAGGTAGACGTCGTCCGGCGTGTAGCCGATCAGCACGATGAGCCCGATGAGCGTGGCATCGGCCGCGGCGCGGGCGGTCCGCACCGCGCCCTTCGGCTTGCCGGTGGTCCCGGACGTGAAGATCATGGTCGCCGAGCCGGCCTCGCCGTCCCCGGCCGCGGGCGGGTCCGCCGGGGCGCCGGCCACGAAGTCCTCGCCCAGCATCCCGGCGGGCGCGTCGCCGCCGAACACGACCACGTGCTTCAGCCGGTCGAGGCTGCCCTGCAGCCGCGCGAACATCGGCGCGTGCTCGGCGTCCACGTACGCGACCGCGGCGTCGGAGTGCCCGATGACGTACGCGGGCCTCGTCGGCGGTCAGCCGGTAGTTCAGCGGGACCGAGACCGCGCCGAGCTTTCTCGTGGCGCCGATGGCCGCCACGACCTGCGGGGAGTTGGGGCCGCACCAGATGACCTTCTCGCCCGGCCCGACCCCGAGCGAGGCCAGCGCGTGGGCGAGCCGGTTCGACCGCTCCTCCAGCTCGCGGTAGGTCCAGCGGACCGGCTCGCCGCCGCCCCGGTCGTCGATCACGGCCGGCTTGTCCGGCTGGCTCTCCGCGTAACTGGTCAGGAAGTCTGGCATGGTAGATAGCTTCCTACGCGGGCCCGCTCGCGCCAAGTCGGCACGCTCCTCGAGATCAGCCGCCGAACAGGCGGAACGAGCCGACCTCGTGCACCTCGGCGGCCGCGGGAGCCTCGTCGCAGCGCTCGGCGATGCCCTCCTGGAAGCGCTGGAACGCCTCGAATACCCGACAGCGGGTTGCTCCCGTCGTCGGTCTCGGTCATCGCCAGGTGGACGAACGTCAGCCCGTCGTCAAGCCGGAAGGTCGCATACCGGAGCCCGGCGGGCCTGCTGCGGTGCAGCTCGTCGTAGACGGCCTCGACGAGCTTGGTGTTCGTGTCGGCCTGATCGGGCTTGACCTTGTAGCGCACCATGACGCGTCGCACTGTGGATACCTCCTGGTTGACTGGCTGCACCCGGATCGGGTGGCTGCTGGTTAAGACACCGCCAGCCGCCGGAACTGGTCGGTGCCTTCCGGGCCCGGCCGGTGTCCTTACCCGCGGGGAGGCCGTGCCCCGCGGAGAATGCGTGGTAACCGAGGCGACGACCCCGGCCCGCGCCCGGGCGCTGTTCGGGTGGCCCGGGCGCTGTCCGGGCGGCCCGGGTGCGGCGCGGCTAGGGCCGCTACCGGGTGCTGATCAGCACGCCGACCAGGACGCAGGGCTCGGTGCCCTGGTTCCGCCAGTCGTGCGGCGTGCCCTGCTGCACCACCGTGTCCCCCGGGCCGAGCGTGACCTCCGAGTCGCCGACCGTGAGCGTGACCTGGCCGGAGACCACGACGACGTAGTCCAGCGTGCTGGTCGAGTGCTCGGCCAGGAACCCCGGGTCTTCGGCCTCCTGGCCCGGCGGCCCGGCCGGCTCGGCCGACTCGGTCTCCGGGGCGATCCGGACGACCCGGAAGCAGCTCCCGCCGGGCGGCGGCTCGAGCTCCCACGGCCGGGTCGACGGGTCGGCCGCGCCGCCCAGGGCGGGCGGCGAGCTGTCGGTGACCCACAGCTCGGTCGTGCGGTACTGGCCGAACTCCACCACGGTCGGCGGCTCGCCGTCGAGCACGATGTCCGCGCCGCCGTCGTCGGCCGACCCGGTCACCACGCGCCGCATCAGCCTGCCTCCCGGGCGTCGAGGAACGAGTTCACCAGGCCGGTGAACTCCTCCGGCTGCTCGGCGAAGCAGAGGTGGGACGCGTCCTCGATGATGACCAGCCGCGACCCGGCGATGCGCCGGTGCATCTCCTCCAGGTGCCCCGGCCGGCACTCGTCGTACCGCCCGCCGACCAGCAGGGTCGGCACCCCGATCTCGGGCAGGCGGTCCATGATGTCCCACGTCTTCAGCGTGCCGGTCACCGTGAACTCGCTGGGCCCGTTCATCGTGGTGTACACCGGCGTAGCCCGCCTCGGCGAACGAGCGCTCCAGGCCGACGGGCCACGGGGACAGGCGGCAGACATGCTCCCGGTAGAAGCCGAGGATCGCGGACTGGTACTCCGGGCAGGCGGTGAACCCCGCCTCCTCGTGCTCGCGGATGACCCGGCGCACCTCGGCGGGCTGGGCCGCGAGCAGCTCGTCGCAGTCCTTGACCCACCGGATCATGCTGGCCGGGCTCCCGCACAGGATCAGGCTCTCCAGCTCCGGGCGGCGGTCCAGCGTGTACTGCATGGCCAGCATCCCGCCCCAGGAGCTGCCGAACAGGTGCAGCCGGCTCAGGCCGAGCGCCGCGCGCACCTGCGCGAGTTCCTCCACGAACCGATCGACGGTCCACAACGAGACGTCATCGGGCTGGTCCGAGCGTCCGCAGCCCAGCTGGTCGTAGAAGATCACCTGGCGCCGGTCGGCCAGCGCCTCCAGCGGCTCCAGGTAGTAGTGGGTGAAGCCGGGCCCGCCGTGCAGGCACAGCAGCGGCGTCCCGCCCTCGCCGACCGAGCGGTACCAGACCCGGCCGCCGGGGACCTCGATGAACCCTTCCTCCGCCATCACGCTCCCTCCTGGCCGACCGGCGAGCCCGCGCCCGCCGGCACCGTGTCATCGGAAAACACCTGCTGCATCTTCGGCAGCCGCGCGGGGTGCCGGACGTACAGGTAGATCAGGACCACCATGCCGATCGCGAACCAGATGCCGATGATCAGCCCGGTCTCGCTGATCGGGTACGACAGCGGCGAGACGAACTTCAGCACCGACTTGCCGATGCCGAGCGCGGTGAACCAGGCGGGCAGGAACACCAGGATGCCCACGACCGGCACCACCAGGTGCAGGAACCAGTTGAACTCCGAGCGCGCGAAGCGCAGGTAGTACATGGTGCAGGACAGGTTGAAGACGATGTAGATGGCGATCATGGTCCCGGTGATGATGGTCGCCAGCAGCGCGAACGTGGTCACCGGCCCGAAGTGCAGGCCGAGCGGCAGCCCGATGGCCAGCGTGAGCAGGAACTGGACGATCACCCCGACGTACGGTGACCGGTACCGCGGGTGGGTCGCGGCCAGCGGCCGGGGCAGCACCTCGATCCGGGCCATGGCGTACCAGGTCCGCGTGGTGGCCAGCGTGCCCGCGTTCCCGTTCGCGAACGTCGAGTTGAGGATGGCCAGGAACACCACGACCCAGCCGACGCCCCACACGTCGCGGGCCAGCCCGATCCACGGGCTGCCGCCGTTGAGCTGACCGAAGGTCTCGAACTTGGTGGGCCCGAAGTAGACGTCGCCCGCGTAGGTGGTGAGGACGTAGAACAGGCCGATGGCCAGGCAGGACGTCACCACCGCGATCTTGATGGTGCGCCGCGGGTCGCGCGCCTCCTCGGCCAGCGGCGCGGCCGCCTCGAAGCCGATGAACGCCAGGATCGTGTAGATCGAGCCGGCCACCACGCCGGGAAACCCGTTGTACCCCTTGACCGTGGCGTAGTGCAGGGTGAACACCGAGAGCGTGTTGGCCGAGCCCGCCTTGATGATCAGCCAGATGGCCAGGGCCAGGAACACGATGATCTCGATCGCGCCGAGCACGGTCCCGGTGCGGGCGCTGATCTGGACGCCGCGGAAGTTGAGCCCGGCGATCACCACCGCCGCGACGATCATGAAGATCACCCAGGTGGCGGTGAACGGCCAGTTGAACTCCTCCTGCGTGACCGAGGACACGAGGTAGCCGAAGAGCACCATCGTGACCGGCCCGATCAGCATCTCGATCAGCGAGTACCCCCAGCCCACCAGGAACCCGAGCGACGGGTGGACGCCCGCGGCGGGATAGGTGTAGATGCTGCCCGCCGACGGCAGGTGCTTGGCCAGCTGCCCGATCGAGCTGGCCACCATCAGGCATCCCACCAGGGCCAGCAGCACGGACAGCGGCAGCGCCCCGCCCGCGTAGGTGGCCCCGAGCGCGATCGACAGGGCGACCGCGCCCGCGGGCGCCATCGACGTCACGCCCTGGAACAGGACCTCGCGCAGGCCGATGGCTGCCTCGTGCCAGGCCTCCTCGTTCTACGGCTGCACTCGCGTCGGCCATGGCATCCTCCCTCGGTGCCGAGCCGGATCCGGCTATTACGGTCATAAACCGTGACCTGGGGAATTGCAAGGGTTCGGCGTGCCTGGAGGTGCCACAGGGACCAGCACTGAAACGACTGGTGCAGCACCGCCGGAACGGTTAGGCTGGACCTTACTGAAACAGTCGTGTCAGTAGCGGCCGCGCGGGGGGCCGCGCTGGTAGCGGTCACGGCGGAGTGGCCGCGTCCGTAGCGGTCACGGGGCGTGGCCGCGCCGGTAAGGCGGGAGGTGGGTGCCGGTGGACGGTGAGGCGTCGATCCGGCCGCTGGGACGCCCGGGCGACCTGGGCTGGGTGGTCATGGCGCACGGCGAGGTCTACGCGGAGGAGTTCGGCTGGAACAGCGAGTTCGAGGCGCTGGTGGCGCGCATCGTGGCCGACTACGCGGCCAGCCGCGACCCGCAGCGGGAGGCGGCATGGATCGCCGAGCTCGGCGGCCAGCGGGTGGGCTGCGTGTTCCTGGTGGCCAAGGACGCCGGCACCGCGCAGCTGCGGATCCTGCTGGTCGACCCGGTCGCGCGGGGACAGCACCTCGGCCGGCGCCTGGTCGGCGAGTGCGTCGGCTTCGCGCGCCAGGCGGGCTACCGGCGGATGGTGCTGTGGACCAACGAGCCGCTGGCCGCGGCCCGGCGCATCTACCTGACGGCGGGATTCTCGCTGGTCAGCGAGGAGCCGCACCACAGCTTCGGGGTGGACCTGACCGGCCAGTACTACCAGCTGGACCTGGCGGCCGAGCTTTCCGCCACGTCGGCATGACCGCGGCGGCCGACCGGGCCCCGTCGGCACGGCAGGACGAGCTGCTCGAGCTGGCCTATCAGTACGTGCTCGTCCACGGCCTGGCCGACATGTCGCTGCGGCCGCTGGCCAAGGCGATCGGCTCCAGCCCGCGGGTGCTGCTGTTCCTGTACGGCTCGAAGGACAACCTGATCCGGGCGCTGCTCGACCGGGCCCGGTCGGACGAGCTGGCGGCGGTCGCGGCGTTCCGGGAAACAGACAGCCCGGCCGACCTGATCGACTCGGCCCGGCAGGTGTGGCACTGGCTCGCCGACCAGAGCCATCGTCACCTGCTCGGGCTGTGGGTCGAGGCCTACGCCCGGTCCCTGGTCGACCCGGCCGGGCCGTGGGCCGGCTTCGCCGCGCAGACGGTGCAGGACTGGCTCGGCCTGCTGGCCTCGCGCCAGCCGCCGCGCCGGCGCGGCCAGGGCGGCGCGGCCGAGCGCACCGCCGTGCTCGCCGTGCTGCGCGGGGCCATGCTCGACCTGCTGGCCACCGGGGACGTGGCCCGGACCAGCCGGGCCGTGGACCTGGTGCTGCGGGCCCTGCGGCCCGACCGCTGACCTCGCCCGCCGGGCCGTCGACCCGGTCCTGCGGGCCTGCGATCAGACAGCTGACCCAGCCCGCCGGCCTAGCCGCGGCCGATGAACGGCATCTTCGTGGCCATCAGCGTCATGAACTGGACGTTCGCGTCCAGCGGCAGGTTGGCCATGTACACGACCGCGTCGGCCACCATGCTCCACGTCCATCATCGGCTCGCCGCGCGTGCTGCCGTCCGGCTGCAGGGCCCCGACCGCGAGCATGCTGGCCAGCTCGGTCGCGGCGTTGCCGATGTCGATCTGGCTGCACGCGATGTCGTACGGCCGCCCGTCCAGCGACGTCGACTTGGTCAGGCCGGTGACCGCGTGCTTCGTCGCCGTGTAGGCCGCCGAGAGCGGCCGGGGCGAGTGCGCGGAGATCGACCCGTTGTTGATGATCCGGCCCCCGCGGGGATCTTGCTCCTTCATCACCCGGAACGCGGCCTGGGTGCACAGGAACATCGCGGTCAGGTTCACGTCGACCACCGACTGCCAGTCGGCGAGCGGCACGTCCTCCAGGGGGACCGGCGGCAGCGCCCGGCCCGCGTTGTTGAACAGCACGTCCACCCGGCCGAACTGCTGCCGCGCCTGATCGAACAGCCGCTGCACGTCCGCCGGGTCGGTGATGTCCGCGAGCACGCTCACCAGCTGTGACCCCTCGGCCGCAGCGTCGCTCACGGTCTGCTCCAGCGGGCCCGGCCGCCGCCCGGCGATCGCCACCGAGTAGCCGTCCCGCCCGAGAGCCAGGGCCGAGGCCCGGCCGATGCCCGTACCGCCGCCGGTGACGATCGCGACCCTGCCTGCCATAGCGCCGGACCGTAGCACTCACGCGCCCACGCCGCCAGGCCGGGGTCGCCCGGGTCAGCCGCGCGCCGCCCCGATCAGCGGCGCCCGCCGGAGTCAGCGGCTCGCCGTCCCCGGCGAGCGCCCGTCGTAGCGCACGTCGGCGACCACTCCCCCGTGGATGGTGTCGGCCAGCACCGAGCGCGGGTGGGACGATGAACAGCGCCGCGTCCACGCCGTCGCCGAGCCCGGCCAGCATCCCGTCGGGCTTGGGCTTGCCGCGCAGCAGCTCGGCCCGGCGGTCCAGCTGCTCGGGCACCAGGTTCCGGAACGGCCCGTGGCCTCGGTGACCAGCACCTGCGCGCCCGGCTCGCTGGCGTACACGCCGCGGACCGCGGCGTTGGCCTCCGCGTGAGCAGCGCGCGGTTGTGCTCGTAGGCGCCCTCCCCCGGCTGACGTCCTCCCGGTCCACCACGCCGCGGCGCCCTCCATGTCGACCGAAACCAGTACCCGCATCGCGCTCCCGTTGGCCGTCTCGCTGTTACCGCCGGAAAGGGCAGGCCCGGCTAGGCGCGGCCCATAGCTCCTGGCTGCCGGTGTGCGTGGTCAGGATCCGCTCGGTGCTGGTCTTCATCGCGATCACCCTTCCCGTGCGCCGTCGCCTGCCCACTGCGCGATCAGGGGGCGCAGGCCGTCCCACGACTTCTCGTCATCCTCGCTGCCCGGGTGGGGCCGGCGGAACCGGCTGACGGTGACGGCGATGTCCGCCAGGTCCCACCGGAGGCGGTACAGCTCGAGCAGCGAGCGCCGCGGCGTCACGCCGGTCGCGTCGGCGTAGCGGCGCAGCACGGACCCGTCGCCGGGATCAAGGCTCCACAGGTCGCGCTCGGGCGGGGCCACCAGGACCGTATCCCAGTCGATGAGCACCCAGCCGGACGCGGTCAGCATGACGTTGCCCGGGTGCGGTTCCCCGTGGGTGAGCACCAGGCCGGATGACCGGGAGCGGGCCGCCGCGGCGAGCTCGTCGTAGCGGGCGAGCGCCCGCCGCAGGCCGGCCGCGTGCTCGGCCACCAGGCGCGCGGCCGGGCGCGCGTAGGGGCCGCAGTCCGCCACGTCCGCGGCGTCAGGGCCGCAGGCGAGCGCCAGCTCCAGCTCGTCCCGATGCAGCACCGTGAAGTCGTCGTCGGCGGCGTGCCGGCGCGCCGCGGCCGGGGCCGTGTGCACGCCCACGACGAGGTCGAGCAGGCCGCGGCGCTGCTCTGGCGTGGCGAACTCGCCCCAGGTGAAGCTCTGCCCGTCGACGAACGGGTAGAGCGCCACGGTGAGCCGGTCGTCCAGCCGCGCCAGCGGCTCGCCGTCCCGGGTCAGCACCGGTGCCACCACGAACGCGGCGCCGCAGTCCCGCAGGTCCCGGGCGGCCCACAGGGACGCGCGCAGCCGGCCGAACGCCGCCGTCAGCGGCTCATCCAGCGAGCGCTGCTTGGTCTGGAGCTCATCGACGGTGACGAACCAGCGAGCGCCGGCGGCGTCGACGGCTTCCCAGTGGTGGCTGCCGAAGCCGACCGCCCGGTAGTCCAGGGAAGACATGTCGGCGTCCCAGCTGCGGGCCAGCACGGACTTCAGCACGCGCTCGGACAGTCCGTCCGGCGGGGTCAGCACCCTGCCACGGTAAGGGCCGGACCCGCGGGGCGCACCCGAATATCGCGGCGGCCGGGCTTCGGCCGGTCAGCCCGCCGCCCCCGGCCGGGTCACGATGTCGTCCTGACCGGGCCGGGTGGTCTATCCGCCCCGCAGCACGGCGCAGAACGGGCACTGGTATCCCGGCGGTTCGTGGTTGAACATCCCGATGCTTCCCGGAGCTTCCCCGGTGCTTCCCGCTGCCTTCCGGAGACTCCGGAGCTACCCGCGCGCCTCCTCCACGGTGAGCTCGGCCGCGGGATCGGCTTCCAGGCGCTCGTCCGGGATCGGCACGCCGCTGCGGACCGAGCGCCCGTAGGTGCCCTCGTCCAGCCGCCGCAGCGCGCGGTCGATCGCGGCCAGCCGGTCACGCAGGCTCTCCGCGATGGCGTCGTCCATGCCCTCGGCGGTCAGCGACGCGGCCGGGTCGTCGACGTCGACGCCCCGCTCGTCCTCGGCCTCCCGGTCTTCCTGCCCGGACTCCTCGGTGTCCGCCAGCAGGCCCTGCACCTCGGCGCGCTCGGCCTGCAGCAGCGATCGTGCCCGGTTCTCGTCCATTAGCTCTCCATCCGCCGGCGACAGTAAGCCTTTTCCAGCCTTCCCGTGACGGACCGCGTGCTCGGCACGGGGTCGACGGATGAACAGGGTCCTGCAACCAGCATTCGACGGCGCGGACGCCCCGGGACCCGGCCAAAGCGTCATACTGAGGCCATGTCCCGGCGGGCTCCGGCCCGCGGGGAGCGCGGGAGACCAGGCCCGGGAGCGGCAGGGAGGTGACACGCGTGATGACCAGCCCGGCGCAGGCTGGCCGCCCCCGCGACCCCGACGTCGACCGTCGCGTCGCGGACGCGGCGATCACCCTGTTCGGCGAGACGGGCTGGGCCGGCTTCAGCGTGGAGGCGGTGGCCAAGCAGGCCAGCGTCGGCAAGGCCTCCATCTACCTGCGCTGGCCGACCAAGGAGGCCCTGCTGGTCGAGGCGCTGCGGCTGCGGGTGGGGATCATCGACGACGTGGACACGGGCTCGCTGCGCGAGGATCTCATCAGGCTGGCCCGCCAGATCCTTGACCTGTACCTCGGTGACGCCGGGCGCGCCGCCCTGCGCCTCGGGCTGGAAGGCGACCTCATCCCCGGCCTCGCGGACCAGCTCAGCGCGCTGCGCACGTCCCAGGTCCTGGCGGCGCGGGGCATCGTCCGCCGCGGCATCCGCCGGGGCGAGATCCCCGGGGGCACCTCCATCACCCTGCTGCTCGACACCCTCGTCGGCGGAGCGACGACCCACGTCCAGACCACCCCCAAGGACATGCGGGAAACGCTCCGCGCGGACGCCGCCCGGTACGCCGAGCAACTGGTCGACTTCCTGCTCGGCGCGGTTAACCTCGCAGCGGTCAGCTTCGCCGGCCACTCCCGGCGGCTGACGCGCTCCTAGCCGGCGCGGCTAGCCGAGGCGCGCCTCCTGGCGCAGCAGCGCGGGCAGGTCCTCGGGGGCGGGCTCGGCGCCGGCCAGGCCGCGGGCCGTGAACCACCGGGCCACGTTGGCCGCGTCCCGGTCCAGGAATTCCGCGCCGCGCGGGTTCGCGATCACGTCGACGACCTGGGGCAGGTCGATCAGGACGACGCGCCCGCGGTGGACCAGCACGTTGTAGGCGGACATGTCGCCATGGGCCAGCCCGTGCCGGGCGAGTTCGGCGAGCGCCTGCACCAGCTGGCCCCACAGCCCGGCCAGCTCCCGGCCCCGCGGGCGGGTCTCGGCCAGCCGGGGGGCGGCGGTGCCGTCGGGGTCGCCGATGAACTCCAGCAGCACCTCGGTGCCGAGCACCTGGACCGGGTAGGGCACCGGGACGCCCGCCCGGTAAAGCTGGGCCAGGGCGGAGAACTCGGCGTTCGCCCACTGCAGCGAGATCATCTCCCGGCCGGCCGTGCTGCGGCTGGCCACGGCCCGGCTGATCCGGGACTCCCGGGCCCGCCGTCCCTCCAGGTAGGCGCTGTCGCGGTGGAACATCTTGTGCTCGGCGGCGCGGTACCGCTTGGCGGCCAGCAGGCAGGACCGGTCCGTGCCGGGCACGCCGCGGCGCAGCAGGAAGACGTCGGCTTCCTTGCCGGTCTTCAGGATGCCGAGCTCGGTGTCGGTCGCGGCCAGCTCGGTGACCAGCCAGCCCGGGTAGGGCCGGGGCCCTCGCTCGCTGGCGGCGGGCTGGTCCCAGGTGGACCAGCGGTCGCCCTCGGGCAGCCCGTCTACCGCGTCGCAGGCATCCGCGGCGGGCAGCGAGCGCCGATGCCGGTCCCGCTTGGCGAAAGTCGGCTCGTGATCGTCGTCAAAGCGCCGCTTGCCGCGCTTCGCGCGGTCCCAGCGGCGGTCGTAGGCATAGTCCGGCATGGGTGGTGCTCCTCGGGCAGAAAGGGAGCGGCGTGAGCCGCACGACGGGCGTGAACACCGTGGGGCCCTCCCTTCTGCTCGACCGAGGGCACCGGCAGCGCCGGTACCAGCTGTGCGTCCTGAGGCTGCCACGCCCGGCCGACCGCGGGCAACCGAATTTTCGCGGCGCGGGCGCGCGAGCCGGCCGAGATGGGCCCAGCCGCCCGGCGCCGGGCCGAGATAACCCCAGCCGCCCGGTGCGCCGGGATACCCAGCGTTCGGACCGGGACACCCGGCGCCACCCGGCGTCGCTTACCGGCTGGTAGTGCATGATTCGGTTTTATGGGCGATCAGGTGATCTTGCCGACCGCATACGCGGCCGAGCGCTGGACCGACTTCGGCGTCGGGGTGGCGGGGGCCTCGGCCGCCCTGGCCGGGCTGGTGTTCGTAGCCGTGTCGATCAACCTGAGCGAGATCCTCAAGTACCGGAACCTGCCGGGCCGCGCGGCCCTGACCCTGACCTTGTTCGTGACGCCGCTGATCGTGGGCGTTCTGCTGCTGGTGCCCGGGCAGCCCGGCGCCGCCCTGGGCACAGAACTGCTCGTCGCCGGTATCTGGCTTGGAGGCTTCGAACTCGTGCTCAATCAGCGGGCGGGGCGATCGGAAAAGGAGACCCCGCTGACGTGGGTCCTGGTCCGGCTTCTCCCGATCATCGTGAGCTGCGGCGGCCTGGTCCTGGCCGGGGTGACGTTGCTGGCCCAGGCCGGGGGCGGGCTGTACTGGCTGGTGCCCAGCGTGCTGGCGGCGATTGTCTTCGGTCTGATCAACGCCTGGGTGCTGCTCGTGGAGATCCTTCGCTGAGGCTTGCGCCGGCCCTGTCCCGGCGTCGAGTTAACTAACAGGGGCGAGGAGAGGACGAGGCGGTGCAGTTCACGGCCGAGCACGAGGCGCTGCGCGCGAGCGTGCGCGATCTCGTGGAGCGCGAGATCAACCCGCATGTGGACGAGTGGGAGCGGGCGGGGCGGTTCCCCGCGCACGAGCTGTTCCCCGTGCTGGCCAAGATCGGGCTGCTCGGGCTGGAGTACGACCCGGCCTACGGCGGCGAGGGCGCGGACCATTCGTTCACCGTGGTCGCGGGCGAGGAACTCGGCCGGATCGACTGCGGCGGCGTGCCCATGGGCATCGCCGTGCAGATGGCCATGGCCACCCCGTCCCTGCACCGTTACGGCCGCCACGAGCTCAAGGAGCGCTTCCTCGCCCCGGCGATCCGCGGGGAGATGGTCTGCTCGATCGCGGTGACCGAGCCGGACGCCGGATCGGACGTCGCGGCGCTGCGCACCCGCGCGGTGCGCGACGGTGACGAGTGGGTGATCAACGGCAGCAAGCTCTACATAACGAACGGTGCGCAGGCGGACTGGATCTGCCTGCTGGCCCGGACCTCGGGCGAGAGCGGCTACCGGGGCATGTCGCAGATCGTGGTCGAGACCGACCGGCCGGGCTTCCGGGTGTCGCGCACCCTGGACAAGCTCGGCAACCGGTCCTCCGACACCGCCGAGCTGTCCTTCGCTGACGTGCGCGTCCCGGTCTCCAACACGATCGGCGAGATCGGGCGCGGCTTCCAGCAGCAGATGGAGCAGTTCCAGGCCGAGCGCATGATCGCGGCCTACCTCCAGGTCGGCGCCATGCAGAAGGCGCTGGAGCGGACCCGGGAGTACCTGGCGCAGCGGCGGGTGTTCGGGCGGCCGCTGCTGGCCAACGACCACATCGCCTACCGGCTCGCCGAACTGTCGGCCCAGCTCGACCTGGTGCGGCACTACAACTACGCCTGCGCCGAGGCCTACCTGCGCGGCGAGGACACCACGCGGTTCGCCACCATCGCCAAGCTGGCCGTGGGCCGGCTGGCCCGCGAGATCGCCGACACCTGCCTGCAGTTCCACGGCGGCCTCGGCTACATGGAGGAGACCTGGACGGCGCGGTTCTACCGGGACAGCCGGCTGATCGGCATCGGCGGCGGCGCCGATGAGGTCATGCTGAACGTGCTGGCCCGCCTGGACGGGTTCACGCCCTGAGTTAGCTCCCGTCCTCGGCGGCCATGATCCGCGCCGCGGCCAGGGCCGCGATCGCCGAGCCCCGCGCCCCGGCCATGTCCCGGTCCGGGACCATGGCGATGGTGGCGGCCCGGCGCTGCTCCTCGCGCAGCAGCGTGTGCTCGCGCACCTGGTCCAGGAACCAGTTGCGGAAGCGCATCGCCGCCTCCACCACCCCGCCGCCGACGAAGTAGACGTCGGGGTCGGTGAAGTTGGCCGCGATCGTGAACAGCCGGCCGAGCGCCATGGCCTGCTGCCGGAAGATCTCCAGCGCCAGCGGGTCACCCCGCTCGCCGTAGCCGCGTACCAGCTTCGCGGCCGTGAGGGCCGGGCTGACCTGCCCGAGCTCATGGCCGGCGAACTGGGTCAGCCAGTACGGCAGCAGGTTCTTCTCGATCCCGGTCAGCGACGCCACGCTCTCCGCGTCGCCGTACAGGCCGCAGTTGCAGGCGGGCACCGGCTGGCCGGGGCCGAGCAGCCCGTCCATCGGGATCCACACGTGGCCGAACTCCCCGGCCATCCCCGCGGCCCCGTGCACCACCTGCCCGGCCTCGATCACGCCGCCGCCGAGCCCGGTGCCCACGATCGCCGCGACCGAGGACCGCCGCGGCGCCTCCACGGGCCCGAAGTGCACGTGGTGGGCGTACAGCGCCGCCGCGTTGGCGTCGTTGTTGTACAGGACGGGAATCCCGACCCGGGTCTCCAGCGCCCCGCGGACATCGAAGCCGCACCAGGCCGGGTCGCCGAAGTTGGTAGCGCCCTGCGCGGCGATCACGCCGTCCGCGCTGACCGGGCCGGGGGTATCCAGCCCGATCGCGCGTACCTCGGCCCGCGGTATCCCGGTGAGCTCCAGGACCTGGTCCAGCGACCGGGCCAGCGCCTCGATCGCCTTCTCCGGGCCCTCCCGCACGTAGCTCGGGGACTCGGCCATCCGGTCCACGAGAAACCGGCCCGCGGAGTCGAGGACCGTCGCGTTGTTCGTCGTTCCGCCGTTGTCGAGTCCGACCACGACCCACCGACCGGGACCCGCCATCCCCTGCCTCCTCGGGAGGGCCTGCCCGGTAGGCCCGCGCCGGTCACGGGCCCTGGGGCATCGGTCGGTAGACTACCGGCCCGCCGCCGCCGGATGGTCGGCCAGGCGGGCGGCGCGGCGGGCCAGCCCGTCGGCGCAGCGCTGCACGAACCAGCGCAGGAACCGCTCGTACTGCCAGCCCGTTCCGGGGACCTTGACCCGGAAGTCCTCGCGCCAGCAGATCGCGGTCCCGCCGTCGCTCTCGGTGAGGGTCACGTCGGCCCGGTGGTCCCGGATCGGCAGGCCGGACAGGGCCGAGTAGCTGAACGAACGCCCCGGCTCGAACCCGACCAGTTCCTCGCGGCTGCGCACGCCGGCCGTGGTGAACACCCGGATCGCGCCCAGGCTCTCGCCGCCGTCGCGGCCCTCCCGCTCCAGCCGGAACGAGCCGATCGGCGACCACTGCGGCCAGGTCGCGCCGGAGCAGAACAGGTCGTAGACCACCGCGGACGGCGCGGCCGACCACGCCGACACCGTGAACGTGACTCGCCTGCTCATCGTGCTGCCTCCCTCCTGATGTTCCAGATGGTACAGAGTCAATGTACCACATGGTACAGTACGGGACATGGGAACGCCAGCCGAGCCGCCGCGGGCCAGGCTGCTGGCCGCGGCCGTCGACCTACCTGCAGGCGCACGGCCTGGGCGACCTCAGCCTGAGGGAACTGGCCGCGGCGATCGGGACCAGCCACCGCATGCTCATCTACCACTTCGGGTCGAAGGAAGGCCTGCTGGTCGCGGTGGTCCACGCCGTCGAGGCGCAGCAGCGTGATTTCCTCGCCCGTCTGGCCGCCGACCCGGCCATCGGGCCCGTCGAGGCGATGCGGGCGATGTGGCGCCGGATAGCCGACCCCGGCCTGTGGCCCAGCGAGCGGCTGTTCTTCGAGATCTACGGCCAGGCGCTGCAGGGCCGGCCGGGTACCGAGGGCTTCCTCGACCGCATCACCGAGGACTGGATCGAGCTGGCCGCCGAGTACTCGGTGCAGCTCGGCGCGCTCCCCGAGACCGCCCGGGCCGACGCCCGCCTTTCGGTGGCCGTGGGCCGCGGCCTGCTGCTGGACCTGCTCGCGACCGGTGATCGCGCCCAGGCGGACCAGGCCTTCGAGCGCTTCATCGCGCTGTGCGAGTCCGAACTGGCCCGGCTCAGCGGGCAGCGATTCCAGCCAGCCATGATGAGCCGACGGGCACGTTCCCGCCGGGGTAGCTACCGCAGGTCGGCCGCCTCGTCCGGCGCGTGGTCCGGGGAAGCGGTCACCGGCATGTGCCGCGGGACGACCACGGCGAGGACCGCGATCGTGGCCACGGCGGCGATGGCCAGGCCGGCGTAGACATCGCGGGTCGCCGCGGAGATGGCCGCCCGCAGGTATTCGGCGGCCGGCCCGAGGCTGGCGGTCCGGCCGATGGTGGCGCTGACGCCGCTGGCGCTGCCCGGCAGGTGCGCCCGGAGCGGGGCCGGAGCGGCCCGCAGGCGCGCGTTGATGCTGGCGTTGAAGATCGCCCCGAAGACCGCCGCGCCCAGGCTCTGGCCCAGGTACCGGCAGAACATGACGCTGCCGGTGACCACGCCGCGCTGGTTCCACCCCACCGTGGACTGGGGTCCCACCACGACGCACACCGACAGCAGCCCGAGGCCCATGCCGAGCACGAAGGTGTCGGCGACCAGCTGCCACACCTGCGCCCGGGCCGGCAGCAGCAGGAACGCGGCCACCGCGACCAGGCAGATCCCGGCTCCGATCAGCGCGGTGTCGCGGAACCCGATGCGCAGGAACAGGCGGGCGGACTGCGAGGTGGCCAGCGGCCAGCCGAAGCTCATCGTGGCGAGCACCGCGCCCGCGGCCACCGCGTTCAGGCCGAGCACCAGCTGCCCGTAGGTGGGCAGGAACGTGGTCGGGCCGATGACCAGCAGCCCGAGCCCGAGGCCCGCCAGCCCGAACCCGGCCAGCGCCCGGCGCCGCCACAGCCAGGGCGGCAGGATCGGCTCGGCGGCGCGGCGCTCCGCGACCACCGCCGCGACCGTGGCCACGGCCGCCACGGCGAACACCGCCACGCTCGGCCATGACCACCAGGGCCAGGCCACCCCGCCCTGCAGCAGGCCGAAGACCAGCGCGCCCGCGGCCAGCAGCACGGTGAGCGCGCCGGCGACGTCGATCCGGTGCCTGCTCCGGCTGACCTGCTCGTGCAGGTACCGCCCGATCAGGGCGATCGAGGCCGCGCCCAGCGGCAGGTTGATCAGGAATATCCACCGCCACGACGCGTACTGGGCCAGCGACCCGCCCAGCGTCGGGGCGAACACCGCCGAGATCCCCCACACGCTGGACAGCCAGCCCTGGACGCGGCCGCGTTCTTCCAGCTCGTACAGGTCACCGGCGAGGGTGTTGACCGTGGCCATGATCGAGCCCGCGCCGAGACCCTGCAGCCCGCGGAAGCAGATCAGGCTCACCATGCTCCAGGACGCCGCGCACAGCGCGGATCCGGCCAGGAAGACGACGGTCCCGATGAGCAGGATCGGCTTGCGGCCCCACTGGTCGGCCAGCTTGCCGTAGATCGGGATGCTCACGGTCTGGGTCAGCAGGTAGCTGGAGAAGACCCAGCTGAACAGCGTGAAGCCGCCCAGATCGCGGACGACCTGCGGGATCGCGGTGGCCACGATCGTGTTGTCCATCGCCGACAGTCCCATGGTCACCATGAGCCCGATCAGGATCGGGCGGCGGTGGGCGCCGCGGCGCGCGGCGGACGACGGGGAGACTTCGGACCTGGCCATCTGCGGGCCAGCCTACCGGCCGCCGAGTCTGGTCAGCGGAGGCCGGATGGCGGGCCCGGCAGGCCTGCCTCGGTGATGCCCTGCTCATCGGCGAGCCGGCGCAGCAGGTCCGTCAGCTGCCTGCGCTCCGCTGCGGTGAGCGAGGCGCCGACCTGACCGGCGTGCCTGGCGCTGGCCTGCTGGGCCTCGCGGAGCTTGGCCCGGCCCTGGTCGGTCAGGTAGAGGGCGTAGGAACGCCGGTCGGCGGGATTGCGCCGACGCTCGACCAGCCCGCGCTGCTCCAGCTCGTCGACCAGGAAGACCATGCGGGTCGCCTGGGAGGCTCCCGGTGACATCCTCCTCCTCCCGAAGGACGAGGATTCCCGGGCGGCTCACGCCGCCTGGGTGGTTCCCGCGGCTGCCGGAGCAGGCTGATGCGGGCGTGCTGCCGCGTGCCCCGCGGCGCGCGCAGGGACCAGCTCACCGGCGGTGAGCAGCAATCCCCGGGCAAGAATATTGAGGGCAGCGTTGCGGTCCGCGTGATCTGTGTGGCCGCACGAGACGCAGACGAAGACCGCTTGACTATCACGGTTCGCCGCATCAGTGTGGCCGCACACGCGGCACTGCTGCGAGGTGAAGCGAGGGTCGGCAAAGACGACGGTAGCGCCGGACGCCTGTGCCTTGTCGGTGATCCGCTGGCCGAGCACGCCCCAGGCTGAAGCCAGGATCCTCCGGTTCAGCCCCGCCTTAGCCCGGGCCCGGTTGGGCAGGAAGCTGCCCGGCTGGGCGGGATCGGGTTTGGGGGCAGGCTTGCGGGTCATGCCCGCGACGTTCAGCTTCTCCAGGACAATGAGATCGTTCTCGCAGACCAGGCGGGTGCTGATCTTCTCCGCCCAATCTTTACGCCGATCAGCGACCCGGGCGGCGATCAGCGCCATGGCCTGGCGGGTCCGCTCGCGGCGGCGCGATCCCTTCTGCTGGCGGGCCAGGCGGCGCTGCAGGGCCACGTACCGGGCCACCTGGCGATCGGAGATCCGCGGCGCCCGGTAGTGCTGGCCATCGGAGGTCACTACCGCAGTAGCCACGCCGCGGTCAACGCCGGTCATCTTCCCGGTGCGTTCTCGGGCAACCGCCGGTTGGGGGCAGGAAAGCAGACGTGCCAGCGCCCCGCCCGGTCGCAGGTGACCCGCGCCACGCCTAGCTTGTCCGGCAGCGGCTGGGTCCACCGGAACCGGACCCATCCGCACTTGGGCACGTAAACCTCGCCCCAGCGCCGACTGAGGCGTCGGGTCCGGGTGTCGCGGATCGCGAAACCCTGGATGCCGCGGCTGCTGCGGTAGCCCGGCCTACCAGCCGGGTTGGCCTTATCGAAGAACGCCGCCAAGGCCCGGTCGAAGTCCCGCAGGGCCTGCTGTTGCACTGACGAGGACCCAGAACCGAGCCAGAGTTCGGCCTGGCGGGCCTGAGCTAGCTGGCGGTAACGCTCCACGGCCGACGGAGCGCTTCCCCGCCCTGGCCACCACCAGGACTGCTGCTCCACGGCCAGGTTCCATACCCGGCGGGCATGAGCACAATGCTCGCGCAGCGTCGGTTCTTGTCCTGGGGCCGGGTATAACCGGTTCCGGATCGCCATAGCATGATCAGGCTAACCATGGCCTACGACAAATAACGGCGACCTACTCCCATGGCCGACACGCGGTTCCACACTCCACTCCGCTGTGCATAGCGCTCGCCACCGGGTGGCCCTGCTCAGCTACGTCATCGGGCTCTTAGTGACGAGGTGCGGACTGGCGCGGCCGGTCAGCGCAGCGGGCCATCGACGTGGTCGGCCTGCTCCAGGACCTGCACCGGGTCGCCCACCTGGAGGAGTGCCCGGGCAGCGGATCGTCGGGGATCAGGTTGACGCCGAACCAGACCTTGCCGTCCCAGCGCCGGGTCCGGGCCAGCGTGGCGATCGGCTCCTTGCCGGTGGCCGCGGTATCGGGATCAATGGTGGTCAGCACGCACCGGTCGCAGCCCTTGACCGCGCGGAACGTCACCTCGCCGATGCGCAGCCGCCGCCAGCCGTCCTCGGCCCACGGGGTCGTGCCCGTCACGACCACGTTCGGCCGGAACCGCCGCATCGGCAGCGGGCCCTCGGTCGCGCGCGGGCCGGCCGCGATGGCCTCGTTCAGCTCGGCCAGCGAGCTGTCGGCGGTGAGCAGCAACGGGTAGCCGTCCGCGAACGAGACCCGGTCGCCGCCCCGGCTGTAGTCCGGATTCGGCCGCCGCCGGGTCGGGTCGTCCAGATAGACCAGCCGTACCGGCTCCCCGGTCACGGCGCTGAACCAGGCGTCCGCCGTGGCGCCGGCCGGCGCGGCGAGCAGCCGGCTCTGCCACACCGTGACCGGGATCAGCTCGTCGCCGCGCGGGGCGCTCACGGTCAGGTCCGGCCCGTCGGGCCCGGTCAGGCGAATGCCGCCATCCTCGAGAAACGGCGTGACCAGCACCAGCCGCGGGTACTCCCGCGCGGTCACCACCTCGCCGCAGGCGTCCACGATCATCCACCGGCGGTCGCCGGCCAGCCCCCACGGCTCGACCGGGGCGGCCACGCGCTGCTCGCCGCGGCATGACTTGACCGGGTAGCGGTACAGGTCGGTCACGGTCAGCGTCATGTCACCGAAGCCTAGTGAGCCCTGGGCCTGGCCCGCGGGCCACCACGCCCGGGTTGGTCCGGTAACGCGGCAGTCGGCCTTGATCGCGGGCGCGCCCGGGAGCCGGTTAGAAGGCCATGGTCAGATGCGTCCAGCCGTTCACCGCAAGGCCTACCTAGGCGACGCGTGAGCCGCGGCCCGCCTGGCGAAGCGCGCCCGGCGCTACGTCATCGACTTTCTCGGCGGCCGCTACGCCCAGGTTGGCCCGGTAACGCGGCAGTGTTGCCAGTATGGGACGTATGACAGAAGAGCGAGCGTGGCTGTTCGCCGCCCAGCCGGCCTGGCCGGGCTGGCGCGGGCTCGCCGCCATGGTCGACGGCAGCCACGCCGGATGCCTGGGATACGAGCTCCTGTCGTTCGGCGCGGACGGGCGGCGGACAGCGGCCGAGCGGCTCGGTGTCGACAATCCCGCATCCGCCGCGGCCGCGGCCGCGCGCGCCTTCGGCGTCGATGCCGCCGCCTGGCGCCCGGCTTACGCCCTGCTCGGCACCGACCCGCTGCCCTGGTCCGAGATCGCGCTCCGGATGGAGCCGGGCCGGCTCGAGCGCGAGCGGCGCGCGTGCCTGCAGGACCAGTACGACGGGCTGTTCGATGACGTGGCCGGCCGCGTCGGCGAGGCGCGCGCGGCGGCGATCCTGCCGATGGTACGGGCGGTGAGCTCGCTCGATGAGCTGCGCGCGGTCATCGGCGAGGACGCCGCGGAGGTCTGGGACGCGTGGTGGCGGCACCCGGGCGTCGACCCGAGCGAGAAGGCGGTGCTCGCGGACATCGATCAGTACGGCTGGCATGGCCTGTGGATCCGCGAGGACGACGAGGGGCCGCAGTTCACCTACTCGATCGGGTTCTACCGCACCCTGGGCGCCCCCGAGGTGATCGTCGTCGGGATCCGCCCCGAGCTCGCGCACTCGATGCTCTGGGAGGCGTACCGGCGGGTCAGGCGGGGTGAGACCCTGGCCCCTGGCCGCTGCTACGACGGCTTCCTCGACGAGCACCCGGTCACGTTCGTGAACGTCTCGGACGACGCGCGCGGCGAGTACTTCGGCTTCGCTCACTGGTACTACAAGGGCGACTTCCCGGCTGCTGCAGCTCGTCTGGCCGTCCGCCGCCGACGGCCGGTGGCCCTGGGACAGCGAGGGCCTGGCCCGCCTGCAGCCGCTGCTCGGCCCCGTACCCCCGGCCGCCGGCCCGGTACCGCCTGCCAGCTGACCGCATCCCCGGGCTGGGGCAGGACAGGTCCGGCCTCGGGGCTAACCCTGCCGCCGTCCGCAGGCACTATGAGACGTGGCGCAACGTCAGGACCGCCCGGCCTGCGACGCGGACCTGGTCCGCGCGGCGCTGCTCGGCGCCAGGGAGCCGTTCGCGGAGCTGGTACGGCGCCACCAGCGCACCGCCACGGCGCTGGCGGCCCGGGTGCTCGGCTCGGACGACCTGGCCCGCGACGCGGTCCAGGAGGCCGTCGTGGCGGCGATGACCGGGCTGGACCGGCTCCGCAGTCCCGACCGGTTCGGCCCGTGGTTCTGCGGGATCGCCCTGAACGTCGCCCGGCGCTGGCTCAGGCAGCTCCGCTCGGAGAAGCCGGGCGCCGGCCCGGACCGGGCCTGCGACGGCGCCGGGCCGGACGAGCTCGCGGAGCTGGCCGACCTGGCGGCCCGGGTCCGGGCGGCGGTGGCCGGGCTGGCCGACGGCCAGCGGGAGGCGGTGCTCCTGTTCTACCTGCAGGGCCTGAGCCACCGCGAGGTGGCCGCGGAGCTGGGCGTCTCCGTCGGGGCCGTGAAGTCCCGGCTGCACCAGGCCCGGGCGGCCCTCGCCCCGAGGCTCGCCCCGCTCATCGACATCCAGGAGGGAACGACCATGCCAGCCACCACGGACGCGCCGGAGTGGATCGACGTCTCGGTCGCCGGGATACGGCGAGAGGAAGGTGACCCGGAGACGCGCCAGCACATCATGGTGCTCGAGTCGGCCGGCGGGCAGCGGCTGCCGATCTGGGTGGGGCCGTTCGAGGCCACCGCGCTGGCGCTGACCCTGGAGGCGGTCGAGACCCCGCGCCCGCTGACCTACCAGATGGCGGCCGGCCTGCTGGCGGCCGCGGGCGCCCGGGCTGCCGAGACCAGGATCACCCGGCTGGACCACGGCGGCACGTTCTACGCGGTCGTGATCGTGGACGGCCCGGCCGGGCGGCGCGAGGTCGACGCGCGGCCCAGCGACGCGGTGACCCTCGCGGCCATGGTGAACGCGCCGATCCGGGTCGACTCCCGGCTGTTCGCCGAGGCCGAGGCGACCGAATGCCCGGACCCGGAGTGGGAGTCCTACCCTGCCGCCGCCGCCGAGCTGGCCGCCGACGTCGAGCGCTGGAGGGCGCCGCTGGCCCGCCAGCGGCGCCCCCCGGCGCCGGGCCAGGCGGGCGTGCCGGAAGCGGGGGACTGACCCGGCCTCCGGCGTGCCTGGCCGGGCCTGCGGTGCCGCTGAGCTTGGTTAGGCCCTCAGGCGCAGGTAGGTGACCTCGACGCCGCTGCCGAAGTAGGCCTTCTCCTCGGACAGCGAGTAGCGCCTCGGGTCGCCGAGGCCGCCGTGGGAGGCCACCGGCGGGTCAGCTTCGCGCTTGCCGCCTCTGATGAGGACCACAACGTGAACGCCGGGAGGCGGGCCGAACACCGCGAGGTCGCCCCGCACGGTCTCCCCGAACGGGATGTGCTCCAGGTGAGCCAGCATCGTCCCGGTGTAACCCTGGCCGTCGAAATGGTTGCCGTTCGGGTCGGGGTTGCCGCTCCACCTCGCCATCAGGGTCACGAAGCCGGAGCAGTCCGTGGTGAACGGCAGGTGTTTCGGGGGTAAGCCGACCGGGATGGGCCGGACCTCCGCATAGCGAACCTGATCTCGGTTCGTGACGGCCCAGTTGCAGTAGTCCACCATCTGCTGGCGGAACTCCCATGAAGATGTCACTGCGCGTCCCTACCTTTCGGGAGTGGTGACAGGGAACGCACGGCTCCGTCATTAACGGTCAGAAAAGCCAGGCTAGTCCCCAACTAACCAGGTAACCCCGTAACGCCCCGTGTCGCGTACTTCGCCTGCAGGCTACTAACCCCGGGCAGCCAGGTAAATACGGTTTTCGGCAGGCCTGGTGACCGAAAGTGCCCCTGTCCGGACTCCGCCGCTGGCCGCACCGCAGCACGTCCGCCTCACCAGGGCTTTCCGCCGCGCCGCCGGGCGCGGGAGCCGGGCAGGCGGGCCGCCCGATCCGGGGCCGAAACCGGCATCCGCGGCGGTCCGGGCGCCCGCGGGCCCGGACCGGCCCGTCACGGGGTATTCGCTTCCTTCGACCCCGGGATCGCTTCCATGATCAGCGATTCCCCCCGGAAGATCGGCGCCTGGCGGACCTGGCGCTCGATCGACGTCGCCGACATGGTGTAGCCGAGGAACAGGAGCAGCGAGACGGCCTGGATGACGATCCATACCCAGTAGGAGTTGAAGGCGCCCGCGCTCCAGTCGTTCAGCGCGTGCAGGATGACCGGGATCGACACGCCGAACAGCACGAGCTGCAGGCGCCGCCGCGGATAGTTGATGGCCATCCCGATGAAGAACGCCGAGATCCCGGCCCATACCGCGTGCTGGAAGCCGTCGACGAAGACGCGCTCGGCAAAGGACAGGACCGCCAGGACCGCCTGGCTGGCGGCCTGCGCATGATTGATGATCACGATGTCCTGGGAGGTGTACAGGGCCGCCTCGGAAACGCCGAAGGTGAGCCCGGCGATGGTGCCGAGGAACATCCACATCCGGACGTCGAGCTTCACCGAGCGGCGCAGCAGGAAGAGCCCGGCCAGCAGGATCGGCAGCGCCTTCGTGAACTCCTCGTTGAACCCGACCGCGAGGGCGGCCGGGAAGGAAAGCGGCTGGCCGGGCTTGCCCAGGTGGTCATTGATGGTGATCGTCACGAAGTTCAGCCACACCAGCGTCCAGATGATGATGCCGATGCCGACCCGGATCTCCAGGGCCTTGATCGGCCCGGGCCGGATCAGCAGCCAGAAGCCGATCGCCCACAGGGGCGCGATGTACAGGCCGTACGCCCAGCCCGGGGTGGTCAGGTTGCCCGACGACGCGAACAGCGCGATGAACACCAGCGGGAGCAGCGCGTACGTGATGACCAGCAGCCGCAGGCCCTGGTGCCAGCCGGGATTCTTGAGCCAGCTCCGGACCGGGATCAGGATCCGGAACGCCGTCACCAGTTCGTCGAGCTCGCCGCTGGGCGACGCGGCGGGCCGGCCGGAGCGGGGCCCGGGCCGCGCGGCGGGGGCGCGGGGGGCGCCTGAGCGTCCGTGACCAGCCGGCCCGGCACCGGCGGGTCCGGCGCAGGCGGGCCCGGCGCCATCGGGTCCGGCGCGGGACGGTCCGACACCGGCGCCGACTCGATGCGCAGCACCGGCCCGTGCGCCGACCCCAGGGTCAGCTCCATCCCCGGGCTCACCGCGACCCGCGTGACCGGCTGCCCGCCCAGGAAGGTGGGCGCCTGGCCGACGTTCTCGAAGACCCATCCGTCGGCGGCCCAGCTCAGCTGCGCGTGCTGGCGGGACACGGCCGGATAGCTGACCACCACGTCGTTGTCGGACGCGCGCCCGACCCGGACCGGCTGGCCGGCCGGGAAGGCGTACGGCTGGCCGTCGACGGTGAGCCGGATCTCGCCGGCCTGGACGGCGAGGATGTCCCCGCCCGGCGCCGGGCGCCAGAACTCCCAGCCCGCCGGCGCCGGCGGCCAGGACGGATCGGGCTGCCAGCCCGGCTGCGGCTGCCACCCGGCGGGCGGCGCGGGCCATCCGGGCGGCACGTTAAAGACCCAGCCCGTGCCCTCGGAGACTGCCCGCTCCTGAGGTGAACCCGTGAATGCCATGGCCCTCTCGCCCGTCTGACCGTTGCCGTAAGCGCGTGTGCCCTGGTGTCCCCTGCGCTCCCCGCTGCCCCAGCCCCCCAGGGTAACCGGGCCGGCCGCCGGTAGGGTCGGGGCCGGACCGGTGAACCCTTCCGGTCCTCCCGCGACGGCCCGCGTACCCGGGCGTGAGACCGAGGATGACCAGGATTCAGTTACCTGATACCCCGGCGGATCCGGAAAGGGACCCACGTGACCCATCAGGCCGCCACGGGCGACGCGGTGCGCCGCAGCCAGCAGCACTGGCTGCGGGTCCGCGGTTTCCTGAACAGCCACCGGCACGAGCTGGCCCGGGCCGCGCAGGACCTGTACCCCGGGGCGTGGCGCGTCGCGGGAACACCGCTGCTGGCCCGCCCGGAATGGCTGCCCGCCACCCCGGTCCCGCTGGACCGGGTCGCGCTGGCGTGGCATCCCGGCGGGCAGGCCCGGGACGTCGACGGCACCGGGCCGGAAACCGCGGCGGTGCTCCCGCTGCGCGGCGGCGCGGGCCGGTTCGGCTGCTACGCCGCCGCGCTGGGCGCGCTGAGCCGGCCGCGGCTGTTCGAGGACCGCGCCTGTTACCGGCTGCTCGAGGCCGCCGCGGCACCGGGCCGGGCGAGCCTCGGGTTCGGCGAGGGCCGCTACTTCGAGGTGATCAACACCTGCGAGGCCGTGGCGCACGAGTACGCGGCGGCCGCCCTGGCCGCCGGACACCCGGCCCGCCCCGCGGCCCTGGGCGAGCTGCCGCTGCGGTCGCTGATCGGCGACCCCACCGACCTGGGGCGGCGGCCCGTGATGACCGCGATCTGCACCCTGGTGCTGCGCGCGGACCGCGCCGCGGGCCGCGCGGCGATGATCTTGCACTGGCGGGATCCGGCCCGGGTGGCCAGCGGCGGCGGCCTGTACCAGGTCGCCCCGGTCGGGGTGTTCCAGCCCTCGCACGACGCCGAGTGGAACCGGGCCAACGACTTCAGCCTGTGGCGCTGCATCGTCCGCGAGCTGGCCGAGGAACTGCTCGGCGGCGGCGAGGACTACCACAGCGACGCCGCGCCGATCGACTACCAGGCCTGGCCGCTGCACGCCGGGCTGGCCGAGGCCCGGCGGGCCGGGCGGCTGCGGGTGTACTGGCTCGGCCTGGGCGCCGACCCGCTGACGCTCGCCGCCGACATGCTGACGGTCGCCGTGTTCGATGCCGACCTGTTCGACGCCACCTTCTCCGGCCTGGTCCCGGCCAACGACGAGGGCCGCATCGTCACCGGCGATGGCGCGGCCGGGGCGGCCGCCGGCGTCGCGTTCGGGGCCGGAAACATCGAGCGCTTCGCCGCCACGGAGCCGATGCAGCCGGCCGGCGCCGCGCTGCTGCGCACCGCCTGGGCGCACCGGGACGTGCTGCTGGCCGGCTGAGCCGCCATCCGAAAGAGCCCGATAAAGCGGTACTTGAGGGCATAGGATGACCCGCGTGATGCCTGGGCCGGCCCGCCTCATTCCCCTCGCGGTAGCCGCCCTCAGCGTGGCGCTGATCACGAGCTGCTCCTCGGGCGGTCCCGGCCCGCCGCCGGACCCGTCGACGGTGGCGCAGGTCAAGGCCCGGCTGCTCGCGCCCGGGATGGCCCCGGGCTTCTCTCCCGGGCCGAGGGACCAGCAGACCGCGCAACGCTGGGCCAGGGCCCGGCCGTTCGTCTCGCCGCGCGGCAGTGCCGGGCAGGTCTGCTCCCAGCTGGCGGCGCCGGCGTCGTTCGTCCCGGACGCCGTGCTGACCGCGGGCCAGCGCATCGGCGCGGCGCACCCGCAGCTGTTCGGGCCGTTCGCGCCGTCCTGGTCCGAACAGATCGACGTCTACCCGGGAACCGAGGCCGCGACGATGGTCAAGGCGCTGGCCGCGCTGATCGGCCGATGCCGCCATGTCTCGTTCCAGGCCAGCGCGCTCGGCTCGCCTCCGGCCTCGGCCAGCGAGACGGCGGCGGCGCTGCCGGGCCTCGGCGATCAGGCGCTCTACGTCGCGGTCCGCTTGCCTACCCCGACCCCGCGCCTGTTCCAGGCGCTCGACTGGGTCGTGATCAGGTCCGGCCGCACGCTGATCTGGATCGACGACCGATCCGGGTCACAGGTCGTCGGAACCGGGCACGACCAGCTGACCCTGCGGCTGGCCCGGGACGCCTGGCATCACTTCTCGGCCGGCTAGCCGCGCGGGCCTGGGCAGCGGACGCCAGGCGAGCCGCGGCAGCAGCGGGGCGGCCAGCCGCTCGGCCACCGCCCCCCGGTAGACGCCCGCTCCGTAGGCCGCCTCGTCGGCCAGGTAGCCGAGCGCGAACCTGACCGGGTCCAGGCGCGGCCTGCTGCCGAGCCACGCCGCGGCGGGCGGGGCCGCCAGCAGTGAGGCCAGCGCGAGGCGGCGGCCGATCCTGGTCCGCGGGCGGCGCCCGCCCGGCCAGGCGAGGCCGGCCGCGACCGCGGGGAGGGCGTACTGGATGCTCCACCGCCCGGCGCCGAGCCAGGTCTGCCGCACCGACCCGGCCATCGGCCGGAGCACCCCCCGGGCCGGCACGCCCCAGCCGCGCAGCAGCCAGACCAGCTGGCCCGTTCCGGCCGCGTACGCGGCGAGCGCGGCCAGCGGGCGGCGGGCGAGCAGCGCGCCGACCGCCGCGCCCGGCCAGGCCTGCGACGATCAGCGGCGGTACCCGGCCCGGGTGCCTGCGGGCCAGCGGCGCCGCCGAGCTCCCGTACCGGAACCGGCGGGCCAGCACCGGCATCCAGCGGTCGGGCTCGACGTGACCGACCTCCGCGCCCGGGTCGTACCGCACCCGCCAGCCTGCGTCGATCATCCGCCAGATCAGGTCGACGTCCTCGCCGTAGCGCAGGGCCGGGTCGAACCCGGCGGCGACCGCGTCCCTGCGGACCAGCAGGGCCGCGGTCGGCACGTAGGCCAGCCGGGTCAGCGGCACGACCCGGGCCTCGCGCGGGCCCAGGTCGACCGGGGCCCGGGCGGCCAGGTAGCGGCCCGCCGGGCTGGGCCCGGTCTCGCCCCGGACCCGCGGCGCCACCGCGCCGACCATGGGGTCGGCGAAGTGCGCCGCGATCACCGCGATCCAGTCCGGGCCGGCCACGCAGTCGCTGTCGAGGAACGCGACGAGCGGCGTGGCCGCCAGGGCCAGGCCGTCGTTGCGGGCCGGGCCGGGCCCGCCGGACACGGGCCGCCGCCGCAGCCGCGCGCCGTGCCGCTGGCACACCCGGGCGGTCGCGGCCGGGTCGGCCGAGCCGTCGTCCACCACGATCACCGGGTAGCCGGGGCCGAGCGCGGACAGGCAGCGGTCCAGCCCGGCGGGCCGGTCCCGGACCGGGATCACCACCGTGACCTCGGCGGGCCGGGGCGGGGCGGGCGGCCGGGGGTGCGCCAGCCCGGTGTCGGTCAGCCGCCGGGCCAGCCGGCCGCTGTCCGGCGAGCCGACCGGGCCGCCGCGCAGTTCCTCCAGCGCCCGCACCCCGGCCGCGCTGAGCCGCAGCAGCCGCGGCGGCGACCCGCCGAACAGGACGTCGGACCCCACGAACCGGGTCTCGGGGTCGAAGGCGATGCCGAACCCGGCCGGCAGCGGGACGGTCTTCATACGGTCAGCCCGCCGTCGACCGGGATCACGGCGCCGGTGATCCCGCTGCTCTCCTCCCCGGCCAGCCAGACCAGCGCCGCGGCCACCTCTTCCGGCTCGAGCAGCCGCTGCACCGGCTGCTGCGCCGCGAACGACGCGGCGCCGGGCAGGCCGTACAGCCGGGCGCTCTCGGTCAGCATCGCCGTGTCGGTGGAGCCCGGGTTCACCGCGTTGGCCGTGATCCCGGTCCCGCCCAGCTCGGCGGCCAGGGCGCGGATCAGCCCGGTCACGCCCGCCTTGGCCGCGCAGTACGCGGCCAGCATCGGCAGCCCGCGCGTCGCCGCCGCCGACGCGACCGCCAGGAACCGCCCGGCGCGCGGCTCCGGCCGGCGCAGCAGCGCGGGAATCGCCGCGCGGGCCAGGCCCAGCACGCCGCCCAGGTCGATGTCCAGCACCGCGCGCTCCTGGTCGGCGGGCATCTCCCAGAGCGGCGTCCCGCCGGCCATCACCCCGGCCGCGGCCACGGCGGCGTCCAGGCCGCCCCATCGGCGCTCGGCTTCCTCGACGGCCCCGGCCAGCTGCCCGGCGTCGCGGACGTCGGCGACCAGCGCCGCCGCGGCGCCAGGCGCCCCGGCCGACGCCTCGCTGACCACCCGGTCGAGCTCGTCGCGGCGGCCCAGCGGGTAGGGCAGCGCGGGGTCGTCGGCGCACCGGTCCACGGCCAGGACGGACCAGCCCTGCGCGGCCAGGCCGCGGACGGTCGCCGCGCCGATGCCGCGGGCCGCGCCGGTGACCAGCGCGACCCGGGTCATGCTGTTTCCCGCTCGCCGGAAAACCACCGGCTCGCTCCTCGCTTTTCCCCGCTCGCCTCCGGGCGCGCTTTTGGCGCCGTCTTCCCTCGTCGCTCGGTCGCAAGCTCCCTCGCTCCTCAGTCCAGACGGCGCCGCGCCCCTCCAGCTCGCTCCTCGCTCGCCGGAAAACCACCGGCTCGCTCATGTGCCGAGCGTCCGGGTGAAGCCGGGCGGGATCACGACGTCGTCGGTGGTCAGGTCGTGCACGCTGGAGCGGCCCAGCCCGAGCAGGACCGAGTCGATGCCGCCGCGCAGGATGTCGAGCACGTTCTCCACGCCGGCCTGGCCGTTCGCGGCCAGGCCCCACAGGTAGGCACGGCCGATCATCACCGCCCGCGCGCCCAGCGCGAGGGCCTTGACCACGTCACCGCCGCGCCGGACGCCGCCGTCGAGCAGCACCTCCACCTGGTCCCCCACGGCCCCGGCGATCGCGGGCAGGGCCCGGATCGTCGCGGGCGTGCCGTCCAGGTTGTTGCCGCCGTGGTTGGACACCGAGATGGCCGTGACCCCCGCGTCCACCGCCTGCCGGGCGTCGTCGACCCTGATCACGCCCTTGAGCATGACCGGCCCGTCCCACTGCTCCCGCAGCCAGCGGACGTCATCCCAGGTCGGCAGCGGCGCTCCCATCCACTGCCCGTACGCGCCGAAGAACGTCGGCGCGGCCTCGCCCGGGACCGCCATGTTCGGCACGGTCAGGTCCGGCGGCCGGCCCGTCCGGGCGTAGTCCAGCAGCCATCGCGGGCGGCGCAGCACCTCGGGCGCGAACCTGACCATCGTCTTGAGGTCCACCCGCTCCGGGATGGCCGGGCTGCCCCAGTCCCGGCCGTTGGCGAACGACCAGTCCAGCGTGGCGATCAGCCCGGCGACCCCGGCGGCCCGGGCCCGGTCGAGGCGCTCCGCTATCTGGTCACGCGTCCCGGCCCAGTAGACCTGGAAGAACGTCTTCGGGTTGGCCGCGACCACCTCTTCCACCGGCTTGCTGGCGAACGAGCTGAGGCCCATCGCCGTCCCCCGGGCCGCGGCGGCCCGGGCCACCGCCACCTCGCCGTCGGGGTGCACGGCCTGCACCCCGGTCGGCGACAAGATCACCGGCAGGGCCACCGGCTGGCCCATGACCGTGGTGGCCAGGTCGCGCTTGGCCGGCAGGCCGGCCACGTGCGGGGCGAAGCCGAGCTCGCTGAACGCGGCCAGGTTGTCGCGGACCGTGGTTCCCTGCTCCGAGCCCGCGATCAGCGCGCTGTACACCGAGGGGGGCAGCCGTTTCCTGGCGCGCCGCTGCGCCTCGGCGACCGTCTCGAACCAGCCATTACCCATCCGTCCACCCTCATTCTCATCCCTGACGGAACGCCACCGCCGGCTCGCCGCGGCCCGCGAAACCGGCCAGCGGGTTCTCGTCGCACGCCCGCGCGGGCGGAGCGGCCGGGCCGGGGCCGGGGGGGCGAGGGCTGGGCGGGCGGGACAGGATCGTGACCGGTACGGGCCCGGCCTGGCCTCGCACCGGGCCGCGGTGGGAGTGGTCCGGTGCCGGGCGCGGCGCCGCGGCCGGGTCCGCCGCCTGCAGCGCGGCGGCGCCGTGGCCCGCCGCGCACTCCGGGTCGGGGCCGTCCAGGGGCAGCCCGGTGAAGAACTTGGCGGCCATGCAGCCGCCGCGGCAGGAGTCGAAGAACTGGCAGGAACCGCAGGCCCCGCCGGACTGCGGCCGGCGCAGCTCCGCGAACAGCCCGGAGTCGCGCCAGACCGCCTGGAACCCGCCGGGCTGGCGGACGCTGCCGGCCAGGAAGTTCTCGTGGATGGCGAACGGGCAGGCGTAGACGTCGCCGACCGGGTCGATCAGGCAGACCACCCGGCCCGCCCCGCACAGGTTCAGGCCGGGCAGCGGCTCGCCGTACGGGGCCAGGTGGAAGAACGAGTCGCCGGTCAGCACCTGCTCGCCGTGCGCCGACAGCCAGTCGTACAGCTGGCGCTGCTGCGCCGCGGTGGGATGCAGCTCGGGCCAGGTGTCGGCGCCGCGGCCGGACGGGCGCAGCCGGGTGAGCCGCAGCTGCGCGCCGTGGGCGTCGGCCAGCGCCGTCAGCTCGTCGAGCTGGCTCACGTTGTACCTGGTCACGACCACCGAGAGCTTGAACCCCCGGAAGCCGGCCGCGGCCAGGTGGCGCATGGCACGGATCGCGGTCGCGTACGACCCCGTGCCCCGCACGGCGTCGTTGACCTCGGCGGTCGCCCCGTCCAGCGAGATCTGCACATCGACGTAGTCGCTGGCGGCCAGGCGCCGCGCCACCCCGGGGTCGATCTTGACGCCGTTGGTGGAGAACTTGACGCCCACGTGGTGCGCGGTGGCGTAGTCGACCAGCTCCCAGAAGTCCGGCCGGACCGTCGGCTCGCCGCCGCCGATGTTGACGTAGAAGACCTGCATCCGCTCGAGGGTGTCGATGACCTCCCGGCACTCGGCGGTGGTCAGCTCGCGCGGGTCCCGGCGGCCGGAACTGGACAGGCAGTGGACGCACGCGAGGTTGCACGCGTAGGTGAGCTCCCAGGTCAGGCAGATCGGGGCGGCCAGCCCGAGCTCGAACTGCTCGACCAGCCTCACCGCGGCGGCCTCTGTTTGATCATCTGCGATGCGGCCAGGGTGGCCAGCGCCCGCTCGTAGGCGGGCAGCGCGGCCGCGCCCACCCCGGCGGCCAGGCACGCCGAGCGCGCCGTCCGGTGCTCGGCCAGCGACCGGACCACCTGGAGCACGGTGGTGTTCTTCAGGAACGACAGCCGCCTGGTCCCGAAGTGGTACAGCAGCGCGCCGAACGGCTCGGGGCGCACCGCCACCCGCTCGTCGATGCACCACGGGCGGTCCAGGTCGAACGCCGGACCTTCCCCTGCGTCAGTAGACACCGCACATCCCGTCGATCGAGACCTCCTCGACCAGGAGGTCGTCCGCGACCAGCGCCTCGTCGCTGACCGGCGTGTCGTCGCCGGCGCGATCGCGGCCGTCCCGCTCGTCGGCCCGGGCCGCCTCCACCACTGCCTGCTCGGTCATGACCGCCTCCGCTCTGCCGGCGAACCTTTTCATCCGCCGGCCTCGGGACACAGTATGTGGGCGGCCATGAGGAGGATGAAAAGGGCTCGTTGATTGCGTTCAGTGCCGACAGTAGAGGGCCGGGCCTGCGGGCCGCTACGGCGGTCTCGTTTCCCGGTCAGCGCCGCGGCCTGTCAAACTACCGGTCATGCAGACGCTGGTGGCCGATCATCCGCTCGTCGCGCACAAGCTGACCGCGCTGCGGGACGTGCGCACCGAGACCCCGACCTTCCGCAGGCTCACCGACGAGCTGGTGACCCTGCTCGCCTACGAGGCGACCCGCTACATCAAGGTCGAGCCGGTCTCGGTGACCACCCCGGTCGCCGAGGCCACCGGGGTGAGGCTGGCCCGGCCCAACCCGCTGGTGGTCCCGGTGCTGCGGGCCGGCATCGGCATGCTCGACGGCATGACCCGGCTGCTGCCCAGCGCCGACGTCGGGTTCGTCGGGCTGGCCCGCGACGAGGAGACGCTGGTCGCCTCGACGTACGCCGCGCGGCTGCCCGAGGACCTGGCCGGGCGCGACGCGTTCGTGCTCGACCCCATGCTGGCCACCGGCGGCACCCTGGAGACCGTGGTCGCGATGCTGGTATCGCGCGGCGCGGTCGCGGTCACGGCCAT
This sequence comes from uncultured Actinomycetota bacterium, assembly GCA_963745575.1. Classification (GTDB taxonomy): domain Bacteria; phylum Actinomycetota; class Actinomycetes; order Streptosporangiales; family Streptosporangiaceae; genus JASHPR01. Next base: position 41,883 of record CAVUYA010000007.1, on the reverse strand, counting down.
CTGCCTGCTCTCCGCCCCGGAGGGCGTGGCCCGGCTGGAGCGGGCGTTCCCCGCCGATGATCCGGTCCCGCGTCCGGGTGGTGACGGCGGGCCTGGACGAGCGCCTGAACGAGCGCGGGTACATCGTGCCCGGGCTCGGCGACGCCGGGGACCGGCTGTTCGGCACGATCTGACCGGGGCTAGATCCGGTGGCCGCGGCGCTTGTCCAGGCTGGTCTCCCGCTGCTGGTCATGCAGGGTCATCAGCGCGGCGATCAGGGTGTCCCACTCCTGGGCCGGAAGCCCGGTCAGCGCCGGGTGGCAGAGCCAGGCCAGGTCGGGACTGGGCCGGTCGGACGGGTCGGGGGCACCGGCGGCCTGGTCGTATGCCTCGGGACGCAGGGTGTAGTTCCAGTCGCCGTGCCAGTCGTGGCGGGTCAGCGGCAGAGCGTCCATCTGCCGGTCGCTGACCTTGACTCCGGTGTCGTAGGCGCCGGTGTCCAGTTCAGCGCGCACCCGCAGGCCGGTGCGGGTCGTGGTCGCGGCGATGGTCTGCACGAGGACCTCATGGCTGGTCAGCGGCCGTCCCCGCCAGTTCATCGTGATGTGGGAGAACAGCCGGTGCTCGACCTTGTTCCACTTCGATGTCCCCGGCGGGAAGTGGCAGCAGGTGATCTCCAGCCCGGTCTCCGCTGCCAGCGCGGCCAGCTCGGCCTTCCACGCGCGGGTGCGGTAGCCGTTGGAGCCGCCCGCATCCGCGGTGATCAGCAGCCGCCGGGCCAGCGGGTAGTCGCTGCTCCCGGCCGCCTTCCACCAGCGGCGGATCGACTCGACGGCGAAGGCAGCGGTGTCATGGTCGGTGCCGACGGACACCCAGCCGGCGTTCGCGGTCAGGTCATAGACGCCGTACGGCACCGCCTTGCCCGCGCTGTCCCCGGGGAAGTCGTGGGTCCGGGTCGCCGCCGGCTCGCCCATGGGCCGCCATTCCCGGCCCGCGTTCTTGAACTCGCCGACCAGCTCTTTCTTCTTGGTGTCCACGCTGATCACCGGGTCGGCGGTGTCCTGGTGAGCCTTGACCTGCTCGCTGATGTAGCGGAACTGCGCGTCCCGGTCCGGGTGCCGCCGGCCCTCGATGGTCTTGGCGTTGCCCTGCAGGCTGAACCCCTCGGCCCGCAGCAGGTCACCAACGGTGTCGGCGCCGACCCGGTGACCCTGCTAGATGCCGACCGGGTGCCAGACCGTCTTGGTCTCCAGGAACGCCAGCATCCGCCGGGTGCCCGGCGTCGCGGCCCAGTCGTCACCGGCGGCGTCCGGGTTCGTGGCGAACACCCGCTTGACGTTCTCCGCGGCCAGCCGCTCCAGCTCGGCGCGGGCGGCGGGCTCCGCCCCGGTCAGGTCGATCGCGTTGACGTCCATGTGCCCGGCCAGCACCGGCGCCAGCTCCGCGGTGCGGCCGGTGAGCACGTTCACCACCCCGCCCGGCACGTCCGAGGTGGCCAGCACCTCGGTGAGCGTCACCGCGGGCAGCGGCCGCCGCTCGCTGGCCACCACCACCGCGGTGTTGCCGGTGGCGATCACCGGTGCGAGCACGCTGACCAGCCCGAGCAGGCTGGACTCGGCGGGCGCCAGGACCGCCACCACGCCGGTCGGCTCCGGGACGCTGAAGTTGAAGTACGGCCCGGCCACCGGGTTGGCCGCGCCGGCGACCTGGGCCACCTTGTCCGGCCATCCCGCGTACCAGACCCAGCGGTCGATCGCTCGCGCCACGGTCCGCTCGGCGTCAGCGCGGTCAAGGCCCTCATTCATAACGATCTGCTCGGCAAACTGACCGGCCCGGCCCTCGAGCATCTCGGCGACCCGGTACAAGACCTGGCCGCGGTTGTAGGCGGTCGCGCGGGACCACCGGCCGAACGCGGCCCGGGCGGCGGTGACCGCGTCCCTGGCGTCCTTGCGCGACGCCTGCGCGGCCAGGGCCAGCAGCGTCCCGTCCGTTCCGGTCACCGGGTAAGAGCGGCCGGACTCCGACCGCGGGAACGCGCCGCCGATGAACAGCTTGTAGGTCTTGCGGACGTCCAGGCGGTGTTGGCCTCGGGGGGGCGACCCCCCCAGACCCCCCCGCGTGCCATCCGCTCGGGCCAGCCTCCGGCCGGCCGTCGCGGCTGGCTCGGCTGACGCCCTTCCTCGGGCTGAGGAGGCCACTTCCCCGGCTGGCTCGGCGAGCGCCCTTCCTCGGGCTGAGCTGGCTGACACGCTTCCTCGGGCTGGGGCAGGCGATTCCCCGCTGGCTCGGCTGGCGCCTCCGCCAGCCGGTGCGGCTGGCTCGGCTGGCGCCGTTCCTCGGGCTGGGGCGGGCGATTTCCTGGTCGGCTTCTTGCTGGCCGCTTTCTTCCGGTCAGGCATCGAGGTACGCGGCCAGGCCGTGCCGGCCGCCCTCCCGCCCGAAGCCGGACTCGCGGTACCCGCCGAACGGGCTCGCGGGGTCGAACCGGTTATAGGTGTTGGCCCAGACCACGCCCGCCCGCAGCCGCTGCGCCAGCCACAGGATCCGGCTGCCCTTGTCGGTCCAGACCCCGGCGGACAGCCCGTACGGGGTGTTGTTGGCCTTCGTCACCGCCTCTTCCGGAGTCCGGAACGTGAGCACCGACAGCACCGGCCCGAAGATCTCCTCGCGGGCGATCCGGTGCGACTGGCTGACCCCGGTGAACACCGTCGGCGGGAACCAGAAGCCCCGGTCCGGCAGCTCGCACGGCGGGGACCAGCGCTGCGCGCCCTCGGCCTCGCCGGCCCGGGACAGCTCGCGGATCTTGTCGAGCTGCTGCCGTGAGTTGATCGCGCCGATGTCGGTGTTCTTGTCCAGCGGATCACCGAGCCGGAGCGTGCCGAGCCGGTCGCGCAGCCGCTCGACCACCGCGTCCGCGACCGACTCCTGCACCAGCAGCCGGGACCCTGCGCAGCAGACGTGGCCCTGGTTGAAGAAGATGCCGTTCACGATGCCCTCGACCGCCGCCTCGACCGGCGCGTCGTCGAAGACCACGTTCGCCGCCTTCCCGCCGAGTTCCAGCGTCAGCCGCTTCCCGGTGCCCGCGACCGTCCGCTGGATCTGCTTGCCGACCTCGGTCGACCCGGTGAACGCGACCTTGTCCACGCCGGGATGGGCCACCAGCGCCGCGCCGGTCTCCCCGGCGCCGGTCAGCACGTTCACCACCCCGGGCGGCAGCCCGGCCTGCTGGCACACCTCGGCCAGCAGCAGCGCGGTCAGCGGCGTGGTCTCGGCCGGCTTGAGCACGCAGGTGTTCCCGGCCGCGAGCGCGGGCGCCAGCTTCCACGCGGCCATGAGCAGCGGGAAATTCCACGGGATGACCTGCCCGGCCACGCCGACCGGGCGCGGTGACGGCCCGAACCCGGCGTACTCCAGCTTGTCCGCCCAGCCCGCGTGGTAGAAGAAGTGCGCTGCGGCCAGCGGCACGTCGACGTCTCGTGACTCCTTGATCGGCTTGCCGTTGTCCAGGCTCTCCAGCACCGCGAACTCGCGCGCCCGCTCCTGCAGGATCCGGGCGATCCGGTACAGGTACTTGGCCCGCTCGGCGGGCGGCATCGGTCCCCAGGCCTGCTCGTAGGCGGCGCGGGCGGCCGCCACGCCGCGGTCGACGTCGGCCGGGCCGGCCTCGGCCACCTGCGCGAGCGGCTCCTCGGTGGCCGGGTTCACCGTCGGGAACCGCCGCCCGCTGGCGGCGGGCGCGAACTCGCCGTTCACGAACAGGCCGTACTCGGGCGCGATCGCCGCGATCTCCCGCGACTCGGGCGCGGGCGCGTAGTCCCACCTGGCTCCCGCGTCGGGCCCGGCCAGCTCGGCGGACGGCGCGCCCGGCCCGCCCACGGCGCCTCGCCCGCCCTCCCGCCCGCGCCCTTCCCGGCCTCCATCGGCTACTTCCCGTCGCTCGGCGTCGTGCCCGGGCTCATTCTCGCACGCCAGCGGGGCCATCCGGCCGTCGCGGCGGAGGGATCAAGGGTCAGGCTCGTAGTGGTGAACGGTCAGGGCGCTGCTGGCCATCAACGGGCCGCGGGTCATCGACTTCGGCGACAACGGCTGTGCGCGATGCGGGTAGCCTGCGGCAGGGGCGGGCGGCGCCAGATGCCCGCCGCGGGATGTTAGCGACCGCTACATTGCGGGTAGTCGTCGCCAGTTGTCACGTCGGGCAGAGGCGGGAAGGCGGGAGGCGGGCTCGTGCTAGCTGCGCTCGTCCTGGCGGGCATCCTGGCCGCGCCGGTGGGCACCGCCGCGCTGCTCATCGGCCGCGGGCACCCGCGCCGGACGACCGGGGCGTGGGCGACCACCCGCAGACTCGTGTTCAAGGTGGCCGGCACGCTGGTGCTGGCCGCTCTCGTCGGCGGTGGCGATGCGGCTGCTCGGGGTGACCGAGCAGAACACGATCGCCGGCGCGGTCGGCCTGGTCGCCGGGAGCCTGGTCTGGCTGCCGGTGACCCGGCGCTGGAACGCGCGCGGCCACCTGTGCTGGGCGACGAGCATCTTCCTGTTCGCGGTCTACCTGGCCTACGTCCTGGACTGGACCTTCTACAGCGACCTTGGCCCGGCGAGCACGGCCGGCGGCCTGCTGTTGTGGTTCTTCGAGCTGTTCGCCGCGATCCTGGCCAGCGCCTACCTGTGGGAGATCTGCGACGCGATCGGCTCGGAGAAATGGGACCGGCGGATCGCACCGCCCACGACGGCGCAGCTGCCCGCGGCCGACGAACTCCCGTTCGTCAGCCTGCACGTGCCGGCGCACAACGAGCCGCCGGACATGGTCATCGACACGCTCCGCTCGCTGGTGCGCCTGGACTACCCGCACTACGAGATCATCCTGATCGACGACAACACCGACGACGAGAGCCTGTGGCGCCCGGTCGAGGCCTGGTGCAAGCGGCACAACGTGAAGTTCGCGCACCTGGAGGACTGGCCGGGCTACAAGTCGGGCGCGCTGAACTACGCGCTGACCAAGATGACCGACCAGCGGGCCGAGATCATCGGGGTGGTCGACTCCGACTACCAGCTGGACCCCGGGTTCCTGCGCCGCTGCGCGCCGCTGTTCGCCGAGACCTGGGTCGGCTTCACCCAGGCCCCGCAGGACTACCGCGGCTGGGAGCGCGCCCGGTACTACCGGCGGCTGTACTACTCCTACTCGTACTTCTTCGCGGTCTCCCAGCCGTCGCGCAACGAGCGGGACGGCGCCATCTTCGCCGGCACGATGGGCCTGATCCGCCGGGTGGCCCTGGAGCAGCTCGGCGGCTGGGACGAGTGGTGCATCACCGAGGACGCCGAGCTGTCCCTGCGGCTGCTGCGGGCGGGCTGGACCGGCTACAGCATCGACCAGTCCTACGGCAAGGGCATCATGCCGCTGACCTTCGAGGCGCTCAAGGGCCAGCGCTACCGCTGGTGCTTCGGCGGCATCCAGATCCTGCGGATGCACTGGCGCTCGCTGCTGCCCGGGCGTCCCTCCAAGCAGAACCGGCTCACCACCGGCCAGCGGTGGGCGTACCTGTCCGGCGCGGTCCAGTGGTACGGCGACCTGCTCGGCCTGGTGTTCCTGGTCTTCCTGCTGGCCGGGGCGCTGAACCTGGCCACCGGGGGCGGCGAGCTGTTCCGCAAGCTCACCGCGTTCCTGGTGGCCACGGTCCCGGTGCTGGTCCTGCTCGGGCTGGTACGGGCGATCGCGCTGCTGCGCCGCGGCACCGGTGCGTCCTGGCGGGACTCGCTCGGCGCGTTCTTCATCTGGCAGTCCACGTCCCTGGTCGTGGCGCGGGCCTCGGTGGTCGGCCTGTTCGCCAAGAAGGCCGCGTTCCTGCGCACGCCGAAGACCAGCGAGAAGGCCAAGTGGTGGGAGGCGCTGCGGGCGAACTGGGCCGAGACGTCGCTGGCGCTGCTCGGGACGGCGGGCATCGCCGGCGCGCTGACCAAGGCCACCGAGCTGGCCGGGCCGCTGCTGGCGGCCCTGCTGCTGTTCCCGACGCTGGGCATGGCCGCGGCGCCGTTCAACAGCTGGGCCGCGCAGCGGGCGGCGCTGCCGCCGGACCTGGTCGAGGTGCGCACGATGGAGTGGAAGCGCAGCCAGCGCCGCCAGACGCTGGTGCGCAGCGCGGCGGTCGGCGGGCTGGTCACGGTCCTGGGCGTGATCGTCGCGGCCGTGGCGCTGTTCCTGGTACCGGGCCGTCAGCAGGTGCAGCCGCCGAACCTGGTCGCGCCGCCCGCGCCCACGCACACCGCGACCCCGACCCCCACGCGGACCACGCCCAGCCCGACCCCGAGTGCCACGACGCCCTCCCCCACGCCGAGCCCCACGCCGTCGCCCACCCCGACCTCCAGCCCCACGCCGAGTCCCGACCCCGAGCCCGACCTCGAGTCCGTCCCCGACCGCCTCTCCGTAGCCGGCCGAACCCGTCACGTGCCCGTTATGGATTCAGTCGACGATGTTCTGATGAGCGCCCGGCCTGACCTGCGGCGCACCCACGGACCCCGACTGTGACCTGCATGACCGCCGCGTACAGCCGTTGACCGTGATTGGCCAGATTCGGCGCTGTGACGGCCCTCAGACGGCCCCAGGCCGCCACCCCCACTCCCCCGGCCACATACTCGCCGCGACGGAGGAACAGTCAAGTCCGTCCGGACGTCGGACTATTTGAGACCAGTGGCCCCTTCCGTGTCCGTTCAGGGCGGCTGTCGCGGCGGTAACCTCGCGTTAGTACTCGCACCTCCCCCGGATCGGAGCCCTATGACCACGGACACGCCCGACGCCGCCCCGGCGGCGCAGAAGCCGACCATCGTCCTAGTCCACGGCCTCTGGCTCACGCCGCTCAGCTGGGAAGGCTGGAAGCAGCGCTTCGAGTCGAAGGGCCACACCGTGCTCGCACCGGCCTGGCCGGGACTCGAGGGAACGGTGGAGGAGGTTCGCCAGAATACCTCCAGGTACGAGCGGCTCGGGATCAAGGAGATCACCGACCACTACGACGGGATCATCCGCGGTCTCGGCGCCCCGCCGATCATCATGGGCCACTCGTTCGGCGGCCTTATCACGCAGCTCCTGCTGGACCGCGGCCTCGGCGCCTCGGCCGTGGCGATCAGCCCGGCGCAGATCAAAGGCGTGTACATCCTGCCCCTCGCCCAGGCCAAGGTTGCGTCGGTGGCGCTGAAGAACCCGGCCAACCGCCACAAGACCCAGATGCTCACGCCGGAGGAGTTCCACTACGGCTTCACCAACACGCTCACACTCGAGGAGTCGAAGCCGATCTACGACAGGCTCGCGGTGCCGGGACCTGGGCGCACGCTCTTCCAGGCGGCGTTCGCGAACTTCACACCCCACGCGGTGACGACGGTCAGCCGGCACAACTCGAGCCGCGCGCCGCTGCTGTTCCTCGCCAACGGCAAGGACCACACCGTGCCCGCAGTGTCGACGCGCGCCGCCTACAAGATCCAGAAGAAGACGGGCGTGCTCACCGAGCTCAAGGAGTACCCCGACCGCTCCCACTACACATTCTCCCAGGACGGCTGGGAAGAGGTGGCGGACTACTCGCTCGACTGGGCCGTGCGCAACGCGCGGACCTAACCCGCCCGCGGGGCCGACTGGCGCAGCTTAGTCGACATGCTGCGACGCCAGCGCGCCAGAAAGCGTGTCCGCAGCCAGCGGGGCATTTTCTGCGGCAGCGGCTGTGTGCCTACATGAACGTGTCCGGATCAGGTAGGCGACTGACCGTGCACGTCGCCAGCACGACCGGGCCCGCTCGCGGCCGCCGCCGGGCGGGAGCGCCCGGCAACGTGCCAGACGGGCAGCGCGGTCAGGCAGGCTGACGACCCGCTGACTTGGCCGCCGATGAGCGCGGCGAGCATGGTGGCCTCCGAGCCCGCGTGGGTGACGACGACGCCTTTGGGCAGGCCGGTGGTCCCGGAGGTGTAGATGATCACCCATGGGTCGGCTGGGTCCAGCGGAACCGGCTCGGCCGCGTGGCTGCCTGCCAGCGCCTGCTCGTACCCGTCTTCCCACCACAGCGCTGGAACACCGGGCGCGATCCCGCGGTCGATCAGCTCGCCTTCCCCGACCACCACGGTGGGTCCGGCGTCGGCAGCCAGCCCCGTCAGCTCTGTATCTGACAGCCGGACGTTGAGCGGGACGAAGATGGCGCCAAGCCGGGCGCATGCGTACATAACCTCGAAGGCCCGCGCACAGGTCCGGGACAACAGCGCCACCCGGTCGCCGTGGGCGACCCCGAAGGAGTCCCGCAGCGCCCCCCGCTGCCCGGCCTACGCGTTCGTCCAGCTCCGCATAGGTAACGCGTCGGCTATCGGCCACATCGGCGAGCGCTGTCTTCTCCGGGGTCGCCCGTGCGTGATAGGTGATCCAGGAACCGCCGAATTTACTGGTCATCCGCTGTCTCGCTCCTCTGCCGACGTTTGCCGGGTTACGGCGCAGCCGCAACTCCCGTCGCCCGGACAGCGCAAGGCCGCCGAAGTCGGCCGGGTCTGTCAGGCCCGCGCGGTCTCCGCAAGGCATCTTCCATCCGTTCCACCCGGATCGCCTATCGTCAGGCAGCCCCCGCCCCGTGAGCACCAGTAATCTGCACGTAGCACTGTGGGTCAAGACGGCCGATCGTCCAACGTAATGGACGGCAGCTTGGGGCGCCGTGAAAGGTGGTGGTGGTGGTGACGGCGGACAAAGTCCAGCTTGTCGCGCGGAACGTGCGCAGGCTCAGACGCGACCGGGGTTACTCGCAAAGCGAGCTGGCCAGGCGCGCGGACCTGGCCAAGCAGACGCTGTCAAGCATCGAGGCGGCTGAGACCAACCCCACGGTGCTGACACTGTCCGCGATCGCGGAGGCCCTTCGGGTCCCGGTCGCGCATCTGCTCACCGAATACGGTTCCCCGCTGCTGATCCGGCGCGCCCAAGAAGCGGTCTGGACACCGGGGCCGGACGGGAGCTTCGCGAGCTGGACCGCATTTACGGCTTCGGCTACGTGCACACCTCGCTCGTCCGCTATTCCAGGCCGGGACCCAGCCGCTCATCCACCGCCCCCACAGGCCCGGGACGCTCCATCACGCGTACGTCATCAGCGGCAGGATCGGCGTAGGGCCGGCCGGCGAGCAGGTCGAGGTGTCTCGCGGCGACTTCATCAGGTTCCCCGGTGACCTGCCGCACCAGACCTCCGTGCTGACGCAGGAGGCGGTCGTGCACATGGTGACGACGGTGCCGCATGTCTCGCAGATCGGGGGACGCCCGCACTGAACGCCTGCCGGGCGTCCGGGATATTCGACGCCGGACCCGTTGTCTTAGGTGCCAGCAAATGTCTACAAAGAGATGTCGGTTCACAACCGCATGCCGGACAACGGAGCGTGACGATGACAAGCAGCGCCGATGCCGCCCCGCCGCTGTTCACGCCGCCATGCGTTATCGCCGCGGACGGCGGCAACGGCGCGATCCTGCTGCGGTCTGCGGAGCGGCTGGGCGAGTACCCGGTATCCGCGGTGCACAGCCTGCGCGAGCATGCCCGCCTGGCCCCTGATCACCCGATAATCGCCGAGCGGGCTGGCAGTGACTGGCGCCGGGTCACTTACGCCGGGGGGGTCGAGGCGGCCGACTCAATCGGGCAGGGCCTGCTGGAACGAGGGCTGGGGCCGGCCCGCCCGCTGCTGATCCTTTCGGGGAACAGCGTGGACCACCTGCTGGTGACGCTGGGCGCGATGACCGCCGCTATTCCCGTGGCGCCCGTGAGCGTGGCGTACTCGCTGCAAAGCCGCGACCACGCCCGGATCCGGGCAATCGCGGAGCTGATCAGGCCAGGTGCGGTGTTCGCCGAAGACGCTGACGTGTTCGGGCCAGCACTCGACGCACTGCCAGGCGTGCCGGCGATCATCAGCAGGGGCCATCGCCCGGGGGCGACGCCACTCTCCGTTCTTCTTGACGCGGAGCCGGGGGCAGCAGTGCAGGCGGCGTTCGCCGGCCTGCGCCCGGACGGGGTGGCGAAGATCTTGTTCACCTCGGGGTCGACGGGGACGCCGAAGGGGGTGCTGAACACCCACCGGATGCTGGCAGCGAACCAGCAGATGATCCGGCAGGTGTGGCCGTTCCTGGCGCGCGAGCGGCCGGTGATCGTGGACTGGCTGCCGTGGTCACATACCTTCGGCGGGAACCACAACGTGAACATGGTGCTGACGAGCGGCGGGACGCTGTACGTGGACGGCGGGCGGCCGGTCCCGGGAATGTTCGCCCAGACGGCCGCCAACCTGGCCGACGTGCCGCCGACCATCTACTTCAACGTGCCCGCCGGGTACGCGCAACTGGTGCCCGCGCTGGAAGCGGACCCGGATTTCGCGGGCCGGTTTTTCTCGCGGCTGCGGCTGATCTTCAACGCCGCGGCTGCCTTGCCGCCCGCGCTGCGCGAGCGGCTCGCGGCGGTCGCTGAGAAGTCGACGGGGCATGGGGTCACGGTGACCGGTTCGTGGGGCGCGACCGAGACCGCCCCTGCGGTCACCTCGGCGCATTACGCGTTCGCCGACGCACGCTGCATCGGGGTTCCGCTGCCCGGGGCGCAGGTCAAGCTGGTCCCGGCGGAGGAGGACGCTTACGAGATCCGGGTCAAGGGCCCGAACGTGACGCCAGGGTACTTCGCCCTCCCGGACCTGACGGAACAGGCGTTCGACGACGAGGGGTTCTACCGGACCGGCGACGCGGTCGCGTTCGCCGATCCGGACGACCTGAACGCCGGGCTGATCTTCAGCGGCCGGATCGCGGAAGACTTCAAGCTGGACACCGGTACTTTCGTGCGGGTCGGCGCGGTGCGCACGGCATTGCTGTCGGCGATCCCGCTGCTGGCAGATGCTGTGCTCGCAGGGGAAAACCGGGACTGCGTATGCGCGCTGGCCTGGCTGAACCCAGCCGAGGCGCGCGCGCTGCTCGGCGAGCAGCCCGAGCCGGACGGCGAGCTGATCACACACGAGGGGCTGCGCACGCACCTGGCCCGTGCACTGACCCGCCACAACGATGCGGCGGGATCCTCGACCCGTGTCCAGCGGCTTGTGATGATGGCCCGCCCGGCCAGCCTGGATGACGGCGAGATCACCGACAAGGGATACGTCAACCAGCGCAAAGTGCTCACCCGCCGCGCAGCGCTGGTGGACAAGCTATACGCCGACCCCGCGCCGGCCGGCGTCATCATCGCGGAAAGTACTCGCTGGTGAGGTACGAGAACGTGGCGATCCCGGCCGGGATGGCGTGGTCGTCGGCGTTAGTCAAGTGGCAGGGTCACTGGCCGAGGTGCCCAGCCTGGACCTTGCCGCCGACGTGACCGCCGGATCGTGACCCGGGCACTCTGCTGGCCTGGCGCCGCCACCTGGTCGGCACGAAATGGACCCATCCGAGCGCGCTGGGACGCCCGCCCGTCCCGACGAGGTGCGCGTCCTCGCGGAGCAGCTCGCTGAGGTACTCGCCGGGAATGACGCGCGGGTGATCAGGACGCCGGTCCGGTGGCTCTTCTAACCCGGCAACCTCAGCTGCCTTCTCTGCCCGGGGCGCGTATCGCGCTTGCCGCGGCCCTGTACGACATCCCGGACTACAACGCGGCAGGCTAGGTCGACCCTGCCCCGGGCGACTACGCCGCCGACGAGGCCAACCAGGAACAGGACATGATCGCCTCCGTGTTCGCGGCAAACTACCTGTTCCGGTACCAGACCGAGATGCTCGCCGGAGGAAACTTCTCCTGGAACACCGGCGTGGACTACGCCCAGCTCATCAAGAAGTCCATTGACTACCCTGAAGTTGTCGCGCTCTACCGGCAGGCCGGATTGTCTCTCAACGCTGATCTCGAAACGCTGGACACCTCACCGCGCATTTCCGCGGATCCATCAGCCCTTCGCTACATCATCCGCTACGTGACGTTCTCCGGCGATCTGACGAAGCCTCAGCTGAACATCCACACGATCGGCGACGGCCTCGTCCCTGTGGAAGGCGAAAGCGCCTACCGTCACGCGGTCGCCAGGGCCGGGCGCTCATATCTCCTTCGGCAGGCATACGTCAACGCGCCCGGGCACTGCAACTTCACCGCTGGGGAAGAGACCGCTGCCGTCGACACGGTGTACAAGCGGGTACTGACGGGCAGATGGATCGGCACCGATCCCCAGGCCCTGAACCACCTGGCCGAGGCAAACCAGAGCGGCACGCCAAGCGCCTTCGTCGCCTACGAACCGGCCCCATTCCTGCGGCCGTTCAACCGCCAACCCTGGCCTAAGCCCGGCGATCGTCGCACCATCGGATAACAGGCTGTGTCTCGGGTGCCGGCCAGGTCGTAGGATCGGTACGGCACCCGAGCCAGGTGTGGCGCGACGCGCGGAAGGCCGCGGGCCTGGGCGATGACCGAGTGAACGGCTGTCACATGCTGCGGCATGTGTTCGCGTCCACGCTGGTATCCCGCGGCATCGATCCGCGGACCGTGGCCGAGTACATGGGGCATACCGATGGCGGCGCGCTGGTGCTGAAGACGTACTCGCATCTGATGCCTGATGCGGAGGACCGGGCCCGCCGGGCGCTCGAAGAGGCTCTCGGCGCCGCCAGCGAACCCGCCATTGACCGTCCCGCACAAGACGGTGGCGAGATTCGTTGAACGTCGCCTTGAGGAATGGTCTACCGGTGACCCGCTCCCGTGACGACCTCGTTCGCCCCGCCGTCGCCGCAGGGGTACCCAAGCCGGGTGCCCACGATCACCGGCATCGGCCGCTCCACCATTGACCCGATCCTGCGCTCTGACGGCCCAGAAGAGGCTTGCGAAGGCCCAGGTGCACCATGACCAGCGCGGTCTTCAGTCGACGGTGAAGTAGTCGGGCCCGGCGTAGCGCCCGGTGAGCTGCTTGCTGCGCTGCATCAGCAGGTCGTTGAGCAGGCTGGACGCGCCGATGCGGAACAGCGCGGGGGTCAGCCAGGCCGGCCCGGCGGTCTCGCGCACGAGCACCAGGTAGCGGATCGCGTCCTTGGCGGTGCGCACCCCGCCCGCCACCTTGACCCCGACCTGGCGCCCGGTCGCGCGGGCGTAGTCCCGCACCGCGGCCAGCATGACCAGGGTCACCGGCGGGGTCGCGGCGGGCGTGACCTTGCCGGTGGAGGTCTTGATGAAGTCCGCGCCGGCCAGCATGGCCAGCCAGGACGCCCGGGACACGTTGTCCAGGGTGGCCAGCTCGCCGGTCTCCAGGATCACCTTGAGGTGCGCGTTGCCGCAGACCTCGCGCACCTGCCGCATCTCCTCGTAGACCTGGCCGTACCGCCCGGCGAGGAACGCCCCCCGGTCGATGACCATGTCCACCTCGTCGGCGCCCGCCTGGACGGCGTCGCGCACGTCGGCGAGCTTCACCGCCAGCGAGGCACGGCCGGACGGGAACGCCGTCGCCACGGACGCGACCGCGACCGGGCTGCCGGCCACCTCGGCGCGGGCCACGCCCACCAGGTCCGGGTAGACGCACACCGCGGCGACCGGCGGCACCGTCGGGTCGGCCGGGTCAGGGCGGCGGGCCTTGGCGCACAACGCGCGGACCTTCCCCGGCGTGTCCGCGCCCTCCAGCGTGGTCAGGTCGACCATGCGGACCGCCATGTCCAGCGCCTGCAGCTTGGCTTCCCGCTTGATGGACCGGGTCGCCAGCCCGGCGGTCCGCGCCTCGGTACCCACCTCGTCCACGCCGGGCAGCCCGTGCAGCACCTGCCGCAGCGCCGCGTCCGAGGTACCGAGATCGGCGACGGCGCCGGCCCACCGGGCCCGGTCCAGCTGAGTTACTGACTCAATCCCCACGCCGCCGACGCTACCCCGCCGAGCGCGCCCGGTCACCTGCGCGCTCCTCGCAGAGCCAATGCAGACAAGGTTCAGAGCGCCCTGATAGGGTGCGCCGTCGGAAGCCGGGTGAATTGAGCGCATGGGAGGGCCTGGATGTCGTTTCACCATCGGTATGCCGTACTCATCGGCGGGGTTTCTGGCGTGGCCGCGCTGGCACTGGCGATTGCCAGTACGTCGACTGCGGCCGCGCACCGGCCCGGCGGGGCCACGACCACTCAGGCGGCCGCGCAAGGATCGGCGCCCATTGTTCCGCGTCCGCCGCTGGGGCGCGTCCGAAGCCGTCGGGACTGGCGCCGGATCTCCGCCCCGCGGACACCGCGGGCACCGCGGACCCGGCGGCGTCGCCCTGGACGCAGCTGAAGAACGCACCGCCGTTCGGGACGCCCGGCACGATGCTGCTGGAGAGCGACGGGACGGTGCTCGTGCACAATGAGCCGGACAACGACACCATCGCTGCCACGTCCGACTGGTGGAAGCTCACGCCGGATTCGCACGGCAGCTACGTCAACGGGACGTGGAGCCAGATCGCGTCGATGCCGGCCGGGTACGCGCCGCTGTATTTCGCGTCGGCGATCCTGCCCGACGGGCGCATGATCGTCGAGGGCGGCGAATACAACGTGGAAGACGCGGTGTGGACGAACCAGGGCGCGGTCTATAACCCGGTGACCAACACCTGGGCGTCCGTGGCACCGCCGCCGGGCTGGACGAACATCGGGGACGCCGCGAGCGATGTCCTGCCCGACGGCACCTTCATGCTCCAGCAGGCGTGCCAGACCTGCCTCACGAACCCGGATCTCGTGGTCGATGACGCGCTGCTCAACGCGAAGACCATGAAGTGGACGGTGATCCCGGGGACGGGCAAGAACGACCCCAACGACGAAGAGGGCTGGACCCTGGAGCCGAACGGCCAGCTGCTGACGCTCGACACCTGGATACCGGCGGCGACCCAGCTGTTCAGCCCGAGGACGCAGACCTGGTCGTTCGCGGGAAACACGGACCCGGCCGGCAATCCCGTCAACCCGTTCCCGGTCGTCGAGGTCGGGCCGCAGGTCGAGATGCCCGGCGGCAACACGTTCGTGGTCGGGGCCGGCACCAGCCAGCAGGAGCCGCCCACGCCGTGCACCGACGACGCGCCGACCCAGACCGCGCTGTACAACTACCAGTCCGGCACGTGGACCGCGGGGCCGGAGATCCCGGCCGTCGGCGGCCAGGAGATGGCGAGCACGGACGGACCGGGATCGGTCCTGCCGGACGGGAACGTGCTGTTCGACGTGAGCGCGTGCCTGTACAACGCGCCGACTCACTTCTTCGTCTACAACGCGGGCTCGAACACGCTGACCCAGATCCCGGACGTGCCCAACGCCCCGAACGACACCTCGTTCGCCACGCGGATGCTGGCGCTGCCGAACGGGCAGGTGCTGTTCAACGACGGCACCACCGACATGGAGGTCTACACGGCCGGCGGGACGCCGCAAGGGTCGTGGCGGCCTTCGATCACGTCGCTGAGCTCCACGACGCTGGCCCCGGGGAGCACCTACAGCCTGTCCGGCAAGCAGCTCGCCGGGCTGGACCCGGGAGCCACCTACGGTGATGACGTCCAGGACAACACCAACTTCCCCCTGGTACGGATCACCAATTCCAAGACCGGCGTGGTGACCTACGCCCGGACCAGCAACTGGACCTCGGTCTCGGTCGCCCCCGGCACCAGGTCCTCGACCCGGTTCGCCCTCCCGCCGGGCACGCCGGCGGGCAAGAGCACGCTGGTCGTGGTGGCCAACGGAATCGCCTCAGCGCCGGTGACGGTGACGATCTCCTGAGGTCTGACTGAGCGGTCGTTCCGCCCGAACGACCCAGCTGCTGTCCAGGCCCGCCCCGAGCCTTCGGGGCGGGCCTGGCGCTCGCCGGCCGTCGAGCGGACCCTCATCTTGTTGACGCGGCCAGCCCAGTTCCGTTGGCGGACGCACCTGGCGCCCCGGTCTGGCCGTTCTGGCGGGACTGAGGCCGCGTCACTGACGGGCCGGCGCGGCCCCGGGGCGGGCCGAGCCGAGCCGGGCCGCGCGGGCCGCGGCGAAGCCCGGCTTGATGATGGTGTTGATGATCGACAGCCGCTCGTCGAAGGGCGCGAACGCGCTCTTCATCGCGTTGATGGTCAGCCACTCGATGTCCGGCCAGCCGTACCCGAACGCCTCGGTCAGCGCGTGGAACTCCGACGACAGGCTGACCCCGCTCATCAGCCGGTTGTCGGTGTTGACCGTCACCCGGAACAGCAGCTCGCGCAGCAGCCCGATCGGGTGCTCCTTGATCGAGGCGACCGCGCCGGTCTGCACGTTCGAGGTCGGGCACATCTCCAGCGGGATCCTGCGGTCCCGTACGTAGCTGGCCAGCCTGCCGAGCGACGCGTGGCCGCCGGCCGGCACCCGGATGTCGTCGATGATCCGGACGCCGTGCCCCAGGCGCTCCGCGCCGCACCACTGCAGCGCCTCCCAGATGGACGGCAGCCCGAATCCCTCGCCCGCGTGGATGGTGTTGTGGAAGTTCTCCCGCGCCACGTACTGGAACGCGTCCAGGTGCCGGCTGGGCGGGCTGCCCGCCTCCGCGCCCGCGATGTCGAACCCGACGACGCCCGCGTCCCGGTGGCGCACCGCCAGCTCGGCGATCTCCAGGGACCGCGCGGCGGTCCGCATCGCGGTGAGCAGCGCGTAGACCGTGATGCCCCGTCCGCGGCTGCCGCGCCGGAAGCCCTCGAGCACCGCCTCGACCACCTGGTCCAGGCTGAGCTTCTCGGTCACGTGCAGCTCGGGGGCGAACCGCACCTCCGCGTAGACGACGCCGTCGGCGGCCAGGTCCTCGGCGCACTCCGCGGCCACCCGGATCAGCGCGTCCCGCGTCTGCATGACCCCGACCGTGTGCTGGAACGCCTCCAGGTAGAGCTCGAGCTGGCCGCGCTGCGCCACGCCCGTCATCCAGCGCGCCAGCTCGGCCACGTCCGTCGTGGGCAGCCCCTGGTATCCGGTCTCGGCGGCCAGCTCGACGATGGTCTGCGGGCGCAGGCCGCCGTCGAGGTGATCGTGCAGCAGCACCTTCGGCACGCCGCGGATCTCGTCGAGGCTCACCGGCATGGTCTTATTCTCCCAGACCGGCCGGAGCGGGCCGGCCGGGGACGCCCGGGCGGGCGGCGGGTACGCGCGGGCGGCCGGCGGGGTACGGCCGGGGCGGGCGGCGGCCGGGGTACAGCCCGGGTGCTGCCGGGATCCGGCGCTGCGGCGCGGCCGGGCCTTACCCGCCGGAGATCCGCTCGATCACCAGCGGCCCGGCGGCGGGCGGCGCCGGGCCGATCTCGATCGCTTCCGCCAGCGCGTCGGCCGCCCGCGCGAACCGGGACTCGTCGTCCGACCGCAGTTCCAGGACCGGCTGGCCGGCCTGCACCCGCTCCCCCGGCTTGGCCAGGCAGAGCACGCCGGCCACGGCGCTCACCGGGTCCTCCTTCCTGGCCCGCCCCGCGCCGAGCCGCCAGGCGGCCACGCCGACCGCGCGCGCGTCGAGCCGCCGCAGCCAGCCGGCCTGCGCGGCGGTCACCACCTCGGCGTGCCGGGCCTGCGGCAGCGGGGCGTCCGGGTCCCCGCCCTGGGCCGTGATCATGCTGCGGTACCGGTCCAGGGCCCGGCCGTCGGCCAGCGCCGCCGCCGGATCGGCCTGCAGCCCGGCCAGCGCGAGCATCTCCCGGGCCAGCGCCAGCGTCACCTCGACCAGGTCGGGCGGGCCCTGGCCGCGCAGCGTCGCCACCGCCTCCTCGACCTCGACGGCGTTGCCGACGGCCCGGCCGAGCGGGGTGTCCATCCCGGTGAGCAGCGCCGAGGTGCGGACCCCGGACTCGGCGCCGAGTTCGACCATGGTCTGCGCCAGCAGCGTCGCGGTCGGGACGTCCGGCATGAACGCGCCGCTGCCCACCTTGACGTCGAGCACCAGGCCCGCCGTGCCCTCGGCGATCTTCTTGGACATGATCGAGCTCGCGATCAGCGGGATCGACTCGACGGTTCCGGTGACGTCGCGCAGCTGGTACAGCCGCCGGTCGGCCGGGGCGAGGCCGGGGCCGGCCGCGCAGATCACGCAGCCCGCCGAGCGCAGCACCGCGATCATCTCGGCGTCGGACAGCTGGGCCCGCCACCCGGGCACCGACTCCAGCTTGTCCAGCGTGCCGCCGGTGTGGCCGAGGCCGCGCCCGGACAGCTGCGGCACGGCGGCCCCGCAGCTCGCGACCAGCGGGGCGAGAACCAGCGAGACCTTGTCGCCGACCCCGCCGGTCGAGTGCTTGTCGACCGTGGGCGCCGGCACGTCGCTCAGGTCGAGCCGCTCGCCGGAGCTGACCATGGCCGCGGTCCAGGCGCGCAGCTCGCCCGGCCCGAGGCCCTGGAAGTACACCGCCATGAGCAGGGCGGACATCTGCTCATCGGCGATCTCGCCGCCGGTATAGGCGGCGATCAGCCAGCGGATCTCGTCGTCGGTGAGCGCCCGGCCGTCCCGCTTGGCCCGGATCAGCTCGACGGCGTCATGCCGGACGGGGCCGGGTCGCGGCGGGTCAGGCACCGGGGTCCCGCCGGGCGGCGAGGTCGGAGCCGGTGAAGGCCGACGGCAGCAGGGAGCCGAGCTCGCACGGCCCGCCGTCGGCGTCGAGCAGCAGGCCGGGGCCGCCGGCCTCGAGCAGCAGCTGACGGCAGCGCCCGCACGGGACCAGCGGCGCGCCGTCCGCGGCCACCACGCTGACCGCGACCAGGCTCCCGCCCCCGCTCGCGTGCAGCGCCGAGACCAGCCCGCACTCGGCGCACAGCGTCAGGCCGTAGGAGGCGTTCTCCACGTTGCAGCCCACCACGATCCGGTCTCCCGCCCGGCTCCCCTTGCACTCTGCACTTGCCCGGCGGCGCCCACCCGCAGCCGGGAGTAGGGGGCGTAGGCGGTGCGCGCCGCGGCCTGCGCCGCCGCGCGCAGGGCGGGCCAGTCGATCGTCACGATGGGGCTTTTCTCCCGTCAGATCCGAGGCCAAGCCATGATCTTCCCGTTATCTGCCTGCGATCTACGATTTTAACGGTCTCGATTCGGCAACAGCGGGGCCCGGACGGCGGCTCGACGCTTCCCCGGACGGCGGCACCGGGGCTAGCCTTCGCACATCCCGGGGGGGTCTGCAGGCACGGTGGCCCAGCGGCCCCAGTAGAGGAGGTAACCGTGCGTGGAATGATCAGAAACGGGGTGGCACTGGGCGTCATCGCCTTGCTGGCCGCCGCCTGTGGCTCTAGCAGTAGCTACGTCATCGCCGAGCAGCTCGTCGACGACGTCAACCAGTACGTCCGGCAGCGGCGCGTCGACCACAGGCTCGTTTAAGGCCTGCATGGTCACCGACACCGGCGGCATCAACGACAAGTCATTCAACCAGGCGATCTACCAGGGGATCCTGACCGCGGCCGCGGCCAACCCCAAGGTCACTACCAAGTACCTGCTGTCGACCACGACCTCCGACTATGCCTCGAACATCACCGCGTTCCTCAACCAGAAGTGCGGGATCATCGTCACCAACGGGTTCCTGATGGGAGCGGCCACCCAGGCGGCGGCCAAGGCCAACCCCAGCGCGAAGTTCTCGATCGTCGACTTCAGCTACGCCCCGCCGCTGAGCAACGTGGACGCCCTGGTGTACAACACGGTGCAGGACGGCTTCCTCGGCGGCTACCTCGCGGCCGGGATGACGAAGACCGGCAAGGTGGCGACGTTCGGCGGGCAGAAGCTGTCCACCGTCACCATCTACATGGACGGGTTCGCCGACGGCGTGCAGTACTACAACCAGCAGCACCACAAGAACGTGCAGGTGCTCGGCTGGAACGAGACCACCCAGACCGGCGAGTTCAGCAACAACTTCACCGACCTGGCCCTCGGCCAGCGGATCGCCAACACGTTCATCACCGAGGGCGCCGATATCATCTTCCCGGTCGCCGGCGGCGTCGGGGTCGGGGCGGCGAAGGCGGTCCAGCTCGCCGACCAGTCCGGCCAGAACGTGAACATGATGTGGGTGGACACCGACGGCTGCGTCAGCCTGCCGCAGTACTGCAAGTACTTCATCACCAGCGTCGAGAAGGGCATCTCGACGTCGGTCAAGGTCGCGGTGCTCAACGCGGCCAAGGGCCAGTTCGTCGGCGGCAACTACATCGGCACCCTGGCCAACGGCGGGGTGGCCCTGGCCCCGTTCCACGACTTCGCCAGCAAGGTGCCCGCCTCGCTCCAGGCCGAGCTGAAAACCATCCAGCAGCAGATCGAGAACGGGACGATCAAGCCGGCCACCAAGAGTCCGGTATAACGTCGGCTTTATCCAGCGTGACCTGGCCGGGAAACCCCGGCCAGGTCACGCTGGGGCTGACCACGCCAGCGGGAAGGGAGGCCTGCCGGTGCGGCTGGAGCTGCAGGGCATCACCAAGCGGTTCGGCTCCCTGGTGGCTAATGACCACATTGACCTGGTCATCGAGCCAGGTCAGATCCACGCCTTGCTCGGCGAGAACGGCGCGGGCAAGACGACGCTGATGAACATCCTCTACGGCCTGCTGCATCCCGACGAGGGCACGATCCTGATCGATGACCAGCCGGTGTCGTTCCGCTCGCCCGGGGATGCGATCAAGGCCGGGATCGGCATGGTGCACCAGCACTTCATGCTGGTTCCCGTGTTCACGGTGGCGGAGAACGTGACCCTCGGCGCCGAGCCCACCCGCGGGCTCGGCCTGCTCGACCGGCGCCGGGCCCGCCGCGAGGTGCGCGAGCTGTCCGAGCGCTATGGCCTGAACGTGGACCCGGACGCCTACGTGGAGTACCTGCCCGTCGGCACCCAGCAGCGGGTGGAGATCATCAAGGCGCTGCGCCGCGACGCCAGCGTGCTCATCCTGGACGAGCCCACCTCGGTGCTGACCCCCGGCGAGACCGAGGACCTGTTCCGGGTGATCCGCGAGCTGAAGGCGGGCGGCCACTCGATCGTCTTCATCTCGCACAAGCTCAAAGAGGTCCAGGCCATCGCCGACACCATCACCGTCATCCGCCGCGGGCGCGTGGTGGGCGAGCGCCCGCCGACGGCGACCGACGCCGAGCTGGCCGCGCTGATGGTGGGCCGGCCGGTGGAGCTCACGGTCAGCAAGGACCCCGCGCGGCCCGGAGCGACCGTGCTCGACGTCCGGGGGCTGTCCGCCGTCGACGACCACGGTCAGGCCGCGCTCGACGATGTCTCGTTCGAGGTCAGGGCCGGGGAGATCCTCGGGGTGGCCGGCGTGCAGGGCAACGGGCAGACCGAGCTGTGCGAGGCGCTGATCGGCCTGCGGCCGGTGACCGCCGGCTCGGTGCTCCTGGACGGCCAGGACCTGATCCACGCCACGCCGCGGGACCGGCTGCGGGCGGGCTTCGGCTACGTGCCCGAAGACCGTCAGGAGGACGGCCTGGTCTCGGACTTCTCGGTGGCGGAGAACCTGGTCCTCGACGTCTACGACCGCCCGCCGTTCGCCTCGGGCGTCGCGCTGAACCTGGACGCGATCGGCGCGAACGCCAAGACCCTGGTGAATGAGTACGACGTCAGGACCCCGTCCCCGCAGCAGCGGGTCGGCGCGCTGTCCGGCGGCAACCAGCAGAAGGTCATCATCGCCCGGGAGATGAGCCGGGACCTCCGGCTGCTGCTGGCCAGCCAGCCGACCCGCGGCCTGGACGTCGGGTCCATCGAGTTCGTGCACCGGCGCATCGTCGAGGAGCGCGACCGGGGCGTGGCCGTGCTCATCGTCTCCTCCGAGCTCGACGAGATCTACGCGCTCGCCGACCGGATCGCCGTCATGTACGAGGGCAAGATCGTCGCGTTCCGGCCGCCGTCCGTGCCGGTCGACGAGCTCGGCATGCTGATGGCCGGCGTGGGGGGCGACGGCCAGGCTGGCGACGGATCAGCGGACAGCGCCGACGGCCGGACGGGCGAGGTGGGCGAGGTAGGCGAGGACGCCGCGGCAGGCCGGCCCGATCCCAGCGACGGCCAGGTGAGCGGGACAAGCGAGGCGGGGACGTCATGAGCGAACCACCACCCTCGGTCACGACCCAGGAGAGCCCGGAGACCCCGCGCCGCCCGCAGCCGATGGAACGGGCCGGCCAGACCGGCCGCGCCGTGATCAACTCGATCCTGGAGGGCAGCCCCGCGGTCGTGACGTTCCTGGCCATCGTCGCGGCCCTGGTCCTCGGCGCGCTGCTCATCGCGTTCACCAACGACGCGGTCCTGCACGCCTGGGGCCAGTTCTTCTCGAACCCGGGCAACGCGCTCGCCCAGGCCTGGGACGCGGTCTTCGCCGCCTACCGGGCGATGTTCGACGGCGCGATCGTCAGCCCGGCCACCGTCGCGGCGGCGTTCCACGGCGGTTCGGTCGGCGCGATCTTCTACCCGATCTCGCAGACCTTGTCCGATGCGACCCCGCTGATCCTGACCGGGCTGTCGGTCGCGATCGCGTTCCGGGCCGGGCTGTTCAACATCGGCGCGGCCGGCCAGTGGATCGGCGGCGCGATCGTCGCCGCCTACCTCGGCTTCGCCGTCAGCCTGCCGCCGGTCATCCACGTGATCGTCTGCCTGCTGGGCGGGATCGCCGGCGGCGCGGTGGTGGGCTGGGTGGTCGGCGAGCTGAAGGCCCGGACCGGGGCCCACGAGGTCATCGTCACGATCATGCTCAACTACATCATGTACAACTTCCTGTCGTACCTGCTCGGCACGCCGAGGCGCTGCAGGCCCCCGGCCAGTCCAACCTGATCAGCCCGAGCATCGCGGCCAACGCCCAGCTACCGCACGTGGGCGGGCCGCCTCCGCAGGTCGACGCCGGCTTCCTGATCGCGCTGGCCGCCGCCGTCGCCGTGGGCTGGCTGCTGAACCGCAGCACCATCGGGTTCCAGTTCCGCACCGTAGGCGCCAACCCGAGCGCGGCCCGCAGCGCCGGGATGAGCGTGGAGCGGGCCTGGGTACTGGTCATGGCGATCGCCGGCGCGCTGGCGGGCCTGAGCGGCGCCTCGGTGATCCAGGGCAGCGCGGTCCACGCCCTCACCTTCAACAGCTACGGCACGTACGGCTTCGACGGCATCACGGTGGCCCTGCTGGGACGGGCCAAGCCCTGGGGCGTGGTGCTGGCCGCGATACTGTTCGGCGCGCTGCACGCGGGCGGCACCACGATGCAGGCGGCCACCTCGGTCCCGACCGACATCTCGCAGGTGATCCAGGGGCTGATCGTGCTGTTCGTCGCGGCTCCGCCGCTGATCAGGGTGATTTTCCGGCTTCGCCATGCGCAGGCGGGCAGCATGGAGGCCGTCGCGAAGGGGTGGAACGGATGACGACCCTGGCCGCCACCGCGGGCGCGCCCCTGGCCACCGCGAACCGCAGGCTCGTCGCGGCCGGCACCTTCGTCTTGTTCGGGCTGATCGACATCGTGCTGGGCTTCTTCGCGCACCAGGGCGACGCCACCTTCGCGCTGTCGCTGCCCACGGCCTCGGTCCACGTGCCCAGCATCCACGCCCCGGCCGCGGTGGTCTGCTACGCGCTCGGCGCGGCCTCGATCGCCATCGGCGCCTGGCGGGCCACCGTCGACCCGGGCCGGCGGGCCCGGCGGCTGAGCATCGCCGCCGTCCTGCTGTTCTTCGTGATCTCGCTCCTGTTGTGGGCGGATGCGGGCAACGCCATCCCGATCAACATGGTCAACCTGCTGCAGAACACCCTGACCGGCTCGATCCCGCTGGTGCTCGGGGCCCTGGCCGGCTGCATGTGCGAGCGCTCCGGCGTGATCAACATCGCGATCGAGGGCCAGCTGCTGGTCGGCGCGTTCACGGCCGCCGTGGTGGCTAGCGTCTCCGGTTTGTGGCTGGGCCTGATCACCGGGTCACTGTCCGGCGGCCTGATCGGCTTCCTGCTCGCCGTCTTCGCGATCAAGTACTTCGCCGACCAGATCATCCTCGGCGTCGTGCTCAACGTGCTGGCGCTCGGTCTCACGAACTACCTGTACGACAGCATCCTGGTCAACCACCAGAACCTCAACGCGGGGAACACGTTCGACGTGGTCAAGATCCCGGTACTCGGGGAAATCCCGGTCATCGGGCCGATCTTCTTCGACTCGACCATCTTCCTGTACCTCACCTACGCGGCGATCGTCGTCGTGCAGATCGGCCTGTTCAGCACCAGGTGGGGGCTGCGGGTGCGCGCGGTCGGCGAGCACCCGACCGCGGCCGACACGGTCGGCATCCGGGTGCTGGGGACCAGGTACTCCAACGTGATCTTGGGCGGGCTGCTGGCCGGGATCGGCGGCGCGTACCTGACGGTGGGCTCGGTCGGCACCTTCAGCCCGAACCAGTCATCCGGGCTGGGCTATATAGCCCTGGCAGCGATGATCTTCGGCCGGTGGACGCCGCTGGGCGCGACCGCGGCCGCGCTGCTGTTCGGCTTCACCGAGGCCCTGGGCAACATCCTGGGCAGCATCAACGTCCCCATCCCCACCTACATCCTGGCGATGGCCCCGTACGTGGCGACGATCGTCGCGGTGGCCGGCCTGGTCGGCCGGGTCAGGGCCCCCGCCGCGGACGGGAAGCCCTACATCAAGGCTTGACGGGCGTGCCATGCCTTACATTGCTGACGGAGAAACCCGAGGAGGTGAGGTGGCGTGCCCAGCGTGCCGAGCCTGCCCGAGGTGCGGCGGGTAGAGGCCTGGGGATGCATGCCGCGCCCGGCCGTGACCGATGACCCCTACGCCGCCGCGAAGGCGAGCGCCGAGCGGCTGGCGCAGCTTACCGGCCAGCCAGAGCACGACGCGGCGGTGATCCTCGGCTCCGGCTGGGCCGCAGGCCGCTGACGCGCTCGGCCCCGGGATCGAGGTGGCCCTCGCCGACCTCGGCGGGTTCCCGCCGCCGACCGTCCCCGGCCACGTGCCCGTGGTCCGCTCGGTCCGGGCCGGCCTGCGGGTGCTGGTATTCCTGGGCCGGACCCACCTGTACGAGGGGCACCCGGTGGCCACCGTGGTGCACGGCGTGCGGACCGCGGTGGCGGCGGGCGGCCGGGTCATCGTGCTCACCAACGCGGCGGGCGGGATCCGCGCGGGCTACCGGCCGGCCAGCCGGTGCTGATCAGCGACCACCTCAACCTGACCGGCCGCTCGCCGCTCACCGGTCCCCCGCCCCCCGACGGTTACCCGTCCCGGTTCACCGACCTCACCGACCTCTACTCGCGGCGCCTGCGCGCGCTGGCCCGGGACGCGGACCCGGCCCTGGACGAGGGCGTCTACGCGGCGCTGCCCGGCCCGCACTACGAGACCCCGGCCGAGATCCGGATGCTGCGGACTCTCGGCGCCGACCTGGTCGGCATGTCCACCGCCCTGGAGGCCATCGCCGCGCGCCATCTCGGCGCCGAGGTGCTGGCCATCTCACTGGTCACCAACCTGGCGGCGGGCCTGGCGCCGGCCGAACTCGACCACGCCGAGGT
The DNA here is from genome assembly GCA_963745575.1 of uncultured Actinomycetota bacterium. GTDB lineage: Bacteria > Actinomycetota > Actinomycetes > Streptosporangiales > Streptosporangiaceae > JASHPR01. The sequence goes on along the minus strand of CAVUYA010000007.1, from coordinate 16,563 downwards.
CACCGCCACCGGGCAGGCCGCCGCCGCCCGGATGGGCGCGCTGCTGGCCGGCATCCTGCCGGGCGTCCTGCCGGGAACGGGCTGACGTGATCCCGGAGGATCTTCGCGCGCGGCTGGCCGCGTGGCTGGCGGACGACCCGGACGAGCGGGACCGGGCCGAGCTCGAGGCCCTGGCCGGTGACGAGAGCGCCGAGGCCGCCGCGGAGCTGGCCGACCGGTTCGGCGGCAGGCTGGAGTTCGGCACCGCCGGGCTGCGCGGCCGGGTCGCCGCCGGGCCGAACCGCATGAACCGCGCGGTCGTCCGCGCCGCGACCGCCGCGCTGGCGGGGTGGCTGCGCGGCCGCGGGCGCGGCGTGGCCGGGACCGCGGCCCCCGAGGCCGGGGTGGTGATCGGCTGCGACGCCCGGCGCCGCTCGGATGAGTTCGCCGACGAGGCGGCCCGGGTGCTCGCGGGGGCCGGGATCCGGGTTCACCTGCTCCCGGCGCGGCAGCCGACCCCGCTGCTGGCGTTCGCGGTCCGCCACCTGGGCGCGGCGGCCGGGATCATGATCACGGCGAGCCACAACCCCCCGGCCGACAACGGCTACAAGCTCTACCTCGGCGACGGGGCGCAGATCGTGCCGCCCGCCGACGCGGAGATCGAGGCGGCGATCCGTGACCTGGGCCCGCTGTCCCAGGTCAGGCTGGCCGCGCCGGACAGCCCGCTGATCGTCCGGCTGGGCGACGAGGTGGCCGCCGCCTACCTCGACCGGATCTGCGCGCACTCCCCCGCGCCGCCGGACGCCGCGTGGCTGCGGTTCGTCTACACGCCGCTGCACGGGGTGGCCGGCGAGCTGGCGCTGCGGGCGTTCGGGCAGGCCGGCTTCACGGCCCCGGACGTGGTGCCCGCCCAGGCCGCGCCCGACCCGGACTTCCCCACCGTCGCGTTCCCCAACCCGGAGGAACCCGGGGCGCTCGACCTGGCCCTGGCCCAGGCCCGGCGGTCCGGCGCCGACCTGGTGCTGGCCAACGACCCCGACGGCGACCGGCTGGCCGTGGCCGTGGCCGACCCGGACGCGCCGGGCGGGTGGCGCATCCTCACCGGTGACCAGGTCGGCGCGCTGCTCGGTGCCTACCTGCTGGCGCGCACCCCGGCCGGGCCGGGCCCCGATGACCGGCTCGTGGTCACCACGATCGTGTCGTCCACGCTGCTGTCCCGGATCGCCGCGGCCGCCGGCGCGCAGTACGCGGAGACGCTCACCGGCTTCAAGTGGATCGTGCGGGCGGGGCGCTCCGGCAGCCGTTTCGTTCTCGGCTACGAGGAGGCGCTCGGGTACTCGGTCGGCGACATCGTGCGGGACAAGGACGGAATCGGTGCCGCCCTGGCCCTGCTCGGCCTCGCGGCCCGGGCCAGGTCCGGCGGTGAGTCGCTGCTCGACGCCTACGACGCGCTCGAGGTCGCCCACGGCGTGCACCTGACCGCGCAGGTCACGGTGGCCACCGAGGCGCCGGTGGACGTCATGGCGCGGCTGCGGGCGGCCGCCCCGGCGAAGCTCGGCGACGCGGCGGTGCTCGCGATCACCGACCTCACCGGCGGCACCCGGGACCTGCCCTCCGCCGACGTGCTCAGCTACACGCTGGCCGGCGCCCGGGTCGTCATCCGCCCGAGCGGCACCGAGCCCAAGATCAAGGCCTACTTCGAGGTCGTGGAGCCGGTGCTGCTGGGGCGCCTGAGCCAGGCCCGCCGGGCCGCCGCGGCCCGGCTGGAACCGCTGCGCGAGGCGGTCAGGGCCCTGCTGGCCGGCTGACCCGGGGACAGGTCGCCAAAACCCGCGGGCATGGCAGGCTCGGTGCATGACCAGCTCGCACGACGACCCGGCCTGCGAGGTCGCGCACGGTACCGCCGACGAGATCGCGCACGGTCCGCCACGGCCCCGGCCGCGACCGGGCGGGTGCTCGTGGCCGTCTTCGCCTCCCCGGTCGCCGGCTTCCTGCTGCGCTATGGCCGCGACGCCGGCTACCGCCCGGTGCTCGTCGATCCCGACCGGGAGCGGGCCAAGGCCGCGCTGGACGCCGGCCTGGAGGCGGACGTGGAGGAGAGCGTCCGCAGCCAGCCGGACGGGCCGGCCGACGTGGTGGTCACCGACCACCACCGGCCCGAGCTCGGCCTGGTGCTCCGCGACGCGCTGGCCACCGACGCGCGCTGGGTCGGCGTCATGGGCAACCCGCGGGTTCCGGCCCCGCACATCCCGGCCCTGACCGAGCTGGGCGTCGCACCGGACGAGATCGCCCGGGTGCACCGGCCGATCGGCCTCAACATCGGTTCCCGGACCCCCGCCGAGATCGCGATCGCGACGCTGGCCGGCCTGATCGCCGACCGCAACGGCCGCCCCGGCGGGCCCGCGCACTAGCACCGGCCGTCCGCGGTGGCGGCGACGGAGGCGGGCCCGCCCGGTCCCTGCGACCCCGGCGCCCCCGGGTCGCGCCACCGTTACGCCGACCTGCTCCGGGTCGTGGCCATCTGGGTGGTGGTTCTCGGCCACTGGCTGCTGACCAGCATCAGCTACCGCGGCGGGCAGCTGTCCGGCGCCTCGGCCATGGCCGCCGTCGGCTGGTCCGGCTGGGCCACCCTCCTGTTCCAGGTGATGCCGGTCTTCTTCCTGGTCGGCGGCTACGCCAACGCGCTGTCCTGGACGCGGCACCAGGCCGGCGGCGCGACGCGGGCGCAGTGGGTACGGCACCGGGCCATCAGGCTGCTGCGGCCGACCACCGTGTTCGTGGCCGCGGTCGTCACCGCCGTCGCGGCCGGCAGCCTGCTGGGCGCGGACCCGGCGGAGCTGGCGCTGGCCGCCTGGGGGGTGGCCCTCCAGCTCTGGTTCCTGCCCGTCTACCTGCTGCTGATCGCGCTGACGCCGGCCCTGCACGCGGCGCACCGGCGGTGGGGTCTCGCGGTGCCCGCCGTGCTCGCGCTCGGCGCCGCCGGGGTCGACGCCGGCCTTCTCGGCGCCCGGCTGCCCGGCATCGGTTACGCCAACTACCTGCTCGTCTGGGGCACCATGCACCAGTGGGGGTTCTCCTGGCAGGACGGCACCCTGACCCGCCGCGGCCCGGCGCGCTGGCGCTGGCGTCCCTGGGCGCTCGCCGCGGGCGGCGCCGTCACCCTCGGCGGCCTGCTGGCCTGGGGCCCGTTCGGCGTCAACATGGTCGGGACGGGCGGCCGGGCCAACAACACCATCCCGCCGTCGGTGGCGCTGCTCGCCTTCGCCGCCGTCCAGGCCGGGCTGCTCATCGCGGCCGAGCCGGCCCTGTCGCGCCTGCTGGCCGACGGCCGGCTCTGGCAGGCCGTCTCCTGGCTCAACGGCCGGGTGCTGACCGTCTACCTGTGGCACATGGTGCCCGTGGTCGTGGTGGCCGTGGCGCTGTACCCGACCGGCGTGCTCGGCCAGCCGGCCATCGGCACGGCGGGGTGGTGGGCGCTGCGGCTCGCCTGGATCGCGGCCCTGGCCGTCGTCCTGGTCCCGGCCGCTGTCTTCCTGGCCAGGTTCGAACGGCCGCTGCGCCGGCGGCCCGGGCCGGCGCCCGCCCGCGCCCCGGCGGCGCCGGGCCGCTCCCGGCTCGCGGCCGCCGTGCTCGCGGTGGGCATCGCCGCCGCGGGGGTGGCGCTGACCAGGATCGCGATATCCGGGTTCGCCCCCGATGGCAGCGTCGCGGCCGGGCCGGTCGCCGGTCTACGGCTGCGGCGTGCTCCTGACGCTGCTGGCCGGACGGCTGGCCCCGGTTCGTGACAAGCTGTCGATCGAGCCCTCGACGGGAAGGGGACGTCGCGACCGGCCGGCCGGGACGCGATCACGGTTCTAGGGGACAGCGATGAGCCAGCCCGCGGGATACTCGGGAACCCCGCTGCCGCAGAAACTCGGCATCGGGGAGGACGACGCCGTCGCCCTGATCGGGGCGCCGGGGTGGCTGGAAGACGCGCTCGCCGAGGTGCCCGGTGTGGCCGAGATGCACACGGACCTGGACGGCGATGCGCTGTTCGATGTCATCGTCGTGTTCGTGTCGTGGCGCGCGGAACTCGAGGCGGAACTCGGCAGGCTGCGCGACCGGATGGCGCCGGCCTGCGGGCTGTGGGTGGCCTGGCCGAAGAAGGCGGCGAAGGTCCCCACCGACATGAGCGACAACGTGATACGCGAGGTCGCGCTGCCCACCGGCCTGGTCGACAACAAGGTCTGCGCGATCGACCAGACCTGGTCGGCGCTGCGCCTGGTGATCCGGCGGGAGAACCGCTAGCTGAACCTTTTCATCCTCCCCTCGACTGACCTGCGTCAGCTGGGCGCGAGACCGGCGGACGAAAAGGCTCAGTAGTCCAGCAGGCGCTCGCCCTCGAAGATGCCGAGCTTCTCCCGGTAGAGCTCGATCCCGACGCCGTTCGGGTCGCGGAAGTACATGCTGTCGTCCGCGCCCCGGTCCGGGCCCAGGTAGTCCACGCCGGCCTGGTCCAGCTTCTTCCTCGCCGCCTCGAACTGGTCCGAGGAGATCGAGATCGCCAGGTGCTGTACCGCGCCGATCGTCTCCATGAACGGCGGCAGGTCGTACCCGGGGAAGTCGAAGAACCCGAGCAGGTTGTGGTCTCCGATGTCGAAGAAGAAGTGGTTCGAGCCCGCGTAATCGCGGTTCTCCACCAGCTCCACCAGCGGGAAGCCGAGGAACTCCTGGTAGAACTCGATGGTCTCCTCGGCGTCCTTGCAGATCAGCGCGAGGTGATGGACGCCCTGCACCGTGGTCGGCGGCCGGTCGCCGAGCGGACGCAGGTAACGCTCGCGTAGCTCTTGCCTGCGCGCCCGGACTAGCTCAAGCTCGGCACCTGTCGGCTCTGGCATGTCCCGCCTCCCTGGATGGGTCGTCAGCCTCTTTCATCCTCCCATGACCGCCCGCGTACTCCGGGCCGGACGTCGGCGCAGGAAAGGGCTCAGGATGCGGCCGGCTGCCCGGCATGCTCCGGGCTCAGCCCGCGATGCCGGAACGCCCAGCCGCGCAGCCCGTGGCTCAGCAGGGCCAGGGCCGGCGGCGGCACGGCCACCACGGGGCACTGCGCGTGCGCCAGGCAGTAGCGGCTCACCCGGCAGGACAGGGCGCGGGCCAGCGCGCCGCGCCGCCCCGCGCCGATGACCAGCACGTCATCCGGCTGGCACGCCACGCTGACCAGCACGTGCGCGGGATCGCCCCGCTGCACGTCCGATTCGAAGGGCACGTCATCGGGCACGCCGCCCAGCGCGAGCTCGATGGCGCTGCGGAGGCGCTCCCGGGCGGCGTCGTGCCAGAGCCCCCGCAGGTACGGCGATGGGTGACTGCGGTCGGCGAGGTCGCCCCCGGGGGGCACCCACGCGAGGACCGGGACCAGGGCTGCTTCGTGCCTGCGGGCGAGGCCTGCTGCGTGACGCAGCGCCTGGAGGCTGCCCGGTGATCCGCTCACGCCGACGATGATCCGTCGTACGCCGGACACGGTACTGCTCCCTTCCCGAAAGGTTGTCTACTCCACGGTAAACCCTCCGCGCGCTGGCCGGCGGACATGCTGACGGCTTCCATGCGGCCGTCCGGCGATTTCATACGGGCCGACCATGCCGGTCATACGCGCCGCGTACGCGGCCGGGAGTCATGAGATCAGCTCCGTATTGACAGTAACTCTCAAAAACTTGTAACATCCCTTTCAGATGAACTACCGAAAGAGAGTGAGTACCGTGAAGAACCCGGAGCGGCGCCGGTGGCTGGCGCTGGGCGCCCTGGCCCTCAGCGTCCTGGTCGTGGGCCTGGACCTGACCGTGCTCAACCTGGCCCTGCCCACCCTGGGGGCCGACCTGCACGCGTCAACCAGCGATCTGCAGTGGTTCATCGACGCCTACAGCCTCGTGCTGGCCGCGGCGCTGCTGCCCGCCGGCCTGCTCGGTGACCGGTACGGCCGCAAGAAGCTCCTGGTCGCAGCGCTGATCCTGTTCGGCCTGGCCTCGCTGGCCTGCGCGTACTCGCAGACGTCGGGCGAGCTCATGGCCGCGCGGGCCGTGCTCGGGCTCGGCGCCGCGGTGATCCTGCCGCTGTCGATCGCGGTGATCCCGGTGCTGTTCGCCCCGCAGGAGCGGCAGAAGGCGATCGCCGTCGTGATGGCGGCCGTGTTCCTCGGTTACCCGCTGGGCCCGATCCTCGGCGGCTGGCTGCTCGACACCTTCTGGTGGGGCTCGGTGTTCCTGATCAACGTGCCGGTGATCGCGATCGCGCTGGTCGCCGTGACGCTGCTGATGCCGGAGTCGCGCAGCGAGCGCCGGCCCCGGATCGACGTGGCGGGCGTGGCCATCTCGAGCCTCGGCCTGACCAGCCTGGTCTACGGCTTCATCAAGGCGGGCCAGGACGGCTGGGGCGACGTGGCCGCGCTGGCCACGATAGCGGGCGGCGTGGCGATCCTGGCCGGGTTCGTGCTCTGGGAGCGCCGCGTGTCCCGGCGTCCCGGCGGCCAGCCGCTGGTCGAGCTGACGCTGTTCCGGTCGCCCGCCTTCACCTGGGGCACGATCCTGTCCACGCTGGTGTCGTTCGCGTTGTTCGGGATCCTGTTCGCGATGCCCCTGTACTTCCGTGACGTCCGCGGGCTCGACTCGCTCGGCGCGGGGCTGCGGCTGCTGCCGATGATCGGCGGGATGATCGTCGGCATGGCCGCCGGCACCCGGCTGCAGAGCCCGCCGAAGGCGCCGGAGGCCGCGGGCCCCGCCGCGCCGGCGGGGCCCCGGGTGGGGGCCAAGGCCCTCGTGGCGACCGGGTTCGCGCTGATGGCCGCGGCCCTGGCCAGCGGGGCCTTCACCAGCACCCACAGCGGCACCGGCTTCGGGGCGGCGTGGTTCGCGGTGGCCGGGGCCGGGCTGGGCCTCGCGATGCCCTCCGCGATGAACGCGGCTCTCGGCGCCCTCTCCGCCGAGCGCAGCGGCTCTGGCTCGGCGCTGATCACGGCCTTCCGCCAGGTCGGAGCGGCCCTGGGGGCCGCGATCCTGGGCGCCGTGCTCAGCTCCGCGTACCAGAGCCAGCTGGACCTGGCCGGGCTGCCCGCGGCGGCCGCCAGCGCGGTGCGGTCGGGCATATCCGGCGGCGTCGCGGTGGCCCATGACCTGGGCTCGGCCGCGCTGCTTTCCTCCGTCAGCGCCGCGTTCGTCCACGGCCTGGACGTGATGCTGTGGTGCTGCGCGGGCATCGCCCTGGCCGCCGCCGTGCTGGCGCTGGCCTTCCTGCCGCGCCAGGCCGGCGCGCCCGGCGCACAGGTCCCGGCGGCGGAGCCGGCGAGCGCCCCCGAGCCGCTCCCGGCCGGGCCGCCGGCCCGCCAGGCCCGTCCGGCCGGCGCGGCGCTACACCCCGCGGCCCCGCGGGGGCACAATGACCAGCATGAGTGAGGCGCCCCCCGCCGATAGACCCGCCGGCCTGCGCGAGCGCAAGAAAGCCAGGACGCGTGCTGCCATCCGGGAGCACGCGCTCCGGCTGTTCCGGGAGCAGGGGTACCACGCCACCACCGTCGAGCAGATCGCTGAGGCGGCGGAGGTCTCGCCGAGCACGTTCTTCCGCTACTTCCCCACCAAGGAGGACGTCGTCTTGCAGGACGACTTCGATCTCCTCGGCGTGGAGGCGTTCGAGGCGCAGCCCGCCGAACTGAGCCCGGTGGCCGCGTTCCGCGCCGGGGCGGCACAGATGCTCGCGACGCTGACTCCCGAGGAAATCGCCCGGTTCCGCGAGACCACCAGGCTGACCTTCACCGTCCCGGAGGTGCGGGCCCGGGCCCTGGACGAGTTCGCCCGGACGATCGACGAGATAGCGAGGGCGGTCGCGAAGCGGACCGGGCGCGCCCCGGATGACTTCGAGGTGCGCAACGTGGCCGGAGCGATGATCGGCGTGATCATGTCGGCCACGATGCCGTGGTCCGAGGCGCCGGGCCCGGACATGTTCGAGCGGATCGACGCGGCCCTGGCGCACCTGGAGGCCGGCCTGCCGCTCTAGGCCGGACCCGCCCACGGACGACCCGAGCCCGGACCACCCGCCCCGGACCGCCCTCTTCCGGACCATCTCGCCCACGGACCGCCCTCTTCCAGACCATCTCGCCCACGGCGCCCGGGAATGTTGCACGTTCAATTATCGTTAGGCGGGCGGGTAGGCGCGAGCACACAAGCCGCCCCGAGGAGGAGGATTGAGGAGCCATGCCAGCGGTTACCGTCGATGACATCCTGCTGCTGCCCAGGATCTCCGAGCCGGATCCCGCGGTCGCGCAGGACCGCCCGGTCGTCTCGGTGACGACCGCGCCCTCGGGCTACGAGGGCGAGGGGTTCCCGGTCCGCCGCGCGTTCGCCGGCGTGCACCTGCGGGACCTTGACCCGTTCATCCACATGGACCAGATGGGCGAGGTGGACTACGCGCCGGGCGAGCCGAAGGGCACGGCCTGGCACCCGCACCGCGGCTTCGAGACCGTGACCTACATCATCGACGGGACCTTCCGGCACCAGGACTCCAACGGCGGCGGCGGCCTGATCACCAACGGCGACACCCAGTGGATGACCGCGGGCGGCGGCATCCTGCACATCGAGGAGCCCCCCGAGGACCTGGTGATGAGCGGCGGGCTGTTCCACGGCTTCCAGCTCTGGGTGAACCTGCCCGCCCGGCTGAAGATGACGGGCCCGCGCTACCAGGACATCAGGGCCGGCCAGGTCGCGCTGCTCAGCTCGCCCGACGGCGGTGCCCTGGTCCGCGTCATCGCCGGCGAGGTCGACGGCCAGCGCGGCCCGGGCGTGACCCACACCCCGATCGCGCTGCTGCACGCCACGCTCGAGCCCGGCGCCCAGCTGCGGCTGCCGTGGCGGGCCGACTTCAACGCGCTCGGCTACGTGCTGGCCGGGTCCGGCACGGTGGGCCCGGACCGGCGGCCGGTGCGCACCGGCCAGCTGGCGGTGTTCGGCCCCGGGGACGTCATCACGGTGGCGGCGGGCCGCCGCAGTGACGGGCCCCGCGCGGACGGGCGTAACCAGGGGCTGGACATCCTGGTGCTCGGCGGCGAGCCGATCAGGGAGCCTGTGGCCGCCTACGGCCCGTTCGTGATGAACACCAGGGACGAGCTGGTCCAGGCGTTCGAGGACTTCCAGGCCGGCCGGCTCGGCTCGATCCCGGCGCAGCCGCACCCCGGGCACGACGTCCTCTAGCCGGCCAGGCGAGCCGGAGACGGTCCGTTATGGGCCCCTTAGGGCGCGGTGGACCCCAGGGGCCTGAAAGACTCGCGGAATGACCTACGTCGCGGATGCCCACCGTTATGAGTCCATTCCGTACCGCCGCTGCGGCCGCAGCGGGATCCTGCTGCCCGAGGTGTCGCTCGGCCTGTGGCACAACTTCGGCGACGGCCGGCCGATCGACACCCAGCGGGCCATCATCCGGCGCGCCTTCGACCTCGGCATCACGCACTTCGACCTCGCTAACAACTACGGTCCGCCGTACGGCGTCGGCCGAGATCAACTTCGGGCGCATCCTGCGCGAGGACCTGCGACCGTACCGGGACGAGCTGATCATCTCGACGAAGGCCGGCTACGACATGTGGCCGGGCCCCTACGGCGAGTGGGGCTCACGGAAGTACCTGCTGGCCAGCCTGGACCAGTCGCTGCACCGGATGGGCCTGGACTACGTCGACATCTTCTACAGCCACCGCTTCGACCCGGACACCCCGCTCCAGGAGACCCTGGGCGCGCTGGACACGGCGGTCAAGTCGGGGAAGGCGCTCTACGCCGGCATCTCGTCCTACTCGGCGGAGCGGACCGCGGAAGCGGCCGGCATCATGCGGCGGCTGGGCACGCCGATCCTCATCGAGCAGCCCTCGTACTCGATGCTGAACCGCTGGATCGAGGACGGCCTGCTCGACGTGCTCGGCCAGGAGGGCATCGGCTGCATCGCGTTCTCGCCGCTGGCCCAGGGCGTGCTCACCGGCAAGTACCTGAACGGGATCCCGGCCGGCTCGCGGGCCAGCGAGGGCACCTCGCTGGACGCCGACCAGCTGTCCGAGCCGATGCTGCGGCACGTCCGCGCGCTGGGCGAGATCGCCCGCTCGCGCGGCCAGTCGCTGGCCCAGCTCGCCCTGTCCTGGGCGCTGCGGGACCAGCGGGTCACGTCGGTGCTCATCGGCGCGAGCAGCGTGGCCCAGCTGGAGGAGAACCTCGCCGCGGCGGGCCACGCCACGTTCACCGAGGAGGAGCTGTCCGCGATCGACCGGGACGCGGTGGACGCGGGCATCAACATCTGGGCCGCCTCCAGCGCCGACTGAGTGGCCGCCCTTGCCTATCCGGCGAGGCGGCGCAGCGCGCCGCGGACCACCTCGGGATCGGTGGTGGCCCAGAACGGCGGCAGCGACGCGCGCAGGAAGCTGCCGTACCGTTTGGTCACCAGCCGCGGATCCAGGATCGCGACCACTCCCCGGTCGCTCATCGTGCGCAGCAGCCGCCCGGTGCCCTGCGCGAGCAGCAGCCCGGCCTGGGCCGCGGCCACGGTCATGAACCCGTTGCCGCCGCGGGCCTCAACGGCCCGCTGCCGGGCCGAGGCCAGCGGGTCGTCGGGCCGGGGAAACGGGATCCGGTCGATGACCACCAGCTGCAGCGACCGGCCCGGCACGTCGACGCCCTGCCACAGCGACAAGGTGCCGAACAGGCAGCTGGCCTCGTCTTCGGCGAACCGGGTGATCAGCTGCGAGGTCGGGTCCTCGCCCTGGCACAGCAGCGGATAACCGATCCGCCCGCGCAGCTCGTCCGCCGCCTGCCGGGCGGCCCGCATCGAGGAGAACAACCCGAGCGTACGGCCCCCGGCCGCGGTGATGAGCTCGCAGAGCTCGTCGAGATAGGACGCGGGCAGCCCGTCGCGGCCCGGCGGCGGCAGGTGCCGGGCCACGTACAGGATCCCGCTGCGCGGGTGGTCGAACGGCGAGCCGACGTCGATCCCGCTCCAGGCCAGTGGGTGCGGCTCGGCCGGGACCCGGTCCGCCACTTCGGCTGGCTTCTCGCCGTCCCCCGCGTCGCCGGTCCGCGCGTCGCCCGTCCCCGCGTCGCCGGTCCGCGCGTCACCGGGCGCCGCGTCACCGGGCGCCGCTTCACCCCGCACCACGTCACCCGGCACCGCGCTGCCCGGCAGGCCCCACTGCCGGGCCAGCGGCCCGAACGACCCGCCGACCGACAGCGTGGCCGAGGTCAGCGCCACCGTCCGGCGGCCGAACAGCCGCTCCGCCAGCACCCGGCCCACCTCGAGCGGCGCCACCCGCAACGTCGGCGGCCGGCGCGAGTCCCGGTCGGCAGGCTGGTCCAGCCACACCACGTCGGGACGGATCGCCACGTCCGGGCCGAACGCGGCGAGGATCCTCTCGGCCGCCTTGGCCACCTCATCCAGCGCCGCCAGGGCGGCTCGCCGGGCCGTCAGCTGCTCCGGCTCGTCCTCGGCCTTCCTGGCACTGGTCCTGATGTCCGCCGCGCACGAGCCCGCGGCGTCGCGCACCGCGGCCAGCGAGGCGGCCAGCGGCTCCGTGAGCACATCGATCCGCCCGCCGTAACCCTCGGCGAGAACCTGCTCGAGCCCTTGCCCGGCGTCCTTGAGCCGGCCCGCAGCGTCCTCGGTGACCTGCCGGCCGGCCCGGCGGGCGGCGGTCTGGACGGCCGGGGCGGAGAGCTCCGCCGTGGCGACCGAGGTCACCCGGTCAACCAGGTCATGTGCCTCGTCGACGATGACCACGTCGTGCTCGGGGAGAACGTTGCCGTCTTCCAGCGCGTCGATGGCGAGCAGCGCGTGGTTGGTGACCACGATGTCGGCCTGGCCCGCGGCCTCCCGGGCCAGCTCGGCGAAGCACTGCGCGGCGAACGGGCAGCGCTGTGCCCCGATGCACTCCCTCGCGGTGACCGAGACCTGCCGCCAGGCCCGCTCGTCCACCCCGGGCACGAGCTCATCACGGTCGCCGCTGTCGGTCCTGGCCGCCCACTCCTGCAGCCGCTGCACCTGGCGCCCGATCTCGGTGACGGAACGGGCGTCGAAGAGCTCCTCCTGGGGATCGTCGGCCGCGCCGTTCCGCAGCCGGTTCACGCACAGGTAGTTGCGCCGTCCCTTGAGAATCGCGAAGGTCGGCGACCGGCCGAGCAGCGGCTCCAGCGCGGTCGCGAGACGCGGCAGGTCGCGGTCGATGAGCTGGCGTTGCAGGGCGATGGTGGCGGTCGACACCACCACGGCGTCCCCGCACGCCGCCGCATGCCGGGCCGCGGGCACCAGGTACGCCAGCGACTTCCCCGTGCCCGTCCCGGCCTGGACCGCGAGGTGCTCCCCGGTATCGATGGCGCGCCCGACCGCCTCGGCCATCGTGACCTGCCCGGGCCGCTCGGCTCCCCCGATCCCGTCGACCGCGGCGGCCAGCAGGGCGGCGATGTCGGGGAGATCGCTGGGGTTGACCGGCACGTTAGAACGCTATCGCTCCGGTCTGACGAATACCGGGAGCCAAACGCGCTACGGCACGACAATGACCGGGCAGCGGGCGTGCCGCGCCAGCCAGCTCGGGATCGAGCCGGCCACGTGGTGCAGCCGGCGCCCCGGAGCGCCGACCACGAGCGCGTCGGCGCTGCTCGAGTCGGCGGCCGCGGCGAGTTCCTTGGCCGCGTTCCCGCGCCGGGCCATCACGCTGACCTCGAGCCCTTCCCGGTCGCAGACCTGATCCAGCTCGGCCAGCAGCCACGCGTCGAGCTCGCCGCGATCGCGGGCGGCGCAGATGACCTGGCCGGTCATCGGCTCGCAGTAGACGCCGAACGGGATCACGTAGACCACCAGCAGCGGCCGGGCGAGCCGCCTGGCCAGCCCGGCCGCGTACGCCAGCGCGTTGCGGCTCGATGGCGACCCGTCATAGCCGATGACGACCGGGTGCCCCTGGTCGCGCGCGCCGGTATACGCCGGATGGTCCCGGCGTGACGGCTGCGGCACCGGATCGCGCTGGTCTGGCCGTTCCCGCGCATCCCGCCACGGCAGCCGGGGCCTTCCTGGGCCATCCGCGCGGTCAGGCTGTTCCGGGCGCGGTTCGGGCCCTGGCTGCTCCATGAATTGATCCTTGCGGTTCATGCTCCGCTCGTAGGAACAGGTTCCATCATATGACTTAGTTTGCACTAAGCAAATAGTCTGCGCCGTCCCGCATGCCGTGCCGTTGCCGCCGTGACGGTGGTGTCATTGTCCCAGAAATTCCCCGGTTCCCCTAGAAAGGCTGGCGAAACAAACGGCCAGGCCGCAGTGCGCTGCCCGTGGCCCGCGCCTCGGATCCGGGCCGGCCAGGCCGCGGTGGCCGCCGGGGCCGCCCGGCTGGCCGGCCTGCGGCGGCCGTTTCGTCAAGCCAGCTTGACGTCAGGCCAACTTGACGAGACACTGGGATGGTGATGACGCCCAACGACCTCGAGCGCCAGTTCACGCTGCTGACCGCCGCAGCGCGCCACGACCAGCTGCGCGTCCGTGAAGCCCTGGCGCCGCCCCAGCCGGAGCCGGCGATGACCCGGGAACCTCCGATGACGCGGCCGCCGGCGATGACCCCGGCGCGGCGGCGCTGACCCGGGACGAGGCGCTGGAGCTGCTCGCGCTGAGCGAGGTGATCGCCCGGAAGGCGGGCTACGGGCGCCAGCTGACCGTGCGTTCCGCGCGGCAGGCCGGCGCCTCGTGGTCGCAGATCGGCGCGGCCCTGGGCGCGAGCAAGCAGGCCGCGTGGGAAGCGCACAGCCGGTGGATCGACGGGCAGGCCGAGCAGCACCAGTGCAGCGGCTACGAGGGCCTGGACGACGGTGCCGTGGCCGCGGCGCGCGCCCTGGCCGGGGAGCCGGAGCCCGCCTGAGGCAAGGCCACGGCCGGGCCGCGGTTCAGGACGCGGTTTATTCGGTGGCCGCAAGCACCGCCGGGACGTACCGTGGGCAGCGACTCATCCGAGCCGAGGAGAACGACCTTGTCTATGGTCATGGTCCGCCGTGTCCGGGCGGCGGCCGCCGGCGCCGAACCCGGCCGGTGCCCACTTCCTGCGTGATCGTGAGCTGATCGCCCAGCTCGTCCGCGCCGCAGGCGCGGGCGAGGGACGGCTGGTCCTCGACCTCGGCGCGGGCGGCGGCGCGATCACCGCCCGGCTGGCCGCCGCCGGAGCGCGCGTGATCGCCGTGGAGCACGACCCGCGCCTGGCGGCCAGGCTGCGGCGGCGCTTTGGCCGTGACCCGGGAGTCCGCGTGGTCGAGGCCGACCTGCGCCGGGTTCCGCTGCCGCACCGCGAGTTCCTGGTCGTGGCCAACCCGCCGTTCTCGGTCACGACCGCGCTGTGCCGGCGCCTGCTCGGCGACCCGAAGGTGCCGCTGGCGGGGGCCGAGCTGATCCTGCAGCAGGGCGCCGCCCGGTGGCTGGCCAGCCCGCGGCCGAGGGACGCCGAGACCGCCTGGTGGGCCGCGCGTTACGAGTTCCGGCTGGCCCGGACGGTCAGCGCGGCGTGCTTCGTGCCGCCGCCCCGAGTCGACGCGGCCCGGCTGTCGGTTCGGCCCCGGGCCATCGTCGCGTCGGCGCGGGGCCAGCAGGCGCTGCGGACGATGCTGCGCGCCGCCTACCGCAGGCCCGGCACCCGGGCTGACGCCCTGCTGGGCGGCCGCCGGCGGCTGCTGCTACGCGCGGCGATCGACCCGGCGGCCCCGGTCACCGAGCTCACCGCGGAGCAGTGGCACGGGCTCGCCGTCCTGCTGGCCAGCCAGTGAGCCGGCCGAGCGACCAAGCCCGCCGGCGAGCCGGCGAGCGAGCCGGCCCGACGGCCCCGGGCTGGCAGGTCAGGACCGGTAACTGCCACCATAATCGGCATGACCGAGCCACAGCACTCCAAGAGCGGTACCGCGGCCTACCGCGCAGCGCGCGACCTGCTGCTGCGCCACCGCACGGACTACGAGACCGCCAGGGCCCAGTTCACCTGGCCTGACCTTGACGAATTCAACTGGGCGCTGGACTGGTTCGACGTGCTCGCCGCCGAGCACCCCGAGCGCGACGCGCTGCGCGTGGTGACGGCCGACAGCGACGTCCGGCTCAGCTACGCCGAGCTCGCCGCCCGCTCCAACCAGGTCGCCAACTGGCTGCGCGGGCTCGGCGTGCGGCGTGGCGACCGGGTGCTGGTCATGCTCGGCAACATCGCGCCGCTGTGGGAGGTCATCCTCGCCGCGATGAAGCTCGGCGCGGTCATCATCCCGGCGTCCACGCTGCTGGGCCCGGACGACCTGGCGGACCGGATCACGCGCGGCGATGTCCGGCACGTCATCACCGAGTCCGTGCATACCCCGAGGTTCCGCGACCTGGCCGGGTCCTGGACCCGCGTCGCGGTGGGCGACCCGGTGGACGGCTGGCACCCGTATGGCCAGGAGGCCTTCGAGCGCCCCGCGCGACTTCCGCCCGGACGGCCCGACGAAAGGCTCCGACCCGCTGCTGTTGTACTTCACCTCCGGCACCACCGCGCAGCCGAAGCTGGTCGAGCACACCCACGTCTCCTATCCGGCCGGCCACCTGTCCACGCTGTACTGGATCGGCCTGCAGCCCGGCGACGTGCACCTGAACATCTCCTCGCCCGGCTGGGCCAAGCACGCCTGGAGCAACGTGTTCGCGCCGTGGATCGCCGGGGCCACGTCGCTGATCCTCGGCCACGAGCGGTTCTCCGCCGCGGTGCTGCTGGAGGCCATCCCGGCCTGCGGGGTGACCTCGCTGTGCGCGCCGCCCACGGTCTGGCGGATGCTGGTGCAGGCCGACCTGGCCAGCGCGGACGTGCGCACGCTGCGCGAGTGCGTCGGCGCGGGCGAGCCGCTGAACCCGGAAGTCATCGAGCAGGTCCGCCGGGCCTGGAACATCACGGTCCGCGACGGGTACGGCCAGACCGAGACCACCGCGCAGATCGGCAACCCGCCCGGGTCCGGGGTACGGCTGGGTTCGATGGGCCGCCCGCTGCCGGGGTACGAGGTCACCCTGATCGACCCGGTCACCGGCGAGCCCGCCGGCGAGGGCGAGATCTGCCTGCCGCTGGCCAGCCGGCCGCTCGGCCTGATGACCGGCTACAAAGATGACCCGGAGCGCGCCGCCGAGGCCATGCGCGGCGGCTACTACCACACCGGCGACGTCGCCACCCGGGACGCCGATGGGTACATCACCTACGTGGGCCGCACGGATGACGTGTTCAAGGCCTCCGACTACCGGATCTCCCCGTTCGAGCTGGAGAGCGTGCTGATCGAGCACGAGGCGGTGGCCGAGGCGGCGGTGGTGCCCTCCCCCGACCCGGTCCGGCTGGCCGTGCCCAAGGCCTTCGTGATCCTCGCCGCGGGCTACGAGCCGTCGGGCGACACCGCCCTGGCCATCCTGGCCTACTCCCGGGAGCGGCTGGCGCCCGTACCAGCGGGTCCGGCGGCTGGAGTTCGCCGACCTGCCGAAGACCATCTCCGGCAAGATCCGCCGGGTCGAGTTGCGGGAGGAGGAACACCGCAGGCAGGCCGCCGGGGACGGCACGGCCCGCGGCACCACCGAGTTCTGGGAGGAGGACTT
>CAVUYA010000006.1:0-45688 GCA_963745575.1 uncultured Actinomycetota bacterium | reverse complement strand
CGTGGGCAGCGACGGATCCACCTGGCTGACCCAGGCCAGGACCCCGCCGCCCACGTGCACCGCGTCCGAGAAGCCGGCGTTTTTGACCACGGCGAGGCACTCCGCGCTGCGGACCCCGCTCTTGCAGTGCAGCACGATCCGGCGGTCCTGCGGGAGCTGCTCCAGGGCGTTCCCGTTGAGGAACTGGTCCTTGGGGATGAGCACCGAGCCGGGGATGGACACGATCTCGTACTCGTTCGGCTCCCTGACGTCGACCAGGAAGATCTTCTCGTCGTTGTCGAGCATCGCCTTGAGCTCGGTCGCGGTGATCGTGGATCCGGACGCCGCGCGCTGGGCGTCCTCGGACACCGTGCCGCAGAACGCCTCGTAGTCGATGAGCTCGGTGATCGTCGGGTTCTTGCCGCACACCGGGCACTCGGGGTCCTTCCTGACCCGGACCGTGCGGTAGCTCATCTCCAGCGCGTCATAGATCATCAGCCGCCCGGCCAGCGGCTCGCCGATTCCGGTGATGACCTTGATCGCCTCGTTGACCTGGATGGACCCGATCGAGGCGCACAGCACGCCGAGCACGCCGCCCTCGGCGCACGACGGCACCATGCCCGGCGGCGGCGGCTCCGGGTAGAGGCAGCGGTAGCAGGGGCCGTGTTCCGCCCAGAACACGCTGGCCTGCCCGTCGAAACGGTAGATCGATCCCCAGACGTAGGGCTTGCCGAGCAGCACGGCACAGTCGTTGACCAGGTACCTGGTGGCGAAGTTGTCGGTGCCGTCGACGATCAGGTCATACTGCGCGAAGATCTCCATCGCGTTGTCGGAGTCGAGGCGCTCCTCATGCAGCACCACGGTGACGTACGGGTTGATCTCGCGGATGCTGTCGCGCGCGGACTCGGCCTTCGGGCGGCCCACGTCCGACTGGCCGTGGATGACCTGCCGCTGCAGGTTGGACTCGTCGACCACGTCGAAGTCGACGATGCCCAGCGTGCCCACCCCGGCGGCGGCCAGGTACAGCAGCGCGGGTGACCCGAGCCCGCCCGCGCCCACGCACAGCACCCGGGCGTTCTTCAGGCGCTTCTGTCCCGTCATCCCGACTTCCGGAATGATCAGGTGGCGCGAATAGCGCTTGACCTCATCAACGGTCAGCTCGGCGGCGGGAGCGACCAGCGGTGGCAGCGACACGGTGTTTCTCCTGGGAGGGCCTGCCCTGGGCAGGCATCTCGGTCTCGGTCGGGCGCGGGCCCGCGCCCCACGGGGTTGAACCAGCCGGAGACCCCGGGCATTCCGTGTCACCGGGCGCTGCCAGCGCAGGCCGGGCCGGCGGTCCCGGGACCCGGGCCGGAAAATGTCACCGGCGGCAGGTACAACACTCACATGCCCGAGCCGTCGGCGCCGCCCGGGCCGGCCCGGCCGGGCCGGTACCCGCGGGGCCGCTCCCCCCGGAGGTCCCATGCCATCACCGCCCCCGACCTCAGCAGGAGAGCCGCGCCGCGCGGATTCCGGTGTGGTCCTGCCGTTGGTTCCCGGCTTCGCGCGCCGGCCCGCGAAGAAGCGGCCGCTCCCGGATGCGGCCGCGGTCCGGCTGCTCGGGGTCCCTGACTCGGCGCCGCCCTATGACGACGTCCTCGCGGAGGCCGGCTGGCGCGGCCGGCGGGGTCGAGGCGCGGCCGCGTCAGCCTGCCCGGCAGCCCGGGCGGCCGAAGGCAACGGCGCGGCGCGGGACGAGCCCGCAGCGCGGGACGAGCCCGCAACTCGCGCCGACCCCGCAGCGCGGGACGAGCCCGCAGCGCGGGACGGGCCCGCAGCGCGTGACGGGCCCGCAACTCGCGCCGAGCCCGCGGACTGAGCCGGCGAAACGGGCCCCGCGGGACAGGCCGTCCCCGCCATCCGGGCCTCACCTGCCGCGACGCAGGCCGGCCGCGGCCGGCGCGTGGCCCAGCCAGTTCGCCCAGGTTCTGGCCGAGACGCTGGCCGGGTCGCGGCCCCCGGGTCAGATCAGGCCCTGGACCAGCGAGGAGGCGCGGCGGCGCATCAGGCAACTCGGGCCGAGGCTGGCCGCAGAGGTCCAGCCGCGGGTCCGTCGCGTCATGACGTCCTGCCCGGCCGCGGGAGTGGTCGAGATGACCGTGATCGTGGGATTCGGACCGAGAACCCGAGTCCTGGCGGTCCGCCTGGAGTGTGCCGAACCACCACACTCCGACGCCGGACGTACTAGCCCGTACCGCAGCCCCGGCCCCGCTCCCGCGCCGCCGAAATGGATCTGCACCGCCATCGAGGCGGCCTGACGGTGCCCGCATGACCCGCCCGTCTGACCCGCCCGTCTGACAACTTTTCACGCGTTCCGGTCGTTTGGCCGTCTGATTTGGACCGTTTTGTGGAGCAGGAGCGAGTGAGAAGATGAAGGATCACGACGACCTGGCGGGCCCGCGGCCGGGAGGCGCGCGGGCTTAGCCGGGAGGCGTGCGGGGTCAGCGGTTGCGCGGGTCGCCGTGGCAGAGCTTGAACTTGCGGCCGGAACCGCACGGGCACGGAGCGTTCCGCCCGACCTTGGAGTAGTCGGGGCCGCCGCTCGATGCGGTCCGCTGCTGCGCCTGGCCGCTTCCGTCATCGCTGGGCGCGCTGTACTCAAGCCTGCCCCGCCGCTGCGGCCGCTCCAGCCCGCGGGCCACCAGGCCCGCCGGAACCGCCTGGCCGCCCGCTGCGGCCTGTGCGCCCGGCCCGGCCTGAGCGCCCGGCTGGTCCTGGCCTGACCGTTCTTGGGAGCCTGTCCGGGAATGGCGTCCTGGCCGGGACCGCGAGCCCGACTGGCCAGAACGGCCACGTCCGGCCTGACTTCCGCCGCCCGCCGGCTGGCCGGCCGGCGCCGGGCCCGCCGGGACCGGCCCGGCGCCGCCCGCGACCGCGCCACCCACGGCAGTCCCACCCGCGACAATGCCGCCCGGCACGACACCGCCAGGCAGCACGCCACCGGGCGCAGCGCCGCCGGGGACGAAGCCGTTCGGGACGGCGCCCGGGACGGCCTCCTCCACGATGGGGCTGTCCTGCCGCTGCACCTGGAGGTTGAACAGGCTGCCGACCGATTCCTCCTTGATGCCCTCCATCATGCCGCTGAACATGTCGTAGCCCTCGCGCTGATACTCCACCAGCGGGTCGCGCTGCCCGTATCCCCGCAGGGTTATGCCCTCGCGCAGGTAGTCCATCTCGTAGAGATGCTCGCGCCACTTCCGGTCCAGCACCGACAAGACGACCCGCCGCTCGAGCTCGCGCATGACCTCGGGGGTCAGCTCCTCCTCCCGGCGCTCGTAGGCGGCCAGCGCATCCTGCTGTACCAGCTCGGTGATCAGGCCGGCCGACAGCCGCGCCCGCTCCCCGCCGGCCTCATCGATCACCTGGTCAACCGTCATCCCGCCGGGGTAGAGCTGGTGGAATGCCCGCCACAGCTGGTCCAGGTCCCACTCCTCGGGGAAGCCCTCGGCTGTCGCCGCCGCCACGTACCCGGCGACGACCTCATCGATCATGCCGCGGATCTGGTCCTGCAGGTCGGCGCCCTCGAGCACCTCGCGCCGCTCGCCGTAGATGACCTGGCGCTGGCGGTTCATCACGTCGTCGTACTTGAGCAGGTCCTTGCGGATCTCGAAGTTCTGCTGCTCGACCTGCGTCTGGGCCGACCGGATCGAGCGGCTGACGGTCTTCGACTCGATCGGGACATCCGGCGGGGTCTTGAGCCACTCCATGATGTGCGCGACCTTGTCGGCGTTGAACATCCGCATCAGGTCGTCCTCGAGCGACAGGTAGAAGCGCGACTCGCCGGGGTCGCCCTGCCGTCCGGACCGGCCGCGCAGCTGGTTGTCGATGCGCCGGGACTCGTGCCGCTCGGTGCCGAGCACGTACAGGCCGCCGGCGCCGACGACCTCCTCGTGTTCCTCGGCCACCGCCCGCTTGGCCTTGTCCACCGCCTCCGGCCACGCCGCCTCGAAGTCCTCCGGCGTGTCCACGGGCGAGAGCCCGCGCTGGTGCAGCTCCAGGTCCGCGATGAACTCGGGGTTACCGCCGAGCATGATGTCCGTGCCGCGGCCGGCCATGTTCGTGGCCACGGTGACCCCGCCCTTGCGGCCTGCCTGGGCGATGATGGCGGCCTCGCGCTCGTGGTACTTCGCGTTCAGCACCTCGTGCGTGATGCCCTTGCGCTTGAGCATCTTGGACACGAGCTCCGACTTCTCGACGCTGGTGGTGCCGACGAGCACCGGCTGGCCCGTCGCGTTCCGCTCGGCGATGTCGTCGACCAGGGCCTCGAACTTGGCCTGCACCGTCTGGTACACCACGTCGGGCTGATCGGCGCGGATCATCGGCATGTTCGTGGGGATCGGCACCACGCCGAGCTTGTAGGTCTGGTGGAACTCGTTCGCCTCGGTCATGGCGGTGCCGGTCATCCCGGCGAGCTTCTCGTAGAGCCGGAAGTAGTTCTGCAACGTGATCGTGGCGAGGGTCTGGTTCTCGTCCTTGATCTGCACGCCTTCCTTGGCCTCGATGGCCTGGTGCATGCCCTCGCTGTACCGGCGGCCGTGCAGCATGCGGCCGGTGAACTCGTCCACGATCAGGACCTCGCCGTTCATCACGACGTAGTCCTTGTCCTTCTTGTACAGCTCCTTGGCCTTGATCGAGTTGTTCAGGAAGCTGACCAGCGGCGTGTTCACCGACTCGTAGAGGTTGTCGATGCCGAGCCAGTCCTCTACCTTCTCCACGCCGGTCTCGAGGATGCCGACCGTGCGCTTCTTCTCGTCGACCTCGTAGTCGCCGTCTCCGTCCTCGCCGCGCCGCAGCCGGGGGGCGATCTTGGCGAACTCGAGGTACCAGCGGCTGTTCTGGTCGGCGGGCCCGCTGATGATCAGCGGCGTGCGCGCCTCGTCGATGAGGATGGAGTCGACCTCGTCCACGATGGCGTAGTGGTGTCCTCGCTGGACGCATTCCTCCAGGCCCCAGGCCATGTTGTCCCTGAGGTAGTCAAAGCCGAACTCGTTGTTCGTGCCGTAGGTGATGTCGGCGGCGTACTGCTTGCGCCGTTCGTCGGGCTCCATCTGGGCCAGGATCACGCCTACCTCAAGGCCCAGGAACCGGTGGATGCGCCCCATCCACTCGGAGTCGCGCTTGGCCAGGTAGTCGTTGACCGTGACCACGTGCACGCCCCGGCCGGCCAGTGCGTTCAGGTAGGCGGGCAGCACCGCGGTGAGCGTCTTGCCCTCGCCGGTCTTCATCTCGGCGATGTTGCCCAGGTGCAGGGCGGCGCCGCCCATGAGCTGGACGTCGAAGTGCCGCTGGCCCAGGGTCCTGCGGGCCGCCTCGCGGATGGTGGCGAACGCCTCGGGCAGCAGGTCGTCGAGCGCCTCGCCGTCCGCGTGGCGCTGCCGGAACTCCTCGGTCATCGCGCGAAGCTCGGCGTCGCTCAGGGCGGCGAAGTCCTCCTCGATCGAGTTGACCTGATCAGCTGTCCGCTTGAGCTTGCGCAGGATCTTGCCCTCGCCGGCGCGGAGGACACTATCGATGATGGCTGGCACTTGCGTCGCGCTCCTCGCGGATCGTCTGGCTCTGTAGCTTGGCGTGCCCGCTCTGCTGCAGCCGCGCTGCGCTCGGCCGGGCAGGTGAGGGGCATCGCGGCGGGCTCCTGACACCGTTGCCTACAGCCATGGTAGGCGAGACGCGGGGTGAAGCGGAGCCCTCGCCAGCCGCCCGATACCCTGGGGGCCGGTTGCTCCCGGCTGGAGGCCTGGACACAATGATAGGCACGGCCAGCGGGCGGGATGAGCGATAGCCGGGACGAGAGGAGCAGCGCGCATGTCGAACCAGGTGGAGCCGGGCACCGTCGGCAGCGCTGCCGCCGGGCCAGGGCCCGCGGGCCTGGCGGAGCGGACCGCGCAGGTGCCGCAGGCCCCGGGGACCGCCGTTTCCTACCCGCCGCCCTTTCACGGGCGTGCCGTCTCCTGGGTTGCCGTCTCGATCATCATGGTCGCCTTCGTGATCGGCGGGCTCGCGCTGGTCTTCGGCCCGACCTGGTGGCTGTTCTACGCCAGCGTGGGCCTGGCGGTGGTCGGCGGCCTGATCGCGCTCGCCACCAACATCTTCGAGGACTGGTACTAGACACAGCCGTACCGGCGCCCGCGGGAATG
This sequence comes from uncultured Actinomycetota bacterium, assembly GCA_963745575.1. GTDB lineage: Bacteria > Actinomycetota > Actinomycetes > Streptosporangiales > Streptosporangiaceae > JASHPR01. The sequence goes on along the minus strand of CAVUYA010000006.1, from coordinate 39,536 downwards.
TCAGACCCCGCGGCTAGGCTCTGGCCTCGTGGCCGGCCTTTCCCATCCCGCACCCCAGTTCACCCTGTCGCCGGACGACGCCCGGCTGATGATGCTCCGGGCCCAGGGGCTGGTCGGCATCCAGGGACGGCGGGGCGGGGTAGCGGGCATGCTCCGCAGGATCGGCGCGGTCCAGCTGGACACGATCAGCGTGCTGGCCCGCTCGCACGAGCTCGTCGCCTACGCCCGCCTCGGGCCGGTGCCGCGCGAGCGGATCGAGCGGGCCTACTGGCACCCGCGCCAGGCCACCACGTTCGAGTACTGGTCCCACGCGGCATGCATACTGCCGATCGAGGAATGGCCCTACTACGGGTTCCGGCGGCGGGCCTTCGTGGCCCGGGGCATGCGGTGGCACGAGATCCCCGAGAAGGTCTGCGACGAGGTCCTGGCCAGGCTCCGGGCCGAGGGCCCGCTGAACGCCACCCAGCTGGGCGGAGCCAAGAACGGAGGGGCCTGGTGGGACTGGTCGGAGACCAAGATCGCCGTTGAATGGCTGCTCGACACCGGCCGGGTGATCTGCGCGCGCCGGGCCGGCTGGCGGCGGCTGTACGACCTGCCGGAGCGGGTCCTGCCGCCGGAACTGCTGAACGCGGACCCCTCCGATGCCGAGTGCGTCACCCGGCTGGCCGCGGTCGCCGCCCGCGCGCTCGGCGTGGTGACCCGGGCCGACCTGGCCGACTACCAGCGGCTGCGGTACGGCGGCGCGGGCCAGCGCCGGGACGGCCAGGCCATCTCGGCCGACGATGCCGCGGCCGCCGCCGGACTGGTGCCGGTCGAGATCGCGGCACGGCGCGGCGGGAAGCCGGTGCCCGCCTGGGCCGATCCGTCCGCCCTGCCGGCCGGGCCCGGGTCCGGGCCCGCGTCCGCCCCGGGCCGGCACCGGGTCACGCTGCTGTCGCCGTTCGACTCGCTCGTCTGGGACCGCAAGCGGACGCAGCGGATGTTCGGGTTCGAGCACAGCCTGGAGGCCTACGTGCCCGCGGCCAAGCGCGTGCACGGCTACTACACGATGCCGCTGCTGGCCCGGGGGCGCCTGGTGGGCCGCGTCGATCCGGCGCGCAGCGGCCGGACCCTGGTCGCGCGCAAGCTCTCCCTCGATACGGCGTCCGCCGCCGAGGCGATGGCGCGCGCGCTGACCGAAGCGGCGGCCTGGGTCGGATGTGACAACGTCGAACTCGGCCAGGTAGAACCGGCCAGCCTGGAACCGCGGCTACGCAAGGCGCTCTCCGACCTGACGTAATTGTCCGGGCCGAAGGGCGCGCCGCCGACCGGTGAAGAGGGATGGGGAGGCGGGCGGAGCGAGGGCGCGAGGAACGAGCGCTTGTCCGAGCCGAAGGGCGCGCCGCTGTCTGTGAGAGGGATGGGGAGGCGGGCGGGGAGCGAGGGCGCGAGGAACGAGCGCCCGAGCGAGGAGGGAAGACGGCGGGTCAAAGCGCCCGGAGGCGAGCAAAAGACACAGTTCAGCTGAACTCGATCAGTTTTTCCCGCACCGCGACCATGACCGCCTCCATCCTGGAGTGGATCTGCAGTTTCTCCAGGATGTTGCGGACGTGGTTCTTCACCGTGTTCTCGGAGATGAACAGCTCCTTGGCGATGTCGCGGTTGTTCATCCCCCGGGCGACCAGCTTGAGCACCTGCATCTCGCGCTCGGTCAGCCGGGGCGCGGGCACCTCCTGGGCGCGCTCCTCGTCGTCTCGCTTGGCCAGGGTGGCGAACTCGGTCAGGAGCTTGCCCGCCATGGACGGGTTGATCAGCGACTGGCCGCCGTACACGGCGCGGACCGCGCCGGCCACCTCATCGAGCGGTATGTCCTTGAGCAGGTAGCCGCTCGCGCCCGCCCTGATCGCCTCGAACAGGTCCTCTTCCTCATCGCTGATCGTGAGAATGACGATCTTCGCGCTCGGGGCGGCCTCCTTCATCGCCCGGCAGGCCTCGATGCCGCTGCTGCGCGGCATGCGGATGTCCATCAGCACGACGTCCGGCAGTGACTCGGCCGCCTTCTCGACCGCCTCGGCCCCGTCGCTGGCCTGGCCGACCAGTTCGATGTCCGGCTCGGAGTCCAGCACCATCTCCAGGCCGCGGCGGAACAAGGCGTGATCGTCGACGATCATCGCGCGGATCGGCTCGGCCCGCAGCGACGCTTCTGGCGGTGCCGCGCTGGTGCCGGGACTGCCGCCCATGACGCCTCCTTCGTGACCGGTCCTGCGGTAGGGCCAGGGCACCGCCGCGGCAGGCAGAAGTGCCCAGATCCGAGGTGCCGTGTGATCAAACTCTCGCCGACGGGCGCTCGCTACGCAAGCGACGCTACCGGGCCGCCAGCTCCGCTGCCTTCCCGGCCTGTCCGTTCGCCCGGCTCAGCGTAGCCTCGCCGGGCGGCCCGCCGGCTTGGTCCTCCGCCGTCTGTTCTACCAGGCGAATCACACCGTACTGGTAACCGCGCCGCCGGTACACCACGCACGCGCGGCCATCTTCGGCGTCCCGGAACAGGAAGAAGTCGTGGCCCACCAGTTCCATCTCGAATAGGGCCTGGTCAATGGCCATCGGCCGGGCGACGTGGAACTTCTCCCGCACCACGAGCGGCCCGTTTCCCTCCATCTCGATCGGGACGACATCGTCCGCTGACGGGCCGCTCCCCGGCCTCCTCGGCGTCCTCGGCCTCCCCTGGCACCGCCCGCAGCTCCCGGGTCGCCGGCTCCCCGGCCGCGTCGGCGGCCTCGGCCGCGGCGTCGCCCGCCGCGGGCAGGTCGGCCCGCCGGCCGGCGCGCGATCCGTGCCGGCACTTGCGCCGGTCGCCGGCCCGGCGCAGCCGCGACTCCAGTTTCGTGAAGGCCAGGTCCAAGGCGGCGTAGCGGTCCTCGGCCGCGGCCTCGGCCCGGATCGCTGGCCCGCGCGAGGAGATGGTCAGCTCGACTCGCTCCCGGCGCTGCGACTGGCGCCGGTTGGGCTCGGCTGGATACTTCCACGTCGATCCTGGTGGCTCTGGAGTCCAGCTTGCCGAGCTTGGCGAGCTTGGCCGTCGCGTGCCTGCGGAACCGTTCGAGCACGTCCGTGTGCCGACCTTTGAAGATGATGTTCACGAGGAACCCCCTTCTGCCCGGACTTGAACGGCACCCGCCCGGCCGACCTGGTCTTCGACCCCACATCCGCCTGCTGAGGGGCTCGCAGCCACTTGTGCCACTACTGCCCTTCTCCCGGCCCAGGAGACGTCGGGTCTCCTGGCGGGGCAGGACTTACTTCTAAGCCGCACCGTGATCAGTCGACGATAAGTCGCCTTACGTGGGCCGTTTCGCCTGCGGCTGGCATCGGCTTGCCGCCGCAACCTCCCGGCGAGCGGGAAGGCCGCCGCGGTGCAACCACGGACCCGGGCGGGTGCCATGACACGACGCTAGCCCGACCCGAACGGAATGTCAGGAGGGGGACGCTCACAGCCTTCGCGGGCCTGACGCCGTGGGGGCAGGCCGTGACCACATATCGGGATATCGGGACCCGTCCGGCGCTGCTCAGCCCGGGTAGGCCGGCGCCAGGCCGGCGGCCACGGCCCGCACCGGCTCGAAGGCGCCCTGATCCGCCGCGATCATGATCTTGCCGTCGGACATGCCGAGGGCGATTTCCCCGGCGGAGTCGTCGGGGTTGGTGGCGGTCACCGACAAGGGGTCGCCGTCGGGGGTCGCGATCGGGGTGGGCTGCCCGCCGTTCAGCGGGACCTCATAGAGCTGCGGACCGGACGAGCCTCGGCTCAGGACGATGACGTCGTCGGTGCCGTACCAGCTCAGCGCCTCGGGGTCGGGAATGGCCGAGCCGATGGTCACCGGCTGGCCGACCGAGGCGGACGTGCCGCTATGGGTGATGGCCGCGACCTGTACCTGACTGACGGGCTTGCCGTTGACCATCCCGTGGACGATCATCGCCGCCCGCACGCCGTCCGGGGCCACCCGGAACTGGGTCACCTCCTCCCCGGGAGCCCCGCCGTCCATGGGGACCACGGGCCCGGAGTTAGCGCCCGGCGGCAGTATCCAGACCTCGCCCGCCGGCGGCGATCCAGAGATCGCCCTGCTCGTCCCAGCTCACCGAGGTGCAGGTGCCGCTGGTGGGCCGCCACGGCAGCGGCCAGGCGCCCCGGCTGAGGTCGCCGATGTAGACGGCCGCGCCGTTCGCGGTGATCCCGGCCACCCAGCGCCGGTCGGGCGAGACGGCGATCGAGCGGAGCGCCGGGGTGCCGCTCTTGCCGGACGTACCGGCCGCGCCGGGAACCGTGCCGACGCGCCCGGAGCCCGGCAGGCCGATACCGGACAGTTCCTGGACGACGCCGTGACTGCCGACGAAGTAGAGGCTGGACCCGGCCGGCTGCGGCGGCACCCAGCTGTGGAAGGTCTGCGGCAGCTGGTACAGGTTCCCCGAGATCTGCATGGGGCGCCCGTTGATCTGAAGCTCGACCGACTGGATCGTGGTCGACGCGCTGCTGGCCAGCGTCCAGGCCAGCTGCGCGGCCATCTGTTCCAGTTGCCGCCGGCTGCTGGTGACGGGCTTTTCTCCCAGGTTGACGATGGCGTTCGAGCCGTTGATGGTGACCTGGTTGTCGATGAGCCAGGCCTTCGGGGGGAATCCGCTCACGGCCGCGCCCGCCAGCCAGCCCTTGTCACTGGTTCTCCAGCAGCGCCTTGACCAGCCCGGCGGCCAGTTCGGTGGTCGTGGCCTGCTGCGGCACGAACACCGGGTCGGGCACCAGCGTCCGGCCTGACGGGGTGAGGAAGTAGAGGTCTCGCGGCTGGTACACCTGCTCGAAGTCGGTCTCGGTCAGCAGCAGCTGCGACTTGGGCAGGCTGTCGATCCGCCACTGGCCGTTGATCTTGGCCAGGGAATAGTGATAGGACTCGCTGGACGATCCGGGAGAGGCCAGGTACAGGCCGGTGTCGGTGAGCGTCGCCACGGGCAGGCCGGTGACCTTGACCTGGTCCAGTTCCTGCACCTGGCCGGACACCTGCCGCCGGATGGCCGGGGCGTTGGACGTCCTGGTGGTACTGACCACGGTGACCGCCCAGCCGGGCTTCCAGTTGCGCTGCGCGGTGCTGTCGAGATACTCGCGGGCCACCGCGTGATCGCCCGCGAAGCTGGCGCTGGCCGCCAGGAAGCCGGACACGATCTGCGTCGGCGGTCCAGCCCGGACCCGGGGGCACCGGGATCGGCTGAGGGTTTTCCTGGCTGATGCCGATCTGGCCCGCGCCCACCTGCTGGACCGGGCCGCTGGTCGGCACGGTGGAGCAGCCGCCGGCCGCGACCGCCGCGGCGAGCGCCGCGGCGACGGCGCGGCCTCTGGCGCCCGCTGGCCGCCACCGCGCGAGCCCGGCCGCCGCCCGCCACAGGTCCGCACAGTGATCACCGGCCGCCGCTTTCTACGCGCGTGGCAGGCTCGGTGGCGGCCTGGTCCGGGCCGGCCGCGCCCGTCCTGCCGACCGTGCCTGCCCCGTTGGCCCCAGCCGGGCCGACTGCGCCCGACCCGTTAGCCCCGGCCGGGCCGGCCGTGCCTGACTCGTTAGCCCCAGCCGGGCCAGCCGCGTCCGACCCGTTAGCCCGGCCCTGGCTCATGGCCAGGCCCGGCGCCGTCACGACTGACCCGCTGGTCGCGGCGGGCCGTTGGCGGCGGCCGGGCCCGCGGCCGAGCGGCCGGTCGGCCAGTTCCGCCTCGTCGGGGCCTAGGGGCAGCGGCGACCCGGCCAGCTCCACGCCTGCCAGCCGGGGCAGCGTCAGCCGGAACACCGACCCGCGGCCGACCTCGCCCCAGGCCTCCAGCCATCCGCCGTGAATCCTGGCGTCCTCGAGCGCGATAGCCAGGCCCAGCCCGGTGCCCCCGGTGGTCCGGGCCCGGGCCGGGTCCGCACGCCAGAAGCGATCGAAGACCAGCCGGTCCTCCCCTGGGCCCAGCCCGATCCCGTAATCCCTGACCGCGACGGCCACCGCGGCGGAATCCTCGGCCACCGTGACCACGGCGTCCTTACCCTCACCGTGCTCGACGGCGTTGACCAGCAGGTTCCGCAAGATCCGCTCCACCCGGCACCGGTCCACGTCGGCCACGCACGGCTCGGCCGGGAGCCTGAACTCGATCTTGGCACCGCGCCGCTCGGCGAGTTGCTGGGCCACGTCGGCGGAGTGCCTGACCAGGTCGCAGACATCGACGGGCTCGGGATCGAGGACCTCCACGTTGGCGTCGTACTTGCTCATCTCCAGCAGGTCGGTGAGCAGCGACTCGAACCTCTCCAGCTGGCTCTGCAGCACCTCGGCCGACCGGGAGGCCGGCCCGTCGAGCTGATCCCGGTTCTCGAACAGCACCTCGGCGGCCATCTTGATGGTCGTCAGCGGGGTCCGCAGCTCGTGCGAGACATCGGACACGAACTGGCGCTGCACCTGGGACAGGTCCTGCAGCGCGGTCATCTTCTCCTGCAGGCTGGCCGCCATCTCGTTGAACGACGTGGCGAGCGCGGCCAGCTCATCGACCCCGCGCACCGGCATGCGCTCGTCGAGGTTTCCCGTGGACAGCCGCTGGGCGCCGCGCGCCGCGCGCCGGACCGGGGTCACCACCCAGCGGGTGACCAGCGCCGCGATGGCCGCGAACAGGAACACCAGCACGATGCCGGCCAGCAGGAACGTTCGCTGGATCTGCCCCAGCGTCTGCTGCACCTGGGTCAGCGGGAAGAAGTAGTACAGCTGGTAGTAATTGCCGACCGGGACGCCGTAGACCAGTCCCGCCACCGGGCTGTTGGTGGCGGACGGGTAGCTCATGCTGGTGAACGTGAAGCTCGGCGTGTCCTGCGGTCGTCTTCTGCAGCTCGTTCACCTTGGTGGTCAGCGGCTTCGGGATCTGCCCGAACACGACGCCCGCCGTCTCCCCGAACCGGAACACCACGCCCGAATAGCCGGGCGCGAGCTTGATCGCGACCCCGTAGTTGCTCTCCGAGTCGGGCGGGGGCTGCAGCTTCGTGACGATCGTGGCCACGAGATCCTGGGTGGCCGTGCCGTTGGGCGACGAGTTCACTTCCAGCTGGGACTTGGCGGTGATCAGGCCGTTGTCCACCACGTTGCCGGCTTGCAGCTCCTTGGCCTTCAACTGGTCGGAGGTGATCTGCTGCATCAGGAAGAAGCCGAGCAGCGTGACCACGACCGCGGAGATGACCAGCGTCGTGGTGATCACGCGCAGCTGCAGCGACCGGAGCCAGCGCGCGCGCAGGACCCCGTGCACCACGGTGAGCCGGCGGCCCAGCCCGGCCGCGCGGCGCAGGAGGCGCAGGACCAGTCCGCGCAGCCGGTCGGTCACCGTCGGCACCGTGGCTGCCACCAGCGGACCCGCAGGTGTCGCGTGGTCCGCGCTGCCGCTGGTCGCTGCCCCTTTCATGCCCTTCCTCCGCTGAACCGACCGCCGGCCATGGCTGGCCGCGCCGCGGATCAGCCCGGTCCCGCCTTGTACCCGACGCCGCGGACCGTAACCACGATCTCGGGGCGCTCCGGATCTTTCTCGATCTTGGCCCGCAGCCGCTGGACGTGGACGTTGACGAGCCGGGTGTCCGCCGCGTGCCGGTATCCCCACACCTGCTCGAGCAGCACCTCCCGGGTGAACACCTGGCGCGGCTTCCTGGCCAGGGCGACGAGCAGGTCGAACTCCAGCGGGGTGAGGTTCAGCGGGTCCCCGGCCCTGGTCACCGCGTGACCGGCGACGTCGATGCTGACGTCACCGATCTGCAGCGTCTCCGGGGCCGGGTCCTCGGTCCGGCGCAGCCTGGCCCTGATCCTCGCGACCAGCACCTTGGACTGGAACGGCTTCACTATGTAGTCGTCCGCGCCCGACTCGAGCCCCAGGACCACGTCGACCGTGTCGCTCTTGGCGGTGAGCATCACGATCGGCACCCCGGACTCGGCGCGGATCTGCCGGCAGACGTCGATGCCGTCCATGCCGGGCAGCATCAGGTCGAGCAGCACGAGATCCGGGTGGGTATCGCGGAATACGTCCATCGCCCTGTCCCCGTCGGCGACGAACGTCGGCTCGAAGCCCTCCCCTCGGAGCACGATTCCCAGCATCTCGGCGAGAGCGGCGTCGTCGTCGACGACCAGCACGCGACCCTTCATGGCACCCATCGTTCCACGTAAAGAGCGTCCAGGGGACCGTCTAGCCGGTCCGGTCCCGTAACTAGCACACGCAGCGTACCTGCACCGACGGGCTGCGCGATCCCCCGCTCGGTCACGATGGCGGTGATCAGCGCGGGCGGTGTCACATCGAACGCGGGGTTGTACCCGGCCGTGCCCGCGGGCGCCACCGGCACGCCGGCCAGGCTGGTGACCTCCTCCGGCGGCCGGCATTCGACCTCGATCGCTGACCCGTCCGGGGTAGCCAGGTCGATGGTGGAGACCGGCGCCACCACCACGAACGGCACCTGGTGGTGGCGGGCCAGCACCGCCAGGCCGTACGTGCCGACCTTGTTCGCCACGCTGCCGTCCGCCGCGATCCGGTCCGCGCCGGTCAGGACGATGTCCACCGCCCCGGAGGCCAGCAGCGACGCGGCCGCCGAATCGGCCAGCACGGCGTGCGGCAGCCCGGCCTTCCGCGCCTCGTACGCGGTCAGCCGCGCGCCCTGCAGCAGGGGCCTGGTCTCATCGATCCAGAGCTGGGCGAGCCGGCCCGCCCGGTGCGCGGCGAGGATCACCGCGAACGCCGTGCCCTCGCCGCCCGATACCAGGGCGCCGGTGTTGCAGTGCGTGAGTACCCGCGCCCCGGACGGGACCAGGGTGAGGCCGTGCCGCGCCATGGCCGCGCTGGCCGCCGCGTCCTGCGCCGCGATCGACCGGGCCTCGGCGACCACGGCACGCGCGGCGGCCCGTTGTGAATCGCGGTCGTGATCCGGCCGGGCCTGCTGGTAGGCGGCCAGCGCGCGCCTGACCCCCCAGCCCAGGTTCACCGCGGTCGGCCGGGCGCTCTCGAGCGCGGCGGCCGCGGCGGCCACGTCATCGCCGCGATAGGCCGCGAGCGCGACGCCGAACGCCCCGGCCACGCCCAGCATCGGCGCCCCGCGGACCACCAGGCGGCGGATCGCGTCCACCAGGGACGGGACATCCGTGCAGGTCACGACCGCCTCCACGGCCGGGAGCCGGGTCTGGTCCAGCAGCGCCACCGCCGGGCCCTCGGGCGGGTCGAGCCAGCGCAGCGCGGGTGTGTCCACACCATGAGTGTGCGCGGCATAGGGCCCGGCGGCCAGTCCGGGCCTCAGGCCGGCCGCGCCGGGGCCCGGGGCTACGACCCCTGCCGCCACGAGTCGAGATACTCCTGCTGCACGGGCGTCAGGGCGTCGATCGCGACGCCGCGCGAGGCGAGGGCGAGCGTGGCGATCTGGGTGTCGATCTCGGCCGGCACTTCGTGCACGCCCGGCGGCAGGCTCGATTTTCCGCCCGCCGCCCGCGCCGCCCGTCCCCGCTGCCCCGGTCCTCCCCGGCCAGCCAGGCCAGCGCGAGCGCCTGCACCGCGAACGACAGGTCCATCACCGAGGCCGGATTGCCCTCGGCGGCGACCAGGTTGACCACCCGGCCCTCGGCCAGCAGGATCAGCCTCCTGCCGTCGTCCAGGAGGTATTCGTCGGCGTGCGGCCGGACGGCCGGGTGGACCGCGGCCGACAGCTCGGCCAGCGCGCGCACGTCGATCTCGACGTCGAAGTGGCCGGCGTTGGCCAGGATCGCCCCGTCGCGCATGGCCGCGATGTGGCCGGGGCCGATCACGTCACGGGAGCCGGTCGCCGTGATGAACACCTGCCCCAACGGGGCCGCCTGGGCCATCGGCAGCACCCGGAACCCCTGCATGAGCGCGCCCAGCGCCCGGACCGGATCGACCTCGGTGACGATGACCTGGGCACCGAGCCCCCGGGCGCGCTCGGCGATCCCGCGGCCGCAGGGCCCGTAGCCGGCCACCACGACCACCTGGCCGGCCAGCAGGGTATTGGTGGCCCGGAGGATCCCGTCGATCACCGACTGCCCGGTGCCGTAGAAGTTGTCGAACATGCGCCTGGTCCGCGAGGCGTCCGCCGCCACCATCGGGAACGCGAGCGTGCCCTCGGCCGCCATCCGGCGCAGCCTGGCCACCCCGGTCGTGGTCGACTCGCAGCCGCCGCGCACCCCGGCGAGCAGTTCGGGGCGCTCGGCGTGCAGCGTGTTCACCAGGTCGCAGCCGTCGTCGATGACCAGGTGGGGCGCGGCGTCCAGCGCCCGGTGGATGTGCTCGTAGTAGGTGCGCCGGTCCACCCCGGACCGGGCGAAGACGGTGACCCCGGGCTCGGCGGCCAGGGCCGCGGCGATGTCGTCCTGGGTGGACAGCGGGTTGGACGCGGCCAGGTGCAGCCGCCCGCCGCCGGCGGTGATCAGGTTCACCAGGACCGCGGTCTCGGCGGTGACGTGCAGGCAGGCGGCGACCGCGAGCCCGGCGAACGGCTGCTGCTGCTCGAAGGCCTCGCGGATCAGGCCCAGCACCGGCATCGCGTGTTCCGCCCAGCCGATCCTGGCCAGGCCCGCTGCGGCCTGGCCAGGATCGGCCACCTGTGACGTCACCGCCTGTGACGGCCCGCCTGTGCCGGCACGCCTGGGCCTGCGGTGCCGACGACGCCGACGGGGCGCTCATGCGCGCGCCGCTCAGTAGCGGTAGTGGTCGGGCTTGTAGGGGCCCTCGACCGGCACGCCGATGTAGTTCGCCTGCTCCTTGGTCAGGGTGGTGAGCCGCACGCCGAGCGCGTCCAGGTGCAGCCGGGCCACCTTCTCGTCCAGGTGCTTGGGCAGCACGTGCACGCCCAGCGGGTACTCCTCGCCCCGGGTGAACAGCTCGATCTGGGCGATCACCTGGTTGGTGAAGCTGTTGGACATCACGAAGCTCGGATGCCCGGTGGCGTTGCCCAGGTTCAGCAGCCGGCCCTCGGACAGGATGATCACCGAGTGCCCGTCCGCGAAGGTCCACTCGTCCACCTGCGGCTTGATGTTGGTCCTGCGGATCCCCGGCACCCGGGCCAGGCCCGCCATGTCGATCTCGTTGTCGAAGTGGCCGATGTTGCCGACGATCGCCTGGTGCTTCATCTGGCTCATGTGCTCGGCGGTGATGATGTTGTAGTTGCCGGTCGCGGAGACGAAGATGTCGGCCGTGGCCACCACGTCCTCCAGGCGGGCGACCTGGAACCCGTCCATCGCCGCCTGCAGCGCGCAGATCGGGTCGATCTCGGTGACGATCACCCGGGCGCCCTGGCCGCGCAGCGACTCCGAGCAGCCCTTGCCCACGTCGCCGTAGCCGCACACCACCGCGACCTTGCCGCCGATCAGCACGTCGGTGGCCCGGTTGATCCCGTCGACCAGCGAGTGCCGGCAGCCGTACTTGTTGTCGAACTTCGACTTGGTCACCGAGTCGTTGACGTTGATCGCCGGGAACCTGAGCGTGCCCGCCGACTCCATCTCGTACAGCCGGTGCACCCCGGTCGTGGTCTCCTCGGTGACTCCCTTGATCTCCGCGGCGGCCGCGGTCCACTTGCCCGGGTTCTCGGCCAGGGACGCGCGCAGCACGGCCAGCACGACCCGCCACTCCTCGGGGTCGTCGTCGGCCGTATCCGGCACCGAGCCGACCGCCTCGAACTCCGCGCCCTTGTGCACGAGCAGCGTGGCATCCCCGCCGTCGTCCAGCAGCATGTTCGGCCCGGGCTGCCCGGGCCAGGTGAGCGCCTGCTCGGTGCACCACCAGTACTCCGGCAGGGTCTCGCCCTTCCACGCGAACACCGGGATGCCCTTCGGATCCTCCGGGGTGCCGTCCGGGCCCACCGCGACGGCCGCCGCCGCGTGGTCCTGGGTGGAGAAGATGTTGCAGCTCGCCCAGCGGACCTGGGCGCCGAGCGCCGCCAGCGTCTCGATCAGCACCGCCGTCTGGATGGTCATGTGCAGCGACCCGGTGATCCTGGCGCCGCGCAGCGGCTGGGCGCGGGCGAATTCTTCCCGCACGGCCATCAGTCCCGGCATCTCATGCTCGGCCAGCCGGATCTCCTTCCGGCCGAACTCGGCCAGCGACAGGTCAGCGACCTTGAACGGGACGGCTTCGGTGGGCATCGGCACTCCTCCAGGCGTGGATCTCCTCGGTTGACACCCCGACGCTACGGGAGGAAGCGCCGTGATCGCACGCTAGATATGCTGTTTCTGACAAGAGATTGTAAGATTTCGTGCCATGCGCATCACGGAGGCCGCGCAGCGCCTGGGCACTTCCCCCCGAATGCTGCGGTACCGGGACTCTCTGGGCCTGCTGCCGGAGGTCCGCGAGCAGCCGCCCCGGCGGCCGGCCGCGCCGCACCGGCAGTTCGGCGAGCGCGACCTGGACGCGGTCGCGCTCGCGCTGGCGATCGAGCGCCGTTACGACGTCAGCCCCGCCGCGCTGGCGTTCGGCCTGCGCGTGCTCACCGAGCCCGGGGTCCGGGCCGAGGTGGCCGAGCTCGGCCGGCGGATCGGCCGCATCCAGGCGCCTGCCGCCCGCGCGCTCGACTTCGAGCAGGAACGAGCGCTCCGCCTGCTGCAGATGTCCCGCCACCCGCAGCGCTCCCCCCGCCGCCGCTGACCCGCCACCCGCAGCCCTCTCCCCGCCGCCACTCACCCGCCGGGCCGCCGCCGGCCCGCGCCGGGCCCGTTATGGCTTGATCATCGCGACTTGGCACGCGCTCCGGTCGTTTCCCGGGGTCATATGTCCGGATTGTGGGCGCCGAACGAGTGAAATGTGCGCGCTGACCTATTTCGGCCCCTCACCTTGACCTTTAGATCGTGACCGATTTTGGGGGGTGCTAGGCGGGGGGCTGCGGCGGGCGGCGCGCAGGGCCGAGCGGCGCGGCGAGGAGCGGCGGGCGGCCCGTACCGCGGGGTCGGCGAGGTCGGCACGCGATTCCTGGTAAAGATCGGGCTCCAGGTAGATCAGCTCGGCGATCGGCACGGCGGCCCGGACCCTGCGTTCCGCCGTGTCGATGCCCGAGACCAGGGCGGCGGCGCTCTGCTCGCGGCTCACCGCGATCTTCGCGCCCACCAGCAGCGTCTCCGGCCCCAGGTGCAGGGTGCGCAGGTGAATGACCCGCTCCACCTCGGGGCCGTCCTCCAGGGCCGCCACGATGGCCCGCTCCACGTCGGCATCGGCCGACTCCCCGATCAGCAGGCTCTTCATCTCGACGGCCAGGAACACCGCCACGCACCCGAGCAGGACGCCGATCCCCAGCGAGCCGGCCCCGTCCCATCGCCCGTTGCCGGTGATCCAGGTCAGCAGCACTCCGAACAGAGCCAGCGCCAGCCCGATCAGCGCGGCGAGGTCCTCGAGCAGGACGGCGGGCAGCTCGGGCGCCTTGGCCCGGCGGATGAAGCTGGGCCAGGCGCGCCGTCCCCTGGTCTCGTTGGACTCGGCGATCGCGGTACGGAACGAGAACCCCTCCAGGATCCCGGCGATGCCGAGCACGACCAGGGCCACGACGGGCGACTCCAGGTGCTCGGGCTGGAGTATCCGGTGGATGCCCTCGTAGAGGGAGAACAGGGAACCGACCGTGAACAGCAGGAGCGCGACCAGGAACCCGTAGAGGTAGCGTTCGGCGCCGAAGCCGAACTGATGCTCCTCGGTCTCCTCGCGCTGGGCCCGGCTCCGGCCGATGAGCAGCAGCGCCTGGTTGCCGGAGTCGGCGACCGAGTGGACGGACTCGGCCAGCATCGAGGCGGACCCGGTGATCACGAAGGCGACGAATTTCGTGGCGGCGATGCCGAGATTGGCCGCGAACGCGGCGACTACGGTCCTCAGTCCGCTCCCGGCGGGCCTTTCCCCGTTGGTCATGGTCGCTCACGCCGGCCCACGGCCGGCCTGAGGTCAGCCCTGGGCCGGGTCGCGCGCCTCGTCGACGAGCATGACGGGGATGTCGTCGCGCACCGGGTAGGCCAGGCCGCAGTCGGCTCCGGTGCAGACCAGCTCGCTGGCCTCCTCATCGACGCGCACCGGCGAGTGGCACTTCGGGCAGACCAGGATCTCGAGCAGCCAGTCATCGATCTTCACTGCATCTCCCTTGGTGTCGAAGGGGACGGCACGGGTGCCGCAGGGGACGGCACGGGTGCCGGGGACGGCCCGGCTCGGCCTAGTCGGCATCATCGTGCACGATACGCAGGACCTGATCGCGGACGTCGATCAGGGTCGCCTCGTCCGGCGCCTCGACGTTGAGCCTGAGCAGTGGTTCGGTGTTCGACGGGCGCAGGTTGAACCACCAGTTGTCGCGCGCGACGGTCAGCCCGTCGAGTTCGTCCATCCAGACGCCATCGGTGCCCGCGAAGGCAGCACGGACCCGCTGCGTGACCGCCTGCTGGTCGCGGACCTCGCTGTTGATCTCGCCCGACGACCGGTACCGGGCGTAGGCCGACAGCAGCGCGGACAGCGGCCCGTCCTGCGATCCGAGCGCGGCGAGCACGTGCAGGGCGGCCAGCATGCCCGAGTCGGCGAACCAGAAGTCGCGGAAGTAGAAGTGCCCGGAATGCTCGCCGCCGAAGATCGCCCCGGTCGCGGCCATCTCCGCCTTGATGAAGGAGTGCCCGACTCGGGTCCGCACCGGCGTGCCGCCGTGGGCGGACACGATCTCGGGCACGGCCCGCGAGGTGATCAGGTTGTAGATGACGGTGGCGCCGGGCTCCCTGGCGAGCTCGGCCACCGCGATGAGCGCGGTCAGCACCGAGGGCGAGACGATCTCGCCCCGCTCGTCGACCACGAAGCAGCGGTCGGCGTCGCCGTCGAAGGCCAGGCCGATGTCCGCGCCGGAACCGACCACGGCGCGCTGCAGGTCGGCCAGGTTCTTCGGCTCGATCGGATTCGCCTCGTGGTTCGGGAACGTGCCGTCCAGTTCGAAGTAGAGCGGCACGAGGCTGATCGGCAGCCCGTCGAACACTTTCGGCACCGTGTGGCCTGCCATGCCGTTGCCCGCGTCCACGGCCACCGTCAGCGGGCGGATGCCGGACAGGTCCACCAGGCTCTTGAGGTGGGCCGCGTACCCGGACAGCAGGTCGCGCGGCGTGATGGTCCCGGGCGCGCCCGGCCCGGCCGGCACGCCGCCTTCGGCCATCGTGCGCAGCTCCGCGAGACCCGTATCGGAGCTGATCGGCCTCGCGCCTTCCCGGCAGAGCTTGATGCCGTTGTACTTGGCCGGGTTGTGACTGGCCGTGATCATCGCGCCCGGGATGCCGAGGCTGCCGCTCGCGTAGTAGAGCATGTCGGTCGAGCCCAGCCCGCCGGACACCACGTCGGCCCCCTGCGAGGCCGCGCCCAGCCCGAACGCCTCGGCCAGCGGCACGGAGGAGGTGCGCATGTCGTGCACGGTCACGACGGCCGGCGCGCCGGTCAGCCGCGCGAAGGCCGCGCCGACCGCCTCCGCCACGCTCTCATCGAGCTCGTCGGGCACCGTTCCGCGGATGTCGTATGCCTTGAAGATCTTCGCGTACTGGGCCACTAAAGGTTGCCTCCCGCGGTTGCTTCTCGGGGTCAAGCGCCTGGCTGTCCTGGTCACGACGCGCCTGGCCGCGATAGACGGACACCGAGCCTACCGGGCGCTGGGCCGCGGCGGAGCCACGCCGGCCTAGCGCATCCCGGTGTCTTGCGGTGCCGAGCGCAGCACCCGGAGATGGCCACGCCGGCCGATCTCCACCCCCTGCCCGACCGGCTCGCCGGCCGCGCGCGGTGTGGTCGCCTCCATGACCGCGTTGGCCAGGGCCTCCAGGTCATCCTCCTGCTCCTCGGCCGGGCCGTCCGGGAGGCGGACCACCTCCCAGCCGATGGGCACGGTCATCCGGTCGGCATGGGCGGCACACAGGTCGTAGCAGTGCGGTTCGACGTAGGCGGCGAGCGGGCCGAGAACCGCCGTGGAGTCGCGGTAGACGTAGGTGAGCGTGTGCACAGCGGCCTGCTTGCACGCGGGCCTGCTGCAGCGACGAGAACTCAACGTCCCGCCTCCCTCACGACCGCGCCGACGGCGGGCGAGCGCCTCCCGCGGCAGGCAGGCTCGCGTAGGGCGCTCACAACGGCTGACGGTATCGATCCGCGGGCGGTAACGCCATCACCCCGGGCACTCTGCGCGATCGTGTCTCGCGTGCCCCTCCGCGGCCCCGGCGGCCCGGATACGCTCGGTAACTGTGAACGATCGCAGCGGCCAGGCTCCCGGGGGCCGTCGGCCCGCGCGGATCAGGCGGCGGGACTCCCGCGGCCGGGGCCTGCGCGGCACGCTCACCCCGCAGGACGTGCCGCTCTACCGCAGCCGCGCGCAGCGCTTCGATGACCTGGTGCTCGAGGCTGTCGCTCAGCTCGAACCGCGCTGGGAGGCGGAGCTGTCCGGCGTTGAGTTCGCGGTCGAGGAGATCCCGGCCGCTGACCTGCCCGACGATGAGCCCGACCCGGTGCCGCTGGCCCGGCTCGATCCCGGCTCGCCGACGGCCGGCGACCCGCGGCATCCCGCCCGCCCGGCTCGCATCGTGCTCTACCGGCGTCCCCTGATGGCCCGCGCCGACGACGAGGACGACCTCGGCGAGCTGGTGCTGGACGTGGTCGTCGAGGAGTTCGCCCGGCTGCTCGGCCTTGACCCGCAGGCGGTCGACCCGGGCTACCCGGACGAGGACTAGCCGGGTGTTCCACGGGGGCGTCCCCCGGGCCAGCACTGAGCGGGGGTTCCGGGGGTCGTCCCCCCGGCCAGCACTGAACGGGGGTTCCGGGGGTCGCCCCCGGGCCAGCACTGGGCGGGGAGCCGTCAGGGCAGCGCGGTCGTGACCGAGTTGCGGACAGCCGGGAGCGGAACCCAGGTCAGCGAGCTCGTCACGGCGAGGATGGACCGCACCGCGCCGCCCTGGGTGACCACCCGCCCGGCGTAGACCGGGCCCGAGCCGGCCAGCGGGGTGATCACGACCGCGAACGGCGACGGCCGGCCGGTCTCGCGCGGCACGGCCAGCGTGACGACCGCGGTGTGTCCCGCGGCCAGGGCCACCGTGCGGGGGGCACGCTGGTCTGGCCCGCGGCGGTCAGCTCGGTCACGCGGACCTGGGCCGCGGCCCCGGGGGCCGAGAGCACCAGCGTGGACGTACCGCCCGAGCCGGCCGGGTTGCCGGCGATCACGCCCTGCTCCTGCACCGGCGCGGCCGCGGCGGTGAACGCGCCGGGCGCCCCGGGCGCCCCGCCCGGGGCGCTCATGGAGACGGTCACCGGCACGCCGGACGAGACCTGGATCGCGGCCGGGATCCCGCCCAGCGAGGGCAGCGCCAGCGCGGCCGCCGACCCGCCCGGGAGGTCGATTCCGCTGCCGCCGGTCGGCTGATACGAGCCTCTGGCGGTGACCGCGGTCACCTTGACCTGGCGTTGGTCGCGCCGGGTACCGCGATGTAGAGCTCCCGCCCTCCGGGCGTGCCCGGCAGGCCCGGCAGCACCTGGCTTGTCGCCGGGGCCTGCGCGGCCGGCAGCCAGGCGCCGGGCTGGCTGCCGCTTGACGTCTCCAGGACCGCGGCGACGACACGCCCGACGCTGGTGGTCACGTTCAGCGCGACCACCCGCGTCCCGTGCAGCAGCCGGGCCAGGGACTGCACGACGAGCCCGTGCGGCGGAACCGCGATCCCGGCGTCCGTGCTGCCCAGTATCGGCCCGCTGTCGGTGAGGATCTGGACCGTCGCGTCGGCCGCCTGGCCGTCGGTGTTCATCAGGTAGAGCTGGATATCGGCGGCCGATTTCTGGCCCGGGCCGACGAACCAGAAATCGGTGCCCGGGCTCAGGCACTGCGCGGTGGCCATCCCCCCGGCGCTGGTCTGCTCGGCTTCGAGCCCGCGCGCCATGGAGCCGCTGGCCTGGATCATCACGCCGCCCCGCACCGGGCCGGTGGGCACGGAGGCGCTGGCCGCGGCCGCGAACTGCGCAGACACGCCGCGCGCCAGGGCGGGAGCCGGGGCCACGTTCACCAGCGACAGCTGGCCGGATTGGGTGAGAACGTGCAGCGGGGCGGGCGGAGCCGTGGCGCCCACCGGGGACAGGCGGGTCACCTCGGCCTGGCCGGTGCCCGACGATGCCGCGGCCAGGGCGAGCCCGGACGCGGTGGCGCCTGTCGACCCTGGCGCCGGGCAGGCCCGCAGGGCCGCGGACACGGTGGCCCGTGCCGGAGCGGGCGTTCGCGGGCCGGCGGCCACGGCGGCGGGACGGCTGATGCTGGCCAGTCCGAATTCCGCGGCCAGGGCGATGATCACCAGCAGCGCCAGCACGTACTTGTTCGCGACGAAGCGCCTCACCAGGCGTCCCCTCCGGAATCGTGTTCCGGGACCGGCCACCGGGCTGGCTCGTCATCGTCGGGCAGCTCCGGCCGCCGGTGACGGCTCCGGCCAGCGGGCGGCAGCGGATCGAGCATGTCGCCGCGTTCGTCCGGCCAGCCGGACGGCTGCGGCGCGGGCCAGCTCGATGGCTGCGGCGCGGGCCAGCCGTCCTGCTCGCCGGACGGCCAGGCCGCCCCGGGACCCGGTGCGCCATCCGCCGGCTCCGCCCCGGACCACGGCGCCCCGCCGCCCGCCTCATCGTCGGGCCACGGCGCCCCGGCGCCCGACGGTCCCGCCCCGGGCCACGGCGCCCCGGCGCCCGCCGGCCCGGCCCCGGGCCACGGCGGCCCAGCGCCCGCGGACTCGTCATCGCCCGGCCACGACGCCCCGGCGCCCGCGCTGGCTCGGCCCGGTTCCCCGGCCGCCGTCCGGCCACGGTGCCCCGGCGCCCGCCCGTCTCGGACCACGGCGGCCCCCCGCCCGCGGACTCGTCATCGCCCGGCCACGGCGCCCCGGCGCCCGCCGGCTCCTCGGCCTCCGGCCACGGCACCTGCGGCCCTGCCCCGCCTGCCTCCGGCTCCACCCCGGGCCACGACACCCGCGCCCGCGGCCCGCCAGCCGGCCCGCCTCCCGGCGAGGTATCCGCGGCCACGGGCCGCCGCCGGGCGGACGGCCGGTCGGCCGTGCGGCCCCGCCGGTCGCGGCGCGGGCCTGCCGTGGCATCCCGGTCCCGCCGCGGCCCGCGCGCAGCCCGGCCGCCGCGGCCGCGAGCCCGGCGCCCGCCGGGCGGGGCGGCGCCCTCGGCCGCATCGCCGGCCGGCCGGGCCTCGCCCGCAGCCCCGGCTCCGGCTGCGGCCGCGGCGGCCGGGCTCTCCTCCGCCGACGTCCGGGACCCGGGCAGGGCCAGCGCGGCCACCACCGCCACGGCGAGAAGCTCCAGGACCAGGACCAGGGCACGGCCGGCTTGATGGCGGCCGATCTCGAGCACGCCCCCGCCCGGGGGCAGCCGGAACGCCTGCGCCCAGCTGCCCGCCGACGAGGCCACGGGGGCCAGCGGCTTCCCGTTCAGGGTGGCTTCCCATCCGCCGGCCGGCTCGGCCAGCTCGAGCGTTCCGCCTGCCGCAGGCGCCGGCACTCCCGACATGCCGGTCGGCCCGGACGGCAGGCCCACCACCGTCCCCGTGGCTTCCACCACCCGGACCCGGGCCGGCAGCTCGCTCACGCGCCACACGGCAAAGGCCGAGGTCGCGCTGACCCGCTGCAGGCCCGCGACGCCGTCCAGCAGCCGGGCCAGGTTCTGGTTCACCGGAGCGGGCAGGAGCACGAAGCCGATGCCGAACTGGGCGAGCTGCTGACCCTGATCGACCGCCTCGCCGCCGTTCGGGGCGACCAGGGCAGCCACGGTGGCGTTCAGGGCATGCTGGGCGGCTGGCGCCGGCGTCAGGTCCGCGTCACCGAGCGACGGGCTGGCCCCGCGCAGCAGCGTGTAGCTCACCTGGCTGCCGTCCGAGCGCAGCACGAGCGTCCTCTGCTGCAGGTCGCTTTCGGGCGAGGCGGAGATCACGGCGGGCACGACCGGGCCGGCCACGGGAGCGATGGGGCCGCGAACGCCGTGACTCACCCAGGACACGGCGGCGAGAACCGGCGCCGAGCAGGCGACGGCGGCCAGTACCAGCACCCCCATGTTGCGCAGCGTGCGCTGGCTGGCCCCTCCGCCGCCGCTTCTCGCCGCTGCCCGCCAGCGTCGCCTCACGGGGCTGGTCGCCGCGCAGCAGCGCCTCGCCCGCGGTCACGCCCGCGAGCAGCAGGCCCATCGCGGCGATCAGCAGGGCCACGCCCGGCCAGGCCGATACCGCAGGGCCGCCGGCGGTCGGCGTGATCATGATGCGGCTGACGGCCACCGCGACCAGGAGCCCGGTCAGGGCCACGCCCCAGCCCGCCAGCATGAGGACCCGGCGCCTGCTCAGCAGCAGCGCGGCCAGGGCGACGAACGCGATCCCCGCCGTCACCCAGACCGGCGGGATGCCGGGGCCGCCCGGGCTCAGCAGCAGCAGCGAGCGGGCCGGCAGGTCGTGCATGGCCAGGCCGGGCTGCTGCAGGCCGACCTCGAGCAGCAGCGCGGAGGGATCCGACGCGACCTGGATCGTCCAGGGCAGGAGCAGCACCGGCGGCACCACCGCGACGATGGCCAGGTTGCGCCACAGGGCGGGCCGCACGGCGATCAGGGCGAGGGCGGCGATCAGGGCCACGACCCAGACCAGCGGAACGAACGCGGCAGCGACCGCGATGGTCAGCCCGGTGGCCCAGGCGGCCCGGCGGGCCCGGCGGCCCGGCTGGGTCAGCATCCGCCCGGCCAGCAGGGCGATCACCGGTAGCAGCACGAAGACCACGGCGGTGCCGAGCCGGCCCGCGGCGATCGTGCCGGTGGCCACGGGCAGCAGCGCGTAGGAGGCCGCCGCCCACACCCTGACCGGCGTGGAACGCGTGACCCGCCGCACCGCGAGGAACGCGGTGACGCCGGCCAGCGGCACGCAGCCGAGCAGGATCACGTCAACGGCCAGCCACGGCTTGCCGCCGAGCAGGGTGGCCAGCACGGCGACGACGGCCAGGTACGGGGGCGCGCTGTCCGCCGAGCCGATCCCGACGGGGTGGAAACCCTGCAGGTACTCGTGCCAGAGCCCGGCCGCGCCGCCCCAGGCGGGAAGCAGCGCGCCGCCGCCGAGCGGCCCGGAGCCGAGCAGCGAGCGCTCGGCGACCAGGGCTACCACGGTCAGGGCCAGGAACAGCAGCACGCCGGGGTTGGTCAGGATGCGCTGCACCAGGCCGGTGTCGGTGAGCAGGAAATCGGCCTCGTCGGGATCGTCGGTCGCGTGATGCGAGCCCGCCGTGTCCGCCGGGCCGGACCGGGACAGCGCCGAGGCGGCGAATTCCGCGGTCCGCCGCACCGACCGGCCCGGCGGCAGGTCGCCGCGCAGCCGCCCGTAGGCCGCTCGCCGGCCCAGCGCCCGGCGGCGGCGCAGCGCCAGCAGCCGGAACGGATGGCCGAACACCGAGCCGACGGCGGCCAGCTCGTCCAGGCCTGCGGCCACGCGCTTGGCGAGCAGGAAGTAGAGCGCGCGCAGCAGGGAGATGGTCAGGTTGCCGATCGCCGACGTGAGCATCGGCCGCGCGGGAAGGTTCCCGATCAGGGTGAGCATCGCGTTACGCCGGTCGAGCTGGCGAGGGCGCCGGGCCACCGATATCGGCCGCCGCCGCCGGGCGGATGCCTCCACGTGGTACACGACGGCGTCGGTGATCACCCGGACCCGGTAGCCCGCCGCGTGGACCCGCCAGCAGAAGTCGACATCTTCCCGGAACAGGGTCATGGCCGGGTCAAAGCCGCCGACCGAGTCCCAGACGTCGCGCCGGATCAGCATGCCCGCGCTGCCGACCGCCAGGCAGTCGCGGTCTCCGTCATGCTGGCCCTGGTCTACCTCGCGCGGCTCGGTGCCGGTGATCCGGCGGCCCACGGTATCGATGGTGACCCCGGCCTCGAGGATCACCTGGCGGTCGGCCCAGTCCTTGATCTTGGGGCCGAGCACCGCGGCCGACCGGGTCTCCGCGGCCCCGCGGAGCAACTGCTCCAGGGCGTCGGGAGCAGGCTCGCAGTCGTCGTGCAGCAGCCACACCCACTCGACCCGGTCCCCTCCCGGCATGCCCGCCGGGCCCGGGGCGTTCACGTTCGCCGCGCGGTGCTGCAGCGCGCGCGTGACCGCCGCGCCGTAGCCGGTACCCCGGTCCATGCCGAAGACGGCACCCTGGCCGAGGAGGCCGACCAGCAGCGAGCCGCTGCGGTCCCGGCTGCCGGTATCGACGGCGACGACGCGCTGCGCCGGCCTGGTCTGGTCAAGCAGGGACTGGACGACACGCGGCAGCCACGCGGCGCCGTCATGCGCGACGATCACCGCCGTGACGACGTGCTGCGAGTAGGTCTCGTTCGGCGACAAGTGGGGTCCGCTCGCTGTTCAGAAGGCCACCTGCGGGCCGGCGGGAGGGCTTGCGGTCCGGTCATGCGGGGCGCTGGTACCCCGTGAACAATACGCGAAGGGGGAGTATCAAGACGGCCAGATGCCAGTGCTTGGCCCCGGTTCCCCGGGCCCCGGCGGCCCCGGGGCGCGGCCGTGCGGCCCCGTTTGCTCCCCGGGCCTACATGGCCTGGCGCTTGAGCCGCCTGCGCTCGCGCTCGGACAGCCCGCCCCAGATGCCGAAGCGCTCGTCATGCTCCAGCGCGTACTCCAGGCACTCGGCCCGGACCTCGCAGCTGCGACAGACCTTCTTGGCCTCCCGGGTCGAGCCGCCCTTCTCAGGGAAGAACGCCTCCGGATCGGTCTGCGCGCAGAGCGCCCGATCCTGCCAGCCCAGCTCTTCGGCATCGTCAGCGTCGATGCCGAACCCGTCGTGCATCAGCGAGACGATGACCTCAGCCACAGCGCACCTCCAGCCCCCTCCGGTTAACCCCGTCGGCTCGCGCCACTCCCCCGCGACACGAGAATTACACACTTGAAATTACACCCGCGTGTCTTGCACTACGTCAAGGGGAATACGTGATAATGACCGCCCGTGATGGCAGGCAGCGGCCGCGGGCCGCCCCTGCGGGCGCGGTTTCCGGGGGGCTCGCGGGAGGCCCGGTCCGGCCAGTTGCGAGACTTCCGGCATGCGCATCACCGTTCTGGCCGGCGGCGTGGGCGGCGCCCGCTTCCTGCGCGGCCTGAAGGCCGCCGCGCCCGATGCCGAGATCACGGTCATCGGCAACACCGGCGACGACATCAGCCTGTTCGGCCTGCACGTGAGCCCTGACCTGGACACCGTCATGTACACGCTGGGCGGCGGGATCAGCGAGGAGCAGGGCTGGGGACGCGCCGATGAGACCTTCACCGTCCTGCACGAGCTCGCCGCCTACGGCGCGGGGCCAGGCTGGTTCAGCCTCGGCGACCGTGACTTCGCCACGCATATCGCGCGGACCGGCATGCTGCGGGCGGGCCTGCCGCTGTCCGCGGTCACCCGGGCGCTGAGCGAGCGGTGGCAGCCCGGCGTCATCCTGCTGCCCATGACCGACGACCGGGTCGAGACCCACGTGACGCTCGCTGGGGACGACGCCGACGGCGCGGGACCGCGCGGACGGCACGAGCGGCGCGGACGGGGCGGGCGGCGCGGGCGGGGGCCGCCGGACCGTGCACTTCCAGGAGTGGTGGGTCAGGATGCACGCCGCCGTCCCGGCCGCCGCGATCACGTTCACCGGGGCCGAGACGGCGGCGCCGGCGCCGGGGGTGCTCGACGCGATCGCCGCCGCGGACTGCGTGCTGCTGCCGCCGTCCAACCCGGTGGTCAGCGTCGGGGCGATCCTCGCGGTCCCCGGGATCGCCGGCGCGGTGCGCGCCAAGACCGTGGTGGGCGTGTCGCCGATCATCGGCGGGGCGCCGGTGCGGGGCATGGCCGACGCGTGCCTGGCCGCGATCGGCGTGGAGACGACCGCCATCGCGGTCGCCGCGCACTACGGCGCCGGGCTACTCGACGGCTGGCTGGTCGACGACCAGGACAAGGCGGCGGTCGACGACCCCCGGCTGGCCGGGATCGCGGTCCGGGCGCTCCCCCTCTACATGACGGACCTGGCCGCGTCCGCCGAGATCGCGCGGGCCGCCCTGTCCCTCGCCGCGGAGCTGGCCCGATGAGCGAGCCGGAGGGCGCGGTGGCGCCCGGACCGAGCGACATCACCGTCACCGGCGTCCCCGGGCTGCCGGAGATCTCGCCCGGCGCCGACCTCGCCGGGCTGATCTGCGACGCAGCGCCCGGCCTGCGGGACGGCGACATCGTGGTCGTCACCTCGAAGATCATCAGCAAGGCGGAGGGCCGGGTGATCCGCGCGGACCGGGAGCGCGCGATCGACGCGGAGACGGTCCGGGTGGTGGCGCGGCGCGGCCCGACCAGGATCGTCGAGACCCGGCACGGCCTGGTGCTGGCGGCCGCCGGGGTCGACAGCTCCAACACGGCGCCGGGCACGGTGGTGCTGCTGCCCGAGGACCCGGACGGCTCGGCCCGCCGGCTGCGCAAGGCGATCGGCGAGCGGCGCGGGATCAGCGTCGGGGTCGTCATCACCGACACCATGGGCCGGCCGTGGCGCATCGGCCAGACCGACGCCGCGATCGGCGCGGCCGGGCTCGCGCCGCTGCGCGACCACCGCGGCCAGGCCGACACGTTCGGCAACCCGATGGAGGTGACGATCGCGGCCGTCGCGGACGAGATCGCCGCCGCCGCCGACCTGGTCAAGGGCAAGACCGCGCAGGTGCCCGTGGCGATCGTGCGGGGCCTGGCCGGGCTGGTGACTCGATCCGACGGGCCGGGCGCCGCCGCGCTGGTCCGGCCCGCCGCGGAGGACATGTTCCGCCTGGGTGCCGCCGACGTGCTCTACGAGCGGCGGACCGTCCGCGAGTTCACCGCCGAGCCCGTCGACTCCGCGGCGGTCCGCCGCGCGATCGCGGCGGCGCTGACCGCGCCGGCCCCGCATCACAGCGAGCCGTGGCGGTTCGCGGTGGTGGAGTCGCCGCGGGCCAGGACCGCGCTGCTGGACGACATGCTCGCGGCGTGGACCGCGGACCTGCGCGGCGACGGGTTCACGCAGGAGCAGATCGCCCGGCGGACCCGGCGCGGCGAGCCGCTGCGCCGGGCGCCGCTGATCATCGTGCCGTGCCTGGTCGCCGAGGCGGCCCACGCCTATCCGGACCAGCGGCGCTCGGCCGCCGAGCGCGCGATGTTCCTGGTCGCGATGGGCGCGGCGGTGCAGAACCTGCTGGTCGCCCTCGCGGTGGAAGGGCTCGGGTCCTGCTGGGTGTCCAGCACCCTGTTCTGCCCGCAGGTCGCCGCGGGCGCGCTGGGCCTGCCGCCGGGCTGGGAGCCGATGGGCGCGGTCGGCGTCGGCCACCCCGCCGCGCCCCCGCGGCCCCGCCCCGACCGCGACCCGGAGCGCTTCCTGATGACCCTCTGACAGGGGCACCCGCCGCGCGGGCGCCGCGTCACGCTCCGATCAGCGGGAGCGGCGGCCGGGAACCCCGCACCGAGGCACAGACACCGTCGCTGGCCAGCGCCGCGGCTATGCGTTCTGGATCCGGGTTCTGATAGGTCGTCGTCCGCTGCCGCATCGGGCGCCCGGTCGGGGCGACCATCGCGGTGAGCTGGCTGATCGTCTTGAACGAGCCGTTCTGTGACCCGGCCATGCGGCTGATGGTCTCCTCCATCAGCGTCCCGCCCAGGTCGTTGACGCCGCCGGCCAGCATCACGCGGCAGGCCTCGTCGCCCAGCTTCACCCAGGAGCACTGGATGTTGCCGATCGCGCCGTGCAGCATCAGCCGGGACACCGCGTGCACCGCCCGGTTCTCCCGGAGGGTGGGGCCGGGCCGGGCCAGCCCGGCCAGGTAGATCGGCGAGCTGGCGTGCACGAACGGCAGCAGCACGAACTCGGTGAAGCCGCCGGTGCGCTCCTGGATCCCGCGGATGACCCGCAGGTGCGCCACCCAGTGCGCGGGCGTGTCCACGTGCCCGTACATCATCGTCGCCGAGGTCGGGATGCCGAGCTCGTGCGCGGTGGTGATCACCTCGATCCAGGCCGCGGCCGGCAGCTTGCCCTTGGTCAGCACCCAGCGGACGTCGTCGTCCAGGATCTCGGCCGCGGTGCCCGGCAGCGAGTCCACGCCGGCCTCGCGGGCCGCCGTCAGCCACTCCCGGACGGGCAGGCCGGTGCGCGACGCCCCGTTCATCACCTCCATCGGCGAGAACGCGTGCACGTGGAGGTGCGGGCAGCGCCGCTTCACCTCGGCGGCCAGGTCGAAGTAGGCGGTGCCGGGCAGGTCCGGGTGGATGCCGCCCTGCATGCACACCTCGGTGGCCCCGGCCTGCCAGGCCTCCTGCGCCCGGTCGCCGACCTGCGCGAGGGACAGCGTGTAGGCGTCGGCGTCGGTGCGCCGCTGGGCGAACGCGCAGAACCGGCAGCCGGTGTAGCACACGTTGGTGAAGTTGATGTTGCGGTCGACCACGTAGGTGACGTCGTCGCCGGCCGCCTCCCGGCGCAGCGCGTCGGCCAGACCGGCGAGCGCCTCAAGCTCCGCGCCGTCGGCGTCGAGCAGGGCCAGCGCCTCGGCGTCGGACAGCCCCGCGGGATCCTGCTCGGCCCGGCGCAGCGCCGCGAGCACCTCGGCCCGCAGCCGCGCCGGGGCCCCCCGGCCCGCCGCGCCCCGGCCCGCCGCGGGCTTCCGGGCGGCGGGCTCGATCCGCGCGCCCACCTCCGCCCAGTCGCCGTACACCTCGGCGAAGTCGTCCCTGCGGTCGGCGGTCCGGCCGGTCGTGTCGATCGTGACGTGCAGGTCGGTCCGGCCCGCGGCCTCGCCCCAGCCGCCGTCCGGCTCCTGCCAGCGCCGCCCGCGCGGCATCGCGCCCGCCCGCGCCAGGCCCGTGGCCGGATCGGCCAGGGCCGCGACGTGCGGGGCGACCCGGGGATCGAGCCACGGCTCCCTGAGGTAACCGGGGTAAACCGTCAGCCGCTCGGCCAGCGTGAACCCGGCCGCCGCGGTGCGCTCGGCCAGGTCGTCGATCTGCGGCCAGGGGCGCTCGGGGTTCACGTGGTCCGGGGTCAGCGGCGACACCCCGCCCCAGTCGTCGATGCCCGCGGCCAGGATCATCCGGTACTGGTCGCCGATCAGGTTCGGCGGGGCCTGGATCCTCGCGCCCGGGCCCAGGACCAGCCTGGTCACGGCGATCGTCGCGGCCAGGTCGTCCAGCTCGGCGTCGGGCACGCCGCGCATCGGCGTGTCCGGCTTGGCCCGGAAGTTCTGCACGATGACTTCCTGGATGCCGCCGTACTCGCGGGCCACCTTGCGGATCGCGAAGATCGAGTCCGCGCGCTCCGCCAGGGTCTCGCCGATGCCGATCAGGATGCCGGTCGTGAACGGGACGTTGCTGCGGCCGGCGTCCTCGAGCACCCGCAGCCGGACCGCGGGGTCCTTGTCCGGGCTGCCGAAGTGCGGGGCGCCGCGCTCGGTGAAGAGCCGGCGGGCGGTCGTCTCCAGCATCATGCCCATGGACGGCGCCACCGGCTTGAGCCGCTGGAAGTCCTGCCAGGTCAGCACGCCCGGGTTGAGGTGCGGCAGCAATCCGGTCTCCTCGAGCACCCGGATGGCCATGGCCCGGACGTAGGACAGGGTGTCGTCGTAGCCGTGCGCGTCCAGCCACTCCCGGGCCGGGCGCCACCGGTCCTCCGGCCGGTCGCCGAGCGTGAACAGTGCCTCCTTGCAGCCGAGCGCCGCGCCCCGGGCCGCGATGTCGATGACCTCGTCCGGTGACAGGTAGGGGCTGGCCACCCGCCCGGGCACCGTGGCGAACGTGCAGTATCCGCAACGGTCACGGCACAGCCGGGTCAGGGGGACGAAGACCTTACGGGAGTAGGTGATGATCCCGGGCCGGCCCGCGCGCTGCAGCCCGGCGTCCCTGGTCCGCGAGGCATGGCCGAGGAGCTCGCCGAGCTGATCGCCGCGGGCCTGCAGCAGGGTGGCGGCCTCGGCCTGGTCCAGGGTCTTGCCGTCCCTGGCCCGGGCCAGCACGCGGCGCAGCGCGCCGCCGGACGAGGGATGGCGTGGCTTCGGGCGGGGGCGAGGGGTGGGCCCGTCGTCGCTCATGACCACCAGCCTAAGCGGCGCCATCCGGCCGCCCCGGGCCGGACGGGCCCGGATCAGCGCCGGCGCCTGGGTGACCTGTACGACACGTCCGGAATGTCGGGCTCCTCGGCGTACGGCGAGTCGCCGGCCGTCCACGGCAGCGCCAGCGGCGGATCCCAGTCGCCGGATTCCCGCGGGTCCCAGGGCGGATCCCAGGCCCCGCGCTCGGGCAGGTCCCCGTCGCCGGGCCGGGACAGCCGGGCCAGCGCGCCGAGCCCGGCCTGCTGCTCGCGCGCGAATGCGTCAAGGGGCGCTTCCAGCTCCATGTCCGCATATTAACTGACTCGGCAGATAGTTCTGGTGATATCCGCTCATGTAGCTGGGACGAACCGGATCGGCCGCCCGGGTCTAGAAGGCACGGTACTCCCGGAGGGCGAGCCGGGGGCCGCGGCGCGGCGGATGCGCGCCGCTCAGTTCCACCAGCCTGGTCGCCCGGTACCGGTGCCCGGCGTACGGCGCCAGCAGTTCCAGCATGCCGTCGTCATCGACGACCCGGCCGGCCAGCGCCCAGCCGACCACGGCCGGCAGGTGGTAGTCGCCGACCGACACCGCGTCCGGGTCACCGCAGGCGCGCTGCCTGACCTCGGCCGAGGTCCACGGCCCGACGCCCGGCAGCGACCGCAGCCTGCGATCGGCGTCGCCGGCCGCCATCGCGAGGATCTCCTCCAGCCGGGCCGCCGCGCGCGCCGCTCCGGTGATCGTGCGCGGCCCGTCCCGGCTCCACGCCGGCCCGGTGCCACTCCCAGGACGGGATCCGCGCCCAGGTCCGCGCGTCCGGGAACACCCGCAGGCCGGCCGGGGCCGGCCCGGGAGCGGGCGAGCCGAACCGGCGCAGCAGGTAGTGCCATGCGCGGCGGGCCTCCGCCCCCACCACCTTCTGCTCCAGGATCGCCGGGACCAGCGCCTCGAGCACGCGCCCGGAACGGCCGACCCGGGCGCCGGGGTACCGGACGGCCATCTCCCGCAGCAGCGGGTGGACGGGAACAAAGCCGGACAGGTCGTCGCCGGAGCCGAGCAGCGACGGCAGCGTCTCCAGCAGCCAGCCGGCGCCGGGTCCCCACGCCGTCGCGGTGACCCCGGGGCCGTGGCCCGCCACCCGCAGCGTGCCCGGGCCGCCGGGCGTCAGCACCGTGCGCCACACGGCGCCGGAAGCATCGGTGCGGTACGCGGGATCGCGCGACCCGCGGCGGTGCACGGACAGGACCAGCCGCACGTCGACCGGATACGGCGGGCTCCACTCCCGGGTCAGCGGCGGCCAGGCCGGCCCGGGGGCCTGCGGGCCGGGCGTCACCACGGCCCCGGCCCTACGCGTCCGTGGAGAACCGGACCGAGGTCGGGCCGATCTCCACGTCCGGCCAGACCCGGAGCCCGCGGGCGAGCTCGTTGCCGGAAGCGATCCGGGCCCCGTCGCCGATCACGACGCCGTCCAGGACCGCCCCGTCGCCGATCCGCGCGCCGCGGCCGACCACGGCGGACCGGACCACCGCCCCCGTGCCCACGGTCGCGTCGTCAAACAGCACGCTGCCCTCGACCTCCGCCCGCGGGCCGACGCGGCAGCCCGCGCCGATGACCGAGCCGCCGCCGACCCTGGCCTCCGGCGCGACGACGGCTCCGGGCAGGGCCAGGGACGGCCCGCACGGGCCGGGCAGCGCCGGCGAGGCCAGCTTCCCGAGCACCAGGTCGCACGATCCGCGCACGAACGCCTCCGGGGTCCCGACGTCGAGCCAGTACGCGGTGTCGACGTGGCCGAGGACCAGCTCGCCGCGGCTGATCAGCCCGGGGAACGTCTCCCGCTCCACCGACACCCGGCCGGGCGGGATCTGGTCGATGACGTGCCGCGTGAACACGTAGCACCCGGCGTTGATCCGGTTGGTCACCGGGTGCGGCGTCTTCTCCAGGAACGCCGTGACCCGCCCGTCCGCGTCGGTCGGGACGCAGCCGAACCGGGCCGGGTCGGGGACCTCGACCAGATGCAGGGTCACCGCGGCGCCGGCCTTTTCGTGCGCGGTCACCTGCGCGGCCAGGTCGTGGCCGGACAGGACGTCGCCGTTCAGCACGACGACCGGGTCATCCGGGCCGCCGCGCAGGCCGGACGCGGCGTTGCGGATCGCGCCGCCGGTATCGAGCGGGGTCTCCTCCTGGATGTAGCCGATCTCCAGCCCGAACGACGAGCCGTCGCCGAGGCACTCGGCGAACATCTGGGCGCGGTAGAAGGTGGCCAAGATCACGCGGGTGACCCCGGCCGCGGCCGCCCGGGCCAGCTGGTGCGCCAGGAACGGGACCCCGGCGGTCGGCAGCAGCGGCTTGGGGGTCGCGATGGTCAGCGGGCGCAGCCGGGTGCCCTGGCCGCCGACCAGGAGGATGGCCTCGAGCCCGGGACCGATCGCGGTTTACTCGGCATGGGCAGGCAGGCTACTCGCGTCCCTGCGCCGCCGCACGCTCGTAGGACGCCATGTGCGCCTCGGCCGAGGCCGCCCAGGTGAACTCGAGCGCCCGCGCGTGCCCGGCGGCGCCCAGCGCCTGCCTGCGGCCCGGGTCGTCGAGCAGGGCCCGCAGCGCGGTGCGGATGCTGTCGGCGTCCGGCTCGGTGTAGGCCACCGCGTCGCCCCCCACCTCGGGCAGGGACGTCCGGTGCGTGGTCAGCACCGGCGCGCCGGAGGCCATGGCCTCGAGCACCGGCAGCCCGAACCCCTCGCCCGTGCTCGGGAACGCCACGACCAGCGCGCCGCCGAGGAAGCCCGGCAGGTCGGTGAAGTGCAGGTAGCCCGGCCGGACCAGGCGCAGGTGGGCGGGCACGTTCGCGACCGCCTCGTCCACTTCCTCGCTCCAGCCGCTGCCGCCGGCCAGGACCAGGGCGGGCGGCTCGGACAGGTCGGCCACGGCCTCGGACCACCCGTTGATCAGCGCGGGAACGTTCTTGCGCGGCTCCAGCGTGCCGAGGTAGGCGACGTAGGGCTTGCCGTGCAGGCCGAGCCGGTCGGAGACGTGGCGGACCTTGGCCTCGGCCGGCTCGCGGAACATCGCGTGGTCTACGCCGTGGTAGGCGACGTCGATCCTGGTCGGATCCGCGCCGAGCGCGCGGACGAGCTCGTCCCTGGTCGCCTTGGACGGGACGATGAGCCGGGTGGCGCGGCGGGCCGAGGTGCGGATCGCGGACTTGTAGAACGTCGCGGTCACCGGGCTGTGGGCATCGGGCTCGGTGAAGAACGTCAGGTCGTGGATGGTCACCACGGTGGGCGCGCCCGGCCGCAGCGGCATCGAGTAGTGCGGCGCGTGGATGACGTCCGCGCCGACCTGCTGGGCCACCAGCGGCAGGCCGCTATTCTCCCAGGCCAGCCGGGCGGCCCGGTGCGCGATGGCCGGCGGCCGGCGACGATCAGCGCGCCCGGGACGAGGCGGCCGTACTTCTCTTCGTCGGCGCGCTGGCAGGCCACGGCCAGGTCCGCTCCGGCTGCGCCCAGGGCGCAGACCAGTCCGTCAACGTAACGGCCGAGCGCGCCACGATCTGCGGGCACAGCGGTCGCGTCAACCAGCACACGGAGCGCCACGACTGGTCGGGCTCCCTTCGTCAGGGCCGGCGGGCGGGCGGGACCGGCCGGTCAGGCAAACGTTCCTCTGAATGTCCCGTCAGCACCGAGCGTACGCCCTCTGGGGCGGCGGCGTGCCCGTGCGGCGGGGCGCCGGCATCGATTGGCCGCACAGCCGCAACCCCGGCGCAACCGAGTCGCAACCTGGCCCCGGCGCGCGCCCCGCGGCCCGGCTACGGGCGGGCGGACGGGGAAGGCGAGGGCGAGGGTGACGGTGAGCCCGCCGGGCTGCCCTGCGCGGCGTTCCTCGCGTTGTCCAGGGCCGCCTTCATCAGGGCCAGGTCACGGCCGTAGGTGGCGAAATCCCCGCTCTTCAGGGCCGTCTGGGCGGCGCTGTAATAGGCCTCGGCCTGCTGCAGGTACTTCAGCACGGTCGCGTTCGCCGGCGCGCCCTGGCCGGTGCTCGGCGGGCTGCTGCCCGGGCTGGGCTGCGCGGGTGCGCTGCCGAACACCTGGGCCAGCGCCGAGGCCAGCGTCGGCCCGTACCCGACCTGGCCGTTGTAGTACGCGAGCATGCCCTGCAAGGTGGGATAGGCCCCGGAACTGCCGGCGGCCGCCTGGGACACGTACACGGGCTCGAAGTACAGCAGCCCCCCGCCGACCGGCAGCGTGACCAGGTTGCCCTGGGTCACCCGCGACCCGCCCTGCCGCAGCAGGGTCAGCGCGGAGGCGACGGTCGCGTTGGACTCAAAGTCGTTCTGGACCTGCTGCGGGCCGCGGATCGTGGTGTCCTGCGGGAGCTGGAGGACCCGGATCGTGCCGTAGGCCGTGCTCTGCGGGTTGCTGTTGACCTCCATGAACGCGGCCATGTTGGCCCGGCCGCGCGGCGTGAGCGACGTGGTCAGCGAGAACTCCGGCTGCGGCTGGCCCGGCATGGTCATCGTGAGGTAGTACGGCGGCTGGCTGGACGCGTTGGGCGACGTGCCGCTCGGGTCCGTGGGCACGGCCCAGAAGTTCTGCCCGCCGTAGAACTCCGGGGCCTGCGTCACGTGGTACTGCGCCAGGATCTGCCGCTGCGCCTCGAACAGGATCGAGGGGTAGCGCAGGTGCGGCAGCAGGTCCCCGGGGATGGCGCTCTCGGGCTTGATCACGCCGGGGAACGCGTTCTTCCAGGCGTCCAGCACGGGGTCGTGGCCGCCCCACTGGTAGAGCGTGACCGCGCCGGTGTAGGCGTTCACCACGGCCTTGACCGAGTTGCGGATGTAGTTCACCTGGCCGTCCGGGCCGATGACCGAGCCGCCCGGGCTGTAGCTGTTCTGGCTGGCCTGCTGCAGGTTCAGCCGCTGCGAGTAGGGGTAGTTGTCGGTGGTGGTGTAGGCGTCCACCACCCAGTAGATCTGCCCGCCGACCACGACCGGGTAGGTGTTGCCGTCCAGGGTGAGGAACGGGGCGACCTTGGCCACCCGGGACAGCGGGTCCCTGATGTACATGATCTTCGAGTTGCCGTCGATGGCCCCGGACAGCAGGATGTTGAGCTCGCGGAACTTGACCGCGTACAGCACCCGGTTGAGCGGCGAGCCGACCGGGACGCCGCCGCCGCCGGTGTAGGTGGTGTTGGCCTGGCCGCTCGCGCTGGAGTTGGGATAGTCGAGCTCGGGCTGGCGGCCGCCGACGATCGCGTAGCTGGTCTCCTGCTCGCCGAAGTACACCCGGGGCTGCTGCACGTTGAGCAGGCCGGACGGCGGGATGTCGCTTTCGGTGAACGCGGGGTTGCCGCCGCTCGAGGTGGCGTTCGCGGCCGCGGCCACGAACCCGAACCCGTGGGTGTAGACCAGGTGACTGTTGATCCAGTTGTCCTGGCCGGCGGGCGGGCCCGACATGTCACGGACGCCGACGACCATGTCGACCGGCACCGAGCTCCCCGGGACCTGGTACCTGTCGACCGACAGCACGTCGGGGAACTTGTAGTACCCCTTGACCTGCTGAAGCTGCTGGAACGACGCGGACACCACGCCGGGATCCAGCTGGCGCACGTCGGGGAGCACGGCGGCCTGCTGGGCCAGCTGCGACGTCGGCTCGGACGACACCGCCGAGTACGGGGTCACCTGCACGTGCGTGAGGCCGTACGCGACGCGGGTGTTCTTGATCTCGCGGGACAGGTACGGGCGCTCCTTGGCCAGCTCGTTGGGCTTGACCACGAACTGCTGCACGATGGCCGGGTAGACCCCGCCGATGATGATGGCCGAGAGCACGAGCAGGCCGAACCCGACGGCGGGCAGCAGCGAGTTGCGCCGGATCGCGCCCGCGAAGAACAGCGCGGCGCAGATCACCGCGATCACCGCCAGCACCGTCTTGGCCGGCAGCACGGCGTTGACGTCGGTGTAGGACGCCCCGGTCTGCACCACGCCGCGCTGGGAGAAGTCGATGCCGTACCGGTCCACCCAGTAGGCGACGGCCTTGAGCAGCACGAAGATGCCGACCAGGACGAACAGGTGCACCCGGGCGCCCTGGGTCGCGCGCTCCCCGCGCACCTGCAGCCGCAGCCCGCCGTACAGGTAGTGCACGATGGCGGCGGCGACCAGGGACAGCAGGATGGCCGCGAAGAGGTAGCTGAGCACCATCCGGATGAACGGGTAGTCGAAGACGAAGAACGAGATGTCCAGGTGGAACTGCGGGTCGGTGACCCCGAACGAGGTCTGGTTGGCGAACAGCAGCCAGGTGCGCCAGCTGCCCGCGGCGGTCAGGCCGGAGATGAGCCCGATCAGGCCGAGAACGACCCAGACCAGGCCTTGCGGTGCGGGTCGATCACCGTCCGGTACGCCTCCAGGCCCTGCTGCTCCGGTGACGCCGGCCGGTTCGGCCGGCCTGAGCCGGTAGGCGATCCGGATGTTGATGCCGATCACCGCCATCATGAAGACCGCCGTGACCGCGAACAGCGTCCACTTGACGCCGTACGTGATGCCGAAGACCGACGAGTAGTGGACCGAGCGGAACCACAGGAGGTCGGTCCACACCCCGGCCGCGACGGCCATGAGCACGATCAGCACTATCACCGACGGCCAGGACCGGGAGCACGTACCTCGACCATCGGGGAAGCGTGATGGGACGGCTGCCGGGCGGCCGGGAGCGGCCAGCGGATCGGAAGGCCACGCCTCCCCCTTACCTCAGCTCAGGTGCCCGGCAGCCGGGCCGTGTGCGCGGGCGGCACACGCTCGCGCCCGGCCGCCGGGCAGTGCGCGCATGCGGCACTCTCTCGACGCAACGTTACCGCGTGCGAATGCGCGTTCTCTGACCGCAACTTCCGGTAGCTCGCGGCCCGCCTCAGCACGAAGGGACCGGCCTGCCTGCCTTCAGCGCGTTGAGGTCGGCGATGGCGCCGGTCAGCGAGCTCACCTTGATCAGGCGCATCCCGGCGGGCACCGCTCCCGCGGTGTTCGGGCAGTTCGCCGCCGGGGTCAGGAAGATCGTCGCGCCGGCCGCGCGCGCGCCGGCCATCTTCTGCTGGATCCCGCCGATCGGGTCCACGGTGCCGTTGGCCTCGATCTCGCCGGTTCCCGCGATGAACCTGCCGCCGGTCAGGTTGGCCGGGGTGAGCTTGTCGATGATGCCGAGCGCGAACAT
Source organism: uncultured Actinomycetota bacterium (assembly GCA_963745575.1). Classification (GTDB taxonomy): domain Bacteria; phylum Actinomycetota; class Actinomycetes; order Streptosporangiales; family Streptosporangiaceae; genus JASHPR01. Next base: position 4,297 of record CAVUYA010000006.1, on the reverse strand, counting down.
CAGGCCCGCGCTGGGCCCGCCGATGTTCCCGACGCTGATCGTCACGCTGAACGGGAACACGAAGGTCTCCACGAGGTTCACGCCGATCTCGGGCTCCCCCGCCGCGTCGGCCGTGACCAGCCGGACCTGCTCGGTCTGGCCGTGCCGGAGCACGGTCAGCTGCACCGGGGCCCCGGGCTTGCGCGCCTTGATCAGGGTCGCCGGCATCGGCGCGGCAGGTCACCGGATTGCCGTCGACCGCCACGATGACATCCCCGGCGCGCAGCACGCCCGCGGCCGGCATGCCCTTGACCGTCGCCTGGACGGTGTCCACCGTCTTGAAGGTGATGTTGAGCTGGCAGAGCGCGGCCGCGGTGGCGGTCTCCTGCGAGTTCGCCATCTCCTCGGTGTCCTGCTTGGCCACCTGCTGCGGGGTCTGGCCCGGGGGGAAGATCTCCGACTCGGGCACGACCGCCTGGTTCGGGGTCAGCCAGGCCCGCAGCGCCGCGAAGAGGTTGAACCTGGTTCCCGGGCCGCCGAGAAACGACACGGTCACCATGTTGAGGTGGCCCTTGGTCGGGTAGGTCCGGTGCCCGCTGATCTGGATCAGCGGCTTGCCGCTGAGGTCGCCGAGCGTGTTCAGCGTCGGCCCGGGGGTCAGGGCGACGTAGGGGACCGGCGAGATCACGGCGACGGCCAGCGCGATCAGGACTCCGGCCGCTGCCACCAGCAGCGTCGCGGCTCGGCGGGACATGGGGGAAGACTACGCGCTGTTGACCCACTCGCTTTCGCCGCCGGCGAACTGCTGGTGCTTCCAGATCGGCACGGTCTGCTTCAGCTCGTCGATCAGCGCGCGGCAGGCGTCGAAGGCCTCGGCGCGGTGCGGGCAGGACACGGCGACCACGACCGCGAGGTCGCCGACCTCCAGGTCGCCCACCCGGTGCACGGCCGCGACCGCGATCGCGTCGAAGCTGGCCGCGACCTTCTCGGCGACCCGCCGCAGCTCGGCCGGCGGCCGACGGGTGAGCGGTGTAGCCGAGCCGGACCACCGGGCGGCCGTGGTCGTGGTCCCGGACCGTGCCGACGAACAGGGCGATCCCCCCGGCCGCGGGATCCGACGACCGCGCTCAGCACCTCGTCCACCGACAGCGGGGTGTCCCGCAGCTCGGCGAGCCGGACGATGTTCACCCTGCCGATTATGCCAAAGGGCCGTGAGCGGTCAGGTGCCGCGGCGCCGCCGCCTGACCTCGCGCACGATCGCCGCGGTCCCGATCACGGCGACCGTGGCGCCGGCCGCCGTGATCGTCGCGTCCTTCTTGTCCAGCCGGCGGCCGGCCACCGCGTGGTGACCCGCCGCGCTCGGAGAGCAGGACCTGCAGCGCGGTCTCGTTGTCGAACGCGGGCTTCCAGCCGGCCTCCCGCAGCGCCGCGCAGTCGACCACCCACGGGTACACGACGAAGTGCAGGTCGGTCACGGGAGCCGGGGTGATGCCGGCCCGGTGCAGCCGCTGCGCGGTGCGCGAACGTCAGGCCGGCCGGCAGCTCGATCCGGCGCAGCCCGGACAGCTCCTCCACCTGCTCCTGCTCCAGCCAGCCGTCGCAGCCGACCGCGAACTTGCCGGTCACCTCGCCCGCCGCGGCCAGCTCCAGCGCCGACACCAGGTCGTCGACGTGGCAGAACTGCCAGCGCGGCGCGCAGCCCTTCACCGCCAGCAGCCGCGGCGCCTCGAAGTGCCTGGTGATCAGGGTGTCGATGCCCTCGCCGACCAGCGCGGCCGGCCGGACGACCGTGATCGCCATGCCGGGGTTGGCCTGCGGGCGAGCGCTGCGCCAGCTGCTCGATCTCCAGCAGGTCGCCGACCACGCTGCCGTCAGGGTCGGCGCCCAGCGGCGCGTCCTCGGCGAGCGGCACCGGATTGTCCGGCCGCGCGCCGTACACCATCGCGCTGGTGACCAGCACGACCCGGCCGACCCGCCCGGCCGCCGCCGCGGTCAGCACGGTCTGCGCGCCGCGGACGTTGAACGCCCGCCGTGACCGTTGGTCGGAGTCGGGGGCCAGGTCGAGGTCGGTGTGCACGACCACGTCGACCCCGGCCAGCCGACCGGCCAGCGCCGGGTCGCGGACGTCGACGACCCGCCAGGTGACGCCCGTGGCATCGCCCCGGTGGTCGTCGATGGCGATCACCCGGCCGACCCGGTCGACGCCGCCAGCCGCGCCGTGAGCGCATGGCCGAGGCCGCTGGCCGCGCCGGTGACGGCGACGACCGGCCGCGCCCGCGGTCTTCCCGTCCCCGGGCGGCCGGGCCGCCGTTGGTGCCCGGCCCGCCGCGCGGTTCACGGCGGCTCGCCGGTTGCCCATGGCCTGACGGTACGCCGCCGGACTCCGCCCTTGGCGAACCTGGCATCTCGGTTGCTCACCGCGGAGTGCTCCCGGGATAACGTGGCGAACGTGACCCTTCCATCCTGCCTGAGAGGCAGCGGAGATGACTGATCCTCCCTTCGGCTTCGGCCTGCCGGGTGACCGGACCGGGACCCGGGTGATTCGGGAAGCACGCCCGACGTGCCGGGCGGAGCCGGCGGCGGCGGCCGGGGTCCGGCGGCCCGGCGGGCCGCTGGGGCCGCTGGGGCCGCTGGGCGACCCGCAGCAGTTCGCCGACGCCCTGCGCCAGTTCGCCGACCTGATGTCCTGGCAGGGCGGCCCGGTCAACTGGGATCTGGCCAAGAACGTGGCCGGCAGACGGTCGCCGCCAAGGGCGATCCGAGCGTCCTGGAGGCGAGCGGCGCAAGGTGGTGCGAGGCGATCCGGCTGGCCGACCTGTGGCTGGAGGACGCCACCACCCTGCCGACCGGGATCCGCATCGCGCAGGCGTGGAGCCGGTCGGAGTGGGTCGAGGCGACCCTGCCGGTCTGGTCGAAGCTCTGCGATCCCGATCGCGGCCCGGGCGGTCGACGCCATGGGCGGGATGCTGGCCGAGGATCCCGAGGAGCTCGCCGAGGAACTGCCGCCGGAGATGCGCTCCGCGATGGCGGCGCTGACCGGGGGCCTCGGCGCGCTTGGCGGGCTCGGCGAGATGATGCGCAGGATCGGCGGGATGATGGTCGGCGGCCAGACCGGAGCCGCCGTGGGCGCTCTGGCCGAGGAGGTGGTCAGCTCCACCGACGTCGGCCTCCCGCTCGGGCCAGAGGGCACGGCCGCCCTGCTCCCGGCCGGCGTCGCCGCGTTCGGCGCCGGGCCTGTCGGTCGACGAGGACGAGGTCCGGCTCTTCCTGGCGCTGCGCGAGGCGGCGCACCACCGGCTGTTCGCCCATGTGCCCTGGCTGCGGGCCCGGCTGCTCGGAGCGGTCGAGGACTACGCGCGGGGCATCACCGTGGACGCCGACGCGCTGCGCGAGGCCATGCCGCAGATCGACCCGGCCAACCCGGAGGCGCTGAACGAGGCGCTGTCCGGGGCGGCGCTGTTCCAGCCCGAGGACACCGAGCAGCAGAAGGCCGCGCTGGCCCGGCTGGAGACCATGCTGGCGCTGGTCGAGGGCTGGGTCGCCACCGTGGTCGACGCCGCGGCCGCCGACCGGCTGCCGCAGGCCGACGCGCTCGCCGAGGCGATCAGGCGGCGCCGGGCGACCGGCGGCCCGGCCGAGCGGACCTTCGCGACGCTGGTCGGCCTGGAGCTGCGGCCGCGCAGGCTCCGCGAGGCCGCCGCCATCTGGCGCGGGCTGACCGACGCCCGCGGCATCGAGGGCCGGGACGCGATCTGGGCCCACCCCGACCTGCTGCCGACCGCGGACGACCTCGACGATCCGGACAGCTTCGTCCGCGGCCGCCCCGAGCTCGACATCTCCGACCTGGAGTCGGCAGGCCCGCAGCACCCGGCCGGGAATGCGGGCCCAGACGCGGAAGGCGGAGAAGAACCGCCCAGGGAAGGCGACCACCCGAACGACGCCTAGCCTCGCCCGGCGGCTACCCTCGCCGGACGCCTGAGCCTCGCTCGACGCCCAGCCGGCAATCCGGCGTCCACAGGCGGTGGACGGTGTCATCCCAGGTACGCCTGGCGCGGCAGGCACGCTCATCGCGAACTGCACAGGCCTGTTCCACGGATATCCACAACGACACGCCGGGTTCTCCCCATGTTGTCCACAGCTTTATCCACAGGGGTGTATTGACCGCCTGGGGCCGCGGCCCTAGCTTCGACTGGCAGGAGTCCCCGGGCGTCAGGTCGCACGTCGCTTCTGGGGAAGGGGGACGAACGGCCCGCTGCGGAGCGAGCGGCAGCTCGCCGCGCCGTTCCCGTGCCCGGGGGCCCCGGCCATCGTCGGGAGC
>CAVUYA010000005.1:0-57660 GCA_963745575.1 uncultured Actinomycetota bacterium | reverse complement strand
GAACATCTCCGCCCGGGTTCCGGGCGCGGACCTCATGGTGATCAAGCCGAGCGGCGTCGGCTACGCCGAGCTGACCCCGGAGTCCATGGTGACCTGCGATCTCGACGGCCGGGTCGTCGAGGACCAGGCCGCGGGCGGCCCCCGGTACCTGCCGTCCAGCGACACCGCGACGCACGCGTACGTCTACCGGCACATGCCGGAGGTGGGCGGCATCGTGCACACGCACTCGGCGTACGCCACGGCCTGGGCGGCGCGCGGCGAGGCCATCCCGTGCGTCATCACCGCGATGGCCGACGAGTTCGGCGGCGAGATCCCGGTCGGGCCGTTCGCGCTGATCGGCAGCGACGAGATCGGCCGCGGCGTCGTCGCTACCCTGTCCGGCCACCGCTCGCCCGCGGTGCTGATGCGCAGCCACGGCGTGTTCGCCATCGGCCCGACCGCCCGGGCCGCGCTGAAGGCGGCGGTGATGTGCGAGGACGTCGCCCGCACCGTGCACCTCGCCCGCGCCTTCGGCGGCCCGGTGACCCCGATCCCGCCAGACCAGATCGACGCGTTGCACCGGCGCTACCAGGAGGAATACGGCCAGCGCTGACCCGTCCCCGGCCACGACCGGCCGTGCCGCCCGGTGCGGCCGGGGCCGTCCGTTGAGGAGGATTTTCCATGTCTGACCGCAAGCCCCGGATCGGGATCCTGGGCATCATGCAGGACCTTTACGACGACATGATCCCCGACATCGCGGCGCGCCAGCTGGGCTACGCCCGGGAGATCGCCGCTCACCTCGCCGACGTCGCCGAGTTCATCCCGAGCGACCCGGTCAAGTACCGCGAGGAAGCCGAGCACGCGATGCGCGAGTTCGAGAACGGCAACCTCGACGGGGTCATGGTGGTGATGCTCACCTACGGGCCGGCCATGCGGGTAGCGCGGCTGCTGGCCGAGTCGCGGCTGCCGATCCTGCTGGCCAACATCCAGCCCGAGCCCTCGGTCACCCCGGCGTGGGACATGGCCGACATGACCTACAACCAGGGCGTGCACGGCGCGCAGGACACCGCCAACGCGATGGTCCGGGCGGGCCGCCGGTTCGCGGTGCTGACCGACGACTGGCGCAGCGAGCGGTTCCGCGCCGACGTGGGCCGGTGGGCGCGCGCGGCGGCGGCGGTGACCGCGTGGAAGTCGCTGAAGGTCGCGATCTTCGGGTACGCGATGAACGACATGGGCGACATCCGGGTGGACGAGAGCGCGCTGATCCGCAGCCTGGGCCCGGAGATCCTGGCCGTGGCCCAGGGGGACCTGTACCGCGGCATGCTGAAGGTCACCCGCGAGCAGATCGACGAGGTGATCGCGTTCGAGGACGAGCGCTTCGAGATCGACCCGGCCCTGTCGGCGGAGGAGCGCGCCGATCACGCCCGGATGCAGGTCGCGATCAAGCACATCCTGGATGAGGGCGGCTACGGCGCCTACACCGCGCACTTCGACGCGATCGGCGAGGACGGCCGGTTCGCCCGGCTGCCGCTGGCCGCCGCCTCCACGCTGATGGCCCAGGGCTACGGCTACGCCGCCGAGGGCGACGTGCTGACCGCCAGCCTGGTGTCAGCGGGACACGTGCTGATCGGCGACGCGCACTTCACCGAGATGTACGCGATGGACTTCCCGTCCGAGTCGGTGCTGATGAGCCACATGGGCGAGGGCAACTGGAAGATCGCCCGCGCCGACCGGCCGGTAAAGCTGATCAAGCGCCCGCTGGGGATCGGCCGGCTGGACGACCCGCCCACGTTCTTGTTCCAGTACCAGCCGGGCCCGGCCACCCTGGCCACCCTGGTGTCGCTGGGCGGCGAGCGGTTCCGGCTGGTGGTCGCCGAGGGGGAGAACCTGGACAGCCAGGAACTGCCCGCGCTGGAGATGCCCTACGGCCAGTTCCGCCCGAACACCGGCGTGCGCGGCTGCCTGAACGGGTGGCTGGCCGCCGGCGGCCCGCACCACGAGGTGATGAACCTGGGCCGTCACGCCGCCAGCTGGCGGGTGTTCTGCCAGCTGGCGGGCATCGAGTTTGTGCAGGTCTGAGCGGCGGCTGGGCTAAATGAGCCTGTTCATCCTCCTCATGGCTGCCCGCACACTCTGAGCCCGGGCCGGCGGATGACAAGGCTCACTCACTCAGGATTTCGGCCAGGTTGAAGCCGACCGGCTCCTCGAGCTGGTCGAACTTGCAGGACTTCGGGTCCCGGTCGGGGCGCCACCGGACGAACTGAGCCGTGTGCCGGAAGCGGGTGCCTTCCATGTGGTCGTAGCGCACCTCGACCACCCGCTCGGGACGCAGCGGGACGAACGACAGGTCCTTCTTCGCGTTCCACCGGCTGTGCTCGGCCCCGCGCGGGTTGCGGACCTCGGGCTCGGGCCTGGCCCAGTTCCACGGGTGCCCCTCGAACCCGGTGACCAGCGGCTGCAGCTCGGTGAACAGCTCGCGCCGGGTCTCCAGCGGGAACGCGCCGATCACCCCGACGCTGGCCAGCCGGCCCGCGTCGTCGTAGAGGCCGAGCAGCAGCGACCCGATCGCGTCCGGGCCGCTCTTGTGCAGCCGGTAGCCCGCGACCACGCAGTCGGCCGTCCGTTCGTGCTTGACCTTGAACATGACCCGCTTGTCCGGCTCGTAGCCGCCGTCGAGCGGCTTGGCCACGATGCCGTCCAGGCCCGCGCCCTCGAACTGGCTGAACCACCGCGTGGCCAGCTCCCGGTCCCGGGTGGCCGGGGTGAGGTGGAACGGCGCCAGAACGTCGGTCATGGCCTGCTCGAGCACGTCCCGGCGCTCGGCGAACCCCGTCTCCAGGTAGTCGACGTCGGCCAGCGCGAGCACGTCGAAGACCACGAACCGGGCCGGGGTCTGCTCGGCCAGCAGCCGGACCCGGCTGGCCGCCGGGTGGATCCGCTGCAGCAGGGCCTCGAAGTCGAGCCGCCTGCCCTCGGCGTCGGGCATGACGATCTCCCCGTCCAGGACGCACCGCTCCGGCAGGACCGCCGCGGCCGCCTCCACCAGCTCGGGGAAGTAGCGGGTCAGCGGCCGCTCGTTGCGGCTCCCGAGCTCCACCTCGTCGCCGTCCCGGAAGACGATCGACCGGAAGCCGTCCCACTTGGGCTCGAAGCTCAGCGGGCCGCGCGGGATTTCCTTGACCGGCTTGGCCAGCATCGGGGCCACCGGCGGCATCACGGGAAGGCGCATGACCCCATCCTCGCTGATCAGCCCGGACTCCGTCGCCGCGGCCCGGTGCGGACCGCCGCGTGGCCCGGTGCGTGCCCGCCGCCCGGCCCGGTGCGTGGCCGCCGCGCGGCCCCGGCGGGCCGGTTTGTGCATATGGAACAGGACTGGACGATAGGTAGCAAAATAGTTACATTGATCAGCGCAGGCCTGGGGAGGGAGCGCAGGGACGCGCAGGGTCACGGAGGAGGAGCCGGTGCCCGCAAAGCCGGAATCGGGGGATGACGCGCTGCCGACACCGTCGCCGGTGTCGTCCCGTACCGAAGAGCGCAACTGGCGGACCGTCGACATCGACCTGGTCTCGACCGAGGAGGTGCTGCGGCTGCTGAACGCCGAGGAGGCCACGGTGGCCGGGGCCGTGGCCTCGGTCCTGCCGGTCCTGGCCACGGTCGTGGACCACGTCGTCGAGCGCATCAGGGCGGGTGGCCAGGTGCACTATTTCGGCGCCGGGACCTCAGGGCGGATGGGCGCGGCGGACTCGGCGGAGGTCGTCCCGACCTTCGGCCTGGAGCCCGGGGTCTTCGTCGCCCACCAGGCGGGCGGCGAGCACGCGCTGGGCACCGCCGTCGAGGACGCCGAGGACGACGAGGCGCTCGGCGTCCGGGACGCCGGCGCGGTATCCGCGGCCGACGTCGTAGTGGGGATCACCGCCAGCGGCCGCACGCCGTACGTCGCGGGCGCGCTGCGGTCCGCCCGGCTGGCCGGCGCGCTGACCGTCCTGGTGAGCAGCAACCCGGCGGCTCCGCTGGCCGCGCTGGCCCAGCACGACGTGCTGGTGGACACCGGTCCCGAGGCCATCGCGGGCTCGACCCGGCTGAAGGCCGCGACCGCCCAGAAGATGGTGCTCAACGCGCTGTCGACCGCGGCGATGGTGCGGCTGGGGCGCACCTACTCCAACCTGATGGCCGGCCTGTCGGGCGCCAACGCCAAGCTGCGCCAGCGACAGCTGACCATTCTGCGTGAGGCGTCCGGTGCCACCGACCAGGCGTGCCGGGCCGAGCTGGCCCGATGCGGCGGGGACCTGCGGCTGGCCCTGCTCTGCCTGCTGTCCGGCCTGGATCCGGAGCAGGCCGCGGCGGCGCTGGCCGAGGCCGGGGGGAGCGTGCGCCGGGCCCTGGCCGGGCTCGGCCCGGCGGAGCGGGAGACACCGCAGGACCGGCCCCGGCCGGAGGCACCGCGTGAGTAGCCGGATCCTCGGCCTGGACATCGGGGGAAGCCGGAGCCGGGCCCAGCTCTGCGTGGACGGCCAGGTGGTGGCCGAGGGCAAGGCGGCCAGCGCCAGCCTGGTCGCGGTCGGCGCGGCCCGCGCCAAGGCCGCGCTGACCGACCTGCTGGCCCAGCTGCCCCTGGACCCGCTGCGCCGCCTCGACGCGGTCTGCGTCGGCTCGGCGGGCGCCAGCGTTCCCGCCACCCGGCAGTTCCTCACCGAGCACCTGGCCCCGCTGACCAGGTCCGGGCAGGTCATGATCGTCAAGGACGCGGCGCTCATCCTCCCGGCCGCGGGCCTGGACGCCGGGATCGCGCTGATCTGCGGCACGGGCTCGGTCGCCATCGGCCGTTACCAGGGCCGCCAGGTGCAGTCCGGCGGCTGGGGATACCTGCTCGGCGACGAGGGCAGCGGATACTGGATGGTCCGGGCCGCGCTGCGCGTGCTGCTCGATCGCCGCGACCGCGGCGTTCCCCTGGGCGAGCTGGGCGACCGCCTGCTCGCGGCCACCGGAACCTGCGATACCGGCGCCCTGCACGAGCTGTTCTACGCCGAGACACACCCGCGGCACTGGGCCGGCTATGCGCCGCTGGTCCTGGCCAGCGCCGACCCGTCGGCCGCGGCCATCACGGCGGCCGCGGCCGACGCCCTGGCCGGCCTCGCGGTGTCTGCCGCCGAGCGGCTCGGCGCGCCTCCCGGCCTTCCCGTGGTCTTGTCCGGCGGCCTGTTCCGCCAGGCCGAGCTCGAGACCGCGGTCCGGATCGCGATCGAGGAGGCACGGCCCGGCAGCGACATGCGGGTCCTGGCCCGGCCGGCGGTGGCCGGCGCCGTCCGCCTGGCCCTGGCGGCCATGCGCCGCTCCTGACGGCCGGCGACGGCCCGGCCGGCCCGCGGCTGATCACGACGCGGTCACGGTGGCCCGGCCAGTCCGCGGCTGATCACGGGGCGGTCGCGGCGACCCGGCCCGCCGGCGGCGAGCCGCGGCCGACCACGAGGCAGTCCGTTGCGAATATGTGTAATGTCAGCGATGGTCCCCATGAATAACAACCTGCGTAGATTTTGACCGTGGGCGAGCTTGACGGCTGCCTGCTCGCCCGCTTCGCCGGCACCCAGCCACCGGACTGGCTGCGCCGGTGGCTGGATGACGGCCTGGGCGGGGTCCTGCTGTTCGCGACGAACATCACCGGCCCGCTGCAGCTGCGCGCCCTCACCGCGGCCCTGCGGGAGCACAACCCGGCGGTGCTCATCGCCGCCGACGAGGAGGGCGGGATCGTCACCCGGGCTGGAGGCGCGCACCGGCTCGTCGTACCCGGGCAACGCGGCGCTCGGCGCGGCCGGCGACACCGGCCTGACCCGCCGGGTCGCGGCCAGCATCGGCGCCATGCTCGCGGAGGGCGGCGTCAATCTCGACCTCGCGCCCGTGGCGGACATCGACAGCAACCCGGCGAACCCGGTCATCGGGGTGCGCTCGTTCGGCGCCGATCCCGGCCTGGTGGCCGCGCACACGGCCGCGTTCGTGGAGGGCGTCCAGTCGCGGCTGGTCGCCGCCTGCGCCAAGCACTTCCCCGGTCACGGCCGGACCGATGCGGACTCCCACGTCACACTGCCCGAGGTCGGGGCCTGCCTCAGCGACCTGCGGGAGACCGACCTGGTGCCGTTCCGGGCCGCCGCCGATGCCGGGGTCCGCTCGGTCATGACGGCTCACGTGGTGTTCCCCGCGATCGACACGGTGCCCGCGACGATCTCCCGCCGCTTCCTGGCCGGGCTGCTCCGCGAGGAAATCGGCTTCGGCGGCGTGATCGTCACCGATGCGCTGGAGATGGCGGCCATCGGCGACGGCGAGGCCAGCGCGGAAGGCGCCGTGCGCTCGCTGGCGGCCGGCGCCGACCTGCTCTGCCTGCCGGGGCAGTGGGCCGCGCAGCAGCGGGCCAGGGACTCCCTGGCCCGCGCGGTACGCGACGGCGCCGTGCCGGCCCGCCGGGTGGAGGAGTCGGCCGCCCGGGTCCGGGCCCTGGCCGACTGGGCCCGGGCCAGTCCGGCCTGTCCGCCGGAGCCGTCGCTCGGCGCGGAGGCGGCCCGCCGGGGCCTGCTGGTGGACCTGGCCGGGGTGCCGCTGGCCAGCCCGCCGTACGTGCTGGACGCGGGCGGCCGGGCCGCGCTGGACGACGCCGCGGGCTGCCTGCTCGGCGTGCTGCGCCGCGCCGCGCCCGATGTGGACGGGATCCGGCTCACCCGGCTCCCCGATGACCTGGACGAGATCATCGCGCGCGGCGGAGCCCGGCCGCTGGTGCTGGTGGTCCGCGACGCGCACCGGCTGCCCTGGCAGCAGGAGCTGCTGGCCCGCGTCCTGGCCCGGCGCCCGGACGCCATCGTGGTCGGTACCGGCGACGTGCACGACCGGCCCCTGGCCGGGCGCAGCTACCTCGGCACCCGGGGAGGGGGCCGGGCCAACCTGGAGGCGGCCGCCGGCGTGCTGCTCGGCCCGGCGGCCTCGGGCGGGGAGCCGGGGTGACGGGCGAGACCGCCACCGCGGCCGAGCTGATCGACCGCGCCGTCGAGGCCGGGGTGGTGCCCGGCGCGGTTCTGGCCGCCGGGCGGCGCCAGCCGGAGCCGCTGCTGTGGCACGTGGCCGGCGACGCGCAGCGCGACGCCGATGCCCGGCGGCCGATGACGGCGGACACGGTGTTCGACCTCGCCTCGCTGACCAAGGTCGTCGCCACGCTGCCGGCCGTGCTGCAGCTGGTCGGCCGGGCCGAGGTCGGCCTGGACGAGCGGGCGTGCCGCTACCTGCCGGCCTTCGCCGGGCCGGGCAAGGACCAGGTGACCGTGCGTCAGCTGCTGCTGCACACCTCCGGGCTGCCCGACGGGCGCAAGTACTTCCGGCGGCTGCGGGACCCGGCCGAGATCCGGGCCGCGGTGCTCGCCGAGCCCCTGGTGGCCAGTCCGGGCGAGGTGTTCTGCTACTCCGACGTCGGCTTCATCACGCTCGGCGAGCTCGCCGCCGCGGTGGCCGGCTGCGGGCTCGACGAGCTCGTGCAGGAGGTGGTGTGCGCCCCGCTGGGCATGACCGCCACCCGGTACCTGCCCCCGGGCGAGTGGGCCGGCCGGATCGCGGCCACCGAGCCGGTCGGCGGCCGGGCCAAGGTCGGCGTGGTGCACGACGAGAACACCGAGGCGATGGGCGGCGTGGCCGGCCATGCCGGGCTGTTCGGCACCGCCGCCGACCTGGCCCGCTACGCGTCCGTCTGGGCCGGGGACGGCTCCGCCCGGCTGGGCCGGGGACGGCTCGCCCGGCTGGGCCGGGGACGGGCCGCCCGGCTGGGCCGGGGACGGTCCGCCGGCCGGTGTCCTGCGGGCCGAGGCGCTGCGCTGCCAGACCGACGGCCTGGGCGGGGAAGGGCGCCGCGGCCTGGGCTGGGGGCTGCGCGGTGACGTCTGGGACAACATGGGCGACGGCTGGCCGGCCTCCGGCGCCGGGCACACCGGCTTCACCGGCACCAGCCTGTCCGTCGACCCGGTCACCGGGTTGTGGGCGGTGCTGCTGACCAACGCCGTGCACTTCGGCCGCGACCTGGTGACCTCGGTCGTCCGCCTGCGCAAGCAGGTGCACGCCGCGGTCGTCGCCGAGCTGCTGGGATGACCGCTCTGAACCACCTTCCCTAACGGTCAGCAAGCCTGATCAGTTGACCGTCGACGACCATCTTGCCGGCGGCCAGACCCTCTTCCATGGCCTGGTGCGCCTCGACGATCTCGCCGAAGCCGAACACCCGCACCGGCTTGGCCTGGTAGCGCCCGGCCTCGGCCTTGGCGATCATTTCTGCCAGCGGGATCTCGGCGAGCGGGAAGCTCTCGGTGCCGAGCACGAACGCGCTGCCGTAGAAGCTGAGCTGGACGCCGGTGGGCAGGTCGATGAGCGGGTTGAAGTCGGTCACCGGCGCCAGGCCGCCCAGGAAGCCGAGCTGGCACACCCGGCCGCGGGTCCGCACGATCTGCAGCGAGTCACGCAGCACGCTGTTGCCGACGAGGTCGAAGACGCCGTCGACCTCGTCGCCGCGGGCCCCGACCTGGCGGGCCAGCTGCCCGTCCTCGATCAGCACGTCCGCGGCGCCGATGCCGCGCAGCAGGCCGGCCCGGTCCGGCTTGCGGGTGGTCGCGAGCACCGTGGCGCCGTACTCGGCCGCCACGTTGACCGCGGCCTGGCCCAGCGAGGAGGTGGCCCCGCGGACCAGCACCGTCTGCCCCGGCTGCAAGGCCAGGTTCTGGTGCAGCCCGGCCCATGCCGTCGCGTAGACCTCGGGCAGGGCCACCAGGTCGGTCCAGGACAGCGACGTGGTGACCGGGACCACGTTGCTGGCCGGCACGGTGACCAGCTCGGCGTAGCTGCCGTTGCGGGTCCGGCCCAGGCCGCCCAGGATGGCGACCACGGGGGTCCCGGCGGCCAGCCGCCCGCTGGGGTCGGCTTCCACCGTGCCCGCGCACTCGATGCCGGGGACCTGGGCGACGTCCCCGAAGCTGCCGTTGCGCATGTAGGTCTCGGCGTGGTTCAGCCCGAACGCCCGGACCCGGACCAGGACCTCGCCCGCGGCGGGCACCGGATCGGACAGCTCGGTGACGGCCAGGACCTCGGGGCCGCCGGGCTCGGTGATGACGATGGCTTTCATGGCGGATCCTTTCTTGAGCGATCGTTCATTTATTGAGCCGAAAGTAAGGCCGCCGGGCGGAGGCCGGGGCGGCCGCGGGACAGGCCTCTGGGCGAGGCGGGACAGGTCTCTGGGCGAGGCGGGGGACAGGCCTCTAAAGAGGCGGGGGCGAGACAGGCCTCTAGCCGAGGCCAGTGAGCGGGCTTCTAGCCAAGGCAGGGGAGCGGGCCTCTAGCCGAGGCTGGTGAACGCGGTGTCGACGATGGTTCGCAGCACCTCCTCGTCCGGGTTGGCCTTGCCCACGACCATCAGGCCCATGCCGGTGGCCACCAGGCCCTTGGCGCGGGTCACCGGGTCGACCGACGCGGGGATCTCGCCGCGCCGGATGGCGGTGCGCAGCGCGGCGGTGAAGCAGTGCTCCAGCCGGGCCATGTGCCCCCGCACCACCGCGGCGACCTCGGGGTCCACGGCGGCGTTCTCGATGGCGCTGTTGACCAGCAGGCAGCCCTGCCGTCCCTCGGGGCTGAGCAGGTCGCACACCAGCCCGTCGAAGTAGGCGCGGACCTGTTCGACCGAGGCCCCCGGGCTCTCCAGGTCGCCGAGCTTCTGCGGGACCACCAGCTTGGAGTAGCGCTCCAGGGACCCCATCAGCAGCGCGTGCTTGCCGCCCGGGAACGCCGAGTACAGGCTGCCCGGCTTCACCCCGGTGGCCCGGACCAGGTCGTCAACCGAGGTGGCCCGGTACCCGCGCTCCCAGAACTGGCGCATGGCGGAGTCCAGGACCTCCTCGGGCTCGAACTCTCGCGGGCGCGGCACGGACCAGACAATACACGAACGATCGTTCAAGAACAACCTGGGCCCGGGCGGGGTGCTGGTTCTTGGTGCTGGCCGTCGTCGGTCTGGCGCCCATCGGCAGCCAGTGCGGGATGGCCGGGCGGAAGGGCACCGGGCGGGTGGCGAGGAACGACGTGGGTGCCGGGACGCCTGGCGATGTGCGTCAGCCGTGCGGGATCTCGGCTTCCACCAGGTCCCTGAGCCGGTCGAGGTCAGCGGCGATGAGGCTCCGGAACTGACGGCGCAGCGGGCCAGCGGCGAGCCGGAAGGGGCCGCGGGGAGCAGCATGGATCGACTGGGTGACCAGCGTTCCCGCTCCGTCCGCGGCGAGGCGGTACTCCTCGCTGAAGCGCACCGGCCCGGCGGTGCCGTGGCCGGCCAGGCGGCTGGGAGGGTCATAGCCGGTCACCTCATACGGTGATCGGACCGTCGCCGGCCCGACCCGGGCCGTGATCATGTAACCGGTGCCGGCCCCGCCGTCGCCGTCTGTCCTGTCCACCGCCACCGGACCCTTCGCCCATCGGGCCAGGTAGGTCTCGAAGTCAGCCAGGATCGAGAACACCTGCCCCGGAGTCCGCCCGATGCGGACCGTGGTGTCGAACTCGATCATCACGCTCCCCCCTCACGCCGGCGCTCCGCAGTCGTCACGCCGGAGATCCGTGACGCGGCCGGCGCCCGCCGCCGCGCTCCCGGACTGGCGTCCGCCTTCTGCTGCGGCAACATTGGCAGTACATACTGTACCGTGAATTAATGGATCGCGGCAGGCCGCGTCGTCGGAACTACACCATGCGCGCCCGGGGAGAGGCCGTGGCGCGGACCCGCCAGAAGATCGTGGACCGCGCCGCCGAGCAGCTTCGCGGCTCCGCGGAGCCGGTAGCCCTGGCTGGGATCGCCGCCGCGGCCGGCGTCTCTCGCACCACCGTCTACCGCCACTTCGCCACCGTCACCAGCCTCCTCGACGCGGTAGCCGCCGACCTGCTAGCCCGTGCGCGCTTCGACCTGCTGCTCGCCGCCATCAGCGATCCCGACCCGGTTACGGCCCTCATCGAAGTCACCCGGCTCGGGTGCGGCATCTGGGCCATCGATCCGCCGCTCGTCCGCAACCTCACCGCCCTGGCCCGCACCCAGGCCGACGCCGTGCCAGTCATCAGCCAGCTCGAGGCCGGCCGGGCTCAGGTCATGGACCAGCTCGCCCGGCGCTTGGACGAGGCCGGCGCGCTGGCCGTCGGCCTGTCCCCGCGTGACGCCGCCGACCTGCTGATGGCCGCCACCAGCTTCGCCGGATGGGATCACCTCGTCACCGACCGGCAGCGCTCGCCCGGCACGGCTACCGAGCTCATCATCCGCCTCGCGAGCAGGGCCGTCACGTGACCGGGAGCCGACGGGCGGGCTCGCGATCTGCTAGAGGAGGCGGCCCATCATGATCGTGTCCCACAGCTCGCCGGTGGCCCGCCGGTACTGCTTGACCCGCCGCCCTTCCTCGGTGAAGCCGCACTTGCGGTACAGCGCGATCGCGGCCGTGTTGTGCGGGAACACCTCCAAGCAGAGCTTGTGCAGCCCCTGGCCGCGCGCCCGGTCGACCGCCGCCTGCACCAGCGCCGATCCCACCCCGCGGCCGCGCCAGCCGCGGTCGACCAGCATCCCGAACTCGCCGAAACCGTGGCGGCTGCCCTCGACGTGGATCATCCCGACGATCTGGCCGCCGGCCACCGCGACAATCGACCCGTCCGGGCTGCGCGCGAACGCGGCGGCGCGCTCCTCGACGTCGACCGGCGGCTCGGTCGCGATCCCGTCGCGCTCCTGCGCCACCGCGGCGAAGATCTCCGCCATCGCCCGCGCATCGCCGGCCTGCGCCGGCCTGACCACAAACTCCGCCATCGGCCTATGCTCGCTCCTCTCGCCGGGGGGCGCCGCCGGCAGGCCGGCCGGGCCGCCGCCAGGGATGACCCGGGGCCGCCGTGGTCAGATCTTCCCGCGGTTCTTGGCGGCGAGGATGATCTGGGTCACCAGGTAGCTGCTCACGCCGAGCTTGTCCGCGATCTCGTCGGGCCGCAGCCCCTGCTCGTTGTAGAGCAGCGCGAGCCTCTCCTGCTTCCCGGTCCACGGGACAGGCTTCGGGCGCGGGGCGGGCTGGGGCCGGCGAGCCGGGCGCGCCGCCCGGGCCGGGCTGGCGGGGGTCCCGGCGGGCGCGGCCCGGTGGAGCTGAGCCGGGGACGCTGATGCCGGGGACGCTGAAGCGGACGTGCCGAACGACTGTCGCCGCTGATCACGGTACTTGCCGCTGGCCAGGTCCTCGCGGGTCCGGTCGTCGAGAATCATGAGTTCGTCGGCTGCCTTGTTCATGCCGACGGCCACCATGGTCAGGCCCTTGGCGTTCTTCTCCTGGCACTCGGGGGCCATGCAGTAGTCGTACTTCTGCGCTCGTTCGGGATGAAGCTCGGTCCCGCACGTGATGCACTGCGCCATTATGTTCTATTTTCCTTCGAGGCAAGGCTAAACAGCCTTTAATAGAACACCGGCGGCCCCGTCGCTGTTCCCTCGCGGAAGACAGGCGGCATGGCCTCGCCGGAGGCGGGGGTGGCTGTCTCGCCGGGCGCGGGGGCGCTGTTGCTGGCCCGGGCGCCCTGGCCGGTGATCAGGGCGCCGACGTCGAGACGAAGGCGCTCACCGGCACCGGGTGCGCCAGGCTCTGGAAGACCACGCAGTAGCGCTCGGTCAGCCGGAGCAGGGTCGCGATCTGCTCCTCGGTGGCCTCGGTGTCGAGCTCGAAGCTCAGCCGGACGGACGTGAACCCGACCGGCGCGTCCTTGGCCACCGCCAGCGTCCCCCGGAAGTCCAGGTCGCCCTCGGCGTGCACGGTCCCGCCGGCGACCGGTATCTCCAGGGACGTGGCCACGGCCCGCAGCGTGACGCCCGCACAGGCGACCAGGGCCTGCAGCAGCATGTCCCCGGAGCAGGCCAGCGACCCGTCGCCGCCGGTGGCCGGGTGCAGGCCCGCCTTGGCCAGGGCCTGGCCGGTGGCCACCGAGCAGCTGATCTCCTCGGCCCCGAGCTCGCCGCGCGCGCGGAGCGTAATCACCGCTTCGCGCGGCTCCTCGCGGTAGGCGTCCTTCAGCGGCTGCTGCACGGCGCGCAGCGCGGTGCTGTCCACGGCCGTCCCCCTTATCTGTCGTGGTGGCAGGGCCTGGCAGGATCCAGGCTGGCACCGGCCGGGCGCGGGTGTCCAATCGCGGTCCCTGGGCCCGCGCCCTCGCGAGGCCCGGCGGCCCGGGGCCGGGCGTCGTACAGTGACGCCATGCCGCAACCCGCACGGCGGCGTCCCGCAGCGCAGGAGCCGGCCGCGCACACGCCGCAGACGCTGCTCGCGCACGTGCGCGCGCTGACCCCGGATCTCGCACCCGCCGAACAGCGGGTCGCGGCCGCGGCCGCGGCGGACCCCGCCGGGGTGGCGGCGATGACCATATCCGAGCTGGCCGGGGCGTGCCGGACGTCGGGGACCACGGTGATCAGGTTCTGCCGCGCGCTGGGCTTCCCCGGCTATCCCGAGCTCAGGCTGGCCCTGGCCGCCGCCGCGCAGGCCGAGCGCGAAGCCGGCTGGGAGGACATCGGCAGCGACATCGGGCCGGGCGACACCCTGGACGAGGTGATCAAGAAGATCTCGCACGCGGACGCCCGGGCGGTGGAGGAGACCGGCGCGCAGCTGGGCGCGCGGGGGCTCGAGGCGGTCGTGGACGCGGTCGTGGCGGCCCGCCGCATCGACATCTACGGCGTCGGGGCGAGCGCGTTCGTCGCGCTCGACCTGCAGCAGAAGCTGCACCGGATCGAGCGGATGGCCTACGCCTGGCCGGACCCGCACGTCGCGGTCAGCTCGGCGGCCCTGCTGCGGCGCGGGGACGTGGCCATCGGGATCTCCCACACCGGGGTGACGTCCGACACGGTCGCCAGCCTGGCCGAGGCCCGCAGGCAGCAGGCGACCACGGTCGCGATCACGAACTTCCCCGGATCGCCGATAGCGCGCGTCGCCGACCACGTGCTGACCACGGCGGCCCGTGAGACGACGTTCCGGTCCGGCGCGATGTCCAGCCGGATCGCCGCGCTCACCGTGGTGGACTGCCTGTTCGTCGCGGTGGCGCAGCGCAGCTACCAGCAGACGCTGCGGGCGCTCGAGCGCACCTACACGGCGGTGCAGGCTCGCCGCTGACGGCGCGCCGGGCCCCGGCGGCGAAGGCCGCCACCAACGCCGCGCCGAGGCGGTACACTACTGTGGCGATACCCGGCATTACCGGTATATTACCCATTGACGATGTGCCCGAATGTACGGTGATATTCCACCGGCAGCCCACGTGGTGACCGCAGCGCCGACGCTCGCCAGGCCGGCCCGGCCAAGCCCGCGATGGCGGCCAGAAGATCTAAAGGCGCAGCTCATGAACCTGGTCAGGTTCCGGCACCTCGCGGTCCCGGCCGTGCTGCTGGCCGCGGGGACCGCGCTGAGCGCGTGCTCGCCAGCGGGCGACGCGAGCGGCAGCACCCGGATCTTCACGACGGTCGACGAGGGCACGCCGATCACCGCTGGCGCGCCCATGAACCCGTTCAACCTCACCAACAACACGTTCAACGGCTACGACGTGGAAGAGCTCGGCTGGCCCACCAACGACCCGGCCAACTCCAACCAGACCCTGCCCGGGCTGGCCGCCTCCTGGTCGCTGTCGCCGGACGGCCGCACGCTCACCGTGCACCTGCAGCCCAGGGCCCGGTGGTCCAACGGGCAGCCAGTGACCGCGCAGGACGTGAAGACCTCGGCGGCGATCTGGTTCACCCAGGACAGCGTCCAGCTGTACAACCTGGGCGCGGTCACGGTGGTCAACAGCAAGACCGTGCGGTTCACCCAGGTCCCCGGGGCGCACAATAACCAGTTCGAGTCGGGCATCCTGCAAGACCCCAGCTTCGTGGTCCCGGCGTCGGTGTACGGTCACCTGCTGCCGCCGGACATCTGGAGCGTGATCGGCGCGAGCCTGCGCTCCGGCCCGGCGGCGACCGCGGCGGGCACCCGGCTCACCACGATCGGCAAGCAGGTGACCGCGTTCGCGCCGGCGGCCGACGTGTCCGCGGGGCCGTTCGTGATCCGGCGGATCAACCCGGGCGAGGCGCTGCTGGTCAAGAACAAGTACTTCTACGCGGCGAGCCGGGTGCAGCCGTCTGAGGTGCTGATGCTGCACTACAGCAGCAACGAGCAGATCTGGGCCTACATGCAGGCGGGCCGGCTGGACGTGACGCCGTACACCGCGATGCCGGCCAACGTGCTCCGCCGGGTCGAGGGGGCGGGGAACACCCAGGTCAACGCCCCGAGCCTGGTGGCCGCGTCGCTCGCCTTCGACCAGGCCACCTACCCCTACGGGCTGCTGCCGGTGCGGCAGGCGCTGGCCTACGTCATCAACCGCGACGCGGTGCAGAAGGTCGGCGAGGCGATCAGCGGGGTGGCGTCACGGACCACGACCGGCGTGATCTCCTCGGTACTCGGCGACTACCTCACGCCGAGCCAGGTCGCCGCGCTGAACCTGTATCCGACCGACACCGCGAAGGCCGCGAGCCTGCTCGCCGCGGCGCGCTTCACCAAGCAGGGCGGCCAGTGGCACCTGCCCGGCGGCAGGCCGTGGACGATCACGATCAACGTGCCGAGCGGGTTCAGCGACTGGATCGCCGCGGCCAGCGTGATCAAGTCCGAGCTCACCGCGTTCGGCGTCCCGACGTCGGTCACGTTCGCTCCCGACTACGCGACCTACCTGGCCGATCTCTACCGGGGCGACTACGCGGTGGGGTTCTGGCTGACCGCGCTCGGGCCGGGCGCGTACTCCACGTTCAACCGGATTTACGGGACTTACGACGGATACGTCCCGAACGGTGTTACGCTCAAGCACTACCCAACGGGGAACGCGACCGCCGACAACTTCCTGAACGGGCCGCGCACGGTGGACGTACCCGGGCTCGGCACGGTGAACCCGGCCCGGCTCACCTACCGGCTCACGTCGGTCAACCTGAACAGCCAGGCGGGGGTGAGGCAGCAGAACGCCATCATGGCCAAGCTCATCGCCGCGACCAACTACTCGGTGCCGGTAATCCAGTTGTGGGACTACATCAATGTCCAGTTCGTCAACGACAAGCGGTTCGGCGACTGGCCCGTCGGCAACGACGCGCAGCTCAACCTGTCGCCCGGGGTGTGGATGACGTACGGGTACGTGCACTCCAGGTAGCAGGCCGCCAGACGCCGGCGGCAGTGGTCAGGCCTCCCCCCCGCCCACCGCTGCCGCCGGCCTAACCACCAGGCAGGCGAACGACAGATGAGGCTGGCCCGCAGGCTGACCACCCGGCTGCTGACCGGCCTGGTGATGATCTGGGTGGTGGCCAGCGGAACGTTCTTCCTGGTCCGGCTCATGCCCGGCAACCCGGTCGCGACGGCGTACGAGGCCGACATCGTGCACGGGATGACGCCGGACCAGGCCAGCGCGGCGACCGCGCTGCTGTACGGATTCGTGCCCCGGCAGCCCCTGCCGCAGCAGTACCTGGCCTACCTGGGGCAGCTCGCGCACTTCAACCTCGGCCAGTCGATCACCTACGAGGGAGTGCCGGTCGCGCACATCGTCGCCGCCGCGGCCCCGTGGACGATCATCCTGGTGCTGTCCGGCATCCTGGTGAGCTTCGTGATCGGGGCCTGCGCCGGCGTGCTCGCCGCGATCAGGCGCTCGACCAAGGTCGGCGACCTGCTCAGCGTGTCCGGCTCACTGCTGCACGGCATCCCGCAGTTCATCATCGCCATCCTGCTCGCCTACGTGTTCACCACGCTCTGGGCGGTCCTGCCGCCCGGGGCCCCGTACGACGTCACGCTGACGCCGGGCTGGAACCTCCCGTTCCTCGGATCGCTGGTCACCCACGCGATCCTGCCGGTGGCCGCGTACGCGCTGGCCAGCTACGGCGGCTGGCTGCTCACGATGAAGTCGAGCGTGGTGTCGGTGCTCGGCGACGACTTCATCCTCGCCGCCGAGGTGCGCGGGCTGCGGCCGCTGACCGTCATGCGCTACGTGGCGCGCAACGCGATGCTGCCGCTGTTCACGATCCTCGCGCTGACGATCGGGTTCATGTTCGGCGGCGCGATCTTCATCGAGCACGTCTTCAACTACCCCGGGCTCGGGGACCTGCTCCTCGACAGCATGGGCAAGCGCGACTACCCGCTGATGACCGGCACGTTCCTGATCATCACGACGGCCGTGATCCTGGCCAACATCCTGGCCGACCTGCTCTACGGGGCCATCGACCCCCGGGTCCGGCGGAGCTGAGCCGGTGGCGGCCACGCTGCCCCGCCCCCGGGCCCGCGGGCGCTGGCGGATCCTGGTGCGCACCCCGGGCCGGGCCTTCGGGCTCGCGATCATCGCCTGCTTCGCGCTGATGGCCATCGCGGGACCGTACCTGTACCCGGCGAACCTGCCGATCGACCCGGACGCCATCTATGCCCCGCCCAGCCCGGCCCATCCGCTCGGCACCGACTTCGAGGGCACCGACGTGCTCGCGCTGATCGTGACCGGGGCCCGCTACGTGCTGCTGTCCGCGGTCATCGCGGCCGCGCTGATCGTCGCGCTGGGCACCGCGGTGGGGATCACCGCGGGCTACTACCGCGGGCCCAGGGACACGGCGCTCATGCGCGTCACCGACTTCATCCTCACGATTCCCCACTTCCCGCTGCTGATCGTGCTGGCGACGGTCTGGGACTTCGGCTCCCCGTACGCGATGGGCCTGGTGCTCGGCATCGTCGGCTGGGGAGCCGTCGCCCGCGCGGTCCGGTCGCAGACTCTCTCCCTGCGCGAGCGCGGCTTCCTGGAGGCCGCCCGCGGCCTGGGGCTGCCCGGCCGGCACGTCATCGGCCGCGAGCTGCTGCCCAACGTGGCGCCGTTCGTCGCGATGAGCCTGCTGCTCTCGGTGACCGGGGCGATCTACGCGCAGACCGGGCTGTTCTTCCTGGGCGTGCTCCCGTTCGCCACCAACAACTGGGGGATCATGCTGAACACCGCGGTGTTCCAGGCGGACGCGGTGACCAGCCCGCAGGCGCTCACCTACCTGCTGGCGCCCCTGGTGTGCATCCTGCTGCTCACCCTCGGCATCGTGCTCGTGCTGGGTGCCGTGGACGAGTGGTTCAACCCGCGGCTGCGGAAGACCTGATGGCCCGGCTGGCGCCCGTCGTCACCCCGCAGGCGATCCATAACGCGAACGTCCCGGCCGCGGTCCGGGTCCGCGACCTCACCGTGGCCTTCGCGACCGACGACGGCGAGCTGCCCGCGGTGTCGCACGTGTCGCTCGACCTGCCTCCCGGCCAGATCACCGGCCTGGTCGGCGAGTCGGGGTCGGGCAAGTCGACGCTCGCGCTGGCGCTGCTGAACGCGACCCCGGGCCGGGTGACCTCGGGCTCGGTGGTGATCGACGGGGTCGGCGACGTGCTCGCGCTGCCCGCCGCCGAGCTGCGCCGGGTCCGCGGCGCCGAGATCGGCTACGTGTTCCAGGCGTCGCAGAACTCGCTCAACCCGCTCAAGCCGGTCGGCAAGCAGCTGCTGGACCTGGGCCGCTCGCACGGCGAGCGGGACCGGCGCGGCCTGCTCCGCCGGGCCCGGGCGCTCCTGGAGGACATGGGCCTGGACTCCGGGCGGGTGCTCTCCAGCTACCAGCACGAGCTGTCCGGGGGCATGCGCCAGCGCGTCGGCATCGTCTTCGCCCTGGTGCTCAACGCCCACGTGCTGATCCTCGATGAGCCGACAACCGCCCTGGACATGCTCTCCCAGGCCGCCGTGCTGCAGATCATCAGGAAGGTGCACGCCGCCCGCCACCTCACCACGCTGGTCATCTCGCATGACGTGGGCGTGATCGGCGAGCTGGCCGACCGCGCCGCGGTCATGTACGCCGGGCGCATCGTCGAGGAGGGACCGACCGCGGCCCTGCTGGCCGGCCCGCGGCACCCGTACACCCGCGCCCTGCTCAGCGCGCTGCCCCGGGTCACCGGGGACCCGGAGCTGGCGCGGCCGCTGCCCGGGCGGCCGCCGGACCTGATCACGATCCCCCGGGCGGGCTGCGTGTTCCGGGAACGGTGCCCGCTCGCCATGCCCGTCTGCGCCCGCGCCGAGCCCGCGAGCACCGCGCCCGCGGCGGCCGGGCCGAGCGAGCCGCCGGGTCGCCTGCCATGCGGCGGCGGGGGAGCAGCCGTGATCGAGGCCCGCGGCCTGACCCGCACCTTCCCCGGCCGCGGCGGCCTGCTGGGCCGGGACCCGGTCCGCGCGCTGCGCGGCGTCGACTTCACGGTCCCCGACCGCGGGGCGGTCTCGTTCATCGGCGAGTCCGGATGCGGCAAGACCACCCTGGGCCGGATCCTGTGCGGGCTCGAGGACTTCGACGGCGGTGAGCTGATCATCGATGGCCAGCCCCTGAGCAGGGTGCGGCCGCGGCAGCGCGAGCCGTACTTCCGCCGGATCCAGATGATCCACCAGGACCCCTACTCGGCGCTCAACCCGACCCGCACCGTCGAGCGCATCCTCGGCGCCCCGCTGGCGCTGCGGGCCCGGCAGCGCGGCGAGAACCGCGACTGGATCCGGCGGCGCCGCGCCGAGCTGCTGGAGCTCGTCGGCCTTGACCCGGGCTTCGCGCTGCCGCGCTACCCGCACATGCTGTCCGGGGGGATGCGCCAGCGGATCGTCATCGCCCGGGCCCTCACCGTCGACCCCGAGGTGCTCGTCGCCGACGAGGCGGTGTCGATGATCGACGTCTCGCTGCGCCTGGAGATCCTGCGGCTGCTGCGCGACCTGCGCGAGCGGGCTCGGGATCTCGGTGCTGTTGATCACCCACGACGTCGCGACAACGCGCTACCTGGGGCCGGGCGGCGAGCTGTACGTCATCTACCGGGGTCAGGTCGTCGAGCACGGCCGCACGGACACCGTCATCGGCGGTCCCGTGCACCCCTACACCCAGTGCCTGCTGGCCGCGATCCCGGTGCTGCGCGGGATCGAGGAGCCGGGCCCGCAGCGGCCCGTGCCGCTCGGCGCGCTCGATGAGCGGGCCGAGCCGCCGGGGTGCCTGTTCGAGCCGCGGTGCCCGTTCGCCGCGCCCGACTGCCGGTCGGGCCTGCCGGCCCTGGGCCACCTCGGAGACACCGCCCAGGAGCACGCCTGCCGGTACCCCGAGCGCCGGGCGGTGGTGCCGGTGCCGGCCGGGCCTCCGTTTGTCGGTGGCTCCTGATAGACCACAAGGGCACGCACTCTCGTATCCCGTGCCGGGAGGTGACATGCGCTGGTCGGAGATTGAGCAACACCAGCCGGGCCTGGCCGAGCTCGCGCGCCAGCGCCTGCTGGACCCCGGGGTGGTGCTGGTGGCGACGATCCGGCGGGACGGCACGCTGAGGCTGAGCCCGGTGGAGCCGTTCGCCATGGACGGCGCCCTATGGCTGTCCATGATGTGGGAGTCGACGAAGGCCATCGATCTCCTGCGTGACCCGCGCATCCTGGTGCACAGCGTGATCGCCAGCCGGGATGGCGGTGACGGGGAGTTCAAGATCCGCGGCACCGCCCGGGCCGAGCCCGACGCCGCGGTCCAGCGCCGCTACGCCCGGGCGGTGGCCCAGAGCCTCGGCTGGGACCCGGAGGTGGGCCGGTTTCACCTGTTCGAGGTCGGCATCGAGCACGTCACCTTCATCCGCTATGACCCCGTATCCGAGTATCAGCATGTGGCCATGTGGCCGCCGCCCCGGGAGTTCATCCGCCAGCACGACACCGCGACCAGCCTCGCCGAGCCCGAGCCCGCAGCCAGCATCATCCGTCTTTAAGCTATTATCATCGAACTTATCCGTATTTATCAGCCTGTGTGCCAGGGCGACGACCCGTACGGTGTCCCGTGCGTGATGGCCAGCGGGCCCGGTCATTGAGCGCTGGCTTTAGGAAATATTGACGGTGGCTTTAGGAAACGTCGACGGTCTGGGCATACTGGGGAGGCGCGAAGCCTGCGAGGGGGCGTGTATGGCCAGGGCAGCGGCGGCTCGTCAGCAATCCCATCCACAGCGGAGGGAGATCGCCCGGTATCTGCTCAGCCGGGGACTGGACGATCAGACTCTCGTCCCGAGCGCGGCGGTGCTGAACGCGGCCGCCGCGCTCCCGAAGATCGCGTTCCCGGACGGGCTGACGCCGCAGCCGGTTCCGGCCCCCGCGAACTGGGATCCGGACTCGCCGCTGCCCGCGGCCGACGTCGTGGTGATCACGTGGACGGTGGACGAACTGGCCGGCCTGGCGAGGGTCTTCACTCCCGGGCACTCGGCGGCGAAGTGGGCCCGTTACGCGCACAACTACGCCTCGAAGTTCGCGCCGCTGATCAGGTCTAGCGCGCCCTCGGCGACGTCAAAACGGCTGGGCAGCTTCCAGATGGTTACCGTGGCCGGGCTGCGCGTGCTGTGCATGAAATCCGAGCTGCACCTGAACCAGGACAGCATTAAGACCGGGACCGGCACCGCGACGCTGCCCGTCAAGGACCTGTTCCTCCAGATCATCGCCGAGGCCGCCCCGCAGTACGTGTTCACGGTCGGCACGGCTGGCAGCGTTTTCGACGCCTTCCAGCTCGGCGACGTCGTCGTCACCCGCGCGGCGAAGTTCCGGCTGACTCAGGAGTTCCGCAACGAGCCGTTCAACGGCGTCTCCTACCGCAGTGACTGGCCGATACCCACGGGCCGCCTGGACACGGCACAGCAGCTCATGGTCGGCTTCGCGGACGACGTCATCGAACCCCCCTTCGCCCCGCCGACGACCGCGTTCCCGTTCCCGGGGCCGCCGATCGTCAGCAGCCCCGCCAACACCCCGGACATCAAGCTGGAGCAGGGCGGCCGGGACATGCCGGAGTTCCACCCGATCTTGACCACCGACTATTTCGAGTACGGCACCACCGTCAACCGCCTCGACACCGAGGGCGCGGCCGTGGAGATGGGAGACGCCGCTCTCGGCCTGGCCGCGTCCGAGCTGGCGAACCCGCCGAAGTGGGCGGCCGTCCGGAACATGTCCGATCCCGTCATCAACGGGGCCCTGCCCGCCAAGCAGTACAAGCTCAACGAGCAGACCACCTGGGCCGTGGGCTACTACACCGCCTACGGCGAGTGGACCTCCACCATCGGGGCCCTCGCGACCTGGGGCATCATCGCCGCCATCGCCGAAGCCAACGGCCAGCCTTAGACCTAACGCTCAGCGGCTGGCTATCGCTCGCTCCCCATTCCCGGCGCTCACATCGCGGGGCCGACGCCGTGCTCCCACAGGAGTTCCGCAACGTCCGCGCTGGGGAGCTTCGGGTCATCGGGAGACAGTGAGATGCCGTGGGTGGAGGCGCCGGCCTCGATCAGGGCCCGGACGGTAGCGGGCCAGTCAGGGCTGGGGTTGCTCCCCGGCTGCTCACCGCTGCCGACGGCGGCCCAGTCCAGCGGGGTACTGTCCCAGGTCAGGTCGCGCGCCTCAATGTCGGCGCCGTGACCGATCAGCAGCGTGACCACGCTCGCGCTGCCCGAATACGCGGCGGCGTGCAGGGCCGTACCGCCGTCGTCGCCGCGCGCGTCGGCGGGAAAGCCGAGGTCCAGCATCAGCCTGACGGCCGCGGTGCGGCCAGCCTCGGCGGCCTGCGCGATCGCTGCGGCTCGCTGGGCGCCGGTGAGGCGCTCGGTCAGTCCGGGGTGGCGCGTGATCAGGCGGTGCACGTCGGCCCGGTCGGCGCGCAGGCAGGCGGACAGCAGCAGGTCCACGTCGGTGGCGTCGTCGGCGGCGCCGTACCGCTGCAGCAGCGCGGCCAGGTCGGTCTGGCCGCGGTCGGTGGCCAGCCGGTACGGTGAGCGCCCGTCCGGACCAGGGGCATCGGGCTCGGCTCCGTGCGCCAGCAACTCCTCCACCAGCTCGGCGCCACATCCGAAGACGATGGCCTCGTAGACCACGGGACCCCCGTCGTCACCGACATAACGGCGGGGATCGGCCCCCGCCGCCAGCAACAGCCGCGCCCCCTCGGCGTCGTTCGTGCTGATCGGCGCGGAGAGCGCCGTCCTGGCGATCTCGGGCACGTTCGCGGCATCGAGCGGCAGTCGCAGGCACTGATGGTCGTCGTCGCCGAACCCGGCCAGGTACAGGTCGTGGTCGTCGGGTACCGCGCCGTGCTCCAGCAGCAGCCGGGTGATCGGCGGGTTGGCCGCGCCGGTCACGGCGCAGCGCAGCGGCGTCCAGCTGCCGGGTCCGCCGGTCCTCGCCACGGGGTCGGCGCCGGCCTCAACCAGCAGCCGCGCCACGGCCAGCAGCCCGTCCGCCCGGGCCGGGTCGAAGCGATGCCACCGTGAGGCGCAGGCCAGGTACAGCGGCGTCCAGCCGCGGACGGGCCGGGTCACCAGATGCGGATGCCGGTCGATCTCGCGGCGCACCCGGCTCGCGTCGCCGAGGATCACCGCCGTGACGAAGTCAAAGTCGGCGATCTCCGGGGTGGCCGCCAGCATCCGGGCGGCCCGGCCGGTCCCGTCCCGGATGCTGGCCTCGCAGAAGGCCTCAGCCTGCCGGGCCAGGTCGGTCGTGCGGGCCTGCACCTCGGTGGTGAGCCTGGCCCAGCTCGCGAACCCGTACTCGCGGGCCACGGCCAGTTGCGCGGCCGCCAGGGTCGGCCGGCCAGACACCGCCCGGAGGCGGCCGGCTGCCGCGGCGTCACCCGCGCGCGCGGCTCGCAGCAGGTCCCGAGCCTGGCGGCGCAGGTGGTCGAGGCTGGGCCGAGGCGGAAGGGTCGCCATGACGTCTCCTTCACCGGGCCTGCGGTCCGCGTGACAGGCCGGATAGGAGAACGTCACGATCGCTGTCTGCCGCCGAGGTGGACTACGTCCTGCCCGCGGACCCGGAGGCGCCCTCGCGCGCCTGCTGCCACGATAGGCCATTCGGCGGGAGCCGGGGCGGCGGCGCGGCACGGCGGGAGCCGGGGCGGCGGCGCGGCACGGCGGGAGCGGGGCGGTGGCGCGGCACGGCGGGAGCGGGGCGGTGGCGCGGCACGGCGGGAGTGGGGCGGTGGCGCGAGGGCGCCCGTTACGGCCCGGTTACGCCGGTGCCGGGGATCTTCCTCACGCCCCAGTCCGGTAGTAACCTCCGCACAGCAGGAAGGTCCGACGTGATGGCTAGGGCAGCGGGATCCGAAGCGAAAGGTCGGGCGCGATGAGCGGGACAACAGGATCCGACGCGGGCGCAGCCTCGGTGCTGGCCTTCGAGGAGGAGCCGTCGGTCACCACGATCGAGCGGCGCGGCATCGAGTACATACCGCCGGACAAGCGGTGGGGCAGGCCCGGCAACCTGTTCTGGATGTGGGCCGGGGCGGTCTGGAACGTCGAGTTCGTGGTCTACGGCGGCCTGGCCGTCGTGGTGTTCGGCCTGTCGTTCGCCCAGGCGCTAGTGATCATCCTGATCGGCAATGTCTTCTACCTGCTCACCGGCCTGGCCAGCCTGCAGGGACCGGAGGCGGGCACGACCACGTTCGCGATCAGCCGGGCCCCGTTCGGGCCCAACGGCAACCGGCTGCCCTCGCTGTTCAACTGGGTGACGCAGGTCGGGTTCGAGATCGAGGGCATCGCGCTCATCGTGCTGGCCGCGATCGCGCTGACCACCAAGGCGGGCTTCCTGGCCGGGACCCCGGCGAAGGTCATCTTCATCATCGTCGCGGTGGGGATCCAGGCGGTGCTGCCCCTGTTCGGTCACGCCGCGGTGCTGCGGGTGCTCCGGTGGCTCAGCATCCCGTTCATCGTCCTGTTCGTGGTCATGGCGATCATCACGACGTCCAAGGTGAAGCTGCACGCCGTGCCGCACGGGGCCGGCTGGGGATCGCTGTTCGTGTTCCTGGCCCTGGTGATCGCGGCGGGCGGCCTGGGCTGGACCGAGAACGGCAACGACTACTCGCGCTACCTGCCCGCCGACAGCAAGCAGGCGGAACATCGTGCTGGCCGTCGCGCTGGGCGGGGCCATCCCGTCCGCGCTGCTGGAGATCCTCGGCGCCGCGGTCGCGACCGGCGTCCCGGGAGCCACGTCGATCACCGGCCTGACCGCCGGGCTTCCCCGGCTGGTTCGTGGTCCCGTACCTGATCTTCGCCATCGTGCAGCTGTTCGCGATCAACACCATCGATCTGTACTCATCCGGGGTCACGCTGCAGAGCCTGATACCGGGGCTGCACCGCGTCACCTGCGTGGGCATCGACACCGTCGTCTGCGGCGCGTTCGCCGCCTACGCGATCTTCTCGTCCCGGTTCACTTCGCTGCTGGCCGACTTCCTGCTGTTCATCATCGTCTGGCTGGGGCCCTGGTGCGCGATCTACCTGGTGGACTCGTGGCTGCGGCGCAACCGGTACGACCATGAGGCGCTGCTGAACGAGCGAGGCGGGCGCTACTTCCGCCACGGCGGGGTGCACTGGCCGGGGATCATCGCGCAGGTGGTCGGCATGGTGGCGGCCGCGCTGTGGCTGAATGCCTACTCGCCCTACGTGTCGCCGCTGTCCAGCCGGGTCGGCGGGTCGGACTTCAGCGTGTTCATGGGGCTGCTGTTCGGCGGCGTCACGTACTGGCTGCTGGCCCGCAAGTCGGTGCGGGCCGACGGCGAGGCGACCCCCGCGGCCGAGACCGCGCCGTCGGCAGCGGCTTGACCCGACGGGCGCGTTTCAGGTATTCCAGCGTTCGCTGATCTCCGCCCAGGTGGGCGGCGGCCCGGGCAGGGCGGACGGGTCCGGCGTGCGCAGGCCGTCCAGCAGCAGGGTCAGGTAACGCTCCCGGAGCTGGGCGGTGCGCCTCGCGTCGCCGCCTCGCACTGAGGCGACCATCTCGAGGATCCAGCCGATGTCATCCACGGTCACGTCCGGCCGGATCGCGCGGGCGGCGCGGACCCGCTCGAAGAGCGCCACGTTCAGGTCCTGGGCCCGGGCGGCGTCGCGGTAGAGCTCCTCGGTCGGGGTGAAGGTCCCGGCCAGGCTCTGCGTGAGCGAGAGGGTGTCGGCCTGCATGACCCGCCTCATGAAGACGGCAAAGGCGGTCCACGGGTCGCGGTCGTCGGCCAGCGCCGCCTCGGCCTCGGC
The DNA here is from genome assembly GCA_963745575.1 of uncultured Actinomycetota bacterium. Taxonomy (GTDB): domain Bacteria; phylum Actinomycetota; class Actinomycetes; order Streptosporangiales; family Streptosporangiaceae; genus JASHPR01. The sequence continues at coordinate 31,618 of CAVUYA010000005.1, read as the reverse complement.
GATGTAGCGGTGCAGCCCGTCGCCGCTCAGTTTCCGCAGCATGTCCTCCTTGCTGGGATAGCGGCGGTACAGGGCGGCGATCCCGACGCCCGCCCGCCGGGCCACCTCCGAGACCGGGGCCGCCGGGTCGGCGACGAACACCGCCCGCGCGGCCTCCAGGATCAGCTGATCGTTCCGGGCCGCCTCGGCCTGCCGCCCGGGACCTGGCTGCTGCCTCATGGGCCGACCTTACTGCAGACCGGAGCGTTCTGTTCTGTCTCGCGCCCATCGCGCGGTACCAGAATGGGACGTCATGAGCGTCTCCGAACCGGTCAGCCTCGAGACCTTCAACGCGCTGCCCGCCGAGCAGGCCGGAGAGTACCTGATGGCCTGCTGCTCTGCCGAGCGATGGATCCATAACGTCACGTCCGGCCGCCCCTACGCGTCGGTCGAGGAGATCCTGGCCCGCTCCGACGAGTCGGTGGCCCGCCTGGACCAGGGCGACCTGGAGCAGGCGCTGGCCGGCCATCCGAGGATCGGGGCCGGGTCCGCGGCCGGCTGGTCACGCCGGGAGCAGGCCGGGGTCTGTGGCGCGGACCAGGCCACGGCGGCGGCCCTGGCCGAGGGCAACGAGGCCTATGAGCGGCGGTTCGGTCACATCTACCTGGTCTGCGCGACCGGCCGCAGCGCCGGGGAGCTGCTGGGCCTGCTCCGGGAGCGGCTGGCGCACGACCCCGGCACCGAGTGGGGCATAGTGCGCCGCGAGCTGGGGAAGATCAACCGGATCAGGCTGCGGCAACTGCTGGAGGGTGCGGCATGAGTCCGGTGAGCGCGATCACCACCCACGTGCTCGACACCGCGCGCGGCACGCCCGCGGCCGGTGTCCCGGTCCGGCTGGAACGGTTGTCGGGGGCCGGCCCGGAGGAGATCGGCCGCGCGAGCACTGACGCCGACGGGCGCGTCCGTGACATCGGACCGCAGCGGCTGCGGCCGGGGACCTACCGGCTGGTCTTCGGCACCGGCGAGTACTTCGCGAGCCTGGACCAGCGGGACGCATTCTTTCCCGAGGTCACGGTCACCTTCACCGCCGACGGCGAGGCACCGCACTACCATGTTCCGCTGCTGCTCAGCCCGTTCGGCTACGCCACCTACCGCGGGAGCTAAGGCCATGGCGATCACGCTCGGCCCCAACCAGTACGGCAAGGCGGAGACCCGGGTCGTCCGGGTCTACCGGGACGGCGGGCCGCACGAGATCCGCGACCTGAACGTCTCCACGCTGCTGCGCGGGGACTTCGCCGAGGCTCACACCCGCGGCGACCAGGCCAGCGTGCTGCCCACCGACAGCCAGAAGAACACCTGCTTCGCCTTCGCCAAACAGAAGGGGGTGGGCGAGATCGAGGACTACGCGCTGGACCTGGCCCGCCACTTCGTCGACGACATCGAGCCGGTCACCGGGGCCAGGGTCGAGGTGGAGGAGTACCGCTGGGAGCGCGTCAGCGTGGCCGGCCAGCCGCACCCGCACACGTTCGTCCGGGCCGGTGACGAGGTCCGCACCACGGCGGTCACGGCCGAGGCCGGGGACCGGGCCTGGGTGGTCTCCGGGCTGGCCGGCCTGGTGGTGATGAAGACCACCGGCTCGGAGTTCTCCGGCTTCCTCAAGGACCGCTACACCACCCTGGCGGAGACCAGCGACCGGATCCTGGCCACCTCGCTGACCACGCGCTGGCGCTACCGGGCCTGGCCGCCCTCGGACGGCTGGGCCCAGGCCCGCGCACAGATCCAGCAGATCCTGATCGAACGGTTCGCCGACGTGCACAGCCTGGCGCTGCAGCAGACGCTGTGGGAGATGGGCCGGGCCGTCCTGGAGGCCAGGGACGACGTGGCGGAGATCCGGCTGTCCGCGCCCAACCGGCATCACTTCCTGGCCGACCTGGCCCCGTTCGGCCTGGACAACCCCGGCGAGGTGTTCCACGCGGCCGACCGGCCGTACGGGCTGATCCAGTGCGCCGTGCAGCGCGACGACGCGGACGACCCCGGCCTGGCGTGGGATTCGGCCGCCACGTTCGCATGATCGCCCAGGACGGGCGATTCTCAGTCGTAGTGACGGACTTCGTCCGTTGCAGGCGATCATGGCGGGGGAGAGGGGGTAGCAGATGGACTTCCTGCAGCCGACGAGCTGGGCTGACGCGCTGGCCGCCAAGGCGGCGCGCCCGGAGGCGCTGCCGATCGCCGGCGGTACCGACGTCATGGTGGAGCTGAACTTCGACGCCCGCCGCCCCGCCGCCCTGCTCGACCTGACCAGGGTTCCCGAGCTGACCGGGTGGGCCGTCGAGGACGGCCTGATCAGGCTCGGCGCCGGCGTCAGCTACACCCGGCTCATCGACGAGCTCGGCGATCTGCTGCCCGGCCTGGCCATGGCCGCCCGGACGGTGGGCTCGCCCCAGATCCGCAACCGCGGCACGGTCGGCGGCAACCTCGGCGCCGCGTCGCCGGCCGGGGACTGCCACCCGCCGCTGCTGGCCAGCGGGGCCACGATCGAGGTCGCCTCGGTGCGCGGCACCCGCACGATCCCGGCCGCGGCCTTCTTCACCGGCGTCAAGCAGAACGCGCTGGCCCCGGACGAGCTGATCGCCGCCGTCCTGATCCCGCCCGCGGCCGGCCCGCAGCAGTTCAGCAAGATCGGTACCCGCAACGCGATGGTGATCGCCGTGGCCTCGTTCTGCATCAGCCTGGACCCGGCGGGCCGGACGGTGGGCACCGGCATCGGCTCGGCGGCGCCCACCCCGAGGCGGGCCGCGGCGGCCGAGCGGTTCCTGGCCGGGGCCCTGGACGAGGCCGGCCTGTGGGAGTCCCGCGCCGGCCTGGGCGACAGCATCGTCCGCGAGTTCGGCGAGCTGGTCCAGGCCGCCGCCGACCCGGTCGATGACGTCCGGGGGACCGCCGCGTACCGGCGTCACGGGCTCGCGGTCATGGCCAGGCGTACCCTGACCTGGGCCTGGAACTCCTACCAGGGCGACGGGGCCGGGCTCCCCGGCGGAGGCTGAGCGGATGCGGATCACGGCGACGGTCAACGGCGAGACACGGCAGGCGGACGACGTCTGGGAGGGCGAGAGCCTGCTCTACGTGCTGCGCGAGCGGATGGGGCTGCCCGGCTCCAAGAACGCCTGCGAGCAGGGTGAATGTGGTTCCTGCTCGGTGTACCTGGACGACGTGGTGGTCTGCGCCTGCCTGGTCTCGGCCGGCCAGGCGCAGGGCCGGCGCATCGTCACGGTCGAGGGCCTGGCCCGCGGCGGCTCGCTGCACCCGGTGCAGCAGGCCTTCGTCGACGCGGGCGCGGTGCAGTGCGGGTTCTGCACGCCCGGCCTGGTGATCGCCGTCCACGACCTGCTGCGCCGGGGCGGGCGGCCGTCGGACGCCGAGGTCCGCGAGGCCCTGGCGGGCAACCTGTGCCGGTGCACCGGGTACGAGAAGATCCTGGACGCGGTGCGGCTGGCCGCGGACCGCTGGCCGGATCGTGCCTCTTGACCAGCCTGGTCCTGAGCGGCTGCCACGTCCTGACGCTGAACCCGCGACGGGATGAGTACCCGGCCGGCTACGTCGCGGTCGACGGCACCCGGATCACCGAGGTCGCGCCGGGCCCGGCGCCCGAGCGCCTGGCCGGCGCCCGCCGGATCGACGCCAGCGGCTGCCTGGTCACCCCCGGCCTGGTCAACACCCACCACCACCTGTACCAGTGGTCGACCAGGGGCCGGGCGGCCGACGCCACGCTGTTCGGCTGGCTGACCGAGCTGTACCCGGTCTGGGCGCGACTCGACGCCGACCTCGTGCGCGCGGTCACCGCGGCCGGACTGGCCTGGCTGGCCAAGACCGGCTGCAGCACCACGATGGACCACCACTACCTGTTCCCGCGCCACGGCGGCGACGTGCTCGGCGCGACCGTGGCGTCCGCCGCCGACGTCGGCCTGCGGTTCCATCCCACGCGCGGCTCCATGGACCTGGGCGAAAGCTCGGGCGGGCTGCCGCCCGACGACGTGGTGGAGGACCTGGACACGATCCTCACCGCGACGCAGGACGCGATCGACCGGTTCCACGATCCGTCGCCCGGCTCGATGCTGCGCATCGGCGTCGCCCCGTGCTCCCCGTTCTCCGTCACCCGCGAGCTGCTCACCGAGTCCGCCGCGCTGGCCCGGGACAGCGGGGTCAGGCTGCACACCCACCTGGCCGAGACCGCCGATGAGGACGACTACTGCCTGGAGCACTTCGGCCGCAAGCCGGTCGAGTACGTGGAGTCGCTCGGCTGGCTGGGCCCCGACGTCTGGCTGGCGCACGCGGTGCACCTGGATGACCCGGCGATCGGCCGGATCGCCGCGAGCGGGACCGGCGTCGCGCACTGCCCGTACTCCAACGCCAGGCTCGGCTCGGGCATCTGCCGGACGCGGTCGCTGCTCGACGCCGGCGTGCCGGTCGGCCTCGGCGTGGACGGCTCGGCGTCCAGCGAGGCCAGCTCGCTGATCGGCGAGGTCACCGCGGCGGCCCTGTTCGCCCGCGCGGTGGGCGGCCCGCAGGCGATGTCCGTGCGCGAGGCGGTGGAGCTGGGCACGCTCGGCGGCGCGCGGCTGCTGGGCCGGGAAGCCGAGATCGGGTCGCTGGAGCCGGGCAAGCTCGCGGACATCGCGCTGTGGCGGCTGGACACGCTGCCGCACGCGGGCATCGCCGACCCCGTCGCGGCGCTGGTGCTCGGGCCGCCGCCGCCGCTTGAGCTGCTGCTGGTGAACGGGCGCACGGTCGTGGAGCGCGACCGCGTGGTCACGGTCGACGAGCCGCGGCTGGCCGAAGCGGCCCGCCGGGCCAGCCAGGCCCTGGCCGACCGGGCCTGACACCGAGCGCCCGGCCATGGCCGCGCGACCGGCCCGGCGCCTGGCTGCGAGCCCAGTAGAGCCGTCCGCCGGTGGCCGGGCCGTGTCGCCGCCTCCCGGTCACGGCGTAGTTCTGACAGGCTGAGGGCATGACGATCACCCCGCCCGCCCAGGCTCCGGCCGGCGCCCGCCGGGCCGAGGCCGGCGGCGTCGGGACCTCCGCGCCGCGCCCGGACGCGACGCCGAAGGTGACGGGGCAGTTCGCCTACGGCAGCGACCTGTGGATGGACGACATGATCTGGGGGGTGACGCTGCGCAGCCCGCACCCGTACGCGAGGATCCGCTCGATCGGCATCGGGGAAGCGCTGGCCACCGGCGGGGTCTACGCCGTGCTGACCCACGCCGACGTCCCCGGCCAGAACGTCTGCGGCCTGGAACTCGCCGACCAGCCGGTCCTGGCCGAGGGCGTGGTCCGGTACCAGGGCGAGCCGGTGGCCCTGGTCGCCGCCGACCACCCGGAGATCGCCCGGCAGGCGGCCAAGAAGATCGCGGTGGACTACGAGGTCCTGCGCGCCGGTCACCGACGCGCGGCAGGCGCTGGACCCGGCCGCCCCGCGCCTGCACCCGCGCAATCCGCGGGGCAACCTGGTCCGCCACCTCAAGATCCGCAAGGGCGACCCGGAGCCCGCGGCCGACGTCGTGGTGACCGGGACCTACCAGGTCGGGATGCAGGACCAGGCGTTCCTCGGCCCGGAGGCCGGGCTCGCGGTGCCGGACGGGCAGGGCGGGGTCGACCTGTACGTGGCCACCCAGTGGCTGCACGTCGACCAGAAGCAGATCTGCGCCGCGCTCGGCCTGCCGCCCGGCCAGGTCCGGCTGGTGCTGGCCGGGGTCGGCGGCGCGTTCGGCGGCCGCGAGGACCTGTCCATGCACGTGCACGCCTGCCTGCTGGCGCTGCACACCGGCAAGCCGGTCAAGATGTCCTACAACCGCCAGGAGTCGTTCTTCGGGCACGTGCACCGTCACCCGGCCCGGATGCGCTACGAGCACGGCGCGGCCCGGGACGGCACCCTGGTCTACGTCAAGGCGGAGATCTACCTCGACGGCGGGGCCTACACCTCCAGCACGCCGGCCGTGGTCGGCAACGCCGGGACCATGGGCATCGGGCCGTACGTGGTGCCGAACGTGCACGTCGACTGCTACGGCCTCTACACCAACAACCCGCCGTGCGGCGCGATGCGCGGCTTCGGGTCGGTGCAGGCCGCGTTCGGCTACGAGGCGCAGATGGACAAGCTGGCGGCGGCGCTGGGCCTGGACCCGGTCGACCTGCGCTGCCGCAACGCCATCGGCATGGGCGGCGAGGCGCCCACCGGGCAGATCGTGGACAGCCCGGCGCCCGTGGCCGAACTGCTGCGCCGCCTGCAGGCGATGCCCCTGCCGGCCACGACCAGGGATCGCAACGGGCACGCCCCCGGCCACCCCGACCCGCGCGGCCTGCCCGGCGGGGTGGCCAACACCACCCACGGCGAGGGCGTGGTGCGCGGCGTCGGCTACGCCGTGGGCTACAAGAACGTCGGCTTCTCCGAGGGCTACGACGACTACTCGACCGCGCGGGTCAGGCTCGAGGTCACCGCGGGGGAGCCGGTGGTGACCGTGCACACCGCCGCGGCCGAGGTCGGCCAGGGCCTGGTCGCCGTCGAGCAGCAGATCTGCCGCACCGAGCTGGGCGTGGACCAGGTGCTGGTCAGCCCGGCGGACACCGGGGTCGGCTCGGGCGGCTCGACGTCGGCCTCCCGGCAGACCTACATGACCGGCGGCGCGGTCAAGGCCGCCTGCGAGCGGATCAGGGAGCAGGTGCTCGGCCTGGCCCGGCAGCGGCTCGGCCGCACCGTCCCCGGCCTGCGGCTGGCCGGCGGCTGCGTGGTCGCCGGCGCCGAGAGCATCCCGGTCGCGGAGATCATCGGCGGCCAGGCCCTGGAGGCGACCGTCGAGTGGCGGCACCGGCCGACCTACCCCATCGACCCCGAGACCGGCCAGGGCTTCGCGCACGTCCAGTACGCGTTCGCCGCGCACCGCGCGGTCGTGGACGTCGACACCGACCTGGGCCTGGTCAAGGTGATCGAGCTGGCCTGCACCCAGGACGTGGGCAAGGCCATGAACCCGCAGGCGGTGGAGGGGCAGATCCACGGCGGCAGCGCCCAGGGCCTGGGCCTGGCCATCATGGAGGAGATCCAGGTGCGCGACGGGCGGATCGCCAACCCCTCGTTCACCGACTACCTCATCCCCACGATCCTGGACATGCCGCCGATGCGGGTCGAGGTGCTCGAGTACCCCGACCCGAACGCCCCCTACGGCCTGCGCGGCGTCGGCGAGCCGCCCACGATCTCCTCCGGTCCGGCGGTCGCGGCGGCGATCCGCGCGGCCACCGGGCTCGACCTCCCCCTGATCCCGATCAAGCCAGAGCACATAACGGATACGCCGTGACCACCGCGGAGCGCGAGCCGGCCGGGAGCGCCGGGAGTGGCGGGAGGCGCTGGCCGCCGAGGCGGACCGGGTGCTCGCGGCGGCCGACCGGGCGCTGGCCGCGGGCTACCCGGGGCCGCGGCCCGGCCGGCAGCCGGTGCACACGGCGTACCTGCCCGCCGACCGGTTCGGCCCCGGGCTGGCCGCGCAGTGGGGACGGCAGGCCCTGGCGGCGCTGGAAGCCTGGGCGCCGGGCCCGGCCGCAGTTCGGCGACGCGATGGGCCTGCCGGCCCGCCTGGCCGCGGACGTGCGGTCGCGGGTGCTGGCCAAGCTGGTCACCGAGCCGGTCGAGGACCTGCGGCTGGACTTCGAGGACGGCTACGGGGACCGGGGCGACGGCGCCGAGGACGCCGACGCGCGCCGCGCCGCCGGGCACCTGGCGGCCGAGGCCGCCGCGGGGAAGGCCCCGCCGTTCACCGGCCTGCGCTGCAAGAGCCTGGAGGCGGCCACCCGCCGCCGGGCCATCCGCACGCTGGACGGGTTCCTCGGCGAGCTGCTGGCGCACGGGCCGCTCCCGGCCGGCTTCGTGGTGACGCTGCCCAAGGTCACCTCGGCGGACCAGGTCACGGCGATGGCCGGGCTGTGCGGCGCGGCTGGAGCAGGCGCACGGCCTGGCGCCCGGGACGCTGGTCTTCGAGGTCCAGGTGGAGACCCCGCAGCTGATCCTGGGCGCCGACGGGACCGCCACCGTCGCCCGGTGCGTGCACGCGGCCGGCGGGCGGCTGACCGGGCTGCACTACGGCACCTACGACTACAGCGCCGCGCTCGGGATCGCGGCGCAGCAGCAGAGCATGGAGCACCCGGTGGCCGACCACGCGCGGGCGGTGATGCAGGTGGCGGCGGCGGGCACCGGCGTGCGGCTGTCCGACGGCTCGGCCAACGTGCTGCCCGAGGGCGGCGCGGGACCAGGTCACCGGGGCCTGGCAGCTGCACGCCCGGCTGGTGCGGCGGTCCCTGGACCGGGGCTTCTACCAGGGCTGGGACCTGCATCCGGCGCAGCTCGCCAGCCGGTACGCGGCCACGTTCGGCTTCTTCCGCGAGGGCCTGCCCGCCGCGGCCGCCCGGCTGCGGTCCTACGTCGGGCGCGAGCCGGGGGCCATCCTCGAAGAGCCCGCGACCGCCCGGGCCCTGGCCGGTTTCCTGGCCCGCGGCCTGGACTGCGGCGCGGTCACCGGGGCGGAACTGGCCGAGCTGACCGGCCTGGACCGCCCCGGCCTCGACGCGCTCAGCGGACCGGCGGGCCGCTGACCTGAGCCGTTCGACCAGGTAACCCGGCTGAGAGGCGCCGGGGGAGGGCCGACCCGGCCCGCTAGGATCGGGCCGTGGCTGACCCTGACCTGGTGATTCGCGCCCGCCGCGCGGTCACGCCCGACGGCACCCGCCCGGCGGCGGTGGTGATCGAGACAGGGCACGATCGTCGAGGTCGGGCCCTACGACGCGGCCCGGCCCGCGGCGCCGGCCCTGGCGCTGGCCGACGACGAGGTGCTGCTGCCGGGCCTGGTGGACACCCACGTCCACGTCAACGAGCCCGGCCGGACCTACTGGGAGGGGTTCGCGTCGGCCACCCGCGCCGCGGCGGCGGGCGGGATCACCACGATCATCGACATGCCGCTGAACTCGATCCCGCCCACCACCAACCCCGGGGCGCTGCGGATCAAGCGGGAGGCCGCGGCGGGCCGGATCCACGTGGACGTGGGCTTCTGGGGTGGCGCGGTGCCCGGTAGCACGGTTCGGATGCCAGGCTCTGCGCGCGGCCGGCGCGTTCGGGTTCAAGGTCTTTCTCATTGATTCCGGCGTCCCCGAGTTCCCGCCGCTGGATCAGGCCGGGCTGCGCGAGGTGATGGCCCGGGCCGCCGAGCTGGGCAGCGTGGTGCTGGTGCACGCGGAGGACGCCGGGGTCGTCGGGGCCCTGCCTCCCGCCGCCGGGCCCGGTTACGGTGCCTTCCTGCGCTCGCGGCCCGCCGTGGCCGAGGTGATCGCGGTCGCCGCGGTGATCGACGCGGCGCGGGCCACCGGGGCGCGGGCGCACGTGCTGCACCTGTCGGCCGCGGACGCGGTCCCGTTGCTGGCCGAGGCCCGGCGGGACGGCGTGGAGATCACCGCGGAGACCTGCCCGCATTACCTCGCGCTGGCCGCCGAGGACATCCCGGACGGCGCCACCGAGTTCAAGTGCTGCCCGCCGATCCGCGAGCGGGCCAACTCCGAGCGGCTATGGCGGGCGCTGCGGGAGGGAATCATCGACTGCGTGGTATCCGATCATTCGCCGTGCCCGCCCGCGCTCAAGGCCCGGGGCGGCGGTGACTTCGGCGCCGCCTGGGGCGGGATCTCGTCGCTGCAGCTTGCGCTGCCGGTGGTGTGGACCCAGGCGCGCCAGCGCGGGCACTCGCTGGACGATGTGGCGCGCTGGATGGCGGCCGGCCCCGCGCGGATCGCCGGGCTGGCCGGCAAGGGCCAGATCGAGCCCGGCGGCGACGCCGACCTGGTGGCGTTCGCGCCGGAGGACGGCTTCGTGGTCGACCCGGCCCGGCTGTACCACCGGCACCGGCTGACCCCGTACGCCGGCCAGCGGCTCGACGGCGTGGTGCGCCGGACCTGGCTCCGGGGCGAGCCCGCCGACGGCGGGCGGCCCGCCGGCCGGCTGCTGGCCCGGGGGGAGCGCGCCGGATGACCGATCAGGGCGCGGTCCCGCCCGGGCTCGCGGATCTGCCCGACCTGGCCTCCCGGCCGCTCGGCGGCAGCGTGGTCTTCGCCAGCGACGACCTGTTCGCGGAGAAGGAGAACCTGATCAAGCCGGTCGCCGCCGGTGTTCGACCCGGCGGAGTTCGGGAACCGGGGCAAGGTCTACGACGGCTGGGAGACCCGGCGCCGCCGCGGGCCCGGGCACGATCACGCGATCGTCCGGCTCGGGGTGCCCGGCATCGTGCACGGCGTCGTGGTGGACACCTCGTTCTTCCGCGGCAACTACCCGCCGCAGGTGTCGGTGGAAGCCCTCGGCGCCGACGGGTACCCGTCCCCGGACGAACTGGCCGCGATGCCGTGGCAGCCGCTGGTCGAGCGGGTCGGCGCGCAGGGCGACGCGCGAACTTCTACCCGGTGACCTCCCCGCTCCGGTGGACCCACGTCCGGCTGTCGATCTACCCCGACGGCGGGGTGGCCCGGTTCCGGGTGCACGGCACGCCCCTGCCCGACCCGCGCTTCCTGGCCGGCACCGTCGACCTGGCGGCCATGGAGCACGGCGGCCGGATCGTCGGCTGCTCGGACGCGTTCTACGCCTCGGCCAGCCACCTGATCCTGCCCGGCCGGGCCGCCAGCACGGGGGAGGGCTGGGAGAACGCGCGGCGCCGCGGCCCGGGCCACGACTACGTGACCGTCGCACTGGCCGCGGCCGGGCACCTGCGCCACGTGGAGATCGACACCTCGCGCTTCATCGGCAACGCCCCGGGCCAGGTCCGGCTGCTGGCCGCGGACGCGCGCGGCACGGACCCCGTCCCGGAGCGCGGCCCCTCCGTCCCGGATCGCGACACCCCCTCCCGGATCGCGACACCCCCATCCCGGATCGCGACACCCCCATTCCGGAATCGTCGTGGCGCGAGGTTCTGCCGCTGACCCGGGTGCAGCCCGACACCCGGCACCAGGTTCCTGGTCGACGGCGTGGCCACCCACGTGCGGCTCGAGGTGATCCCGGACGGCGGCCTGGCCCGGCTCAGGATCAACGGTGAGATCATTCCAGAGGCGCTGGCCGCCCTGCGGCGGCGCTGGCTGGACGCGCTGCCCCATCAAGGGGTGCGGCGCCGCCAGTGAAGGGGGAGTGAAGAGGGATGGGGAGGTAGGCGGGGGTGGGGAGGAGCGATAGCGACGAGCGACGAGGGAAGGCGGCGCAGTGAAGAGGGAAGGGGAGATGGGGCGGGTGCCCCGGAGGCGAAAGGCAGCACAGTGAGATTCGGGCTTTTCTTCCCCCAGTTCGAGGAGCTCGCCGAACCCGCCCGGGTCGCCGAATTGGCCGTCATGGCCGAGGAGGCCGGCTGGTCCGGCTTCTTCCTCTGGGACCACATGCTGGCGAGGCCGGGCATGGCCATCTGCGACCCGTGGATCGCGATGGCCGCGGTCGCGACGGCCACCCGCGACATCAGGTTCGGCGCCATGGTGACCCCGCTGGCCCGCCGCAGGCCGTGGGTGATGGCCAGGCAGGCGGCCGCGCTCGACCTGCTGTCCGGCGGCCGGCTCGTGATCGGGGTCGGCCTCGGCGACGACGGCTGGAGGGAGTTCAGCTCGTTCGGTGACGCGTCTGAGCCCCGGGAGCGCGGCGTGCTCCTTGACGAGTCGCTCGAGGTGCTGCGGCGCCTGCTGACCGGCGAGGACGTCGACTTCGACGGCGAGTGCCTGCACGTGCACTCGACACCGTTCCTGCCCAAGCCGGCTCAGGATCCGCTGCCGATCTGGGTCGCCGGCCGGTGGCCGAACCGCGCGCCGCTGGCCAGGGCCGCCCGGATGCAGGGCTGCTTCCCGATCTTCGCCGGGGATCCGGACTTCCCGGACGCCGACGACGTGGCCGGGGTGACGCGCCGAGCTGACCCGGCTCGGCGCTCCGGATGACTACGACCTGGCCATCACGGGCAAGATGCGGCGGCTGGAGTCGGACGAGCGGGCCAAGGCGGTGGCCACCGCCGAGAGCAACGGGGTTACCTGGCTGCTCGAGGGGTTCGGCCCGGGGCTGTCCGTGGCCGAGTTCGAGGCGGTCGTGGCGGCTGGCCCTCCCGGCGGGTAAGCATCCGCCGCGGCGAGATCCTCCGTTACCGCGATCGCGGCGAGACCGCCGCGCCGCTGGTGATGGCCCGCCGCTCGGCCAACTGCTCGTTCATGACGACGTGCATCACCGCGTTGATGAGCGCCAGGTGCGTGAACGCCTGGGGGAAGTTGCCCAGGTGCCGTCCCGACCGCGGGTCGATCTCCTCGGCGTACAGCAGCAGCGGGCTGGCGTACGACAGCACCTTCTCGCACAGGTCGCGGGCCCGGCGGTGCTCGCCGATCTCCGACAGCGCGGACACCAGCCAGAACGAGCAGATCGTGAACGTGCCTTCCTCGCCGGACAGGCCGTCGTCGGTCTCGTCGACCTGGTAGCGCAACACCAGGCCGTCCCGGGTCAGCTCGTCCGCGATCGCGAGCACGGTGGCTGCGGATCCGCGGGTCGTCCGGCGGCAGGAACCGCAGCAGCGGCATCAGCAGCACCGACGCGTCCAGCGCGGTGGTCTCGTAGTGCTGGCAGAACACGCCGCGCTCGTCGAGCGCGTTGGCGCAGATGTCGGCGTGGATCTCGTCCGCCGCCTTCTGCCACAGCCGGGCGGCGTCGGCGTCCTCGCGGAGCCGGGCCAGGCGGGCCCCGCGGTCGGCCGCGACCCAGCACAGCAGCTTCGACGAGGTGAAGTGCTTCGGCTCGCCGCGGACCTCCCAGATACCGCAGTCGGGGTCGCGCCAGTTCTCCAGCGCGTGCTCCACCTGGAGCTTGGCCATCTGCCAGACCCGGTCGTCGAGCCGGTCCCGGGACCGCGTGTGCAGGTACAGCGAGTCGAGCACCACACCCCACACGTCGTGCTGCTTCTGCCGGTACGCGGCGTTGCCCACGCGGACCGGCCGGGCGCCCTGGTAGCCGTGCAGGTACTCCAGCACGGACTCCTCGAGGTCGCACCGGCCGTCGATGCCGTAGACGATCTGGATGTCGCCCCCGTCGCGCTCGACCACGTCGGCGAGGAAGGCGAAGTAGTCGCTGGCCTCCCACTCGAAGCCCAGGGTGTACAGGCCCCAGAGCGCGAACGTGGCGTCCCGGATCCAGCTGTAGCGGTAATCCCAGTTCCGTTCCCCGTGCGGCGTCTCCGGCAGCGACGTGGTCGCGGCGGCCGCGATGGCGCCCGTCGGGGAGAACGTGAGGCCCTTGAGGGTCAGCGCGCTGCGGGTCAGGTAGGGGCGCCACCGATGGTCAGGGAAGCTGCCCCGGGCCAGCCAGTGCTGCCAGTGGTGGGCCGTCCAGACCAGGCGCTTGTACGCCTCCTCGTAGTCCTTGGGCGGCTTGCGCCTGCCCCAGGACAGGGCGACGAACCGGGTGTCCCCCTCGCGCAGCAGGGTGCGGGACCGCGCGCTCGGCCCCTCCAGGCCGATCCGGATGTCGGAGGTCAGGGTCAGCGCCAGGTCGCCGTCTTCCGGCCGGATCACCGCCTGGTGGTAGCCCTGGTCGGTGTGCTGCCACCGGGCGCGCTGGCGCCCGTAGTCGAACACCGGCTCGCAGTCCATGGAGAGCTGGACCGACCCGTCCACGCAGCGCACCGTGCGCAGCAGGGTGTGCTCGGCGTCGTAGTCGGTCGGCGGCCTGACGTGGCTGGTACGGTCCGGATGCTCGTGCCGCCACGGGCCCATCACCAGGCAGTCCCGGACGATGATCCAGCCCTCGCCGCAGTCCCAGCTGGTCTCCAGCACCATCGTTCCCGGCAGGTACCGGCGGTCGGCGGGCACGGTCATGTCCTCCGGGCCCAGGCGGAACCAGCCGGCGTCCCGGTCGAGCAGCGCGCCGAAGACGCTCGGGCTGTCCATCCGCGGCAGGCACATCCACTCGACGGAGCCGCCCGGCGCGACCAGCGCCGTGACCTCGTTGTCGGACAGGAACGCGTAGTCGGCGATCGGCGGGTACGGCGAGAACTCCCACAGGGGGTCCGGCTGGCCCTCGAACCCGTCGGTGGCGTGCGCGTCGAGCGGCCCCGTGTCGTGGACTGTCACCTGCATCACCACCTCCGGGCGCCCGGGCGGCCCCTTGATCCAGTGTGACACGGTGCTCCCGGCCGGCCAGCCGGCCAATTTTCCGGTGACCAGGGCTGGTCAGGCCCGAGTGAACCCTTTTCCTCCTGCCCGTGCCGTCCACGTACTCTGTGCCTGACATCAACGGACGAAAAGAGTTCACTGGTCGGATGCCTTATCTCGAATCCCTGACCCCAGGGACCCGCGGGCGCTGCGGGCCGACGCGCCGCTGCTCGACGCGTGGCTGACCAACACCGAGCGGGCGGAGGCGGGCCAGCTCACGCCGATGATCACGCCGGGGCACAAGCAGCGCCGCGACCTCACCGGGTCGGTGGTGGCGGGCGACGCGCCGCTGTACGGCGCGCTGGACACGATCAAGCACGCCGACGTGCTGCGCGCGGACGGCGAGGCCCGGGCGGCGCGGCTGTGGGGCGCCGACTGGTGCCGGTTCTCGGTCGCCGGGTCGACGCACGGCAACCAGGCGCTGGCGCTGGCCGCGGGCGCGCCGGGGCAGGAGATCATCATCACCCGGATCCTGCACCGGTCGCTGCTGCTCGGGCTGGTGCTGGCGGGACTGCGCCCGGTGTGGGTGCGCCCGGAGATGGACCCGGCGTCCGGGCTGCCCACCGCGGTGGCCGTGGATACGGTGCGCGCCGCGCTCGCGGCGCATCCGGAGGCCTGCGCGGTGTTCCTCGGCGATCCCTCCTACGTGGGCACGATCGGCGACCTGGCCGGCCATGCGGCCGCCGCGCACGAGGCCGGGGTCCCGCTCGTGGTCGACGCGGCGTGGGCGGCGCACCTGGGCTTCCACCCCGACCTGCCGCCGCACGCGATCGCGGCCGGCGCGGACGCCATGGTGACCAGCGCGCACAAGGCGCTGCCCGCCATGACCCAGGGCGCGCTGGTGCTGGCCAGGACCGAACGGCTGGACGCGGCCCGGCTGGACCGGGCGTTCGAGGCCACCCACACCACCAGCCCGGCGGGCTCGATCATGGCGAGCATCGACGCGTCCCGGGCCCTGCTGGCCCGGGACGGCAAGGACCTGTGCGCCCGGCTGCTGCGCGGCGTGGCCGCGATCAAGCAGCGGCTGCGGGAGGTGCCCGGGCTCGGGGTGCTCGACGGCCCGGGCGTGGAGCCGACCAAGCTGGTCGTCTTGCTGGCCGGGACCGGCGCGCACGGGAAGGACGTGGAGGCGGACCTGATCGCGGCCGGGATGGCGCCGGAGATGGCCGACCGCGACACCGTGGTGCCGATCGTGACGATCGCCGACGACGAGGACCAGCTCGCCGCGTTCGCGGACACGTTCGCGGCCTCCGTGGAGCGCCACCGCGGCGCGCCGCGGCACCCGGTCGCGACCGCGGCGTGGACGGTGGAGCCGCAGACGGTCCTCGCGCCGAGAGAGGCCTTCTTCGCCGCCAACCAGACCGTCCCCGCCGATGCCGCCGTCGGCCGGGTCAGCGCCGAGCTGATCGCGCCCTACCCGCCGGGCGTCCCGGTGCTCGCGCCCGGCGAGCTGATCACCTCGGAGGCCCTGAACGCGCTGCGCGAGGTCCACGCCGACGGCGGCCGCATCGCCTACGCGGCCGACCCGACCCTCGCCACCCTGCAGGTCATCGCCTGAGCACGGCCCGGGATTCAGCCCGGGAACGGCAGCCGGCGCGTCATGACCATCATCGGCGTGCCCGGCCCGTCATAGTCATCGACCTGCTTGACCTCGAAGCCGAGCCGCCGGTGGAAGGCGACCGACCCGGTGTTGGCCACGCTGGTGATCGCCTTCAGGCGGTCCGCTCCCTGGGCGGCCGCCGCGGCCGCGAACGCTTCGTACAAGGCCCGTCCGCACCCGGTCCCGCGCGCCGCGCCGCGGACCGCGACCCCGTGGATGTAGCCGATGCGGCGCGGCGTGGTGAACCCGATCAGGTAACCGGCGATCCGCGGCCGCGCCGCGGGCGATCAGGCAGGTGTCGCCGAACTCCTGGACGAACACGCGCTGGTGCAGGAAGCGCAGGTCACGCTCGCCCCAGAACTGATCGTGCTCGGCCAGCACGCTGGCCAGGCCGGACACTGTCATCGGCTCGATGCGGACGCCCATGCCGGACATGCTGCGTCCGGTACCGGGCTCCCGCAACCCGCGGCGCGAGGACGGGTGACCTTAGCGTTCACCACCTCGCGGCCGCTGAGCCGCTCGCAGGGTCGGCGTTTCGACGCCTGCCCGCGCCCAGAACCTGGCGCAGCTTACCAACCCGCTGTCGCAGTTGCCGACGCAGACGTGACGGGATGGCTAGTACGTGCTCGCCTGATTCCCAGGCGCGCCGAACCTCGGCGAGCGATTCGTCCTCGACGTGGCGAGCAACCCCGACCCGGCCGGCGAGAACGTGATGATCCGGATGACGCCGGAGCACTGGCTGAGCGTGGACTACGGAAAGCAGCCAGGCTGAGGGCTGGGCGAGCCCGGTGCCCGGCACCCGCCGGAGGTACCACGAGTTCGCGCGCTGCCCGGACTGCGGCTGCGTCTACTGGCGCGGCGCGCAGCCGGCGCCTGGAGCGCATCGTCGCGGAGCGGCACGTCAGCAACGGCTCACGAGCCGAGCCGCGGGGCCGGGAACGTGATCGTCTTCGGCTCGGTGAACGCGTCCATGGGGTAGCTCCCGCCGACCCGGCCGATGCCGCTGACGCTGCCCGCCCGGCCGCCGAACGGCAGGTGCGACTCCCACAGGTTGGTCGACGCGTTGATGTTGACCCAGCCCGCCCGGGCCCGTTCGGCGAACGCCAGCCCCCGCTCCAGGTCCTCGGTGAACACCGCCGCGGTCAGGCCGAACGGCGAGGCGTTGGTCAGCTCCAGCGCCTCGGCCGCCGACCGCACCTCGACCACCGGCACCACCGGCCCGAACGTCTCCTCCCGTTCGATCGCCATGCCCGGGGTCACGCCGTCCAGCACGGTCGGCTCGGCGTACAGCCGGGTCGGGTACCCGTCGGCGCGGCGCCCGCCGCAGCAAACCCGGGCGCCGCCCGCGACCGCGTCGGCGACGTGCCGGTCGAACTTGGCCGCGGTGGCCTCGTTGTTCAGCGGGCCCATGGTGGTCTGCGGGTCGAACGGGTCGCCGAGCCGGACGCTGGCCTTGGTCGCGGCCACGACCCGCTCGGTGAACTCGGCCCGCACCGCCGCGTGCACCAGGAACCGCTCGCCCGCGGTGCAGCTCTGGCCCGCGCACAGGTACGCGGCTTCCAGCGCCGCGCTCGCGGCCAGCTCGAGGTCGGCGTCCTCCAGGATCACCATCGGCCCGTTGCCGCCCAGCTCGAGCAGCTGCGCCTTGCCGGCCGCCCGTACGGCGATCTTGGAGCCGGTCTCGACCGAGCCCACGAAGCCCACGCCGGCCACGCCGGGGTGGGCGACCAGGGCGTCGCCGACGACCGGGCCCGGGCCCGGGACGAAGTTGAACGCCCCGCGCGCCCCGGGGGGAGCGTCCGCCCGGGCGCTGGCCTCCGCGATGACCTCGGCCAGGAGCGCGCAGCACGCGGTCGTGGACGGGGCGGGCACCCAGACGACGGTATTGCCCGCGGCCAGCGCGGGCGCGAAGACCTCGGCGCCCATCGTGTACGGCCAGTTCCACGGGCTCACCACGCCGATCACGCCGAGCGGCACCCGCTCGACGAGGATCCGGCGCCCGGCCGAGACCGACGCCGGCCGCCCGCCCGCCCGGCGCTTGGCGTCCTCGCCGGCCATCCGGAAGTACTCGGCCAGCTCGTCGACCTCGTCGAAGGCCTCGGCGGCCAGCGGCTTGCCCTGGTCCTGGGTCAGCGCCCGGGCCAGTTCCTCGCGCCGCCGCCCGATCCCGGCGATGACCTGCTCGCACCAGCCCGCCCGCTCGAACGCGGAGGCGCCCGCCCACGCGGGCCAGGCGTCCGCCGCGGCGCGGACGGCGTCGTCGACGTCGGCCGCGTCGGCCACGGCCACCGTGGCGAACGTCTCGCCCGACGCGGGGCTGACCGCCTCCGCGGTCCCGGCTCCGCCGCCGCGCCAGGCGCCGTCGATGTACAGCAGGTGCTCGTGCATGGCAGGCACTCCCTCGTTTCGGGCCCGTTACGCGCCGGCGCAGAGCCGGCCGAGCTCGTCCAGTGACTCGGGCCGCATCCGGAACGCGGGCCCGGAGACCGACAGGGCCGCGACGCAGGCTCCTGCGGCGTCGAGCACCGGCGAGGCGACCGCGACCAGTCCCTCTTCGAGCTCGGCGACCGCGGTGGCGTACCCGTTACGGCGAATGGTGGCCAGCTCCGCGGTGAGCGCATCGCGTGCGGTGATCGTGTGCGCGGTGTACCGCTCCAGGTGCCGGGGCACCGGGATCGCGCCGTAGGCCAGCAGGACCTTGCCGTTGGCGACCGCGTGCGGCCTGGTCCGGCGGCCGATCCAGCCGCCCGAGCAGTTCAGGATGAAGCGGCTCGGCACCTCCGCGACGTTGAGCACGTCCGGGCCGTCGGGGACGGCCAGGTTCACGGTCTCCCCGGTCTGCCGCGACAGCTTGTCCATGGCCGGCTGCATCGCGGCGACGAAGTCCAGGCTCCGCATGGCCAGCGTGCCGAGCCGGACGACCTCCAGGCCCAGCCGGAACCGGCGCCCGGACCGGGTGAGCAGGCCGGCCCGCTCCAGCACCCCGGCCAGGCGCGAGGCGGTCGATTTGTGCACTCCCAGCGAGGCGGCCATCTCGGTGACGCCGAGCTCCACCCGGGAGTCGTCGAAGCTGGTCAGGAGCGTCAGCACACGCTCCGCTGATTGATAGGTTGCACCAGCGGCAACGTCAGTCCGTGACACGCAACCAGGATGGACAAGCCCGGCCGTCCGCGTCAACGCCGGGCCAAGCGGTGCCCGCCGCGCGGCGCCACCCGCCGCGCATCGCCACCCTCCGCGCAGCGCCGCCCCCGCGCAGCGCCCGCCCCCCGCGCAGCGCCCGGTATAGCGGAGTTCCCCCGCGCCAGCGGTATTGTGCCGGTGGCGCGCGGACCACCTCGCGCGCCGTCGTTCCAGCATGAGGAAGCAGCCGTGGTAACTCAGACACCTGGCCAGGCCTCCCCGGCCGGCCCCGCCGACGATCCGCTCCCCGAGGCTGTCGCGCTCGCCCAGGGCGCCGCGGACGCCGGCCTCGGCCTGAAACTGCTCGGCGGGCTGGCGGTGCGCGTGCTGTGCCCGGCCTTCCCGCCCCGGCAGCGCGCCGGGCAGGACATGGACTTCGCCTGCCTGTCGAAGGGCCGCAAGAACGTGGTCGCCTACCTGGAGCGCAGCGGCTGCGAGCCGGACCGGCGGTTCAACAACCTCAACGGCGACCGGCAGATGTACTTCAACGCGCCCTCGGGGCGGCCGATCGACGTCATGGTGGACCGGCTGGCCATGTGCCACACGCTCGACCTGCGGCCGTCGTTCGGCCGGCTGCCGCTGACCGTGGACGCCGTGGACGTTCTGCTGTCCAAGATGCAGATCGTCGAGCTCAACGAGAAGGACGCGCGGGACACCCTGCACCTGCTCAGCGGGGTGCCGGTGAGCGGGAGCGGCGCCACGGTCGGTGACGGCAGCGGCGCGCAGATCGACAGCGAGCGCTTCGCCAAGCTGCTCGGCGCCGACTGGGGCTGGTGGCGCACGGTCACCGGCAACCTGAACAAGCTGCCCCACCTGGCCGCCGAGCACCCGGAACTGATCCCGCCCGATCCGCCGCTGGACCCGATCGCGCAGTCGCAGTACCTGCTGCAGCTGGCCGAGTCGACGCCGAAGGGCGTCAAGTGGAAGCTGCGGGCGAACGTGGGCGACCGGGTTCGGTGGTACGAACTGCCGGAGGAAGTCGATCACTGACCTGATCGCCGGCCACGCCGGCCGGGCCAGGCCGTTGACCAGGCCGCTGGCCTCGTCGTACGGCCAGTTCCGCCTGCCCAGGTGCTTGACGCCCTGTTGCGCCGAATGCTACACCGTTGCACAGGAAGCGCATCAATGAACGTGGTGGTCCCATGAAGGTCTTTTTTGCCACCGATATTCACGGCTCCGAGATCTGCTGGCGGAAATTCCTCAATGCGGCGGCCTTTTACAAGGTCGACATGGTGATCCTGGGCGGTGATGTCACCGGCAAGGTGATGGTGCCGATCGTGGACCAGGGCGGCCGCTGGAAGGTCACGGTCCGCGGCCAGGAGTACACGCTGGAGACCCAGCAGGAACTCGAGGACATCCAGCGGCAGATCCGCAACACCGGCTCCTACCCGGCCATCGTCAGCCCGGACGAGCTGCAGGTGCTGAGCAAGGAGGAGGGGGCGGTCGACCGGCGGTTCACGGTCGAGATGACCCAGTCCCTGGACCGGTGGCTGGACATGGCCGACGGCAAGCTGCGCGGCGGCGAGATCCCGTGCATCCTGAACGGCGGCAACGACGACATCTGGGAGATCGACGACATCATCGAGCAGTCGCCCTGCGTGAGCTTCGCCGAGGGCAAGCTGCTCGACCTGGACGGGTTCTCCCTGATCTCCATGGGCTGGACCAACCCCACCCCCTGGGACACCTTCCGCGAGGCGCCCGAGCCCGAGCTGGCGGCCAAGATCGAGGCCGTGGCCAGCCAGATACCGGACATGGGGCGGGCGATCTTCAACTTCCACGCGCCGCCGTACGGCACCGGGCTGGACGAGGCGCCCGCGCTCGACGAGACGCTGCGGCCGATCCACGGCGGCGCGGTGATGAAGCCGGTCGGCTCGAAAGCGGTGCGCGACGCGATCATCAAGCACCAGCCGATGCTCTCGGTGCACGGGCACATCCACGAGAGCCGCGGGGTCAAGAAGATGGGCCGGACGTTGTCCATCAACCCCGGCAGCGTCTACGGCGACGGGGTCTTGCAGGGCGCGGTGCTGGACCTGAACGCGAAGAAGGGGAAGGTCGCGAGATACCTGCTGGTCAACGGCTGACTACGAGTAGTAGTAACTGAGCACCAAAGACGGTACAGTATCGGGCTGCCCGGCCTCGTGAAGGCCCGTGACTTGGAGGCGCAATGGCGACGGACGCTGTCGGCGAGACCCCAACCCTGTTCCTGAGAAAGGCGACCGGCCTGGTCCGGGGCTGGAACGTCAGGGACTCGATCATCTACGCGTGCCTGGCGACCAACTTCGTCACGCTGGGCATCTACGAGTTCACCTTCGCTGCCCCGCCGTTCCCGACCGGCCAGCTGATCACCGCGGTCATCATCTCGGCGTATCTGGGTCTCGTTCCTGGTCATCGCGTACGCGGCCTCATCGTGACCATCCCGCGGGCCGGCGGAGACTACGTCTGGCAGACCCGCATCCTGGGCAGCGGGATCGGCTTCGTGATGGCCGTCGACCGGGTGGTGGTTCATCCTCTGGCTGTGGGCGCCCATCTACGGCAACATCCTCGTCGTACAGCTCTTCGAGCCGCTGTGGGCCACGCTGGGCTGGACCTGGCCCGGCGGCGGGGTACGCCTGGTTTGGCACACCGAACGGCGTGTTCGTCATCACCCTGATCACCATCGCCGCTGGCCGGCTTCCTGGTCTCGATCGGCATGGGCGGCTACGCCAAGGTCCAGCGCTGGTGCTTCATCGGCGGAATGGTCGGGTTCGCGGTCATCGTCGGTCCTGCTCCTGGTCAACTCCCACCAGAGCTTCATCAACTCGTTCAACCTCGAAGCCCAGAAGATCTTCGGCGCCCACAACGCGTACGGCGCTACCAACGCGGCCGCGCACAAGATCGGCTACGCTGCCGCAATCGCTAGGCTTTGGGCCGCTGGGGCCGAGCCTGCTCCTGGTCCCGTTCCTGATGTTCTTCATCCTGTGGCCGAACTGGGGGGCGACCCTGTACGGCGAGATCCGCGGCGCCAGTGACTTCAAGCGCGTCTTCCGCGGCATGTTCGTCGGGCTGTGGATCACGGTCGCGATGCACCGTCATCTTCCTGCTGCTGATGGCCAAGACCGTCGGCTGGGACTTCTACCAGAACCTGAACGCGCTGGATAACAACCTCACGCCGCAGTTCGGCCTATCTGGCCGTACCCGTTCCTGTATGCGAGCTGGCTGGTGCACAACACCGCGTTCCAGGTCATCATGATCCTGGTGCTGAGCCTCTGGTTCTTCGGCTGGGTGGGGACACTGTTCCTGTCATCGACCAGGGTCATCTTCGCCGCCGCGTTCGACCGGGTGCTGCCCGGACCGGGCCGCCGAGGTGTCGGAGAAGCGGAAGGTCCCGTTCTACTCGCTGATCCTGATGCTGCTGCCGGCCGTCGGCCTGGCCGCGATCTGTACGCCTACACCAGCACGTTCCATACCTACACCCTGGACGCGACGCTGGTGATCGCGGTGACCTACCTGTTCAGCGTGATTGCGGTGGTGATCCTGCCGTGGCGCAAGCCCGAGCTGTGGAGGGCCTCGCCGGCCAGCCAGATCAAGATGCTCGGCGTGCCGATCGTCCCGGTGTCCGGGGTGATCACGATCGGGCTGCTCGGTTTCTGCCTCTCGAGTGGCTCTCCGAAGACAATCTACTGCTCCAACAACTATGTCGTCGCTGATCTACATGCTTGCGATGTACGTGCTGGCGATCATCATCTTCGTGATCGCGCACATCGTGCGCCGCAGGCAGGGGATCGACCTCGGCCTGATCAACAAGGAGATCCCGGTCGAATAGACCCGACGGCATCAACCCACAGGGCTCAGCCGGCCCCGCCGCCCGGAGCGAACCGGGCGGCGGGGCTGGCGCGCTCTCACCCACCCGATGAGCGAAGGGCAATGATCGAGCTCATGAACGACACACCCACCCGGGCCAGCGCGGTCATCATCGGGGCCGGCATCGTCGGCAACAGCCTGGCGTACCACCTGGCCCGGCTCGGCTGGCGCGAGCTGGTGCTGGTCGACAAGGGCCCGATGCCCAACCCCGGCGGCTCGACCGGCCACGCGTCGAACTTCATCTTCCCGATCGAGTACTCGAAGATGATGATGGAGCTCACCGCCGACAGCACCGAGCAGTACCAGGAACTCGGCGTGCACATCCAGAGCGGCGGCATCGAGGTGGCCAGGACCGAGGCGCGCATGCAGGAGCTGCGGCGGCGCTGCACGGCCGCGAAGGCCTGGCAGATCCCGGCCCAGCTGCTCTCGCCCGCCGAGGTGGCCAAGCTGGTCCCGTACCTGGACGAGTCCGTGATCCTGGGCGGCGCGCACTTCCCCACGGTCGGCGTGGTCGACTCGCTGCGCGCCGGGACGCTCATGCGGGAGCAGGCGCAGCAGCTCGGCGCGCTGCGGGTGCTGGCCGGGGCCGAGGTGACCGGCATCGACACCGGCCCCGGCGGCCGGGTCAGCGCGGTCCGGACGAGCATGGGCGACATCGAGACCGAGGTCTGCGCGGTCTGCTGCGGCGTCTGGTCGCCGCGGATCGCCCGGATGGCCGGGGCCCGGATCCCGCTCACGCCGATCGTGCACCAGATGATCAGCGTCGGCCCGATCCCGCTGTTCGCCGACACCCCGGGCGAGATCAGCTACCCGATCGTCCGGGACGTGGACACCAACATGTACGAGCGCCAGCACGGTGGCGACATGGAGGTCGGCTCCTACGCGCACCGGCCGATCATCGTGGCGCCCGACGACATCCCCTCGATCGAGGAGGCGGCGCTGTCCCCGACCGAGATGCCGTTCACCCAGGACGACTTCGACCCGCAGCTGGAGCAGGCCCTGGAGCTGATGCCGGACCTGCTCGGCGACGAGCGGGTCGGTATCCGTTACGCCATCAACGGGCTCATCTCGATGACGCCGGACGGGCACCCGGTCATCGGCGAGGCGCCCGAGGTGCCCGGGCTGTGGTCGGTCGCGGCGAGCTGGATCAAGGAAGGGCCCGGGATCGGCCGCGCGGCCGCGGAGTGGATGAGCGGCGGCCCGCCCGAGATCGACATCCACGAGACCGACATCTCCCGGTTCTACGGTCACCAGCGCACCACCGCGCACGTGACCGCGCGGGCCCGCGAGGGCTTCAATAAGATGTACGGCATCGTCCACCCGGCCGAGCAGTGGGAGTCGGGGCGGCCGGTCCGGCTCAGCCCGGTCTACGACCGCGAGCGCGACCTCGGGGCGGCGTTCATCGAGACCGCCGGGTGGGAGCGGCCCAACTGGTACGAGTCGAACTCGGGGCTGCTCGAGCGCTACGCCGGGCGGCTGATGGAGCGCGAGGCCGAATGGGAGGCCCGCTGGTGGTCGCCCATCATCAACGCCGAGCACCTGGCCATGCGGGACGCGTGCGGGATCGTCGACCTGACCGCGTTCGCGGTGTTCGACATCGTCGGGCCGGGGGCGCTCGCGGCCGTGCAGTCGGTCGCGGTCGCGCAGATGGACGTCCGGGCGGGACGAGTGGTGTACACCTCGCTGCTCGACGAGCGCGGCGGCTTCCGCGGCGACCTGACCATCATGCGCCTGGGGCCGCAGCGGTTCCGCGTGGTCACCGGCGGGGCCACCGGGATGATGGACCTGCAGTGGTTCGCTGGCCAGTTGCCGGAGGACGGCAGCGCCTCCGTCGTCGACCTGACCTCGTCGTGGACCACGCTGGGGCTGTGGGGCCCGCGGGCCAGGGACGTGCTCGCGTCGGTGACCTCCGACGACGTGTCGCACGCCGGCTTCAAGTTCGGGACCTGCCGTGAGCTAGAGCTCGGCGGCGTCACCGTGCTGGCCTCGCGGATCTCCTACGTCGGCGAGCTCGGCTGGGAACTGTACGCGCCGATGGAGGAGGGCCGCCGGGTGTGGGACACGGTCTGGGACGCCGGGCAGCCGCACGTGGCCTGGTCCCGGTCGGCATCGGGGT
Source organism: uncultured Actinomycetota bacterium (assembly GCA_963745575.1). GTDB lineage: Bacteria > Actinomycetota > Actinomycetes > Streptosporangiales > Streptosporangiaceae > JASHPR01. The sequence continues at coordinate 6,680 of CAVUYA010000005.1, read as the reverse complement.
GTACGGCACCACCGGCAGGCTGGAGAAGGGGTACCGCGCGTTCGGCGCGGAGCTGGACGGCTCCTACACCCTGGTGGAGACGGGCATGACCCGGCCCTCGGTCAAGGAGCAGCCGTTCACCGGCAAGGAGGCGTACCTGGAGCAGCGGTTGTCCCCGCCGTGCGCGGTGCTGTGCACGCTGACCGTGGACGACCACCGGTCGGCGTCCGGCCAGCTGCGCTACATGCTCGGCGGCGAACCGATCCTGACCCCGGCCGGCGAGCCGCTGACCGACGCCAAGGGGCGGCCGTCGTACGTCACCAGCGCGGGCTCCGGGCCGTCGGTGGGCAAGCACCTGCTGATGGCCTACCTGCCCGCGGAGCAGGCCGTGGCGGGCCGCGCGCTGGCCGTGGAGTACCTGGGCGAGCGGTATCCGGTCACGGTGGCCGTGGCCGGCTCGACGCCGCTGTTCGATCCGGAGAACGAGCGGGTCAGGAGCTGACGGCAGGTGGAAATCCTGGTGTGCGTCAAGCGCGTCCCGATGGTCGGCGGCAAGATCGTCGTGACCGCCGACGGCCAGGACGTGGACACCCGGATGTCCGGGTTCACGGTGAGCCCGCACGAGGAGTGCGCGGTCGAGGAGGCCGTCCGGCTGGTGGAGCGCCACGGCGGCGCCGCGACCGTGCTCACGCTCGGCCCGCCCGCGGCCGCGGATCAGCTGCGCGACATGCTGGCGCTCGGGGCCTCGCGCGCGGTGCTGCTGGAGACCGACGGCCGGGAATGGGGGCCGATCGCGACCGCGGAGGCGATCGTCGCCGCCGTCGCGGCGCGCCGCGCCCCCGCCCCGGCCGCCGCCCCCCCCCCGGATTCCCCTATGACCTGCTGCTGTTCGGCAACGAGGCGGCCGACACCGGCGACTACCAGGTCGCCGTCCGGGTCGCGCACGCGCTCGGCCTGCCCTGCGCCACCGGCATCAAGAACCTCGAGGTCACCGAGACGGGCGCGCGGGCCCGGCGGGAGTACCGCGGCACCGAGGAGGTCTTCGACCTCCCGCTGCCCGCGGTCATCTCGGTCAAGGAGGGCATCAACCTGCCCCGGTACCCGTCGCTGCCCGGGCGGCTGCGGGCCAAGCGGGCCACGATCGAGCCGTCCGTGCCCGAATGGCACCCCGAGGGCCTGCGCAAGGAGCGGCTGCGGGTACCGGCCGGCGAGACCAAGCGGGCCGAGATCCTCGGCACCGGCACCGACGCGGTGCCCGCCCTGGTCGCCCTGCTCGACGAGCTGGGAGTCCTCCCGTGACCGTGCTGTGCCTGGTCGAGCGGGACGGTGACGGGGTCGCGGACGTCTCGCTGCGCGCCCTGACCTTCGCGAGGTCCCTGGCCGGGTCGTCGGCGACGGGCGTGGACGGCCGTCGTGTTCGGCGGGGCCGGCTGGCTCGGCGTGCCCGAGGCTGACCTGGCCGCGTACGGCGTGGCCGACGCGTACGCGGTGGAGTCCGGTGAGCTCACGGGTTACGCGCCGCAGGCGTGGGCGCGGGCGCTGGCCGGGCTGGCCGCCGACCTGTCCGCCACCGCCGTGGTCGCGGCGGGCACCGACCGGGGTCACGAGGTCATGGCGCACCTGGGCGCCATCACCGGCCTGCCCATGGCGGCGAACTGCGCCTCGGCCGAGCCGAGCGCCGACGGAACGCTGCGGCTCGTCCGGCACCGGTGGGCAGGCAGCCTGCTGGAGGACGCGGTGCTCGACGCCTCGCCCGCGCTGCTCACCGTGGCGGTCGACGCGGTCGCGGCCGTCCCGGCCGGGCACCCGGCGCAGACCACCGTGCACGCGTACCAGCCCGCGCTGGACGAGGCCGACCTGCGCGTGACCGCCACCGAGTCGGCCGAGCGCAGCGGGGGAGATGTCGCTGGCCACGGCCCGGGTGGTGGTCGGCGGCGGGCGCGGCGTCGGCGGGCCGGACGGATTCGGGACGCTCGAGGAGCTGGCCGGGCTGCTCGGCGGCGTGGTGGGCGTCTCCCGCGTGGTGACCAGCGAGGGATGGCGGCCGCACAAGCAGCAGGTGGGCCAGACCGGCACCCGGATATCGCCGGAGCTCTACCTGGCCTGCGGGATCAGCGGGGCGATCCAGCACATGGCGGGCTGCCTGAGCGCGAAGCACATCGTGGCGGTCAACACCGACCCGGACGCGCCGATCATCTCGCACGCCGACTACGCGGTGATCGGCGACCTGAACCAGGTGATCCCGGCGCTCGTCGCGGCCATCCGCGCCCGCTGAGCGGGCGCCCGAACCGGGGCGGCTGTGGACCGTCCTGTGGACGGCGCGGTGGAAAACCGCCGTCAGCGGGGGACAACGCCCGGCGTCCTGTGGATGGCCAAAGAATCTTGAAAGAGCGGCGGGAAAACTCTTGTGCCGCGGCCGGGCACGGGCGTAGAAAAGCTCTCACCACTAAAGACAGGTGCCTGCCGGGGGCAACCCCGGTGACGCCGAGGGCAACCCCGGCGACGTCCGAGGAACCGGGAAACCGGCGCTTCGGGCGGGTGCCCGACGGCGGTGGCGGGCCGCGCGGGCGTGGCGCCGGGCAACCGGCACCCCACGACCGCAACGCCAGCCAAGGCCCCTCCATCTCATACATGGAGGGGCCTTGGCCTATTGTGCCGCAGCGACCGTCAGGAGCCGGGAACGACACGCTGATGATCCGGTTCGTTGCAGGCCGCCCGGCCTGCGGCGGCCGGGCCGGGTGTACCCGGATGAACCTGGACGCACCTGGCTGCGTGGATCGCGCGGCGGGCCGGGCGAGCCCGGCATCGTGAGCTGCCTCAGCGGTAACGACGAGGCCTTCCGGCCCGCTCAGTAGCCCTGGGCCGGGTCGATCAGGCCGAGCAGCGGCTCGCCCGCGGCGAACCTGGCCACGTTGTCCCGGATCCGGCGGGCCAGCAGCGGCCTGATCATCTCGGGCGTGTCGGCGGTGTGCGGGGTGATGATGCAGCGCTCCTGCTGCCACAGCGGGTGCCCGTCCGGCAGCGGCTCGGGATCGGTCACGTCGAGCGCCGCGCCGCCGATGGCGTCCGCGTCCAGCGCCGCGACCAGGGCGTCGGTGTCCACGTGGCCGCCGCGGGCCACGTTGACCAGCCAGGCGTCGGGCCGCATGGCCGCCAGCGCGGCGGGCCCGATGATGTGCTCGGTGCTCGGCGTGAGCGCCAGGGCCAGGAACACCACCTGGGCGCCGGCCAGCGCCTCGAGCAGGTCGTCCTGGCCCACCGTCCTGGCCGCCCCCGGGACCGGGTCCGGGTGGTGGCGCACCACGGTCGCGGTGACGCGCAGCGGCGCGAGCAGGCCGAGCAGGCTCGTGGTGATCCCGCCGCCGCCGAGGATCGTGACCGGCTGGTCGTACAGGCTGGTCCCGGCCGGCTTCCCCCAGGAGCGGGCCATGATCCGCTGGCGCAGCAGGCGCAGGCCGGCCAGGGCCAGCAGGAGCGCGTGCTCGGCCACCGGCTCGGCGTAGGCGCCCTTGGCCGAGGTCCAGGCCCGGCCCGGGTCGAAGATCCCGGCCGCGGCCAGCCCCTCGACGCCGGCGTACGGAAGCTGCACCCAGCGCGCGGAACTCGCCGTGGCCAGCGCGGCGCGCAGCCCGTCGATGTCGGCCGGGTCGAGCCAGACCAGGGCGTCGGCGCGGGCGTCGACGTCGGCGGGCTCGCCGCCGCCGTCGCGGATCGCCTTCACGGCGAAGTCACTGCGGTCCGGGCCGACGGCCACCAGGGGCGCTGTCACGCTCAGCACCCTAATGCACGGCTCGGCTCAGGCGGCGAGCCGCTGCAGCAGCGAGCGCCGCCACTGCTCGGTCTGGCGGACCTGGTTGAAGGTGAACACGTGCAGGCCCTCGACGGCCGAGGCGGGATCGGCCAGCGTGGCCGCGGTCCGCTCCAGGAGCCGCTCGGGGCTGTAGCCGCCGGGCGTGCCCAGGCGCAGGAACCACTCGGTGTGCCCGGACAGGAACCTGGCCGACTCGGCGACGCCGGCCTTCGCCGCCATCCGCAGCAGCCGGGCCCGGTCCACCGGCCCGGCGATCCCGACGAACAGCGGCAGCGTGACGCCGCGCGCCCGGACCCGGCTGATCCACTGCCGCAGCGTGCCCGGGTCGAAGCAGAGGTTGCTGACCAGGTACGTGGCGTGGTGCCGCTTGTCCCACATGGCCTGGATGGTGATGTCGTCGCCGATCTTCGGGTGGCTTTCCGGGTAGCCGGTCACGCCCACGCGGGAGAACGGGCTGCCCATCTCGGCCAGCCGGTCGAGCAGGGCCAGCGCGCTGTCGAATTGCCCCGCGGGCGGGTCGGCGTCCCCGGCCGGGACGAACACGTCGTCCACCCCGCACGCGGTCAGGCGCGCCACGATCTCGGCGAGATGAGCGTCGTCGCGCACCAGCCGGGCCGACAGGTGCGGGATCACGCGGTAGCCCCGGGCCGTCAGCTTCTCGGTGAGGTCCAGGGTGGGGCCGAGGCCCTTGGCCGGGGAGGCGGTCACGGTGACCGGCAGGTCAGCCGGCACCCATTCGAGCACCGCCTCCTCGGTGGACGCCGCGGGGAACACCTCGTACCGGGGCCGCTGCAGCAGCGGCGCCACCCGGGCCAGCTTGCCGCGCGTCACGGCGGGCCGCCTCGGACAGCAGCCGCGCGAGCTCGCGCTCCAGGCCGCCAGTACCGACATCCATAACGGTCAGCGGCAGGCCGAACATGGCGGCGATGGCCGACGCCTCCGCGTCCAGGGCGGGGTCGCGCGACTGCGCCAGCCAGACCAGCCGCCGGTAGTGGCCGAAGTAGTCCGGCCACAGCTCGGGGCGGGCGTCCAGGCCGAGCTCGGCCAGCACCGAGCGGCGGAAGCTGCGCACCAGGAAGTCGGTCAGCAGGTAGGTTCCCGGCTCCCGCTCGAACATCGCCTCCAGCCGGCCGGGCCGGCCAGCACGTCGTAGCAGTGCAGCCCGGGCAGCCGGCGCAGGTTCAGCCGCGCGCACAGCTCGTCGAGCGCGCCGTAGCTGCCGCAGTCCGCGTAGCCGAGCGCGACCCGCAGCCCGCGGGACTGCAGCTCGCGGGCCAGCCGCTCGGCGGCCGGGGCGATCTGCTCCGGGTGGTTGTGCAGCAGCGAGGGGAGGTTGTGCAGCTCGACCGGCCAGCCGCGGCGGGCGGCGATCTCGCGGATGTGGCCGCCCAGCGCGCCGCACGCGATCACCGCCACCCTGGGGGCGGGGGAGGCGGCGGCGTTTCGGGGGAGAGGCGGGCGGACTCAGGCCGGGAACTGCAGCTGGTCGACGAACGCGTCGTTGAAGTCGTCGCGGTCGGAGAGCTCGACATACCGCACCTCCTCCTGCAGCGCCAGCGCGCCGGCCCGCTCCCGGACCGAGAGCAGCGCCATCTTGGCTCCCTCGCCGGCCACGTTGCCGGCGCTGACGATCCGCGCCACCGGCAGCCGGGGGACCAGGCCGAGCCGGATCGCGCTGGCCGGTGACAGGTAGCTGCCGAACGAGCCGGCCAGCAGCACCTGCTGGATATCGCCCGGGGCCAGCCCGGCCTCCTGCAGCAGGATGTTCCAGCCGGTCGCGATCGCGGCCTTGGCGAACTGCAGCTCCCGCACGTCCCGCTGGGACAGGTAGACCGACCGCTCGACATCGCCCGGCTCGGCCGAGCCAGTGCAGCACGAACACCCGCTCGGCGCCGAGCGTGGTCAGGCGGCCGGCCAGGCCGGGCGCGATCGCCGCCGCGTCCGCCTCGGGCACGAACCGGCCGGAGCGGTCGAGCAGCCCCACGCCGATCAGGCTGGCCACGGCGTCTACCAGCCCGGAGCCGCACAGCCCGGCGGGCTCGGTGTCCCCGATCACGCTCAGGTCCAGGCCGTCCAGGGTCATCGAGACGACCTCGATCGCGCCGTCGGCGGCGCGCATCCCGCACCGGATCGCCGCGCCCTCGAACGCCGGCCCGGCCGGGGCCGCGGTGGCCAGCAGCCAGTCCCGGTTGCCCAGCACGATCTCGCAGTTCGTGCCGATGTCCACGAACAGCCGGGTGCGCGAGTCCCGGTCCATGCCCGAGGCGAGCAGCCCGGCGGTGATGTCGCCGCCGACGTACGCGCCGAAGGCGGGGAACGGCGAACGCGCGGGCCCGCGGGTGCACCGGCAGGCCCAGGTCCGCCGCGGCGAGCACCTCGGGCAGCTGGCGCGCGGCCATGATGAACGGCGCCACGCCCAGCGGCTCGGGGTCGATGCCGAGGGCGATGTGCGTCATGGTGGCGTTGCCGGCCAGCGCCACCTCGCAGACCTCGGCGGGGTCCACGCCGGCCTGGCCGCAGACGTCCGCGGTCAGCTCGGCCAGGGTCTCGTGGGCCAGCCGGGTCAGCGTGCCCATGGCGGCTGGGTCCATCATGATCGCGCTGATCCGGGTGATCACGTCCGCCCCGAACGGCTGCTGCTTGTTCAGCATGGACGCCACGGCCAGCGGCGTCCCGGTGGACAGGTCCAGGAGCGTGGCCACCACCGTGGTGGTGCCGAGGTCGTAGGCGATGCCGTACAGCTGCCCGGTGGTGTCCCCGGCCTGGACGTCGATCAGCACGTCGTCGATGATCACCGCGGTGACCCGGTAGTCGGCCGCGCGCAGCACCGCGCCGAGCGACCGCAGGACCCCCAGGTCGACCCGCAGCTCCAGGTCGTCGACCGCGGCCA
>CAVUYA010000004.1:0-74138 GCA_963745575.1 uncultured Actinomycetota bacterium | reverse complement strand
CTTTCGAATGGGGTGAGCGATGGGGTGAGCGATGGGGTGAGCGATGGTGTCCAGCCTCAGGACATGCGAATGGGGTGTCTCAAGACATAGGAATACCGCGGCGATCACGGTCGGTGGTTGCCGGGGGCGTGTTGCGATCGTCGCTGTGGCGGCCGGCGCTGCTGTGCCTTGGCCTGGCCGGCCGGCTCGCAGCCGGCGAAAGCCAGGGCGGGCTGGCCGGCTGGCCGCTGTTACCGGCCGGGGTGATCTAGGCCGTGGCCGCGGCGTGTCTCAGGACATAGGAATGGCCCGGTCGGCACGGTCGGCGGATGTCGAAGCCGCGTCTTATCATCACCGCTGTCGTCACCGAGGGCCGGTCGCAGGGCGAGGTGGCCCGCGCGTACGGGGTGTCCCAGGGCTGGGTGTCCCGGCTGGTGGCCCGGTACCGGGCCGAGGGCGAGGCGGCGTTCGGGCCGCGGTCGCGGCGGCCGAAGACCTCACCGGCTGCGATCAGCGACGCCACCGTGGAGCTGATCGTGGCGCTGCGCAAGGAGCTGGCCGGGCAGGGCCTGGACGCCGGGCCGGACACCATCTGCTGGCACCTGCAGCATCATCACCGCATCAAGGTCTCGCCAGCGACGGTCAGCCGGTACCTGATGCGGGCCGGGCTGGTGATCCCCGAGCCGAAGAAACGCCCCGAGTCCTCCTGCATCAGGTTCGCCGCTGAGCTTCCGAACGAGTGCTGGCAGTCCGACTTCACTCACTACCCCCTGGCTGACGGCACCGGCACCGAGATCTTGACCTGGCTCGATGACCACTCCCGGTATGCCCTGTCGGTGACCGCGCACCAGGCCGTGACCGGCCCGATCGTGCTGCAGGAGTTCCGCGCCGCCATCGCCGGGCATGGCGCGCCGGCCTCCACCCTGACCGACAACGGCATGGTGTTCACCACCCGGTTCTCCGGCGGCAAGGGCGGCCGCAACGGCCTGGAGAACGAGCTGCGCCGCCTGGGGGTCAAGCAGAAAAACGGCCGCCCGAACCACCCCCAAACCCAGGGCAAGACCGAGAGGTTCCAGCAGACGCTGAAGAAGTGGCTAGCCGCCCAGCAACCCCAGCCGGCCGACCTCGCCCAGCTCCAGGCCCTGCCCGGCGCCTTCACCGCTTACTACAACACCCGGCGCCCCCACCGCTCCCTGCCCCGCCGGGCCACCCCAGCCACCGCCTGCACCGCCCGGCCCAAGGCCGCCCCCGGCGACCGGGGCGCCGATACCCACCACCGCGTCCGCGCCGACACCATCGGCAAAACCGGCACCGTCACCCTGCGCCACGCCGGACGGCTCTACCACATCGGCGTCGGCCGGACCCACGCCCGAACCGACATCCTCCTGCTGGTCCAGGACCTCGACATCCGGATCATCAACGCCGCCACCGGCGAACTGCTGCGCCAGCTCACCCTCGACCCCGACCGCAACTACCAGCCCACCGGACGCCCACCCGGACCCCCCAAAGGAACACCCCGCCGACAGAAAAACTCCGGACCCTAATGCGGGTTCGGAGTCATTCCTATGTCCCGAGAGATCACATGGGGTGAGCGATGGGATTCGAACCCACGACATCCAGGACCACAACCTGGCGCTCTAACCAGCTGAGCTACGCCCACCATCGCCGCGGTCGGCTCCGCCGTGCGGCTTCCCGAAGCATACCGGGATCAGCTCAGCGGTCAGAACCGGACTCGCCAGGCAGCTCCGGCTGCTGCTCCTGACCTGCCCCAGCGAGGGTGCCATCCCCGGGGGCGGGCGTGCCGTACCGGGCGGCGATTTCCCTCGCGGTCGCCGTGTCGGGGCCGGGCGGCGGAACGAACACCGCCTCCCGGTAGTACTGGAGTTCCTTGATGCTCTCCTTGATGTCAGCCAGAGCGCGGTGGCCGCCGTGTTTCTCCGGGCTCGCGTAGTACGCCCGCGGGTACCAGCGCCTGGCGAGCTCCTTGATGCTGGACACGTCCACCATCCGGTAGTGCAGGAACGCGTCGAGTTCGGGCATGTCGCGGGCGATGAACGTGCGGTCGGTGGCGATCGAGTTGCCGCACAGCGGCACCTTCCTCGGCTCGCGCACGTACCCCCGCACGTACGCGAGGACCTGTTCCTGCGCCTCAGCCAGCGTGATCCCGGAGGCTAGCTCGCCGAGCAGCCCGGAGGCGGTGTGCATCTCGCGGACCACGTCCGGCATGTGGTCCAGCGCCTCGGCGGGCGGCTTGATCACCAGGTCTATGCCATCGTCCAGCGCGACGAGCTGGCCGTCGGTGACAACGCACGCGATCTCGATCATCGCATCGTGGGCCAGGTCGAGCCCGGTCATCTCGCAGTCGATCCAGACGAGCTGGTCAGTCATTCCCTAAGCCTAGGTCAGGCGGGGCGCAACAGGTCAACAGAACGTCACCTGCCCCGCGGCCGCCCGGCGAGCGCCCTGATGTGCTCGGGGATGCTCACGCCGGCCCGCAGTTCGGGGTCCGGCTCGGCGGTCCCGAAGATCAGCTGGGCGGGCAGCACCCCGGCCCAGGTGTCGCTGTCGTAGTCTTCCGCGTCATCGTGCGGCGGGCCGGTGCGCACCTTGACCGACGCCTCAGCCAGCGGCAGTTCGAGAACGTAGGTGGCGGCGAGTTCCTTGCGCGTCGGGCGCCGGGCGTGATCCCACTGGCCGGGGACGAGCTGCTCGGTGATGGCCCGGAGCGCCGCCAGCCGCTGCGGCTCGCCGGTGACGAGCCGCGCCGTGCCGAAGATCATCGCGCTGCGGTAGTTCATCGAGTGGTTGAACACCGACCGGGCGCACACCAGGCCGTCCAGGTGCGTCACCGTGACGCAGACCTCATGCCCGTCGGCGGCGCGCAGGGTGCGGTTGGCCGACGACCCGTGCAGGTAGAGGATGTGGCCGACGCGCCCGTACCCGGTCGGCAGCACCACGGGATAGCCGTCCACGACCACGCCCAGGTGGCAGATCAGGCCGGCGTCCAGGATGGCGTAGAGGTCGGCTCGGTCGGCCCGGCCGCGCTCGCTGAGCCGGTGCAGCGTGGTTCGTTCCGTCGTCGACAGGGCAGGATCGGCGCTCATGGGGCCCAACGGTACCTGCGGCCGGGCCCCGCGTTGATCAGCCGACTCGGCTCAGCGCCCCCGCCGTGCCCGCCTCGCCGTGGTCGAAGTACCCGTCCAGGTCGCGCACCTCGGCGGCCGGCCGCCTCTTCTCACCGGGCCCGTTTCGCACGGGCACGGGAGTGGCCTGCGCGGCGGCGTGTCCTGGCTGGCCCGCTCCCGCGGTCAGCCGCTCGATGTCGATCGCGCCGGGCCCGGTGGCGGTCAGGCCGGGCACCTGGGAGGCGCCGAAATAACCGCCCTGGGCCCACAGCCGCCGGTCGCGGCGGGCCGTGAGCCCGTGCGGGAACGGCACGGGCGGCCCGGCCGGCCACCGCCGGGGGATGCCCCAGGAGTCGAGCCAGTCCAGGATCTGCTGCAGGCCGGTCATGGGCCGGGAGGTGAACGGGTCCCGGGCGTAGGCCACGACGCAGATCTGGGCGCAGATCCGTCCCTCCGTGTTGACCCGGGCCGTCTCGTCCGCCATGGTCTCGTCCGAGATCTGGCTCAGGTCCCCGGGCCAGCCGAGCGACCGCCCGGCCCGCAGGATCGGGATCATCTGCACGATCTCGCCCTGCAGCGGATTCCACACCAGGTGGCACGCCCGGGCGTGCTGGTCCAGGCGCTGCGCCGCCGACCTGGCCGAAACCGTCCGCGGATCGGCGCCGAGCGTCTGCCACACGACGCGCGGCGCGCCGCCCCTCAGCTGCCCGCCATCCATCCCTCCCCGGACGCGCCCGACTCCAGGTATCCATGCATCACTCACTGCGCTCCTCGGTAAATGACCCCAGCCTCCGGCGCTCCGGCTCCCTACCTGCCTACGTCAGCACGGGGATTAAGTCCACCCCCAATGCGGCGGCCGGATGCCCCGCCTGTGACTTGTGGCCGGTCATGGGCGGTATCTTCTCCGGCATGGCGGTTGACGGTGTTCCCGGAATTGAGGATCCCCCCCGGCTGGCCCGGTGGCTGAGCGCGAACGGCATAGCCAGCGGCGGGCAACTGGACGTCGAGCTGATCGCGGGCGGCCGGTCCAACCTCACCTACCGGCTGGACCTCGGCGGCTCCCGCCTGGTCCTGCGGCGCCCGCCGCTCGGGCACGTGCTGCCGACCGCCCACGACATGACCAGGGAGTACCGGGTGCTGTCCGCGCTGAGCGGTACCGACATCCCGGTGCCGACCCCGGTCGCCATCTGCGACGACACCGACGTCGTCGGCGCGCCGTTCTACCTGATGGAGTACGTGGAAGGGCAGGTGCTGCGCACCCGCCAGGATGGCGAGCAGCTCACGCCCGACCAGGCGCGGCAGCTGTCGGAGCGGCTGGCCGAGATGCTCTCGGCGATCCATGGCGTGGACATCGAGGCCGTGGGCCTGACCGGGTTCGGCCGGCCGCAGGGTTACCTGGCCCGCCAGCTGGCCCGCTGGCAGCGGCAGTGGGAGCTGTCCAACACGCGGGACATGCCCGGCTATCGACCGCCTGGTCGAACGGCTCGCCGCCGGACTGCCCGAAGACGGCGATCACACGCTGGTCCACGGGGACTTCCGGCTGGACAACATGCTGGTCACCCTGGGCGCGCATCCGGCGGTCGCCGCCGTCGTGGACTGGGAGATGTCCACCCTCGGCGACCCGCTCGCCGACCTGGGCCTGACCCTCATCTACTGGGCCGACCCGGACGATCCGCAGGAGCTGGACATCAGCGTCGGGTCCACGATCACGGCCGGGCCGGGCTTCCTCAGCCGGGCCGAGCTGGCCTCCCGGTACGCGGAGCTGACCGGCCGGGACCTGTCCGGCATCGGCTACTACATGGCGTTCGGCTGCTTCAAGCTGGCGGTGGTCCTGGAGGGCATCCACGCCCGGTTCCTGCAGCACAAGACCGTGGGTGAGGGTTTTGAGCGAGAAGGGCCCGCGGTGCCGGTGCTGATCGAGCGGGCGCACCGCCTGCTCGACAGCGGCCTGGCCGCCGACCATACCGCGTGAAGGAGGATCCCCCGGAGAGTTTGAGTGAGGCCCGGCGCCCCGCTCTCGCCGGGCCTCACAAATGATGACGCACATCCCGGCTACAGGGTTCACAAAAAATCCCAGGGAATTTGGCGGAATCTCCGGCGGCGTCCGGGCGCGCCGCCGCCGGGCGCCCGGGATGCCGCCGCCGGGCGCCGGGGATGCCGCTGCCAGGCGCCGGAGGCGCCGGAGCTGGCGTCAGGGGATGCGGCAGCCAGGCGCCGGAGGCTGCCGCGGCCGGGCTTCAGGGGGTGCCGCAGCTGTTGTTCTGGCAGATCCGCCGGGCGGTGGCCTCGAAGAAGACCTTGCCGACCTGGGTCGGGTCGGTGACCGGGTACGCGGCCCCGCCGCCCGCGGCGGCGATCTGCTGCAGCGCCGGGAAGTTGCCCTTGCTGCCGAGCATGATGATGATCAGCTCGACGGGCCGGTTCGGGTTGTAGAGCGCATGGAGCTTGCTGACCAGCGTGGCGACGGGGATGTCGCCTGGCGCGTTGTCGACCCCGGCGGTCATGACGATGACGGCGTTGGTGTAGTTCGCCTGGTAGGTGGCCGCCATCTGCTGGTAGGCGGCCAGGATGGTCTGGTTCAGCGCGGCCGGGGTATTGGCCAGCGGGTGCAGCGACATGTCGATCTGCTGCAGCTGCTGGCGCCTGCTGATCAGCCCCATCTCGCCCGGTAGCGGGCCGACCGGGACCAGCTGCCGGTAGGGCAGGCTCGCGTTCAGGTGGTCGGCAAAGTCCCACATGCCGATCTGCGTGCTGTCGGGGAACAGGGCGAGGCCGAGACGTCGCGACCCGCGTCAGCTACTTGCTCGAGGGTCACGCCGGAAAGCCCGGACGACATCTGCATAGACGACGAGGTGTCCATCAGCGCGAGGTCCCGCGAGCCGATCTGCAGCCGGCGTCCAGACCGACAACGCCGTCTGCGCCTCGCTGGGCGTCGCCAGCGGCGCCAGTTGCAGCGTCTGCTGGGCCAGCCCGTCGCCAGCGGGCAGGGTCCCGGTGGTCCCGTCGGCCGACCGGAAGCCGTAGTGCCGGACCAGCGCGGCCGTGTAGTCCTGTTGCAGCAGCTGTCCCGAACTCGTGCGCCGCGGTCACCTCGGCCGGGTCGGTGGAGGTCACGACGTAGGGGTAGTCGAGCTCCGGGGTGCCGAGCGCCGCGCCGGGGCCGGCCGGGTACCGCGCGGCCAGGGGCTGGCCCGGGTGGGCGGCGTCATAGCCGAGGACCGCCTGCTCGGACGTGACCGTCACCGGATGCGCGTTCAGCGGCGGGCTGGCCAGCGTGACGAACGTGGCCAGGGAGCCCGTGTTGCCGAACTGCGCGGAGGACTGGGCCGAGCGGACGAACGTGGTCAGGCTGGTGCGCGCGGCCGCGCCGCTGCCGAGCAGCCTGCGCATCTCGACCAGGGTGGCCAGTCCCGTGGCGCTCTGGGTCGGGTCCGGCAGCTCCACCCGGACCTGCTGCGAGGACGTTGGCCCGCCCGCCCCGGGCGGCAGCAGGAAACTCCAGCCGATGCCGTTGTTGAAGGCCGGGATCTGGGCCGCCGCCGCGGGCGGCATGACGATCATGAGGGGTGACCGGGCGACCGTGATCCTGGTGGGCTGGACCCGCTGGGCGCCGAGCGGGAGCGTGCGCGCCACGTCTCACCCACAGGCTCGAATCGGGGATCCACGCGTCGGGCACGGGCTGGCTGCCGGCCGGCGGCGTGCCGTCGACGGCGGCGGCCACGGCCGCCGGCTCTTCCCGGGTGACCTGCGCCTCGACGCACTGCCCGGCGGCCTGGTGATGCTGGCGGTTGAAGAGCTGCGCGACGCTCTGGACGGCGGGGGCGATGTCGTCGGACACGGCCACGTTGACCATGAGCGGGTGGTTGTCACACGATGAGCGGGCCACGACCGCCTGGGCGGCGAGGGAGGCCATGAGGATCGACGCGATCCCGATCGCGATCGCGACCAGCAGCCCCACCCTGACGTGACGTTCGCGGCCCCGCCGGCTGACGCGGCCCTTCCGTGCGCGTTGGTTCACAGAGATCCTCGGATTGTACGGTCGCGACGGCCCCGGCACCGGTCCCAGGACACACCAGACCGAGGATGACTCTATCCGAGTGCCGGCAGCGCCCGAGCCGAGTTGGCCCGTTTAGCGGCACTCGGCGCCGTAGCTTCATGATCGTGGCGTGTTTTGCGTATATAGGGGTTTGTGTGGTATCCGGGAACACAGAGGCGCCTGGGGTCGGACACATCCGGCCGGGTCGGCCAGACTAGTCAGATGACCACCGGGGTGACCAGCCTGGTCCAGGTCGCCGACGCCGGCGATCCGCGTCTCGCGGACTATGTCCGGCTGACCGACGTTCACCTGCGCAAGAGCCTGGAGACCCGGCACGGGCTGTTCGTCGCCGAGGGGGAGAAGGTCATCAGGCGCGCGATCGCCGCGGGCTATCCGGTGCGCTCGCTGCTGCTCACCCGCGACAAGCTGGCTGCCCTGGAGGACCTGGCCGGGTCCTGTCCCGGCCCGGTGTACCTGGTCTCGCCGGAGGTGGCCCAGCAGCTGACCGGCTACCGGGTCCACCGCGGTGCCCTGGCCTCGATGCGGCGGCGCGCGCTCCCGCCGGTGGACGACGTGGTCGGGCGCGCGCGGCGCATCGTCGTGCTCGAGGACATCGTGGACCACACCAACGTGGGCGCGATCTTCCGGTGCGCGGCCGCGCTGGGCTTCGACGCCGTCGTCCTCGCGCCGCGCTGCGCCGACCCGCTGTACCGGCGCTCGGTCCGGGTGTCGATGGGCGCGGTGTTCGCGGTGCCCTACGCCCGGATGGACGACTGGCGGGAGGGCCTGTCCGGCCTCCGCGCGGCCGGCTTCCTGCTGCTCGCGCTGACCCCGGCGCCGGAGGCGGTGCCCATCGGCGAGCTGCTGGGCGGCGCCGGGGGTCGCGGCGGCCGGGTACTGCCGGACACCCGGCTGGGCCTGCTGCTGGGAGCCGAGGGGGACGGCCTGTCCAGCCGCTGGCGCGACCAGGCCGACCTGAGCGTGCGGATACCGATGAGCAGGGGAATGGACTCGCTCAACGTCGCGTCCGCGGCCGCGATCGCCTGCTACGCCCTGGCGCCGCGGGGTTGACCTTTTTCGTCCGTGGATCTCAGGCTCGGAGTACCTGGGCAGCCATGGGGAGGATGAAAAAGGTTCACTAACAGCCTCATGCCGAGGGTGTGACCGTCGCCGGACCGCAGCCCGATGAAGCCGAGGTGGTGGTAAAAGCCCAGCGCGCGGTGGTTACCCGCGGTCACGTGAAGGTGAACGCCGCCCGAGCCTCGGTCTCGCATCGCCGTCAGCTCGATGTTGATGAGCTCGCGGCCGGTGCCCTGAGCCTGGAGCCGGGGGACCAGGTCGATGTGCAGGTGCGACGGATAGTCGGCGAGGATGTCATCGTCGCTGCGCCACGGATGGTGGATCATGTAGGCCGCCCGCTCATCCGGCGTCCACACATCCCGGTAGCGGGCGTCCGGCTCCGGGTAGCGACGGCGCAACGACGGCCACCAGCGCTGTTCCAGCCGTTGCTCGAAGGCCCGGGTGTCCAGGGCACCGAGGCAGTAGCCGCCCACCCCGAGCTCGTCTTCCACCACGAACGCCAGGGCCGGCTCGAACAAGCCGTACGGCGCCGCGTAGAGATGGCCGAGCAGGTCCGGGTCCCGGTACAGCGCCGTCGCGTCGTCACCGCTCTTCCCGGTGCGCAGGCAGATCCGGTACAGGTCACGGAGGTCACCGGAGCGGTACCTGCGAATGATCATGGCGGCGCGGCCCCGGCCAGGTAAGCATCGCGCAGCCGGTCCTGGGCGCTGGCCGGTGCCCCGATGTGATCAAGGCCCAGCAGCGCCGCGCCGGCCACCGGCGGAATGTCGACGATGCGCGGCGTGGCCAGCGGAGCCTCGTCCGCGAGCCGCTTGGTGATCTCGCCGGTGAGCAGCGGGTCGCGCGCGGTCAGCACCCCGCCGCCGAGGACCACGGGCACCGGCTGGCCGCCGAGGCCGAGGCGGCGCATCGCGGCCAGCGCCATGACGCACACCTCGCCGGCCTGCCGCCGCACGATATCCGCCGCGACCTCGTCCCCGCCCTCGGCGACACCGAACAGGACCGGGACCAGGCGCCGCAGCGCGTCCCTGCCGAACTTCCCGGTGTGGAAGCCGACCGCGACGTCGTACATGCTGGCCTCGCCGAAGTGGGCGGCCACCGCCTCGCGCAGCGCGGTCTGCGGCCCGCGCCCGTCCTCGGCGCGGATGGCCCACCAGACGGCCTCCTGGCCCAGGGCGCCCCCGCCGCCCCAGTCGCCGGTCAGCGGCCCGAGCGCGAGGAACCGGCTGGTCCGTCCGTCGGGCGCCACGCCCACGCAGTTGATCCCGGCGCCGCAGGTGACCGCGACGCCCCAGTGCGGGCCCGGGGCCGTCCAGGCCGGCCCGCAGCACCGCGAACGTGTCGTTGGCCACGTGCGTGGTGTCGCACCAGCCTTCCGCGCGCAGGGCGTCGTCCAGCTCGCGTTCCTCCTCGGGCAGGTCGGCGTTGGCCACGCAGGCCGACAGGTGCCGCGCGATCCGCGGGCCGGGCCCGTCCGCGGAGCAGGCCCGCCTGGCCGGCCGCGAGGCGCGCCGTCGAGCCGAGCACGCCGATCGTCTCCCCGAGCTTCGAGATCCCGGGCACGCCCGGGCCCCGGGCGCTGGCCAGCAGCGTCCCGTCGGCGGCGACCAGCGCCACGTCGGTCTTGCTGTTGCCGCCGTCGACCGCCAGCACCGCGGCCGATCGCCCCGCCGCGTCGTCGGGGGAGCGGCTCACGGCCGGGTCGCCGCCGCGGCCTCCGGCTCCCCGCCGGCCCAGGGCAGGAACCGCGCGTTCTCGGCGATCAGCCGGTCGGCGAGCTGGCTGGCCAGCTCGTACTGGCCGACGAGCGGATGAGCGAGCAGCGCTGCGGCCACTCGCTCCCGCCCGCCCCGCAGGGCCGCGTCCACGGCGAGTTCCTCGTACGCGGAGACGTGCGCGACCAGGCCTCGCAGCAGGGCCGCGAGCGGGGCCACCGCCACCGGCACGGCACCGTCCGCGCCGATCACCGCGGGCACCTCGATGACCGCCTCGTCACCGAGGAACGGGAACGTTCCCGCGTTCCGCACGTTCACGATCTGCCTGTCCCTGGTGTCGCCGACCAGCGAGGCGAGCAGGTCCACGGCCGCTTCGGAATAGAACGCGCCGCCCCGATGGGTCAGCAGCTCCGGCTTGTGGTCCAGCGCCGGGTCGGCGTAGAGCTCCAGCAACTCCCGCTCGATCCTGGCGACCTCCTCGGCCCGCGTGGGCCGGGCCCGCTGCTGCGCGACCACGGCGTCGTGCGCGTAGAAATAGCGCAGATAGTACGAGGGAACCGCGCCAAGTTCTGCCATAACGGACGCCGGGAGGCCGGTGTGCGCGGCAATCTCCTCGCCGTGCGCGGCGATCAGGCCGGGCAGCGCGTCGGTCCCGTCCACCACGGCCGCCCGCTCCCAGGTGAGGTGGTTCAGGCCGACGTGGTCCAGGGCCACCCGCTCGGGGGCCACGCCCAGCAGGCTGGCGAAGTGCCGCTGGAATCCGATGGCGGAGTTGCACAGCCCGATCGCGCGGTGGCCGGCGTCGAGCAGGGCCCGGGTGACGATGCCCACCGGGTTGGTGAAGTCGATGATCCAGGCGTCGGCCGAGGCCCGGCGGCGGGCGCGCTCGGCGATGTCCAGGACCACGGGGACGGTCCGCAGCGCCTTGGCGAAGCCGCCGGCCCCGGTGGTCTCCTGGCCGACGCAGCCGTACTCCAGCGGCCAGGTCTCATCCCGCTGCCGGGCCGCCTGGCCGCCGACCCGCAGCTGGAGCAGCACCGCGCCGGCGCCGTCCAGGCCGTCGTCGAGGTCGGTGGTCCAGCGCAGCCGGGCGGGATGGCCGCGGGCCTTCATGATCCGTGCCGACACCGGCCCGACGACGGCCAGGCGGCTCTCGTCCGGGTCAACCAGGACCAGCTCGGTGACCTTCATCGGGGGGTCTGGGGGGGTCGTTCCCCCGGGATAACACTGTCGCCGGACAGCCGGGCGATCCCGTCGACGAGCTCCGGGGTGTAGGTGGACCCGCCACCGACCACGGTCAGTTTCATCCGAAGGCCCTCACTTCCGCGCCGTCGCGCGCCACGTGGCACGCGGCATCGTGATCCGGGGCGAGCTGGCTGAGTTCCGGCGTCACCTGGTGGCACTCGTCGATGGCCAGCGGGCAGCGCCACCGGAACCGGCAGCCGGGCGTCGGGTCGATGACCCGCGGCGGCTCGCCGCGGTCGGTCTCGGCGCCCACGCCGAGCGGCGCGCGCGGGTCGGGTACCGCCGACAGCAGCAGCTGGGTGTAGGGGTGCCGCGGGCTGGCCAGCACCTCCTCGGTCGGGCCCTGCTCGGCCACCCGCCCGGCGTACATGATGATCAGCCGGTCGGCCACGTACCGGGCGCTGGCGATGTCGTGGGTGATGTAGAGGATCGACACGCCCTGCTCGTCGCGCAGCTGCGCCATCAGGTTGAGCAGCCCGATCCTGATCGAGACGTCCAGCATCGAGACCGGCTCGTCGGCCAGGATCAGCTTCGGCCGCAGCGCCAGGGCCTGGGCGAACCCGACCCGCTGCCGCTGGCCGCCGCTCAGCTCGTGCGGGAACCGCTGCAGCACGTCGGCGGCGGGCGTCAGCCCGACGGCCTCGAAGACGCGCTCCGCCTCCTCGCGGCGCTGCGCCGCGGACAGCTCGCCGCGGTGCAGCTTGAGGCAGCGCATCACGCCGTGCGACACCCGGAACACCGGGTTGAACGAGGCGAACGGGTCCTGGAACACCATCGGCACCTCGCCCCGGTAGCGGAGCACGTCCCGGCGCGAGCGGACGGCCGACAGCGGCTGGCCCTGGAAGTAGATCTCGCCGCTGGTCGGCTGGTAGAGCTTGGCCAGCAGCCGGGCGAGGGTGCTCTTGCCGCTGCCGCTCTCCCCGGCCACCGCGACGATCTGCCGCTCGCCCACGGAGATGTTGAGGTCGTCGACGGCGTGCAGGTAGTGCCGGTGCCGCGACAGCGCCCTCCCGATGGGGAAGTGCCTGGTCAGGCCCTCGGTCCGGAGCAGGACTGTGTTGTCCCGGGAGGTAACCCCCGGACCCCCAGACCGGGGAGCTTCGCCCCCCGGAGCCCCGCTGCCGTCCGCTCGGGCCAGCCTCCGGCCGGCCCTCGCGTCCGGCATTTCCGCCGCCGCCGTTGCGTCCGGCATTTCCGCGTCATTGTCCCGCCCCGTTCTCGGCGTGCAGGAAGCAGCGGACCAGCGTGCCGTTCACGTGGTACAGCTCGGGAGACTCCTCCGGTGCACCGGGTCATGACCTTCGGGCAGCGGGGGGCGAACCGGCAGCCCTGCGGGAGGCGGGCCAGGTCCGGCGGGCTGCCGGGGATGCCGGTCAGCGGCACCCGCGGGCCCCTGATCGAGGGGAAGGCCTCCATGAGGCCGATCGTGTAGGGGTGCTGCGGGGAGTCGAACACCTGCCGGGTTGGGCCGAACTCGTCGACCCGGCCCGCGTACATCACCATCAGCCGGTCGGAGAAGTGGCTGACCAGCGACATGTCGTGGGTGACGAAGACCACGGCGAAGCCCAGCGTGTCCTGCAGCTCCTTGATCTGGGCCATCAGCGAGCGCTGCGCCACGACGTCCAGCGCGGACGTGGGCTCGTCCATGATCACCAGGTCCGGGGTGAGCAGCAGCGCCATCGCGATCATGGAGCGCTGGCGCATGCCGCCGGACAGCTGGTGCGGGTAGCTCTTCAGGTGGATGGGATCGATGCCGACCATCCTCAGCACCTCGGCCGACCGGTCGGCGACCTGCGCCTTGTCGGTGACGCCGTGCGCGCGCATGGCGTCGGCGAACTGGGCCGAGATCGACTTCACCGGGTTGAGCGCGTTCATCGCGCTCTGCATGACCACCGACAGGTCCTTCCACCGGACCGAGGCCAGCTGCTTGTCGGTGAGCCCGACCATGTTGTGGCCCTTGAAGACGACGCTGCCGCCGGTGATGCTGGCCGGCGGGACCAGGAGCTGGGCGATCGCGAACAGCAGGGTGGACTTGCCGCAGCCCGACTCGCCGACGATCCCGATGAACTCGCCCGGGTCCAGGTCGAAGCTGACGCCGTCCACCGCGCGCACGGTCCCGCGCTCCATGATGTACTCGACCGACAGGTCGCGGACCGACAGCACCGCCCCCGTCGCGTCCTCGGTCGGCGCGGCGCCGATGACCTCGTTACCCGGCGCGCTTGGCACTCTTCCCCCGCATGCTCCGGACCGGCCGCAGGGCCGGGTTGCCGATCTCGTCGAACGCGTAGTTGAGCAGCGCGAACGCCGCGCCCAGGGCCACGAGGCACAGGCCGGGCACGATGATCCACAGGGCCTGCCCGGTCTGGAACGCCTCGGCGTTCTCGGCCCAGTACAGCATGGTGCCCCAGCTGGTCACGCCCGGGTTGCCGAGCCCGATGAACTGCAGGCCGGCGGAGAACAGCACGGCGTAGATCGCGTTGGTCAGGAACGCGGCCACCAGCAGGGACGTCATCGTGGGAATGATCTCGACCACGATGATGTACAGCGAGCGCTCGCCGCGGACCCGCGCGGCGTTGAGGAAATCGCGGTTGCGCAGCGACAGCGCCTGGGCCCGCAACTGGCGCGCGGTGTAGGACCACGAGGTCAGGATGATGACCGCGATCAGCACCGTGGTCCCCGCGCCGTGCAGGTAGCTGCCGATGATGATGAGCAGCGGGAACAGCGGGATGACCAGCAGCACGTCGGTGACCAGGCCGAGCACCCCGTCCCAGACCCCGCCGAGGAAGGCGGACGCGACGCCGACCAGCATCGCGATCACGGTGGCGCCGAACCCGGCCAGCAGCGCGATCAGCAGCACCGGCCGGGTCTCCCCACACCACCTGCGCGAACATGTCCTGGCCGAAGGCCGTCGTGCCCAGCAGGTGCTGCGCGGACGGGCCGAGGCTGCGCGGGTAGATCTCGGCCTGCGGGTCGTCGTGCGCGATGACCCCGGGGAACAACGCCACCAGGCAGAAGAACAGCAGCAGCAGCGCGCCGACCATGGCCTTGCGGTTGGACGTCACCGCGCGGGTCATGCGCCGCAGCCCGAAGGTGCGCGTCACCCCGCCGGTGGGTGACAGGAACCCAGTGGCCGACGGGAGCGTCGTGTCCCCGCCGTCGGGCGTCAGGACCGGCTCGGCCGGCTGGCCGGGGTCGCCGGGGACCATGATCGCCATGGCTAACCTCCCGCCCTGGTCCGCGGGTCGAGTATGGCAATCGCGATGTCGGAGAGCAGGATCGCCAGCAGCACGGCCGCGGTGATCAGCAGGAACAGCGCCTGCATCAGCGGGTAGTCGTCGTTGTTGACCGCCTGCAGCAGCAGGAAACCGACGCCCTGGTAGTTGAAGACCTCCTCGATCAGGATCGCGCCGCCGACCACGAACCCCAGCGACATCGCGAACCCGGTGAGGTTCGGCAGGATCGCGTTCCGGGCCGCGTAGTCGAGCATGATCCGGTACCCGGGCAGCCCCTTGGCCCGGGCCATGCGCACGTAGTCCTCGGCCAGCGTGGTGATCATGGTATTGCGCATCGTGAGGATCCAGGTGCCGATCGTGAGGATCAGCAGCGTGAAGGCGGGCAGGATGGCGTGCTCGAGCACGTTGCTGATGAACGCCCAGTTGAGCCCCGGCGTCAGCGTGACGTTGTAGGTGAAGAAGTACGGCAGCCAGTGCAGCTTGACCCCGAAGATCAGGATCACGATGAGCCCGAGCCAGAAGTACGGGATCACCGTCATGATCACGAATACCGGCGGCATGAGGCTGTCCAGCCGGCCGCCCCGCCGCCAGGCTCCGACGATGCCGATCGCGGTGCCCAGCACGAACGCCAGCACCGTGGTGATCCCCACCAGGCCCAGGGTCCACGGGATCGCGTCGAGCACGATGTGCGCGACCGAGTTCCCCGGCTGGGTGGTCAGCGACTCGCCCCAGTTGCCGGTGGCCGTGTTGCCGAGGTACCGGAAGTACTGCGTCAGCAGGTTCTGGTGCTCGTTCAGGCCGAATTGCGCCTCGAGCGCCTTGAGTGCCTGCGGGCTGACCACGCCCTTGTGGTTGGCGATCGCGGCGAGGGCCGGGTTCCCCGGCATCATGCGCGGCAGCAGGAAGTTGAGCGTGAGGGCCACCCACAAGGTCAGCAGGAAGAAGCCGAGGCGGCGTCCCACGAACCTCATGCCGTCCTCCTGTCGCCCATAGGGGTGGTCCTCCTAACCTCGCGCGCCGGCTTAGGCCGCGCAAGGACCCGCCGGCGTCTCAGCCAGTGACCTTGGGGCATCCCGTCCGGGCGGGATGCCCCAAAGTCCGGTTGCCGGCTTACTTCGGAGCCAGGTGGAGCATCTGGATGCCCCAGTCCGGGTAGTTGTACGCGGCGGGCTGCGCGTACGGGTTGCCCTGGGTGACCCATCCGCTGAAGCTGCCGGTGTCGTACTGGAACCAGTCGACCGACTCGGTGACCGGGATCACCGGGACGTCCGCCAGCATCACCTTCTGCAGCTGGTCCACGATCGAGTGCTGGGTGGCCGGATCGGTGGTGGTGCCGTACTGGTTGATGATCGCGTCCGTGGCCGGGTTGCTGTACCGCTCGAAGTTGGATCCCGCGGCGGTCCCGATCGGCGCGGAGTTGGCCGAGAACAGCAGCTGCCGCAGCTCGAAGTACGGCGTCGGGCCCGCCGGTCTCCGAGCCGTAGGCGAGCTGGTACTTGCCGGTGTACAGGTTGCTCTGGTAGGTGGTCGCGGCGAGGTTGACCGGCGTGACCTGGATCCCTACCGCCTTGAGGCTGGCCTGGATGGTCTGCACCGCGGCCACCCAGTCGGAGAACCCGCCGTTGTCGAGGATGGTGAACGACAGCGGCTGGCCGGAGGGCGAGACGAAGATCCCGCTCGAGTTCTTCTTGAAGCCCGCGTTCTGCAGGATCGACATGGCCTTGGCCGGGTCGTAGGCGTAGTTGCCGCCGTAGGCGGACGCCTGGGTGGTGTTCAGCCAGGTGCCGAACGTCGGGGTGACGATCCCGGTCTGGTTCGAGGGCGGCTCGTAGCCGTACTCGCCGATGGTGGACGCCTTGTGCCGGTCGATCGCGTACGCCATGGCCTGGCGCACCGCGACGTTCTTCAGCAGCGGGTTGGTCAGGTTGATGAACACGCTCACGTTCGCGACCGGCGGGAACCAGTAGTGGTAGTTCGGGTTCTTGGCCAGGTAGAAGCTCTGGATGCTGGGGATGAACTGGCTGCCCCACTGCGCCTGCCCGTTGGCCAGGTAGGTGTTGGCGGTGTCGTTGGTGAGGAACGACGGGTAGTTGACCGTGGCCACCTTCGGCAGGCCCGGCTGCCAGTAGTGCGGGTTGGCCGTGTACTTGATGTTCTGCGGCGTGCAGCTGCTGCTGCCGGTGGTGTACGCGCCGGTGCCGACCGGGTTCTTGTCCGGGTAGGTCACCGGGTTGCTGACCTTCGACCAGACGGCCTGGTCCACGATCCCGATCTGGTCGGCGATGTAGTAGAAGGACGGCACGGACACGGTCTTGAAGGTCATGAGGACCTGGTCGGAGCCCTGCTGGGTGACGCTCGACAGATATCGACCAGACTGCGTTGATGTCGAGGGTCGGGTCCTTCTTCAGCAGGTTGAACGTGTAGACCACGTCGGCGGGCGTCAGCGTGTCCCCGTTGGAGAACTTGACCCCCTTGCGGATGGTGAACGTGAGGTTCTTGTTGCCGTTGCTCCAGGCGTAGCTCGTGGCCAGCCAGGGCGTGATCTTGCCGCTCTGCAGCGTGTTGACGAACATCAGCGGCTCGTACACGTTACCGAGCGAGTAGCTGATGTAGGACAGGTTGAACGGGTTGAAGTCGCAGGTCCAGGTCCCGCCGCTCTCGTTGTCAATGGTCAGCGTGCCGCTGGCCTTCGATGACGACGAGGATGACGACGACGGCGATGACGATGAGCTGCTGGAGCAGGCGGCGGCCAGCAGGCCTGCCGTGATGAGGACCCCGATTACCTTAAGGCGTCTCATTGCTTGCCCTCCGAGGAGTGTTCGGTGCACCGGGAACTGGCCAGTTGTGGTCGGCCGGATGCGCAGGGGGGTGGTGGGATGGGACGGCCGGCGGAATCCCGTCGGCCCGGATGGCACGCAGATGTCGTGTCATGACAGCGTGCCGGTGTTGATGGTGTCCTGCTGAATGGCGTCCTGGCTGGCTCCGGCGGCGCGGTCGTCGTCGGAGCGGTCCTGGGCCCGGCCGTCATGGCCGGGCGGACGGCCCGCATCGGTCCGGCCGCGCGCCGCGTCCACGGCCATCGCCACCGCCCCGAGCAGCGGCGCGTCGTGCGGGAAGTGCGCGACCACGAGCTCGGGCGGGAACGGGGTTCCGTGCTGCAGCGCATCGGCCAGCCGGGGCCTGATCCGGGCCCAGGAGCGGACCATGCCGCCGCCGACCGCGATCCGCTGCGGGTTCACCAGGATGGCCAGGTTCACGAGGTGAAAGGCGAGCTCGTCGGCGAAGTCGTCGATCAGGCCGTCGAGCCTGCGGTCCGCGTCGGCCGCGGCGAAGACGTCGGCGGCGGTGAGCCGCGGCCCCCCGCCCGCCTCCTCATGCCCGCTTCCTTTGGCCTCTTCACTATCGGCGGCGCGCTCGGCCAGCGCCTGGCCGCTGACCATGTGCTCCAGCAGCGCGCGCTCGTCGAGCGCCCGCCCGACGTCGGCCACCGAGCGAAGGTTGTAGCCGATCTCCCCGGCCGCGCCGTTGACCCCGGCCACGACCTGGCCGCCGATCACGATGGCGGCCGCCAGCCCGGTGCCCAGGTTCAGGTAGACGGCGGGATCGCAGCCGGCCAGCGCGCCCCAGCGGACCTCGGCCCGGGCGGCCGCCTTCGCGTCGGTGGCCATGCGGATCTGGGCCCCGGCGAACGCGGCGCGCAGTTCGCGGCCCATGGCCAGGCCGTCCCAGCCGTCGATGGCCGGGGCCAGCTCCACCCGGTCCTCGAACGGGATCCCGAAGGTGGATACGCCGACGGCGACGAGCTCGCTGCCCGGTGCCGTGGTGCTCAGCAGGTCGCGCGCGACACCGATCCCGCGGCCGAAGCTGGCCTGGGCCCCGAGCGCGCCGTCGCTGGCCACGGTGGCCGATGCCAGCTGCTCCCCGGCCAGGTCGCACACGGCGGCAGCGATCTTCGTGCCACCGTAGTCGAGCCCGAGCACGACGGGAGGAACTGCCACGGTTGTCCGCCTGTTCACCTGGATGTCATGCCGACCTACCGCCAAGATAGTTAGGACAGTATCCTAACTATCGTGAGAGTCCCAGGCCCGTGGCCGAACTGTGACCACGTTACCTGCAAGAAGGGCTCGATCGGCAGGGGTGGGGCCGCGGCGCTGGAGGACTGGCTTGGACATGATCTCGTTCGGCTCGGTCTTCCTCGAGCTTGTCTTCGGGCCCGTGGCCGGGCTTCCCGGGCCCGGGGAGGAAGTGTTCACCGACGAGTTCGCGGTCTCCTGCGGCGGGGCGGTCAGCAGCGCGAGCGCGGCCGCGAGCGCGGGCGCGCAGGCCGGCCTGTGCACGCTGCTCGGCGACGACCTCGGCTCGCGCGTCGTGATGGAGCACTGCGCCCGGGTAGGCGTAGAGCTGTCCCCGTCGGCGCGAGTGCGCCGCCGGACGGCCGGGATCACGGTGGTGCTGAACTTCGACGGCGACCGGGCCTTCGTCAGCCATATGCCGCCGCAGGCCCGGCGCGGGCAGCCGGAGATCGACCGCTGGCGCGCGGTGCTGCGCCGCACCCGGCCCCGCTGGTGCTACCTGCACGCGGACCGCGGCGTACCCGACTTCCTGCGCGAGGCCCGCGAGCTGGGCGCCAAGATCGCGCTCGACATCTCGCTGGGCGACGAGCGGCACCACCGGGACGTGCTCATCGACTGCGTCCGGCTGGCCGACGTGTTCGTGCCCAACGAAGACGAGCTTGTCCGGCTGACCGGCACGGACGCCCTAGGGCCGGCCGTGTCGGCCGCGGCCGCCTGGGGCACGCCGCTGGTGGTGAAGCGCGGCGCGGCCGGTGCGGTGGTCGTGAGCCCCGACGGGGTGACCGAGGTCGCCGAGGGCGTCCGCCGGGTCAAGGTCCGGGACCTGACCGGGGCGGGCGACGCCTTCGCCGGGGCGATGATCGCCGCGCTGCTGCGCGGGGCCGGGCTCGCCGACGCCGTGGTGGCGGCCAACGCCGCGGGCTCCGAGGCCGTGGCCCGGCTGGGCGCCGTGGGCGAGGTCGAGGTGGCGGGCATCAGCACGGTCGGCCAGACGCTGGGCGCGCGGTTCATCGACCAGGTGGCCGCGGCGAGCCAGCCGCGGCACGGCACCGCGCGGGCGAGTGCGAGCGGGAGACACGAACGCCGCGCAGGCCGGGAGGGGCGCGGAATGCCGCCTGAGACGGAGGAGCGAGGGAGCTTGCGACCGAGCGACGAGGCTTGTCCGAGCCGAAGGGGCGCGCCGCCGTCCTGGACGGCGAGCGAGGGCGCGAGGAACGAGCGCCCGAGCGAGGAGGGAAGACGGCGGGTCCAGCGCCCCGGAGGCGAGCAGGAAAAGGGAGCATCCCGCGAGCGCGCGGGAGGTACGGCTCGCGATGAGCCGGGAAGTGAGGCTGACCGGTGAAGCTTACGATCCTCGGCGGCGGCGGCGTCCGGATGCCCGCGTTCATCCGGGCCGTGCTGGCCAGCCGGCCCGGGGCGTTCGACGAGATCTGCCTGTTCGAGCCGGATCCCGGGCGCCGGGACACGATCTGCAGGCTGTCCCGCGCGGTGGCGGTCGCCCTCGGCCACCCCGACGTGGTCACGGTCACCCCCGACGCCGCCGGGGCTTTCACCGGGGCGGACTACGTGTTCTCCGCGATCCGCGTCGGCGGTGACCGGGGACGGGTGATCGACGAGGAGGTCGCGCTGCGGCGGGGCATCGTCGGGCAGGAGACGACCGGTCCGGGCGGCTGCGCGATGGCGCTGCGCACGATCCCGGTCGTGCTGTCCTACTGCGAGCTGCTCAGCCGCTGCTCGCCGGGCGCGGTCCTGATCAATTTCACGAACCCGGCGGGCTTGATCACCCAGGCCATCTCCGCGCAGGGCAAGGTGCGGGCGGTCGGGGTCTGCGATACCCCCGGCGGCACGGTCGAGCGCCTGGCCGCCTTCCTGGGGGGCGACCGGGCCAGCGTCTCCGCCTCGTACGGCGGGCTGAACCATCTCGGCTGGGTCTGCTCGCTCCAGATCGACGGCCAGGAGCGGATGGGGGAGCTGCTGGCCAGGTTCGAGGAGCTGCAACACTTCGATCACCGGTTCGCGGCCTTCGATCCCGAGGTGGTGCGCCGGGTCGGCGCGATACCCACCGAGTACGTCTACTACTTCTATGACGGCCGGCGCTATCTCGACGAGGTGGCCCGGGCCGGCGCCAGCCGGGGGCAGGACGTGCTGCGCCTGAACGCCGAGCTGCTCGACGGCCTGGCCAGGGCATTCGTCGACAGCGGCGTGGATACCGCGTGGTCGGTCTACGACACGCTGCTCGGCGTGCGCCGCGACACCTACATGCAGACCGACATGCGCGGCGACAGCGGCCAGGACGAGGCGCGCGCCCGGCGGGCCGCGCATCCCGCCTCCGGCCTGGCCGGGGCGCGGGTAGGCGGCTACGAGGGGCTGGCGTTGCAGGTCATCGACGGCCTGTCCGGGGGCGCCCCGCGGGAACTGATCGTCAACACCCGCAACGGCGGCGCCGTCGGCCCAGGACGGCCACCCCCCCCAAAAACCCCGCTCAGCCTGGACTTCCTCGACCCGGAGGACATCGTGGAGGTGCGGGCGCGGGTGGGCCCGGACGGGGTCTCGCCGCTCGCCGGGCCCCGGCTGCCGCGGTCAAGCCAGGCGCTGGTCCTCCAGGTGAAGGAGTACGAGCGAGGCGTGGTCGAAGCCGCGATGACCGGTGATGCGGGCCTGGCCGGCGTCGCCCTGGCCCAGCACCCGCTGGTGCCCGGTATCACCGCCGCCCGGGAGCTGATCGCCGAATACCGGGCGGCGCACGGACAGCATCTTGCCTACCTGCGGTAGCAGGGCCACCGCACCCCGGATAGTTAGGATAGTATCCTAACTATCCGGAGCAGGGAAAATCCGCTGTGGCCCGCGAGCCAGGTACGGGAAGATGACCGGGGAGGTGGCCGTGACCGTTACGTCATCCGATACGGCCGGGACGGTCGAGACACCCGGCGCCGAGCCTGCGGGCGCCGAGTTCCTCGGCGTGTCCGCAGGACCGGGCCAGGCGGCGCGGCCACAGCTCATCCGCGCGCTGAACGAGCAGCTGCTGCTCAGCCAGATCCGCCAGCTGGGGCCCTGCTCGCGGGCTGACCTGGCGCGCCTCTCCGGGCTCTCCAAGCCCACCGTCTCGCTGGCGCTGGCCAACGTGGAGCGGTCCGGCCTGGTCAGGATCGCCGGGCAGCGGACCGGCGTGCCCGGGCGCTCGGCCCGGCTGTACGAGATCAGGCCGGAGGCCGGGTTCGTCCTCGGGCTGGATATCGGGCACCACTACCTGCGCGGCGCGCTGGCGGACCTGGCCGGCGAAGTCCGCGCGAAGCACTCGGCGCGGACCAGGGCCGCCAGCGTGCGCGGCCGCCTGGCGGACCTGATCCACCTGGCGGACACGCTGTGCGCGGAAGCCGGGCTGGCCAGGAACTCCATCACGCAGACCGTGATCGGCAGCCCGGGGGTCTACGACCCGCGGCGCAACGCCATGGCGCTGACCGGCGGCCTGGCCGGCCTGAGCCGCCCGGCGGTGCTGACGGGCCTGCGCGAGGCCTTCGGGCAGGACCTCGTCGTCGAGAACGACGTGGACGCCGCGGCGCTGGCCGAGCGGGCGCACGGGCACGGCCGGGAGTTCGCGAGCTTCGCGTTCGTGTGGATCGGGACCGGTATCGGCCTGGGCCTGGTCCTCGACGGCAGGCTGCACCGGGGAGCGCACGGCGTGGCCGGCGAGATCGCCTACATGCCGATCTCGGAAGGCCAGGGCACCGACGAGGATGACGCGCGCCGGAGAGGGGCGCTCGAGGCCGCGGGCTCCGCGTCGGCCGTGGTACGCGCCGCGCGGCGGGCGGGCATGCGGGGGCAGGTCTCGGCCCGCAGCGTCTTCGCCTCCGCGGCCCGGGGCGACGAGCGGGCCGCGGCGGTCGTGGCCGGCGAGGCGCGCCTGGTGGCCAAGGCGATCAGCGCCGTGGTGACCGTGGTCGACCCGGAACTGGTCGTCCTCGGGGGCGGGATCGGCCAGGCTCCCGGCTTCGCGGCCGCCGTCACGGCCGAGCTTCGCGGGCTGTCCCCGGTGCTGCCCGAGGTGCGCGTGAGCGCCCTGGGAACCGATGCGGTCGTGGACGGCTGCCTGGCCTCAGGCACCGAACTGGCCTGGGCCCGGCTGATCCGGCTTACTGCGTACGCTGGCTGAAGTAGGCGCCGGATTCCTTCCGCCAGAGCATGATCACTGCGCCGAGGCCCGCCAGCCAGACCAGCAGGATGACTATCAGCGCCACGCTGGCGTGCGGCCGGGCGAGTTGCAGCAGCACGTTCAGGGTGTTCAGGCCGAAAAATACTGACCCGACGATCCGGGCGTAGTTGCGGCCGGCCGCGCTGGCCCTGGCCATCCAGATCCACAGGCCTATCGCGATGAGCAGGATGACGATGGTGAAGACGATGGACGACACCTCCACCTGGTGCACGCGGGCCGCCGAGTAGGTCGGGAACGCCTTGTGGATGGCATTCCTCAGGCTGCCGATGGTGGCCAGGTAGACGATGAGCTCGACCGCGGTGAGACCCGCGCCGGCGTACATGAGCTTGACCGCGTTCTGCACGGAGTTGGGCATGGGCGGCCGCTGCGGCTCGGGCGGCTGCCCACCCGAGGTCGGGTACGGCTGGTACATAGGTGCTCCTTAGCGCATTACCCACCAGTCTGACGGCCGTCCGCTGGCAGTGGACGCGACCCCTCGGACCGGACTGTAATCGACCCGGGGCCGTGGCGCACGCGCGAGGGCGCGACGCGTGCCGGGGCTGAGCTGGATGCCGGGCGCAGGCCCCGTCGTCCGCGACGGGAGCACGTCAATTGACGCGCCTGGCCGTATGCGTTCCTGAGCGCGGGTAGGATCACCCGAGCTAGGTGTAATCGCATGCCCGGTGGTGCAGAATCCGGACATGCCAGCAAGCGCGGATGCCGCACGCGGGAGTGTCCCGGGTCGCTGGCCGGCCATACTGGCCAGCAGTGCGGATTGCCGTACGCGTAGTGGCCGTTTTGTGGTTTCATTGCCGGATTCATAAGGCGTTTCGCGGCGAGAGGTTGAGTCGAGTGGAAGTAGCGCGTTCTGAGAACGCGGCCAAGGACGACACGGATCAGCTCCGCGGAGACCGGCAGATCCAGTGTGACGTTCTGGTAGCGCTGGCGGAATGCCAGAACCACAGGAAGTGGTTTGCGGGCTTCGCAAAGCCGTACCTCGGCGAGCATCCGATCGAGATCGGCAGCGGGCTCGGTGACTACGCGCTGGAATGGATTCCCTCGGTCGAGAAGTACACGGCCACCGAGGCAGACCCGGCCCTGTTCGCCGAGCTGCAGAAGCACATGGCCCGGTACCCCAACGTCACGGTGCGCCAGCTGCTGCTGCCGACCGAGGAGCGCGGCGACCACTCCTGCCTGGTCTCCTACAACGTGCTCGAGCACATCGATGATCATGTAGGGGCGCTGCAGAGCATGGCCAGGCTGGTCCGCCCCGAGGGCTACATCGTCCTGGTCTGCCCGGCGTTCCCGTTCGCGATGAGCCCGGTCGACATCGCCACCGGGCACGTGCGGCGCTACACCAAGCGCACGATGCGCAAGGCGCTGACCGACGCGGGACTCGAGGTCGTCCAGGTCCGTTACGCGAATTCCATCGGGCTGATCTGCTACTACGGGTTCACCAGCGTGCTGAAGAAGCAGCCGTCCACGGGCGGGACGATGTCGTTCTACGACCGCCTGGTGGTTCCCGTGGTCCGTTTCCTCGAGCGTCTCGTCGGTGACCGCCCGCCGTTCGGGCAGTCCGTGGTGGCCGTGGCGCGGGTCAAGGAGGAAGCCGAGTAGGCGCCCGCCCGGCAGGCGCGCGGCGGCCACGGGCCGCAGGCGCGGCCCGCGGCCGGCCCGCCGCCGCTACTTCCAGCCCGGCCGGTACACGGAGACCTGGTCGGCCCGGTAGGCGAACACGAAGCCGGTGGCCGTCAGGTACTGGATGACCCTCTGGGGGGTTCCGGGCCAGACCAGCACCCAGCCGATGTCGATGCCCCGGACATCGCGCCGCGCCGCGGCGAGCCGGGCCGCGGGGACCGGGCTTCCGTCCTGGGCGGCCACCAGCCAGACATAGAACGGATGCCTCTTGAACCACGCGGTGGTCGCCCTCGGCACCCAGGAGGTATAGGAGATCGCCCGGGGGTGGCCGTCGGCGGTGGCCAGCAGCAGCGCGGGCCTGGCGGTCGCGGAGCCGTAGAGCGGAAGCCCGCCGCGCAGGCCGAACGGCACGTCCAGGACGATCGAGCCGGAGTGGTCGGCCGCGATGGGCCGGTCCACGGCGGGCAGGGCGGTGGGCATCAGCCCGCGCAGCGGGGTCCCGGTCCAGCCTGCCTCCAGCAGGGCGGCCGCGGCCACCACGGCGACCAGCGGCCGGGCGTGACGCCAGAGCCAGTCGACCGCGGACCCGGCCAGTATCGCGGCGCCGACCAGCCCGAGCAGGGCCAGCCGGTCGGCCTCCCGCAGCGCGGACAGCCCCGGCAGGTGCACGAGCCAGGTGTAGGGCATGAGCAGGGACACCCGGGTGCCGTTCCAGGTCGTCGCGAGCGGCACGAAGACCCGGCTCCCGATCACCAGCGTGGAGCCGAGCGCCAGCGCCGCGCCGCCCAGCCACAACAGCGCCAGCCCCCAGGCGCTGCGGCGGCGCCAGGAGGCGGCCAGGCCGCACGCCGCCAGCACGCTGAGCACCAGGCCGAACGTGGCCACCGCCTCGTCGGGGACGCGGTAGGAGTAGACCGACGCCAGCCCGTGCAGCCCGAAGTGGCCTCACCTGGGGAGAGGGCGCGAACAGGCCGGGAAGCCCGGCTCCGTAGGCGTCGTAATTGGTGGCGAGCTTGGCCGCGCTGACCGACGCGCCGCCCGCGGCGGCCTGGCCGATCATGGCGATCAGCTGCGGGCTGGCGATCACGACCGCGACCGCGGCGCCGGCGCCCAGCGCCCGCAGCCGGGCGGCCCGCGGGTGGCGGACCAGCCAGGGCAGCAGCACCGCGGCGGCCAGCAGCCCGGCCATCACCGCCGACTCCTGGTTGACCAGCACGCTGGCGCCCAGCACCACGCCCAGGATCACGCCCTGGCGCAGGCCCGGGGTCCGGCGCAGCCGGACCGCCGCCTCCAGCGTCATCGGCAAGAACAGCGTGCCGAGCGCGATGTTGAGGTGGAACCAGACCTGCCAGGACATCATCGAGGACAGGCCGAACAGCGCCCCGGCGGCGATCGCGCCGGGCTCGGCCAGCCACAGCCGGGCGGCCCGGTACATCACGTAGCACAGCAGGCCGGGCAGCACGATGGTCAGCAGGCTGTAGGAGGCGGCCGGGCCGAAGGCCAGGGTGACCGGGGTCATGATCAGGCCGGCCAGCGGCATGGTGGTGGTGAAGCCGAGCTGGATGCCGACCGGGGCGGCCATGTGGTCGGTGAACCAGGGGTTGCCCAGGTGCACGATCTGGTGCGCGGTCCACCACAGGTACCACACGTAACCGGAGATGTCGCGCACGGCCGGCAGCTGGTGCCCGGTCAGGTAGCTGGCATTCGGCCAGGTCGCCGCGATCCCGGCGGCCAGGTAGATGACGATCAGCGCGAGGTGCCGCACCACCGGGCGAGAGAGCGCGGACCGCCGGCCTGCCGCGGCGGGCGGCCCGGCCGCGGCGGCGGCGGCCCGGTGACGGCGGCGTCCGCCGGACCCGCGGCGGCCGGGCCGGCGCCCGGCGCGCCCGCTCCGCCGGCACCCGCGGCATCCGCGGGCTGCGGGCCTGGCTCAGGTGCTTGCCGCGTGCCGGGGCCAGGCCCGCCCGCAGCCGAGTCCGGGCCGCCGCCCGCCCAGCCTGTCGGCTCGCTCGTGTCCACCGTTCCCCAGAGTCAGCATGCGCCCGGCGCGGCGCGCCCCGGCCGGCCTGGCCGGGCTGGCACCGAATCTCGCACCCCGCCACACCGATTAGAGTCCTCACGTGGCACTCAGGGAGGGTACCAGCCTGCGCTTGCCGTCGGATCGGATGATCCGCTGGGAGATTTTCACCGTCTTCGCCGTGTCGCTCGGCGCGAGCGGGCTGAACGCTTTGCTCAACCTGATCGGCTCACTGCTCGCCCGCCAGTCCCTGAGCAGCCAGCAGGCACTGATCGTCGGGCCGCTGGCCACCAACAACTGGCTGGACCTCGCCCTGCAGCTGGCCGGGATCGCCGAGGCGCTCGCGCCGGTCGTGCTCGTGTTCTACCTGCTGGCCCGGTCCGGGGAGGGTCCGGCGGACATCGGCCTGGACGCGAGCCAGCCGGGCCGGGATATCGCGCGCGGCGTGGTGCTGGCCGCGGTGATCGGCGGGGCGGGCCTGGGCCTCTACCTGGCCGCGTTCCATCTCGGGATCAGCCTCAACGTGGTTCCGGAGTCGCTGCCCGCGGTCTGGTGGCGGATACCCGTGCTGATCCTGTCCGCCGCGCACGACGGCATCCTCGAGGAGATCCTGGTCATCGGCTACCTGCTGCGCAGGCTGGACCAGCTCCGCTGGACCCCGTGGAAGGCCATCGTGTTCGCCGCGGTGCTGCGCGGCTCCTACCACCTGTACCAGGGCTTCGGCGCGTTCGTCGGCAACGCGGTGATGGGCCTCATCTTCGGCTACCTCTACCGCCGGTGGGGCCGGGTCACCCCGTTCATCATCGCCCACACGCTCATCGACACGGTCACGTTCGTGGGCTACGCGGCGCTGCACGGCCACGTGTCCTGGCTGCCCTAGAGCGCCTCCGGCGGCCCGGAGCGCCCGGCGCGGCCCGGCCGCGGCCGGGCGGTCAGCGGCCCAGGCCGTCCAGGACCATCGCGCCGGGCAGCCGGCCGAGCGCCTCGCCGGGCAGCATCAGCTTGGAACGCCGCACGCCGCTGCCGACGATCACCTGCGGGCAGGCCGCGACCGCCGCGTCGACGAAGACCGGCCAGTGCGCGGGCACGCCGATCGGGGTGATGCCGCCGTACTCCATGGCCGTTTCCGCCACCGCGACGTCCACGGCGGCGAACGAGGCCTTGCGCACGTCGAGCTGGCGGCGGACCAGCCCGTTGACGTCGGCCCGGGTCGTGGCCAGCACCACGCAGGCGGCGAACCTGGTCTCGCCGTCACGCCGGCCGGCCACCACCACGCAGTTGGCTGATTCATCCAGCGCGACGCCGTAACGTTCGCAGAACGCGGCCGTGTCCGCCAGCTCGGGATCGATTTCCGCAACGCCCACGGCATCGGCGGGCAGCTTGTCGCCCAGGTCCGCGAGGGCCGCGACCACGGCCGGGGCCAGCAGGTCGGGCCGGTCGAGGGCGGGCACCGCGTCGAGGCGGCCCATGGTCATGTTCACCCGCAAGAGTCTAGGGACCTCGCCGGTGGCCCGCGCCAGCGGAGCACCCGGCCCGGGGCCCGGCGCGAAGGCCGCGGCGTGTTCCTGTCCTGCACGTTTGCCGCAGGTAATGGCCGGTCAAATTCGGGCGCCGGCCCGAACCCGCTGGCCCCGCGCCCCGTGTAGGGCGGTAAGGGGCCACGGCGTGCGTCGTGGGTGCTGCGTGTCCGCGTCAGGAAAGGAGAGGCTCCCCAGCCGCACGTCAGCAAGCAGAGCGACGCAAGTTGCTCATTGCGAAAGGGAGCGGGAACATGCGTGTACTCAAGCGCGCCACGATCGCCGTAGTCACGGCCGGGATGGCGAGCGGCTTACTGCTGGCCGCCGCGTCGGGCGCGAGTGCGCAAACGATCACGAAGACACCGAAGCCGTTCATCGACAACTTCAGCCGTGACCACGGGGCCGTCCACCATTCCGGCCAACGGCGACGTCAACCCGTACGGGATGGTCGTGGTCCCGCGTAGCCAGGGCCTTCTCCAGAAGGGCGACGTGCTCGTCAGCAACTTCAACGACGCCGCAACCGCAGGGCACCGGCACCACGATCGTGCAGGTCTCGCCCGCAGGCGCCGTCACCCTGTTCGCCCAGATCGACCCGGTACCAACCTGCCGGCGCCTGCCCCGGCGGGGTGGGCCTTACCACGGCCCTGTCCGTGCTGAGCAGCGGGTGGGTCATCGTGGGCAGTCTGCCCACCGGCCGACGGTACCTCCGCGACGGCTCAGGCCGGCTGCCTGATCGTGCTCGACAGCAACGGCAACGTCCGGGAGACGTTCCCGGCCACGGCATCAACGGCCCGTGGGACATGACCGCGCTCGACGCGGGCGCGGTCGCGGAACTGTTCGTCACCAACGTGCTGAACGGCACCGTCGCGGCGAACCGCAACGTGGTGAACGGCGGCACGGTCCTGCGGCTGCTGCTCGTGATCGTGGGCAACCAGCCGCCCAAGCTGGTCGCCGATCACGAAGATCGGCTCGGGCTTCGCGGAGCGGACCGACCCGGCGGCGCTGGTCGTCGGCCCGACCGGGGTCGGCCTCGGCGCTAACGGCACGCTCTACGTGGCCGACACCGTGAACAGCCGGATCGCCGCGATTCCCAACGCGGTGCTCCGGTTGAGCTCGGCGGGCACCGGGATCACGGTCAGCCAGGGCAACGAACGCTGAACGGCCCGCTCGGACTGGCCATCGCGCCCGGCGGTGACATCCTCACCGTGAACGGGCTCGACGGGAACATCGTGGAGACCACGCCGTTCGGCAAGCAGGTCGCGACCTTCGACGCTGGACAACACCCCCGTCCCGGGCCTCGACAACGGCAACGGCACCCTGTTCGGGCTCGCGGTGGTGCCAGGTGGCACCGGCGTGTACTTCGTCGACGACGGCGCGAACCAGCTCAACCTCTTCAGCTAAGAGGCACGCGACAGCCGGCGCCGGGCCCGGGCGGCCCGGCGCCGGATGCTTCCGGTGACACCGCCCGCGAGCGGCGTCATTAACGTCACTGCCTGGGCCAGAGGGCGGACCGGCACTTCCCGTAGAGTTCGCACATGTCGGTAT
This sequence comes from uncultured Actinomycetota bacterium, assembly GCA_963745575.1. Lineage (GTDB taxonomy): Bacteria > Actinomycetota > Actinomycetes > Streptosporangiales > Streptosporangiaceae > JASHPR01. Next base: position 44,746 of record CAVUYA010000004.1, on the reverse strand, counting down.
CTGATTTCCTCGACGAACGATCGGCGACTCGGACATCGGCGCGGCGACGCCACCGTGGCCCGGCTCCAGCAGGCCCTGAACTCCGGGTCCCTGACCTCGGCCGGCTGACCGCGTTCTACCCGACCGGATCGAGCGGTTCAACCCCGAGCTGCACGCGGTGATCTCGGTCAGCCCCGACGCGCCCGCGCAGGCCGCGGCCAGCGACACCGCGCGCGCCCGCGGGGCGGCGCGCGGCCCGCTCGAGGGCATCCCGGTACTGATCAAGGACAACATCGCGGTGGCCGGGCGGCCGGCCACCGCGGGCTCGCCCGCCCTGGCCAGCGCCGAGTCGGGCGACGCGTTCCTGGTCGCCGGGCTGCGCGCCGCCGGGGCGGTGATCCTCGGCAAGGCCAACCTCTCCGAGTGGGCCAACATCCGGTCCCCGCAGTCGAGCAGCGGCTGGAGCACGCTCGGCGGCCAGACGGTCAACCCGCACGGCCCCGGCCGCAACCCGTCCGGCTCGAGTTCCGGCTCGGCCGCCGCGGTCGCCGCGGGCCTGGCCCCGGCCGCGGTCGGCACCGAGACGAACGGCTCGATCGTCTCGCCCGCCAGCGCCTGCGGCGTGGTCGGGCTGAAGCCCACCGTGGGCCTGGTCAGCCGCGCCGGCATCGTCCCGATCTCGGCCGTCCAGGACACCGCGGGCCCGATGACCAGCTGCGTCGCCGACGCCGCGGCGCTCCTCGGGCCGATGGCCGGCCCGGATCCGGCCGATCCGGTGACCGCGCAGGCCGGGTCCAGGCCCGCCGACTACACGGCGTTCCTGGATCCGGGCGCGCTGGCCGGCGCGCGCCTGGGGATCTGGCGCGACGGCTCGAAGGACGCGCACCCGGCCACGGCCGCCGTGCTCGACGCGGTGGTCGGGCGGTTGCGCTCGTGCGGCGCCGAGATCGTCGACCCGGTGCCGCTGCCCGGCGCGGAGCAGGTGTGGGAGGCCGAACTCACCGCGCTGCTGTGGGAGTTCAAGCACGGCCTGAACGCCTACCTCGGCGCCCTCCCCGGCGACGAGCATCCGGCGACCCTGGCCGAGCTCATCGACTTCAACAACCGCCACGCCGACCGGGTGCTGGCCCACTTCGGCCAGGAGTTCTTCGAGCAGGCCGAGGCCACCAGCGGTGACCTCGGCGATCCCGCGTACCTGGCCGCGCGGGGCGAGGCCGACCGGCTGGCGCACGCGGCGCTGGACGGCGCGCTGGCCGGCCACCGGCTCGACGCCGTGGTCTCGCTGACCGGCGGCCCCGCGCGGCTGACCGATCACCTGCTCGGCGATATCTCGGAGTTCTCTACCTCCGGGCCGGCCGCGGTGTGCGGGTACCCGTCGATATCCGTCCCGGCGGGCCAGGTGGCCGGCCTTCCGGTCGGGCTGCTGCTGGCGGGCCCGGCCTGGAGCGAGCCCAGGCTGCTGGCGCTGGCGTTCGCGTTCGAGCAGGCCCGGGGACCAGCGATAACCTGACGGCTATGGATTCCTGGCGTGGCGTCGACGTTCCCGAACTGCCCGGACGGGGCCCGGAGACGAAAATCGCCGACGCCGGGGGCGAGCTCGTCGAGGCGGCAGCCGGGACGGCGGCCACGATGTACGCCTGCGGGATCACGCCGTACGACGCCACGCACATCGGGCACGCGGCGACGTTCATCGCCTGGGACCTGCTGGTCCGGGCCTGGCGTGACGCCGGGCACGAGGTCACCTACGTGCAGAACGTCACGGACGTGGACGACCCGCTGCTCGAGCGCGCGCAGCGGGACGGGGAGGACTGGCGGGACCTGGCCGCCCGCGAGATCGCGCGGTTCCGCGGGGACATGGAGGCGCTGCGGGTGCTGCCGCCCACGTACTACGTGGGCGCGGTCGAGGCGCTGCCGGTCATCGAGCGGCTGAACCGGCTGCTGGCCGAGCACGGCGCGCTCTACGACCTGGACGGCGACACGTACTTCACCAGGTCCGCGGATCCCTCGTTCGGCGCGGTGTCCGGGCTCGACGCCGCCACCATGACCGCGCTGTTCGCCGAGCGCGGCGGCGACCCTGGCCGGCCGGGCAAGAAGGATCCGCTGGATCCCCTGGTCTGGCTGGCCGCGCGGCCGGGCGAGCCCGCGTGGCCGTCCGGTTTCGGCCTCGGCCGGCCCGGCTGGCACGTGGAATGCGCCGCGATCGCCACCGAGTACCTGGGCGTCACGTTCGACGTCCAGGCCGGCGGCACCGACCTGATCTTCCCGCACCACGAGATGAGCGCCTCGCACGCGCGGGTCGCCCTCAGTGACCAGGCCCGCCCGGGCGAGCCGGTCTTCGCCCGGCGGTACCTGCACGCCGGCATGGTGCGGCTGGACGGGGAGAAGATGTCCAAGTCGCTGGGCAACCTGGTGTTCGTGTCCGTGCTGCTGGCGGAGGGCGCCGACCCCATGGCCGTCCGGCTCGCGATCCTCGCCCATCACTACCGGCACGACTGGGACTGGACCGAGGCCGGGCTCGCGGCGGCGCAGGCGCGGCTTGACCGGTGGCGGGCCGCGGTCGCGGCGGCCTCCGCCCCGGCTGACTCTTCCGCCCCGGCGGCCCCGTCGGCCGCGGGCGTGCTCGGCGCGGTCCGGGAGCGGCTCGCCGACGACCTGGACGCCCCCGGCGCGCTGGCCGTGATCGATGCCTGGGCGGACACCGCGCTGTCCGTTGCGAATGCTTCGGGCGGGCCGCTCGTCCGCGACACGGCCGACGCGCTCCTCGGCGTCCGCCTGTAGCCTGACCGGACACCGGGTAGCATCTGGCCCGTCCATCGTCACGTCCCTCAGTGGCCTGCAGAAGGTAACCAGCGGTGAGCGGAACGACTCCAAGCGGAACGATCGCGAGCCCGGGCTCGGGTGAGCCGCGGGGCGATTCCGCGGCGGCCTCCTCGCCGCGGCTCGCGGCCGCGGGCACCGCGGTGACGATGGTCATCGTGGCCGCCACCGTGCTGGCCCTGGTCCTGCGCCTGTACTGGCTGAGCCGTCCCGGTTTCCTGCTGAGCGTCAACGAGTACGACGACGGAAACTACTTCGGCAGCGCCGTGCGCCTGGTGCACGGCGCCCTGCCCTACCGTGACTTCCTGATCGTGCAGCCGCCCGGGATCACGCTGCTGATGGTTCCCGCGGCCCTGCTCAGCAAGGTGACGGGCACCGCCTGGGGCATGGCCGTGGGTCGGCTCCTGACCGCGGGCGCCGGCGCGGCGGCCGTGGCCCTGGCGGGCCTGCTCGTCCGCCACCGCGGCCTGCTCGCCACGGTCATCACCTGCGGGATCATGGCCGTCTACCCGGACAGCATCCAGGCCACCAAGACCGTGCTCGTGGAGCCGTGGCTGGTGCTGTTCTGCCTGATCGGGGCCCTGGCGCTGTTCGACGGCGACGGCCTGACGACCCGGACGCGCCGGCTGGTCTGGGGCGGCGTGGCGCTCGGGTTCGGCGGCGCGGTCGAGCCGTGGGCCATCTTCCCGGTGCTCGTCCTCGCCGTGCTCGCCCTGCGCTGGCCCCGGCGGCTGGCCGCCTACGCGGGCGGGGTGGCCGCCGGGTTCCTGGTCCCGGTCATCCCGTTCGCGGCCCTCGCGCCCCACTCGTTCTACGAGGCCACCATCGTCGCCCAGATCGGCAGCCGGCCGGGTGCCGTCCGCTACCCGATCTGGCTCCGGCTCCAGGACATGACCGGGCTGGCCGACCTGACCAGGCCGACGCACCTGGTCGACCTGGCCGCCACGATCCTGATCGTGGCCGTGATATTCGGCAGCCTGGGCCTGGCGTTCCTGCTCACCTGGCGCCTGCCGCCCGCGCTCGACCTGTTCGCCGTGGGCACGATGGTCCTGGTCGTGGCCGCGTTCTTGTGGTCCAGCCAGTTCCACTACCACTTCGCGGCGTTCCTCGCGCCGTTCCTGGCCCTGTCCATAGCGCTGCCGGTGTCCGCCCTGGTGCGCGATCTGCGGCTGCTGTCCGGCCGCGACACCGCAGGCCCCGCCGGACCCGTCGCGGCCGTCGGCTCTGCAGTGGGGCGCGGCCGCCCTGGCCGGTCTGGCCGTCCTGATCTTCGCCGTCGTCCAGTTCGGGTGGGAGACCAACAACTACCCGCACCTGCGCACGTCCGTGGTCGCCTCGGCGCAGCGCCTGATCCCGCCCGGGTCCTGCCTGCTCGCCGACGAGGTGTCGTTCGCCGTCATGACCAACCGGCTGGTCTCGGACGTGCCCGGCTGCTCCCTGCTGCTGGACTCCACCGGCACCAACTACGCCCTCTCGCACGGCCGTGACCCGGAGACCGGCGCGGCCAGGTTCGCCCGGGTGGACGCGGTGTGGACCTACGCCTTCGACCACGCCCAGTACGTGTGGCTGTCCGGGCTGAACAACCACCGCGTGGCCTGGACGCCGCAGCTCAGGAGCTACTTCGAGGCCCACTTCACCCGGATCCTGAACGCCGGGGCCGCGGGCGCCCTGTACCGCCGCACCGACCTCAAACCCGCCACCTGACCCCCGGCCCGGTGATCTCCCGTCAATCCGGTTTAGCTGGCTGTGGACGGCTTTCCATAACGCACAGGCGCGGGGCTTAACTGGATCGCCCCGGCCGGCCGCCGGCCGCAGCCTGCCAGCATGACACCCAACCAGCCCGCGGGTGAGAAGCCCCCGCGCAAGAACGCACCGCCCAAAAACGCACAGCGCAAGAACGCACCGCACGCGAAGGGCCAGCACGCGGGCGCCCAGCCCGCCGCGGCCCAGACCAGGATCAGGGTCAGCTCCGTGGCCGGCTTCCTGGCCATCGTCCCGCACCTGCTGGGATTCCATCCCAGCCAGAGCATGGTGGTCGTCGGCCTGAACGCCCGGCGCGGCCGGATCGTGCTGGGGTTCCGCTACGACCTGCCGGACCCGCCGGACGCCGTGAGGTCGCAAGAGATCGCGCAGCACGCGACCAGGGTGCTGCAGGCGCGACGGATCAAGACCGCCATCGCGGCGGGATACGGCCCGGGCACCCTGGTCACGCCGGTCGCCGAGTCGCTCAGGGCGGCCCTGCTCGACGCCGGGATCACGCTGCGCGACCTGCTGCGGGTCCAGGACGGGCGCTACTGGTCCTACGCCTGCCAGGATCCGGGCTGCTGCCCGCCGGACGGCGTCCCGTTCGACGGTCCCGCGCACCCGGCCGCCGGGGCGCTGGCCGCCGCGGGGATGACGGCCTGCCCGGACCGGGCGGCGTTCGCCGGCTCGCTGGCGCCGCTGACCGGCCCGGCGGCCGAATCGGTCAGCCAGGCCACCGAGCGCGCGCTGCGCCGCGCCGGGGAGTTCATCGCGGCCCCGGCCGGGGAGGCAGACGGGCAGCGGCGGCTCGTCGAGGCCGGCCGGGAAGCGGTCCGCGCCGCGATCGGCATCTACCGCCGGGGCGGCCAGATCACCGACCACGATCAGCTGGCCTGGCTCGCCATCACGCTCGCGGACCTGCGGGTGCGTGACGATGCCTGGGCCCGGATGGAACCTAAGTTCCGGGCCGCCCACCGGCGGCTGTGGACCGACGTGGTCCGCCACGCGCGCGAGCCCTACGTGCCCGCGCCCGCCTCGCTGTTAGCGTTCACCGCCTGGCAGTCGGGCGAGGGCGCCCTGGCGAACATCGCCATCGAGCGGGCCCTGGCCGCCGACCCCGGCTACTCCATGGCCCACCTGATCGGGCAGGCCGTCGACGCGGGCCTGCCGCCGTCTGCCGCCCGGCTGCCGATGACCCCCGAAGAGGTCGAGGCCAGCTACGCGGAAACCGAGCGGCGGCCCGCGGCCAGGCGGGCCAGCAGGCGGCCCTCCGGATAGCGCAGCGCCGCGTCCGGCAGGTCCGCCTGCCTTCCGGACAGGAGCACCCGCACGGTCCCGGTGCGGCCCGGTGCCCCGGCGGCGGCCCGCCGCCGCCGCGCGCCCCGGCCCGGCGCAGCGCCTGCGCGGCCACGGCTGCGGCCGAGCCGAACAGGGTGGCACCCGGCAGCGCGGCGGCGATCACGCCCGCCGCCAGCTCGTACTCGGTGCAGCCGAGCACCACGGCGCCGCAGTCGGCCGGCGTGCACCCGCTCGCCCGCGCCACGGCGGTCCGGGTACCCGCGCCGTCCCCGGAGTCGATCGCCTCGGCCAGACCCGGGCAGGCCACCGCGGTGACCTGGGCCGGGCCCGCGAAGTCGGCGATGAGCTGGCGCTGGTAGGCACTGGCCGTGGTGGCGACGGTGGCCCAGACCGCCACCGAGCCGCTGTGCGCCGCCGCGGGCTTGATCGCGGGCACGGTACCGACGACCGGGAGGCCGGGCTCGAACTCCGCCCGCAGCGCGCCCAGCGCGTGCACGGTACCGGTGTTGCACGCGAACACCAGCACGTCCGGCCCGAAGGCGGCCGCCGCCCGGGCGGCCGCGAGCGACCGCTCGGCGATGTCAGCGGGCGTGCGCGGCCCCCACGGCATCCCGTCCGGATCCATGGCCAGCACCAGGTCCGCGTCGGGGCGGAGCCGGTGCACCTCGGCGGCGGCCGCGAGCAGCCCGAGGCCGGAGTTGATCAGCGCGATCCGCATCCGGTTACTCTAGGTCGCCGGCCGGAAGGAGCCAGCGCCCGCCGGCCGTCCCGCGGCCCGGAGCTTGCCGACCACGCCCTCTGGCAGGCATTCTCGCCGTGAGACCCGGGCGCGGCCTGGGTGCGGCTACCTCACAGGAGGGCTGCGTGACCGACGTCACCGGCATGAGTAACCCAAGCACATCCGGAACTGGCCCCGTCACGTCCGGAACAAGCCCAGACCCGCCCGGAACGCCACCAGCGAACCGGGGCCTGCACCCGGACGCGGCCCACCAGGCGGCGGTGGCCCGGCTGCGGAGTCGCCTACGCGGCGATTCCGCCGGGCCAGCCGGTGCGCCTGGCCAAGCGCACGTCCAACCTGTTCCGGTTCCGGGACGGCCGCGCGCCGGCCGGCCTGGACGTGTCGGCGTTCGGGCACGTGCTGGGCGTGGACCCGGCGTCCCGCACGGCGGTCGTCGGCGGCATGACGACCTACGAGGACCTGGCCGACGCCACCCTGCGGCACGGCCTGATGCCGCTGGTCGTGCCCGAGCTGAAGACGATCACGCTCGGCGGCGCGGTCACCGGGCTGGGCGTCGAGTCCACCTCGCTGCGCAACGGCCTGCCGCACGAGTCGGTGACCGAGATGGAGATCCTCACCGGCGACGGCCGGGTGGTCACCGCCGCCGAGGGGAACGAGCACGCCGCGCTCTACCGCGGCTTCCCCAACTCCTACGGCACGCTCGGCTACGCGCTCTCGCTCACCATCGAGCTCGAGCCGGCCGCGCCGTTCGTGCACCTGCGGCACTTCCGCTTCGACAACCCCGACGCGTGCCTGGAAGCGGTCGCGCAGATCGCGCGGGACGGCAGCCTGAGCGGGCACCGGGCGGACTTCGTGGACGGCACCGCGTTCGGCCTCGACGAGATGTACCTGACCGTCGGCGCGTTCAGCGACGTGGGGCCGTGGCTCAGCGACTACACCCGGGAGCGCATCTACTACCAGTCGATCCGCGGCCCGAAGGAGGACTTCCTCACGATCCGCGACTACCTCTGGCGCTGGGATACCGACTGGTTCTGGTGCTCGCGGGCGTTCGGGGTGCAGAACCCGGTGATCCGCCGTACCTGGCCGCGCCGGTACCGCCGCTCGGACACCTACCGCAGGCTGGTGGCCCTCGACCGCAGGTACCGCCTGTCCGCCGCGCTGGACGCCCGGCGCGGGCGCCCGCCGCGGGAGTTCGTCACCCAGGACGTGGAGATCCCGGTCGAGCGCGGCGCCGATTTCCTGCGCTTCTTCGCCGACCGGGTGGGCATGAGCCCGGTCTGGATGTGCCCGCTGCGGCTGCGCAGCGCACGGGCGTGGCCGCTGTACCCGATGCGGCCCGGCCAGGTCTACGTGAACTTCGGCTTCTGGGGCACCGCGCCGCTGCCGCCGGGCGCCGCCGACGGCTATTACAACCGGCAGATCGAGGACCAGGTGACCGCGCTCGGCGGCCACAAGGGCCTGTACTCCACGTCGTACTACTCCGAGGAGGAGTTCGCCGAGCGCTACAACGGCGCGGAATACGCCAAGCTCAAGCGCGAGTACGACCCCGACGGCCGGCTGGCCGGCCTCTACGAAAAATGCGTTACCGTCGAGTAACGGGCATGACCTGGCCCGAGCGGGCCAGAGCGAGGTAACGCCGGATGGCCGCGGATAGCGGCGGTGAGAGGGAGAGCAGGTTATGGCGCTTGCCGAGGTGTTCGAGCGGATCGCGGGCCCGGACGCGCCCGTGGAATTCCGTGCCTACGACGGGAGCCGGGCCGGAGCGGAAGGACGCGCCGGTACGGATCACGGTCCGCTCCCCGGTCGCCGTGTCTTACCTGGCCCAGGCGCCGGGCGAGCTGGGGCTGGCCCGGGCCTACGTGTCCGGCCACATCGACGTGGACGGCGACATGTACTCGGTCCTGGCCCGGATGGCCGGCATCCAGCGGGACCTCAGTGCCGCGGAACGGCTCCAGCTGCTGCGCCAGCTCGGCGGACCGCGGGTGCTGCTGCCGCGGATCCCGCCGCCGCCCCAGGAGGTCCGCATCCGCCGTCGGCCGCTGATGGGGCGGCGGCACTCCAAGGGCCGGGACGCCAACGCGATCTCGCACCACTACGACGTGTCCAACACGTTCTACGAGTGGGTGCTCGGGCCCTCGATGGCCTACACCTGCGCCTGCTACCCGAGCGAGGACGCCACGCTGGAGGAAGCCCAGGCCTACAAGCATGACCTGGTCGCCCGCAAGCTCGCGCTGCGCCCGGGGATGCGCCTGCTCGACGTGGGCTGCGGCTGGGGCGGCATGGTCATGCACGCGGCCCGCGAGTACGGCGTCAAGGCCCTCGGCGTCACGCTGTCCGAGCAGCAGGCGCTGTGGGCGCAGCGGGCGATCGCGGACCGGGGCCTGTCCGGACCTGGCCGAGGTCCGGCACCTCGACTACCGGGACGTGGTCGAGACCGGTTTCGACGCGGTCAGCTCGATCGGGCTGACCGAGCACGTCGGCCAGGCCCAGCTGCCCGGCTACTTCGCGTTCCTGTACGGCAAGCTCAAGCCGGAGGGACGGCTGCTGAACCACTGCATCACCCGCACCGACGGCACCGAGCCCGCCCGTCGGCCCGACGGGTTCATCAACCGGTACGTGTTCCCCGACGGGGAGCTTGAGCCGCCCGGCTACCTGGTCTCGCTCATGCACGACACGGGCTTCGAGGTCCGGCACGAGGAGAACCTGCGCGAGCACTACGCGAAGACCCTGGCGGGCTGGTGCGCGAACCTGGACGAGCACTGGGACGAGGCGGTCGCCGAGGTCGGCCAGGCCACCGCGCGGGTCTGGCGGCTGTACATGGCCGGGTCACGGCTCGGCTTCGAGCGCAACCGGATCCAGCTGCACCAGGTCCTCGGCGTGCGGCTCGGCGAGAACGGCAGGTCCGGCATGCCGCTGCGCCCCGACTGGGAGCCGGTGGCCGTCCCGGTCGCCTGACCTACCTGGTCCGCCGGTCCCGGGCCGGGAGCGCGCAGGCAGCCTGGGGCGGATGGAAAGGTTCAGTCGTCGGTCGGCGCGGCCCGGTCGTCGACGACGAGCGTCACGCCCAGCGGGACGTCGAGCGCGGGCACGGTCTGCCGCGCGGCGTCGTCCACGTGGACGCGCGGCGGCGGCGGCGGATCGGCCTCGTAGTAGGTGCGTGGCCCGTAGAGCTGGCCGTACCGGATCACCACCCCGCCCGCCTCCAGCACGGAGCGCTCGTGCTCGGCGTAGGCCGCGCGGCCGTTCTCACCGGGCAGCTCCCAGGAGATGCTCTGGGCGATGACCCGCGCGGCGCGCGCCGCGGCCGCGGCGGCGAGCAGGTTGCGTGTGCCCCGGGTGAGCATGTAGTTGCTGCGCTCAGCGAACTCCGGGATGTCGGCGGCGCGGTCGGGCAGGTCCGTCAGCTGGTGCAGGACAACATCGGGACCGAACTCGGTCACCGCCCCGGTGAGCGCGTCGGCGTCGAACACATCGCAGACCACCGACTCCGCGCCCAGCTCGTGCAGCATGTGGGCCTTCTGCGGCGAGCGCGTCATCCCGGCCACCGTGTGCCCGCCGGCCACCAGCAACGGGATCAGGCGGACCCCGATGACGCCGCTGGCTCCGGCGATGAAGATCCGCACGGCGCAACAGCCTCCTCTCAGGTATGCCGCTCCTCCCGGGGGTGGCCAGGCTGGCGGAGCGGCCGGACGGTCAGCCCATGGTCTTGGCGCCGTCCAGGGACTCGCGGATGATGTCGGCGTGGCCGGCGTGCTGGGCGGTCTCGGCGATCACGTGCAGCAGCACCCGGCGCGCGGACCAGCGCGATCCGGGCTCGTGCCAGGGAGCCTCGGGCAGCGGCTGGTCGGCGTCCAGGTCGGGGAGCGTCACCACCAGGTCATCGGTCCGGCGCGCCACCTCCTCGTACGCCTCCAGCAGCCGGGGCAGCGTGTCCCCTTCCCCCATGCGGAAGGCATCCATCCACGCGGTCATGCTCGCCTCGTCCCTGCCGCCCATGGCCGAGGGACCTTCGAGGATGAAATTCGTCCACTGCCGCTCGACCAGCGTCACGTGCTTGATCAGCCCGCCCAGGCTGAGCTCGCTCGCGGTCGTGCGCTGCGCGGCCTGCTCATCGGTCAGGCCGCGGGTGGTGTGCCGCAGGAACTGGCGCTGCCGGTCCAGCGACTGCACCAGGTCGCCGCGCTCCCCGGCCGCCGATCCCGATGTGCTCATGGCCCCTCCCTTCCTCGAAATTCGCATCCCGAACGCTACGCCCCGGGGCCGACGCTCCCGGGACCGGGACCGTGGTCAGGCGCCCCAGGCCAGGGCGTCGCGATGGTGCCCGGCAGCGGCCGATTCCCGACATCCCAGCCGGCGAACAGCTGCTGCGATCGTCGGGCGCCTCAGCCAGCGCGTGGCTCTGAGCGTCCAGCGCCGCCCGGAACTGGCCGTCTGCGACCGGGCCTGGTCGGCGTTGTGCGGAGCGTCAAGCAGGGAGAGTTCGGGCCCTGACCGGCTAGCGGGACCGTTCAGCGCGGGCGGGTCCGGTAGCTCTCGGCCACCATGAAGGCCAGGTCCAGCGCCTGGCTGCGGTTCAGGCGCGGGTCGCACGCGGTCTCGTAGCGCTGGTGCAGGTCGTCGGCGACGATCTCGTGGCTGCCGCCCACGCACTCGGTGACGTTGTCGCCGGTGAACTCGATGTGGATGCCGCCGGGGTGGGTGCCGAGGCCCCGGTGCACCTCGAAGAACCCCTGCACCTCGTCGAGCACGTCGTCGAACCGGCGGGTCTTGTGCCCGCTCGGCGCCTCGAAGGTGTTGCCGTGCATCGGATCGCAGACCCAGGGCACCTCGATGCCCTCCGCGGCGACCGCCCGGATCAGCGGCGGCAGCTTGTCCCGGACCCGGCCGGCGCCCATCCGGGTGATCAGGGTGAGCCGGCCCGGCTCGCGATCGGGGTTCAGCCGGGCGATGAGCGCGAGGACGTCGGAGGGCGTCGCCTCCGGGCCCACCTTGACCCCGACCGGGTTGCGGATGCCGCTGGCGAACTCGATGTGCGCCCCGCCGGGGTCGCGGGTCCGCTCGCCGACCCACACGAAGTGCGCCGAGGTGTCATAGGGCAGGCCGGTCCGCGAATCGGGCCTGGTCAGGGCCTGCTCGTAGTCGAGCAGCAGGGCCTCGTGGCTGGAGTAGAACTCCACGGCGTGCAGTTCCTCCGGGTCGGCCCCGCAGGCCCGCATGAACGCCAGCGCCCGGTCGATCTCCCCGGCCAGCTGCTCGTACCGCTGCCCGGCCGGGCTCTCGCTGACGAAGTCCTGGTTCCAGGCGTGCACCTGGTGCAGGTCCGCGTACCCCCCGGTGGCGAACGCCCGGCACAGGTTGAGCGTCACCGCCGAGCAGTGGTAGGCGCGCAGCAGCCGGGCCGGGTCTGGCGTGCGCGCCTGCGCGGTGAACTCGATCCCGTTGACCGCGTCGCCGCGGTACGCGGGAAGCTCGGTGCCGCCCCGGACCTCGGCCGGACGCGAGCGCGGCTTGGCGAACTGGCCGGCCATCCGCCCGATCTTGACGATCGGCACGCTGGCGCCGTAGGTGAGCACCACGGCCATCTGCAGCAACGTCTGCAGCTTGGCCCGGACGGCGTCGGCGGTGGCGCCCGCGAACGTCTCCGCGCAGTCGCCGCCCTGGAGCACGAACGCCTCACCGCGGGCCACGGCGGCCAGGCGCTCCCGCAGCACGTCGCACTCGCCGGCGAAGACCAGCGGGGGCAGCCCGGCCAGTTCGCCGGTCACCGCCTGCAGGCGCGCGGGGTCCGGCCAGTCCGGCTGCTGGGCCGCGGGCAGCCCGCGCCAGCTGCCCAGGCCAGCCACTGGGTCCGCGGTCGCGGTCATGGGGCAGCGGAACGCGCGGGCGGAATCCGGTCGCCGATCACAGTCACACGGTACGCATCGCCTCACGCGCCCGTACGCCCGGCCTGCTCCCGCCGCCCGGCCTCGCGCCCGCCCGCCGCCCACCGTAGCCGTCTCCAACCGCCGTGTGGCCGCTCGATGAATGTACCGATGAGCGGTGCTCGAGCCCGCCCTTCGGTACATCCATGACCGCGGGCGCGGGGGTGGCGGCCGGGTCGGTGGGGGACAATGCCGGCATGGAGTCCACGCACGAGCCCCGCAGCTCGAAGCGTTCAGCCGGGAGGTGCCGGGTCGCGAGGTGCAGGGCGGCGAGGCGCCGCGACGGGACGTCGTCGTGCTCGGCTCGACCGGGTCGATCGGCACGCAGGCGGCCGACATCGTCCGCCGCAACCCGGGCCGGTTCCGGATCGTGGGGCTCGCCGCGGGCGGCGGCAACCCTGCCCTGCTGGCCAGCCAGGCGCTGGAGTTCGGGGCCGAGGTCGTCGCGGTGGCCAGCGAGGCGCGCGTCGATGAGCTGCGCCGTGCCCTGCAGGCGCAGGCCGCGCCGGGCGGCACCGGTACACCGGGCGGCGCGGGCGCGCCGGGCCGGGCCCGGCCGCTGCCCAAGATCCTGGCCGGGCCCGACGCCATCGCCGAGGTCGCGGCCTGGCCCTGCGACACCGTCCTGAACGGGGTCACCGGCGCGGTCGGGCTGGCCGCGACGCTCGCGGCCATCGACGCCGGGCGCGTGCTGGCCCTGGCCAACAAGGAATCGCTGATCATGGGCGGCCCGCTGGTGGCGGGCCGGGCGGCGCCGGGCCAGATCGTGCCGGTGGACTCCGAGCACTCGGCGCTCGCCCAGTGCCTGCGCGGCGGCCGGGCGGCCGAGGTGCGCCGGCTGATCGTGACCGCGAGCGGCGGGCCGTTCCTGCACCGCAGCCGGGCACGAGCTGGAAGACGTCACCCCGGAGCAGGCGCTCGCGCACCCGACCTGGAACATGGGCCCGGTCATCACGGTGAACTCGGCCACCCTGGTGAACAAGGGCCTGGAGCTGATCGAGGCGCACCTGCTGTTCGGCATCGGCTTCGACGCCATCGAGGTGGTCGTGCACCGGCAGTCGGTGATCCACTCCATGGTCGAGTTCGCCGACGGCTCGACGATCGCGCAGGCCAGCCCGCCGGACATGCGGATCCCGATCGCCCTGGCCCTGGCCTGGCCGGAGCGGGTCCCCGACGCGGCCCTCCCGGTGGACTGGACCACGCCGCAGACGTGGACGTTCGAGCCACTCGACGAGAGCGCCTTTCCTGCGGTCAGCCTCGCCCGCGAGGTGGGGATCGCGGGCGGGACGGCCCCGGCCGTCTACAACGCCGCCAACGAGGTGTGCGTTGAGGCGTTCCTGAGCGGCCGGCTGCGCTTTCGGCCGGATCATAGACACCGTGGCCCAGGTAGTCTCTGAGCGTAGTGATTCCGGTGGCGATGCGGTGACCCTGGCGGATGTGCTGGCCGCCGACGGCTGGGCGCGTGAGCGCGCGGCCCAGCTGGCCGGGACTGGCAAGGAGGAACATCGCGATGAACCAGGGCCAGACCCAGGGCCATGGGGAGGGCGAGGGCCAGGGCCAGGGTCAGGCGCGGTCGGCCCTGCGCCTGGCGTACCGGGCGCGGGTCCTGGTTGTCCTCGCCGCGATCCTGGTGGCGCTCATTGTGGCCGCGGGGCACAGCCCCGCCTTCGTCCTGGGCATCGTGCTGTTCGTGGTCGGCATCCTCGTCTCGGTGATCCTGCACGAGGCCGGGCACTTCCTGACCGCCAAGAAGTTCGGCATGAAGGCCACCCAGTTCTTCGTCGGCTTCGGGCCGACCCTGTGGTCGACGGTCCGGGGGGAGACCGAGTACGGCGTCAAGGCCCTGCCGTTCGGCGCGTTCGTGCGGATCACCGGCATGACCACCCTGGACGAGGTCGATCCGGCCGACGAGCCCCGCTCGATGCGCAACAAGCCCGCCTGGCAGCGGGCGATCGTCATGGTGGCGGGCTCGTTCATGCACTTCGCGCTCGCCTTCGTGCTGCTGCTGATCCTCGCCATCGGGATCGGGCAGGCCAACGCCAACACCACGACCATCGGCTCGGTGAGCCCTTGCGTGCCCGCCAGCCTGAAGGCGTTCGATCAGGGGTCGTGCGCGAACAACCGCGGCGCGGCTCCGGCCAAGGCGGCCGGCATCAAGCCGGGCGACAAGATCATCGCGATCGACGGGAAGCCGGTCCACAACTGGACGCGACTGGGCACGGCCATCCGCGCCCAGCCCGCCGGCCAGTCGATGGCCGTGACCGTGGAGCGCGACGGCCAGACGCTGACCCTGCACGCGTGGCCGAAAACCGTGCCGGGCCGCAACGGGTCCTACCTCGGCATCGGCGACGCGGTGATCTTCACCAGGTCCAACCCGATCGCCGCGCTGACCTTCGCGGGCTCGGCGTTCGGCGAGGTCCTGACCGGCTCGGCCCAGGCGGTCGCGAAGCTGCCCGCGGCGCTGCCCGACCTGTTCGCCAAGGACCGGGCGAAGACCCCGGCCGCGAACGTGAGCAGCATGGTCGGCGCGGCCGACATCGCGGGCCAGGCGGTCGCGTCGAGCGGGGGATGGCGGTACGCGGTCTCGGACCTGCTGCTGATCCTCATCTCGATCAACATCTTCATCGGCGCGGTCAACCTGCTGCCGCTGCTCCCGCTGGACGGCGGGCACCTGGCCGTCATCTTCTACGAGCGGATCCGGGCCTGGCTGGCCCGGCTGCGCGGCAAGCCCGACCCCGGCCTGGTCGACCTGCAGAAGCTGATCCCGGTCAGCGTCGGGGTGTTCGTGCTGCTGATCGGGCTCGGCGTGCTACTAATGGCAGCGGACATCTTCAACCCAGTGCACCTGGTTCAGTGAGGAACCTTCCGTTATGGCTATTGATCTTGGCCTGCCCGCGATGCCACCCGAGCCGCTGGCCCCGCGGCGGCAGTCCCGCCAGGTGATGGTGGGCCAGGGCAAGCACGCGGTGCCGGTGGGCGGCGGCGCCCCGGTCTCCGTCCAGTCGATGACCACGACGCTGACCGCCGACGTGAACGCCACCCTGCAGCAGATCGCGGAGCTCACCGCGGCCGGCTGCCAGATCGTCCGGGTCGCGGTCCCGTCCCAGGACGACGCCGACGCGCTGCCGGAGATCGCTCGCAAGTCGCAGATCCCGGTGATCGCCGACATCCACTTCCAGCCCAAGTACGTGTTCGCCGCGATCGACGCCGGCTGCGCGGCGGTACGGGTGAACCCGGGCAACATCAAGACGTTCGACGACAAGGTCGGCGAGATCGCCCGGGCCGCGTCGGCGGCCGGCGTGCCGATCAGGATCGGCGTCAACGCGGGCTCGCTGGACAAGCGGCTGCTGGCCAAGTACGGCAAGGCCACGCCGGAGGCCCTGGTCGAGTCCGCGCTGTGGGAGTGCTCGCTGTTCGAAGAGCACGGGTTCCGCGACATCAAGATCTCGGTAAAACATCACGACCCGGTCGTGATGATCAACGCCTACCGCCTGCTGGCGCAGCAGTGCGACTACCCGCTGCACCTGGGCGTCACCGAGGCGGGCCCGGCCTTCCAGGGCACCGTGAAGTCGGCGGTGGCGTTCGGCGCGCTGCTCGCGGAGGGCATCGGCGACACGATCCGGGTCTCGTTGTCGGCTCCGCCGGTCGAGGAGGTCAAGGTCGGCATCTCGATCCTGGAGTCGCTGGGCCTGCGCCAGCGGGGCCTGGAGATCGTGTCCTGCCCGTCCTGCGGCCGGGCCCAGGTGGACGTGTACAAGCTGGCCGACGAGGTGACCGCCGCCCTGGACGGCATGGACGTGCCGCTGCGCGTGGCGGTCATGGGCTGCGTGGTCAACGGTCCGGGCGAGGCCCGCGAGGCCGACCTGGGCGTGGCGTCGGGCAACGGCAAGGGCCAGATCTTCGTGCGCGGCGAGGTGGTCAAGACCGTGCCAGAGTCACAGATCGTGGAAACCCTGATCGAAGAGGCGATGAAGCTCGCCGCGACCATCGAGCCCGCAGAGAGCTAGCCGTACCGGCCCGGTTACTCTCCCGCATCGGGCAGGATTGTTGAACCTTTTCCTCCTCACCACGACTGCCCACATACCCTGGCCGGGAGACCGGCGGACGAAAAGGTTCAAACCCATGAGACATGTCTTGCCCGTCGCGGTGGCCGCGGCCGCTGTGGCGGTCGCGGGGTGCCTGGCGGGGTGCACCGGCGGGTCGCCCCAGGCGTCGGCAGCAGCCCCGTCAGCGGCCGCGCCCGGAGCGTCGTCCGTGGATTCGCGGCTGACCTGGCACTCCTGCGCCGGCCAGGGGGGAATGCAGTGCGCGAGCCTGCGGGTGCCCCTCGACTACAGCCACCCGAACGGCAGGAAGATCACGCTGGCGCTGTCCCGGGTGCCGGCCACGGCTCCGGCGGACCAGCGCCAGGGCGTGCTGCTCGTCAACCCCGGCGGGCCCGGCGGGCCCGGCCGGAGCCTGGCCGCGACCGTGGCCGAGGGCCTGAACCGCAACGTCGCGTCCGAGTACGACATCATCGGCTTCGACACCCGGGGGACCGGGGCCTCGCAGCCGGCGCTGCAGTGCGACCCGTCGTTCTTCGCTACGGCCCGGCCCGACTACATCCCCTCCTCCACCGCGGAGGAGCAGGAGAACATCGATCGCGCCAAGACGTACGCGGCCGACTGCGAGAAGCAGTACGGCTGGCTGCTGCCGTACATGACCACCGAGGACATCGCCCGGGACATGGACTCGATCCGGGCCGCCCTGGGGCAGCAGAAGATCAGCTACTTCGCGTACTCGTACGGGACCTACATCGGGCAGGTCTACGCGACCCTGTTCCCGCACCGGGTGCGGCACATGGTGCTGGACAGTACCGTCGACCCGACCGGCGCGTGGTGGGCCGACAACATCGAGCAGGATTACGCGTTCCAGGGCCGGATCCAGGCGTTCTTCGCCTGGGTGGCCCGGTACGACAGCGTCTACCACCTCGGCTCCACCGCCGCGCAGGTGAGCCAGAACTGGTACGCCGCGCGCTCGGACCTGGAGGCGCATCCCGTCCCGGGCCAGTCCGGCCAGCCCATGATCGGCCCGGACGAGTGGGACGACACGTTCCTGATCGGCGGCTACGACAACGGGTTCTGGCCGGGCCTGGCCGCCGCGTTCGCCTCGTACCTGAACCATCACTCGACCAGCACGCTGGTCTCCCAGTACGACCAGGAGGGCGTCCAGAACGAGAACGAGTTCGCCGTCTACAACGCGGTGGAGTGCGCCGACGTGAACTGGCCCCGCAACTGGGCCGTCTGGAACTCCGCGACGAAGGCGGTCTACAAGACCGCGCCGTTCGAGGCCTGGGACAACGCCTGGTTCAACGCGGCGTGCGCGTTCTGGCCGGTCAAGGGGCCGGCGAAGCCGCTGCAGATCAAGGGCGCCGGGTTGCCGGGGATCCTGATGCTGCAGGGCACCCTGGACGCCGCGACTCCGTACGCCGGCGCACAGGTGGCGCACCGGCTGCTGCCGAGCGCCCGGATGGTCGTGGTCGAGGGCGGCGGCAACCACGGCCAGTCGCTCTCGGTCCCGCCGAACACCTGCGTGGACAACTACCTGAACCAGTACCTGGCCACCGGCGCGCTGCCGGAGCACCCGGGGCTGGTCAACGCGACCTGCCCGGCGCTCCCCGATCCGACCCCGAACAGCTGACCACGGGCCCGCCCAAAGCAGGGGGCGGGGCCGGCCACCCGGCCGGCAATGCCGATACGCTGGGGGCGTGCTACGCACCAAGGCCTGGCGGTCGTCATCGCTGCGCCTGCTGAGTGATCGCGATCTGGACGAGGTGCTCGGCATCTGCGACCGCGATGCGATCACGAATGTCTTCGTCAGCTCCCGGGTCCACGCGGCCGGCGTCGACCCGGGCCGGCTCGGCGCCCAGATGTGGGGCTACCTGGAGTCGGGGCGGATGACATCGCTGTGCTACTCGGGCGCCAACCTGGTGCCCGTGAGCCGCCACGTCCGGGGCGGTGGCCGCGTTCGCCGAACGCGCCCGGCTTCAGGGCCGCCGTTGCTCGTCGATCGTCGGGCCCGCGGACGCCGTGGCGGAGCTCTGGTCCTTGCTCGCGCCGTACTGGGGCCGGCCCCGGGAGATACGGGCCGTGCAGCCGGTCATGGCCATCTCCGCCGACCCGCTGGTCCCGCCCGATCCGCAGGTACGCCTGGTGCGCCCGGATGAGCTGGACACGTTGCTGCCCGCGTCCGTGGCCATGTTCACGGAGGAAGTGGGGGTGTCCCCGATCGGGCCGGACGGGGGAGCGGCGTACCGGGCGCGCGTGGCGGAGCTGATCCGGGCCCGCCGCTCGTACGCCAGGATCGAGCACGGCCAGGTGGTCTTCAAGGCCGAGATCGGCGCGGTGACCCCGCTGGCCTGCCAGGTCCAGGGCGTCTGGGTCCCCCCCGAACTGCGCGGCCGCGGGCACGCCGCGCGCGGGATGGCGGCCGTCGTCACGGAGGCACTGCGGTCGGTCGCGCCGGTGGTGTCCCTGTACGTCAACGACTTCAACGCCCCGGCGCGGGCCGCGTACCGGCGGGTGGGATTCACCCAGGCCGGCACGTTCATGTCGGTCTTGTTCTGATTCGCAACGGGGACGCCGCGATCCGGGCCGGTATCGCGCCGGATGCCCCTGGTTCCGGATGCCCGTGGTCCGGAGATCTGGGCGGTCACGGGAAATTTGTCGGGCCCGCCGCTAAAGCGACGGGCCCGCCCCCCTATCACCGGCTAGCCACCGTTTGTTCGGGGCATGCCCGTAAGGTAACTGGTAGATGTCGCAGTTAGTTCGCACAGGTGAGGACCAAGTTTCGTGAGCGATGCCCCAGCGGCGGCGGGCCGCCGCGCCGCAGCCAGTTACCTGCGGGAACTGCTGCAGCGACCGGGGGGATATCGGCGGCTGTGGGAACAGCACGTGATCAGGGCCAGGTCGGGCGAGATCACCCAGCTGGCCGTGGCCGAGGTGCTGGCGCGCCGCCTGTGGAGCTATCCGCGGGTGCCCGGCGACGTGGACGTGCTGCCGCACCAGCTCAAGGACACGGTCTCCCGCGCCCTGTCCGGCAAGCTGCTCAGCCGCTCGACGTTGTCGTTGTTCATCGACGCCTTCGGGATCTCCGACGCCGAAGCCGACCGCCTGTGGCAGCTCTGGGAGGGTTCGGGCACGATCAGCGTCCTGTCCGGGCCCCGCGCGGTGACGCCCCGGACCGAGCAGGAACTGCAGGCCGCCATCGGCCCGCGCCGCCACCAGACGCTGTCCCTGCACGATCACGCCACCGTGGGCCCCGAGGGCAAGATGGTCCGCACGCGCACCCTGCAGGTCGTGGAGGCGATCGCCGACGGGGTGGACCGGATCCCGTTCCTGTACGACACCAAGGCCCTGACGCTGGAGGTCGGCCAGGGCTGCACCGAGCTGACCGGTGAGCTCTTCCAGGTCAGCGACGAGCTGTTCGTCACGTACATCTCGCTCGCCCAGGTCCTGGACGTCGGCGAAACCGCGACGCTGGAGTACTGGACGACGTATCAGTACCCGGGAGACTTGCTCGATCCGCACGAGTGCCAGTACCGGCGCGCGGTCATGGGGCGGCTGGAGAACTTCGACATCCGCGTCGAGTTCCACGCCGGCAAGCTGCCCAGCGGCGTCTGGTGGGCCACCTGGGACGGGGTGGAGGGCGGGATCATCGAGCAGGAGCCCGTGACCCTGGACACCCAGCACTCGGTCCACCGCTATCTGCGGTTCATCGAGAAGACCGTGGCCGGCTTCCACTGGTCCTGGTAGCCCGCCCGGCGCGCCCCCGGTCGGCCTGCGCCCGCCCGGCCCGTCGCGTCTCCCCGCCCGGCCTGCGCCCGCCCTGCCCGTCGCGTCTCCCCGCCCGGCCTGCGCCCGCCCGGCCGCCACCCGCCCGCCCGCCCGAAAACCAGGTGACTGGCCGGATCGTGGTTGCTATGCTCCTGTGCCCTTGTGCCGCCCAGATGGCATCCCACCGCTGACTACCGAGCCGCACCGGAACCCGTGACTATCCGGTGCGGGCTCCCGCACGTCTGCCCCGCTACCCAGCCCGGCCGTCCGCCCCATCAGCGCACGGCCCCTCACACCGCGGAGGTGAACAGTCATGCCCTCGGCCAGCGGCTCCGCGCGAACCGGAAGTCCCGGCGCGGCCAGTGACCAAGGAGGGAGACAGGACCCGGGCGGGAACGATCCCGTCCTGGTCGCGGAGCGGGATTACCTGCGCAGCTCCCGCGAGTTCCTGCGGCTCATGCGCGAGAACGTGCTCTCGCTCCGTGCGATGGGCGGCGACCGGGTCTCCGAGGAGTACCTCAAGGCCGACCTGTACCGCCGCGCCGAGGCGCTGGTCGACCTGCCGGATACGCCGCTGTTCTTCGGCCGGCTCGACTACGCGGCCGTCCCCGGCCTCCCGGCCGACGCGGATGGTTCCCCCGGTGAGGCCGGGGAGTTCCGCCCCGAGGCGGTGGCGGGCGAGCAGTTCCACGTCGGCCGCCGTCACGTGCATGATCCTGACGGCCTGCCCGTCGTGATCGACTGGCGGGCCCCGGTGTCCCGGCCGTTCTACCGGGCCAGCCCCGCGGAGCCGATGGGCCTGGCCCGCAGGCGCAGGTTCGGGTTCTCCGGCGGCGAGCTGACCGCCTACGAGGACGAGGACTTCCCGGTCGCTGGCGCGCGGGCGCTGGCGGTCCGACCGCCGCCGGGCTCGCGCCGCCGTCCACGCCGCCGACCAGCCGGATCCTGATCGAGGAGATCGAGCGGCCGCGATCCGGCCCGATGCGTGACATCGTGGCGACCATCCAGCCCGACCAGGACGACATCGTGCGCGCCAGCGCGGACCAGACGGTATGCGTGCAGGGCGCTCCGGGCACCGGCAAGACCGCGGTCGGCCTGCACCGCGTCGCCTACCTGCTGTATGCGTACGCCGAACGGATGCGCCGTGGCGGCGTTCTCGTGGTCGGGCCCAACCGGGCCTTCCTGGCCTACATCCGCAACGTGCTTCCGGCCCTGGGCGAGATGGACGTGACCCAGCTGTCCGTGACCGACCTGCTGGCCGCGGTGCCGGTGCGCGCCGTCGAATCCGAGCACGCGGCCACGGTCAAGGGTGACGCGCGGATGGCCGAGGTGCTGCGGCGCGCCCTGTGGCAGCAGGTGGCCGAGCCTGCCGAGGCGATCATGCTGGTCCGGGGGTCCCGGCGCTGGCGGGTCAGCCCGGCCGAACTCGCCGTGCTCGTCGACGAGTTGCGGGTGCGCGGGGTGCGGTACGGGACGGGGCGGGAGATGCTCTCGCACCGTATCGCGCACGTGATCCTGACCAGGATGGAGGCGGCCGGCGAAACCTGCGACGACCGGACCCACGAGTCGGTGCGGCGTTCCCGGCCGGTGCGAGCCGCCGTGGACGCGTTCTGGCCGAAGGCCGACCCGGTGCGGCTGGTGTTCCGTCTGCTCTCCGACCCGGACCTATTGTCCGCGGCCGCGCACGGCGTGCTGGAGCCGAGCGAGCAGGCCGCGATCAGCTGGCCCAGGCCGCCGCGGGGGCCGGGGGCAGCGCCATGGTCGGCGGCGGATGCCGTGCTGGTCGATGAGGCCCGTGACCTGATCGAGCGGACGCCCAGCCTGGCCCACGTGGTGGTGGACGAGGCACAGGACCTGTCACCGATGGAGTGCCGCGCGATCGGCCGCCGCTGCGCCACCGGATCGGCCACCGTGCTGGGTGACATAGCCCAGGGCACCACGCCATGGGCCACCGCCAGCTGGCCGGAGCTGCTCGCTCACCTCGGCAAGGAGGATGCCGGGCTGCGGGTGCTGGACACCGGCTACCGCGTGCCGCGCCAGATTCTCGACTTCGCGAGCAGGCTGCTGGACTACATCGCCCCTGGCCTGACCCCGGCCAGGTCCCTGCGCCAGGACGCCGGGTCGCTCGTGATCAGGGCGGCCACGGGGGAGACGCTGCCCGCTGCCCTGGCCACCGCCTGCGCGGACTCGCTGACCCGGCCGGGCTCGGCTGCGGTGATCGCGGCCGATGACCAGGTTCCGGGGCTTTCCGGCGTGCTGAGCCAGGCCGGCCTGGCCCACGCCGTCCTCGACGGCGAAGCCGACAGCCAGCCGCTGACCCTGGTGCCGGTCACCCTGGCCAAGGGCCTGGAATTCGACCAGGTCATCGTCGTCGAGCCGGCCCGGATCGCGTCCGGCGAGGCCCGCGGGCTGCACCGGCTCTACGTCGCGCTGACCCGGGCGGTATCCAGCCTGACCGTCCTGCACGCCGAGCCCCTCCCCCCCGCCCTCCGCTGACCCCTGCCACCCCCTATCCCCGCCGCCTCCGTCTCCGGCCGCCTCCTGCTCCCGCCGCCTCCTGCCCCTCCAGGCCCTGACCCCTCCAGCCCTGCTCCGCCCTCAAACCCGGCCACCGGGGCCCCCTGAGCACCCCCAATCCCATGATCATCTTCACTTTTCACTCGTTCGGTGGGCATAATTCGGTCATATCGTCCCTTGAAACGACTGGAACGCGTGAAAAGCCGAAAATGATCACGAAACCGGCGATCCCGGCGGTGGCAGAGGGCTACATCTCCTTGAGGATCGAGGTGATCAGCAGCGAGGAGTCGTCGAGGGACAGGGCCGTCGCCCGCAGGTGGTTGAAGAACACGTTGTAGCGGTCCACGTCGGCGACGTCCTCCAGGTACAGGGCGCTGGTCAGGTCCTCCAGGTAAACCACGTCGGTGTCCGCCCGCTCCGGGAAGACCAGGATGATGAACGGCCTTGCCGATGGCGGGATGCGCGCCGCCGCCGAACCGGATCACCTGAATCGCCACGTTCGGCAGCGCCGCCCGGGCCAGCAGGTGCTCCAGTTGCAGTTGCATCACGCCCGCGCCGCCGACCTGACGCCGTAGCGCGGCCTCGTCCAGGACAGCCCAGATCCTCGGCGGGTTGTCCCTGGTGATGGCCGGCTGGCGGGCCATTCGCAGCGCGACCTGCCGCTCAATGTCCTCGCGGGGGCTGTTCATCACCCCGGACCTGATCACGGCCCGGGCGTAGTCCTCGGTCTGCGGTAACTCGGGGATCAGGCTGAGCTCGTAGATCCGGATCTGGCAGGCTGCGCTCTCCAGGCCGACGTAGGTGGCGAACTGGGGCGGCATAGTGTCGCTGAACGCGTGCCGCCACCCCTTCTGGCGCGAGTCGCGAGCCAGCTGCACCAGGCTCTCTCGTTACGCGGCGGGCACACCGTACAGGTCGAGCATGTCGCGGACGTCCCGCGGCGAGACCGATACCCGGCCGGTCTCCACGCGGCTGATCTTGGAGGCCGAGCATTCCAGGTGGTCCGCGACTTCCTCGCAGGTGAGCCTGGCCGCCTCGCGAAGCCTCCTGAGCTCGAGCGCGAGCCGGCGTCGCCGGACCGTGGGGCTGTGTTCGCTTTCCATCTGCCACCTCCCCCGAAGCGCGACCTACGGGGCCTGTCTTGACCCGCGAGGTCTCTGGTCACCTGCGGGTCTCTATGTACGTAGCGTGTCTCTCGGCACGTACAGGGGGTCCCCTAGTGTGACCCTAGAGCGCTATGGTGTCCAGTTACTGACCAGAATCCCGATTCGCAGGGATCTAGATGCTACATGCGAATTTCGTTAGGCAGGCGGTGGGCCAGCGATCGGGATTCAGGCAGGCAGTGATCAGGATGGGGCAGGCTGGTGTCCAGAGACCGGCGGTCCGGCCGGGCGGTCAGGACGGCTGCGGCCGCGGCGCGGCGAGCGCGCTGGCCGGCAGGCCGGGGAACGCCACGGTGCTGCCGCGCCAGGCCGCGGCGCGCAGCGCGGCCGCCTGTACCTGCAGCGCGCCGAACTGCCTGACCGAGATGTCGCTCAGCGCGACCAGGCCGAGGTAGGCGGTGGCCACCCGGTCTTCGAGGAGGACGGCCAGCGAGACGGCCTGGCCGGGAGTCCGCACCGTGACCGGCAGCCGGTAGGCCACCGCGGCGGGGACGGGCTCGGATCCCCGGGACCGGATCATGGCCTCGAGCGTGTCCCTGGCCACCTGATGCGCCACCCAGTTGGTCATCGCCGCAGCCTGCCTGCTTCCGGTCAGGTTGGCGCCGACGATCCCGTAGCCGTAGACGGCGGCGTGCTCCGCGGCCAGCGCCGACTGGAGCGCGGCCGTCGTGGCCGCGGCCGGGTGCGGCGGGGGAGGGGAGGGGCTGCTCACCTGGCCACCCGTACGGTGTCCAGGATCACGGTGTCGAGGACCGGAACGTGCGTGGCCTCGGACGCCGAGATGCTGGCGAAGAGCTGGGCCAGGGAGGCGGGGGCATGCGGCAGCCGGTCCAGCATGGCGGCGGAGGCCGCCTGCTCGGCGGCCCGCAGGTAGGCCGCGGCGGCACCGGGATCCGCCGGCGCCGTCGGCGCGGTCGGAGCCCGCTCGGACGGCGACGGTGACGCGTTGGCCGGCACGACCAGGCGCGACCGAAGCTGGGCGAGGTGCGCCCGGTGCTCGGCCAGCAATGGCTCCAGGACTGCGGTCAAGTCCGCCGCGTCGCCCCGGCGCGCCGCTGAGGTCGCCCCGCCGGGATTACCTGCGTCGCTCAGTACGTTGACATAACCGGCGATGAGGAGCTGCTCGGCGGCGATCGCCGACCTGAGCAGGGCAACGTCAGGCGCGGGCCGTGGCGGAGCGGCGAGCACGTTGACGCTGCCGCAGCCGGACGCTGCGGCCAGCGGCAGCGCCACCGCAGCGGCGAGCGCCACTCTGCGTGTCGGATATGCCGCCACGGACCCTCCATCCGGTGTCGCGTCGCGGCCCTAGCATGCCACGCTGCGACAGCGCTGGAGACGGTCGGCGCGCGGCATGACGGGCCATCGCCCTGGTACTGCCGGGCGCGGTTAGGCTAGAGGCCGAGCCGACAACAGCACAGGTCGCGGGCGAGGAGGTCGTGATGCACGGTAACTCGCGTCACGGTTCGCTCGCCGTCGTCGTCGCGCGTTTCCGCGGACGCTGAGCGGATCAGCGACCTGCTTGAGCCAGCGGTGACCGCCATGGGGCTGGACCTGGAGAATGTCAGGATCACCTCGGCCGGCCGGCGCCGGCTGCTGCGCGTCGTCGTCGATTCCGACGGCGGCGTGAGCCTGGACGATATCGCGCTGGTCAGCCGGGAGCTGTCGGCCACGCTCGACCGGACGGCCGCGATGGGCGAGGCGCCTTACACCCTGGAGGTGTCCTCACCGGGCGTTGACCGCCCGCTGACGGAGCCGAAGCACTGGAGGCGCGCGGTCGGCCGCCTGGTGACGGCGCCGCTCAGGTCACAGCCCCGTTCTGCAACCGATGGCCCGGCTGGCTCGTTGGCCGTAACGGGACGTGTCACCGGGACGGACTCCCGTGGGGTGCGGCTCGACGTCGACGGGCAGAGCCGGGAGTTCGGCTACTCCGAACTCGGCCCGGGGAGGATACAGATCGAGTTCGCCCCGCTGGAGGCCTACGTCGGCGACGGCGCGGACGAGGAGGGGCCCGATGGACATTGACCTGAGCGTCCTGCGTAGCCTGGAGGCTGAGAAGGACATCTCGATGGACCTGGCCATCAAGGCCATCGAGGATGCGCTTCTCGTCGCCTACCACCGCACCGACGGAGCTGCGGCCTCGGCGCGGGTCGAGATCAACCGGGGCAGCGGCCACGTGACCGTCTGGGCGGCCGAGACGGCCGCGGACGGCGTGGTGACCAGAGAGTACGACGACACGCCCGAGGGCTTCGGCCGGATCGCGGCGACCACCGCCCGCCAGGTCATCCTGCAGCGGCTGCGCGATGCCGAGGACGAGCTCACCTTCGGCGAGTACGCGGGCCGCGAAGGGGACATCGTCGCCGGCGTGATCCAGCAGGGCAAGGACCCAAGGGCGGTCCTGGTGGACCTGGGCAAGCTGGAGGCCATCCTGCCGCCCAGCGAGCAGGTGCCCGGCGAGCGCTACGTGCACGGCGAGCGGCTGAAGTGTTACGTGCTGCATGTCCGCAAGGGCTACCGCGGCCCGTCAGTCACCCTGTCCCGCACTCACCCGAACCTGGTCAAGAAGCTGTTCGCGCTGGAGGTGCCCGAGATCGCCTCGGGGGCCGTGGAGATCGCCGCCATCGCCCGCGAGGCCGGGCACCGCAGCAAGATCGCGGTGACCTCACGGCAGCAGGGCGTGAACGCCAAGGGCGCCTGCATCGGCCCGATGGGCAGCCGGGTCCGCAACGTGATGACCGAGCTGCACGGGGAGAAGATCGACATCGTCGACTACTCGCCGGACCCGGCCGAGTTCGTGGCCCACGCCCTGTCTCCGGCCCGGGTCTCCCGGGTGATCGTGGTGGACGCCCAGGCGCGAGTCGCGCAGGTGATCGTGCCCGACTACCAGCTGTCGCTCGCCATCGGCAAGGAAGGCCAGAACGTAAGGCTCGCGGCCCGCCTGACCGGCTGGCGGATCGATATCCGGCCGGACAGCCCGGGGGCTGAGACGCCCGTCGCCTCGGCCGCGCCGGAGGACGCGGGGCGCGGCGGCGCGGGCGGGGAGAGCAAGGGCGGCGGGGACAGCGCGAGCCGGGCCGGCGGAGGCGAGGGCCGGGTCGGCAGCGGGGCCGGTGCAGGCCAGGGCCGGGCCGGCGGGGCGAAGACCGCCGATGGGGCACTCGCGAGCGCGGTCAGCGATGTCCCGGGCCCGGCAGGTACCGTGCCCGGTGCCCCAGGCGCGCAGGCACGGTAAGCTTGACGGAGATGGCCACGCGGTATCCGCGGCAGGCTCGGCCCGCTCCAGCGATACGAACCTGCGTGGGATGCGGAGTCCGCGCGGCCAAGTCCGACTTGCTTCGCGTGGTGGCAGCCGGGAATGAGGTTGTTCCCGATGCCCCGGCGCGAAGGCCTGGCCGGGGCGCGTACCTGCATCCCAGCCAGGGATGCTTCGAGCAAGCGCAGCGCCGCCGGGCGTTCGCGCGGGCGCTGCGGCTAGCCGGGACCGCTGGGGACCGGCAGGCTCGCCGAGTATCTTGTGGAGTCGGGTCCGGGTTCCCTGGGCCGCGACCCCGACGGGCGCACGAACGGCAGGGCCGGGGCAACACGGTCCGGAGAAAGCAGGCTGAGATTGCGATGAGCGACCGATGAGCATGCGGCGATGAACAGCAGAAGCTGACGCCGGACGGAGCACGCGCTGCCCCGACCGGCTGACGGGTCCGGCGGAGCCGGACCGAGTAGAGGGAGCGCAGTGGCGAAGGTCCGGGTATACGAACTCGCGAAGGAGTTCGGCGTAGAGAGCAAGGCCGTGATGGCCAAGCTCCAGGAGATGGGCGAGTTCGTGCGGTCGGCGTCCTCAACGATTGAGGCGCCCGTAGTCCGCAGGCTCAAGGAAGCGTTCGCGACCCAGCAGCCCAATCAGGCGCAGGGCGGCACGGCCAGGGATGGCCGGGCCGCGTCGCAGCCTGGTGCGGCAGCGTCGGCCGCGGCCGCAGCAGGCGCGGCAGCCGCTCGCGGCGACGGCACCGGTCGGCGCGGATGGCGTCGCGGCCGGGGGACCCCAGAGCGGTACCAACGGCCATGGTCCGGCCGCGCCCGCGCGCCCGCGACCGAGTCGCCGGCCCGGCGGAGAGTCCCGCCGCGGCCGGTCCGGCCGTCAGCCCCGCGACCGCAGGCGGGCCCGCCGAGTCCCCCGAGCGGGGGAGGCCGCCGGTTCCGTTCCCGCACGGCGAGCCGGAGGCGCCGGCCGCGGCAGCGCAAGCCGCGCCGGCGGCCGGCGCGTCGGCCCCGGCCGCCCCGAGGCCGGCTGCGCCCCGCCCGGGTCCCAGCGGCCCCAGGCCAGGCGCGCCTGCCCGGCCGCCCGCGGGCACGCCCGGGCCGCCGCGGCCAGGACCCCGGCCCGGTAACAACCCGTTCAGCTCCACGGCGACCGGAATGGGGTCGCCGTCACGAGGGGCCCGGCCAGGCCAGCCCGGAGCGCCGGGCGGGGCAGGCGGCGGAAGCCCGGCGTCCTTCGCCTCGCCCCCCGGTACCGGCCAGCAGGCTGGCCGGCCCGGAGCGCCGAGGCCCGGCGCTACTCGCTTCCCCGGGCGGCCCGGTCCCAGCGGTCCCGGCGAGGCACCGCGGCCGGGCGGCCCGCGGCCAGGCGGGCCCCGTCCCAGCCCGAGCAGCATGCCGCCCCGGCCGGCCGGCCGGGGCGCCGGTGGCGGCTTCGCCGGCGCCGGGTCGGCTGG
Source organism: uncultured Actinomycetota bacterium (assembly GCA_963745575.1). Classification (GTDB taxonomy): domain Bacteria; phylum Actinomycetota; class Actinomycetes; order Streptosporangiales; family Streptosporangiaceae; genus JASHPR01. Next base: position 16,048 of record CAVUYA010000004.1, on the reverse strand, counting down.
TCCCGGCGGCCGTGGCGGCCCGGGCACGGGCACCCGTCCCGGCGGCCGTGGCGGCCCGGGCACGGGTCCGGGCGGCGGCGGCGGCGGCCCGCGCGGCGCGGGCGGCGGCCAGCGGGCCGGCGTCGGCCCGTCCCGTCCCGGCGGCGGCGGCCGCGGCCGGAGCGGCACCCAGGGCGCGTTCGGGCGGCCGGGCGGACGGCCGTCTCGCGGCCGGAAGTCGAAGAAGCAGCGGCGCCAGGAGTTCGACAACATGCAGGCGCCGTCGATCGGCGGCGTGCAGATCCCGCGCGGGAACGGGCAGGTGATCCGGCTGTCGCGCGGCGCGTCGCTGAGCGACTTCGCCGACAAGATCGGCGTGAACCCGGCCTCGCTGGTCCAGGTGCTCTTCCACCTGGGCGAGATGGTGACCGCGACCCAGTCGGTGAACGACGAGACGCTCCAGCTGCTCGGCGCCGAGCTGAACTACACGGTCCAGGTCGTCTCGCCGGAGGAAGAGGACAGGGAACTCCTCGAGGCATTCGACATCGAGTTCGGCGAGGACGAGGGCGACGAGGGTGACCTGGTGGCCCGCCCGCCGGTGGTGACCGTGATGGGTCACGTCGACCACGGCAAGACCAAGCTGCTCGACGCGATCCGGCGCACGAACGTGGTCGCCCACGAGGCGGGCGGCATCACCCAGCACATCGGCGCGTACCAGGCCAACACCAAGGTCGACCGCCAGGAGCGGAAGATCACCTTCATCGACACGCCTGGTCACGAGGCCTTCACCGCCATGCGAGCCCGCGGTGCCGAGACCACCGACCTGGTCGTGCTCGTGGTCGCGGCGGACGACGGCGTGAAGCCGCAGACCACCGAGGCGCTCAACCACGCCCAGGCGGCGGGCGTCCCGATCGTGGTGGCGGTCAACAAGATCGACAAGGAGGGCGCCGACCCGGCGCGGGTCCGAGCCCAGCTCACCGAGTACGGGCTGGTGGCCGAGGAATTCGGCGGCCAGTCGCTGTTCGTCGACGTGTCGGCGCGGGAAGGCAGGGGCATCGACGAGCTGCTCGAGGCGATCGTGCTGACCGCGGACGCCGAGCTGGACCTGCGCGCCAACCCCGACCAGCAGGCTCAGGGCGTCGCGATCGAGGCCCAGCTGGACAAGGGCCGCGGGCCGGTTGCCACCGTGCTCGTGCAGCGCGGAACGCTCAGGATCGGTGACTCGATCGTCTGCGGCGAGGCGTTCGGCCGGGTCCGGGCCATGCTCGACGAGAACGGCGACCCGGTCACCGAGGCACCGCCGTCCCGGCCGGTGCAGGTGCTCGGCCTGACCGCCGTCCCCGATGCGGGCGACAGCTTCCTGGTGGTCGACGACGACCGGGTGGCCAGGCAGATCGCCGAGCGGCGCGAGGCCAGGGAGCGGAGCGCGATGTTCGCCCAGCGGCGGCCCCGGGTCACCCTGGAGGACCTGGAGTCGGCGCTCAAGTCCGGCGAGCGGGAAGAGCTGCTGCTCATCATCAAGGGCGACGTGTCCGGCTCGGTCGAGGCGCTGGAAGACGCGCTGCTCCAGCTCGACGTGGGCGAGGAAGTGGCGCTGCGGGTCATCGGCCGCGGCGTCGGCGCGATCACCCAGGACGACGTCAACCTGGCCATCGCCTCCGAGGCCGTGATCATCGGCTTCAACGTCCGGCCCGCCGGCCGGGCCGGCGAGCTCGCCCAGCGCGAGGGCGTCGACATCCGCTACTACTCGGTGATCTACCAGGCGATCGAGGAGGTCGAGGCCGCACTCAGGGGCATGCTGAAGCCCGTCTTCGAGGAAGTTCAGCTGGGCACGGCCGAGGTCCGGGAGGTCTTCCGGGTGCCGAGGGTCGGCAACGTGGCCGGCTGCATCGTCCGCTCCGGCACGATCACCCGCAACAGCAAGGCCCGCCTGGTCCGCGACGGCGTGGTGATCTCGGGCAACCTCTCGATCGACTCGCTGCGCCGGTTCAAGGACGACGTGACCGAGGTCCGCGAGGGCTTCGAGTGCGGTATCGGCCTCGGCTACAACGACGTTCGCGTCGCCGACGTCATCGAGACCTTCGAGATGCGGGAGAAGCCCCGGGCCTGACAGGGGCCCCGGCGAGCCACCGGGGCGCCTTAAGAGCGCCCCGGAGGCGAGCGGAGAGATAGCGCGAGCCAGAGGACTACGACGCGCCCCGAACCGAGGAGCGAGGGAGCCTGCGACCGAGCGACGAGGTGAGGGGCTTGTCCGAGCCGAAGGGGCCGGGAAGGCACCGCGCGAGCCAAAGGGCCGTGGCGCCGTCCTGGACTGAGGAGCGAGGGAGCGAGGAAGGAGCGCCCGAGCGACGAGGCTTGTCCGAGCCGAAGGGGTGCGCCGCCGTCTGGACTGACGAGTGAGGGAGCGAGGAACGAGCGCCCGAGCGAGGAGGGAAGACGGCGGGTCAAAGCGTCCCGGAGGCGAGCAAGAAGCAGAGCGCCCCGGAGGCGAGCAGAAGAAGGAGCGTCCGGAGGCGAGCGGGGATGTATGTCGGCGCGCTGACCCTGGATGTGCTGCTGGGTGACGTGCGGTCGCTGAAGCAGAAGCGTTCCGCGGTCCGGCCGCTGATCGCCGAGGTGAACCGGCGCTTCCCCGGCGCGTCCGTAGCCGAGACCGGGCATCTGGACCTGCACCGGCGCGCGGAGATCGGCGTGGCCGTGGCGGCCTCGACGGCGGCACGCGCGGTCGAGGTCCTCGAGGCTTGCGAGCGCTTCGTCGCGGGGCGCCCCGACATCGAGTTGCTGTCCGCGCGGCAGCGGCTGTTCAGCGAGGAGGAGTGAGCAAGTCATGGTGGACACGGCCCGGGCGCGCCGGCTGAGCGAGGCGATCGCGCAGATCGTCGCCGAGATGCTGGAACGACGGATCAAGGACCCGCGGCTCGGCTTCGTCACGGTGACCGAGGCCCGGGTGACCGGCGATCTCCGTGAGGCCACGGTGTTCTACACGGTCTACGGCTCGGACTCCGAGCGAGCGGAATCGGCGGCCGCGCTGGCCAGCGCGGCCGGCCTGATCCGGTCCGAGGTCGGCAGGCAGACCGGCCTGAAGCACACCCCGTCGATCGCCTTCGAGCCGGACACGGTGCCCGACGCGGCCAGGAACATCGAGGAGCTCGTGGCCCGGGCCCGGGTGGCCGACGCGGCGGTCGCCGCCGCCCGGGAGGGGGCCAGCCCCGCGGGTGACCCCGACCCTTACCGGGTCCGGACTGACCCCGGCGAGGAGCCGGACGGTGATCCCGAAGCGGACTCCGCAGGCGCCGCGGCCGACGGGCCGGGAACCGGCCTGCGCGGCCCACTCGGTGACTACCCGGCCCCCGACGGACGGCGGCCCGCCGGAGCGTGACCGCGCGCCGGCCGGGTCGGCCCCGCCGTCCCCGGCCTGGGCCTCAGCAGGTCGCCGGCCTCGGCTCCGGGAGGCGGGTCCAGGTTGAGCAGGTGCGCGCCCTCGGCGGCGGCCAGGCTGGTCAGCTGGTTCCTGCTGGTGACGACGACCAGGCAGCCGGGGCTGCCGGGCAGCAGCGGGCGGACCTGATCGGCGTCGCGGGCGTTGTCGAGCAGGACCAGCACCCGCCGCCCCGCCAGGACGCTGCGGTACAGGGCGGCCCGGGCGTCAAGGTCGGCCGGGATCCGTCCGGCGGGCACCTCGAACGCCTCCAGGAACCCGCAGAGTGCCTGGCCGGGCGGCATCACCGCCGCGTCACAGCCGCGCAGGTCCACGTGCAGCTGGCCGCCGGGGAAGCGCTCGGCGACCTGGCGGGCCCATCCCGCCGCGAGCGCCGTCTTCCCGGACCCGGGGGCCCCGCCGATGACCAGGATCAGCATGGTGGCGTCCGCTTCGGGCTGGTCGTCCAGTAACGCGGTCAGGGCCCGCAGTTCCGCGCGGCGGCCGGCCAGTCGCGCCGCTGCGGGCAGCTGCCGCGGCACCGCCGACGCTCCGGCCGCCGCGGCGGGGCCGGCTCCCGGCGGCCGCGGCCCGGCTGGCTCCCCGGACCGCCCCGTCATCCGGGCGCGCGGCCGGCCGCGATCCAGCGGACGGGCTCAGGCCGGGGTCGGCGACGAGGATCCGCTGATGCAGTTCGCGCAGCTCGGCGCCTGGCTCCAGGCCAAGCTCCCGGACCAGGGCCTGGCGTGCCGCCTGGTAGGCGGCCAGCGCGTCGGCTGGCCGGCCGGCTTGGTACAGGGCGCGCATCAGCAGCGCGTGCACTCGCTCGCGCAGCCGCTCGGCCACGGCCAGCTGCTGCAACTCCGGAATCACCTGAGCGTGGCGGCCCAGGTGCAGGTCGGCGTCGATCCGGTCTTCCATCGCGGCCATCCGCAGCTCCGCCAGAGACGGCGTCTCCCGCGCCGCCAGCAGCGGGCAGGAGACATCCACGAACGGCTGGCCGCGCCACAGCGACAGGGCTGCCCTCAGCTGCAGCGCAGCTCTCTCCCACTCGCCCTGCGTCACGGCGGCCCGGCCGGTGCCGCACAGGGCGCTGAACCGGTGCAGGTCCAGCTCGCCGGGCCGGGCGTCGATCAGGTAACCGGATCCGCGCGTCCTGATCCGCGTCTGCCCGGCATCCCCCAGCGCCTGCCGGAGCCGCTTGACGTAGTTCTGCAGGGTCACCCGCGCGGAGCGGGGAGGGGCACCTTCCCAGATCAGCTCGGTGAGCTCGTAGGCAGGCACGACCTTGCCCGCGCGGACCAGCAGCGCGGCCAGTACCGCGCGCTGCTTGCCCTGCGCGATCGGCAGCAACGTGTCGTCCGACCGGACCACGAGCGGCCCGAGTAAGCAGAATTCCACCCGTCTCTCCCGCGCAGGCTTCCCGCCGCCCCCAGAGCCTGCCCACAGACACGCTAGCGCGGCGTGCGTGGTGCTACCGGGGTTATGGCCCCGATCTTCCCGGGCCGGCCGGCGGGGCCCGGCGCTCTGCGCGATTACCCGGCGCCCGGTGACGGCCGCGCGAGATACTCACGGTCGTGACAGACGATCACCTCCCCGTCCCGGGTCAAAGTTCAGGTGCAGACGCCCGTACTCCGGGCGCTGACGCTGGCGGTCCCGGTCCCGCCGGCCTTCCCGACCCGGACGCCGAGGCGGAGTGGTCCCGCGCTGTCAAGATCCTTGACGAGGCCACGGAGATCTGCCTGGCCTGTCACATCCGGCCGGACGGGGACGCGCTCGGCTCGATGCTCGCGGTCGCGCACGCGCTGCGCGCGCGCCAGGCCGCCGGGAGCGATGGCGCTGCGCGGCGGGACGGCACCGCGCCGCAGGTGGCACCGCGCCGCAGGACGGCGCCGCCGGGCAGGCGCCGCTCGCCGTCCGCGTCGTGGCCTCGTTCGGCGACCTGCCGTTCGAGATTCCCCGCATCCTGCGCTTCCTCCCCGGTGCGGACCTGCTCAGCCCGCCGGACGCCTTTCCCGAGCGACCGCAGGTCATGGTGACCTTCGACGCGGCCAGCGCGGACCGGCTCGGCCTCCTGGAGGCGCGCGCCTGTCGGGCGGACGAGCTGATCGTCCTCGATCACCATGCGTCCAACACCAGGTTCGGCACCGTGAACCTGGTCGACCCGGCGGCCGCGGCGACCGCCGTGCTGGCGTTCGACCTGATCCGCAGGATGGGCGTGGAGATCTCCCGGGACATCGCGCTCGGCCTGTACGCCGGGCTGGTCACCGACACCGGCTCGTTCAAGTACTCGACCACGTCCCCGCGGGTGCACCAGCTGGCGGCGCGGCTGCTGCAGACCGGCATCGAACCGGGAGTGGTGGCGCACGAGTTGTGGGACCGCAGCCCGTTCGGTTTCCTGGGCCTGCTGTCGGCGGCGCTCGGCCGGGCGCAGCTCGAGCCGGCCGGCGCGGCGGGTCACGGGCTAGTCTGGACGACGGTCACCCGCGGTGACCGGGCCGCGCACAGGCTGCCGTTCGAGGTCGCCGAGTCGGTCATCGACGTGGTGCGCCGGGCCGACGAGGCCGATGTGGCGGTCGTGCTCAAGGAAGATGATGACGGGTGCTGGCAGGTGTCGGCGAGATCCAAGGGCCGGGCGGATGTCGGGCGGGCGTGCGTGGCGCTGGGCGGCGGCGGGCACCCTTTGGCGGCCGGCTTCACCGCGCACGGCACGGCGGCCGAGGTCATGACCGCGCTGCGCGAGCAGCTCGCGACCGGACCGGGCGCGCCGGGTGTCACGAGCGGACCGGGTGTCACGAGCGTTCCCGGGCGGCCCGAGCGAGCCAACGGGGCGCGATGCCGCCTGGACTGAGGAGCGAGGGAGCGTGCGACCGAGCGACGAGGGAAGGCGGCGCAGTGACGGGGGAAGGGGAGGTGGGCGGGGGCCCCGGAGGCGAGAGAGGGATAAGAGCAGTGCCCGTGGCCAGCGGCCTGGTCATCGTCGACAAGCCCTCCGGCCAGACTTCGCACGACGTGGTGGCGCAGATCCGCCGCCTGGCCGGGACCCGCCGCGTCGGGCACGCCGGCACGCTGGACCCGATGGCCACCGGAGTGCTCGTGATCGGAGTGGAAAAGGCCACCCGGCTGCTCGGCCATCTCGCGCTGACCGAGAAGGAGTACACCGCCACGATCCGGCTCGGCCAGGCCACCGACACCGACGACGCCGACGGCGTGACCATAGCCGAGACCTCCGCGGCCGGCGTCTCGCAGGCTGCGCTCGAGGCCGCCGCGGCCGCGCTGACCGGCGAGATCCAGCAGGTCCCGCCGGGTTTCAGCGCCATCAAGGTCGCCGGGAAGCGCGCCTACCGGCTGGCCCGCGAGGGTGCCGCCCCCGAGCTGGCGGCCCGGACCGTCACCGTGAGTTCCTTCACCATCCTGGCCGTGCGGCGGCACGGCGACCTGCTGGACGCCGACGTGGCGGTGACCTGCTCCAGCGGTACCTACATCCGGGCGCTGGCCCGTGACCTGGGCGCGGCGCTCGGCGTGGGCGGCCACCTCACCGCGCTGCGGCGCACCCGCGTCGGACCCTACGAGATCGGCCAGGCCCGCACCCTGGAGCAGCTTGCGGCCTCGTTCACCGTGATCCCGCTGGCCGAGGCCGCGGGCGTGGCGTTCAGGCGCCTGAACCTGACCGAGGAGGACGCGCGCCTGGTCGCCCACGGGCGGAGGCTGCCGGCGGCGATGCTCGGTGACGAGCCCGGGCCGGTCGCGGCCTTCGCCCCGGACGGCTCGCTGATCGCGCTGCTCACCGAGGAGGCCGGGCAGGCCAGGCCGCTCGCCGTCTTCGTGCCGTAACGCCGGCGCGGCTACCATACACCGGTGGCGCAGATCGAGATCGTGACCACCGCGGACCGCCACGACCTTGACGACCAGGCCCGGGCCGCGCTCCGCGGGGTCTGGCCCGAGTTCATCTTCCACGATCCGCTCGTCCCCGAGTACATCGAACGAGTGGAGGCCTACTTCCCGCGCTACGACGTGCTCCTGCTCGCGCACGGCGAGGTCGTGGCCGGCGGCTGGGGGGTTCCCATCCTCTGGAACGGGACGGCCGCCGCTCTGCCCGATGGCGGTTATGACGGGGCGATGGTCCGCGCGGTCGAAGGCCACGAGAACTCGGTCGAGCCGGACACGCTGTGCGTCATGGCCGCCGCGGTCAAGCCGGGCCATCAGGGCACCGGGCTGGCCGGGCAGGTGCTCACCGCGCTGCGCGAGCGCGCGGCCTCCGGCGGGCTGCGCCGGGTGATCGCCCCGGTGCGGCCGGCGCTCAAGGCCCGGTACCCGCTGACCCCGATGAGCCAGTTCGCCCGGTGGGCGCGCGGCGACGGCCTGCATCTCGACCCGTGGATCCGCACCCACCAGCGCCTCGGCGCGCGCATCCTGCGGCCCGCCCCGCGGTCCATGCTGATCACCGGGACCGTGGCCGAGTGGGAGGACTGGGCGAAGATGGCGTTCCCGCAGACCGGGCGCTACGTCGTGCCGGACGCGCTGGACCTGGTGCGCGTCGACCGGGCGGCCGACCGCGGCACGTACGCCGAGACCAACCTGTGGATGCGCCACCTGTAGGTGCGGCCGAGCAGCGGTGCTCCCAACGGCGGTGGCCCAACGGCGGTGCGGCGAACGGCGGTGGCCCAACGGCGGTGCGGCCAACGGCGTGCCCGGCGTCGGCCGCCTGCGCGGCGGATCGCATGGCAGGCTTGGAGCGTCACCGCACAGCGAGCGGGGGAGGATCGGTACATGTACCGCTGGCAGGGCCTGGACGACGTGCCCGACGACTGGGGTCCCTCCGTGGTCACGATCGGAGTCTTCGACGGCGTCCACCGGGGCCACCAGCGCATCGTCGGCCGGGCCACGGCGGTCGCGGCCGAGCTCGGGCTGCCGGTGGTGGTGGTCACCTTCGACCCGCACCCGGACGAGGTGGTGCGGCCCGGCGCGCACCCGCCGCATCTGGGCACGGCCCGGCGGCGCGCCGAGCTGCTGGCCGGGCTGGGCGTGGACGCGGTCTGCGTGCTGCCGTTCACCCGCGAGTTCTCGGAGCTGGGACCGGACGAGTTCGTCCACGCCGTGCTGGTGGACCGGCTGCACGCGGTCCGGGTGGTGGTGGGGGAGGACTTCCGGTTCGGCTACCGCGCCGCGGGCGACGTCGCGCTCCTGGCCGAGCTGGGCGAGAAGTACGACTTCACGGCGGAGGGCGTGCCGCTGCTGGCCGACGACGGGGTGCGGATCTCCTCCAGCGAGATCAGGGAGCGGCTCGCGGCCGGGGACGTGGCGGCCGCCGCGCGCGACCTGGGACGCCCGCACCGGGTGGAGGGCGTGGTGGTGCGGGGCCAGCGGCGCGGCCGGGCGCTCGGCTTCCCGACCGCCAACCTGGAGACGCCGCCCTACACCGCGATCCCCGCGGACGGCATCTACGCGGGCTGGCTCATCAGCCTCGATCCCGGCGGCGGGGAGCAGGAACGCTGGCCGGCGGCGATATCGGTCGGCACGAACCCGACCTTCGACGGGACCGAGCGCAGCGTCGAGGCCCACGCGCTGGACCGCGACGACCTGGATCTCTACGGCACGCACGTCGCCGTGGACTTCGTGATCCGGCTGCGGGAGCAGGTGCGGTTCGGTTCCGTCGACGAGCTGGTCGCGCAGATGCACCGGGACGTGGACGCCGCCCGCACGCTCCTGGCGGGCGGCTAGGAAGCTTTCCGCTGCCGATCACGTTGTAATGATGAGTATCAGGTATGTCCGGTACCTGGCCTGGCGAGGCCGGCCGGCATGGTACGGTAAATAACCGGCTGGCGTAGCCAGCCAGGTCAGCTGCGCCCTCATGCGGCTGGCCACAGGGAACCGGCCGCGGCCTGGCCGTGCGGCGCGCTCCCTGCCCCAAGGGCTTCTCAGGATACCAGCGGGGCGTCCAATGACGATCAAGTAACGAGGGAGCAACGTGCCGCTAGACACCACGGTGAAGAGGGAGATCATCGCCGGGCACGCGACCAGTGAGGGTGACACCGGCTCGCCGGAGGTCCAAGTCGCGCTGCTGACACGGCGGATCCAGGAGCTAACCGAGCACCTCAAGGTGCACAAGCATGATCACCACAGCCGCCGCGGGCTGCTGCTGCTCGTCGGCCGGCGCCGGCGGCTGCTGCAGTACCTGTCCAGGAAGGACATCGCCCGCTACCGCGCGCTGATCGAGAAGCTCGGCCTGCGCCGGTAGGTTGAGGGCAACCCGCCCGCCGGGCTTTCCGGCGGGCGGCAACCGAATAACTGCAAGAAAGAAACAGAACGACGTCCCGCGGCCCCGGCCCAGGAGCGCCCACCGCGCCCAGGGGCCGGTCCTCGGTAGTGGTTCTCGGGTCAGGGGGAATGGCGCCCGCGCATGACGGCGCCGGCCCGCCGGGCCGAGGACTTCGATCGAAGACCGGCCGGCAGACGGCCCGGCCTGACGGTCGGTGCGAAATCCACTGGTGGCGGGCAAACGCGGGACCTCAGTCAAGGAGGTCTCATTCATGACTACCACCCAGGAGGGTGTACATACCGCCGAGGTCATCATCGACAACGGCTCATTCGGCACTCATAGGATCCGGTTCGAGACCGGCCGACTGGCCCGTCTCGCCGCAGGCTCGGCCGTCGTGTACCTCGACGACGAGACCATGGTGCTGTCCGCGACCACCGCGTCCAAGCACCCCAAGGAGGGCCTCGACTTCTTCCCGCTCACGGTGGATGTCGAGGAGCGCATGTACGCGATAGGCCGGATTCCCGGCTCGTTCTTCCGCCGCGAGGGCCGCCCGTCCGAGGACGCGATCCTCACCTGCCGCCTGATCGACCGGCCGCTGCGGCCGTCGTTCACCCACGGGCTGCGCAATGAGGTCCAGGTCGTCGAGACGATCATGGCCCTGAATCCCGAGCATCTCTACGACGTGGTCGCGATCAACGCGGCCTCGCTGTCCACCCAGCTGTCGGGCCTGCCGTTCTCCGGGCCGATCGGCGGCGTCCGGGTCGCCCTGATCAAGGGCCAGTGGGTCGGCTTCCCCACCCACTCGGAGCTGGCGGACGCCACGTTCGACATGGTGGTGGCCGGCCGGGTGCTCGAGGACGGCGACGTCGCGATCATGATGGTGGAGGCCGAGTCCACCGCCGGCACCCTGCGCCTGCTCGCCGATGAGGGCAGCGGGGCCGTGGCGCCCACCGAGGACACCGTGGCCGCCGGGCTCGAGGCGGCCAAGCCGTTCATCAGGCTGCTCTGCGAGGGCCAGCTGCAGGTGGCGGCGCACGCGGCCAAGGAGGTCGCCGACTATCCGGTCTTCGTCGACTACCAGCAGGACGTCTATGACGCGCTGGCCGGCGAGATCTCCGACGAGCTGGCCAAGGCGCTCACGATCGCCGGCAAGCAGGACCGGGAGGCCGAGACCGACCGGGTCAAGGCCCTGGCGGCCGAGCGCCTGAGCGGCCGGTTCGAGGGCCGGGAGAAGGAGATCAGCGCCGCGTTCCGGTCGCTGACCAAGAAGCTGGTCCGGGAGCGGATCATCCGCGACGGCGTGCGGATCGACGGCCGCGGCCTGACCGACATCCGGCAGCTGTCCGCCGAGGCGGGCGTGCTCCCGCGGGTGCACGGCTCGGCCCTGTTCGAGCGCGGCGAGACCCAGATCCTGGGCGTCACCACGCTGAACATGCTCCGGATGGAGCAGATGATCGACACGCTCAACCCCGAGCGCACCAAGCGCTACATGCACAACTACAACATGCCGCCGTACTCCACCGGCGAGACCGGCCGGGTCGGCTCGCCCAAGCGGCGCGAGATCGGCCACGGCGCGCTGGCCGAGCGGGCGCTGATCCCGGTGCTGCCCACCCGCGAGGAGTTCCCCTACGCGATCCGTCAGGTGTCCGAGGCCATCGGCTCCAACGGCTCCACCTCGATGGGCTCGGTCTGCGCGTCGACGATGTCGCTGCTGGACGCGGGCGTGCCGCTGAAGGACATGGTGTCCGGCATCGCGATGGGCCTGATCCACGAGGGCGGCGAGTACGTCACGCTGACCGACATCCTCGGCGCCGAGGACGCGTTCGGCGACATGGACTTCAAGGTCGCCGGGACCAAGGACGTGATCACCGCGCTGCAGCTGGACACCAAGCTGGACGGCATCCCCGCCTCGGTGCTGGCCGCCGCGCTGAAGCAGGCGCGCGGGGCGCGGCTGACCATCCTCGACGTGATGCGCGAGGCGATCGACGCCCCGGCCGAGATGAGCCAGTACGCGCCGCGGATCATCACGGTCAAGGTGCCGGTGGACAAGATCGGCGAGGTGATCGGCCCCAAGGGCAAGATGATCAACTCCATCCAGGAGGACACCGGCGCCGAGATCACCATCGAGGACGACGGCACCATCTACATCGGCGCCACCGACGGCAGCTCGGCCGAGGCCGCCAGGTCGGCGATCAACGCGATCGCCAACCCGCACATCCCCGAGGTGGGGGAGCGGTTCCTCGGCACCGTGGTGAAGACGACCACGTTCGGCGCGTTCGTCTCGCTGCTGCCCGGCCGGGACGGGCTGCTGCACATCACCCAGATCCGCAAGCTGCACGGCGGGGCCAGGATCGACAACGTGGACGACGTCATCTCGGTCGGCGACAAGATCCAGGTCGAGATCCGCGAGGTGGATGACCGGGGCAAGCTGTCGCTGGTCCCGGTCGAGGTCGTGGAGCGCGAAGCGGCCGGCGAGGACCTGGGCGGGCACGACGACCACCGCTCCCGCGACCGCGGTGACCGCGGCGACCGGGGCGGTGTACCGGGGCGGCGACCGCGACCGGGGCGGCGACCGCGACCGGGACCGGGGCGACCATTACCGCACCCGGGAGCGTCACCGCGGGCCGCGCAACTCATGACGGTGCATCCGGGGCGCCCGGGGCCGCCGAACGGCGGCGATTCGCACGTCGTCCGTACCGTGCTGCCCGGCGGCCTGCGGGTGATCACCGAGTCGCTGCCGGCGGTCCGGTCGGTGGCGTTCGGGATCTGGGCCGGCGTGGGCTCCCGGGACGAGGACCTGGCCTACGCCGGCGCCACGCACTACCTGGAGCACCTGCTGTTCAAGGGCACCGCCCGGCGCAGCGCCCTGGACATCTCCGCGGCCATGGACGCGGTCGGCGGCGAGCTGAACGCGTTCACGGCCAAGGAGTACACCTGCTACTACGCGCGGGTGCTCGACGCTGACCTGCCGCTGGCCATCGACGTGCTCGCCGACATGGTGACCAGCTCGCTGATCGAGCCCAAGGACGTCGACGCCGAGCGGGGCGTGATCCTCGACGAGATCGCCATGAACGACGACGACCCGTCGGACACGGTGCACGAGGCCTTCGCCGCGCAGCTGCTCGGCGACACGCCGATGGGCCGGCCCATCCTGGGCAGCGTCGACTCGATCAACGCGATCACCCGCGAGCAGATCGCCGAGCACTACGCCGCGCGGTACACGCCGCAGAACCTGGTCGTGGCGGCTGCGGGCAGCCTGGACCACGCCGAGGTGGTCGGCCTGACGCGAGCCGCGTTCGGCCCGGTGCTGACCGGGGACGCGGACCCGCTGCCCCCGCGCGTGCCCGGACCCGGGCAGCCCGCGGACCCCGAGTCGGCCGGTACCGGCGTGCGGCTGGTGTCGCGCGGCATCGAGCAGGCGAACCTCGTCCTGGGCTGCGGCGGCCTGTCGCGGACCGATGACCGCAGGTTCGCGCTCGGCGTGCTGAACGCCGCCCTCGGCGGCGGGATGTCCTCTCGGCTGTTCCAGGAGGTGCGGGAGAAGCGCGGCCTGGCGTACTCGGTGTACAGCTTCAGCGCGCAGCACTCCGACGCCGGGATGTGGGGCGTGTACGCCGGCTGCATGCCCGCCAAGGCCGACGAGGTGCTGTCGATCTGCCAGGACGAGATCGCCAAGGTGATCTCGGGCGGGCTGACCGACGACGAGCTCAACCGGGGCAAGGGCCAGCTGCGCGGGTCGATCGTTCTCGGCCTCGAGGATCCCTCGTCCCGCATGAGCAGGCTCGGCAAGGCCGAGCTGGTCTACCCCCGGCTGGAGCCGGTCGAGGAGATCCTGGCGGCGATATCGGCGGTGACCCACGACGACGTGCGCGAGGTGGCCGCCGCCGTGCTCGCGCAGCCCAAGGCGCTGGCCGTGGTGGGGCCGTTCGACGACGCCGGCCCGTTCGCCGCGGCGCTCGGCTGACCCTGCCGCCGAACACGACGACCAGGCCGGGCGCCCGCCCGCCGCGTTGACGTCCGGATCGGGCGAGCGCGGCACACTGAGGGCTCGTTGCCTGGCGGCGGCGGCCGGCGGTAGGTTGCGATGGGCAACCGCGAGCAGAGGAGCCCGATGATCACGGTCGGTGTGCTCGGCGCCAAGGGGCGCATGGGGTCAGAGGTATGCCGGACGGTCGAGGCCGCCGCCGACCTGGAACTGGCCGCCGCCGTGGACGTCGGTGACGCGCGTGACCCGCTGGCCGGCTGCGACGTGATCGTCGACTTCACTCATCCGGGCGCGGTCCTGGACAACCTGCGGTGGTGCCTGTCGCAGGGCCGGAACGTGGTCGTGGGGACCTCGGGGTTCGACGACGCCCGGCTGGCCGCGGTGGCGGACTGGCTCGGGGACGCGCCGTCGGCCCGGGCGCTGATCGTGCCGAACTTCTCCGTCGGCGCCGTGCTCATGATGAGCTTCGCCGAGCAGGCGGCCCGCTTCTTCGAGTCGGCCGAGGTCATCGAGTTGCATCACGCGGCCAAGGTCGACGCGCCGTCCGGGACGGCGGTGCGGACCGCGTCGATGATCGCCGCGGCCCGGGCCGCCGCGGAACTCGGCCCGCCCCCCGACGCCACGGTCACCGAGGCAGACGGAGCCCGGGGCGCGACCGTGGACGGGGTGCGGGTGCACTCGGTCCGGCTGGCCGGTCTGCTGGCGCACCAGGAGGTGCTGCTCGGCGGGCACGGTGAGGTCCTGACCATCCGGCACGACTCGCTGGACCGGTCATCGTTCATGCCGGGGGTACTGCTGGCGGTGCGGGGCATCGCGGGGCTGCCACCGGGCCTGACGGTCGGGCTACAGGGCCTGCTCGGCCTGACGTGAAAGGGGAGGCGAGCCGATGAGGGCGGTCCTCAACATCATCTGGCTGCTGTTCTGCGGGATCTGGATGGCGATCGCCTACTTCTTCGCCGGGCTGGTCTGCTTCATCCTGATCATCACGATCCCGTTCGGGATCGCGTCATGGCGGATCGCGAACTACGTGCTCTGGCCGTTCGGCCGGACCATCGACCGGCGCGAGACCGCCGGGGTCGCCTCCCTGATCGGCAACATCATCTGGATCATCCTGTTCGGCTGGTGGCTGGCGATCGGGCATCTGGTGTTCGGGATCGCCATGTGCCTGACGATCATCGGCATCCCGCTGGGCCTGGCCAGCTTCAAGATCATCCCGATCACGCTGTTCCCGCTGGGGGTCCGGATCGTCCCCACGGACCAGCCGTTCGCCGGAGTCGCCTGACCGCGCCCGGGCCGGGTCCGGCGAACCGGAGGCCGGGCCGGATGCCGTGCCCTCCGGCCCGGGCAGGGACTCGGCGATGCGCTTGATCCCGCTCAGCCGCCGGTCCCAGTCGGCCGCGAGCCCGGCCAGCCAGCGCGCGGTCTCGGCGACGTCCCCGGGGCGCACCGCGTAAAGGACCTCGCGGCCCTGCCGCCTGCCGCTGACCAGGCCCGCCCGGTCGAGGACCGCGAGATGCTTCACCACGGCCTGCCGGGAGATCGGCAGCCCTTCGGCCAGCGCGGTCGCGGTGGCCTCGCCCCGGGCCGCCAGATCCTCCAGCAGCCGCCGCCGGGTCGGGTCGGCCATCGCGCCGAGAACCTCGTCCGGCCGGGCTGTCATCCCGGCCACCGGTCCGCCCTGACCCGGCCGCCCGCCCTGACCCGGCCGCCCGCCCGGACCCGGCGACCCGAGCCCGAGATCGGCGGATGAACAGGGCTCAGCGTCACGCTGGCAGCCGTTCTGCGTACTCCTGGAGTTCTCCGAGCTCGGAGATCCAGCCCTCGGTGTTCTCCTTGACCGCCGTGCCCTTCTCTTCCTCGCTGACGTCCAGGCTCGCGAAGCCGGTTTCGACCACGCGCAGCCGGGTGGCCGGCCCGTCAGGGACCAGGGTGAACTCGACGAGCGTGGAGTTGCCGGCTACGGGCTCGGCCCCGGGCGTGCGGGCCCAGCGGTAGGAGAAGAAGCCGGGAGGCTCGACCTTCTCGACCCGCGCGTAGTGGTTCCCGTGCTCCTGCCAGCCGAAGACCATCTTCCCGCCCGGCCGCAGGTCCACCCGGGCGGAGTCGCCGAACCAGCGGGCGACGTGATCGGCCTCGGTCAGCACCGCCCAGACTCGGTCCTGCGGTGCGTTGATGATGATCTCGCGCTCGATCCGGTCAGTAGCCATGTTCCGTCCTCTCTTTAGGCGCAACTCAATGGTTGCACATAAGCGATCCGAGGAGCAACCTTAAGGTTGCACAATCGTACCGCCGGGCGCCGCGCGGCGGGCGGGGCGGGCCAAGACCAATGAGATCCTGAACGCAGGGCAGGCCGGCCCGGGAACCGGCCGGCGCGGGCACGCGGTCAAGGATCGTCACGTCAGCCCGG
>CAVUYA010000003.1:0-39076 GCA_963745575.1 uncultured Actinomycetota bacterium | reverse complement strand
CGGGCGGTGTCGCTGTCGTGGACTGCGGCGAGTTCGCCGGCGTAGGCGCGGAGCAGATCGTGGAAGGTGAACCGGCCCGGGGCGTGCTCGATGAGCAGGCCGGCGCGGGTGAGCTGGCCGAGTGCCCGGCGGGCCTGGTCGGGGGGCATGGCGGCCAGGCTGGCGGCGGCGGGGGCGGTGATGTCGGGTCCGGGGTGCACGCCGAGCAGCCGGAACATCCGCGCGGCCGGTTCGGGCAGTTGCCGGTAGGACCAGGAGAACACCGCCCGAACGCTGGCGGCTGCGTCCCCGGTATCCAGGGCGTCGAGTCGCCTGGTGACGTCACGCAGCTCGGCGGCCAGCGTTCCCAGCGGGTGGCCGGGATTCATGGCGGCGCGGGCGGCGGCGATGGCCAGGGCCAGGGGCAGCCCGGCGCACAGCTCGGCCAGCTCGGCGGCCGCTTGCGGCTCGGTGGCGACTCGTTCCGCGCCCAGGCGGCGCTCCAGCAGCTCGCGTGCGTCCTGCTGGCTGAGCACGTCCAGGGTAACCGGGTACGCGCCGTCGGTGGCGACCAGGCTGGTGAGCTGGTTGCGGCTGGTCACCAGCACCAGGCAGCCCTCGCCGCCGGGCAGCAGCGGCCGCACCTGCCCGGCGTCACGCGCGTTGTCCAGCACGATCAGCATCCGCTGCCCGGCCAGCAGGCTCCGGTACAGGTCCTGCTGGGCTTCGTAGCTGGCCGGGATCTGCCCGGCCGGCACCTGCAGCGCGTCCAGGAACCGGCGGACCGCGTCCGCAGGGGCGATCGGGGCGGCGGACGGGTCGAAGCCGCGCAGGTTCACATACAGCTGCCCGTCGGGGAACCAGCCGGCGACCTGGTGTGCCCAGTGCACCGCCAGCGCCGTCTTGCCCACCCCGGCAGTCCCCCCGATCGCCGAGATCGCCACCGTCCCGCCGCGGCCCGCCGGGGCGTCCAGCATGCCGGTCAGCGCCTTGAACTCATCTGTCCGGCCGGCGAAGTGCGCCACTGCGGCCGGCAGCTGCCGCGGCCCCACCATCGGCGGGCCGCCCGGCGCGGGCCCGGACAGGCGCAGCCCCGGGTCGGCGGCGAGGATCTGCCGCTGCAGCCGGCGCAGCTCCGGCCAGGGCTCGCTGCCCAGCTCCTCGATCAGCACCCGGCGGGCCCGCTGATAGGCCGCCAGGGCCTCGGCCTGCTGGCCGTCCCGGTACAGCGCGAGCATGAGCAGCGCGTGCAGCCGCTCCCGCAGCGGATGGACGGCCGCCAGCTGCCGCAGCTCCGCGATCACGCCGGCGTGACGGCCTAGGTGCAAGTCCGCGTCGATGCGCGCCTCGATCGCCTGCAGCCGCATCTCCGCCAGCCGCGGCGCCTCCCGCTCGGCCAGCAGCTTAGACGGCACGCCCGCCAGCGGCTCGCCCCGCCACAACGACAGCGCCCGGCGCAGCTGCACCGCGGCCCGGTCCCAGGCACCTTCGTCGGCGGCCTTCCTGGCCCGGCCCTGCAACGCCTCGAACCTGGACACATCCAGCTCGTCGGCAGCCACCGTGATCATGTATCCCTGCGGCACCGTGCTGATCCTGGAACCACCGGTCCCGCCCAGGGCCTGCCGTAGCCGTTTCACGTAGTTCTGCAGCGTCGCCCGCGCCGCCACCGGCGGCGCCAGCCCCCACAACGCCGCGTTCAGCTCGTCCAGCGACACCACCCGGTTAGCGCTCAGTAACAGCGCCGCGAGCAGCACCCGCTGCTTACCCGCCGTGACCGGCACCACCGCCCCGCCCCGGCGCACCAGAAGCGGGCCGAGCAGGCAGAACTCCGCCTCGGCCGCCACTGCTTCCTCCCGCCAGCCGTGCGAGTGGCCGCTCGCGCGGCCCTAACAGCATGGTAACGGGCGGTTTTGATGGTGATGGCGGGTAAATGGCGGGTTAACCACGGAAAGGTCAGGTAAGCCCCGGCCGGGGTGGGCGTCCCAGCACGGGAACCGGGCCCCGGCGCCGTCACCGGCGATGAGGCTGGCCAGGGCCTGGCGGGTCGGCTCGTCGGCCGGCGTGTAGACCACCATCCGGGTACCCGGCACGGCCAGCACCGCCAGCGAGTTCGTCGTCATGGTCAGCCGCTCGTGCACCGGATGACGGAAGATCTTGAGATAGCTCGCGGGGCTGGCCACCTCGTGCTGGGCCCACGTCCGCGCGAACTCGGGGCTGGCTGCCTGCAGCCGCCGGACGAATCCGGTCCAGCCCGGCTCCCCGAGATGGCGCCCGTAGGCGGCGCGCAGTTGGGCGACCATCATGCCTAGCTGGTCGGCGCGGTTCAGGTAAGGGTGACAGCAGTCGTGCTGGGTGAAGTTCAGCCAGAGGGTGTTGCGGTCGGCGGCGGGAACCCGGACGACCGTGGGGAAGAGCGCGGCGAAGGCTGCGTTCCAGGCCAGCAGGTCGAAGCGCTCGTTGAGGACAGCGGCCGGCAGGGTGGTCAGCCCGTCCAGGATCTGCTGGATCTCGGGGATTCCCGGCCCGTCCGCCTCTGGCGCGGGCGGGGCGGCCGAGGAGTTCGCGAGCCGGTACAGATGCTCTCGTTCCGCCTGGTCCAGCCGCAGCGTGCGCGCCACCGCGTCCAGGACCTGGGCGCTGGCGTTGATCGGGCGGCCCTGTTCCAGCCAGGTGTACCAGGTGACGCCGACTCCGGAGAGCTGAGCGACTTCCTCGCGCCGCAGGCCGGCCGTCCGGCGCCGGAAGCCAGGCGGCAGCCCCGCGTCTTCGGGGGTAATGCGCTCCCGGCGGCTGCGCAGGAACGCAGCCAGCTCGGCCCGGCGGGTCCGGTCGCAGGCCGCTGCCGCCGTGGTGGTCATGGCTTTGTCCGGGTCCGCGGTGGTAGTGGTCATGGTCCCGTCCGGGTGTTCTGTGGCGGTGGTCACGGCCCGCCCGGGTGTTCCGTGGCGGTGGTCACCGCCTGTCTGGGAGCGGGCCGGGGCCGCCGTCATCGCCCTCATATTCCCATCCTGAGGTTTCGGGCCCGGCCGTGCCAGGTGGTGTTGGTACCAGGATAACCAGGCTCTTGGTACTAGCATGGCGCGGGCGGCAGGCTCGATTACATGACCGATACCGTCCTTAGCGGCCAGACCCCGGCCGTTCATTCCCTCCGGTCCGAGGCACCCGGACGTCGGCGACCGAGGCCCGGCGTGCTGCTGGCCATCGTGCTCGCCGGCCAGTTCATGGCGGTCCTGGACGCCTCGGTGGTGAACGTCGCCGCTCCGTCCATTCACGCCGGGCTGCACGCGTCGGGTGCGGCCCTGCAACTGGTGATCGCCGGCTACACGATCGCCTACGCGGTGCTGCTGGTGACCGGCGCGCGCCTGGGCGATCTGCTGGGTCACCGCCACATGTTCCTGGCGGGCCTGGCCCTGTTCACGCTGGCCTCGCTCGGCTGCGGGCTGGCCTCCTCGGCCGGCTCGCTCGTCGCGCTCCGCTTCATCCAGGGCGCCGGCGCGGCGATGATGATCCCGCAGGTGCTCAGCCTGATCCAGCGCAGTTTCAGCGGCGCGTCCCGGGCCGGGGCGATGAGTGCGTACTCGGCGGTGCTGGCCGGCGGCGTGGTCGTCGGGCAGATCGTCGGCGGCCTGCTGATCAGCGCTAACCTGTTCGACGCGACCTGGCGGCCGGTGTTCCTGGTGAACGTGCCGATCGGCGCGGTGCTGCTGGTGGCGGGCGCGCGGCAGCTGCCCGCCGGGCGCGCCGAGGCCGGCCGCGGCCTGGACCTGCCCGGCCTGCTCACCCTGGCGGTCGCGGTACTCGCCCTGGTCGTCCCGCTGGTCCTGGGCCAGCCCGAGCACTGGCCGGCCTGGGGCTGGGCCTGCCTGGGCGGCAGCGTGCTGCTGTTCGCCGGCTTCGCGGTCGTGGAGCGCAGGCTCGCGGCCCGCGGCGGGTCGCCCCTGGTCCCCGGCCGGGTGCTGCGGCTGCCGGGAGTGGCGCTGGGCATCGTGGCGCTGTTCGCGGTCATGACCACGTTCGGCGGCCTGTTCTTCACGCTGGCGCTGCACCTGCAGGGCGGGCTCGGTGACTCGCCGCTGCGCGCGGGGCTCACGTTCGCCCCGTCGGCGGCCGCGTTCGCCGTGGTGAGCCTCAACTGGCAGCGTCTGCCCTCGCGCGTCCGCCCGTGGCTGCCCATCTGGGGGTTCGCCGGGATGACGGGCGCGCTGCTGGCCCTGGCCGTGGTGCTGCACGGCGGCGGCAGCGGCGGCATTGCCCTCTACGTGGTGCTCGGGGTGCTCGGAGCCTCCATGGCCTCCGCGTTCAGCCCGCTAATGACGGCGGTGCTGATGCGGGTGCCGGTGGCCGACGCCGCCGACGCGACCGGCGTGATCGTGACGGTCAACCAGCTCGGGCTGGTCATCGGGGTGGCGACTTTCGGGACCCTGTACCTGAACCTGGCCGGCGGCCTCCCCGCGCAGGCCGGCGCCGACGCGTTCCGGCTGCTGTCCGCGCACGCCGAGTCCGTCACCTGCCTGGCGCTGGCCGGGGCCGCGATCGCCGGCGGGCTCGTGGCGCAGCTCAGGGCCGTGGCCGTGCGGGGCGCCGAGACCGCCGAGACCGCCCAGCCCGCCGAGACCGCCCGGCCCGCCGAGACCGCCCAGCCCGCCGAGACCGCCCAGCCCGCCGAGACCGCTCGCGCGGCCAGGATCCGCTAACGTCCCGTGGCCCGCGCGGGTGGTCCCCCTCAATGATGAGGCGGATGCCTGCCGGGCGGGAAGCGACGACAATGGCGTCCGTGGTGAGTACGAGCTCGGCGGCGCGGCCGCTGCTGAACGCCGCGGCGCTGCGCGAGGCGCTGGTCGTCCCCGGCGGGTTCTGGCGGGACATCCGCGTGGTGGCCGAAACCGGCTCAACCAACGCGGACCTGCTCGCCGAGGCCCGGAGCGGCCTCGGCGAGGGCGCGGTGCTCGCGGCCGAGTCCCAGTCGGCCGGCCGTGGCCGGCTGGGCTGGCCCTGGGTCAGCCCGCCGCGGGCCGCGCTGATGTTCTCTGTCCTGCTGCGTCCCGTGCACGTGCCCCCGGCGAGCCGGGGCTGGGTGCCGTTGCTGGCCGGCGTGGCCGTGGCCCGGGCGCTGCGCGCCGGGGCGGCGGTGGAGGCCTGGCTGAAATGGCCCAACGACGTGCAGGTGCACGGGGCGAAGCTGGCCGGGATCCTGGCCGAGCAGGCTGGCGACGCGATCGTGGTGGGCACCGGGATCAACGTGTCGGCCGGGCGGGACGAGCTGCCGGCCGAGGCGACCTCGCTGGCGCTGGAGGGCGCGGGAACGGACCGGGACCGGCTGATGGCCGGCGTGCTCAGGGAGCTTGAGCGCTGGTATCTGGCCTGGGCCGGCCAGCTCGGCGACGCGGACGGGTGCGGGCTCCGCGAGGAGTACCAGCGCCTGTGCGGCACCCTCGGCCGGCCGGTCCGGGTGTCCATGCCCGGCGGCGCCACGGTGGCCGGGACCGCGGCCGAGGTGGACCGCGCGGGCCGGCTGTGGTCCGGTCGGCTTCGGGACCGGTCCCGGTCAGCGCGGGTGACGTGGTCCACGTACGCTGACCGCCCCCAGAGGGGAGCGGACAGGGACCGCGAGGCGGGCGAGGGCGGAGCCCGGAGGCGCAAAGCCGGTACTCGTGCCACGATGTGGCCATGGCCGGCGATGAAACCCTGTCCGAGGGCGAGCACTTCGTGCTGAGGCTGCACCCGCACTGGAAGACGCTGCTGCGGCCGGTCCTCATCCTGCTGGTGATCCTGGCGGCTGCCATCGCGGCGCTAGTGATGATCCCGTCGGGCAGCAGCGCGGGCCTGGCCAGGGAGGCCATCGGCATCCTGGTGTTCCTGGCCGTGATCGTCTGGGGCGTCGTCCCGGTGCTGCGGTGGCAGACGACGAGCTACGAGCTGACCACCCGCAGGCTCCGGCTGCGCGAGGGCATCCTGTCCCGGACGGGCCGCGACTTCCCGCTGATCAGGATCAGCGACGTGACGTTCTCCCACGGGCCGATCGACCGGCTGCTCGGCTGCGGCAAGCTCGTCGTCGAGTCCGCCGGCGAGCACGGCCAGCTCGTCCTCAACGAGATTCCCCACGTCCAGCAGGTGCAGTCCACGCTGTTCCAGCTGGTCGCGGACGAGCAAGCCCGCCTGGCCCGGGAAGATCGCTGATCCAGTGCATTAGCCTGCCGCTATGAGCGGACACGATGGCGTGACCGTGCGCCGGCCGTCGCAGGCTACCGTCGCGGAGATCATGCTCGACCGGCCCGAGGCCATGAACGCGCTGAGCACGGCCATGGGCGCCCGGCTGGCCGCGGTGTGCGCGGACCTGGCCGCCGACCGCGGGATCCGCGCGGTCGTACTTGCCGCGGCGGGCCGTGCGTTCTGCGTGGGCGCCGACCTGAAGGAACGCGCGGCGATGAGCGACGCCGACTTCATGGCGCAGCGGCCGGTGTTCCGGGCCGCGTTCGGCGGCGTGCTCGCCCTGCCGCAGCCGGTGATCGCCGCGGTGCACGGTTACGCACTCGGCGGCGGCTGCGAGCTCGCGCTGAGCTGTGACCTGATCGTGGCCGACGAGACCGCCGAGTTCGGGCTGCCGGAGACCACCGTGGGCCTGGTCCCCGGCGGCGGCGGAACCCAGCTCGCGCTGCGCCGCCTTGGTCCCGGCCGGGCCGCGGACCTGGTGCTCACCGGCCGCCGGATCGGCGCTGCCGAGGCCGAGCGGATCGGGCTGGCCGACCGGCTGGTGCCGGCCGGCACGGCCGCCCAGCACGCGCGCGAGCTCGCGGAGCGGATCGCGGGCAACTCGCCGGTGTCCGTTGTGAACGCGAAAAGGGCGCTGCGGCAGGGCGCGGGCGTCCCGCTCGCGACCGGCCTCGAGATCGAGGACTCCGCCTGGCGGGCCGCGGCCTTCTCCGGGGATAGAAAGGAGGGCATCGCGGCGTTCGTAGAGAAGAGGAAGCCGCAGTGGCCGGGCGCATGAGGGAGGCCCGAGCGCCCAAGGGGCGCGGTGCCGCCTGGACGGAGGAGCGCGGGGCGACAACGACGAGCGACGAGGGAAGGCGGCGCAGTGAAGCGGGAATGGGGAGGCGGGCGGGGCCCCGGAGGCAAGCGAGGGGATAGAAAATGAGCGATATTCCCGAGCGGATCTCGGTGCGCGAGGTCGGTCCCCGCGACGGGCTGCAGAACGAGGACCCGGTGCCGACCGAGGCCAAGATCGAGCTCATCGACCGGCTGTCCGCCACCGGCGTGCAGCGCATCGAGGCGGTGTCGTTCGTGCGGCCGGAGGCCATCCCGCAGATGGCTGACGCCGACGAGGTGTGGCTGGGGATCGAGCGGGCGCCGTCCGTCCGGTACTCGGCCCTGGTCCCGAACCTGCGCGGGGCCAGGCGGGCGCTGGACCGCGGGCTCACCGAGATCGAGGCCGTGGTGTCGGCCTCCGACACCCACAACCGCAAGAACGTCAACCGGTCGACGGAGGAGTCGCTGGACGACATCGCGGTGGTCATCGACGAGGCCCACCAGCGCGGCGCCACCTGCCAGGTGATCGTGTCGACCGCGTGGGGCTGCCCCTACGAGGGGGACGTGCCGGCGGAGCGGGTAGTCCGGGTCGCCTCCCGGGCGGTGGCCGACGGCGCGGACTGCGTCTCGTTCGGCGATACCACGGGCATGGCCACGCCGCGCCGGGTCCGCGAGCTCATCGGAGCGTTCCGCTCGGCTCATCCCGACGTCGCGCTCAACCTGCACTTCCACAACACCCGCGGCACCGGCCTGGCCAACGTGCTCACCGCGCTCGAGCTCGGGGTGTACGACTTCGACGCCTCGGTGGGCGGGCTCGGCGGGTGCCCGTACGCGCCCGGCGCCACGGGCAACATCGCCACCGAGGAGCTCGTGCACATGGTCGAGGACATGGGCGTGGCGACCGGGATCGACCTGGAGGCGATGATCGCGGCCGCCGCCGACGCCGAGCGGATCATCGGGCGCCCGTTGCCGTCCCAGGTGCTCCGGGCCGGCCCGCGCACCCGGACAATCCCGGCCTGACCGAGGCGAAGGACGCGGCGGCGGATATGGACGGATATAAACGAGCCGAAGGACGCGGCACCGTCTGGACTGAGGAGCGAGGGAGTCTGCGACCGAGCGACGAGGGAAGACGGTGCCTTAAGGCGTCCGGAGGCGAGAAGGAAGCACAGTGAGCGAAGAACTGAAAGACGCGCCGGCCGCCCTCGACGGCGAGACCGGCCATCCCGAGCTTGCCCAGCTCAGGACCAAGATCGAGAAGGGCGGCGCGGCCAGGTACCACGAGACGGCCGCCGCCCGGGGCAAGCTGTTCGCCCGGGACCGGATCGCCCTGCTCGTCGACGCGGGCAGCTTTACCGAGGACGGCGCCTTCGCCAACGTCCTGGCCGACGGCCTGCCCGCGGACGGCGTGGTCACCGGCACGGCGACCCTCGGCGGCCGGCCGGTTGCGCTGATGGCGAACGACTCGACGGTCAAGGCCGGATCGTGGGGCGCCCGGACCGTCGAGAAGATCATCCGGATCATCGAGAAGGCCTACACGTCCGGCATCCCCATGATCTACCTGGTGGACTCCGCGGGCGCGCGGATCACCGACCAGGTGGAGATGTTCCCCGGCCGCCGCGGCGCCGGCAAGATCTTCCACACCCAGGTCCGCGCGTCCGGGTCCATCCCGCAGGTGTGCGCGCTGTTCGGCCCCTCGGCCGCGGGCGGCGCCTACATCCCGGCGTTCTGCGACTTCGTCGCGATGGTCAACGGGAACGCGTCGATGTACCTGGGCAGCCCCCGCATGGTGGAGATGGTGGTCAGGGAACAGACCACGCTGGAGGAGATGGGCGGCGCGCGGATGCACTGTTCGGTCTCCGGCTGCGGGCACTACCTGGCCGAATCGGAGCAGGACGCGATAACCGCGGTCCGCGGGTACCTGTCCTACCTGCCCGGCAGCTGGCGCGACGCGCCGCCCGGGCAGGACGCCCGCGACCCGGTCCCGGCCGACCTGCGCGGGCTGGTCCCGGCCAGCGAGCGCCAGGCCTTCGACATGCGCAGGTACGTGCGGGGCATCGTCGACGCCGACTCGCTGTTCGAGATCCACGCGCTGTGGGCACGGGAGCTGGTCGTCGGCTTCGCCCGGCTGGCCGGACACGTCATCGGCGTGGTCGCGAACAACCCGATGTTCAAGGGCGGCGTGCTGTTCGTCGACTCGGCGGACAAGGCCACGCGCTTCATCCAGCTCTGTGACGCGTTCAACGTCCCGCTGCTGTTCCTGGCCGACGTGCCCGGCTTCATGGTGGGCACGGCGGTCGAGAAGCAGGGAATCATCAGGCACGGCGCCAAGATGATCAGCGCCGTGGCCGAGGCCACCGTGCCCAAGATCTGCGTCGTGGTCCGCAAGGCCTACGGGGCCGGCCTCTACGCCATGGCCGGCCCCGGGTTCGAGCCGGACGCGACGCTGGCCCTGCCCACCGCGAAGATCGCGGTCATGGGCGCCGAGGCGGCCGTCAACGCCGTGTACTACAACAAGCTGGCCGCGATCGCCGACCCGGCCGAGCGAGAACAGGAGACCGAACGGCTCCGGACGGCCTATGACACCGACATCGACGTGCTGAGGCTGGCCGGCGAACTGGTCGTGGACGACATCGTGCAGCCGGAGGACCTGCGGGGGGAGCTGATCCGCCGGTACGACGCGGCACGCGGCAAGGACCGGTCGTTCTCGCGGCGCCGGCATGGTGTTACCCCGGTGTAACCGCAGTTCCGGGGGCAGGAAGCGCGAAAAGTTGCCGGCCGCCATACGATCTGAGCATGACCAGCGTTTTGCTTGCCGAGGATGACCCCGCTATTTCGGAGCCCCTGGCGCGCGCCTTGCGCCGCGAGGGCTATGAGGTCGGTGTCTCCGCCGACGGTCCGGCCACGATCGAGGCCGCCCGCGGCGGCGGGATCGACCTGATTCTGCTCGACATCGGCCTGCCCAAGCTCGACGGGCTCGAGGTCTGCCGGCAGATCAGGTCGGCGGGCCACGCCATCCCGGTGCTCATCCTCACCGCGCGCGCGGACGAGGTGGACACCGTGATCGGTCTGGACGCCGGCGCCGACGACTATGTCACCAAGCCGTTCCGGCTGGCCGAGCTGCTGGCCAGGGTCCGGGCCCTGCTGCGGCGCGGCGCGACGGAGAGCCGGGTGGTGCAGGGCGTGCGGGTGGACAACGACGCGCGCCGGGCCTGGCTGGGCGACACCGAGATCGATCTCACTTCCAAGGAGTTCGACCTGCTCTCGCTGCTGGTGAGCGAGGCCGGGAAGGTGGTCACCCGGGAGCAGATCATGCGGCAGGTCTGGGACAGCAAGTGGTGGGGGTCGACCAAGACCCTGGACATGCACGTGTCCTGGCTGCGTCGCAAGCTCGGGGACGACGCGCACAGCCCGCATTTCATCTCGACGGTGCGAGGGGTCGGCTTCCGGTTCGAGCGCGGGGACTGACGGCGAGCGGCTGACGATGTGCCGGCAGATGGCTGGAGGCTGATGCGTGCAGCGCCGTCTGCTCATCTCCACGCTCGCGGTCGCCGTGACCGCGGTACTGCTGCTCGGCGTGCCGCTGGGCTTCCTGGTCTACCGGCAGCGCAGCGGCGAGGCCACCCAGCAGGTGCGGCGGGACGCCACCACGCTCGCCACCGAGCTGCAGGAGCGGTGGGATGCCGGGCTGCCGCCGGATGCCAAGCAGATGGGCGGGTCGCTGTCGGACCGGTACGTGATCATCGTGCAGCGCGGCGGAGCCCGGACCACGGTCGGCACCAGCCCCGGGCCGCACGACTCGATCACGGGACGGAACTCCACCAGGGACTTCACGGTCACCGTGGCCGCCGATGATTCGCTGGTCGCCAGCCAGGTGACCGACGGGCTCGTGGAGATCGGCTCGCTGGTGCTGCTGGCGCTGGCCGTGGCGGTGGGGCTGGCCATGCTGCAGGCCCGCCGCCTGGCCCGGCCGCTGCAGGAACTGGCCAGCGCGGCGGACCGGCTCGGCTCCGGCGACGCCCGTCCGCTGGGGCGCAGGTACGGGGTGCCGGAACTCGACCGGGTGGCGGAACGGCTGGACGGGTCCGCGGAGCGGATCAACGACCTGCTGACGGCGGAGCGCGAGTTTGCCGTGGACGCGTCGCATCAGCTCCGAACCCCGCTGACCGCGCTGTCGATGCGGCTGGAGGAAATGATCGCGGCGGCGAACTACCCGGATGTCGTGCGCGAGGAGGGGGCGGCGGCCCTGACCCAGACCGAGCGGCTCACCGAGGTGGTCAGCGAGCTACTGAACCGGGCCCGCCGGTCAGTGTCGGGCGCGCCCACGCAGGCCAGCGTCGACGACATCGTCGCGCAGCAGGTCGTGGAGTGGGAACCGGCGTTCCGGCGGTTGAGCAGGAAGCTGGAAGTGACCGGGGAGAAGGGCCTGCATGCCTACGTCACGCCCGGGAACGCGGCCCAGGTGATCGCGACGCTGCTGGACAACGCGCTCGTGCACGGCGACGGCTCGGTCACGATCAGGACGTCGGAGACGCCCAGGTCGGTGGTCGTCGAGATCAGGGACCAGGGCAAGGGGGTGCCGGCCGACCTGGTACCGCGGATCTTCGAGCGCAGCGTCAGCGGGACGCCGGGCGGTACCGGGCTCGGGCTGTCGCTGGCCCGGACGGCGGCGGCCGCGGACGGCGGCCAGGTGGTGCTGGTGCGGCCGCGGCCGGCGGTGTTCGCGCTCTTCCTCCCGCACGCTGTCCCCGAGGCGGGGGAGACGCCCGTGGTCAGCGGCCCGGCTTGACCGGCCCGCGCGCTCCGGTGGTCGGCATGGTGGGAGCCGGCCAGCTCGCCCGGATGACCGCCCAGGCCGCGGTGGGCCTCGGCATCGGGTTCCGGGTGCTCGCCGCCACGGCCGACGAGAGCGCCGCGCAGGTCTGCGCGGGAACCCAGATCGGCGACTACCGGTCCCTGGACGACCTGCTGGCCTTCGGCGGCCGCTGCGACGTCGTGACCTTCGATCACGAGCACGTGCCCGGGCCGTACCTGAGAGCCCTGGTCCAGGCCGGCCTGGCCGTCCGGCCCGGACCGGACGCGTTGTGCTACGCGCAGGACAAGCGCGCCATGCGTGCCCGGCTGGCCGGGCTGGGCGTCACGTGCCCGCGGTCGGACCGGGCCTCCGGCCTCGACGATGTCACCGGCTTCGCGGCCGGGTCGGGATGGCCGGTGGTCCTCAAGGCGGTCAGCGGCGGCTACGACGGGAAGGGCGTCTGGGTCTGCGGCGGCGCAGATCAGGCGGCCGAGGTGCTGGCCCACGGGATCGACCTGATCGTCGAGGAATACGTCGCGTTCGAGCGCGAGCTCGCCGTGCTCGTGGCCCGCTCGCCCAGCGGCCAGGCGGCCGTGTACCCGGTCGTGCAGACCGTGCAGCGGGACGGGATCTGCCGCGAGGTGCTGGCGCCGGCGCCGGGACTGGGCCAGGCCACCGCCCTGGCCGCGCAGCGCCTCGGGCTGGCCATCGCGGCCGGGATCGGGGTCACCGGGATGCTCGCGGTCGAGCTGTTCGAGACGCCGGGCGGGCTGCTGGTGAACGAGCTGGCCATGCGGCCGCACAACAGCGGCCACTGGACCATCGAGGGGGCCAGGACGTCCCAGTTCGAGCAGCACCTGCGCGCCGTCCTGGACCTGCCGCTCGGCTCGCCGGCCGCGGCCGCGCCGCACACGGTCATGGCCAACGTCCTCGGCGGTGACGACCCCGACCTGCACTCGCGCCTGGTGCACGTGATGGCCGCCGACCCCGGCGTTAAGGTGCATCTCTACGGCAAGCAGGTCCGGCCGGGACGGAAGGTCGGTCACGTCACCGCGGTCGGCGACGACGTCGGGGAACTCCGTGATCGCGCCGCGCGCGCGGCCAGCTACCTCAGCTCCGGCACGGAGCAAGAGCAGCCGCAGGGGTAGGGAGAGGCGCATGGACGGTCGGCCGGTGGTGGGCGTGGTGATGGGCAGCGATTCCGACTGGCCGGTCATGGAGGCGGCGGTCACGGCGCTCACCGAGTTCAGCGTCCCGTGGGAGGCCGACGTGGTATCGGCGCACCGGATGCCGCGGGAAATGATCAGTTACGGTTCCGAGGCGGCGGGCCGGGGGCTCCGGGTGATCATCGCCGGCGCCGGGGGCGCGGCCCACCTGCCCGGCATGCTCGCCGCGGTGACGCCGTTGCCGGTGATCGGGGTGCCGGTTCCGCTGGCGCACCTGGACGGGATGGACTCGCTGCTGTCGGTGGTGCAGATGCCGGCCGGGGTCCCGGTGGCGACGGTGGCGGTCGGCGGAGCCCGTAACGCGGGCCTGCTCGCGGTCCGGATCCTGGCCGCCGCCGACGACGGGCTTCGCGAACGGATGGTGGCCTTCCAGGAGCAGCTCCGCGCCACGGCCCAGGCCAAGGGCGCGGCGTTGCGCGCCAAGATCGGCGAGTCCTAGTCGGTCCATCGCGGGCCGCCCGCGGTCTCCACCGACGCATAAATGTACCGAAAGGCCGGTTATAGGCGGTCTTTAGGTACATTAATCATGATGGGCCGGGGCCGGGCTGGGGTGGGGGCAGGGTCGGCGGGCTGGGGAGCTGGGCCGGATCAGCTGACCTCGGGGAGATCAGCGCAGATCAGGCCCCAGGGGCGGCCGGCCAGCCTGCGGGCGAAATGCCGCTCGTGCCACGGCGCCGACTCCTGGACCCGCAGCGTACGCGCGAACGGGGTGCGGTGCTCCCGGTCGCCGGACAGGAACGCGATCTCGGGGTCGATCTTCCAGGCACCCAGCTCGCGGGCCAGTTCCTCGACCAACCCGGCCCGGGTCACCGCCGGGCTGGGATCGAGCAGGAACGCGCCGGGCGCCGCGACCGGGACCCCGCCGCCGGGCGCCCGGGGCGCCTCGGTCGGCGTGTCCCCGGCCGGCAGGATCGTGGCCCGGCGGGGCGGTGGCCAGCGCCGGAGACCACAGCAGGGCCTCCTTCAGGTCCCGGCCGACCGCGACGAACTCGGCCTCCCAGCCCGCCGGACCAGCTCGCGCGGCAGCCCGGGAGCGGCCTTGACCCCCACCGCGGGAACCCGGCCGGCCAGGTCCAGGCACCAGCGAAGCGGTGGCTCACTGCGCCCGGCCGCCAGGCGTCGGCCGCCCGCCCGGCGGACGGGGTCGATGAACACGGCGCCCACGCCCGCCAGCGCCATGTCGCGCAGGTCCGCGCACACGGCCGCCAGCCCCTCGGCCGCGTGGTAGACCCGGGCGTTGTGCCGCGCGAACTCCAGGCTAACCAGATCAAGATCTACAGCCATAACGGGGCGTCCGCGGCCCAGCGCGGTCAGGTTCCCGCCGATGCCGCAGCACAGGTCGGCCACCAGGGCGCCCGCCGGGTAGCGCGCGGCGCTGTGGGCGGCGGTGATCTCCGACGAGGCCTGCTCCAGCCCGTCCCGGGTGAACAGCATCGCGTCCGACCGGCTGAACTTGGCCCGGGCCGCGGTCCGCAGCGCCTGCTGGGTGAGCGCCGCGGCGACCAGGCCGGGCGGGTAGCGGCCGCGCAAGGCCCGGGCCAGCTCCAGCGCGCGGTCCGGGCGGCCTGCTCGCCGGCCAGCCGGTCGAGCAGCTCGCGTCCGGAGACAACAGCCCCAGGGTCAAGCCCGATCACCTCCGGAAGCGACGGTAGACCGGCGGCCTACTATCGGGGTCATGAGCCTCGACTTTCCCGCCTTCGCCCTGTCGCCCGAGCATGACGCGCTGCGCGAGTCGGTCCGTGCCCTGGCCGAGGAGAAGATCGCCCCGCACGCCGCCCAGGTCGACCAGGCCTCCGAGTTTCCCCAGGAAGCGCACGACGCCCTGGTCAAGGCCGACCTGCACGCCGTGCACATCCCGGAAGGCTACGGCGGCGCGGGGGCCGACGCGATCGCCGCCGTGATCGTGATCGAGGAGGTGGCCCGGGTCTGCGCGTCGTCCTCGCTGATCCCGGCGGTCAACAAGCTGGGCACGATGCCGCTGATTCTCGCGGCCTCGGAAGAGGTCAAGCAGCGTTACCTGGCGCCGGTCGCCCGCGGCGAGGCCATGTTCTCCTACGCGCTGTCCGAGCCCGAGGCGGGCTCCGACGCGGCCGCCATGAAGACCCGGGCCGTCCGCGACGGGGACAGCTACGTCCTGAACGGGGTCAAGCGCTGGATCACCAACGCCGGCATCTCCCGCTATTACACGGTCATGGCCGTGACCGACCCGGCGGCCGACGCCGGGGGAATCTCGGCGTTCGTGGTGGAGTCCGGGGACCAGGGGTTCTCCTACGGGGCACCCGAGCGCAAGCTGGGGATCAAGGGCTCGCCGACCCGGGAACTGTACTTCGACAACTGCGTGATCCCCGCCGACCGGATGATCGGCGAGGAGGGCAGCGGCTTCCGCACCGCGCTGGCCACCCTGGACCACACCAGGATCACGATCGCGGCCCAGGCCTTGGGCATCGCCCAGGGTGCGCTGGATTACGCCGTCGGCTACGTGCAGCAGCGGCGGCAGTTCGGCCAGCCCATCGCCGAGTTCCAGGGCGTGCAGTTCATGCTGGCCGACATGGCGATGAAGATCGAGGCGGCCCGACAGCTGACCTACGCGGCCGCCGCCCGGTCCGAGCGGGCCATCTCCGGGGAGCCCGCCCCGGACCTGACGTTCATGTCCTCGGCCTGCAAGTGCTACGCCTCGGACGTGGCCATGGAGGTGACCACGGACGCGGTCCAGCTGCTCGGCGGCTACGGGTACGTCAGCGACTACCCGGTGGAGCGCATGATGCGGGACGCGAAGATCACCCAGATCTACGAGGGCACCAACCAGATCCAGCGCGTGGTCATGGCCCGCCAGTTGCTCAAGTAGCGGCATGACCTGCGGATCGCTGCGACCGAGCCCGGAGGCCGACTACGAAGCGGTCGCCAAGGAGTTCGGCCCGGCGGAGATCGGCGCGCTTGTCGCGCTGATCACCGCCATCAACGCCTGGAACAGGATCGGCGTCGCTACGCGGGCGTGGCAGCCAGGATCTTATCGGCCTTGAGGAGCCGTTCCTCGAGGTACGGAGCCGTGGTCAGCGAGTAGTACGAGGTCAGGTGGTGGCGGTCGGAGTAGACAAGGACGTTGCCGACGACCGGGGCGCACATCGTCGGCCCGCAGATCAGGCTGTTCATGTCGACCACCGGGATCCCCGTCAGCCGCTCCGCGGTCTCGATGGGCGAATACTTCATGATCGCCTTGGCCACCGGTACGTCGCACTTGTCCAGCGAGGAGGGATACCTGACGACGCACTCCGGTACGTCCTCGACGAGGTCGGGTGTCTCCCGGATCGCCAGTACCGAGATCCCGGCGCGCTTGAGCTGCGTCCAGTACCGGGCCATCCCGGTGCCGATGTCGGCCGCGGACTGCGGCCCGGGCTTGGGGTGGGCCACCGTGGTGGCCAAGGTGGGGTAGTCGCTCGTGATCACCACATCCGGGCGGATGGTCGTGAGCAGGTCATGCAGCACGGTCGCGCCCCACGTGTGGCAGGAATCGTATGGTCTGGGGCTGTCCGGGTCGGTCATCATGGTGGCCGTCCAGGCGCAGGCGGAGTGAATTTCGGTGATTAGCTTCCAGTGCCGCCGCACGGCGATCGGCTGCAGGGCAGAGAACCACTCCCCGGCCGCCGAGTCGCCGACCAGGGCGACGGTGAGTACCGGGTGCTTGGTGTCACCGAACACGCACGCCTTGGCCTGGCTTACGTGCTGGTCGACGAGGCACCCCTCCTGCCGGTACAGGGGCTGGGCCATGTCGTCCGGCGGCGGCCGGACGGGGGCGGCGGGGACGGTCATGTTCTTGCTGGCCAGGACCGCCGCGCCGGGGTAGGCCGGGCCGAGCCTGCCGTTCCACGGCGCCGGCTGCGAGGCGATGAACACCCCGACCAGGGTGACGGGCACGACGGCGGCCAGCGCGGTGGACACCGACCGCCAGCCGTGCCCGGTCAGCGGCCGGGCCAGCCGTACCTTGTCCTCGACCCAGACCTTGGTCAGCCAGGATAGGGCCACCGCGACGACCGCCAGGGCGGGGCCGTCGTACGGGCCGATCTTGTGGCCCCGGTAGGTGGACCACAGCACGATCAGCGGCCAGTGCCACAGGTACAGCGAATAGGAGATCCCGCCGAGGAAGACCATGGGCCGCACGGAGGTGAGCCGGGCCGGGCCGTGCCGGGCCGCCGCCGAGCCGCCGGCGATCAGCGCCACGGTGCCCAGCACGGGCAGCAGGGCGATCGCGCCGGGAAAGGCCGACGTGCCGCGCAGCAGGAACGGGGAGGCGGCCACCGCGGCCAGCCCCGCCCAGCCGAGCCAGCCCTGGCGGCTGAGGGGCCGGCCGAGGCGTTGGGGCAGCAGCGCGAGCAGGCCGCCTAGGCCGAGTTCCCAGACCCGCGTCGTCGTCACGAAGTAGGCCTCCGCGGGGTCGGTGCGCGTGTCGTAGACCGAATAGGCCAGCGAGCCGAGCACCAGCGCGCCGGCCAGGCCCATGGCCACGGCGAGTCCGACGTTGACTCCCGGTCCCCGGTGCTGGCCGATCCGCCGGGCACGCAGCCGCGCCAGGATGGCCGCCGCGAGGAACAGGCACGGCCACAGCAGGTAGAACTGCTCTTCGACCGACAGCGACCAGAAATGCTGCACCGGGCTGGCCACGTTGGTGGACTTCAGGTAATCGACCGCGTTGTGCGCGAGCAGCCAGTTCTGGAAGTACAGCGCGCTGGCCCGTACCTGGTCCGCGGTGTCGGCGAGCCGGGTGGCCGGCAGCACCAGGCGCGAGGCCACCCAGGTGACGGCGAGTACCAGGGAGGCCGCGGGCACCAGCCGCTTGGCCCGGCGGCCCCAGAAATCGACGAGCCCGACCTTGCCCGTCCGCTGATACCCGCGCCACAGGTGCCCGGTGATCAAGAACCCGGAGATCACGAAGAACACGTCCACCCCGACGAACCCGCCGGGCAGCAGTGACGGGTACAGGTGGTAGATCACCACCATGGCCACGGCCAGCGCTCGCAGCCCCTGGATGTCTGGCCGGAAGTCGCGCTCGGCCGTGCCCCCCTTCACGGCTTTCGGACTGGTCGCTAGCACCGCCGAATCGTTCATTGCCGGTTAAGTGTATAGAGGCAGCCCGATACGTTCGGGATGAAAGAAAAGAGAGTTTCGCCCGAACGTTCCCGCGGCTTCGCGTCTGCCTCAGCCGGCTGCCGCCGTCGCCGCGACCACGTGGCGGAGCAGCAGCGCCGTGGTGACCGGGCCGACGCCGCCGGGGACCGGCGTGAGGGCGCCCGCGATCTCGGCGACGGCCGGGTCGACGTCGCTGACCAGGCCGCCGGGCGTGGCGTTCGTGCCGCCAGGCCTGCCGATGATGAGCATCAGACCGTCGAGGACTCCATGTTCCGTCTCTGTTCCGTCAGGTTCGGGAAGATAGCGGCCGAACTATCGGCCCAGATGAGCATCGAGTTCTTGAGCAGCAAGGACTTGCCTGCTCCAGCCGGCCCGATGACCACCGACCGACTCTCCGCGCGAATCCGGGCATAAACATCCTCGCGTCGGCCGACCGTCTCGTAGCTGAGCGGCACGTACACTCGTCGGATATCAATTGGGGCGACCCCGCCGAAGCCGAGCGCGTGACCGGCAAAATTATCTTGGACGGCAATGAGTGCCCGGTTGAAACGGAAATCCCCGGCCGCCTAACAGGCGACCGGGGTCTCGCCGATTCCTGGTCCGGGTGGCTGGCGTTTCCGCTGGCACGATGTCGAGAAGCGCCGGCTGGCTCCGCTCACCAGGTGAGGGGCCTCGACAGGCGCGGCCCGCGACACAGGAGAACATGATGCCGAAGTACCTGCTTCTCAAGCACTACCGCGGCGGTCCGGAGCCGCATCGCCCCGTGCCCCCGATGGACCAGTGGGCGCCTGAAGACGTGGAGGCGCACATGGCCTTCCTCAGGCACGTCGGCGAGCTGCTCGAGCAGAACGGAGAGTTCGTCGACGCTCAGGCGCTCACGCCGGTGCGCACCTGGGTGCGCTACGGCGGCCCGGACGCGGCGCCTGTCACCACTGACGGCCCGCTGCCCGAGACCAGCGACCTGGTCGCGGGCTGGTACATGATCGACGTCGAGTCCCGCGAGCGCGCGGTCGAGCTCGCGGGCTACGTCTCCTCCGAGCCCGGCCCGGGCGGCGAGCCGCTGTACGAGTGGATCGACGTCCGGGAGGTCATGTCCGAGGCGCCGCCGGAGGACTGATCCGGCGTGATCGACGAGCCGGTGCCACGGCAGGACGAGGGCGCGCTGCGCGCCCTCGTCCCGCGGGTACTCGCGGGCCTGGTCCGCCGGGGCGAGGACTTCGACGCCGCCGAGGACGCGCTGCAGGAGGCGCTGCTGGAGGCGCTCCGGGTCTGGCCCGGGCACCCGCCGCGCGACCCGCGCGCGTGGCTGACCACGGTCGCGGCGCGGCGGCTCGTCGACGCCCGCCGCACCGCGGTCGCCCGCCTCCGCCGCGAGGAAACGGCGTACGCCGAGCCGCGGCCGGCCGCTACGGAAGAGGGCGACGACACCCTCTTCCTGCTCTTCTGCTGCTGTCACCCCGGCCTCGCGCCCGCGTCCCAGGTGGCGCTGACCCTGCGCGCCGTCGGCGGCCTCACCACCCGGGAGATCGCCGGCGCCTTCTACGTGCCGGAGGCGACGATGGCGCAGCGGATCAGCCGGGCCAAGCGCACCCTGCGCGGGCGCCGCCTGGATCAGCCCGGGGACCTCGCCGTCGTGCTGCGCGTGCTCTACCTCGTCTACACCGCCGGCCACGCGGGCCGGCCGGGCCTGGCCGGCGAGGCGATCCGGCTCGCCCGCCAGCTCACCCTCGCCACCGAGGAGCCCGAGGCGCGCGGGCTGCTCGCGCTGATGCTCCTGAACCACGCCCGGCTCCCCGCGCGGCTCGACCCCGAGGGCCGGATCGTCACGCTCGACCGGCAGGACCGCGGCCTGTGGGACACGCGCGAGATCGCCGAGGGGGTACGCGTCCTGCAGTCGGCGCTCGCCATGCAGACGCAGGAACGGCGCCCGGGCCGCTACCAGGTCGAGGCCGCGATCGCCGCCCTGCACGACGACGCGGCGAGCGCCGAGGAGACCGACTGGCCGCAGATCCTCGCCTGGTACGACGACCTCGTCGCGCTGACCGAGGACCCCGTTCGCCAGGACCCCGCCGCGGTGCTCGGCCGCGCGGTCGCGGTCGGCCATGTCCTCGGTGCCGCCGCCGGGCTGCGCGAGACGGACCGGCTGCGCGAGGTGATCGGCGAGCGGCACCGGTGGCACGCCGTGCGCGGGCACCTGCACGAGCTTGACGGCGACCTGCCCGCCGCCGCCACGGCGTACGCCGAGGCCGCCCGCCGGGCCACGAACATCGCCGAGCGCGACCACCTGGTCCGCCAGGCCGCCCGTGCGCGAGCCGCTTGAGCTTGCCCTTCCGGCGCGGGCCGGCCGGGGCTCGACCATCGCGCCCTACGCTGGATGGACCGCGTCGTGGGGCTTGAGGGCGTCCGGGCAGAGATCGCGGTCGTGCAGACCCGAGCAGATCGGCTGATGGGTCCGGTCCGCCGCCGACCCCCGACCAACCAGAACGACCCGACCCGCGTTCCGCAAGCGGGGCCCGGCCATTGCTCACCTTCCGTGAGGTGACCCTCGTTCGTTCAGGCGGCCGCCATCTTTTCACGGTTAAGAGGCCGCTGGATAACGAGATGGCGTGTTGCATGAGACCGAGGTCGCGGACCGGGCGGCGATGCACCAGGCGGTGTTGGCGATGGGCTTCGTGCCGACGACCCGGATCGTTAAGCCGAAGTTCCCCCCGGTGATCCGCGTGCATGGCCGTTCACCTGGCCTTTTGGTGTGGTGGGGGGCGGGTTGCTGACTACGCGGTCCCGAGGCGGTGGCTGACGCCGAGCAGGTCGAGGGCTTGGCGCTGCAGGGGGGTGGGTGTGGTGACGAGCCGGAAGGCGGGCAGGGCGGGGTCGGCGGGCTGGATCTGGTTGAGGCAGATGGTGGCCAGGTCGGTGAGCAGGCTGTCGAGGCTGTGCACGGGAAGGCCGGCGGGGGTGTGCTTGGTGGCGGCCTTGGCCAGGGCCCGGGGGGAGCGGGCGGCGGGGGCGACCGGGCTGGTGCGGGTGGCCTGGGCGGCTGGCTTGTCGTCGTCGGTGAACAGCAGGGGCGCGAGCCAGGCCTGCATGTGCCAGGTGATGTAGTACGACAGCATCCGCAAGAACACGTGCGCGCGGACCCGGGTCTCGGTGCGGTGGCGGATCGGCCGGATGTCCAGGTCGGTATTGAAGGCGCGGAAGGCCCGCTCGACCTGGGCGAGTGCCTTGTAGGAAGCAACGATCTCGCTGCTGTCCAGGCCGTCGGCTCCGACGCTGGTGCGCAGCACGTAGATGCCATCGAGGGCGGCTTCGGCGGTGATGGAGTCCTGGTTACGCGCGTAGGTGAAGCTGTCCTCGCCGATGCTGGTGGTGAAGTGCTTGGCGACCTTGCGGCGGCGCAGCACCCGGTCTGCGCGCAGCGCGATCGTGTCCCTGCCGCGCAGCGGCCGGCGTTCCCGCGCGCAGGCTGCGGTGATTTTCTCCAGGTCAGCTTCGGTGGCGGCCAGCAGCGATTCCCGCTTGCGGGCCCGCTCGGCTTCCAGGAACGGGTTCTTGCAGGCGACCAGCCGCTCGCCGGGATAGTCCGGGTGGGTGATCTCGGCTAGGTCCGCCTGATCGAACAGTTCCAGCTGCAGCGCGCCGTCGCGGACCAGCTTCTTGACCTGCGGGGCGCGCAGCGCGGTGATCCAGTCCAGGTCCGCTGGCCGGATGTCGTCGCGCAGCCGGGCCGCGGTCAGCATGCCGCGGTCGCCGACCAGCACCACGCGGGTGAGGGCGAACCGGTCCTTGATCTTGCTGACCTGGGCGGCCACCGTCTTCGGGTCGCCGGTGTTGCCCTTGAACACCTCGATGGCGACCGGGATGCCGTCCCTGGAAGTGAGCAGTCCGCAGGCGATCTGCAGCCGGCCGCGGACCCCGTCCTTGGGGTGCCCGATCGCGCCCAGCGGGCAGGTCCGTCCCTCGAACGCGGCGGAGGAGACGTCGTAGAGGACCAGGGTGCCGCCGGCCAGGTGCCGGGCCGCCAGCGCGTCCTGGATCTTCTCCTGCCGGGCGGCCAGCCAGTCCATCGCCGCATACAGGTCATCCTCGTCACAGCCGCCCAGGTGCAGGACCTGGCCGAGCGAGCTGGCGGCGGTCTGGTCCCGCAGCCCGCGGGCGATGGCCAGCTTGGAGCCCGGCGCGATCACCTGCGCGACCGTCATCGCGGTCACCAGGTCCCGCTGCCGGGACGGCGCGGGGTCGATCAGCTCCCCCAGGCCCAGCTCCCGCGCCGTGCCCAGTACCGCGGCGACGTGGCCGTGCGGCAGGCTGCGGGTGACCTCGAAGGTCCCCTCCAGCGCCGCGGCCGGCGGCTGGCCCTTCAGCACCCGCGACAGGGCGTCGACCTTCGCCTCGGGCCAGGCGGACAGGTTGGCCAGGGTGCGGTTCTTCACCTTGCCCGCCTCGCGGTAGCTTTCGCGCAGCAGCACGGCCGGCGGTGAGCCCCGGTTCGGCACCTTAGCCACGTACATGCCGACAATAATATCGGCCCGTACTGCGTATGAGCAGTGCAACACGCTGATACCGCCACCGATAACGTGATCTACATGACTACGTCTTCTCCCATCAGGGAGCGCAGTTCACCTGGTCACCGCACCATCACCGGGTTGATCAGAGGCCCATCAGGGGGAACTTCGGGTTAAGACCCGGCGAGCGGCGGCGATCGGGGATATCGGGGTGTGCGTTGACGCCGTCGAGCAGGCCGGATTGTTCCTGGAGATGGAGAAGCTGGTCGGTGCTGGATCGGCCGCGCTGGCAGTACAGGCCGAACTCGACGGCATCGCGCTCTCGCTGGGCGTGCCGATGCAGCGCGTGTCGGATACCTACGACTCGCTGGTACGCGCCAGCTCGATGAGCGCCTAGAACAAGGTCAGCGTGCCGTCGGCATCGGCTTCTGCGCCGACGAGATTGCCGGTTTCTAGCGGCGTGGCGTCAGCGAGCAGGGTGAGCGTCATCGCGGCATGGTCGGTCAGGCCAAAATGCCGAGTCTCGTGCAGGTACGAGCACGCGCTGATCAGGTCGGCAAGGCCTCGCCCGACATGCAGGTAGTCATACCGATAGCCGTCTCCCGTCCGGCCGATCCAGCTGTACGCCTGCTCGCCCGGTGCGACGTGCTCATAGGCGTCGACTAGCCCGCGTTCGCGCAGTCCTTCAAGCAGCCCGAACTCGAACGGGAGGAACCCCGGATGCAAGGGCCTGTGGGTTCTGTCGATGACGTTGTAGTCGCCGCCCAGCACTAGGTGCTCGCGGAGCTCCCAGGGGAGCTTGTCGCACGTCTGGACGAGGGTGCGGATGAACCGCTGCTTGCGCTCGGTCTTGCCGGCGCTGCGGTCACGGCTGGGGACATACACGCCGATCACCGAGATGGTTGGCTCGGAGCCGAGCAGGGCGGCGGATACTCGGCACGGGACGCTAACAGCCGCGAACTCGGCAGTGAGGTCCTGGACCACGCGGACACGGCTGACCAGCGCGCTGCCGCGCTCGCCGTCGGTGTCAGGGGTCTTGATGACCGCGAAACCCGCGCGGCGGAACCGGTCGAGCAACCAGGACGTACCGGGCCCGGCGCTGGTCTCGGTGATCACGAGCACCTCTTCGGGCCGACGGGCGAGCCAGTCCAGCAGCAGGCGGGCGCGTCCCGGCGAGGCGGCGCCGATGTTGACGGTTAGGACGGACAGCACTGTCAGCCTCCTTGCGGGTTCGGCGGGCCAAGCCGGGCCATGATTGCCGCGGTGACGCCGTCGGGGTCCAGGCCCCGGCAGTCAATCCTGACCTGGGGCCACCCCCGCCGTGCTAGGAACCGGAATGCCTCCCGGTACAGGGCCAGCTCGCGGGCGGGCGAGCCTTGCGCTTCCAGGCGGGACAGCCCGGGCCGCTGCATCAACCGGGCGGCGATGACCTCGGGGTCGTCTTCCAGATAGACCGACATGCCGGGGACGGCGACGTGGGCGTTGTAGCTCCAGATTTCGGCCAGCATGAGCCCGTCCAGGCGCTGCAACACTAGCGATGACTGGACGTACCGGTCGGTGATAACGACCTTGTCCGCCCTCAGCGCCGGGGCGATCTCGCTCTCCAGGTGCGCATAGCGGTCGGCGGCGACCGCCAGCGCCAAGGGCCGCCCGGCCAGGTATGACTCGGCGGAGCGGACCAGGCGCCCGAGCGGAGTGGCGGACGGCTCGGTCGTAACGTGCACCATCGCGCCGCTTGCCTGCAGCGCGGCGGCTGTACGGCCGGTGACGGTGGTCTTGCCGACGGCGTTCGGCCCTTCGATGGCGATGAAGAGCCCCGTCACTGCGGGCGTGGCCCGATCTGTAAGAGAGGGCTGGCTACCATCGGGCACTGTTCGCTGTCCACCTCGCCAATCAACTGCCCGCGTGAGATCACCGCGGCGGGACAGCCTTTGCCGCAGGTCCCGTCCATGTCGCATGCCCTGCACATGTCATTGGCGCCCATCCCGAGCCGACCCGCCAGATCGTAACGGTCGAGAGCCCCGCCGATGTCGCCGTCGAGGATGTTGCCGACCAGGAAATCGCTGTCCGGATAGACCGACTGTGTAGTGCGGGCGGCGAATACCAGGTACGGGCACACCGCGGTCACTCCGTCGGCGAACACGTAGATGAGCTTGCCGGCGTCGCAACCGGCCAAGGGCTTGTCGTCGTTGGGGAAGCGGATGTGTACCACGTCGATGCCCAGGGGCTTGAAGCCCTCGGTCACGTCCCTGATCTCGCGCATTCCCGCCGCACCTGCGGCCAGCTTCTGCTGGCTCTTGACGCCGCGCCCGAACGCCGACAGCGGGTTCATCAGCACGTACCTGGCGCCGACCTCGACCGCGAACTCGCATAGGGCGGCGAACTCGCCCGGCTCCGTGAGCATGTTCGGCGTCGACAGCAGCCCCTGCAGCATGCCCGCTGCCGCGAACTTGCGTGTGGTCTCCAGGGTCGTGGCAAACGATGACACGCTGCCCCGGAACTTGCCGTGACTTTCCGGCCGGAAGCCGTCGAAGCTCACGTTCACATGCACTGTCCCGGATCTGGCCAGCTGCGCGATCTGCTCGTCGCTGGCAAGCGTGGCGTTGGTGCAGATCCCCAGCGGCAGCCCGAGCGCCAAGACAGCATCGCATATGGTCAGCAGGTCCGGGTGCGCGAATGGCTCCCCCCCAGTAAGCGTCACCCGCTCGACCCGGGCCCGCAGGAGCCGGGGCAGGACCTTGTCCGCGATGTCCTGTCTCGACATGTGCTCGCCCCAATCACCAGACGAAACAAAGCAATGCGCGCAGTGCAGGTTGCACCGCTCGGTGATCTGGATCAAGGCTTTGCGGCCGTCGCCTTCCACCGAGGTCCGGAAATAGCAGGAGCTGGCGTGCGTGTCGATGATCAGCGATCGCCTCATGACCCGGCCTCCTATACGTTCACTGGCGAGCTTGCGTGATGATCGTGCTCACCGCGGTTTTGCGCCAATCTGTGCCCACACGACTTTTCCGCCCAGGTGACGCGGGATGTACCAGTTCCATCGCGTGCTGAGGGCTTCCACCAGTAGCAGTCCCCGGCCGTTTTCGGCGTCGTCGCCGACGTCCCTGGGTACTGGCGGCAGCAGGCTGGCGTCCCAGACCAGGATGACAACCTGCATCTTGTCTGACCCGATTCCGCGAATAGCGCGGTGGGCTGATCCCTGCCTCGGTAAATGATCTTGGTGGGTTGAGGATTCCTGGTAGCGGCATGCTGACAGCCCGGGCGCCGGCGCCGGGTTCGCGATTAGCGTGCCTTTCTGCGGGCTGGGCTGGCGGGCCGTGGACAGGACGGGGAGCCGGGGCTCAGGAGGCGCCGGTCAGGCAGGGGCGGGCAGGTCCCGCAGCCGGGCCAGGACCTCGGGCAGGAGGCCGTGGCCGGGCGGGAGCCGCAGGGTCAGGTGGCGGGCGTGGCGGATCAGCCGGCCGGGGACGGCGATGAGCCGCCAGCGCAGGGTGGCGATCATGGCCTTGCCGCCGCGCACGCCGTGCCCGGCCAGGATGTCCTCGCCGGCAGTGATGGCGGTGAGCTGGTGCAGCCAGGCGGCCATGGTCGCGGCGAGCAGCGCCCCCCACATCCAGGCCAGGTTGACCTGGGGATATCCGGAGGGCAGATGCCGGAGGGCGGCGCCGGGCTTGCTGTCGCGGAAGAGGTTCTCCACCGTGGTGCGGTGCCGGTACCAGTGCTCGGCAGCGGCGGCCTTGCCCGGGCTGGACACGTCCAGGCTGGTCAGGATGAAGCTGCAGGAGCAGATCGTCCCGGCACGGGCCAGCTCGGGGAACGGCAGGGCCCGCTGGTCCGGGTGCAGGGTGCGGCGGCGCCGGGACCGCGGGCCGGCCGAGACCTGGGCCGGCTCCAAAAGGACCCGGCGGATCAGCAGCGCCGTGTTCGCCGGCCACCAGTCCGGGCAGTACTCAGCCACGGCGACCTGGGCGCCGTCCATGCCGGTCGCGTCGTGCCAGTCGTCCTCGGCGATGCCGGCCAGCAGCCGCCACAGCGGCGCGATCCGCTTGGCGCCGATCGCGAAGCTGATGTGCTCATCGTGGGCGGCGCGGGCCAGCGCCCCGGCGAAGTACCCGGCATCGGCGCGGATCGCCACCCGGCCCGAAGCCCGGGCCCGCTCCGGCAGGCCGGCCAGGGCGCGGCGCAACAGATCCGGCGCGGTCGCCCGCGGGTCATCGGTGCCGTCGCCCAGGCCGGCGGCCAGCACGATCTCGGTCTCGGCCCAGGCCGCCACGTGCGGCCGGCCGACCCGCT
Source organism: uncultured Actinomycetota bacterium (assembly GCA_963745575.1). Taxonomy (GTDB): domain Bacteria; phylum Actinomycetota; class Actinomycetes; order Streptosporangiales; family Streptosporangiaceae; genus JASHPR01. The sequence goes on along the minus strand of CAVUYA010000003.1, from coordinate 12,137 downwards.
GGCCCTGGTGGTTATAGGCCACGCCCCGCTTCTTCCGGCCGTAGACCTCCACGTCGGTGGTGTCCAGGTCGATGGTGACCGGCCCGCCGGCCAGCGCCGCCGCCCGCTCCGCGGGCAGCAGCGCCAGCATCCGCCCGGTCACCGCTGCCAGGCCGGTCTCCACTGCCTGCCACTGCGCCGGGGTGACCCGCCGGGCCAGGCCCGCCGCGGTCGTGGCCGCCAGCCCCGGCACCGGCATGATCTGCTGCCCAGCCGCATCGGCGCGCTGGCGGTCCAGCCCGGTCAGGAAGTCCTCCCCAGCCAGCTGCGCCGCCGCGATCCCGGCCAGCAGCGCCCCGGCTCCGAACCCGCGGTCGCGCTGCTTGACCGGGCCGACCGCCGCATCCAGCGCCGCGATCACGCCGAGCCGCCCGCACAACTCGGTGATCACGGCCAGGCCCGCGTTCGGCGTCAGCGCCGGATCCGGCGCGCCGATCCGTGGTTGCTGCCGCGATCTGCCCGCTCCGCTGCATATCCTGTTCACCAAGTAGGTGCCTCTCCGCCTGAGATGATCATTACTTCGCAGCGATCATCATCCCAGGTCAGAGCGGCACCTATCTGCATTTACCAGGCCGTGTCACCGACCTACTCGCGGATTCGGGTCTGAGGCCAGCCACAACCGAATCGGGTCGTCCTGCTTCGCCGCGCGAGAGACCTGCATGGCATTGGTGGTTAGCTCTGCGACGAGAAGCTCGGTGCTCTCACTGAATTCCGCCAGCCCCCACTCCCAGAGCACCTGCCGCGCGTGCAGCCGGGCACACGGCACCGCGCTGGGAAGCGCGCCCAGTTCGAGGAAAGTCCAATACGGCCACCAAACTGTCAACGGCGGGACCTGCGCAACATCGGCAGCGCTGACGAAGGGCCGGCCGTAACCGCCAGGAGCTGCCAGGCTTGCGACAAGGCGAGCATGGCAGCCCGCGGCGGCCTGCCATCCCGGGCTCGTCTTGGCGTGCATGACCGTGCTCCCTACGGCGTCCAGCCTGCCTGAGCCGCTTGCTTGCTCACGTCGGCCTGTCAGGGCGTAGGTACGACATGGTCCAGGTCAGATGGAATCAATTGAGATGTCATTCGCCCGACCACACGCCGTATTGTCTAGCGGGCTGCCGTCTTTCCTCGATCGCTTTCCTCGCACGTATCGATAGTCCGAGCTGGACAGGGATGGGGGAATGCGCGATTACCAACAGGCGACGAGCTATTACTATCGCTGGTAACAGTGACCGACGGCGACGTGGCGTAACCTATCTTCATGGGCCAGACGGAAACAAGACACCTACCGCCTGAGTTCTGGTCCTCTCCTGCCGTGGCCGCCGCGCTCGCGAGCTGCGACTTCGCGGCACTGCTGGAGGAGATCCGGCGAGCACACGGCTGGACGCAAAAGCAGCTCGCCCTGGCGGTGGGATACTCCCAGAGCTGGGTCTCGAACGTGCTGCGCAAGGAGCAGGCACTCACCGTCGGCCAGGTCCGGGAGATATCACGCCGGGTCGGGGTACCTATTCACCTTCTCCGGTTCGGTGATCCGGGAGGTGACGATCCTACGAAGCGCCGAGACTTTGGCAAGGCCATGGCGCTGGCACTCGTTCCCCTGCCCACGCGGGCGGCAGTAGACGAGGCGACAGCACCGACCCTGACGGCGATCACAGGCGCACAGCGCCGTTTGGATGCCACCACATCCGCCCGTGAACTGACACCAGGCGTCATCGCGCACGTGGAGATGGCAAACCGCCTGCTCGCCCGGGCCAGCAGGACGCCGTATGCGGCAGACGTAGCCGCCGCAACCAGCGAGGCAGCCGGATTCGCTGCCTGGCTGCATGCCGACATGTACGACATCGGCACCGCGCGGGCCTATTACCGCATGGCGATCGACCGCGCCCGGCGCGCCGGACAAGATCTGCTCGCTGGGTACATGCTCGGCAGCCTCGCTGCCTTCGAGATCGACGGCGGCGATCCCGAATTCGGGCTCACCCTGATCACAGACGCCCGCCAGCAGATGGGCGTCATCCCTCATACGGCACCGCGAGCATGGCTGGATGCCACCGAGGCTCTTAGCCTGGCCGCCGCGCGCCGCGACGGTGACGCTGCCACCCAGGTGCTGGCCCGGGCCGCGAAGACCATCGACCAGGACCGGCGGTCAGAGCCGCCGCCGTGGCCATGGGTCTTTCCGTTCGATCACGCCAAGCTCGCCGGATACCGGGCGCTGGTCGCTGTCCGGCTCACACACCCGGCCGACGCGCTGGCCGCGTTTGCCGAGTCCCTGTCGGCTGCCCAGCCGGCCCCCAAGCAGCGAGCCGTCGTCATGCTCGAAGTAGCCACCGCAGCCTGCCAGGACGGCACGGCCAGGCGTGACAGTGACCGTGTACATGAGGCATTCCGGCTGGCCTCCGAGGCGCTCGGAGTGGGCGTCGCCTACTCATCCGAGCGTGTCATCGAGCGAGCGCGACGTTTTCGCCGGGAGTACTCCGGGCAGGCGGCAAGCTACGTCCGCGAGTTCGATGACCAACTCCGAACGGCCTTGCGGTAAAAGGCCCGCATGCGCCGCATAGCCATCTCCGGGCACCGAGGCCTGCCTGACCCAACAGCAGACCTAGTTGACAAGGCCATCCGGGCCGCTCTACGGCAGCACGCGCCTGACGTGGCAGGCATATCCTGCCTCGCGGACGGCGCGGACCAGATCTTCGCCCGCGCGGTCAAAGATCTCGGCGGCAAGCTCGAAGTCATCATCCCCGCCGCTCGGTATCGCGCCGGGCTCCCGGCAGAAGCACACCCTGAGTACGACAGGCTGCTCGCCCAGGCCGCAGCCGTCCGCCGCATGCCGTTCACCGAGTCAACGTCTGAGGCCCACATGGAAGCCAGCAAGGCCATGATCAACCAGGTCGATGAACTATTCGCCGTGTGGGACGGCCAGCCCGCCCGGAGCTACGGCGGAACCGCCGACGTAGTGGCATACGCCCGCGAGCACGGCACGCCGGTACGTGTGATCTGGCCACACGGCGCAGAGCGTGACTGACAGCGAGATCGGATGACTACTCCGTCGTGTTACTCACCGTATGAGCCTGCTCGCTTCCCGGGGGCCCCGAGTACGCCCGTGCAACCGGAGAATAGGAATCATGAAGCACGAGTACGAGGCCAAATTCCTTTCCGTCGACGTGGCCGGCCTCCAGGCGAAACTGGCTGCCCTGGGCGCCGTGCGGGCGTTCCCTCGCACCCTCCTCACCCGGAAGATCTTCGAGAACGATGCTCTCGAAGACGGCGCTTGGCTTCGCCTCCGCGACGAGGGCACCCATTCCACCCTTACGCTCAAGCAGGTCACGGACGCCACCACGATCGACGGCACTACCGAGATCGAGACCGAAGTCGCTGACTTGCGAGCCATGAGCGAGATCCTGCACCGCCTGGGCCTGCGCGAGGTCCGTTACCAGGAGAACTACCGCGAAGAGTGGCGCCTGGGAGAGGTCGTCTTCGACTTCGACACCTGGCCTGGCCTCCCGACCTTTGTCGAGATCGAAGGACCCGACGAAGCCGCGGTCCGCCGGGCCGCAGCCGCCGCCGGGCTCGACTACGCTGCGGCCCGTTTTGGCAGCGTCGACGAGATCTACCAGAGCGAGATCGGGCGTGACATCCTCGCCGAGCCCACCCTTCTCTTCGCCGGTGCAACCTGAAGCGGCGCGGCGCCAGCCACTGCCGGGACCGCTTACCGGCCGTGCGGGCCTGCTGTAACCGGCGGTTAGGGTTTCGGTATGACCGAGCGCAAGCCGCCGGGGATGAGTTTCACCTCGTGGATCGACCAGCAGATCAGCGAGGCCGAGGAGCGGGGGGCCTTCGACAACCTGCCCGGCGCGGGCCAGCCGCTTCCTAATCGGGGCGAGGACGACGGCCAGGCCTGGGTACGGGAGTGGCTGCGCCGGGAAGGCGTGTCGCCCGAGGTGATGCTGCCGGAGCCGCTGAAGCTGCGCAAGGAGGCCGCGCGGCTGGCCGAGACGGTGCACGACCTGGGCTCTGAGCAAGAAGTGCGCGACGTGGTCGCGGACCTCAACCGCCGGATCATCGACTGGCGCAAGATCCCGCTCGGCCCGCCGATCTTCGTGCCGCTGGTGGACGAAGAACAAATGCTCAGCAGATGGCGCGAACGGCAGCCGGCCATCCCGCCCGTGCCCCCGGCCCGGCCCGCGCGACCGCCGGCCCGGCCCGCGGCGGTCACCGGCCAGGTCGGCCCGGACGCCACGGGCTGGTCGCGGCGAGGCGGCCCGCTGAGTATCAGCCCCAGACCTTCGCGGCGGTGTCGGCCACGAGCGCGAGCTTGCGGCGCTCCTGGTCGATCGTCAGCAGGTTGCCCCGGGAGGTGGAGGCAAAGCCGCACTGCGGGCTCAGGGCCAGGTCCTCCAGCGGGACGTAGGCCGCGGCCTCGTCGATCCGGCGGCGCAGCTCGTCCTGGGACTCCAGCCGCGGAACCTTCGACGAGACCAGGCCGAGCACGACGGTGGTGCCGGGCCGGATGAAGCGCAGCGGCTCGAAACCGCCCGCGCGTTCGGTGTCGTACTCGAGCAGGAAGCGGTCGACGCCCACCTCGCCGAAGAGCCGCTCGGCGATGGGCTCGTAGCTGCCCCGGGCCATCCAGGCGCTCCGGTTGTTGCCGCGGCAGATGTGCATGCCCACGGTGACGCCGGGATCCTTCCGCTTCGCGGCCCGCACCAGTTCGCCGTCGATCGCGACCGACGCCGCCAGGATGTCCTCTCCGGACAGCCCGGGCACGCCGACCTGGGACCGGAACTGCGCGTCGAAGACCTGGTTGTAGTTCAGCGAGTCGAGCTGGATCCAGGTGACGCCCTGATCGATGAGTCCTTCGATCTCCTTGGCCTGGAGTGCGGCCAGGTCGCGCACCAGGTCGGCCGGGGTCGGGTAGACGGAGGCGCTCAGCCCGGGGTCCCAGATCAGCCTGCCCATGGACGAGCTGATCATTGTGATCTTGAACGGGCCGGGGGCGTGCCGGGCCAGGAACGCGGCCTCGGCGGCGGTGTGATGGGCCCGCTGGGTCACGACCGCGTTCGCGGCGACCGTGTCGAAGTCGGTCTCCTCGGCCGGCGGGGTGCCGCCATCGCGATGCCAGTCCACGTGCGGCCGTTCTACCCCGACCACCCCGCCGATCGACGTCAGCAGGCCGTCCATCCAGTTCTCCCGGCGTACCTCGCCGTCGGTGAACACCGGCATGCCCGCCTGGCGCTGCAGCTCGATCGCCTCCAGGGCCGCCCGGTCCTCGGTGGCGCACAGCTCGGCGGCGCTCAGCTCCCCCCGCCGGCGGGCGGCCCTCGCGGCCAGCAGCCAGGGCGGGCGCAGCAGGCTACCGACGTGCTCAGCGTGGTACTCGGTGGACATCGCGTGACTCCTCGCCGGGGACCTGGCCGTCTCAACTAGCTTTGTCCCGATTGCGGGACCTAGTCCATGCCGGCTGCCGCCGTACGGAAGCCATCCGAGGCCCGCGGATGAAAAGGGCTCAGTCATCCGGCTGGCGGCAATGGGGCTTGTGCGGGGCGAGGGGGCCTACCAGTCTCGGATGTTGACGTGATCCTCCGAGTAAGGGGTGGCCATGCCAGACAGCGCGGCGGCGCGGGTCATCGAGGTTCCCGCCCCCGAGCCGGACCTGACGCCGCACGAGATCATCGCGCGGGCGCGGGCGCTGATCCCGCTCATCCGCGACCAGCAGGAGGAGGCCGAGAAGCTCGGCCATCACACCGGGGCGCTGGACCGCGAGTTCGTCAGGGCGGGGTTCTACCGGATGCTCCAGCCCCGGCGGTTCGGCGGCTACGAGTTCGACCTGCCGACGTTCTGGAAGGCGATGATCGCGGTTTCCTCCGGCGATCCCGGCACCGGGTGGGGCCTGACCCTGGGCACCCATCACGCCCTGGTCGTCGGGGCCTACTTTCCCGAGGACGGCCAGCGTGAGATCTTCGGGCCGGCCGGTGAGTTCCGGTGCCCGGCCCGTGCGGCGCCCATGGGCACGGCCGAGCCGGCCGACGGCGGCTTCGTGGTCAGCGGCACCTGGGACTACTGCTCCGGCATCGCCCATGCCACCCACTTCATGGGCAACGCGCTGGTCCCCGCCCGTGACGGCCAGGACGGGCCGGTCAACATCGTGGTGGTCATGCCGCGGGACCAGGTCACGGTGCTGGACGACTGGGGCGACGGCGTCACGTTGGGGATGAATTCCAGCGGGTCCAACGGCGTGCGGGTGGACGGCGTGTTCGTCCCGGCCCGGTGCACCTCGGTCAGCAACTGGACGCGGATGACCGAGCCCGCCCCGGGCATGGCGTGGCACGGCAACCCGCTGTACTGCGGCCGGATCTACGCCGTCTACCACGCCGGGCTGGTGATCCCGGTCATCGGCGCGGCCCGGGCCGCCCTGGATGAGTACGAGCACATCATCGCCACGAAGATGACCTACTTCCCGCCGCAGGTCCCCCGGTACACCCACCCCGACCATCAGCGGCCGTACGGTTACGCCCTGGCGCTCACCGACGCGGCCGAGGGGATCATCATGAACGTCGGGGAGCAGTACTGCGAGCTCAGCCGGCGCTGGGCGCAGACCGGCGAGCCGTTCACCCGCGAGGCGGACGTGCGCCTCTACGCGATGGTGCAGCAGGCCGGGCAGATGGCCGTGCAGGCCGTCCAGGTGATCTTCGCGGCGGCCAGCTCGTCGGCGGCCAAGCGCGGCCAGCGGCTGCAGCGCTACTACCGTGATAGCGCCATGTACCAGGGCCACATCTCCGCCCAGTACCTGACCACGGCGGCCGAACTGGCCCGGGTGCACTTCGGTCTGCCGGACAGCCTGTTCTAGGCCTCCCCGCCTGCCCGGCTACCGTAAGGGGGTGATCAGTGATCTCGGGCCCTGCGTGGCGGCATCGGTGACCGGGCAGGTGCGGGAGCGCAACGAAGACTCCGCCTACGCGGGCCGGTGGCTGTACGCGGTGGCCGACGGGCTCGGCGGCCATCCGGGCGGTGACCTGGCCAGCGCCGCCGCGATCCGGGCCCTGGCCCGCTGTGACGAGCAGGTCAGCAAGCACCGGGACCTGGCGAGGGCCCTGCGGCGGGGGTTCGCCGCCGCGGCCGAGGCGGTGGCCAAGGCCGCCGCGGCCCAGCCGGACCTGGCCGCGATGGCCACCACGCTGACCGCGCTGCTGTGGTCGGGTGATCGTGTCGTGCTCGGCCATATCGGTGACTCACGGGCTTACCGGCTGCGAGACGGGGTGCTGAGCCAGCTGAGCCGCGACCACGTGACCGAGGTCCCTATCTTCGGCAGCGTGATGACCAGGTGCATCGGCGCCGGGTCCGACGAAGGGCCCGATGTCACCCGGCACGATGCCCGGCCCGGCGACAGGTGGCTGCTGTGCAGCGACGGGCTGTACGGGGTGGTCAGCGACGCGGGCATCCGGGAGGCCCTGGCGGCCGGGACCCCGGCCGCCGCCGCCGGCGTGCTACTGGGGCGGGCCGACGCGGCCGGGAGCCCGGACAACGTCACCGTGATCGTCATCGACGAGCCGGCGCACCGAAGCCGTGATGCTCGGCGCGGCGGGCACCTGACCGGCGAGAAATCCAGGTCCCGGTCACGCGCGATATCAGGCGCCGTGCGGCCCGCGCATGGCCGCTGGTCCTCTCGCTGCTGGCGAGGCCGACCGGTGGCGGTGACCCTCGCCGCCACCGTTTCCAGCCGCTTGCCCCCTTATGAACCCTCCTGGACCTGGTAGATCTGGTCCGCGACCAGGCCGTGGGCCTGACGGTGAACCTCGGCGGCGGCGTCCGCCGTGGGCGCCTCGACCAGGCAGAACACCCGTCCGGCCTTCTCGTCCACCCAGTACCTCAGGTAGTTGACGTCGTGGCCGGGCTGCGTCTGCAGGTCGGCGAGATGCGCCTGGGCGACGTCATCAATCGCCACGCCGCCGGCGATCTCGTGAACATCCATGAAGAGCGGCACTGCCTGCCTCCTTCGGTCGTCGGGTCGGTCGAAACGACCGTAGGCCGGAAGGGCCGGCGGCCGGATCCGGGAAATTGCCCGGCTTGCCCAGCCGGATTGCCCAAATTGGCCGCGCAGGTACCTAGGCTGATGCTCCGATGCCCAGCCGCCCGTCGCCCGGCCCGGCCTCATCCGCGTATTCGGCCAGCGCCTGCCAGAACGAGACCCGCTCCAAGAGCCCCATGACCCATCCAGTCAACGGGCCGGCAGCATCGCCGCCCGGCCGAACTCCAGGTTCTGCTCGTCGATGGGCCCGCGGTACATCGCCGCGTCCTTGAAGTAGTGCTGCCGCAGCCGCCACGGGGCCCGGTCGCCCTGCAGCGGCAGCGCGTGCCGGGACCGCTCGAAGTAGCCCGAGGTCATGTCGATGTACGGCGACGTGCTCATCCGGTCCGACGGTCGTCGTGGCGTGACCGTTGTGTATCCGCGGTCGGCCATGAAGCCGAGCATGCGGATCACGTACCGGGCGACGAGGTCGACCTTGAGCGTCCACGAGTTGTTCGTGTACCCGATCGCGAACGCCATGTTGGGCACGCGATCGAGCATCATGCCCTTGTAGGCGACATGCTCCCGCACCACCACGGGCTCGCCATCGACCGTGAGGGGAATCCCGCCGAGGGGGTTCAGGTTCAGCCCCGTCGCCGTGATGATCACGTCGGCCTCGAGCAGTCCGCCGGAGCGCAGCCGGATCCCGGCCGGGGTGAATTCCTCGATGTGATCGGTCACCACCTCGGCCTGGCCGGACTTGATGGCCGCGAAGAAATCCCCGTCGGGCACCAGGCACATGCGCTGGTCCCACGGCTCGTAAGCCGGGGTGAAGTGCGTGGCGATGTCGTAGCCGTCCGGCAGCCGCTTGGCCGCGCCCTTCTGCAGCATGGCCCGCGCCCGGATCGGATACCTGCGGCAGAAGCCGTAGATCGCGGTCGACAGGCGCGCGTTCTTCCAGCGCACCGCCGCGTACGCCCGGCGCTCGGGCAGCACCTTGCGCAGCAGGTCGGCGACGGGATCGGCGTTGGGCATGGCCAGCACGTACGACGGCGACCGCTGCAGCATCGTCACGTGGGCGGCGGTCCCGGCGATGGCCGGCAAGATCGTGGCCGCGGTGGCCCCGCTGCCGATGAGCACCACCCGCTGGCCCGCCAGGTCCAGGTCCTCCGGCCAGTGCTGCGGGTGCGCGATCGTCCCCGTGAAGCTCTCCTGGCCCGGCCAGTGCGGCGTGTACCCCTCGTCATAGCGGTAGTAGCCCGGGCACAGGTACAGGAAACGGCACGTGCGCTGGGTCCGCGTGCCGTTACCGGTGTGCTCGACCGTCACCGTCCACCGCGCGTCCGCGCTGGACCAGTCGGCCCCGGTGACGCGGGAGTGATAGCTGATCTGCTGGTCGACGCCGTAGGCCGTCGCCGTCTCGCGCAGGTAGCGCAGGATCTCGCCGCCGCCCGCGATCGAGTTGGACTGCTTCCAGTGGCGGAAGGGGTAGCTCAGGGTGAACATGTCGGAGTCGGAACGGACGCCGGGGAACCTGAACAGGTCCCAGGTTCCGCCGCTGGTGCCGCGGGCCTCGATGATCGCGTACGAGGTGCCGGGAGCGTCGGCCTCCAGACGGCAGGCGGCCCCGATGCCGGATAGCCCGGCTCCCACGATGAGCACATCGACCGGCCCGGCCGGCGTGGTGCCCGCGGAACGGGCGGATTCGGTGCCCATGATTCCCCCCAGGTCGCTGCGCATCAGGCGATTGGGTTGAGGATCGCATTGGGCGGCAGGCCATGCAACACTCGGCGGGTGGAGCCGGTCAACGAGAAGATCGCCCAAGAGCTCGGCGTGCGTGAGGGGCAGGTGGCCGCGACCGTCGAGCTGCTGGACGGCGGGGCTACCGTGCCGTTCATCGCCCGCTACCGCAAGGAGGCGACCGGGGCGCTCGACGACGCGCAGCTGCGCAAGCTCCAGGAGCGGCTGCGCTACCTGCGGGAGCTGGAAGAACGGCGCGCGGTGATCCTGGAGTCGGTCCGCTCCCAGGGCAAGCTGGACGACGCGCTCGAGGCGCAGATCATGGCGGCCGACTCCAAGGCGCGGTTGGAGGACATCTACCTCCCGTACAAGCCGAAGCGCCGGACCAAGGCCCAGATCGCGCGGGAAGCGGGCCTGGAGCCGCTGGCCGACGGCCTGCTCGCCGACCCCGGACGCGATCCGCAGCAGGCGGCCGCGGCCTACGTGGACGCGGCGAAGGGCGTGCCCGACGCGGCGGCCGCCCTGGACGGGGCACGGGCGATCCTCTCCGAGCGGTTCGCCGAGGACGCCGACCTGATCGGCGTGCTCCGAGGGCGGATGTGGTCACGCGGCCGGCTCGTCTCGCGGGTACGCGACGGCCAGCGGGAGGCGGGTGCCAAGTTCGCCGACTACTTCGAGTTCGACGAGCCGTTCACCCGGCTGCCGTCGCACCGGATCCTGGCCCTGCTGCGCGGGGAGAAGGAGGAGATCCTCGACCTGGAGCTCGATCCCGGGGAGGTGACCCCGGACGGCCCGGCGTCACCGGCCGCAGGCGTCGCGTTCAACGACTACGAAACGCAGGTCGCCCGGCACTTCGGCGTCGCCGGCCGGGGCCGTCCGGCCGACCGCTGGCTGGCCGAGGTGGTCCGCTGGTCGTGGCGGACCCGCATCCTGGTCCGCCTCGGCGTGGACCTGCGGATGCGGCTGTGGCAGAAGGCCGAGGAGGATGCGGTCGGCGTGTTCGCCGCCAACCTGCGCGACCTGCTGCTGGCTGCTCCCGCGGGAGCCCGGGCCACGATGGGCCTGGATCCCGGGTTCCGGACCGGGGTGAAGGTCGCGGTGGTGGACGCGACGGGCAAGGCGGTCGCGACCGCGACGATCTACCCGCACGACCTGAGGCGGGGCGCGGCGGGCGCCCCGCGACCGTCGCAGCCCGGGGCGGGCTGGGAAGCATCGATCGCCGTCCTTGCCCGGCTGGCCGCGGCCCACCAGGTCGAGCTGGTCGCCATCGGCAACGGCACCGCCTCGCGGGAGACCGACCGGCTGGCCGCCGACCTGATCCGGGCGCACGCGGAGCTGAAGCTCACCAAGATCATGGTCTCCGAGGCGGGGGCCTCGGTGTACTCGGCCTCCGAGTACGCTTCCCGGGAACTGCCCGGCATGGACGTATCGCTGCGCGGCGCGGTGTCCATCGCCCGCCGCCTGCAGGATCCGCTGGCCGAACTCGTCAAGATCGACCCCAAGTCCATCGGGGTGGGCCAGTACCAGCACGACCTGTCCGAGGTCAGGCTGTCCCGCTCGCTGGATGCGGTGGTCGAGGACTGCGTGAACGCGGTCGGCGTGGACGTGAACACCGCGTCCGTCCCGCTGCTGGCCCGGGTGTCCGGCATCGGCGAGGGGCTGGCCGGCGCCATCGTGGCGCACCGGGACGCGACCGGGCCGTTCCGCAGCCGCCGGGCCCTCACGAAGGTCCCGCGGCTGGGCCCGAAGGCATTCGAGCAGTGCGCGGGGTTCCTGCGCATCACCGGCGGCGACGACCCGCTGGACGCCTCGAGCGTGCACCCGGAGGCCTATCCGGTGGTGCGGCGCATCCTGGCGGCGGCCGGCCTCAGCGTGCCGGAGCTGATCGGGAACACCGCGGTGCTGCGGTCGCTGCGGCCGCAGGAGTTCACCGACGAGCGGTTCGGCCTGCCGACCGTGACCGACATCCTCGGGGAGTTGGAGAAGCCGGGCCGTGACCCGCGCCCGGCGTTCACGACGGCCGCCTTCGCCGAGGGCGTGCAGACCCTGGAGGACCTGGCGCCCGGCATGGTCCTGGAGGGAGTCGTCACCAACGTCGCCGCGTTCGGCGCTTTCGTTGACATCGGCGTGCACCAGGACGGCCTGGTGCACGTCTCCGCGATGTCGCGGAAGTTCGTCTCCGACCCGCGCGAGGTGGTCAGGCCCGGCGACGTGGTGCGGGTGAAGGTGCTCGGCGTGGACACGGCCCGGAAACGGATCTCGCTCACGCTGCGCCTCGATGACGAGCCCGGCCGTGACGAGCCAGAGCGCGACCGGATGCCCCGGCCGGCATCCCGGCCGCCGGCTGGCTCAGTGCGCGGCCAGGCGCCGTCGG
>CAVUYA010000002.1:0-99601 GCA_963745575.1 uncultured Actinomycetota bacterium | reverse complement strand
AGGCCGTGCGGGTGGTGGACCGCCGTGAGACGGCCGGGCTAGCCGCGCGGCGGGGCGGTGGTGTGCCCGGACGGCCGGGCTGGCATTGTTGGGCGCATATCTAAGACGCAGGGCTAACAGGAGGCTGACATGACGGATAATCCAGCGTCCGGGCGGTACTCAGACGAGCTGGGCGGCCCGGATCCCGACGAGCAGCGCACCGACCTGCTCGGCGGCCAGGAGCCGGTTACCGACGAGCTGGGCGGCCCGGATCCCGACGAGCAGCGCACCGACCTGCTCGGCGGCCAGGAGCCGGTTACCGACGAGCTGGGCGGCCCGGATCCCGACGAGCAGCGCACCGACCTGCTGGGCGGCGCCGGGCCGGGCTAGCCGCCGGCCGGGATCAGTGCCCCGCTCGCTACCGCTGCGGCTGGGTGCGCCTGCGGATGTGGTCCAGCAGGGCCGCGTCGTAACGGATCTCCTCCGCGCTCGGCGACAGGGCGATCGTGGCCGTCAGCACGAACGAGATGACGGTGATCCCGAGGATCAGCGGGAGCAGGAAGCTCTCGGCCGTCGCGCCGCCCGCGCCGCCCATCACCATCCCGGCCGGGCCGTTGGCCGGGAACACGTACATGGCTGCCATCCCGGTGTAGTGCATCCCGCTGACGGCCAGTCCCATGATCAGCGAGGCGATCAGGGTGGTCCCGATGCCCTGCAGCTCGAGCGCGGCCCACAGCGCGGCGGTGGCCGCCACGATGGCGATCACCACCGAGATGATGAGCAGTCCCGGGTCGTAGCTGATCCGGCCCGGCATCCGCATGGCCGCCATGCCCAGGTAGTGCATGACCGCCACGCCTATCCCGGTGATCACGCCGCCGAGGATCAGCGAGGTGTACCGGTCACGGCCGAACCCGACGATCAGCAGGCCGACGCACACGATCCCCACCACCACCAGGAGGCTGAGGATGGTGACCGGCACGTTGTAGTCGATCGTCTCGCCGGGGATCGTGAACCCGAGCATGGCGATGAAGTGCATCAGCCAGACTCCCGTGGTGCCGATCGACACCCCGCCGAGCAGCAGCCACCGCGCCCGTGCCATTCCGTGGAAGGGGCGGGCCCGGGTGGTGCAGCGCAACCCGAGGAATGCGCCCATGCAGGACATAACGTAGCCGAGTATTGGAGTGAGCAGACCATATGTGAAGTTATGTACCTGTAGCACCGTTCGGTCGCTTCCTCCCCCCTCCCCCAGCCTTCGGCGCACAGAGTATCGCCTTTCGGTTGTTGACCTATTAAATAGTTCAATACTGGGACAGATAATCTGACTCACCCCGTGGCTGCGACAGCACCTGCGCGACCTCCATCTCCCAGGACGGCCACCGGTCGAGGATGGTGTAGCCCAGTTCATCGTTGATCGCGATCATGTGCTCGTTGCCGTCGGCGTTCCCGGTGACGATCCGGGTGAGCTGAGGCTCGCGCTCGGCCAGCAATTCCAGCATGGCCACCTTGACCAGCAGCCCGAGCCGGTGCCCGCGGTGCGGCCCGGCCACGGCCGTCAGCTCCTGCAGGCCCCATGCGCGCTCGGCCGGATCGACCGAGACCTGGGTCAGCCCGGCCAGCTCGCCGGTGGCCAGCGACCGGGCCGCGACCGCGTAGCTGCGCCAGCCCTGGACCACCCGGCGATGATCGTCCTGCCGGACCCGCTCGGCGTCCCAGACCTGCGCCTCGTGCCCGGCGTCCCGCGGCGAGTCGGTCATGGCCGCGTTGATGGCGGCGACCGCCGCGACCCACTGTCCGGGTACCGGACCGGCCCAGGACAGCAGCGAGTACCCGCGGGCCGACGGCTCGGCCTTGGCCCGCAGCGCGGCCAGGTACCCGGCAGGAACGGCTTTCGTGTCCAGCACCCGGCGGGACCAGTTGGTTCCGCGCCGTGCGCCGAGGGCGGCGGCAAACGCCGCGCCGGGCGAGCCGTCTCTCGCATCGGCCGTGAGCAGCGCGCGGCCGTGCTGATCCGCGCGCCCCGCCGCGTGCCGGACCAGCGCCGTGCCCAGGCCCGCGCGCCGCCTGGAGGCGTGCACCGCCGGGCTCACGGCGGCGTGATGCCGGTTCTCGCGCTGCGGCAGGGTGATCACGTACCAGCCGCAGGGCTGGCCAGCGCGGTCGCGGGCCAGCCACGTTTCCGACGGGTCTTCGGTCCAGCCCAGCTCCATCCAGCCTGCGAAGCTGCGCAGCGACAGGGGCGGCACGTGGGGATCGTCGGCGGCCCACCCCGACAGGTAGATCTCATGGCAGGCGCGCACCGACTCGCTGTCGCGGTCCGCGGCGAATCGTTCCAGGTTCATGCGGCCAGCTAACCCACGGCGGGCCGCCGGGCGCCAGTGGTTATCGCCGGGGCAGGCAGAAGCCCGGTCTTCCAGAAGGGACGTCAACTGTCATGATGTCGCTGAGGCCCGGATGCCGGAGAAAGGCTGCGAACCGCGATGCCTGTTCTTGTCGGCACCTCCGGCTGGCAGTATCGCGACTGGCGGGAGGTGCTGTACCCGCCCGGCCTGGCCCAGCGCAGGTGGCTGGAGCACTACGCCAGCCGGTACGCGACGGTCGAGAACAACGGCACGTTCTACCGGCTGCCCGCCCGGCAGACCTTCGCCGACTGGCGCGCCCGCACGCCCGCCGACTTCGTGATGGCGGTCAAGGCCAGCCGCTATCTCACGCATGTCCAGCGGCTGCGTGACTCGGCCGGACCGGTCGGCCGCCTGCTGAGCGCGGCCGCCGGGCTCGGCGACCGGCTGGGCCCGGTGCTGCTCCAGCTGCCCCCGAACTTCCCCGCGGACCCGGGGGCGCTCGATGACTGCCTGCGCGAGTTCGCGCGATTCCGCATGCCGGGCGAGCCCATCTCAAACACCGCCGAGGCGGGCCAGGTGCGAGTGGCGGTGGAATTCAGGCATGACTCGTGGTGGACCGAGGAGACCCGGGAGTTGCTGGCGCGCCACCACGCCGCCCTGTGCTGGGCGGACCGGCTCGGCCGCCCGGCCAGCCCGCTGTGGCGCACCGCCGGCTGGGGTTACCTCCGCCTGCACGAGGGCGCGGCGCAGCCGTGGCCCCGGTACGGAGGGCGCGCCCTGACCAGCTGGGTGCAGCGGATAGCCGGAACCTGGCCCGACGACGCGGACGTGTTCGTTTTCTTCAACAACGACCCGGGCGGCGCCGCCGTGTACGACGCGGCCGCCTTCGCCGCGCTCGCCCGGCAAGCCGGGCGCCGGGTCAGCCGCACCGCGGTCCCGGACGAGCCAGCGCCCTAGGTGTACTTCATGGTGCCTCACTCCCCGGTCTGGCCGCCGGCGAGTTCGGCGACGATATCGAGGTGGCCGACGTGGCGTGCGTACTCCTGGAGCAGGTGGAACAGGACCCGCTCGAGTGACGCGGGATCGGCGCCGTCCCAGCGGGGGCCAGGCTGGCCGATGTCGGCAAGGTCGTGCGACTCGACGATGGCCCGGGTGCGCGCGGCCCGGGCGTGCAGCGCCGCCACCAGGTCACCGAACGTCTCCTCGGGCGCCACGTACCAGCGGTCGTCCCGCTGGTCGCCCCACGGGTCGGCCACGTCGCGGCCCTCGAAGCCCCACTCGAGCCACCGCATCTCCACGTAGGTCAGGTGCTTCAGCAACTCGATGGGAGCCCAGCCCGACGGCAGCCGGCTGCTGCGCAGCTCGTCGTCGGGCAGGCCCTGGAGCATGCCCACCAGCCGGGAGCGGAAATAGTCGAGATAGGTGAGGAAGACCTCGGCCCGCGACGGGGCAGGTGTGGTGGGCTCGGGAAACGGCACGCTCACAAGCCCAGCCTGCCGCACGATCGGCGCCGGTGCGTACCGCTCCGGCCGACGCGGTCATGAATGTACCGGAAGGCGCGCGGGAGGCCGCCCAAAGGTACATTCACGGGCCACGTTTTTCTCCGTGACTCACGTCCGCGGCCGCCGATATGCGCCGGGAATGCCCCTGTTCGTTAAGATATAGCCGCTAGTCAGCAAAGACAGAGGCAGTGATCAGAAAGTTTTCAGCTTTCTTCCAGGTGCACGGCCAACCATGGAAGCGTCGAAGCACGGCGGATGTGTACCGAGGGGATTGTCCCGATGAGCAGCAACTACGACCGGCCGGCCGCGGCGGATGCTGGGCAGGCACCGCCCAGTCAGTCCGGGCCCGGCGCCGGTGCCGCCCGTCTGGCGGGCTACGGCGCAGACGGCTACCGCGGGCCGGACGGCCGGGCCGGCTTCGCTGGCCCGGTCCGCGGCTACGGCGGCCCCTCCTGCCCGGCCGGCTCCGCTCACCCGGGCGGCTACGGCGCAGTCGGGCATGCCTACCCGGACGGCCCCGCTCATCCGGCCGGTCCCGCTCATCCGGGCAGCTATGGCGCTCCGGCCGGGCACGCCTACCCGGAGGGCCCCGCTTACCCGGCGGCTCCCGCTTACCCGGCTGGCGCTGGTTACCCGGCCGACCCCGCTGGCTCTGCCTACCCGGCCCGCGCCGGTTACCCCGCCGGCTCAGCCGGTTACAGCGACCCGAGCCGTCCCGGTTACCCCGGCGGCCCGGCCGGGCCCGGTTACCCCGGCGGCTACGGCATCCCGGCCGGCCACAGCGGAGGCGGCCACCGGGCCCCCGGCGGCCCGGCCCGGCGCTTCCGCCGCCCCGTGGCGATGGCCGCCGTCGCCCTGGCGGTGGGCCTGGCTACCTTCCTCGGCCTGCAGGCCGCGAGCATCGGCGAGGGCAGCGCGGTGCTGACCACGGCCCAGATCGCCGGGCAGACCGATCCCGGCCTGGTCGACGTCGTTTCCACGCTCGGCTACCAGCAGGCCGAGGCGGCCGGCACCGGGCTGGTGCTGACCTCGTCGGGCGAGGTGCTGACCAACAACCACGTCATCAACGGCGCCACCTCGATCAAGGTCACCGATATCGGCAACGGCCGCACCTACCCGGCCAAGGTCGTGGGCTACGACACGACCAAGGACGTCGCGGTCCTGCAGCTCCAGGGAGCCTCCGGGCTGCAGACCGTGAACCTGGGCGACTCCTCCACCGTGGCCGTCGGCCAGAAGGTGGTCGCGCTCGGCAACGCCGAGGGCAAGGGCGGCACCCCGTCGGTCGCCACCGGCAAGATCACCGGCCTCAACTCCTCGATCACGGCCTCGGACGAGGGATCCGGCACGTCGGAGCAGCTGAGCGGGCTCATCAACGACAACGCGCCCATCCAGCCGGGTGACTCGGGCGGGCCGCTGGTCAACACGGCCGGGCAGGTGATCGGCATCGACACCGCGGCGTCCTCGTCCAGCTCGCCGAACGAGACGGCGCAGACCACCGCGACCGAGGCCTTCGCGATCCCGATCAACGAGGCGCTCTCCATCGCCAGCCAGATCGAGGCCGGCCACGGCTCGGCCACGGTGCACATCAGCACCACCGGGTTCCTGGGAGTCCAGGTCACGTCCGCCAGCAACGCCGCGGCCGAGGGCGTGCCGTCCGGCAGCGGGGCCCTGATCGCGGGAGTCCTGCCGGGAGGTGCCGCCCAGAACGCCGGCATCACCGCGGGTGACGTGATCACCTCGGTCGACGGCCAGTCGGTCTCCTCGCCGTCCGCGCTGCAGGCGGCGATGGAGCAGCACCACCCCGGTGACAGCGTCCGCATCGGCTGGACCGACCAGTCCGGCCAGGCCCAGTCCGCCACCGTGACCCTGGCCACCGGCCCGGCCGCGTAAGGAACGCGTCGGCCCACCCCGAGCCCCAGTGCCCTGCAGCCGGCCTAGCCGCGAAGATCGCCGGCCTGCAGGGCACTGGCTATTGCCAGCGCAGCCTGGACGGTCGGGCCCAGGGCCGGGCTCAGCGCGGTCGGCCAAGTGGACAGCTTGGCCACGACGGTCTGCGACGGCACGTGCACGAAGACGTTCTGGCCGTTGATGCCCGAGGCGTGGAAGAACGGCACGGCCGGGTCCCGGACCCACCAGCAGTTGCGGTAGTGGGCCGCGGGCGGATAGCCAGGCGGGTGGTCCCCGCCGATGAACGCCTCGGCACCGTCGGAAGCCCCCCGGATCGTGTCGTCGATCCACGCGCCGGGCACGATGACGCGGTCACCGACCCGCCCGCGCTGCAGGTACAGCTGGCCGAACCGGGCCAGGTCGCGCAGGGTGGCGCAGATGCCGCCGTCGGCCATCGGGTTGCCATACGCGTCGACGGTGATCTCCGCGTCGAACTCGGCGCCCATTGGCTGCCACAGTTCGGAGGCGATGAGCTGGTGCAGCCGCGCCCCGGCGGCCCGCTCGATCACCCAGGCCAGCACGTCGGTGAGGATCGAGCGGTACCGGAACGGGCCGCCGTGCGGCCCGTCGTTCGCGAGCGTCGCGAAGTATCCGAGCGCGTCCGCGGGCCTGGGCTGCCCGTTATCCGGGCGCCACAGGTACACCCGCTCGTAGGTGCGCACGTCGGCCTCGGGATTGTCGTAGTTCTCGTCGAACCGGGTGCCGGCCCGCATGTCCAGCAGGTCCTGCACGGTCGCGCCCTCGAACGAGGTACCGCCGAGTTCCGGGACGATCTCCTCGACGCGGGCGGAGACCGCCAGCTCGCCCCGGCCGGCGAGCACGCCGGCGATCGCCGAGGTCACCGACTTGGACACGGACATCAGCAGGTGCGGGACGTCGGGGGCCAGGCCGTTGAAGTAGTGCTCGGCCACGATCTGGCCCTGGTGCAGCACCAGGAAGCCGTCGGTGTAGGTGTCCGCCAGCAGCTCAGCCACGCTCAGCTCGCGGTCGGCGTACCGGAACCGGAAACCCAGGACGTCGCGTTCCGCGCGCGGCAGCGGCCAGGCCGGCCCGGGCGCGCGAGCGATCCTCGCCGTGGGGATCAGCTCGCGGATGTGCTGGAAGGCCCACCGGTTGAACGGCGGGTCCTGCCAGTTCGCGAGCGTCACCCGGGACTGCTCCGGGAACGGCGGCGCCCCGGTCATCAGCGCCGGACCTGACGCCTCCTCGGCGGCGGGCGGCGATTGGGCGGGTCCAGCCACAGGCAGCACTCCTTGTCGGCGGCGATCCAGAAGACCGTTATACCGTTAGTTACACCAGACGCTGCGGCCCGCGGGCCGTCGCTGGTATCGGTCGGCCGCGGCGGTACCCGAGGCGACCGGAGTGCCTTTATACCGTGAGCCCCATCCTGCCCGAGCCGCCCGCCGGGCGCTCGTGATTCCCGGTCAGCCGACCCGGCTCAGCGCGGGGGTGCCGCGCTGCTCGGCGAGGATCCGCTTGAGGGCCGGCACGCCGCCCTGGCGGACCGCGAGATGAACGTCGATCAGCCGGTGCTGAGCCGCGGCGTCGCCTGCGAACGCCGCACAGCACAGCTCGGGCTCGGCGTTGGCGACGGCCAGGATCGCGCCCGTGCCGCCGAGCGGCCCGGCCAGGGCCAGCAGCGCCGACGACCCGACGTAAGTACAGCCCGGATAGTGCGCGACCTCGGCCAGCAGCCGGTCCGGGTCGCCCGATGAGTCCTTCAGCCCGGCCACCGGCAGGTCGGCCAGCGCGCTGACCGGAACGCCCGGCGACGAGATCCACGGGATGTGGTAGGCCAGTACCGGCAGCCCCGCCGCCGCCTTGACCAGCGTCGCGTAGTAGCCGGCCAGGTCCTCGGAGCCGGGCGGCGGCCAGGCCAGTACCGCGTCCGCGCCGGCTGCGGCGGCGGCCGCCGTCAGTTCTGCCGCGCGCCCCGGGCTGGTGGCACCGGTGCCCGCCAGCACCGGGACGTCCGGCGGCACGGCATCGCGGACCGCGCGGATGATCTCGCCGCGCTCGGCATCGGTCAGGGTGCCCGCCTCACCGGTGGTGCCGCAGGCCAGCACGGCCCGCATGCCCCGGTCGGCGAGATCGGCCGCGAGCGAGCCGGTGGCCGCCGCATCGACGCCCCCGTCGTCGTCCAGGAGAGTGACCAGCGCCACCCCGACTCCGGTGAACAGGTCCATCAGCGACTCCGTCCTGGCAGGTCTGGCCAGACCGGCGCGCTGGCCCCTATAGTGACTTTAGTCGACAATCGACAATACGGCGATGACCGGAAGCGGGGAGGCGTCGTGCCGGAGGCACGCCCTGGGGGCACGGCGCCGCAGGCACGCCCTGGGCCGGTTCTGGATGCAGGCCTACGCGGGGCAGAGCAGTGACCGCAGATAGCCAGGTCCCGGCCGCGGACGGGGCCGGCGACGCGGAGGTCCCGATCATCGAGACGCTGCAGGTCACCAAGTACTTCTCGACCGGGCGCGACGCGATGGGCCGGGCCCGGCCGACGCTCAAGGCCGTGGACGGGGTGTCGCTGACGATCCGGCGCGGCGAGACCCTCGCGCTGGTCGGCGAGACCGGTTCGGGCAAGACCACCTTCGGCCGGCTGCTGCTCGGCCTGTACACGCCGACCAGCGGCGACATCCGCTACCGCGGCGTGAGCGTCCTCGACCGCAAGAGCGAGACCGCCCGCGCCGTGCGGCGGCAGGTCCAGGGCGTGTTCCAGGATCCGTACTCGTCGCTGAACCCGACGATGACCATCGGCCAGTCGCTGACCGAGGTGCTCAGGGTGCACCACGTCGTGGGGCGCAAGGAGCGCGCGGACCGGGTGGCCGAGCTGCTCCGCACGGTCGGGCTGTCCACCGCCCAGGCGGGCCGGCGCCCGCACGCGTTCAGCGGCGGGGAGCGGCAGCGGGTGGGGATCGCCCGCGCGCTGGCCGTCGAGCCTGAGGTCGTCATCGCCGACGAGCCGCTGTCCGCGCTCGACGTCTCGATCCAGGCCCAGGTGCTCAACCTGATGATCCGGCTGCAGGAGGAGCGCAGCCTGACCTACCTGTTCGTCACCCACGACCTGGACGTCGCCCGGCACATCAGCCAGCGCACGGCCGTGCTCTACCTGGGCCGGGTCGTCGAGCAGGCGCCCACGGAGGCGATCTTCGCCGAGCCGCTGCATCCGTACACCCAGGCCCTGGTCCGCGCGGCGCCGCGGCTCACCACCCACCGCAAGGCGATCAAGCCGGCGCTGACCGGCGACATCCCGAACGCCATCGAGCGCCCGGCGGGCTGCCACTTCCACCCGCGCTGCCCGATGGTCATGCCGGTCTGCCGGGAGCGCGAGCCCGCGCTGATTCAGCTGCCGGGCGGCCGTTCGGTCACGTGTCACCTGCACGATCCGGAGGTGATGGCGCCGGGCCATCCTGGGCCGGGAACCCCGTCAGGTAATGGACCCGCAGCTCCCGGCGCAGCCGGGGGAGGTCGCCCTCGCTGACCGCGTCGTAAAGGCGGCGGTGCCGCTCGACCGCGTCGAGCAGGCTGATGCCCTGCCGCTCGATCTCCTCCCGCATCACCGCGCCCATCTGGCTGTTGAGCATGGACCAGAGGTCCTTGAGCCGGCCCCGCCCCGACACGTCGATGAGCAGCTCGTGAAAGCGGGTGTCGCCGGCGACCAGCGCGTCCATGTCGTCGGTCCGCGCGGCGACCGACATGTGCTCCAGCGCTAGCCGCAGGTTCCTGACCAGCTCTTTCCGGTTCGGGCCGAAACCGCGGTCAAAGCTGGCGTCCTCCAGTACGTACCGGGCGAAGCACACGTCCTCGGCATCGTTGGGCGACATCCTGGTCACCACGCTGTACCGGCGGGGCACGATCGCGATCAGGCCCTCGGCCTGCAGGCTGCGCATGGCGTCCCGGATGGTCCCCCGGCTGACCCCGAACTCGGCGGCCAGGTTCGCCTCCACGAGGCGGGTCTCGGCGGGCAGCTCGTTGTTCAGGATGCGGCGCCGGAGGGCCCGGCCAACCGCCTCCGGCAGCGAGACGTGCTCGAGTATGGCTCCCACTTTCCCTCACCCGGATCGGGGGGCGTCGTCCGTCACTGTAGTTTTAGCACCGCCCCGGTCAGGCCCACGTGACCGGCCGGATCGGGCCGCAGCCGCAGCGCCCCGGCCGGCCCGGTCAGGATGGGCGTGATCCCGGGCCCGTGCCCGGGCAGCGGGCTGCCCCCGTGGGCCACCACGCCGACCGTCACCCAGTCCCGGCGATACCCCATATTCCACCGCGCGTCGAGGTCGGTGACCGCGACCAGGTCCCCCAGCAGCAAGTCCCCGGCGCCGCCGTCCGCCCCGGGCGGCGGCAGCTGCAGGTCCAGGTCCCAGCTGGCCGATGGCCGGCCGATGCCGTTCCCGGCCAGCTTGCCCGGCACGGTCATCCGCACGTCCACGATCACCGCCGCGCCGCCGCTGTCCGGCACCGCGACCGGCAGCAGGGGCAGCACGCCCGGATCCAGGTTCATGATCATGACGTCCGCACGCAGGGTCTCCGGCCGCATCCCCTGGCCGAGCGCGCGCACGGCTACCTGGTCGGAGGGCCGCATCCGGGCCAGGTCCTCCTGGCCGAAGCCCACGATCACGCGCCCTTCCTCACCGCGCTGGCCGAGGACCACGCCGCGCGCGCCCGCGGCGCGGCCGGTCCGCACCCGCGCGGTGTTGCCGATGCAGGCGTAGGCCGCCAGCGCGTGCCGGGCCGCGGCGTCCGGGTGCACCAGGCAGGCGCCCGGCGCGGCATGGTCGCCGGCCAGCCCGAACACCGGGTCCCCGAGCTGCAGGCCCAGCACGATCCCGCCGTCTCCCAGGGGCACGTACGGAGTGCCATCGCGGTCAATCCGCCACGGGCCGCCGTCCAGCGCCGGGTGCTCGACCACGCCGAGCAGGTTGACGGCCACCGGCCGCGGCGCGGTCACGCCGATCCCCTGGCAGATGCGCCATAACGGTCACGGCCGGAGGGCTCCGGGTGGAACCAGCTGGCCAGGTTCGCGTCGGGGTCGTCCACCACGTGGAAGGCCTCGGCCGGGCCGCTCAGCAGCGTGCTCGGGCCCGGCCCGTGACCGAACAACATGCACTGGCCGGTGGAGATGACCCCGATGGTCAGGTAGCCGGGCCGGTAACCGCGGCCGTACCGGTGATCGGTGTCGGCCAGCGCGACGATGTCGCCGACCCGCAGCCCCTCCAGGCCGAGCGACAGGTCCTCGCCCAGCCCGGCGTACGCGCCCATCAGGTCGGTGTTGGCGTACTCCGAGATCATCCCGGCCCCGGCCCCGATCGCCTCGGCCGGCACCCGCGCGGCCACGTGCACCGCCAGCCGGCCGTCCGGCCGGGTGCCGCCCGGCATCCGCTCGATCAGGCCAGGGGCGCAGTTCTTGACCGTGATCTGCGGGTGCCCGGTCAGCGCGAGCCCCTGCCCGCAGGCCAGGACGGTGACCGCGTCGCCGACGGTCAGGTCCGCGGCGGGCGCCTCGGGGAAGTCGACCAGCACGTACGCGTGCTGGCCGATGACGTGGCCGACAGCTCCCTCGGCGGGTCCCGAGGCGACCCGGACCTCGTTGCCCACGCAGGTCAGGAACTGCAGGGCCATGTTCGCGCCGGGGTCGCGGTGCCGGACCGACGCGCCGGGTTCCAGGTGGTCGCAGGCGTAGCCGGTGGCCGGGTCCCCGCAGTGCACGCCGAGCGTGACCCCGCCCATGCCCGGCAGCACGAACGGCTGGCCGTCGGGTCCCACCCGGTAGGCGTGGCGGTCGGCCAGGGCGGGCCAGACCTCCCCGGCGAGCACCTGGCGGACCAGCCGGCCCGCGTTGGTGACGACGTTCACGCCGCGCCCGCCGCGTCGGCCGCGCCGAGCGGGAAGTCCACCCAGGCGCGGGCCCGGTAGGAGGCCTCGAACGCGTTGATGGTCTCCTGCACCAGCGCGCCCTGGGCGAAGTCGCCCTGGCTGGGCCGCCGGCCGTCCAGGATCTCGCTGGTGAAGTCGCTGACCAGGTTGGAGTAGAACAGATAGTCCCACGGCTCGCGGGAGCTGCCGCCGGGAGGGAAGAACCGGTCCGGGATCTCCTGCTCGACGAACTCGACCGCGTCCTTGGTGGCCGTCTTGATCGTCTGGCAGATGCCGAACTCGTCGACCAGCCGGACGATCAGCGCGCCCTCGGAGCCGTAGATGCGCGCCTCGATGCCCGGGTAGTTGCCGACGGTCACGTAGGAGGACTGGATCGAGGCCAGCACGTCCGGGCCGAACTCGGCGATCCACATGTCGCCGTCGTCGATGTTGGCCCTGGTCATCCTGCCGGTATCGCGGATCATGCGCTCGGGCACGAAGTTGCGCATGGCGCCGACCACCGCGGTCAGCGGCCGGTCCAGCCACCAGTGCATGATGTCGATGACCGGGGCGCCGTAGCCCTCGATGGAGGACACCGCGACCTGCGCCGGGTCGGCCTCCGGGTCGAACTGGCGCAGCGGCGTGGCCGGGTCGATCCACTGGCTGTTCTGCTCGAACCCGTTGAAGATGTACGGCTCCCCGACGAAGCCGGAGTCGATCAGCTCCTTGGCGTACCGGACGGCCGGCGCGTAACGGAAGGTGAACCCGAGTTTCGTCCGCAGCCCGCGGGAGGCCGCGAGCTCGGCCGCCTGCCGCGTCTTGCGGTAGTCCATGTGCACCGGCTTCTCGCACAGCACGTGCTGGCCGGCCGACAGCGCGTCCCAGGAGATCTGGAAGTGCGGCCGGTTCCCGGTCACCACGTCCACGACGTCGATGCCCGGGTCGTCCAGCAGCGCGCGGTAGTCGGTGGTGGTCCGGTCCACGGCGAACTTGTCGGCGACCGCGGCCAGCGCGGTCTCGTCCACGTCGGCCAGGGCGACCACCTCCGCCCGCGGGTCCCGCTGCCAGCCGGGGATGTGCGCCACCTGCGCCCAGCGCCCGGTGCCGACGACCGCGACCCGGATCCTGTCTGCCGTCATGGTGCGTTCCTGCCTCTCGCTCAGTGCTGGCCGGGGCATGGCCCGGAGCCCCCGCTCAATACCCGGCGGCCCGGTCGTAGACGTTGCGCAGCGGCCGGCCAGCCAGCCAGCGCTGCAGGTTGTCGGTGAACAGCTCGGTGAGCAGGCCGTTCTCGGCGGCGACCGTGGAGGCCGAGTGCGGCGAGATGACGACGTTCGGCATCTCCCACAGCGGCGAGGACGCGGGCAGCGGCTCGGCCGCGAACACGTCCAGGAACGCGCCGCCCAGGTGCTGGCTGCGCAGCGCGCCGATCAGCGCGTCCTCGTCGATCACCTGGCCCCGGCTGATGTTCACCACGATCGCGCCGGGCCGCATGAGCCGCAGCTCGCGTTCGGAGATCAGGTGCCGGGTCTGCTCGGTCAGCGGGCAGGCGAGGATCAGCGCGTCCACGTCCGGCAGCGCCTGGGCGATCTGGCTCACCGCGATGCAGGAGGTCACGCCGGGGACGGCGGCGGCGCGCTGGGCGGGCGGCAGGCGGCCGGCCCCGATGACCTCGACCCCGGCCGCCGACAGCAGCCGGGCCACCGCGCGGCCGACGCCGCCCAGCCCGACCAGCAGCGCGCGGCGGCCCGCGACCTGGCCGGCGGCGTGCGGCTGCCAGTGCCGCTGCTGCTGCCAGCGGGCGAGCTGCGGCAGGCCCTTGGCGAAGTACAGCATCCCGAGCAGCGCGAACTCGGCCAGCGGCGTGCCGTGCACCCCGCTGGCCGTGGTGAAGACCAGCGACGTGCGCGCCAGGCCGGTCCGCTCCAGGAACCCGCCGATGCCCGCGCTCGTGCCCTGCACCCAGCGCAGCCGCGGGCAGTTGCGGGGCATCTCGGCGGGCGCCTGCCAGTCGAAGTCAAAGCTGATGTCGGCCTGCTGCCGCAGCGCCGACCAGCGGTCAAGCTGGGCCGCGGACAGCGCGCGGGGCACCCCGGTGTGATCGGCGGGATAACGCGGAACCGGCAGCAGGTCCGGCTCGTAGATCACCGACACCCGCGGGTCGGCGGCCTCGATCCGGGCGGCGTGCTCCGGCTCCAGCGGCGTGGCCACCAGCACGCATACGCGGGTGCCCGGGCCCGGGCTGGCGCCCACGCCGACGCCTGAGCCGGTGCCCGCCTCGGCGCTCGAGCCCGTGCCCGGGCCGGCGCTCGAGCCCGTGCCCGGGCCGGCGCTCGAGCCCGTGCCCGCGCCGGCGCTCGAGCCCGTGCTCGGGCCGGCGCTCGAGCCCGTGCCCGCGCCGGCGCTTTCCTCGCTGGTCCCCCCGGCGGTCCCGGTGATCCCGTCGGACGTCATCCACCCTCGTTCGCAGTGCCGGAAATCGACCGATTGTCGACAATCAACGATTGTTGCTGTTCCGGGGCCCCGAAGTCAATACCGGCCAGCGGGCGCAACGGTGGTCGGCGCCGGGCCGACCGCGCGGGGCCCGCCTGGCCCGCACACCCCGCCTGCGAGGCAGCGTCCCTGCCTGTAAAGAGGGTGTAACGGACGGGCGCTGAGTATTGACGGGCCGAGGGCACGTTTCTACAGTTAGGCCAGGTTGTCGACAATCGACGAAGG
Organism: uncultured Actinomycetota bacterium; assembly: GCA_963745575.1. Classification (GTDB taxonomy): domain Bacteria; phylum Actinomycetota; class Actinomycetes; order Streptosporangiales; family Streptosporangiaceae; genus JASHPR01. Next base: position 85,266 of record CAVUYA010000002.1, on the reverse strand, counting down.
GGGCGCGCGATGTTCCGAGCCACCCGGTCCCGGATCCTCAGCGCGGGCGTCATCGCGCTCGCCATCGCCGCCGCGGGATGCGGCGGCTCGGCCACCCCCAGCGGCACCGGCGGCGGCTCCAGCACGGGGTCCACCGCCAGCACGCTGGTCATCGCCAACGCCGTCAAGGTGGACACCCTGGACCCCGAGGCCAACTCGGTCAACGAGTCCATCTGGCTGGACCAGAACCTGTACAGCAGGCTGCTCCAGCCCAACTCGACCGGCACCGGCCTGCTGCCCGACCTGGCCTCGTCCTGGACTATCGCCTCGAACGGCCTGACCTACACCTTCCACCTGCGCCCGGACGCCAAGTTCTCCAACGGCACCCCGGTGACCGCGAACGACGTCGTGTACTCGATCCAGCGGTCCCGCGCGTTCGCCGGCGGCTGGGGGTTCCTGCTGACCCCGGTGAAGACCATCACCGCGCCGGACCAGCACACGGTCGTGATCACCCTGTCGCAGCCGCACGCGCCGCTGCTCGCCGACCTGGCCATGTACGCCTACTCGATCGTGCCGGAGAGCCTGGTCAAGGCGCAGGGCAGCGCGTTCTTCCAGCACCCGGTGGGCAGCGGCCCGTTCAAGGTCACCTCGTACAGCGCCGACAGCGAGATCGACCTGGCCCGCAACCCGTACTTCTACGGGACCAAGCCCAAGATCAGCAAGGTCAAGGTCCTGATCGTGCCCGACGACAACACCCGGGTGCTGATGCTGGAGAGCAAGAAGGCCGACGTCATCGAGAACCCGCCGGGCAACCTGGTCAGCCAGATCAACAACACCCAGGGCCTGAGCGTGCAGCTCTACCCGTCGACCCGGGTGGACTTCGTCCAGCTGGACGAGCACTTCGCCCCGTTCAAGAACCAGCTCGTGCGGCAGGCCCTGAACTACGCCATCAACCGGAAGGCGATCGTGCAGCTCGCCTACCAGGGGCACGCCACCCTCGGCTCCTCGTTCATGCCCTACAAGATGCAGTACTACGACTCCAGCATCACGCCGTACCCGTACGACCCGGCCAAGGCCAAGCAGCTGCTGGCGCAGGCCGGCTACCCGCACGGCTTCAACACGTTCCTCATCACGGTCAGCGGTGACGTGGCCGGCCAGGCCGAGGCCATCGTGCTCAAGTCCGAGCTCGCCGCCGTGGGCATCAACGTCAGCATCCAGTCCTACGAGCTGCTGACCGCCTACGACAAGGAAGACGGCGGCCACTCGGAGATGGGCGAGCGGTACTGGACCAACGACATCATCGACCCGGACGAGGTCGCCACGTTCGGGGCCGACAGCCAGGGCGGCGCGAACGCCTTCAACAGCTACTGGAGCAGCAGCCAGGCCAACACCCTGGTCACCCAGGCGCGCGGCGAGCTGAACAGCAGCACCCGGCAGCAGATGTACAACCAGATCCAGCAGATCGTCTACCAGCAGTCACCGTTCATCGTCATCGACTACAGCCCCTACCGGTACGGCGTGGGTAGACTGGGTGCACGGGTTCCACGCGACCCCGCTCGGCAACTACGACCTGTCCCTGGAGACGCTGACGGTGAGCACCCCGTAGGGCGGCAGCCCGGTGAACCGCTTCGGGACGCTCCCGCGGCGACTCTTCCACACGGTCATCGCGCTGTTCGGCATCACGCTGGTGACGTTCTTCCTGCTCCGGCTGATCCCGGGCGACCCCGCCCTGGCCATCCTGGGCAGCAGCTACACCCACCAGCGGGCCGTGGCCATCGACAACTTCCTCGGCCTGAACCAGCCCATCTGGACGCAGTACGGCCTGTACATGGGCCGGCTCTTCCACGGCAACATGGGCTTCTCGTTCTTCTACGACGAGCCGGCCACCACGGTCATCCTGCAGCACGTCCCGCCGACGGTGTTCCTCATCGTGTACGCCGGGGTGCTGGCCGCGCTGATCTCGTTCCCGATCGGCTTCATCTCCGGGCTGCGCCGCGGCGGCGTGGTCGACCAGGCGGGCCGGATCTTCTTCACGCTTAGCTTCGCGGTGCCCGCGTTCTGGCTGGGGATCATCTTCATCCTGCTGTTCAGCGTGCACACCCACGTGTTCCCGATCAGCGGCTTCGGCTCCGGGTTCATCGGGCACCTGTACTACCTGTTCCTGCCGGCGCTGACGATCGCGCTGGGGTTCTCGACCGTCCTGGTCCGCAGCCTGCGCACGGCCACCATCTCCGCGCTGCAGGCGGAGTTCGTGGACACGGCCCGGATGAAGGGCATCCCCTGGCGCCAGGTGCTCTGGCGGCACGTGTTCCGGATCGCGATCCTGGCCGTGGTCGCCGTCTACGGCGTCAACCTCGCCTACCTGGTCGGCGGGACGGTCCTGGTCGAGAACGTGTTCTCGCTGCCCGGCCTGGGCAAGCTGCTGGTCGAGCTCGGTCAACCAGCGCGACTACCCGGTGGTGCAGGGGATAACGCTGCTGTTCGCGGTGATCATCGTCTGCATCAACCTGCTGACCGACCTGGCCCAGGCCGCGCTGGACCCCCGGGTCGGACAGGAAATCGGCACATGAGGACCCTGGAGCGAGCGGGAAATGAGCGAGCCGGTGGTTTCCCGGCGAGCGATGAGCGAGCCCGTCTGCTGGAAGCGAGCGGGAAAATCGAGCGAGCCGGTGGTTTTCCGGCGAGCGAGAGCGAGCTGGGGGGCGCGGCGCCGTCTGGACTGAGGAGCGAGGGAGCCTGCGACCGAGCGACGAGGGAAGACGGTGCGTTAAGGCGCCCTGGAGGCGAGCGGGATAATGAGCACGGCGTGGGCGGCGAGCCCGTCCGACCTGCTGATGCGGGCGGCCACCAAGGCCGCGGGCGCCGCAGCGTCACCCGGCGCCGGCTCACGCTGATCGTCGGGCTGGTCCATGCTCGGCATCGCGATCCTGGCCGTATTCCTGGCCCCGGTCCTGGTCAGCCAGAACCCCACGACCATCGACCCGCTGCACCCGCTGGCGCCGCCGCTGACCCCCGACCACCTGCTCGGCACCGACCAGTACGGCCGGGACATCCTCACCCGCATCCTGTACGGCGGCCGCATCGACCTGGCCATCGCGTTCGGCGCGACCGCCGTCACCCTGGTCTTCGGCACGCTCTACGGCCTGATCGCCGGGTACATCGGCGGCCGCGCGGACAGCGTGATGATGCGCGTGGTCGACGTGGTCTTCGCGTTCCCGTTCCTGGTCCTGGTCGTCGCGATCGTCGCGATGCTCGGGCCCAGCATCTTCAACATGTTCATCGCGATCTGGATCACCAGCTGGGTGGCCTACGCGCGGATCATGCGCGCCCAGACCGTGGTGGCCAAGAAGCAGCAGTACGTGCTGGCCGCGCGCGCCCTCGGGTACGGCCGGCTGCGCGTCATGTTCCGGCACATCCTGCCCAACACGGCCTCCGCAGTGATCATCTTCTCGATGGTCGACGCGGTCGGGAACATCATCCTGGCCGCGTCGCTCGGCTTCCTCGGGCTCGGCGCCCAGCCCCCGTCCCCGGAGTGGGGCACGATGATCGCCGACGGCCAGAACTACATCCTGACGTCCTGGTGGCTCGTGGCCATGCCCGGCCTGGCCGTGCTCTACATCGGGATCTCCTTCGCCCTGATCGGGGACGGGCTGGCCGACCTGCTCCGGGCGGGCGAGCAGTGAGCGGGGGGGTTTGGGGGGGTCGTCCCCCGGGGCCAGCACCGAGCGGGGGAGTTCAGCCTGACCACGGGCCAGTCGGCGCCGGGGACCGGCGCGCCGCTGCTGACGGTCCGCGACCTGCGCAGCTACCTGGCCACCGGCCAGGGCGTGGTCCGCGCGGTCGACGGGGTGTCGCTGACCGTGCACGAGGCCGAGATCCTCGGCATCGTGGGCGAGAGCGGCTGCGGCAAGACCGTCACCTGCCGCACGATCATGGGCCTGATGCCGGCGAGCATCCTGCACACCAGCGGTGAGGTGATCTACCACCCGCGCGGCGGGCAGAACCTCCTGGACGCCACCCAGGCCCAGTGGGAGGCGCTGCGCGGCGCCCACCTGGCGATGATCTTCCAGGACCCGATGACCGCGCTCAACCCGGTGCGCACCATCGGCGACCAGCTGCTCGAGGCCGTCAACGCGCACGCCAAGCTGTCCCGGCCGGAGGCCCAGGCCCGGGCCATCGGCCTGCTGGAGCGCGTCGGCATTCCCGCCCCGGCCCGGCGGATGAAGGACTACCCGTTCCAGTTCAGCGGCGGGATGCTGCAGCGGGCGCTGATCGCGATCGCGCTGGCCTCCTCGCCCCGGCTGCTGCTGGCCGACGAGCCGACCACCTCGCTCGACGTGATCATCCAGGACCAGATCCTCAGCCTGCTGCTGGAGCTGCAGCAGGACACCGGCATGAGCATGATCCTGGTCAGCCACGACCTCGCCGTGATCACCGAGGTGTGCGACCGGATCATCGTGATGTACGCCGGCCAGGTCGTGGAAGAGGGCGAGACCGCGGACATCATCACCGAGCCCAAGCACCCGTACACCCAGGCGCTGCTGGACGCGCTGCCGCAGGAGGGCCAGCGCGGGGAGCTGCGCAGCATCGCGGGCTCGCCGCCGAGCCTGATCGACGTGCCGGACGGCTGCCGGTTCGCGCCCCGGTGCCGGTACGCCACGGACGAGTGCCGGTCCTGGGACACCGAGCTCCTGGACGCCGGCGAGCGCGAGCACGCGGCCCGCTGCTGGCGGCACGATGAGATCGGGAGGTCGCAGGTATGGCTGCAGGGCAGCGACTCGGCGTAGGCGTGGTCGGCGCGGGCCGCTGGGCGGGCCTGGCGCACCTGCCCGGCTGGGCCCGGGACGAGCGGTGCCGGATCGTGGGCGTGTGCGATCTCGACCCGGAGCGGGCCGCCGCGGCGGCCGGCCGCTACGGCGCCGAGGTCGCCACCGGCGACTACCGCGAGCTGCTCGACCGCGCCGACATCGACATCATCGACGTGGTCACCCGCGACAGCGATCACTTCCCGGTCAACCGCGCGGCCATCGAGGCCGGCAAGCACGTGCTCAGCGAGAAGCCGGTCGCGCACGACTTCCGCGACGTCCGGCAGGTCGCCGAGCTGGCCCGGTCCAAGGGGCTGAAGACGAAGGTCGGGCTCACGTTCCGGTACAGCCCGGCCGTCCGGTACCTGAAGGACCTGATCAGCCGGGGTGACCTGGGCACCCCGTTCATCTACAACGCCTACGAGCAGAACTCGCAGTGGCTCAACCCGCGGTCGGCGCTGCGCAGCCGGGAGCGGGCCAACGACGGCCCGATCCGGGTGGCGTCGCTGGAGGGCTACGGGGCCCCGGTCATCGACATCGGGCACTGGTTCATGGCATCGGACCTCACCGCGGTCGTCGGCGTGCTGCGCAACTTCATCCCGGAGCGGCTGATCGAGGCCACCGGGCAGATGGCCCGCACCAACATCGACGACGGGGACATCTTCATCGGCGAGTTCGCCAGCGGCGCGATCTGCTCGGTGCAGAGCAGCTTCGTCACGGTCGGGAACTACCCGGGGATCGAGGTCCGCGTCTACGGCAGCGAGGGCGCCGGGATCGCGCGGCTGGTCGAGGAATTCGGCATCTGCGAGACGCTGAAGCTGGCCAAGCCGGATGATGTGGAGTTCCGGGAGGTCGAGGTGCCGGCCCGCTACTACCCGCCGGGCGGCAGCCCGCGCGAGTCGTGGCGGACCCTGTACTACGCCAACCTCACGGCGAACTTCGCCAGCGAGGTCCTCGGCGAGATCGAGGGCAACGAGGGCAACTTCGACGACGGGCTATGGGTGCAGGAGGTCATCAACGCGGTGGAGATCTCACACCACGAGCGGCGCTGGGTGAGCCTGCCCCTCGACGCCCCGCTCGGCGCGGCGGAAAGCCAGGCCCGGTGATGCCCGCGAACGGGCAGGTGCGCTGGGGCATCATCGGCACCGCGAACATCGCCCGCGCGGTGTTCCTGCCCGGCCTGCGCCAGGCCGGGGGCGAGGCGTCGGCGGTGGCCGGCCGGGACGCCGACCGCGCCGCGAAATTCGCCAGCGACAACGGGATCGGCCGCAGCGTCGTGGGCTACCAGACCCTGATCGACGACCCCGACATCGACGCGCTGTACATCCCGCTGCCGAACGCGCTGCACGCCGAGTGGACGATCCGCGCCCTGGAGGCGGGCAAGCCGGTGCTGTGCGAGAAACCGCTCTGCGGCGTGCTGCCGGACACCGAGCGCGTGCTCGCGGTCGCCCGCCGGACCGGGACCCTGCTCTGGGAGGCGTTCGCGTTCCCGTTTCACGCGCAACTGGAGGAGCTCACGAGGCTGGTCGCCGACGGCGCGATCGGCGAGCTGATGGAGATCAAGTCCAACTTCCACTTCACGGTCCGCAGCCCGGCCAACATCAGGCTGTCCCGCGAGCTGCAGGGCGGGGCGCTGCTCGACGTCGGCTGCTACCCGGTCCGCCTGGCGCAGGAGTTCTTCGGCCCGGGGCACGAGTCCGCCTGGGCGCGGGCTCGTGCGGGCGGCGACGGCGTCGACGTGGACACCTGGGGGGCGCTCGGCTACCCGGCCGGGCGGCGGCTGATGTTCTCGTGCGGGTTCGGCCGCAGCTACGACACGTTCACCACGCTGGAGGGCACCGGCGGGCAGATCCACGTCACCAACCCGTTCCACCCCGGGCCGGACGACAGCTACCAGGTCCTCCGCCCCGGCGACGAGCAGGGCCACGTCCCCGCCGCCCCGGACGAGCTGTCGTTCACCGCCCTGACCGGGCACATCAACGCCGTGCTCCGCGGCGAGCAGGCGCCCCGGCTGCTGGCCGTCGACACCGCGCTCCCCACCGCGCAGGCCCTGAACGACCTGGCGGAGTCTATCTGGGCGTAGCCGGCCGGTCGATGAGGTAGCCCGCGGCGATCTCCCGGTGCTGCTCGGGCGTGCCGAGCATCAGCTCGGTGGACTTGGCCCGACGGTAGTACAGGTGCGCGTCGTGCTCCCAGGTGAAGCCGATGCCGCCGTGGATCTGGATGTTGTCGGCCGCGGCCCGGAAGTAGGCCTCGGAGCAGAACGCCTTGGCCAGGCTCGACACCAGCGGCAGCTCGTCCGACTGCTCCTGCGCCGCCCAGGCGGCGTAGTAGGCGGCCGACCGGGCCGACTCCACCTCGAGCAGCAGGTCGGCGCACATGTGCTTGATCGCCTGGAAGCTGCCGATGGCCCGGCCGAACTGCATCCGGATCTTCGCGTACTCGACGCTCATGTCCAGGCACCGCTGCGCCCCGCCGACCTGCTCGGCGGCCAGCGCGACGACCGCCTGCCGCAGCGTCCGCTCGACCACGTCGGCCGCGCTGCCCTCGGCGCCGATGAGCCGTCCCGGCACCCCGTCCAGGTCCAGCACGGCCTGCTTGCGGGTCATGTCGAGCGTCTCCAGCGGCCGCCGCGCGAGCCCGTCCGCGCCGCCCGGCACCGCGAACAGGCTCGGGCCGCCGTCGGCCTGGGCCACGACCAGCAGCAGGTCGGCGACGTGCCCGTCGAGCACGAAGGACTTGCGGCCGTCCAGCCGGTAGCCGTCGCCGTCGCGGCGGGCCCGGGTCTGCAGGCCCTCGGTGGTCCAGGCGCCGTCGTCCTCGGGGACGGCCAGGGTCGCGATCGTGGTGCCGTCGGCGATCGCGGGCAGGAACTCCTCGGCCGCGGCCTGGTCCCCGCTGGCCAGCAGCGCGTGCACGGCGAGGACCGCGGTGGCGAAGTACGGGGCGCACAGCAGCGCGCGGCCCATCTGTTCGCACACGACCGCCAGCTCGACCGGGCCGGCGCCGGAGCCGCCGTACTTCTCCGGGATGACCAGGCCCTGCAGGCCGAGCTGCGTGGCCAGCTGGGCCCAGGTCTGCGGGTCGTACCCTGGCTCGGTGGCCATCAGCCGCCGCACCTCGGACGACGGCGACTTGTCCTGCAGGAAGCGGCGGAGGGTGGCGGCGAGCTCGTTCTGCTCGTCGGTGAAGGTGAAGATCATGACGCCTCCCCCGCGCCGGCGGTCTGGGGTTCAGCCGCCTGCTCGGCCGCCTGGGTGCCGACCTTGAGCTCGCGGAACGGGAGCGTCCGGTACGGGTCCGGCTCCTTGGGCAGGCCGAGCACCCGCTCCCCGATGATGTTCCGCTGGATCTGGTCAGAGCCGCCGTAGATGGACGGCCCCGGCGTGGCCAGCAGTCTGCTGGCCAGGCGCCCGCCGAGCGGGCCGTCCTCGCCGGCCAGCATCGCGTGCGGGCCAGCGATCAGCGACGCGGTGTCGCGCCACTGCCGGCCGATGCGGGAGGCCATCAGCTTCCCGAGCGAGGCCTCGGGCCCGGCCCGGCCGCCCGCGCGCCGCGCGGCGCTGGCGCGCAGGCCGTTCCAGGTGTTGGCCGAGGCCAGGGTGTACAGCCGGACGACCTGCTGGCGGACCTCGGGATCACGGTCGCGCCCGAGTTCCTTGGCCAGCGCGACCAGCGGGATGATGCCGCCGGCGGTCATCGCGGTGCCGCCGACGCCGTAGCTGCGGGCGTTCGCCTTCGAGGCGGCGATGAACTCGCCGACCGAGACCTCCTGCTGGGCCAGGAACCGGCTGCCCCCGGGGGCGGTGAGCCGGAAGCCGAGCCCGGTCGCGGTGCCGAGCGACGTGCGCTCGAAGCCGAGCGTGGACAGCGCCACGCCCCACCCGCCGTTGAGCTCGCCGATGATGGCGGACGCCGGCACCCGCGCGCTGGTGAAGAACACCTCGCTGAAGCCGGACTCGCCGGTCATCTGGATCAGCGGCCGCACCTCGACCCCGGGCTGGTTCATCGGCAGCGCGAAGTACGTGATGCCGCGGTGCTTGGGCACGTCCGGGTCGGTGCGGGCGAGCAGCATGCCGTAGTCGGCGATCTGTCCCCCCGAGGTCCACACCTTCTGGCCGTTGACCACGAACTCGTCGCCGTCGCGTTCGGCCTTGGTCTGCAGGCCGGCCAGGTCCGAGCCGGCCCCCGGCTCGGAGAACAGCTGGCACCAGAGATGGTCGCCGACCAGCACGGCCCGGACGAACTGGCGCTTCAGCTCGTCGCTGCCGTTCGCGATGATCGTCGGCGCGGCCAGCATGACGCCCAGCCCGGCGGGCGGCCCGGGCGCGTCCACGCGGTTGAACTCCGCGTAAGCGGCCACCGCCTCGTCCGGCGGGAGCCCCCGGCCGTACCAGTCCGCGGGCCAGGCGGGGCAGGCCCAGCCGGAGTCCGCGAGCCGCTCCAGCCAGGCTCGCAGGCTGAGCTGCGGGTCAAAATTTTCCTCGATCCAGTCGCGCGCTTCCTGGCGCACCGAACTCCCCGTAGCTTCCACTGCGACTCCGATCTCCCGCCGTTATCGTACCGACCAGCCCGAACTGGCCCCGCTACCCGCCGCGACCACCTTCCGGAACGCCACGCCCGCGTCCGCGGCCGGCTCCTTGGCCAGCCCGAGGATCCGCTCGGCGAGGATGGTGCGCTGGATCTGGTCGGTCCCGCCGGCGATGGAGATGGCCGGGACCGACAGGAAGATCTCGCTGCATATGCCCGCCCTCCCGCCCTCGCCGGACGGGTCGTCGGCGCCGGCCAGCATCCCGGCGGGCCCGGCGATCATCGCGTGCACCCGGGCCGCGGCCCGGGCGACGTTGCTGCTGGCCAGCTTGGCGACCGAGCCTTCCGGGCCGGGCGGCCGGCCGAGGGCCCGGGCCGCGGCGGCCCGCTGCGCGGTCCAGCGCGCGGACCAGGCCAGCGTGATCAGCTTGACGATCTCCTGCCGGACCAGCGGGTCGGTGTCCCGGCCGGCCGCGATGGCGTGCTCGACGACCAGGTCCGGCCGCCCGGCGCGCTGCGGGTACCAGCGGTAGGGCGCCATCGCCTGCTCCGACTCCTCCGCCGCCTCGCGCACGGCCCGGCCCGTGCCGAGGGCAGGGGACGGCGGCGGCGGGCGGGGCGAGCCTGCGCTCGTGCGCCAGGGTGGTCAGCGCCACGGTCCAGCCCTGGCCGGGCTCGCCGATCACGTTCCCGGCCGGGATCCGCGCCCGGTCCAGGAAGACCTCGTTGAACGACGCGTGCCCGTTCATCTGCCGCAGCGGCCGGACCTCGACCCCGGGCTGGCGCATCGGGAGGATGAAGTAGGTGATGCCGCGGTGCTTCGGCACGTCCCAGTCGGTCCGGGCCAGCAGCAGCCCGAAGTCGGCGTGGTGGGCCGAGGTGTTCCACACCTTCTGGCCGGAGACGACGAACCCGTCGCCGTCGCGTTCCGCCCGGGCCCGAAGGCCGGCCAGGTCCGAGCCGGCTCCCGGCTCGCTGAACAGCTGGCACCAGCTGATCTCCCCGGTGACCGTGGGCCGCAGGAAGCGCCGCTTGAGCTCGTCCGAGCCGTGCTCCAGGATGGTCGGCCCGGCCAGGTTCATGCCGACCCCCTCGGGCGCGGTGACCGCGCCGACCCGGGCGAACTCCTGCGCCACCACGGCGGCGGCCGCGGCCGGCAGCCCGCGGCCGTACCACTCGCGCGGCCAGGCGGGGCAGCCCCAGCCGGAGTCCGCCAGGCGGTCCCGCCACTGCGCCAGGCTCAGCTCCGGGTCCCAGGCCTCCGCCAGCCAGGCCGCGACCTGCGCGCGCACCTCGTCGCCCGGGCCGGGGTCGCCGGGCGGGGTCATCGTCCCTCGAACCGCGGCGGGCGGCGCTGCGCCATGGCGGCGACGCCCTCGCGCCAGTCGGCCGTCTCCCGCAGCCGGTTCTGCTCGGCGGCCTCCCGGTCGGTGGCCGCGCGGACCCGGCCGGCCAGGTCGCCGCGCATCGTGGCCCGGATGGACCGCACCGCCAGCGGGGCCGAGCCCGCGATCTCGGCGGCCAGGGCGTGCGCCGCGTCGCGGACCTCGTCCGCGGGCACGAGCCGGTCGCACAGGCCGATGCGCGCGGCCTCGTCCCCGCCGATCCGCCGCCCGGTGTACAGCAGTTCCAGGCTGTGCTGCGGCCCGACGATCGCGGGCAGCGTCACCGACAGGCCGAACCCGTGGTGGAAGCCGAGCCGGGCGAAGTTCGCGGCGAACCGCGCCTGCGGGCAGCCGACGCGGAAGTCGGCCGAGCAGGCCAGGCCCAGCCCGCCGCCGACCGCCGCGCCCTGCACCGCGGCCACGACCGGTGTCATGGCCTCGAACAGGCGGACCGCCTCCCGGTACAGGGCGCCGGGCCCGCCGTCCAGCCCGTCGCCGTCGCCGCCGAGGTTGGCGCCCGCGCAGAAGTGCTTGCCCTCCGAGCACAGCACGATGGCCCGGCACCCGGGGTCGGCGTCCAGGGCCTGGTAAGCGTCGGCCAGCGCCCGGATCAGCGCGCGGTCGAAGTAGTTGTCCGGCGGGCGGTGCAGTTCGACGGTGGCGACGAAGTCCTCGCCGAGCGTGACCGTGACGTCGGCGGCCGGGTCGTCCCGGCCGCCGTCCTGCTGGTCCGGAACCTGCGCCATGGGCATCCCCGCTCGTCGGACAGTGCGGCACTCCCGATTATCAGCGCAGGCCGGGCGCGGGGACTAGGCGCTGACCGCGCGCAGTCTTGGTAACGCCTCCACCTGCCGGTGGCGGCCCGCGCGGTCCGGGTCGGGGTCAGCGGCCTGCTCGACGGCGGTCACGGCCTCCCGGGCCTTGGCGGCGACCAGCGGGTCAGCGTCGCCGGCCAGCTGCCCGGCCAGGGCCGCGGGCACCGCGGCGGGCCGGATCCCGGCCACGCTGAGCAGGGCCGCGGCCGCCGCGTACCGGTCGTGGGCGTCGGCGCTGGCGGCCAGCGACTCCAGGATCACGCAGGCGTCGGGCCGGTGCCGGACCAGTTCCGCCACCGCGGCCATGGCCGGCGCCCAGACGAACCAGTCCTCCGAGCTGGGCGAGGCCAGCCGTCCCAGCACCTCGACCGGGACGTCGAGGGGCGCGACCGCGGCCCGGCCGGCCAGCAGGTTCGCCGCGCAGGAGCGCGCCGGGTACCGGGGGTGCGCGGCGAGCGTCTCGATCATCTCGCCCGGTACCAGCGCGGCGTCCAGGCCCCACGCGGCCTCCAGGAGCGACGCCGCGACCAGCGCGCGGTCGTGGTCCTCGGATTCGGTGATCTCGCGGTGCAACTCGCGGACGATCCACCGACGCCGATTCTCGCCCCGGTCGCGCAGCAGCGGGTAGACCCGCCTGCGGGCCTCGTCGCGCTCGCCGGGCCGCAGGCCGGCGAACAGGGCGTCCACGTCGTCGGCGGCCGCGGCGCCGACGGGATGCGGCGCGGCCGGAAGGCTCTCGGGCGTGACCCGCCACCGCCGGAGCTGTTCCTGGATGACGCCGGCCGCCTCCGCGGGCCGGGCCACGTCGAGACGGTCGTAGGTCGGGGTGATGTCACTGGGCAGCAGGACGCCGGGCGACTTCAGGATCTGGCACCGGTCGCGCAGGTGCGGGAGGGCTCTGGCCTGCTGGATCTCGTCGATGACGTTGGCCCTGGGGTACTGCGAGCCGTCGCTGAGCTCGTAGTCCGCCGTGCACAGGGCCACGAACGCGGACGCCGCGTCCAGGTACGACCCCGTCTTGGGCTCCGCGCCGCCGGCGACGGGCGGCGGAGGTCGGGCAGCGGCGGCTCGTCGGCCATGATGAGGGCGTACAGTCCGGCCCCGGCCAGGGCGTCGCGAACCGGCCACGCGAGCTTCGGTTTGAACTTCTCCGAACACGACAAGAAGACGGCAACCTGTCCGCGCAGCATGCGGGATCACTCCTTTGCGGATGGCCTGCCCGCGATCTTTCCACTGCAATCGCTCGCATGTGGCCCGAAGCCGTCAGAACCGGCAGGCCCGCTACCCGTTTCGGGCCGGTTACCCGGCCGGTCAGTCCAGGCCGTCGCGGTCGGCCCATTCCAGCAGGGTGTCCAGCGAGTAGGCGACGTCGTCAATGCCCCGGTGCAGGTCGCCGAGCTCGGCGAAGCGGCCGGGCACGGTGGCGATGGTGAACGCGCGCGGGTCGACGTCGTCGATCTCGTCCCAGGTGACCGGGGTGGACACGGTCGCCTCCGGCACGCCGCGGACCGAGTAGGCGCTCGCGATCGTGTGGTCCCTGGCGTTCTGGTTGTAGTCCACGAAGAGCTTGGCGGGGTCGCGGTCCTTGCGCCACCAGGTGGTGGTGACGTCGTCCGGGGCGCGGCGCTCGACCTCCAGGGCGAAGGCCTGCGCGGCCCGGCGGACGTCGGCGAAGCCCCACCGCGGCTCGATCCGCACGTAGACGTGCAGCCCGTTGCCGCCGGAGGTCTTGGGCCACCCGGTCGCGCCCAGCTCGCCGAGTATCTCGCGGACGACCCGGGCGACCCGGCGCACCGCGTCGAACTCGCAGTGCGGCATGGGATCCAGGTCGATGCGCCACTCGTCCGGCCGCTCGGTGTCGGCCCGGCGGGAGTTCCACGGATGGAACTCCACCGTGGACATCTGCACGGCCCACACGACGCTGGCCAGCTCGGTGACGCACAGCTCGTAGGCGTGCCGCCCGTAGCGGGGGAAGTCCACCCGCACGGTTTCCAGCCACGGGGGCGCTCCGTGCGGGACCCGCTTCTGGTGTACTTTTCCTCCGCCCTCCACACCCTCGCTCACCCCGGACGGGAAGCGGTGCATCATGCAGGGCCGGTCGCGCAGCGCGCGCACGATGCCGTCGCCGACCGACAGGTAGTAGCGGACCAGGTCGAGCTTGGTCTCGCCGCGGGCCGGGAAGTACACCCGGTCCGGGTTGGTGATGCGCACCGTCCGGCTCCCGACCTGGACCTCTGTCTCAGCGGCCATACGCAGAACGCTAACCTGGGAGGCCGCGCGGGGCCCGTTATGGCTATGGCCTGAAGGGAGCAGGCGGGCGGATATTGGTCAGACGGTCATGAAATGGTAGCCCTCGTCCAGCAGCCGGGGCAGGACGATGCGCAGCGCGGCCACCGTCTGGGAGCGGTTACCGCCGCCGTCGTGCTCCAGGATGATCGACCCGGGCCGGGTTTGCACCATGATGCGGCGGACGATCCGGCGCACCCCGGGCTCGGCCCAGTCGCGCGGGTCGACCGACCAGTCCATCGGGATCATCTTCATCTGCTCGCACTGCCGGATCACCGCCGCCGTCCACGCCCCGTAGGGGGCGCGGAACAGGCCGGGGCGCACGCCGGTCGCCGCGTGGATCGCGTCACTGGCCCGGGCGAGTTCGCTGTGCACCCGGTGCGCCGGGCAGGCCCGCCAGGTCGGCATGGGTCCAGGTGTGGTTGGCGATGAGGTGACCGGCCTCGTGCACGGCCCGGGCCAGGTGCGGGTACGCGGCCACATGGACGCCGATCATGGAGAAGGTGGCGGTCACGTGATACTGGTGCAGCAGCCGCAGGACTTGCGGCGTGTACACCGGACTGGGACCGTCGTCGATGGTCAGCGCGATCGACTTGGACGAGTCGTGAATGTAGTAGAGCGGCCGGCTGCGCGGGTAGGCCGGGCCGGGCGGGCCGGGCGGGCCGGGCGGGCCGGGAATGAGATGGTGAGCGGGAACGGCGCGATGAGCGGACGCCGGGCCGGCCGGCTGGGAGAGCAGCAGCCGGCGCGCCGGGCCGGCGGTCAGGGCCATGCCGCCGACCGCCAGCAGCGCCCGCCGGCGGTTCACGAACGGAACAGAACCGTCCCCTGGTAAGCCATCGTCACCATGATGCGGGAATTGCCGACAGAGATGAGGTAGGGCCCATGGCGTGTCGTCCCGTTTCCGAGTGCGACCTGGTCATCCGCGGCGGCACCGTGGCCACGGCCGGCGGCTCGGCCGAGTGTGACCTGGGCATCAGCCAGGGCCGGATCCGCCAGATCGGCGGCGCCCTGCGCGGCCGCCGGGAGATCGACGCGACCGGCGCTCTCGTCCTGCCCGGCGGCCTGGACATGCACGTTCACCTCTCCTCCCCCGAGCCGCCGGAGCCGGGCGTTCCCGCCTGGGTGGACGACTTCGCCAGCGGCTCGGCGGCCGCGATCGCCGGCGGCGTGACCACGATCGGCAACATGACGTTCCCCGGGGACGGCCAGTCGCTCCGGCAGGCCCTGGCCCGCGACCTGGAAGCCGCCTCGGGCGCCGCCGCCGTCGACTACGTGCTGCACCCGGTGCTGGACCGCCCGTCGCCCGAGGCCCTGGCCGAGCTGCCGCTGCTGGCGGCGACGGGGCACACCAGCCTCAAGGTGTTCATGACGTTCGGTACGTTCGAGACGCACGCCGCCGAGATGATCGCGGCCATCAAGGTGGCGGGTGAGCTCGGCATGCTGACGCTCATGCACTGCGAGGACGGGGCCCTGGTCCGTTTCGCGGCCGAGCAGTTGCTGGCGTCGGGGCGCGGCCGCCTGGCGGACTGGGCGCAGAGCCGGCCGGAGTCCGCCGAGCGGGCCGCGGTCGAGCGGGCCGTCGCGATCTGCGAGGCCACCGGGTCGCCCATTTACATCGTCCACCTGTCGTCGCGGCCGGCCCTGCAGTCCGCTCGCCGCGGGCAGCAGCGCGGCCTGCCGGTCTTCGTCGAGACCCGGCCGCTGTACCTCTACCTGACCAGCGAGGTGCTGCAGGAGCCGCAGGGCGGCCGGTACATCGGCTCCCCGCCGCTGCGCGGGCCGGACGACCTGGCGGCGCTGTGGGCCGGCCTGGCCGACGGGTCCGTGCACACGGTGGGCAGCGACCACGCGCCCTGGTCGCTGCGCGACAAGATCGATGAGTCGCTGGACGTGACCACGGCCCGGCAGGGCGTGGCCGACCTCGAGACGATGCTGCCGATGCTGTTCTCCGAGGGCGTCCGGTCCGGGCGCATCTCGCTGCGCCGCTTCATCGCGCTGACGTCGGCGAACCCGGCCCGCCTGTTCGGGCTCTACCCGCGGAAGGGAACGATCGCCGTGGGCAGCGACGCGGACCTCGTCGTGCTGGACCCGGAGCTTCGCCGCACGATCGACGGCCGGTCGATGCGGTCGAACGCCGGTTACTCGGTCTACGACGGCCGCGAGGTGCACGGGTGGCCCCGGTTCACGGTCAGCCGCGGGGACATCGTCCTGGAGGACGGGCAGGTCGTGGCCGAGCCCGGCCGCGGTCAGTGGCTGCGCCGCGATCACACCACCGCACCGTGACCTCGGCGGGCGGGCGGCAGCTCCTGCTGCCGGCGCGGCGCTAGGCCGCCCGCGATCGGCGTACCCATTCCCGTAGCCGCGGCCGGCCGCGGAGCCGCGGACGGGCCACGAACCCCGCCGCACCCCGCCTGACCAGGCACGGCCCACCGCAGCCGACGGGGCAGCCGACGCTAGCGATCGCTTCGGCCAGGCTCGGGCGGCCTGCGGCAGGCTGAAGCCTGGTAACACCGGGCGAGCAGGCGCCTGGTCGTTATGCCCCCAGCGCGGCTGCCTCCGTGCGGCCGCCCGGTGCGGCCCGCCGCGCTGGGGCTTCATGGCGGCCGGCCCGGGCCGGCCGCCATTCACAAAACATTGATGGAGCGGGCGCGAATATTAACAACCCATTCATTGCCGGCCTCCGGTGACTGGCGACCACAATGAAAATCAGGATTCCTTAATTTGACCGTGGGCGTACATGCCACCGGTCTGTCCGGTAGCGGTCCGGCCGGGTCGCTGCCGGGCCGCCCGAGCCGAGGAGGTCCAGCATGCCAGCGAGGCCCGGCGGTTTGGTTCCCGCGAGGCGGAGGCTGATGGCGGCGGCGGCCGGGCTGGCCACCGCGATGGCGCTGATAGCGCTCGGCGCCGCGCCCGCGGCCGCAGCGGCGGCGGTCCACGCGGCGTCGTCCCACCAGGGCGGCGGCCTGGTCGCCGCGACCGACGACGGAAAGCTGCAAGGAAAGCATGACGAGGGCATCGACCAGTTCCTCGGCATCCCCTACGCCGCGCCCCCGGTCGGGGCGCTGCGCTGGCAGGCCCCGCAGCCGGTCCAGCCGTGGCCGGGCATCCGCAGCGCCACGTCCTACGGCAACCGCTGCGCGCAGCTGCCCAGCGGCAACGGCCCCCGGGAGGACACCGAGGACTGCCTGTACCTGAACGTGTTCACGCCGGCCGATTACCGGCCCGGCCGCGGCGGGCTGCCGGTCATGGTCATGATCCACGGCGGCGGGCTGACCACCGGGGCCGGCGACCAGCACGACGGCTCGCTGATCGTGAACACCGACCACATCGTGGTGGTGTCCGTCAACTACCGGCTCGGCGTGTTCGGCTTCCTGGACGTGCCCGGACTCGGCGCCTCGCCGCTGACCGCGAACGGCAACTACGGCCTGCTCGACCAGGAGGCCGCGCTGCGGTGGGTGCAGCGCAACATCGCCGCGTTCGGCGGTGACCCGCGCCAGGTCACCATCGCGGGCGAGTCGGCCGGCGGCTGGTCGGACTGCGCGCTGATGACCTCACCGCTGGCGCGCGGCCTGTTCCGTGGGGTGATCATGGAAAGCGGAAGCTGCGCGTCCCGCACCCCGGCGCAGGCCCAGTCGGCCGGGCTGGCCTTCGCCGCGGCGGCCGGCTGCCCTGATGCCGCTACCGCGGCGTCCTGCCTGCGCGGCCTGCCGGAGGCCACGCTGAACACCGCCAGCGCCGCCTACTCGGCGGAGTTCGCGTCCGGCGGCCCGGAACTCCCGCTGCCGCCCGCCCAGGCGGTGGCCGAGGGCGACTACACCCGGGTCCCGCTGCTCATCGGGCACCAACCACGACGAAGGGCGGACGTTCGCGCAGGGGTTCGCCGCGGACACCCAGCCGCAGTACGAGCAGCTCATCGGCGAGCTGTACGGCTCACTGGCGCCCGCGGTGCTGCAGCACTACCCGTGGAGCGCCTTCGCCAGCCCGTACACCGCCGCGTACGCCATCGGGGCGGTCTGGACCGACAGCGGCTTCATCACCGGCATCGGCGGGTGTCCCAGCAGAACCTGGCGACGCAGTTCGCCGGCACCACGCGGACCTTCTTCTACCAGTTCGACGACCGGCACGCCCCCGGGCTGAACATGGACCTGCCCGGCTACCAGTGGGGCGCGGGGCACGCCATGGAACTGGCCTACCTGTGGCCGAGCTTCAACAACGGCTACTCGCTCTACGACCTGCTCACCCCGGCCCAGCTGCAGCTTTCCCACCAGATGGTGGTGCAGTGGGGGGCGTTCACCCGGTTCGGCGCCCCGCAGGCACCCGGCCAGCCGTTCTGGCCGGCGTACACCAGCGGCCGGCTGATGTCGCTGCGCCCGGGCGGCCAGAGCCGCACGATCTCCGCGGCTGCCTTCGGCGCCGAGCACCAGTGCGCCTTCTGGGACGCCAACCCCTCCGCTCTCGGGTAGCGCCGCTGATGACGAAGAGCGCCGGGCGGGTACCGCCCGGCGCTTTGTGCTGCTGGCGATTGCTCAGCTGAACTGGCCGTAGTCGCTGTACGTGGCGGCGCCGCCCGGCTGCAGCCGGTTCGCCCGCACCTGCGTCACGACCCGCTGGATGCCCAGGCTGACGGCCAGGTACAGGACCAACGTGGCGGCGCCCAGGCCGCTGCTGCCCCGGCCCGGCGTCACCAGCGCGTCGTACCCCAGGTGCGCGGCCAGGGCGACGATCCACAGCGCGGCGGTCAGCCAGTTGCCCTTGGACCAGGCCTGGTCCGCCCTGGAGCCAGACCTTGACCGTCACGGCCCGCAGCGCGCCGAAGACGGCGGCGAGCACCAGGCTTCCGCCGAGAGCGGCGTAGGTCACCGCGCCGGAGTGATGCTTGTCCAGGAACTGGTAGGTCTGGATCACGCCGATGACGACGAGGATCGCGACGAGGCGCAGCCCGGAGGCGTTGACCGGGCGGCTGCGCAGCTGCCGGTAGATCAGCAGGCCCAGTACGACCAATCCCAGGACGACGTCGAGTAGCGACGGACATGGTGCCAACCTCCTCTGGGACCTGCGGCGGTCCGGTCTGCGGCCTGCCGCGCCCTGCCCTCTCCGGCGGGGCAATTCCAACGTAAGACGGCTCAGCCCGTCCGCTTGTGCGTTCCGTCCTGTTCCGGCCATGACGATGTCATGGGGCTGAGTCCGGCCGATTGGGCCGGTTGAAAGGGGCTATGCCCCGCTCGTCCTGTCCGACATACTGGACATAATGTCTTCGGTCCCCATGCGCTTAGCCGCGGCGCGTCCGGCCTTTCACCGTCCCCGGACGCTGGCCGAAGCCTGTGAGCTGCTGGCCGCCGACGAGCGGGCGATGGCCTACGGCGGCGGCACCGCCATCGAAGTGCGGCGCCGGCAGGATCCGGCGTTCGCCTCGGCGTTCGTGGACCTGTCCCTGATCCCGGGCCTGGACCGGCTCAGCGGCGGCGACACGGGGCTGCGCGTCGGCCCGATGGTCACGATCCGGCGGATGGAGACCGATCCGCTGGTCGCCCGCGTCGCGCCGCTGGCCGCCGCCGCGTACGGCCAGGTGGCGAACCCCCGGGTGCGCAACGCGGCGAGCGTCGGCGGGAATCTCGCCTACGGGGCCTACCGGCTGGACCCGCCGGCCGCCCTGCTGGCCCTCGGCGCGGTGGTCGAGGCCACGTCGGTCCGCGGTGTCCGGCGCATCCCCGTCGCCGGCTTCTTCGCCGGCGCCCGGCGCACCGCGCTCGGGCCGGGCGAGCTGGTGACCGCCGTCGAGATCCCGGCCCTGCCGCCGGGCTCGGCGGCGAGCTACGTCAAGCTGTGCAGCCTGAGCGCCCACGACTGGCCGTGCGCCTCGGCCGCCGCCTGCCTGGTGCCGGACGGCTCCGGCGGGCGCCGCCTGCGCCTGGCCATCGGCGCGCTGGGGCCCGTGCCGCGACTGGCCGAATTTCCCATAACGGGCACGTGCGCGGACGAAGCGGTCTCGGCCGCGCTGACGGCGGCGGAGGCGCTGATGGATCCGATACCCGACGTGCGCGGCAGCGCCGTCTACAAGCGGGCGCTCGGGCGGGTGGCCGCGCAGGACGCGGTGCGCCGCGCCTGGCAGGAGGCGGGTCATGACTGAACGCGGCGGCGCCGTCGGGCAGAGCTGGCCGCGCGCGGACGCGGAGGCGAAGGTCCGCGGCACGTTCCGGTACACGGCCGACGAGCCGGCCGGCCGGTGCTGCTACGTCGGCGTGCACCGGGCCAGCCGCCCGCACGCCCGCATCGGGTCGGTGCGCACCGACGCGGCCCGCGAGGTGCCGGGCGTGGTGGCCGTGGTGACCGGCGCTGACCTGCACGCGGCGCTCGGCGACCGGCTGCTGAGCGGCCCCGCGTTCGCCGACCAGCCGGCCCTGGCCTTCGAGCGGGTGCGGTACGTCGGCGAGCCGGTGGCGGCGGTGCTGGCCTGGGACCTGGCCACGGCCCGGTCCGCGGCCAGCCGGGTCTGCGTCGGCTACGAGGACCTGCCCGCGGTGCATGACGTGGACGCCGCGGCGGACGGCGGACCGTGCGTCCACCCGGCGCTGCGGCCGTCTGCCGTGTTCGGCGACCTCGCGCACCTGTCCGGCCGCACCGGCACCAACGTCAACTACACCTACCGGCTGCGCCGCGGCGACGTGGCCGCCGCCACCGCCGCGGCGGCCACCACCGTGTCCGGCGACTTCTGGTCGCCGCCCACCCACCACGTGCCCATCGAGCTGCCGTGCACCACGGCCTGGCCGCAGGACGGCCGGCTGGAGCTGCTGACCACCACGCAGACCCCGTCCTACGTGCGCCAGGCGGTAGCGGAGATGCTGGGCCTGCCGCTGAACCGGGTACGGGTGCGGACCCGGCCGCTGGGCGGCAGCTTCGGCTCGAAGATGTATGACCGCCTCGAGCCGCTGGTCGCGGCGCTGGCCTGGACGCTGCAGCTCCCGGTGCGGATGGAGGCCACCCGCGAGGAGGCCTTCCTGCTCACCACCCGGCACGGGGTGGCGGTGAGCGGGCACATGTCCGCCGACTCCGCCGGGCGGATCGTGGCCGCGGCCGCCGACGTGCGCTACGACACCGGCGCCTACGCCGACGTGGGGCCGCGCATCGCCGCCAAGTCGGGCATGCTGGCGTGCGGGCCGTACCGGCTGGACCACGCCGAGATCCGGTCGCGGTGCGTCTACACCAACAAGCCGTCGGCCGGCCCGTACCGCGGGTTCGGCGTCCCCCAGGTCACGTGGGCGCACGAGTCCCTGGTCGACGAGCTGGCCCGGGCCCGGGGCGAGGATCCCGCCGCGTTCCGCCGCCGCAACCTGCTGCGCGAGCGGGACGTCGCGGCGATGGGCACACCGGTGCACAGCGCCGACTTCGCGGGCTGCCTGGACGCGGTGACCGCGGCGGTGGGCTGGGACCGGCCGCTGGCCCGCGGCGACGGGCCGTGGCGGTGGGGCCGGGGCGTCGCCGTGTGCGTAAAGGCGGTTCTCACGCCCACCGTGGCCAACGCCGTGCTCCAGCTCAACCAGGACGCGACCGCCACCCTGCTCATCTCCACGGTGGAGATGGGCCAGGGCAGCGACACGGTCATGGCGCAGATCGCCGCCGAGGTGCTGTGCCTGCGGCCGGGCCAGGTGCGGGTGGTCGCCGCCGACACCGACGTGACGCCGTACGACACGATCACCGCGGGAAGCCGCTCCACGTACCACACCGGCAACGCGGTCCGCCTCGCCGCGCAGCGCATGCGCGACCGCCTGGTCGGCCTCGCCGCCGCGCGCCTGCGCGTGCCGGCCATCGACTGCAAGCTGACCGACGGCGCCGTGCGGTCCGGCTCGACCCAGCGGGCGATCGCGCTCCCCGAGCTGATCCACGCCGAGTTCGGCGCGCTCGGGACGACGCTGACCACCGAGGCGAACTTCACCACCGAGTGGGTGCCCTACGATCCGCAGACCGGCCAGTCCCCGCGGGTCACCGAGCACTGGTTCGCCGGCGCTGCCGCCGCCGAGCTGGCCGTGGACTCGCGTACCGGCCGGGTGCGGATCCGGCACCTGGCGGTCGCCGCCGACGTCGGCCGCGCGATCAACCCCGCCCTGGTCGAGCAGCAGCTCACCGGCGCGGCCATCATGGGCCTCGGGCAGGCCCTGTTCGACCAGATCGTCTTCGACCAGGGCCAGATGCTGAACGGCACGCTGCTCGACTACCAGCTGCCCTCGATCAAGGACCTGCCCGAGCGGATCACGCCGATCGTCATCGAGAACCCGCACCGCTGCGGGCCGTTCGGGGCGAAGGGGGTGGGCGAGACCGGCATCATCCCGCTGGCGCCCGCGATCGGCAACGCCGTCCGGGACGCGACCGGCGTGCGGTGCACGACGCTGCCGCTCACCCCCGAGCGCCTGCTCGCAGCGATGACCGCCGCCGGACCGGTCCCGTGAGCACGATCGAGCTGCGGGTCAACGGGGCCGTCCAGCGGCTGGCCGTCGACGACGATGAGCTGCTGCTCGACGTGCTGCGCCGGCGGCTCGGCTGCACCAGCGTCCGGGAGGGCTGCGGGGTCGGCATGTGCGGCGCGTGCACCGTCCTGGTCAACGGGGCCAGCATGAGCAGTTGCCTCATGCTGGCCGTGCGCGCCGACGGCGCCGAGATCACCACCGCGGAGGGCCTGCCGCCGGACGACCCCGTCGTCGCCGCGTTCGTGGCCGCGGGCGCCCTGCAGTGCGGCTACTGCATCCCCGGGTTCGTGATGATGGCCACCGAGCTGCTGGCCAGCCACCCCAGCCCGGACCCCGGTGCCATCGCCGACCACCTCGAGGGGAACATCTGCCGTTGCGGAACCTACCTGGAGATCCGCAACGCGATCGCCGCCGCGGCGGCCAGGAAGGCGAACGGCTGACCGCCGGCGACCGTTCCCGGCTCGGGCCGATGAGTTCCCGGCCCGGGTGTCGTCTGCCCTGGAAACGAGGGAGCGTGCCGAGCCCGGGCCTGCGCCGGGGCCGGGCCGGGGCCGGGGCGCTTATCCGTTCGCCGATGTCAGTGGGTGCCGGTAGGTTCGGAACCTCGGGGAAGTTGATGGCCTAACGGCCTGGTTGGGGAGGATTTCGTGTCACCTGATAGTTCTGGTCCGGCCATTCTCGTGGAGGGCCTGACCAAGTCGTTCGGGGAGGTACGCGCGCTGCGCGGTATCGACCTGGCGGTGCCGCGCGGAACGGTGCTCGGCCTGCTGGGCCCGAACGGGGCCGGCAAGACGACCGCCGTGCGCATCCTGACCACGCTGCTGCGCCCGGACGGCGGGCGGGCCCTGGTCGAGGGTTATGACGTGGTCCGGCAGGCCGCGGCGGTGCGCCGCTCGATCGGTCTGTCCGGGCAGTCGGCCGCCATCCAGGAAGAGCTCACCGGCCGGGAGAACCTGGAGATCGTCGGGCGGCTCTACCACCTGAGCTGGCCGGAGGCACGCAGCCGCGCCGTCGAACTGCTGGAGCGGTTCGACCTGGCCGGCGCCGCCGACCGGACGGCCAAGACCTATTCCGGCGGCATGCAGCGCCGCCTGGACCTGGCCGCGAGCCTGGTCGGCCACCCGAAGGTGCTGTTCCTGGACGAGCCGACGACCGGCCTGGACCCGCGCTCCCGGCTGGGCATGTGGGACATCATCAGGTCGCTGGTGGCCGCGGGAACGACGCTGCTGCTCACCACCCAGTACCTGGACGAGGCGGACGAACTGGCCGACGAGATCGTGGTCATCGACCACGGCCTGGTCATCGCCGCGGGCACGTCCGAGGAGCTCAAGGGTCGCGTCGGCGGGGACGTGCTGGAGTTCACGGTGCCCGACCGCAACCGCCTCGCCGACGCGACCGAGGCCATCGCCCGGATCGGCGAAGGGGAGCCGCACGCAGACAAAGAGACCGGAGTGATCAACGTCGGTGTCGGGGGCCGCGGCTCCGAGGCGCTGATCGAGGCGGTGCGCGGGCTGGACAGCGCCGGCGTGCAGATCCACGGCCTGTCGCTGCGGCGGCCATCGCTCGACGACGTGTTCCTGGCCCTGACCGGGCACGCCGCTGAAGAGGACGGGGAGCCGGGCGGCCGCAAGCGCGGCCGGCGGCGGCCCGGCGGCCACCCGGGCTCCCAGGACACCACGGCGGTGACCTCGTGACCGCCGCCGCCCCGGCCGCGCAGGCCGGCACCTCCTTCGCGCCCGGCGGCCCGAGCCTGCTCACCCAGGCCCGCTGGGGGGTGAGCGACACGCTCACCATCACCCGGCGCAACCTGCTGGTCTGGCTGCGGGTACCGGCCTACATCGTGTTCACCGTGATCCAGCCGGTCATCTTCACGCTGTTGTTCCGCTACGTCTTCGGCGGAGCTATCCCGGTGCCCGGCACGACCTACGTCGAATACCTGCTGCCGGGGATCATCGCGCAGACCGCGGCGTTCGCCACCTTCGGTACGGCCATCGCCCTGGCTCAGGAGCTGCAGAAGGGCGTGATCGACCGGCTGCGGTCGATGCCGATGGCCCGCTCGGCGGTGCTGACCGGCCGGCTGGTCGCCGATACCACCCGGATGACCGTGACGATCCTCATCGTCGTCGGGGTCGGCTACGCGGTCGACTTCCGGTTCCACAACGGCGCCTTCCTGGCCGTGTCCATGGTCGTGCTCGCCATCGTGTTCGGGGTGGCGATCTGCTGCATCGCCGCCTACACCGGGCTGGCCATCGGCGACGAGGAGTCGGTGCAGGCGTTCGGGCTGATCTGGCTGTTCCCGCTGACGTTCCTCAGCTCGGCGTTCGTGCCCACCGACACGATGCCGGGCTGGCTGCAGGCGTTCGCCAACAACCAGCCGTTCACCTACGTGGTCGACACGATGCGGGCCATGGCCCTCGGCGGCCCGATCGAGGCGAACCTGTGGAAGAGCATCGCCTGGATCGCCGGGATCTTCATCGTGTTCGTGCCGCTCGCCGTCCGCGCCTACAAGCGCGCGGCCTGATCAGCCGGGGCCGGGCGCCGGGTCGCCGGCCCGGCCCGCCGGGGCCTCCCGGCGGGCCTGCCGGCCGGCCAGGATCGCGCTGATCCCCAGCATGCCCGCGGGCGGGAGGGTGATCAGGGCGGGAAGCTGGTAACGCCAGGAGAACTCCAGGACGTCCGGGGCCAGCAGCACGACCACCGCGGTGGCGGTGAACAGCAGGCAGCCCAGGCCCAGCTGGCGGCTCCGGGTCCCGCGGGCCACCCGGGTGCGCCGGACCAGCACCAGGACCGAGCCGGCCAGGCCCGCGACGGTGAACAGAAGGAGCAGCGGGCCGGGGGTGAACCCGCCGTCGAGCTGGTAGGAGTGCAGGAACGCGGCGATCGGCCGGTTGACCCGGGCCGGTCCCCCGTAAGCCGGGCTGAGCGGGTGGAACCGGAACATGCCGAACGCCTTGCGCTGCAGGCCGACGACGATGACGTTCCCCGGGCCGAGGGTGACCCAGTTGGGGTAGGTCGGATAGCTGGTCTGGAACTGCCAGCGCGAGATCGGCGAGATCCACGGGGTGGGCGTGCGGGTCACGGAGAACAGCCGCAGCGAATCCTGGGCGATCCCCGCCACCACGCGCAGCGGCTGCTGGTGCTCGACCGCCGCGCCCAGTTCGCCGATGAGCTTGGCCCGGCTCGCGCCGCGCGGGATGGCCGCGGAGTGCAGCGGCGACGCGCTGGAATGCTCCAGCCAGTCGGGTCCCTGGACCTGCTCGGCCGGCGTCGGGCACAGCGGCCGCACGTCCGCGGGCAGCTTCAGCGTGGCGCAGTCGGCCGCGGCGGCCAGCCGGCCGCTGGTGCTCTGCGACCTGGCCAGCCAGAAGTGCCCGGTATCGGCATAGGAGAAGGTGCAATAGGCCAGGATCGGCAGCGCGAAGGCCGCGGCCAGGGCGGCGGCCCGGCCCGCCGCGCGGCGCCATCCGCCGCCGGCCACCAGCAGGAAGAGCACCGCCGGCAGGACCAGGAGCTCCCCCACGGCCTTGAACGTCGCCGACGAGCCGAGGATCAGGCCCGCCGCGACCGCGAACGGCACGCTCACGACCGGCCGCCAGAGCAGCACGGCCAGCCCCGCCACGATCATCGCGTCGAACCAGACGTCGGGCATGATCGTCTGTTCCATCTGCAGCTGGTAGGCGTCGAGCAGCACCGGGGCCACGGCCACGGCGGCCAGCCAGCGCACGGTGCCGCGGCGCAGCAGCACGACGTACAGGACGACGGCCACCGCCAGGCCGAGCAGGCTCTGCAGGACGGCCACGACCGGCAGGCCGCCGAACGGCAGGAGGAGCTTGAGCAGGGCCCGGTACCCCAGCGGGTCGGACCCGGGGTACACGCCGTACAGGTACTTGAGCGTGTCGACGTAGATCAGCGCGGGGCTGTAGGCGACCTTGGCGAGCACCCGCAGCACCAGCCCGGCGGCCAGGAACACCGAGACCAGCCAGTGACGGCGCAGCAGCAGCGCGGTCCGGGCGGGCCACGGCTGCGGCCGCGGCGCGCTTTCCGGCGCACCCTCGGCAGCGGCCAGCTTCGGCTCGGTCATGCCGCCAGGACTCCTTGATGACAGGGGACAAAGGCCAGAGAATCCAGCCGGCCTATTATTCGGCTGATCGCGCCAAACGCTTTGCCCTTAAGTTCCCGTGTTGTTACCTGGATGATGCGGCCGGCAGAGCCGGACCAGTGTAATCCTATATGGATGAGTTCGCGGCCCCATTCGCGCCGGGCTTTCCTCGGCCTGGCCGCGGCGGCCGCGGGCACGCCGCCGCGCCGCGGCCTGCCAGGCGGGCGGGCCGGACGACTCGGCGCCCGCCGCGGCCAAGCGGGCCGCGCCGCGCCGCAAGGTGGTGAGCGAGAACGAACTTCCCGGGCGACCCTAACTGGGGCATCCGCCATCTCGGCCAGCCCGATGCGATGATCGGCTACGCCGGGCAGTCCAGCGTGCTGCCCGGCGAAGAGATCACGCTTTACGCCTCGACGACCGCGCGCGAGTTCATGGTCAAGGCGTTCCGGATGGGCTGGTACTCCGGTGATCAGGCCCGGCTGGTGTGGCAGTCGGCGAGCGTGCCAGGCCGCCGGCAGAGCCCGTCGTCGCTGGCTCCCGAGACCAACACGGTGCAGACCGACTGGGGACCGTCGGTGACCATCCCGACCGACGGCTGGCCGGCGGGCGCCTACCTGCTGCGGATGGACGCCGAGACCGGCGCGCAGCGGTTCGTCCCGGTGACCGTGCGGTCGGCCAGCACCGCGGGCAAGGTCGTGCTCAAGGCCTCGACATCCACCTGGCAGGCCTACAACACCTGGGGCGGCTACGACCTGTACAACGGGCCGGGCGGCGTCTCCGATTACGACCACCGGTCGCGGGTGGTGAGCCTGGACCGGCCCTACGACCTGGACGGCGCGTTCATGTTCCTGGCCCACGACCGGGCGCTCATCGAGCTCGCCGAGCGCATGGGCGTGCCGCTCGCCTACGTCACCAGCATGGAGACCGCCACCGACCCGAACCTGCTCAACGGGGCCAGCGCGCTGTTCTCGCTGGGCCACGACGAGTACTGGACGCCGCAGGAGCGGGCCTACGTGACCGCGGCCAGGAACAACGGCGTGAACGTCGCGTTCCTCGGCGCGAACTGCTGCTTCCGGCGCATCCGGCTGGCCAGCAGCAAGCTGGGCGCGCAGCGGCAGGTCATCTGCTACAAGACCAGCTATACGCAGGACCCGCTGTACGGCCAGGACAACAAGCTCGTCACGAACGACTTCCGCGAGCCGCCGGACCCGGATCCCGAGTCGTCGATGACCGGCACGCTGTACGAGTCCAACCCCGCCAACGCGGACTACGTGGTCGCCTCCCCCGATTCCTGGCTGTTCGCCGGGACCGGCGTGCGAAGGGCACCAGCTTCCCCGGCCTGGTGGGCATCGAGTACGACCGGGTGAACCCGGGCTCGCCGGTCGAGCGCCCGATCGAGGTGCTGTCCCATTCGCCGCTGACCTGCCGCGGCGTGAACAGCTACTCGGACTCGGCGTACTACACGCACGCCAGCGGCGCGGGCGTATTCAATACCGGTACCATGCGGTGGGTGGGGGCATTCACCCCGGCCGCGTACCGGGAATTCGGCGTGAGCCGCCGCGGGGGCGATTTCGTCAGGCGCGTCACCGCCAATGTGCTGCGCGCGTTCGCCGACGGCCCGGCCGCGGCCAAATACCCGGCGCGTGACAACCTGGATGCGATGCAGGAGTGGGCCGGCGACCCGATCGCCGCACAGCACGACCTGTGGCCCCCGGTGACGCTGTAACGATCGGCCTGCCTGAGAACGTGAAATCACCCTACGGTCGCGTCGCGGTGGCCGGCGCGCTCATCACCGCTCTGCTGGCCGCGTGCACGTCCACGTCCACGTCTACCACCACGACCACGTCACCGCCGGTGCCCTCGCCCAGGCATCCCGGCGAGGTGGTCCGCGGCGGCCCGGACGGCACGTACCTGGTGTCCTCCGGGATCCACAAGATCAAGCACGTGATCGTCGTGATGCAGGAGAACCGGTCGTTCGACAGCTACTTCGGGACCTTCCCCGGCGCCGACGGCATCCCGATGAGCGACGGGAAGCCGACGGTGTGCGTGCCGGACCCCAGAAGCGGGTGCACCCGGCCCTACCACGACACCGCCGACATCAACGGCGGCGGCCCGCACGGCGAGGCCAACGCGGTGGCCGACGTCAACCGCGGCAAGATGAACGGGTTCATCAAGCAGCGCGACATGGCCCAGCGAGAACTGCAACAACCCCGACGACCCCGCGTGCGAGTCGACCGGCCCGCCCGACGTGATGGGCTACCACACCGGCGCGGAGATACCCAACTACTGGGCCTACGCCAGGGACTTCGCGCTCGACGACCGCATGTTCGAGCCGGTGAAGTCGTGGTCGCTGCCCGACCACCTGTACATGGTGTCGGCCTGGTCGGCCAGGTGCCGCACCCGCTCGCCCATGAGCTGCGTCAACGACATTGTCGGGCCGTACGGGGTGAACCAGTTCGACGCGGCCGTGCACCAGGAACTGGCCACCGGCAAGGAGTCGATCGACCTGGCCTGGACCGACGTCACCTGGCTGCTGTACGCCCGGCACGTCAGCTGGGCGTACTACATCGAGACCGGGACCCAGCCCGACTGCGAGGACGACTCGGCCGAGGTCTGCCCCGCGGTCAAGCAGAGCGCCACCACGCCGGGCATCTGGAACCCGCTGCCGCTGTTCGGCGACGTGCAGCAGGACCACCAGCTGAACAACATACGGCCGCTCAGCTCCTACTTCCGTGACGCCAAGGCGGGCACGCTGCCCTCGGTGAGCTGGGTCACCCCGTCGGGGTCCAACAGCGAGCACCCCCCGGCCAGCGTCCACCAGGGCCAGGCCTACGTAACCTCGATCATCAACGCCGCCATGAAGAGCCCGGACTGGAACTCCACGGCCATCTTCCTGGCCTGGGACGACTGGGGCGGCTTCTACGACCACGTGGTTCCCCCCGCGGTCGACCTGAACGGCTACGGCCTGCGGGTGCCGGCCATCACCATCTCCCCGTACGCGAAGCAGGGCTTCATCGACCACCAGACGCTCAGCAGCGACGCCTACCTGAAGTTCATCGAGGATGACTTCCTCGGCGGCGACCGGCTCGACCCCGGCACCGACGGCCGCCCGGACACCAGGCCCGACGTCCGCGAGGACGAGCCGGTGCTCGGCAACCTGGAGCAGGACTTCGACTTCAGCCAGCCGCCCCGCCCGCCGGTCCTGCTGCCCACCAACCCGCCGACCGACTCACCGTCGATTCCCGCCTACTTCACCGGCAGGCCCCCGTGCCCGGGGTGCACCACGCCGCCGCCGGGCACCTAGCGGCCGGTCGGCCCGCACCCTGCGGTCAGCGCCGCTGCCAGAGCGTGACGACCATGCCCTTGAAGTGCCGCTCGGCGACCAGGGTGAAGCGGCGCATCAGCAGCTCGCCCTCGGCCCTGATCGCCGCGCTGGACACGTCCGCCGACGGCGGCCGCCCGACCACCCAGATCCGCTGGTAGGTGAGCATGAGCGGGCCCACGACCGAGAACGGCTTGTCGAAGCCGTTGAGCGTGCCCGACTTCAGCGGCGAGACCGACATGGCGAAGTCGGTGGTGTCCTTGAAGTCCTGCGGGTAGCCGAGCCTGGCCTTGCGGAAGAACGAGTTGAAGAACAGCACCCCGTCGCCCGGCTGCGCGTGCGCGGCCACGTAGAAGGCCGGGTCGCCGTAGTCGAACTGCCGGGTCTGCGGGGTCCGGGCCCGGTGCTGCGGCCCGAGCTGGAAGATCAGCAGGCTCAGGCACACGAGAGCGCCGGTCGCGCCGACGATGACCCGCCAGTCCACGGGGCTGCTCGCCAGCCGGCTCAGCCAGCTCGCCAGCCACCGCCCGATCCGGTACACCCCGGCGCCGGCCAGCATGGCCGCCCCGGTCTCGCCGTACAGGACGTACCGGTCGACGTACAGCGGGTGCCCGACCACCGACTCCACGATCAGCACCCCGGCCGGTACCACCAGCAGCGGCGCGGCCACCGACGGCAGGCTGATCCCGCCGCGGCGCCACCAGGCGGGGTGGCCGTCCGGCAGGACCGCGATCACGGCGCAGGCGAACAGGCACGCGGCCACCCAGGTGACCGAGCCGAAGTAGTCGTGGAAGAGAACCTCGAGGTCGTGCAGGTCCGGGCGGGTAATCCAGCTGGCGGCGGAGTCCTGGTGGATGCTGATCACCACCACGGGCAGGACCAGGAACGCGCCGGCGGCCCCGGCCGCCGCCCAGTGCTTGACGGCCCGCCAGCCGGGCCTGGCCAGCAGCACCGTGACCATGTGCGCCGCCAGGACCGCCAGCGTCAGCTCGTTCAGGTACCCGCTCAGGGTGATCAGCGGGGCGTAGACCAGCCACCGCGTCCTGACCCGCTCGCCGGGCGCGCCCGCCAGCTCGGCCTCGATGGCGCGCACCAGTGCCAGCGTGGCGCAGAGCACGACCGCGACGATCGTGGCGTACTCGCGCGCGGTCTGCGCGTAGAAGCTGATGGTCGGGGTCAGCGCCATGATCAGGCCGGCGAACAGCCCGGTCCACGCCGATCCGGACAGCCGCCGGGCGATGTACCCCATCAGCCCGACGGCGACGGTCATGGCGATCACCGAGGGAACGCGGATGGCGCTGGGCGTGGTGCCGGCCACGGCCACCCACGGGTGCAGGACCAGGTAGTAGAACCCGTGGTAGATGTCGGTGTGCTCGAGCAGGTGGGCGAGCTGGCCGAGGCTGAGCGTGGACGCGTAGCGGGTCACGATCTCGTCGTTGCCCATAGCGTCGTGACGGGGCAGCCCCCATACCCCGAGGACGGCCATGATCGCGGCCGGGAAGGCGACCGGCAGCCACCTGACAACGGCGCCCGACCATCCTCCCGTGCGTTCGTTAGCAGCGCGCGGGGCGTCGGTGCGCGGCTGCTCGCCGGTGCGGGCCGAGCTCACGGCGGACCGGGCCGGTCGTCGAGCGAGGCCGCGAACGTCTCCCGCCACCGCTCGGGCGAGGTGAGCTCGGGCGCCGCGGCCCGGTAGTCCGCGGCCAGCCGGGCCCACTGCCGGCGCAGCCGGGCGTGGGCCCGCACGCTGCGCCACGTGAGCGAGCGGAACAGCCGCGGGTCGCGCTGGTACCAGGCGGCGCTGCTGCCGTCGGCCGTGGATACCACCGCGCTGTCCAGCTTGACCAGCACGAACCAGGACGAGTCCTGGTACGGCAGGGCCATCTGCGGCCGCTGCCGGGCGCCCTGGCGCGGCGGGCGGAACTGGCGCGCGGTCCCCGACAGGGCCTTGGCCAGCAGGTTGAGCTTGTTGGTCGGCGTGGTGGAGTCCTTCACCGCTTCCGGCGCCCGCCGCCGGGGCGGGGGGAAGCTCTCCAGGCCGGCCTCGCCCCGCGCGTCGGCGTACTGCTGCCGCAGCTCCTTCAGCTGCGGCAGCTTGGTGCCGATCTCCCGGTGCAGGTGCTCCGGGCCGGACAGCACGTCCTCGATGGCCAGCAACCTCAGCACGGTGGTCGAGTACTGCATGGACAGCAGGGCCTGCAGCTGCCGTTCCAGGCTCTCCGGCACCAGGCTGCCGCCGTGCTTCAGCGGCGAGTGCAGCAGCGCGGCGACCAGCCGGTTACGCAGGTGGTAGTAGGCGTTCCAGTCCAGCGCGTCGTTCTTGTCCGTCCACGGCGCCTGCCAGCAGGCCACCCCGGGCAGCGACACCGTCGGGTAGCCGCGGTCCCGGGCCCGCACCCCGTACTCCGCGTCGTCCCACTTGATGAAGATCGGGATCGCGAGGCCGAGTTCGGCGATCACCCGGGTCGGGATCAGGCACATCCACCAGCCGTTGTAGTCGCCGTCGGCCCGGCGGTGCAGCCACGGGGTGTTGCGCAGGTTGCGGCGGCCGAAGTCGTGCCGGCCCTTGGTGTTCGGCGCGGTCCCCCACCACCACCGGCTGGGCGCGACCGCCTCAGCGAACGCGTGCAGCACCGAGCGCTCGTACCGGCTGAACATGTGCCCGCCGACGATCGTCGGCTTGCGGGCCAGGTCGGCGAAGGTGGCGGCGCGCAGGATGCCCTCGGGATCGATCTCGACGTCGTCGTCCGTGAGCAGGACGTAGTCGCTCCGGCCGGCCCGCACCGTCTCGTCCATGGACCGGGAGAACCCGCCCGATCCGCCTATGTTCCCCTGCTCGATCACCTGCACCCGGCCCGCCAGCCGCTTGGCCGCGTCCTCGAAGCCCGGGTGGTCGCTGACCCGGCTGGCGCCCTGGTCGATCACGTAGACCGTGTCGAGCAGCGGGTGGATGTCGGTGGCCTCGCCGAGCACCCGCAGCTTCTGGACCAGGTCGTCGGGCGCGTGGAAGGCGGTGATGCCGATGCTGACCCGGCCCGCCGGGGCGGGGCCGGTCAGCGCCAGCCAGTCCGCCTCGATCAGCGTGGTCCCCCGCGGCCCGGCCACGATGTCGAACCAGTACCAGCCGCCGTCGATGAACGGCGCGAGCGGCAGCGTGCGCTCGATCGTCTCCGGGTCGTCCGACTCGACGTGGATCATCTCGACCGGGTGGCTGTGCCCCTTGGCCGTGGAGCGGTACAGGATGACCTTGCACTCGCCCGCCAGGCGGATGCGCAGGATCACCTCGCTGACCGTGGTCCAGCGGCGCCAGTAGCTGGCCGGGAACGCGTTGAAGTAGGTGGCGAACGACACCCGGCTGCCCTGGGTGATCAGCGCGCTGCGCCCCGGTCCGACCTGCTCGACCAGGAACCCGGGCACGTCGGCGCCGAACCGGATGCTGGACTGCGCCTCGCCGACGACGGCACTGGCCGTGTACGTGCCGCCGGCCGCCTTGCGCCCGGTGAGCTCCTCCGCGGCCATCTCGGCGGCCAGCTCGGCGGCGCCGCGGTCCATCTGGGTCTCCACGTACAGCGGGACCACGTCGAGGTCGTCGCCGGGGAACACGACGCGCTGCAGGACGCGCAGCTGGCGCGGGAGGGCCTGGTCAGTCATGGGGCTGCACTCCCGCGGTGAGCGGCTGGCCCTCGGCGAAGTGGGGGCGCAGCCGGCCGTCGTACATGCTCAGCGCGGAGCCGATCGCCATGTGCATGTCGAGGTACTTGTACGTGCCCAGGCGCCCGCCGAACAGCACGCCGGCCTCGCGGTCGGCCATCTCGCGGTAGGTCAGCAGCCGCGCCCGGTCCTCGGCCGTGTTGATCGGGTAGTACGGCTCGTCGCCGCGGTCGGCGAAACGGGAGTACTCCCGCATGATCACTGTCTTGTCCTTCGGGTACCAGTCACGCTGCGGATAGAAGTGCCGGAACTCGTGGATCCGGGTGAAGGGGACGTCCTCGTCCGCGTAGTTCATGACGGGCGTGCCCTGGAAGTCCCCCGTGGCGAGCACCTCCATGTCGAAGTCGAGGGTGCGCCAGCGCAGGTCGCCCGCGGCGTAGTCGAAGTACGCGTCGAGCGGGCCCGTGTACACGACCGGCACCCTCCCCACCACGTCGGATCGCAGCTGCGAGAAATCGGTGTTCAGCCGCACCTCTATGTTCGGGTGATCGACCATGCGCTCCAGCCAGGCAGTGTAGCCGTCGACCGGCAGCCCCTCGAAGGTATCGCTGAAGTAGCGGTTGTCGAACGTGTAGCGCACCGGCAGCCGCGTGATGATCTCGGCCGGCAGGTCGACCGGGTCGGTCTGCCACTGCTTGTAGGTGTAGCCGCGGATGAACGCCTCGTAGAGCGGGCGGCCGATCAGCGAGATGGCCTTCTGCTCGAGGTTGGCGGCCAAGCCGGGCGGCACCTCGGCCGACTGCTCGGCGACCAGCTTCCGCGCCTCGTCCGGGGACAGGGCGGTGCCGAAGTACTCGCACATGGTGGCGAGGTTGATCGGCATCGGGTACACCCGGCCCTTGTAGATCGAGAACACCCGGTGCTGGTAGCCGGTAAAGGCCGTGAACCGGTTGGCGTACTCCCAGACGCGGGCGTTCGAGGTGTGGAACAGGTGCGCGCCGTAGCGGTGGATCTCGATCCCGGTCTGCGGCTCGGCCTCGCTGTAGGCGTTCCCGCCGATGTGCGGGCGGCGCTCGGCCACGAGCACCCGCAGGCCCAGGTCGCGGGCGCACCGCTCCGCGACGGTCAGCCCGAAGAAGCCGGACCCGACCACCACGAGGTCGGTGTTCACGAGCGCACCGACCGCGGCTGGTCAGGCCCGAGGCTGGCGGCTGGCGTCTGCCGGTAGTCCCACTCCGGTACCCGCTCGCCGTCCGCGGGCTCCGGGCCCTCCGCGGGCTCCGGCGCCGCGGGCGGCTGGTCGAGGCGCTCGGTGTAGTGCGCGACCATCGGGCGGTACACCGCGCGGCGGCACCACCAGGGGATCAGCCGGTAGCCGCCGCGCACCGCCACGTTGCGCACGTACTCGGCCGTCGAGGTGAACCCCTCCCGCCGGAATTCGCGCTGCAGCCGCAGCTCGGAGCGCAGCAGCCCGGTCCCTCCGCGCCTCTTGAACGCCTCCGGGCCGACCCGGTAGTAGACCAGCGGCTCGGCCACGTTGATCGCTCGCGCGCCGGCCGCCAGCATCCGGGCGAACAGGGCGTAGTCCTCCATCAGCGGGAGCTCGCCGTAGCCGCCCGCCGCGAGGACGGCGCGCCGCCGGTAGACGACGGTCGGGTGGTTGAACGGATCGTGCATCCGCGCATAGCGCCGGATCTGGACCGGGTCGGTGGGCGGAATGCGCTGCCCGACGATGTCGTCGATGTCGGTCACGAACTCGAGCAGGCCCGCCCCGACAATGTCAGCGTCCTGGATGAGCGGCAGTTCCACTTCGAAGCGGTGCGGCATCGATACGTCGTCGGCGTCCTGGCGCGCGATCACGTCGAACCAGCTCGCGGCCACCCCCCGGTCGAGGGCAGGCCCCAGGCCGCCGTTGCGCTCCAACGGGATGAAGGTCACCGGCACCGGGCTGCGGCACCGGAGTTCATCCAGGCAGCCGGCCAGCTCGTCGCGAACCGGCCCGTCCCGGATGATGATCACCTGGTCCGGGCGCACGGTCTGGTCGTCGACCGCGCTGCGGAACGCCCGGGAGAGGTAATCGGGCCGGTCTCCGTCATAAACCGACACCAAGAGGGAAAAGGGCTCATGCATAGGCAGGAGACTTGACCTTCCATCTCGGGGGAAACGCGCACCACGAAACGCACCAGTCGATCAACGCTACCTTACGATAGCTTTGGCTCTGATTAAGCGCGCTGTAGTCCGGCTGAAAACCTTCCGTACCTGGTCAGCCTGGTCGCAGGCGCTTACCACCCACGACCCGCGAGGTTGCCCGGATGCCACGGCACGCCGACGATGAATCCCCCCGCACGCCCGGTCCGGCCCAGGCCGCCGGGGGCGGATCATCCGGTGGCTCACCCAGCGGACCATCCGGCGGCTCATCTGGCGGGTCACCCCGGGTCTTCCTGCATATCGGCGAGCCGAAGACCGGCACGACCTTCCTGCAGCAGGTCATGTGGCGCAACCGCAGCGAGCTGGCGGCCCAGGGGGTGGTGCTGCCCGGTCACCACCCGCAGGACCACTACCGTGCCAGCCAGGACCTGCGCGGCATCCCCAAGCTGGCCTCCGACCCGGCGGGGTCGTGGACCGGCGAGTGGGACATCCTCGCCCGGCAGGCCCGGCAGGCCCCCGGGGTCGCGGTCATCTCCCACGAGCTGTTCTCCGCGGCCGACCCGGAACAGGCCGATCGCGCGGTCCGGTCGCTGCAGCCGGCCCAGGTGCACATCGTCCTCACCGTGCGGGACATCGCGACGCTGCTGCCCGCCGAGTGGCAGGAGACCGTGAAGCACCGCAACGCCCGCGGCTGGGAGGACTGGCTGGAGGACGTCATCGACCGGGAGTCATCCTCCGCCGACCGGCGCCAGTTCTGGTTCTGGCGGGTGCACGACACGCTGGCGGTCCTCGGCATCTGGTCCCGGCTGCTGCCCCCGGAGCAGGTGCACGTGATCACGACCCCGGTGCGAGGGTCGGACAACGCGCTGCTGTGGGAACGCTTCGCCGCCTTGCTCGGCGTCGATCCCGGCGGCGTCGACCTCACCCGCGCGCGGCCGAATGCGTCGCTCGGGATGGCCGAGGTCGAGTTCCTGCGGCGGCTGAACCAGGTGCTTCCCGACGAGATCCCGGACTGGTTCTACATGTGGAACGTCAAGGAGGCGGTCGCGCACCAGGCCCTGGCCGCGCGGCCGCGCGGCAGCCGCCTCATCCTGCCCGCCGACCGGGATGCCTGGGCCAAGGAGCAGGCGGAAACCCTCATCGCCGGCCTGAACGACTCCCGCTACGACCTGGTCGGCGCGCTCGACGAACTCCGGCCCCGCGCGGACACGCAGCCGTACGCCAGCCCCGCCAGCCAGCCGGCCGAGCAGGTGCTCGATGCCGCGGTGGCTGCCGCGTCGGCCCTGGTGGTCAGCCAGTACCGCAAGGCGTTCCCGGCGGCCAGGCCGCAGCCCGGCCTGGGCGGGCCGCGCGGGCTGGTCGGCCGGGTCGAGTCGACCGTCGCGTCCTCGCCGCGGCTCAAGCGGACGGTACGCGAGCTCAGCAGCCGGTCCTCCGCCGTGCGCCGGCTGCGCATCGTGGCGTGGCGCGTCCTCGAACGCCGCCGCGCACCGCGCCGCGGGACCCCGGGGCGTTCCTAGCATGGCCGACGGTCACCAGCCTCCCGCCGCCCCGCGGGACGCGTCCCGCGGCTCTTCGCGCTCTCCCCGCCCTCCCCACTCTCCCCGCCCACCCCGAGTGATCGCCGTCGTGGTCACGTACAACCGGCGGCAGTTGCTGCTGGAGTCCCTGGCGGCGGTGCACGCCCAGAGCCGGGCCCCCGACGCCGTGATCGTGGTCGACAACGCCTCGACCGACGAAACCGCCGCGGCGGTGCGCAGCCGCTACCCCGGGGCCACGCTGGCCGAGCTCGCGCGCAACACCGGCGGGGCCGGCGGGTTCGCCTGCGGCATGGCGCTGGCCCTAGCCGACGGCGCGGACCTCATCTGGCTCATGGACGACGACACCGTGCCCCAGCGGCACGCGCTGCGGGCGCTGCTCGAGGCCCGCGGGCGCCATCCCGGCCGGCCTCCCGCGCTGGTCGCCAGCCGCGTGATCTGGACCGACGGACGCCCGCACCCGATGAACACCCCGCGGGCCAAGCCGTTCGCCGCTAAGGCCGAGCGGGCCGCGGCCGCGGCGACCGGGTGCGTTCCCATCCGGTCCGCTTCATTCGTCTCGATCCTCGTCGATGCCGGCCTGAGCCGCGAGCGGGGCCTGCCGCAGGCGGACTATTTCCTGTGGAACGACGACTTCGAGTACACCACCCGGCTGCTGCGCGGCCAGGCCGGCCTGCTCTGCCCGGCCAGCGTCGTGGTGCACAAGACCGCCGCCTTCGGCTCGACCGACGCCGACCCCGGACCGCGGTTCTTCTACGAGGTCAGGAACAAGATCTGGACCCTCAGGACCCGGTCGCTCGCCCCGGCCGAGCGCGTCCTGTACGGCGGCTCGACGCTGCGCCGCTGGGCGCGCACGTTCGCGAAGTCGCGCGACCGGCGGGCGCTCGGGTCAGCCCTCGTCAAGGGCGTCGCGGCCGGGGTGCGGACCAGCCCGCGGCCGACCGAGGAGGTGCTCGCCTCGGCCGGCCTGACGGTGCCGGACCGGTCGCAGGACCCGGCCGTTCCCTGACCGGGCCCGCCTGACCTGGTCACCCGCGAGGGACACCCGTCACTGAACCTTTTCATCCTCTTCACGGCTGCCCACGTACTCTGAGCCCGAGGCCGGCGGATGAAAAGAGTTCACTGGGACCGCCACCGGTTGGACCAGTTCCGGGTCTTTCCGGTCCCGAACGGGTTGCTGTACGGCTTGCCCTTGATCTTGCCGGATGCGCCTCCCCTGGTGTTGAACGGGGCAGGCATGGTCCTCGTCCACGTCACCAGGTTGGTGATCTGGTGCAGAGTTGTTGACGATTTTCACCATGAGGCTGTTGTAGACCTGTGGCGCCGCCTCCGTCGCGCCGACGATCCGGTTGTACTGGCTCTGGGTCCAGCCTCCGGACCACGTCGCGTTCTCCGTGAAGACGAAGGTCACTCCGGGCAGAGCGTTCGTCTGGGCTACCGCGTACTTGTTCAGAGAGATCGCCTGGGCGGCCGTGAAGCCGAAGTTGGGCTCCTCGTCCAGCATGAACCCGGCCCACCAGGTCGCGGCCAGGCCCGGCACCCTGGCCCTGACGTAGGTGATGATCCCGTGGATCATCTGCTTGTACCGGGCCAGGGTGGCGCAGCCTCGCTGCGGGCTGAGTTCGGTCCACGTGGGCTTGTGCTTCCTGATGTAGTGGACGGTGGCGGCCTTGATGGAGGCCAGCGTGAACGCGCACGCCCCCGAGCCGACGCCTTCCACCACGATGCCGGTCGCAGTGCCGCCGAGGTTGCCCGGACGGTAATCGAGGGCGGTCACGTTCGGCGGGGGCGACTGGGCCAGGGCCAGCCCGGCCGGCCCCCCAGGGCCAGAGCGCCGCCCAGGGCGACCACGCCGATCGCTGTGGCCAAGCGCTTCATGTCAGCCCCCCGTCGCGGTGGCAAAGGTGGCCGCACCGGAGAAGGTGTCGGTCGCCAGGTCGAAGGTCAGCTCGTGGCTGCTCACGTCCACCAGGAGCAGCGAGCCGGCGGCGTCCAGGATCGTGGCGTCCCCGCCGAACCCGCCGGGCTTGAACCACTGCCACGTGCCGAACAAGCTGGGGTCGGCCTGGCCTTGCGGCAGGTGGCGTTGCCTTGGCAGGACAGGACCCCGATGCTGGCGGAGTCGGCCGTCCCCCCGACGGTGGCGATGACCCAGTCATTCCCGACCTGCAGGCAGTTGCGGATGGTCCGGTTCGAGACGATCGCTGTGGCCGCCGCCGATCCCTGCACGGACCAATTCCCGCAGGGGGTGTCGGTGGGGCCGCTCGGCACGGCCGCGGCCTTCGACGCCGTGGCCGCGTAGCTGCGGTAGGTGGTTTGCCAAATCCCGAGCACTATCATCGCGGCAGCGATGACGCCCGCGATTAACGCGATGTGCGTCCTTCGCAATTCAGCTCTCCTTCCCTGATGGCCCCGTTTCCGGCGCACTCATGAACGCAAGCTGACCCGAGGCCGCCGGCGCGGCGCCGATGCCGCGCGGGGCACCGCCCAATGCTGCCGAACGCGGCTAGCACGCCGTTAGCACCAGCGCGCTAGCCGCGAATGTGCTCACGGCGGGCGCGGGGGCGCTGCCGCCCGGCCGGCCCGCCCGGTGGCGTCCACGTCGCCGACCAGGGCCTCGATACGCCGCCGCGTAAGATAGCTGTGTCCGCGGGCCGGGCGGGCGAAGTCGGGCGGGCACACGGGAGCAGGCGGAGCGGAACTCGATGGTTTTTGTCTTGGCCCTCGGCGCTGCGCTCGCGAACGCCCTGACCAGCGTCTTCCAGCGGAAGGGCATCGAGCGGGCCCCGGCCGGCACCACGCTGAGGCTCAGCCTGATCACCTATGCGCTGCGCCGGGGGATCTGGCTCGCCGGGTTCGCGCTGATGATCGTCTCGTTCCTGCTGCAGGCCGTGGCCCTGCACTTCGGCCGTCTCTCCGAGGTGCAGCCGATCCTGACCACCGAGCTGGTGTTCCTGGTCATCGTGCTGGTCGCCTGGTTCGGGTTCACGATGGGCCGGCGCGAGTGGATCGGCGTCCTGGCCCTCTGCGCCGGCCTGGCCGGCTTCCTGTACTTCGCCGACCCGGTGGAGGGCTCGCTGTCACCGCCGCTGTGGGAGTGGGCCGTGGCCATCGGGGCGTGCGGCGGCGCCATCGTGATCGCGGTCCTGCTCGCGCTGCGCGGCCCCCGCTGGTGGCGGGCGGCCATGTTCGGGACCGCGGCGGCCATCAGCTTCGCCCTCACCGCCGCGTGCACCAAGGTGGTCTCCGGACTGGCGGCGTCGGACTGGACCTCGCTCTACCGGCACTGGCAGACCTACGCGCTGGCGTTCTTCGGCGCGCTCGCCGTGTTCCTGGCGCAGAACGCCATCCACGCGGGCCCGATCGTGGCGTCCCAGTCGACCATCGTGCTGGTCGACCCGCTGGCCAGCATCCTGATCGGCGTCGGGCTCTTCGGCGACGACCTGCGGACCGACGGCGCCTGGGGCCCCCTCGAGGCGCTGTCGCTCCTGGTCATGTTCGCCGGGGCGGTCGTGCTGGCCCACTCCCCGCTGGTGGCCGGGCTGAAGGCCGGCAGCGACCAGCAGTCCGAGCTGCTCGTCCATCAGCCCCACCAGCCGCACCACGGCTCGATGGCCGACGCGGGCTGCCCCGAGCAGTCGTGAGTTCCCCGGCGCTCAGGAGGCGCGCCCGCTGAGGCGGGCCTGCAGGCGGCGCATCCCCCGCAGCCAGCGTTCCCGGTCGTCGGCCCGCCGCTGCTCGTACATGGCCACCTCCGGATGCGGCAGGATCAGGAACCGCTCTTCGGCAATGGCGTCGATGACGACCGCCGCGACCTGGTCCGGGATCCAGCACGCCGTCCACCGAGGCCTGCGGCGTGCCGAGGCCGGTGCGCACCTCCGGCATCGCGCTGACCTGGCGGTGGCTCGTCGCGATCAGGTTGGTGCGCACCGCCTGCGGGCACAGGCACGACACGCGCAGGCCCTGATCGCCGTAGGTGATCGAGAGCCATTCGGCCAGCGCGACCGCCGCGTGCTTGGTCACCGAGTACGGGGCCGAGCCGAGCTCGGTGAGCAGGCCGGCGGCGGACGCGGTCAGCACCAGGTACCCCTCGCCCCGGGCCAGCATCCGGGGCAGGACGGCGCGCGTCACGTACACGTGGCTCTGCACGTTGATGGCCCAGATGCGGGACCACGCATCGTCCGGCACCTCGACGCCGCCGTCCACGATGATGCCCGCGTTGGAGCAGAACAGGTCGATGGGCCCGAACGCCTCCTCGGCCCGCGTGACCAGGGCTTCAACGTCGGCCTCTCGCGCCATGTCCCCGCTCACCGCCAGCGCCCGGTGGCCGCCGGCCTCGATCGCGGCCGTGACCTCCGCCGCTCCCCCGGCGTCGACGTCGGCGACCACGACCGCCGCGGCGCCTCGCTCGGCCAGGGCGAGGCAGAGCGAGCGGCCGATACCGCTCGCTCCGCCGGTGACGACCGCGACCCGCTGCGCGATGTCCATGCTCAGTGAACCCTTTTCATCGGTCGGTCTCCGGCCCAGGGTACGCGGGCAACCCCTTGGGGAGGATGCAAAAGGTTCAGTGCCCGCGGGCCGTGGCCCGCGCGGCGTGGTCGGCCC
The DNA here is from genome assembly GCA_963745575.1 of uncultured Actinomycetota bacterium. Classification (GTDB taxonomy): domain Bacteria; phylum Actinomycetota; class Actinomycetes; order Streptosporangiales; family Streptosporangiaceae; genus JASHPR01. The sequence goes on along the minus strand of CAVUYA010000002.1, from coordinate 43,641 downwards.
ACGCGGCGAGGTCCGGGTCGGCGGCGAGCAGGCTGGCGTACTTCTTCCGCGCCTCCTCGCGCTTGGCGGGAATGTACTCGCTCGGCCACAGCCCGGGGTGCGGCTGGTAGCCCTTGAGCACGTTGCGGGCGACGGTGACCTTGTGCACCTCGTCGACCCCGTCGAGGATCGCCATGGTCGGTGCGCTGGCCCACATGGCCTGCAGCGGCGTGAGGTTGGTCGTGCCCAGCGAGCCCATGATGTGCAGGGCCCGGTAGCTGACCTCGCGCAGCACCTTCGCGCAGGTGTACTTGCACGCCGCGATCTGGGTGCGCGCCTCGCGGGTGCTGGAGTTGTCGATGGTCCACGCGGTCCACAGCACCAGCAGCCGGAGCATGTTGATCTCGGCGTACGATTCGGCGATCGTCTCCTGCACCATCTGGTGGTCCGAGATCACCTTGCCGTGCGACTCTCGGCTCAGCGCCCGCTCGCACATCATGTCGAAGGCCAGCTTGACCTGCGCCACCGTGCGCATCGCGTGATGGATCCGGCCGCCGCCCAGGCGCCGCTGCGCCAGCACCTTGGCCCCGTCCTCCGGCCCGAGCAGGTGATCGAGGGGGACGCGCACGTCGGTGTAGCGGATGTGGTTGTGCAGGACGGGGTATTCCATGACCTCGACGCCCGGGGTGTCACGCGGCACCACGAACATGCCGTTGGTGCACATCACGAAGATGATGTCGGCCCGGGCGCCGGCGCTGGTGAACCACTTCTCCCCGTTGATGACCCATTCCTCCCCATCCCGCACCGCGCGGGTCTGGAACAGGCTCGGGTCGGACCCGCCCTGCGGCTCGGTCATCGAGTAGGCCGAGAAGATCTCCTGGTTCATCAGCGGGTACAGCCACCGGCGCTTCTGCTCGTCGGTGCCGTAGGCCGCCAGCATCTCCATGTTCCCGGTGTCCGGCGCCGCCGTGCCGAAGATCACCGGCGCGGAACGGTAACGGCCCAGGATCTCGTTCAGCAGCGCGAGCTTGAGCTGGCCGAATCCGGGGCCGCCGAGCTCGCGGTCGAGGAACAGCGCCCACAGGCCCCGGTCCTTCACCTGCTGCTTGAGCGGGTCGGCGAGCGCCTTGGCCTTCGGGTCGCGGGAGTACGCCGCGCCAGGGAAGACCAGGTCGAGCGGCTCGATCTCGGTACGGCAGAACTCCTCGACCCAGTCGAGTTGCTCCTGGAACTCCGGCTCCGTCGAGAAGTCCCAAGCCACGGCGTCCTCCCCAGCCCCTGGTTCGCGTGCTTACGGACACCACCGAGCCTACTAGAACGCAATTCTAAAAGCTCGAGCCCGGTCGCGGCGATCCCGCCACCCGCGGGCACGGTCCGAAGCGGATGAGACCAGCAAATACAGGGATTTCCCCGTTGCTCGGCTGCGCGTGCCCATCCAGGCTGGTCATGCCCGGAACCGCCGGGCGGCCGGAATGCCGGTGAGCGGCGCTCGCCTGAGCGAAGAGCCGGGCTGAAGGCGGGCCGGGTCCTGCGTCCCGAGCCGCCCAGAGGGGAGATCATCATGTTCCGACGACGTCTGGCGTACATTGTCCCGCTGGCGGCGCTGGGGGTGGCCGCAAGCCTGGCTGCGGCTCCCGCGTCGGCGGCTACTTCCGGCACCTTTTCCCTGACCGGCAGCATGAACGCCGAGCGTCACCTCAGCACGGCCACACTGCTCCCGGACGGCGATGTGCTAGAGGCCGGGGGGGCGGCAACCGGCCCAAGCGCCGAGCTGTATGACCCCGCCACCGCCACCTGGACCGCGACCGGCGCCATGATCACGCCTCGCACTGGCCCCACGGCTACGCTGCTCCCGGACGGCCAGGTGCTGGTGGCTGGCGGCGGCTCGGCGGCAGGTGTACTGAGCAGCGCCGAGCTGTACAACCCGGCGACCGGCACCTGGGCCGCCACGGGCAGCATGACCACCGCCCGCTCAGGCCAGTCCGCGACCCTGCTGCCGAACGGCCAGGTACTCGTCGCGGGAGGGGCCGGCGCCAGCGGGTTCTTGTCTAGCGCCGAGCTGTACAACCCGGCGACCGGCACCTGGACCGCCACGGGCAGCATGGAAACCGCCCGCGAGGACCAGGGCGCGACCCTGCTGGGCAACGGCCAGGTGCTGGTCGCCGGGGGCTACAGCAGCAGCATCAGCACCCCGGTCGCCAGCGCCGAGCTGTACAACCCGGCGACCGGGAAATTTACCCCAACCGGCACCATGAACTCCGAACGCGGCACTCCGGTCGCGACCTTGCTGCCGGACGGCCAGGTCCTGGCGACCGGCGGCGTCGGCCCGGGCGGCCTGTTCGCCGAGCTGTACAACCCGGCGACCGGTACCTGGACGACCGCCACGAGCGGCGCGGCCGTATGCTCGCCGGTACAGATCTGCCACCCCGGCAGCACGGCCACACTGCTCGGCACCGGCAATGTCCTGGTCACCGGCGGGTACGGCGGCGCGGCAACCGCCGGCTACCTGTCCACCAGCTCGGAGGCCTTGCTCTACGACCCGGCCACCAACGTGTGGACCAGGACCGGCAATATGAGCACGGGCCGGGTGGGTGACACGGCGAGCCTGCTGCCCGGTGGGCAGGTGCTGGTCGCGGGCGGCTGGAGCGTGGTCAGAAACAAGCGCACCGTTCTCGCCAGCGCCGAACTCTACACCCCTTAGCAAATCAGGCGACGGACGTTGCCTGCGCGGCGGACCAGGCTGCCCGGGTGAACACCCGTTGGCGTCGACGGGGCGCGGTATAGCGTGCTCGTCGACGCCCAACGGGCGCACAGCGGGGAATCAGGGCGTGTGGTGGGCGATGAACGCGGCGGCGGCCGTGGCGGAGAAGGTGGCGCCGACCGCCCAGGCCTCACCCGAGGGCAGCGCCGATAGTCCGGTCACTGCCGTGTTGGGGTCCGATCCGGTGGGGCCCGGCATCACGGACCAGGCGGTGCCGTTCCAGTGCAGGGTCCGGGCCACGGGCACCGGGACGCCTCCGATGGTCTGCTGGGGGGCCTGTCCGCTGGCCCAGATGTCGGCGGCGCTGGCCGCGCTGATCCTGTCTACCGAGATCAGCCCCGCCGGGCTCGCGACGATCGACCAGGCCGTGCCGTTCCAGTGCTCGATGACGGCCTGGTTGGCGACGCTCGCAGTGACGTCGTGCACGTTGTTGAAGCCGTTGCCGACCGCCCAGGCGTTGTTAGCCGAGATCGCCGTCACGCCGTTGAGCCCGGTCGGCTCGGCGGTGTTCGCCGTCTTCACGATCGACCAGGCGGTGCCGTTGTAGTGCATCGCCAGCGTGAAGCGCGTGACCGCCTTAGTGACGTTCTGGATCGCGGTCGTGGTGCCGACCGCCCAGATGTCGGTCGGGGAGACCGCCGAGATCTTGGTCAGCGCCGCGTTCGCGAAGCCGGTCCCGGACGGCACGGCCGGTACCGGCACCGGAACGACCGACCAGGCCGTGCCGTCCCAGTGCTCGGCCAGCGGCCGGGCGTCCTTGCCCTGGCCGACGGCCCAGGCGTTGGCCGGGCCGAAGTCGGCGACGTCATACAGGGATGCCAGCCTGCCGCCGCTGGCCGCGGCCGGGGTGGGCACGATGGTCCACGCCGTCCCGTCCCAGTGCGCGGCGAGGGTGTCGTGGCTCGCGGCGTTGAGCGCGTTCGTGTTGCCGACGGCCCAGGCGTCGCTCGGGCCGCTCGCCGAGACGCCGAGCAGGCGCTCGTTCTGGCGGACGATGTTCGTCGTCGGGGTCTGCTGCCATTGCGTGCCGTTCCAGCGCTCGGCGAAGATCTGCGCGCCCGCGTCGTCGCCGGCCCCGGGAACTGGCCGACCGCCCAGGCGTCGGTGGCGGTCCGCGCGGAGACGGCGTTAAGGGTGGTGGCGGACGGGTTGACGCTGGGCACCACCGTCCAGGTCGGCGTCGCCGCCATGGCCGTGCCGGCGAGCAGGGCGAGCGAGCCTCCGGCGCCCAGGGCCGCGGCGATCAGTCGATGTCGCATGCTGGTTCCTCCGTGATTTGATGAAGGGCTTGGACCCGGCCCGACCCTAGAGAACACGGCTGGAACGGCGCTGATCTGGCGCTGAAGCGGAGAGCCCGTCCGGTGAACCGTACCGGCCCCGGGCGTCAGCGGCTCCGCCCCGGAAGGCTGACCGCAGGGGGCTGCCTGGCTCCGGTGTGGTCCCGCAGGAAGCGCGTGACCAGGCCCGCGGCCCGGTTCTCGTAGCCCCGCCCCTGGTGCGCGGGAGGACAGGCGACCCGGATGCTGGCCTCGCCGCGCGGCATGCGGTCGCTCGCGAGATCGCATTCGGCGTGGCCCACGCACCCGACGCCGGACGCGTCCGCGCCGAACGCCCACCTCGGCCCGGCCCCGAACGGCTCACGCCGGGACCAGCCGGTCTCGCCGGGCCGGGGCGGGCGGATGGTCACCACGCCGTCCGAGTACGACAGCGGAGGGACCGGCCGCCGGAAATAGCAGCCGCCGGGGTGGGCGGCCGCAGCGGCGCCGATCCGCGCGGCCAGGGCGAGCGAGCGCTCGTTACCCGGGTCGATGAGCAGGGAGGCCATGGTGTAGCCGGTCCGCACGGCCAGGTGGTGCAGGAGCAGCCGCACCGCCCGGGTGGCGTAGCCCCGGCCCCGGTACGGGGCGAACACGTGGTAGCCGACGTTGACCTCGCCGGGCTCCAGCCAGTCGTGGTCGGTGTCGTAGTCCACGAAGCCGACGATCCGCCCCCCGGCGTGGATGCACCCCACGGGCTGCGGCTCGTCGGATCCGGGCCCGAGCCAGCGGCGGAACTCCTCGTCACGCCCGGCGATGAGCGCCTGCGCGTCACCGGGCTGCGGAGCGCGGACCATAACGAGCCCGTCCGTGGTCGGCGGCAGCGGCGGATCGGTCATCTGGGCTCCGGGGCTTTCTCAGCCCGGCTTCACCCAGCAGATCGAGTAGCGCCAGAGCAGGTGACGCCGGTACCGCATGCCGGGCAGCAGGGTGCCCGCGAGGCGGCGGATCTGCCGGTAGGTCTCGGCCGGGCGGCCAGACGATGGGCGGCTGGTAGCCGGCCGCGCCGCCCGGGCGTGGCCGCGGCCGGTGCCGGACCCGCTGGATCCTGAGGTTGACCGCGGCGGGGACCTCGAACGCGAGATCCACGGGCGACCACCCGTCGCGGGCCAGCCCGATGACGACCAGCGCGCCGCCCGGCCGTAACTGCTCCCGCATGCGGTTCAGGGCCGCCGCGGTGTTCATGTGATGCAGCGAGGCCACCGCGGTGATCAGGCCGAAGCCCCCGGGCCGGAGCGGGAGGTCGAGGAAATCGCCGCAGCGGTACTCGATGTCCCCGGCCACGTCGCGCGCGCGGGCCACAGCGATGCTCTGCTCGTCCCGGTCGATGCCGGTCACGCGCGGGACGACGCGCCTGAGCTCGCGGGTGAGCCGGCCCGTGCCGCAGCCCACGTCGAGCGCGCTGTCACACCGGTCCGGGACCGCCGCCAGGACGACCCGGTGGTAGTGGCTGTTGTGGTTCCACGGCTCGGGCGTCGCGGGCGCCGGACCATCCACGACCGGCGGGTCAGCGGGCGAGCGCGCCCATCGGGTCCCAGGCCGGCAGCACGATCGGCTCGGCGTCGAGCGCCTGGCGCAGCGCGTCGGGGAGCGCGTCGCGCCGCGCCGCGATCTCGAAGACGTACTCGTCGAACCACGAGTCGTTCATGGTGTAGAAGCCGTCCTTGCCCTTGTCCGGGCCCCAGCTGTTCTCCACCCGCCACCTGCGGGTCACGCCGTCGAGGACATCCACCCCGGTGAACAGCATGGCGTGCGTCATCTGGGTCTCGTGGTAGATGAGGCGGTCGGCCTTGTCGAAGGTGAAGGCGGTGTCGTAGACCGACGGCAGGTCGTAGAGGTTGGCGTCCCACACGCCGTACTCGTTGCTCATCATCTTGCCGACGTCGCAGCCGAACCACACCGGCTCGCCCCGCTCCAGGGCCCGCGCGGCGACGTCCTTGATCAGCGCCATGTCGACGTTGAGGTAGCTGACCGGCGGAGCGCCCAGCACGTTGCCGAGGTACTGGACCGTGAAGGTCCGGCCGGCCGGGCTCGACGGCCGCGGGTCGTGGACCAGGCACACGTAGTCGTCGATGGGCAGGTCCACGTACCTGGCCGCGAACTCCTGCGGGGTGAGCACGCCGTCGCGGTGGAACTCCCGGTCCTTGTCGGTCCACTGCCAGTCGATGTGGTCCGGCGGGGTGCCGAGGTGGATGCAGAGCACCCGGTAGATCACGCGCAGGACGTCCGCCTTCTCGGCCCGGGCCGCTTCGGCGCCGCGGGCGCAGGCCGCGCGCACCGACTTGGCTCCCTGCCGCAGCAGCCTGCGCAGCGCCGAGTTCATCCGGCCGGTGTCGGACGAGCTCTGGGTCTCGGGCATGAACGCCTTGGGCACCAGGCCGTGCTTGCGGACGATGGCCACGAACATGTTCCACTGGCCGCCGTCCTCGGCCGCCGCGTCGAGCAGGAACGCGACGGTCCGGTCGTCGATGTCGCGGTCAGCCGTCTCGATGACCGCTTCGAGGAAGTAGTTGGCCCGCTCGATCTTGTCCCAGAACATGGCGTAGTTCTGCGAGAACTCGAAGTCCTTGAGCCCCATCTTCTGCATGGCGCCCACGCGCAGCAGGTTGAGCCCGGCAAAGAGCCAGCACCGGCCGCTGCGCTGCTGATTGGTGACCTTCCAGTCGTCCAGGAGCGTGGAGAAGGAATGCTCGGTGGTGTTGATGATCTCCCGGTTGATGGCCACGTCATCCACGGTCACCCGGGTCACCGCGTTCTGCGCGAGCCGGTAGGCGGGGCTAGCGGAAAAGTCCTTGCGGAACAGTTCCAGGTCTGGGCTTGTTCAGCGTCCCGTCCGTGCTCGGCATCTGCGTCTCCCTCGTGCGCCGTATGTCTTGCTAGCCAACGTATCAGCGGGCCGGTGTAACACCCAGGGCCTGGGAACGCCGGCCCCAGGCGGCCATCGTCACCTGCGACATGAAGGCGAACCCGGGATCCTGGCAGGCCCCGATCGCGGCCGCGCCGTCCGCCGTACCACCACCTCGCCTCGGTTCCTCCCCGCCTCTCGCGGCTGCCACCCCCGCCTCGGTTCCTCCGGCCTCTCGCCGCCACCTCGCTGCGGTTCATCCCCATTGTGCAGGGCTTAGGCGGATTGGCGCAGGCGCCAGGGCGGGCGCGGCTAGGCGGGGACCAGGAACGCCCGGAGCGCCGCGATCAGCATCTCGGAGTCCGCGGCCCCGCACAGCTCGCGCGCCGAGTGCATGGCCAGCGCCGGGTTGCCCACGTCGACGGTGGGCATCGCCAGCCCCGAGGCCACGTACGGGCCGATCGTCGACCCGCTGCGCACGCCGCTCTTGTTGACGAAGTACTGCACCGGCACCCCGGCCTGCTCGGCGGCGAGCAGGAACGCCGCGTGCGTGCGGGCCTCCGTGGCGTAGAGCACGTTCGCGCTCACCTTCACGACCGGGCCGCCGTTCAGCGCGATCTGGTGCTCCGGCTCGTGGCGGTCCGGGTAGTTGGGGTGCGTGGCGTGCGTCATGTCCGCCGAGACGTGCCCGGATTCCTCGACCGCCCGCAGGAAGTCTTCGCGCGTGCCGCCGCGGGCCAGCACCGAGCGCTCCAGCTGCCGGCCCAGCCAGGCGCCCCGCGCGCCGGTCGCCGCGACGCTGCCGATCTCCTCATGGTCGAACAGGGCCAGCGCGCTGACGTGCTGGGGCGCTGGCTGCGCGGCCACCGCGGCCAGCGCGGTCACGGTGGCGTGCGCGCAGCCCAGGTCGTCGAGTCGGCCCGAGCTGCACGAATTCCTCGTCGACCCCGGCGAGCGTGCCGCCGGCCAGGTCGTAGGTGACCACCTCGTGGCTGAGCACGTCGTCCGGTGAGACACCCAGCTCCTTCCCCAGGAAATTCCGGAACGCGCCGACGTCCGGCGGGCCGAGCGACCAGATCGGGACCAGGTGCTGCTGCGGATCAAGCTTCAGCCCACTGTCGCGGATGTCCCGGTCGAGGTGGATCGCCAGCTGCGGTACCCGCAGCACCGGCCGGTGCACCCGCACCAGCCGGACCTGCGGGCCGTCCGCGGTCCGCACGACCACCCGCCCGGCCAGGCCGAGGTCGCGGTCGAGCCACGAGTTGAACAGCGCGCCGCCGTAGACCTCGACGCCGAGCTGGCGGACGCCCGCCCGGCCGGTGTCCGGGCGCGGCTTGACCCGGAGGGTGGGGCTGTCGGTGTGCGCGCCGAGCAACCGGAACGGCGCATGGGGCGCGGCTCCCTCGGGGACCACCCACGCGAACAGCGACCCGCCGTCCACCGTCACGTGGCGCCCGGCGCCGGACGGCCAGTCCCCGCCCGGCGCGACCTCGGTGAAGCCCGCCGCGATCAGCCGGCGCCGGGCCTCGGCGGCGGCGTGGTACGGCGACGGCGACGCGTCGACGAAGCTGATCAGGTCCAGGGCGGTGTCGCGGGCGCTGTTCATTGGTCCATCTTGCCCGTGCGGCGGCCGCCGCAGCCGCAGGCCCCGCCGGCGGGCCCGAGGCGGCTGGTCAGGCGGCAGCCGGGCCGTCAGGGATCGGCGCGGCGGCAGGATCCCGCGGCGCAGTCGGCGCGAACCTGCTCAGCCAGGTCGAGCTTGGTGTAGACCGGCAGGCCCGCCTCCCGGTACTTGGCCTTGACCCGCTTGAGGTAGGTCTTGGCGGTCTCCGGGCTGATCCCCAGGCGCCGGGCCGCCGACTCGAGCGTCAGGCCGGAGACGTAGGCCATGAGCACGTCGTGCTCGCGCTCGGACAGGATCGGACGTCCCGGGGACCCGTCGGGCTCGGCCGCCAGGGCCGGCCCGATGGACCAGGCCGTGCCGCCGGAGGCGATGGCCCGCACCGTGTCACCGAGCGCCGCCATGTCGTGGTCGCGGGTGAGGTAGCCGTGCGCGCCCGCGGCGAGGATCCGTGCCACCATGCTCAGGTTGGCCGACCCGTCGATGACCAGCACGGGATGGCCCGCATCGATCAGCCGGCGCACGTTGCGCGCCGGATCGGGGTCGGCCCGCAGGGCCGGGTTCAGTAACACCAGCCCGTGGTCGTCGATGGCGGCTCCCAGCAACTCGTCTACCGATGACGTGACCGCGGCCAGGCGGATGTCTGGTTCCGTCTCGGCCCAGGCTCGCAGGCCGTCGATGAACATCCGGTTGTCCTCGATGACCGCGATATCGATGAGGTCGTTCATTCCCCACTCCTCCCCAAGAAGTGCCCGAGACCAGGGAACACTCCCCCAGATGCACACGATTGCCCTCCGGGCGCGGTTCACCGGACGGAGCGGGGTTTACCAGGTCATTCCGCAGCGATTACCAGGCCTTTACGTCGCGGGCGGCCGGGCCCTGCCGCCGCGCGGGCCAGGTCAAGGGCATGATGCCCATCGAGCCCAGCACCCGCTGGCCGAGCTGGCGATCACCGGTGATCACGACGTCATCGGGAGCGTCGCCGCGGCCGCACGCCAGCGCGGCGAAGCTCGCCACGGGAATCTCCAGGCTCACGGTGGCGTCCTCCGGGCCGGCGGCCACCCTTCCCCGGCCGCCGCTGACCTCGACCGGCAGCGGGCTGCGCCCGCCGATGCGGAAGACCACCTTGGCCCCTTCCGGCGCGGCGGCCCGCTTGCCGACCACGTACGGCAGGAAGCGGATGAAGTAGTCCAGCGCCTCCTCGGCGGCCGGGCTGTCCTCGTCTCCGGGGCGGCCGACGGCACGGCGGATGTCCTGCTCGTGGCTCCAGCTGTCCATCACCCGCAAGGTGAGCAGGTCAGCGACGGTCCCGGGCCCGGCCGGGGTCATCGCCGGCCCGGCGAGGTCCTGCTCGGTCAGCCGGCCCAGCTGCGCCAGCCGCTCGGCGGTCACCTCGCGGAACTCCGCGAGGACCGCGGGGCCGGGCGTCGCCCGGCGCGCGTCGACGCCGACCTCGTTGGCCCGGCCCATGTCGTTCTTCAGGTGGGGCAGCGGGCCCGGGTCGTGCTCCGGAGCGGGCCGGCCGAGCGCGCGCGCCTCGTAGTCCACCACGTGCGACAGATGGTCCTTGACGGTCCAGCCCGGGCACCCGGTGGGCCGGTCCCAGTCGCTGTCGCCCAGGCCCGAGCACAGGCGGTCCAGGCAGGCCCAGACGATCGCCAGGTTCTGGACGGAGGTGGGCACGCTGGCAGCCTATCCGCGAGAATGCGAGCTGTGCCTGATCTGGCCTGCCTGAGCTGCCGCAACAACGACCGGTGACCTGCGCCTCGACCCCTGACCCGGTGTGCCCGCGCCGGCGCCATGAGGCACCCTAGGAACGGTCCCGGAGATCAGTGATCCAGAGAGAGGCGTGGTTCATGCAGCCGATACCAGAGGACTGGACCAGGGCCGTGGCCGTGGTCGCGCACCCCGACGACCTCGAGTACGGGGTGGCCTCCGCGGTGGCCCGCTGGACCGGGCAGGGCAAGAAGGTCGCCTATGTGCTCGCCACGCGGGGCGAGGCAGGCATCGCCGGCATGGACCCGGGCCGGACCGGGCTGCTGCGGGTGGAGGAGGAGCGGCGCAGCGCGGCGGTGGTGGGCGTGACCGAGGTCGAGTTCCTCAGCCATGAGGACGGGCTGGTGGAATACGGCCTGCCGCTGCGGCGCGACCTGACCGCCGCGTTCCGCAGGCTGCAGCCCGAGGTGGTCATCACGCAGAGCTTCGACCTCACCTGGGGCGAGGACGGGCCGGTCAATCACGCCGATCATCGCGCGGTGGGGCTCGCCGTGCTGGACGCCTGCCGGGACGCCGCCAACGAGTGGGTGTTCGCCATGGCCGGGCCGCCCTGCACCACCATCCGCGACGCCTACGTGGCCGGCACCGGCAACCCGACCCACTTTGCCGACGTCACCGAGACCATCGAGGCGGGCGTGGCCTCGCTGCGCGAGCACCATGCCTACATCGAGGGCCTGGGCGGAGACTTCGATCCCGACGAGTTCCTGCGGAAGATGGCCGGCTACGTCGGCCTGGGCGCGGGATGCGAGTACGCGGTCGGCTTCCGCCGCTACCCCATGGGCTAGGCTCCCCCGGCTCAGCCGGGCGAACCGGGCAACCTGGCTCGCCCGGCTCGGGCGGCGCAACGGTGCCGGCGTAGGGTCGGCGGCATGGAGCTCGCAGCACGCAAGGTGCTTCTTCTGGCCGCTGACGACTTCGAGGACATGGAACTGCTGTACCCGCTCTACCGGCTGGGCGAGGAGGACGTGGCCGTGACCGTGGCCGGCCTCGACGGCCATCCGGTGACCGGCAAGAAAGGCCACGGGCCGGTAGCCGTCGACACCACCGTCGACCAGGTGCGCGAGGGCGACTTCGACGCCCTGGTCATCCCGGGCGGTTACGCGCCCGACAAGCTGCGCCGCTCGCAAGCCGTGCTGGACCTGGTGCGGGCCTTCGACGGCGCGGGGAAGCCGGTCGCCTTCATCTGCCACGCCGGCTGGGTACCGATCTCGGCGAAGATCCTCAAGGGCCGCCGGGCGACCAGCGTGGGCGCCATCCGCGACGACATGGTCAACGCGGGCGTCGACTGGGTCGACCAGGCCACCGTGGTCGACGGCAACCTGATCTCGGCTAGAACCCCGGCCGACCTGGGCCCCTGGATGAAGGCCCTGCTGGCCGCCCTGGAGAAGGCCGGCCGCTAGCGGGGCCGCCGCTAGCGCAGGACGAGCCTGCCGTCCACGCACATAGTCTGGCCGGTCAGCGCGGGGATCCCATGGACCTGCGGATAACGCTGAGCGTGAACGGCCAGGTGATGCAGGACGAGTCGACCAAGGACATGATCTTCGACGTGCCGCGGCTGGTGTCGTACGCCTCGCGCACGGTGCGGCTGGAACCGGGCGATCTCATCCTGACCGGGTCGCCGGCCGGCAACGGCGCCCGCTGGGGGCGGTTCCTGCGCGATGGGGACCGCATCGACGCGGCGATCACCGGGCTGCGCACGCGCACCTTACGTGCGCGGCTTTCGTCTCGCCTGCTGGAACCGGGCGATCTCATCCTGACCGGGTCGCCGGCCTGGCAACGGCGCCCGCTGGGGGCGGTTCCTGCGCGATGGGGACCGCATCGACGCGGCGATCACCGGGCTCGGCCGGCAGCGCAACCGCTGTGTTAGCGAACCAGCCGACGGCTAGCCGGTTCCTGGACCGTGGGCGCGGTCCGGCAGCCGTCCCGGGAGTCCTCAGGTCAGCTCCAGCAGCAGGCTGACCAGGTCGTCGGGCCGGTTGCTGGGAATCATGTGGTTGGTGGCAATCTCCCGGTAGCGCCAGGCGGGCGAATTCCTGGCCCGGTCGGCGGCATCCCAGAACGGCCCGCCCGGCTCGGGCCGGGGCTCACCGGTCGCCTTGATGTACGTGCGCGTGAACGGACAGTCCTCCAGCGGGCGCGCCAGCCGGACCGGCTCGGTGAAGCAGCCGACCGGCTGCGGCGTGCGCCGCACGCTGGCCCACGCTGCCTCCGCCGGGTCGTCGAACTCGCGGGGCCTCGGCGGCACCAGCCAGTCGCCGCCCAGCTCAACCACGCCGCGGCCGGCCCCTCCCCCGGTGGTGTCGACCCGGTCGCCGTCACCAGGCACGAACGCGTCCAGGTAGACCAGGTGCCGGACGCGGTCACCGATGTGCTCCAGCGCCCCGGTGACCACGAACCCGCCGTAGGAGAACCCGAGCAGGATGATGTCGCGCAGGTCCTCGTACCGGACGGTGTTGACCACGTCGGTGATGTGGGTGGTCAAGCAGACCTGGGGACTGGTGAGGTGGACGCGCTCACCGATGCCGGTCAGGCTCGGTGTGAAAACCTGATGGCCGGCCTGCCACAGCGGACCGCGGACCTTGCGGAAGCCGTGCGCGCCGCCCCAGGCGCCGTGAACCAGGACAAAGATCGCCATCGCTTCGGTCCCATCCCAGACTGGTGATGCCTCTTGGATCGCTGGTGACGTTACCGTCTCGCGGCGCACCGCCCGGGGACCAGCGCGGTGACGTGGCGAACCTCAGTGGTGGCCGGGCTTGCGGCGTGCCTTTTCCTTCAGGCGGTTCTCGTGCTCCTGTTCCCGGCGCTCGCGCACCTCGGCCTCGTGCTCGTCGGCGTGCAGCCGGCGCTCCAGTTGCTCGGCGCGGCGCTGCTCCTTCGGCGTCGAGTGCCCCTCGGCCTCCTGCTCGTGCAGCGAGTCAAGTTCTTCCTGCAGGGCGTAGTCACGCGGCCGGGGCGGTTCGTAGGGATCAGTCATGGCCAGTTGCCTCCTGGTCGTCCGGCGAGCGGGCCGTCCCTCCTATGAGAACGCACCCGCGGCGGCCGGACCAGGGCGGGGCCCGCCATAGGCCCAGGACGCCTGCGGCCCGGCCGGCCCGCCCGGCGTTGCCCGGCCCCCGGCGTTGCCCGGCCCCCGGCGTTGCCCGGCCACGGGCCGCCGGCTGAGATGGGCACATGGCAGACGCACCGACGATCACTCTTCCGCTGCTCAGGCTCGGCCGGCTCGAGCTCGGCCCGGGGCTGCGCGACCTCCAGCCCGGCTCGGCCGCCACCGGCCTCATGGTGACCGCCACCGTTCCCGTTCCGGATCAGCCGGCTGACCAGCCGCAGGCGTGGGGTGTCGCCTGGGCCGATGCCGCCCGCGAGGCCGCCCAGCTCGGTGCTGACCAGGCCACCGCCCAGGTGCTGGTCACCGGGGCCGGGGATGCCCTGGCGGGCGGCACCCGTACCGTGGGCGGCACCCGCATCGTAGTGGCGGCGCACGGCGAGGTGCTGCTGGGCCGCTGGCTCGCGCCTGGGGCCGCCGCGAGCGAGGTACGGATCGGCCCGCTGCCGCACCTGCTGGAGGCGGCCGCCGCGGCGGCGCGGCGGCCGGCTTACGTGGTCGTGCTGGCCGACCGCCACGGCAGCGACGTCATCGCGCACGCCAGCGGTGATCAGCTGCCCGCACAGCGGTTCCCCGCCGACGACCGTCCCGGCGCGCAGCATGACCCTCACCCGGACCGGCCGCCCATGCAGCTCCACGGCGAGCGGCACCTGACCGACAGCGAGCCGGAAAGCGGCGGCCACCGGAACGCCGAGTTCGTGGCCGGGCGCGTGGCGCAGGCCGCGGAGAGCGTGGGCGCGCACGTGGTCCTGGGCGCGGGTGATCAGCACGTCCTCGACGCGGTCGCGGCTCACCTGCCGGACTCGGTCGGGCCGATCGCCACGATCGCGGGCGGCCGCCATCCCGGCGGCCTCGACGACCACATGGCCACCGCGATCGGCGCGGCCCTGGACAAGATCACCTCCGCCGCCATCAGCGCGGTCGGGGACCAGGTCGCCTCGCTCGCCGGAGGGCCGAGCCCGGCCGCGGTCCGCGGCATCGGCGCGGTCGCCGAACAACTGGCCGAGCAGCAGGTCGCGGTGCTGCTGGTGGCGGCCGACATCGCCCGGGCCGCGGCGGCCGGATCGAGCTACCGCACCGGGATCCGTCCGACCGAGTTCCTGGTCGACGACCCCGATACCGGCGTCGAGGTACCGCTGGAGGACGGCCTGGCCTGGGCCGCGCTGCACCAGGACGCGATCGTCGTCCTGCTACCGGACCGCACCGGCCCGCTGGCCGGCGAGCCGGTGGCCGCGCTGCTGCGCCGCGGTTCGGCCGGGTGAGCCGGCCGAACCGCGTCAGCCCCTGACGAGATCCCGGGCGGCCTGCGCGATCTGGGCGGCGGAGATCCCCGCCGCCTCCATGAGCTCGGCGGGGGTCCCCGAGCCGGGCAGGCCGCGGACCGCCAGGTGGATGAGGTGGACCCGGTGATTGGCGTCGCTGAGCGCCTCGAGCACGGCGCCGCCGATGCCGCCCTGCGGGTAGTGGTCCTCGGCCACGACCAGCCGGTTCCCGGTCGCGGAGGCAGCCTCGACGAGCGTCTTGGTGTCGATCGGCTTCAGCGAGTACAGATCCAGGACCCGGGCGCTGATGCCGTCGCGGCCCAGCTCGTCGGCCGCGGCCAGGCAGTTGTGCAGGGTCACGCCCGCGCCGATCAGCGTCACGTGGTCGTCCGGGCTGGACCGGACCACCTTCGCGCCGCCGACCGGGAACGTCTCATCCGGCGGGTACAGCACCGGGTACGCGCCGCGCGTGGTGCGCATGTAGACGACCCCGCCGCGGTCGGCCATCTCCTGCACCAGGTAGGCCGCGCTGGTGGCGTCGCTCGGGTACAGGACCGTGGACCCGTGCACGGCCCGCATCATCGCGATGTCTTCGAGGGCCATCTGCGAGGGGCCGTCGGCGCCGATCTCGACCCCGGCGTGGGACCCGGACAGCCGGATGTTCGCCGCGGAGATGGCCGACATCCGGATGAAGTCGTAGGCCCGGGAGAAGAACGCGGCGAAGGT
This sequence comes from uncultured Actinomycetota bacterium, assembly GCA_963745575.1. Taxonomy (GTDB): domain Bacteria; phylum Actinomycetota; class Actinomycetes; order Streptosporangiales; family Streptosporangiaceae; genus JASHPR01. Next base: position 28,252 of record CAVUYA010000002.1, on the reverse strand, counting down.
GGCGGCGAACGGGACGTATCCGCGGACGGACAGGCCGACGGCGGCGGCGACCAGCTGCTGCTCGGCGATGAACATCTCGAAGTAGCGTTCCGGGTACTTCTTGAGGAACTCCTCGGCGTGGGTGGAGTTGCCGACCTCTCCGTCGAGCGCGACGACGTTGCCGCGGGCGCCCAGCGCGGCCAGCGCCTGGCCGAAGGCCAGCCGGGTGGCGACCTTGGCGCCCAGCTCGTAGCGGGGCAGGCTCACCTCGTCGTTGGGCCGGGTGCGAGGGGTCCCGGCCTCCGGCCGCAGCCCGATGACCGTGATCTGGCGTTCCCCGCCCAGCTCGATGATGGCCCGCTCGGCCATGTCCGGGGGCAGCGGCCGGCCGTGCCAGCCCTCGCGGTCCTCGACCTCGTCGAACCCGCGGCCCTTGCGGGTGCGGGCCAGGATCACGGTGGGCCGGTCGGCTTCGGCCGCGTGGCCGAGCGCCTTGTCGATCTCGCCGAGGTCGTGCCCGTCGATGGAGATGGCGTGACAGCCGAACGCCTCGATCCGCTTGGCGTACGTGTCCAGGTCCCAGCCGAGCTCGGTGGGGCCGCGCTGACCGAGCCGGTTGATGTCGACGATCGCGGTCAGGTTGTTCAGCCGGTAGTAGGCCGCCTTGTCGAACGCCTCCCACATCGATCCCTCGGCCATCTCGCTGTCGCCGCAGAGCACCCAGACGTGGTACGGCAGCTCGTCGAGGTACCGGCCGGCCAGGGCCACGCCGACACCGTCCGGCAGCCCCTGGCCGAGGGAGCCGGTGGCCACGTCGACCCACGGCAGCACGGGCGTGGGGTGGCCTTCCAGCCGGGACCCGAATCGCCGGTATCCGGTCATCAGCTCGTCGTCGGAGACCACGCCGACCGCCTTGAACATCGAGTAGAGCAGCGGGGACGCGTGCCCCTTGGAAAAGATCAGGTGGTCGTTGGCCGGATTATCCGGCTGCTGCCAGTCGTAGCGCAGATGCCGGGTCATCAGCACCGCCATCACGTCAGCGGCCGACATGCTCGACGTCGGGTGGCCGGATCCGGCCGCGGTACTGCACCGGACCGAGTCGACCCGCAGTTGCTGGGCCAGTTCGCCGATATCGTCCAGGGTCTGCACGGCCATGCCGGTCTCCTCCAGCGTTTCGATGGTGGTCAGGGCCTGCCGCTCTCCGCCGCGACGGGCCGGTCCTGCGCGTAGTCGCAGGTGCCGCTGGCCTGGAACTGCCGGGCGGCGCGCGCCACTTCCGCGCCGAGCGCCCGCAACTGCGCGCCCACGGCCTCATCTACCAGGCGCCCGTCCGGGTCAAACGTATGCCAGGACTGCGGTACGGGCATGACGAGCGGAACGCTCCAGCCGCGCAGCGACCGGGCGATGAAGTCCATGGCGTTGACGGTCTGCAGGCCCTGGAACCCGCCGGCCGTGGAGATCAGCCCGATCGGCTTGTTCGACAGGTACGGCGGCGTGCGCTCGGCCAGCAGGATCAGCCAGTCCAGCGCGTTCTTGAACGAGCCGCTCACCGACCCCTGGTAGGTCGGGCTGCTCCAGATCATCGCGTCGCAGGCGTACACGGTGTCCGCGAACTCGTGCGCGGCCGGCAGGGGCGCGTGCTCGGCGGTGTAGAGCGGCAGGCCCAGGTCACGGAGCCAGATCAGCTGCACGTCGGCCCCGGTCGCGGCCGCCCCGTCGAGCGCGGTCTGCAGCGCGGCCCGGCTGGTGGACTCGGCCCGGAGGGAACCGCCCAGGCCCACGATCCGGACCGGCATCGCCATCGTGTCTCCTTCGCTGCGCCCGGCAGATCATCCTATGCCGCGCCCGCGGGCGTCCCGGGGGCGGGCGGTGAGGTCTCAGCACTTGCGGAGCTGCGCCTCGGCGGGCGTTGCGGGCGGCGCACCCGGCGCGGGCTGCTGGCGGGCAAGTTCCTGCTGGCAGTCCCGGGAGCCGAGCCGCCAGGCGACCAGGACCACGGCGAGCAGGGCGATGCCGGTGGCGACCAGGAACGAGAGCCGGTACCCGGCGACCAGCGAGCCAGCGGCGTGCGCGGTGCGCGCGGCCGCCAGCGTCGCCAGGACGGCGAGCCCGACCGCGGCCCCGGTCTGCTGGCCGGTGGTGAACAGCGCCCCGGCCAGGCCCTGGTCGCGGCCCTGGACGCCGGCGGTGATCGCGATCGAGGCGGTGGGCAGGGCCAGGCCCATGCCCACCGAGGTCAGCAGCAGGCCCGGCAGGACGGCGGTGGCGTAGCCGGACTGGGATCAACCCTGGCCCTGCCTTGAGGTGTAGTCATGACGCTGGCCCGCGGCGATGGCGCCGATGATCAGCCAGATGACGAGCAAGAGCGTCCCAATGTGCATCAGCGCCTCCGGCCAGCGGTCGATTGCGATGGTAGGGCACCGGCCGGGTGGCCCCCACGTCACGCGGTCACGCAAGATCGCGGTGCGTACGCAGGCGGCCCATGACCAGCAAGGTGTCATGGGGTACCACGATCTCGCCGCCATGGCCGGCGATGATCTGCCGCACCGCTCCCAGCAGCTCGGCCCGGCAGTCGTCGGCGAGCAGGCGGTGGTCCGACTGGGTCATCAGAAGATCAACGTACGAGTCGGCGGTGAAGGTCGCTGACCACGGGTACGTGCGCACGGTAACGCTGCGGAACAGCCCCTGCTCCCGGAATTCCGCGCCGCTTTGGCCCTCGTCGACGCGGGTGCACAGGCCGGGAAAACCGGGTCGCTGCCGGTACAGGTCCGGGACCAGGCGGCGGTAAAGCTCCGCGATGTCGTCCCGCAGCGGGCCGTCCTGCCACTGGGTGCGGTGCCAGAGCAGGGCGAGCGTGCCGCCCGGGCGCAGGGCCCGGGCGGCCTTGCGGTACCGGACCTCGGGCCGGACCCAGTGCCACGCCTGGGCGGAGAAGACCAGGCCGAACCCGCCGGCCGCCGCGGGCCAGTCCTCGAACGTGGCGGCCTCGATGCGGACCCGGGAAACCGCTGGCAGTTCCGCCTGGCCACCGCGGCCATGGCCGCGTTTGGCTCCAGCGCCAGGATCTCCAGGCCCCGGGCGGCGAAGCCCACGGTGGCCTTGCCGGTGCCCGCTCCGACCTCCAGGGCGCGCAGGCCCGGGCCGTCCGACCCGGCGAAGCCGATCACGTCATCGATCGCCGCGTCCGGGTAACCGGCCCGGACCCGGTCGTAGAGCTCGGCCACCTCCCCGAACACCAGCCGCTGTTCCCGCATGCCTCCATGGTGCCGGTCGGCCGGTGACCGCGGCGCACCGCGGCCGCCGACCCCTCCGGCTAGCGCATCCAGTTCCGGTAGCGGGGGCGGGACGCGTTCTTCCACACCCGGCGGGCTCGGGCCCGCAGCCCCGCGGCGGCCTGGGCCTCGCGCTCGTAGAGCAGCCCGTAGGTGAACGCGTTCTCCCCCGCGAGATGCGCCTCGATGCCGAGTTGCCGCTCCGCCTGGCGCGCGATGACCGAGTCCTGGTGAGCACCGAGTACCGACTGGAGGTTCTTGACCTGCGCGGTGAACCGCGCCGCCTTCCGGCCGATGGCCGGCGCCGCGACCTCGCCCGCGTAGCGGGCGCGCTTGGCCGCCTTGCGCGCCTGGTGCAGGGCCACGTCCCGGGGCGGCCCGGGCTCGGCGCGCCGGGCCCGGGCCATCCACTGGCCCGTCTGCCGGTAAGGCCGGCGTACTTCCCGGGGCAGGACGCTTCCGGCTCGCTTGGCGCCCCGCGGGCCAAAACGCGGCTCGGCGATCAGCTGGTCCAGCTCGTCCAGCAGCGAGAAGTACCGTTGTGAATCCAACGCGGCCAGCAGCGCGGTGCGCGCGTCGGCCCGTACCGGCGCGAAGTGGATCTGGACGCGGGCCTGGACCGGGCCGATGAGCTGCTCCACCGGGACCGTCCGCAGGCTGGCCTGCAGGTGGTCGTCGAGCACCTCCGCGTCGCGCGCCTCGCCCAGGACCCCGCCGAGCCACTTGAGCTCCGCGGCCAGGTGGTCGCCGCCGCCGATCACGCGCTTGAAGGTACGAAGCGTGCTGCGCAGCCGCCGCGTCGCCACCCGCATCTGGTGCACCGAATCGGGCTCGTCCCGGCGCACCATCGGATCGAGCGACTTCAGCGTCTCGGCCTGGTCGCGCAGGTAGGCGAGCACGACCTGGCCGGCCGGGGAGGCCGGGGTCAGCCGCGGGGGCTTGGCCGGTTCCGGGAGCTGGCCGGCGAGGGCCCGCTCCAGCTTGGCCGACCGGCCCGCCGGGCGCAGGCCGTCGCGGCGCAGCAGCGCGTCGGCGGCCCTCAGCAGCCGCTGGTCCCCGCCGGTCAGCTCCACCTCGAGCTCGCGCCACTGGGACACGGTCGTCGAGTCGCCCATGGTCTGGGCCGACACGTCGTCGGATGCCACCTCGGCCAGCGACTCGCCGGCCTTGTCGAGCAGGACGAGGGTCTGCCGCCGGGTGGTGAGCCGGGCCACCGGCCGCAGCGGCGCTCCGCGGGTGTGCACCCGGACCAGCTGGGCGAGCTCGCGGGGCACCTGCCGGCGCTGGCCCAGCGGCAGCCGGATCTCGCGGCGGGTGCCGGGGCCTTCGGGCAGCTTCAGGTGCCACCCGGCGTCGCTGCCGCCACGGCGGCGCCGCAGCGTGATCCCGGCGCGGAGCAGCCGCAGGTCGTCGGTGTCGTAGTACTCGGCCTCGAGCTGCTGCTCGTCGGGCCCCGAGGTCCCGTTCACCTGCGGCAGCCCGTCCAGCGACGGCAGCGCCGCGCCCTCCGGCATCTCGTATTTGGTTTCTGTTTCCCTGGCTGTAACCGACATGGCCACTTCCCTACCCCGGCCGCGCCGGGTGATTCGTCCGGGCCCCGCGATTATTCGCGGGCCCCGGACGGCCCGGGCGGCGCCGCCGGGGGAAGGATGACACCGTGGAGTCGCTGGCCGAGCTGCGGCAGCGCCGGGCGTTCGAGTGCCGCCTGTCGCCCGACCGGGCGCTGGAGTCGCTCGACGAGGCGGAGGCGTTCCTGGGCGACCGCGGGTTCCTGACCCGCACCCCGGACAGCGCGCTGCCGAGCCTGTACGAGGCGTGCCACGAGGAGCCGTACCAGCCCGGCGGCCAGGGCTTCGCCACGTGGCCGGCCACGAAGTGGCCGTGGTTCGGGGAGCTCGCCGGGCGCGGCTACCTGGTCACCGCGGTGCACCGCGGCAAGAACCTGCTCGTCTCCGGCGAGGTGGCGCGGCTGCTCGACCCGATCTGCCGGGCGGAGATCGGGCGGATGCGGGCCGCCGACCGCGGCTGGGCCCGGCTGCTCGACCATCTGGCCGCCGCCGGGCCGTCCGGGCTCGACGACCTGCGGACCGAGCTCGGGCTCAAGCGCCAGGAGCTGAGGTCGCTGCGGGCGCCGCTGGAGCGGTGCGGCGCGATCGTCGCGCGCTCGGTGCTGGTCACGGCCGGCGAGGGGCACCAGCATTCGAGCGAGCTGCAGCGCTGGGACCAGGCCTATCCGGGGGCCGGCGCAAGCGGGAGCCGACCCGGCCCGCGCGCTCGCGGACCTGCTCGTCGCGGGCGTGCACGCGTCGGTCGTCGCGCCCGAGGCGGAGCTGCGGCGGTGGTTCTCCTGGGAGTGGTACTGGTCCGGCGCGCTCGTCGACGACCTGGTCCGCGACGGACGCCTGCGCCGGATCGACGGCCACGTGGCGGTTAGCCTTCCGGGGCCCTGACCAGGTCCGGGCGGGCGGGCACGATGGGCGGGGCCGAGCGCCAGTCGGGAGTGCCGTCTTCCGGCAGGCCGCGCGGCGCCTTGTCGGAATGGATCTCGGCCCAGTGCGAGTGATTGAGCTCGTGCAGCGTGAAGCAGGCGTTCAGCGCGTTGTAGAACCCCATGTTGTCCACGGTCTGGTTGACGGAGTCCTTGATCAGCAGCGCGGTCATCGTCGGGAGCGCGGCGATCCTCCGGGCGAACTGGAGCGTCCGCTCGGCGAGATCGCCCGCCGGGAAGATCTTCGACACCATGCCCAGCCGGTGGGCTTCCTCGGCGTCGATGGAGTCCCCGGTGAGCAGCAGTTCCTTGGCCTTGCGCGGGCCGAACTCCCAGGGATGCCCGAAGTACTCGACCCCGCACATGCCCAGCCGGGTCCCGACGACGTCGGCGAAGACGACGTCGTCGGCGGCGACGATCAGGTCACAGGCCCACATCAGCATCAGGCCGGCCGCGTAGACGGCTCCCGTGGACCTGGGCGACGGTGATCTTTCGCAGGTTGCGCCAGCGGCGGGTGTTCTCGAAGTAGAAATGCCACTCCTGCAGCATCCGCTGCTCGGCGCCGGCGCGGCTGCCGCCGTACTGCTGATAGGTGGCGTGCTGGGCGGGCCCGGCGCTGCGTTCGGCCCGCGCGTCGCGCGACCCGAGATCGTGCCCGGCGGAGAACAGCGGCCCGGCCCCGGCCAGGATCACCACCCGCACCTGATCGTCGGCCTCGGCCGCCAGCATCGCGTCGCCGAGTTCGACCAGCAGGCCGCGATTCTGCGCGTTCCGGGCCTCGGGGCGGTTCAGCGTGATCCTCGCGATGGTCCCTTCGTCCAGTGGCTCGTACGTCAGGTACCGATAGGCGGGCATGGGCATCTCCTCGTGACGGGACTGCGGCCGCGGGGCGGGCGGCCGGGCGCGCGACATCGCCGGCCAGAACCAGTATCCGGTGCCCGCGCCTCACGGCCGGAGCCCCGGGACCGCTCCCCCCGTCGGCCGGCATCCCCGGGCGAGATCCGGAAGCATTTGCGCGATCTTGGCGTTGCCCGCCAGGAGACGCTGGAACGCGTCGTGGAGGCCACCGAGATGACAGCCATGAACGGGGGCGCGGGCCAGCCGCCCGCCGACTGGACCGCCGCGGGGACGTACCAGGTCGCGCCGTCGGTCTACCGCATTCCGCTGCCGCTGCCCAGCGACGGCCTGCGCGCCGTGAACGTCTACGCCATCGACCACGGTGACAGCCTGACCCTCATCGACGCGGGCTGGGCGGTCGCGGAGACGACCCCGGCCCTGGAGCGCGGGCTGGCCGAACTGGGCTACGGATTCACCGATATCGGCCGGATCCTGGTCACGCACGTGCACCGCGATCACTACTCCTACGCGGTCGAGCTGCGCCGCCGCTGGGGCACGCACATCGCGCTGGGCATCGGCGAGGCGGACACGCTGCAGGCCATCCGGCTGATGGCCGAGGGGAAGGCGGTGAACTCGTCGGTGGACCGGCTGCGGACAGCCGGCGCCGCGGACCTGGCCGACGCCATCGCCCGCGGGCCGAGGCCCGCGCGGACCCTGGAGTTCTCGGACCCGCCCGACGAGTGGCTCGACGGGCGCCAGCAGATAGCGCTGAAGGACCGCTCGCTCGACGGCATACCCACGCCCGGGCACACCCGGGGCCACGTCGTGTTCCTGGACGAGACGGCGGCCTCGGTGTTCACCGGGGACCACCTGCTGCCGCGGATCACGCCGTCGATCGGGTTCGAGATGGCGCCCGCTCCCTCGCCGCTCGCCTCCTACCTGCGGTCGCTGGCGGTGATGAAGGAGCTGCCCGACCGGCAGCTGCTGCCCGCGCACGGGCCGGTCACCGCGAGCACCCACGAGCGCGCCGACGAGCTGCTGGCCCACCACGACCGGCGGCTGAGCGCGTCGGCGGCCGCGGTGGCCCGGGGCGCCGACACCGGCCTGGAGGTGGCCCGCCAGCTGCGGTGGACCAGGCGGGAACGGCGGCTCGAGGAACTCGACCCGTTCAACCAGATGCTCGCGGTGCTGGAGACCGTCGCGCACCTGACGGTCCTGGTGACGCAGGGCGCGCTGCGCCGGACCCGGGTCGACGGCGTCGACCACTACCAGGCGTGAGGAGCCGGCCGTGACACCTGCCGGCCGCACCAGGACGACGGCCAGGAACCCGCTCAGGGGCCCACTCAGGAGGAACTGCTCGGCTACTTCACGCGGCTGAGCAACTGGGGCCGGTGGGGGCCAGGCGACAGCCTGGGGACCGTCAACCACATCACCGACTCCGGCCGGGCCCGGGCGGCCGGGCTGATCCGCAGCGGCGTCACGGTCTCGTGCGCGAGGCCGATCATCGCGGGGCCGTCCGCCGACGACGGACCGGACGGGATCGCGCCGCAGCGGTTCATGCTCCGCACCGGGCAGGGGCTCGTCGACCCCGACCGGGTGGCGCGGGACGGGATAGAGCCCGGCGACCGGCAGGAGGGCGCGGCGGAGTACCTGGGCTACGCGGCGCACGGCTATCCGCGTCACCCACCTCGACGGGCTGTCGCACGTCTTCTGGGACCGGATGATGTACAACGGCCGGCCCGCCGCGCGGGTCACCGCGCACCGGGGCGCGGTGGAGCACGACATCACGGCCGTGCGCGGCGGGATCGTCACCCGCGGCATCCTGGTCGACGCCGCCCGGCACCGCGACGTGCCCTGGCTCGAGCCCGGTGACGGGGTCACCGACGCCGAGCTGCGCGCGATCCTGTCCGCGGCCGGGATCACGGCCGGCCCGGGCGACGCGCTGCTGCTGCGCACCGGCTACGGGCGCAAGCGGCGCGAGCGGGGCGCCGACCCTCCCGCGGCCGGCTGCGCGGGATGGCACGCCTCGTGCCTGCCGAGCCTGCACGAGTGGGGCGTGTCGGTGCTGGGCGCTGACACCGCCCAGGAGGCGGTCCCGTCCGGCTACCCGGCCCTGCGCCTGCCGGTCCACGCCGTCGCGATCGTGGCCATGGGCCTGCCGCTGCTCGACAACGCCGACTTCGAGGACCTGGCCCGTCAGTGCGAGCGGCACCAGCGCTGGGAGTTCTTCTTCACGCTCGCCCCGCTGCCGTTCACCGGCTCGACCAGCAGCGCCGTCAACCCGCTGGCCATCTTCTGAGCCCGGGCCGGCGGACGGGAGGTCTCATGTCGTCGCTGAAGGTGGCCGTCGGCATCGGCGGCGCGGCCTCGGGGGCCGAGCGCGACTGGGCCGGAGGTCGTGCGGTTCGCCGTGGAGAGCGAGCGGCTGGGCGTCGACTTCTGCTGGTCGGCCGAGGCGTGGGGGCAGGACTGCGTCGCCCCGCTGGCCTACCTGGCCGCGCGCACCGAGCGGATGCGCCTGGGCACCGGCATCATGCAGATCAGCGCCCGGGTGCCGTCGATGGCGGCGATGACCGCGCTGACCATGGCGGCGATCTCCGGTGACCGCTTCGTGCTCGGGCTCGGGGTGAGCGGGCCGCAGGTCGTCGAGGGCCTGCAGGGCGTGGCGTTCGGCCAGCCGCTCGGCCGCCTCACCGAGTACCTCGACATCCTCGACCTGGCCTTCGCGGGCGAGCCGCTGGCCTACCGCGGGTCGCATTACGTGCTGCCCCGGCCGGGCGGGGAGGGCAAGGTGCTGCGGCTGACCCAGCGCGCCGAGCGGAAGATCCCGGTCTACCTGGCCGCGCTGGCGCCGCGCGGGCTGGAGCTGACCGGCGCCCGGGCCGACGGCTGGCTGGCCAGCACCTTCATCCCCGAGGCCGCGTCGGCCTTCACCGAGCCGATCCGCCGCGGCGCTGAGCAGGCCGGCCGCCGGCTGGCCGACCTTGACCTGCAGGCCGGCGGGCCGGTGAAGTTCGGGACGGACATCGGCCCGCTGCTGCGCGAGGTCAAGCGCGGCCTGGCGTTCCGGCTCGGCGCCATGGGCTCGCGCCGGCACAACTTCTACAACCTGGCCTGCCAGCGGGCCGGCTTCGAGGCCGAGGCGCTCGCCGTCCAGGAGCTGTGGCTGGCGGGCAGGCGCGGCGAGGCGGCCGAGGCGGTGCCGGACGACATGGCGCGGCTGTCGGCGTTCGTCGGCACCGACGACATGGTCCGCGACCGGCTCCGGGCGTTCCGCGCCGCGGGCATCACCACGGTCCGGGCCGAGCCGGACGGCGCCACCACCGACGAGAAGCTGCAGACCCTGCGCCGGTTCGTGGCTCTGGTGCGCGAGCTGGACAGCGGTGAGGATGGAGCCGAGGGCGATGGAGGCAGCGATGCGTGATGCGGTAATCGTGGAGGCCGTGCGCACCCCGGTCGGCAAGCGCGGCGGCGGGCTGGCGGCGGTGCACCCGGTCGACCTGTCGGCGCTGGTGCTCACCGAGATCGCGCGGCGCACCGGGCTGGACCCCGCCCTGGTCGACGACGTCATCTGGGGCTGCGTCTCCCAGATCGGCGACCAGTCCAGCAACGTCGCGCGGTTCGCGGTGCTGGCCGCCGACTGGCCGGAGAGCATCCCGGGCACCACGGTCAACCGGGCCTGCGGTTCCAGCCAGCAGGCCCTCGACTTCGCCGCGCACGCGGTCATGTGCGGCGCGATGGACATCGTGGTCGCCGGCGGCGTGGAGAGCATGAGCCGGGTGCCGCTCGGGGCGGCCCGGACGGTCGGCATGCCGTACGGGCCGGCGGTCCTGGCGCGCTACGACGACTTCTCGTTCAACCAGGGCGTCAGTGCCGAGCTGATCGCGGAGAAGTGGGGCTTCTCCCGTACCGAGCTGGATACCTTCGCGGTGCGCTCGCACGCGCGGGCCGCGGCGGCCATCGACTCCGGCGCGTTCGACGCCCAGCTGGTGCCGGTCCCGGCCGGCGACCGCGAGGTCGGCGCGGACGAAGGAGTGCGCCGGGAGTCCACGGTGGAGCGGCTCGCGCAGCTCAAGCCCGCCTTCCGCGAGGACGGCACCATCCACGCCGGGAACTCCTCGCAGATCTCGGACGGGGCTGCCGGCCTGCTGGTCATGCCGCCGGAGCGGGCCCGCAGCCTCGGCCTGGCCCCGATCGCGCGGTATCACAGCGCCGCGGTGGTCGGGGCCGACCCGGTGCTCATGCTCATCGGCCCGATCGCCGCGACCGAGAGGCTGCTGGGCCGGTCCGGCGTCGCGCTCAGCGAGATCGGGGTGTTCGAGGTGAACGAGGCCTTCGCGCCGGTGCCGCTGGCCTGGCTGGCGGAGACCGGCGCCGACCCGGAGCGGCTGAACCCGCTGGGCGGGGCGATCGCGCTCGGCCACCCGCTGGGCGCGACCGGCGCGATCCTGATGACGCGGATGGTCCACCACATGCGCGACCGGGGGATCCGCTACGGCCTGCAGACGATGTGCGAGGGCGGCGGGACCGCGAACGCCACGCTGGTCGAGCTGGTGGCCTAGTCTTCCTCATGATGAGCCAGGCCAATCACGTCCCGCTGTCCCCGCTCAGCTTCCTGGCCCGGGCGCGCCGGGCCTTCGCCGGCAAGCTCGCGGTCGTCGACGCCGACGGCACCGAGGTCAGCTACGGCGACCTGGGCCGGGACTGCGACGCGATGGCCGCCGCGCTGCGGGCCGGCGGCATCCGGCCGGGCGACCGGGTCGCGGTGCTGGACTTCAACACCCGGTGGCTGCTGGCCGCGCACTTCGGCGTGCCCGGCGCGGGCGCCGCGCTGGTGGCCCTGAACTCGCGCCTGGCGGCGGCGGAGTACCGGGACATCCTGGCCCACTCGCGGGCGCGGGTGCTGCTGGTCTCCCCGGGGCTCGCGGGCGCGCTCGGGGTGACCAGCGCCGGGGAGCTGCCGGTGGAGCAGGTGGTCCTGCTGCCCGGCGCGGGCGACGCGGCCGACGCCAGCGACGGCGACGCGGACGGCGACGGCCGCCCGGCCGGCCTGGTGCTGCCCGGCGCGCAATCCTGCGCCGACTGGCTGGCCCGCGGTGACGGCGGCGGGGTCGAGCCGCCCGGCGACGAGAACAGCATGATCGCGGTGAACTACACCAGCGGCACCACCGGCCTGCCCAAGGGCGTGGTCTACACCCACCGCGGCGCCTACCTCAACGCGGTCAGCGCGGCCCTGGAGTTCGAGCTCTCGGCGTCCAGCTGCTACCTGTGGACCCTGCCGATGTTCCACTGCAACGGCTGGTCACTGACCTGGGGCGTGACCGCGGTCGCCGCCACCCACGTGTGCCTGCCGTCGTTCGACGCCCATCGGGCGCTGGAGCTGATCGGCCGTTACCCGGTCACGCACCTGTGCGGCGCGCCGGTGGTGCTCAGCGAGCTGGCCAGGGCCGGCACCCAGCACGGCTTCGCGGCCGGCCGCCTGGTCCGGGCCGCGGTCGGCGGCGCGCCGCCGACCAGCCAGACCATCGCCGCGGTGCAGAAGATGGGAATACGGGTCACCCACCTGTACGGCCTCACCGAGACCTACGGCCCGTCGCTGGTCTGCGAGTACCAGCCGGGCTGGTCCGAGCTGCCCGCGGCCGAGCTGGCCGAGCGGATCAGCAGGCAGGGAGTGCCGACGGTCTCGGTCGCCGACGTCCAGGTCGCCGGCCAGGACCTGCGGCCGGTCGCGGCGGACGGGAAGACGGTCGGCGAGATCCTGGTCCGGTCCAACACGGTCGCGGCCGGCTACCTCGACGACGAGGCGGCGACGCAGGAGGCGTTCCGGGGCGGCTGGTTCCACACCGGAGACCTCGGGGTCATGCATCCGGACGGCTACATCGAGCTGACCGACCGGAGCAAGGACGTGATCATCAGCGGCGGGGAGAACATCGCCTCGGTCGAGGTGGAGAAGGTCCTGGCCGCCCACCCCGACGTCGTCGAGGCGGCCGTGGTCGCCGTGCCCAGCGCGCGGTGGGGCGAACGGCCGGTCGCGTTCGTGACCACCGGGCGGGACGGCGTGACCGAGCGGGAGCTGACCGACTTCGTCCGGGCCCGGCTGGCCCACTTCAAGGCCCCGGACCGGGTGTACTTCGAGGCGTTGCCGAAGACGTCGACCGGCAAGATCCAGAAGCACGTACTCCGCGCGCGGGCCCGCGACCGCGCCCAGCCCGGGACCGCCGCTCCTCAGGCACCCGGCCCGGGCTGACCCGGGGCGGCCGTTCCCGGGCGGCCCCGGGTCAGCGTGTCCGCGCGCCCGGGGGCACCGGCCAGACCAGCGGGACGCTGTCGATGCCGACCACGCCGGCCGGCCACCTGACCTGGGGCGTCGCCCCCGGGGCCAGCTCGTACTCGGGTATCCGGCGGTGCCATTCCGCGAGCGCCACCCGCATCTCCATCCGGGCCAGGTGCGAGCCGAGGCAGCGGTGCGGGCCGACGCCGAACGCGAGATTCCGCTCCTGGCGCCGGAAGTCGATGGTGTCCGGGTCCGCGTGCTCGGCCGGGTCGCGGCTCGCCACCGCGATGGTGACCATGACGTACGAGCCCGCGGGAATGGTCTGCCCGGCCAGCTCCACGTCCTGGATGGCGATGCGCGGCACGAACACCACCGGCCCGTCGAAGCGCAGCAGCTCCTCGACCGCGGCCGGGATCAGGGCCGGGTCGGCCGCGATCTGCCGCCGCAGCGCGGGCTGGGCCGCCAGCGCCGCGAACGCGGTGCTCAGCGCGGAGGTCACCGTTTCCAGGCCGGCCAGCACGAACAGGAACGACAGGCCGATGATCTCGTCGTCGCTGAGCCGCTCGTCGCTGGTGTCCGCCAGCAACTGGCCGAGCAGGTCCTCGCGGCCGCCCTGCCGCCGTCGCTGCGCGATGTGGGCGACCAGGTACTCGTAGAGTTCCGCGCCCAGCCGCGCGGTCCGCTCCGGCACCGGCTCCCCGCCCTGGAAGTCGAAGTTGAGCAGCGCCTCCTTCCAGGCGATCAGGCGGTCCCGGTCGCGCAGCGGAAGGCCGAACAGGGTGAGGAACACCTGCGCGGGCAGCGGCACCGCCAGCTCCGCGACCAGGTCGCACTCGCCCCGGCCCGCGAAGCCGTCGATCAGCTCGCCCGCCAGCCCGCGGACCATCGGCAGCCAGGACGCCGTCTCCCGCGGGCTGAAGAACGGCTGCAGGACCCGCCGGTAGCGGGTGTGCTCGGGCGGGTCGAAGGCGATGGGGACCATCGGCAGCGGGCTGCCGGCGGCGTCAAAGGCCCGCTTGGACGAGAACAGCTCGGGATGCTTCAGCACGAACTCGACGGCCTCGCTGGAGGTGATCACGTACCTCCCGCGAGGCCCGCGGATGACCGGCCCGGCCTGACGGATGGTCGCGTAGGCGCCGGTCCGGTTGTCGGCCATGGGCAGGTCCCCGAAGGGCGGCACGCGGGCGGGCCGGGGCGCCGCCGCGTCGCCGGTCATCTGTCCCGCCCCACCCTGATCGTCCTGCCGTGGTCAACCTGGCGCCGGCGCCCTACGGGTCGTAGTGCGTGGGCGGGAAGGGATTCCGCTCGCCCTCGACCTGCAGTTCATCCTTGTCGTACTCACGCCGGATCTCGGCCCGCGCCTCCTGGTACTCGTCGGTCTGGGTGACGTCCCAGGGCTGCGGCGGCGTGTCGGTGGCCGGCGGCACCTCGTCCGGGTCGTAGGCGTCGACCCCGGCCTCGACCCGCTCCTCCTCGGTCAGGCGGGCAAGCCGGTCGTCATCGAGACGGTCCGGGGAGCCGCCGTGCTCACGGCGGTTGCGGTGGAATTCCTCGGCTGGCTGGTCTGGATCCTGTGTCATCACGCCTCCGGGAAGGACCGGGCAGGAGCATACAGAGCACGCTACGCCTGCGGAAGACCGCCGGGCCGGCCGGGGCGGACGCGCTGGATGCACTCCTGGTGAGTACTTGTGCTCAGGCGCGGCGGGCCCGCAGTCCCTAGCGTGGGCATGTGAGCACCCCGGTCAGGCGGCCCGGCCCTTCGGCGGCCGTGTGGATCGCTGTCGTCCTCGCCGCCGCGGGCGGTATCTGCATCGTGGCCAGCATGCTGACCGCGTTCGTCGTCGCCGACCATTCGTCGTCCGACGGCTCGCCCAGCTCGCTGATCGCCATCGGCCTGGGCGGCCTGGGCGTGCTGGCGGTGGCCCTCGGCGCCCTGCTGCTCGGCGGCATCGCCCTGGCGCGGCTGTGGCGCCGGGCCCGGCGGCCCCCGCACGCCGCCGCGCCAGACCACAGGTGAGCACCGTTCCATGATCCGTTAACGGGGAATCCTGTCCGCCGTAGCGACGGACAGGATTCCCCGCTGACCGGACCGCCGGGCCCGGCGGCGGGCGGTGGCTGCGCCGGACGGGGCGAAGTATCGTCGTGGCCACAGACCAGTGCAGGACAGGCGGTGCGGCCATGCCGGACGTTCTCGGCCAGGGCGGGGACCGCGAACCCCGCCGGTGGCCGCGCCGCGTGGCCGCGGCCGCCGTCCTGCTGCTGGTCGACCGTGCTGATCGCGACGCACCTGCCCCGTCACCGGCCGGCCGCGGCCGCGGCCCCGCCCGTCCGGCGCCGCGAGCCGGGCGGCGTCGGCGGCCCCCGGATCCGGCGCGCTCTCGCCGGGCCCGGTCGGCGAGACCAGCGGGCTGATCGGGCAGACCCTGCCCTGGGACGCCAGCCTCCGGCTGCCCGTCGCCGGTACCCAGCCGCAGTGGCTGTGGCCGGCCACAGGGCGGGAGAGGCCGATCGGCGGCCTGGCCCGGGAACGGTACGGCTACCAGTTCACCCGCGTCACCGGCGGCTGGGCCGTCCAGGCCCTGTCCGGAACCCAGCCTGGCTGCGCCGACTGCGCCGGGCCCCCGCTGCCGGTCTACTTTCTCGGGACCAGCGCGCCGTCCGTGACCCAGGTCGGGCTGGCCAACGAGGTCGCGCCCGCCGCAACCGCGGGCGCCGTCTGGCTGACCAGCTACCCGCCGGGCGCGGCCGTCAGTACGCAGGCGGGCACGGCGCGGGAGGTCAGCGTGACCGGCGCGCCGCTCGGGCCGCAGCTGCGGCTCCCGGCCGGGTACGTGATCGACCAGGCCACCGACCGCGGCCTGCTGCTGGCCCCCGTGGCCCGGCGCTTACGGGACCGCGGTCTACCAGCTGTGGAACCCGGCCACGGCCCGGACGGACCGCAAGTTCACCGGGGTGGTCGCGGCGAGCGCGCGCGAGGTCGCGTGGGCGGCCGGGTGCGTCCCGGTCTGCCGGGTGCGGGTGCTGGACGTGGTGACCGGCCGGCAGACCACGATCGGGCTGCCGGGGGCGAGCTCAGCGGCTGACGGCGCGTTCAGTCCCGATGGCGCCTTCCTCGCCATCGAGACCAGCCTCTACAACAACGGGGACGACGGCGCGCTGGCCGCTCAGCTCGACGTGGCCTCGGTGGCCACCGGCCGGCTGACGGTCGTGCCGCGGACCTTCGTCAGCAGCGACGCCATGGCCGGCTTCGGGTGGCCCGCCGCCAGCGACACCCTGATCGCGGAGCTGAGCTTCACGACCCGGGTCCAGGTCGCGTCGTGGCGCCCCGGCGCGGCCCGGCTGGCCGTCGCGGCCATCCAGCCGGGACCGAGCTCGACCTCCCTGATCGTCGGTTGAGGCACCAGGCCGGGCTCATCCGGCTCAGTTAGCTCACCAGCCTCGTACGCCTCACGCAACCCCCGGCCTTCGCCGCGGCGGCCAGTGCCCGCGTGCATGTTTCTCCGTGCCCGGGGCAGTAGGCACGGCCATGCGATCCACATCGACAGCGCAGGTGACCAGCACCGCCCGGCAGGCCGCCGACAGCCCGGCGGCACGGTGGCTGGCCCGGGCCGGGCTCGCGGCCCGGGGCGTCATCTACATCCTGATCGGCTGGGTCGCGATCCTGGTCGCGATCGGCCACAGCTCGCAGGAAGCCGATCAGCAGGGCGCCTTGCAGCTGCTCGCGAGCAAGCCCTACGGCCTGGTCTCGCTCTGGCTGCTCGGTATCGGCTTCGCCGGCTACGCGCTCTGGCGCGCGAGCGAGGCCGCGTTCGGCGTCACCGGCGACCGCAACAGCGCCGGTCCCCGGCTCAAGTCACTAGCCCGGGCGCTGGTCTACGCCTGCTTTGCCTACCTGACGTTCAAGGTGATCTCCGGTAGCCGCGGCAGCCAGACCCAGCGGCAGCAGGACCTGACCGCCACGGCCATGCAGCATCCCGCCGGCCGGTGGCTGGTCGGCCTCGTCGGCCTGGTCATCGTCATCGTCGGCGTCGTGCTCGCCGTCGAGGGCGTCCGTCATAAGTTCATGAAGTACCTGCGGACGTCGCAGATGAGCCCGAGGACGCGGCGTGTCGTCCGGTGGCTCGGCACGATCGGATCGGTCGCCCGGGGCGTGGTCTTCGCGCTGGCCGGCATCCTGGTGATCGACGCCGCGGTCACGCACGACCCGGCGAAGTCGGGCGGCATCGACAAGGCGCTGCTCACGCTGCGCGGCCAGCCGTTCGGCGAGTTCCTGATGATCCTGGCCGCGCTCGGCCTGATCGTCTTCGGCGTCTACGGGCTGTGCGAGGCCCGCTGGCGCAGGGTCTGAGCCCCGGGCGTCAGCGCCGGAGCAACACCGATCCATAACGGCAACGGAGAATGGAGGGCCTGGCATGGCCAACGTCGCCGTGGTGGCGCATGCCCGCAAGAGCCTGGGCGGCGGCCTGCCGGAACTGCGCCGGGTGCTGGCCCGCGGCGGCGTCACCGAGCCGCTCTGGTACGAGGTGAAGAAGAGCCGCCACGCGCCCGACTGCGCTCGCCGGGCCATGGCGCAGGGCGCCGACGTGATCTTCGTGTGGGGCGGCGACGGCACGGTCCAGCGCTGTATCGACGCGGTGGCCGGCACGGGCGCGGCGATCGCGATCCTGCCGGCCGGCACGGCGAACCTGCTCGCGACGAACCTGGGCATCCCCACGGGAGACCTCGCCGCGGCCGTGCACGTCGGGCTGCACGGCGACCGCCGCCCGCTGGACACCGGATCGGTGAACGGCGAGCACTTCGCGGTGATGGCCGGCGCCGGGTTCGATGCCCGCATGATCGCCGGCGCCAGCCGGGGCCTGAAGGACCGCCTCGGCCGCGCGGCCTACGTCTACACCGCGGCCAGGAACCTCAGCGCGCGCCGGGCCGCCGCGACCGTCAAGGTGGACGGCGAGCGGTTTTTCAAGGGCCGGGTCTCCTGCGTGCTGGCCGGGAACGTCGGCAAGACCCTCGGCGGGGTCGAGGCCTTCGCCGGGGCACGGCCGGACGACGGGCTCCTGGAACTCGGCGTGGTCACCGCCGCGAACCCGGTCGAGTGGGCCCGCACGTTCGGCAGCGTCGCGCTCGGCCGGGCCGAGCGGTCGCCGTTCGTCGAGGTCACGCGCGGGAAGAAGTTCCGGATCCGGTTTGACCGCAAGCTCCCGTACGAGGTGGACGGCGGCCCGCGCAAGGCCGTCCGGGACCTGCGGATCAAGGTCCATCCCGGGTCGATCACGGTCTGCGTCCCGTCCGGGGCGGCGAACGGGCACCGGGGGGTCTAGGCCGGCCGCGTGTGTGAACGACGAATCGGCGGGCAGTTGACCGCCATGTCGAGCCGTACTCTCAGCCGCCCCGACCGCAGCCTCGCACCGCTGATCGCGGTCACCGCCGCGGCCATGGTGTTCACGGTTCTGCTGATCCTGGTGCGCCTGCAGTGGTCCCCGCTGGAGTCCGTCGACCACGATGCCGCGACCCGACTCAACCGCCTGGTAGCCGGCGACAGCACGCTGGTCACGGTGATCAAGGCGGTGACCTGGCTGGGCAGCGACGGCGTGCTGTGGACGGTGATCGGCGCGGCCGCGGTCGTCCTCGCGCTGCGCAAACGCTGGCGGCTGGCGGCTTACCTGCTCGTCACCGGCGCGGGCGCGCTGGTCCTGGACCCGGTGCTCAAATCGCTGGTCGGCCGGCTGCGGCCGGTGGTGGCCCACCCGGTCGCCCACGGCGCCGGAAACAGCTTCCCCAGCGGCCATTCACTCGGCTCGATCGTCTGTTACGGGGCAGTGCTCCTGGTCTTCCTCCCTGCCGCCCGCGGGAGGTGGCGTGCCGTCTTCGTCACGGTGACCGTCACGCTCGTGGCCCTGATCGGCATCAGCCGGATCCTGCTCGGCGTGCACTACCTGTCCGACGTCGTCGGCGCGTGGTCGCTCGGGATCGCCTGGCTCGGGCTCACCGCCTTCGCCTTCGAGGTCGGCAGGCGCGCCGTCGGCGAGCCGGTGACCGATCCGGTGACCGAGGGCCTGGAGCCCGAGGCCCGGGCCGACCTCCGGCCGGCCCGGCCAGAGCCCGCCGCGGGCCTGCGCCATCGCGGCCGCACCGCGGCCGGGATCCTGATCGCCTGGGTGCTGATCCTCGGCCTCGTGACCGGGTTCGGGGAACTGGTGACCAGGGCCGGGAACGGCAACGTGCTGGGCGACCGGACGATCCCGCACTGGTTCGCCGCGCACCGCACCCCCGGCCTGACCCGCTGGAGCCTGACGGTCAGCAACCTCGGCGCGACCGAGGCGATCCTCATCGTGTCGGTCGCCACCGCGGTCGTATTTCTCGCCATCACCCGCCGCTGGCGGCCGGTGGTCTTCATCGTCACCGTCATGGCCGGGGAACTGGCGGCGTTCCTGACCGCCGCCGCCGTCGTGAAACGGCCCAGGCCGGACGTCACCCAGCTCGACCACCACCTGCCGACCTCGGCCTACCCGTCCGGGCACGAGGCGGCCACCTGCTGCCTCTACGTCGCCATCGCGATCCTGGTCATCGGCCACGCCCGCGGCTGGTGGCGGTGGCTATTCCTGATCCCGGCGATCGTCATGCCCGTCCTCGTCGCGCTGGCCCGGCTGTACCGAGGCGAGCACCACCCGACCGACATCCTGGGCAGCCTCATCTTCGCCGCGCTGTGGCTCACCGCGACCACCGCGCTGATCAAGCCCAACGCGGGACGCCGCGCCCGGCCAAGCGAACCGCGTTCGCCAGATGCGCCTCCCGGCGAGAGCGCGGGCTATCGCCAGATGGCCACCGGGGCACCCGGTACGTAGATGTAGCCTCCCGTGCCCTTGGCCGCGCCGGGGTCGGACGACAGGTGGCTGTAGTCGACGGCGAACTGGTACTCGGTCCCCGGGAGCACCCGGTGAAAGCTGGGATCGGGCGGCTGGACCACGCCGTGGTCGGTGAACGACCCGTCGCTGAAGTAGAACTGGCTCGGGTTGACCACGAACTCGTCGGCCCCGCCGATGATCACCCAGGCGATGACCGCGCCGCCGGTGCCGTCGCCCTGGGTGTCCACCATGGCGATGCGGGAGCCCTTGGGCGTGGTGTACCAGGAAAACGCCCGGGGATCGGTGTTGTCGGTGGCCTTGAGCACCGCCTCCGGCGGGGTTATCCCCTGCAGCGCATCCAGGCGGGCGGTGCTCTCGTCGAGCAGGCAGGACGCGATGGCGACCTGCCCGGCGGCCCCGCCTCCGCCGAACGCCTCGGCGCACACGGGCTGGCGTGCGGCCAGCCAGGCGCTGTCGTCAGCCAGGATGGCCGCCCGTTGCGCGGCTGACCCGCCCTGGTAACGGGCGAGCTGCACGGTGTCCATGGTGACGTCGGCGTTCTCGGTCTTGGCCTGATAGCACTGCCGGACGGCCCGGGACGTCGCCTGGCCGCCGCAGGTCGCCGGCGCCGGCCGGCTGCGGGCCGCGTGACCCGCGTCGAAAGGCTCGACGATCGGCGCGAACGCCGCCGCGCCCGCGGACGCTGCCGCGGTCGCGCCCGGGGCGGCGGCACCGGACGGCCCGGCCGTGGGCGGGGCCGAGGGCGCGGAACTGGTGCTGTCCGGCGCGCCGGAGCCGCCGCAGGCGGCGAGGGCGCCGAGCAGGGCGACGGAACAGCCGCCGCCCGGGCCAGCCGCCCGGGCCAGGCTGCCGCCCGGGCCAGCCAGGACCGGCTCATCCAGGCCGCGCCGGGGCGGTCCGCCCGGCGCACCAGGCCCGCCGGTCGCGGCGCTCGTTCCTGGCTCATCGGGCCACTCCCCTGGTCCTCGCATTTCCCGCTGTACCGGAGGTGATGGTAGCGGTCGACGGGCAGGATCGGCCGAGGATGTGATGAGGATGGTGATGACATGGGCTACCGGCCGGCCGGGGCCGGCTGGCCGCGGTGTTCGGCCCCCCGGGCGTCGCGGACGCTTCCGCCAGCCTGTGCAATCCCACGTCGAGCAGCTCCACTCGACCGCGAGCCTGGCCCGGGAGTGGATGTCCGCCGAGGAGTCCGCCGCCTTCGACCGGGCCGTCACCGGCATAGTGGCGCCCTACGCCGTCGGCGGCGTGCTCGACATGGCGTCGTGGCGCACCTGGCCTGGGGGCGGCCGACGAAGACCTAGGTCCTATGGCCGGCGCGCTCGCCGGATGGTTGGTGGTTCTATGTCCCCATGACCACGACCTCGGCAGGTCACGACACGGCACCGCTGGAGTTCTCCGTGCGCGGCCAGCGCGTCGCGGGCATCTTCCGCGCGCCGCGCGGACGGCCGGGAGCCCGGTTCCCCGGGGTCGTGCTAACCGGTCCGTTCACCGGCGTCAAGGAGCAGGTCGTTTCGGTCTACGCCCGCCGGCTGGCCGACTCCGGCCTGGCCACGCTGGTGTTCGACCACCGCAACTTCGGCGCCAGCGGCGGCGAGCCCCGCCAGCACGAGGACTCCGCGGGCAAGCTGGAAGACCTGCGCGGCGCCACCAGCGCCCTGGCCAGCCAGCCCTCGGTCGACGCCGGCCGGCTCGGCTGCGTCGGGGTCTGCCTCGGCGGCGGCTACGCGCTGCGGCACAGCGCCTTCGACCCGCGCATCCGCGCCGTCGCGTTCGTGGCCGCGGCCTTCAACGACCCGCGCGCGATGCGCGAGGGCATGGGAGACGCCGGATACCGGGACCAGATGCGGGCGTTCGCCGCGGTCGAGCAGCGCCAGTTCGATTCCGGCGAGATCGAGTACCTGCCCGCGGTCGACGGCGACGGCGGGGCGGCGGCCATGCCCGGGCGCGAGCCGTGGGACTACTACGGCACCGAGCGGTCAGCCGCCCCGGGCTGGGTGAACCGGGTCACCCGCCTGTCCCTGCGCGAGCTGCTGACCTTCGACGCGGCGATCGGCGCGGACTTCCTGGCCGGGACCCCGGCCCTGTTCGTCCACGGCCGCCGGGACGGCTTCTGCTCACCCGAGGCCGCCGCCGGCATCTACCGGCGCGCCCAGTCCGCCGACAAGGAATTCCTCTGGCTGGACACCACCAACCACATCGACCTGTACGACAACCCGGCTTATGTCGGCCCCGCTGTCGCGCGGCTGAGCGAGTGGCTCAGCGAACGCCTGTGACCGGCCGCCGGCCCCGTCATGGAAATGCTCATTCGGGCCGGGGATCCCAGCGGAAACGGCGGATGGCGACGAACGCGCCGACGGCGCCCCAGGCCAGCAGCACGCCGAGGTTCCTCCAGTCGAGCCCGGAGTGCTGCGCGAACGAGCCGATCAGCACCTCGTTGAACGGCCGCACCGGCAGGAAGCCGGCGATCTGGTTCAGCGTGGCGGAGTGAATCGGCAGGTACGTGCCGGAGATGAACACCAGCGGGAACAAGATCAGCTGCACCACCGCGGGCGCGGCCTCGGAATTGCGGATCAGGGAGGCCACCGCGACGCCCAGCGCGCAGAAGCAGGCCGCGCCGAGGAGCAGCGCCATCGCGACCGCGGGCCAGTTCGCGGGCAGCGGCACGCCGTACAGCCGGCCGATCCCGACGATCAGCGCGACGTCGATGGCGCTGACCATGACGCAGTGCGCCAGCAGCCCGAGGAAGTACGTCCAGGCGGGCAGCGGCGTGGCCCGCACCCGCTTGAGTATGCCGTTCTGGCGCCGCGCCGCGAGCATCACGGCGAGCTGGCCGTAGCAGGAGCCCAGCACGGACAGGGCGGCGATCGTGGGCACGTAGTACTGCAGGGTCGACAGCCCGTAGAAGTACGAGGTCCCGGCGCCGTGGCCGAACAGCGCCCCGAGGATCACGATGAACACGACCGGGAACAGGAACGTGAAGATCGCGTTCTGCGGGTTGCGCCAGAACGACAGCTGCTCGTAGCGGACCTGATGCCACAGCAGGGCGAGGTTACCGCGCCGGGCGCGGTGGGCGGTGGCGGTCATCGGGTACTCCCTTCGGTCGGTGGCTCCGGTACGCCGGGGCCCGAGCCGGAGGTCAGGCGCAGGTAGACGTCCTCCAGGCTGGCCCGGTCCACGGTGAGCCGATCGAGCACGGTCCCGCGCCGCAGGGCCCAGCCGGTCAGCTCGTGCAGCGCCTCGGTCGGCTCCGCGGTCTCCACGGTGACCAGGCCGTGGCCCGCCACGGCGGGCAGCGGCAGGTCGGCGGTGGTGCACCCGTCCGGCAGGGCGAACCGGATCCGCGCCCGGGCGGCGTCGCGCCCGCCGATGGTCAACGGCGGGCCTTCGGCCACGATCCGGCCGCCGGACATCACCGCCACCCGGTCGGCCAGCGCCTGGGCCTCGTCCATGTAGTGCGTGGTGAGCACGATGGTGGTCCCGGCGTCGCGCAGGTTGCGCACGATCTGCCAGGCGTCCCGGCGCGCGTTCGGGTCGAACCCGGTGGTCGGCTCGTCGAGGAACAGCAGCCTCGGGTTACCGATCAGGCCCAGGGCCAGGTCCAGCCGCCGCTGCTGGCCGCCGGACAGCGCCCGGACCTTCCGCCGTTCCTGCCCGGCCAGGCCGACCAGGCCGATCACCTCGCCGACGTCCCGCGGGGCCGGGTAGTAGCCCGCGTTGCGGGCGAGCGTCTCGCGGACGGTCAGGTAGGGCTCGACCGCGATGTCCTGAAGCACCAGCCCGATCTGCTCGCGCAGCGCCCGGCCCGAGGCCCGGTCACCGGGATCGGCGCCGAGCACCTCGACCCGCCCGGCGTCCCGGACCCGGAATCCCTCCAGGATCTCCAGCGTGGTGGTCTTGCCCGCGCCGTTCGGCCCGAGCAGCGCGAAGATCTCCCCGTCCTCGACGGTGAAGCTCACGTCGCGCACGGCCTGTACCGCGCCGTAGCTCTTGCGCAGCCCCGCGACCACTACCGCGCTCGGGGCTCGTGACCGCCCGGCCGGGGCCTGGGTCCTCACGTCGTTCCTCACTTCCGCACGCACTGGACCTCCAGAGACATGTCGAGATAGCGGGCCGCGAGCCCGTGGTACGCGGTCACGCCGAACTCGGTCCGGTCGATGCGGGTCGTGGCGCGGACGGTGAACGACCGCGGCGACAACTCCAACGGCTCGACGGACAGGGTGACGGGCCGAGTGACGCCGCGGACCGTCAGCGTGCCGGCGAGCTCCCGGCCGTCGATGCGCTCCGACGTGAACGTCACGACCGGGTGCCGGGCGACGTCGAGCAGGCGCGCCGACCGCACGCTGGCGTCCCGTTGCGGATTGCGGGTGTGAAAGCTCGCGGCGTCGATCTCCGCGTAGACGGCCGAGGCGGCGAGCGGCCCGGTGATGTCGACCGTCCCGCCGCGGATCGCGAAGCGGCCGCGAACCGGGGCGAGCCCGAACAGGTGCCGGGTGCGGAACATGATGGTCGAGCGGCCGGGGTCGATCTCGTACCGACCGAGCTGGGGCGTTGTCGTTGTGTGCTCTTGTTTCGTCGTCATGTCCCCATCGCATCGCGGCGGGGGCGGCGCGCGGCAGGGCGAGCGGTAGGGTCCTGGGGCGACGAAGGTGGGGGCGCCACGGCCGGCCTGCGACTTTCGTAGGTTTCCGCCCCGACGAAGGGTTCGCCGCCCGGCCCGCGCGGACCGGGATGACATACCTTGGCGGCGTGAGCTGCGCACCGTGGTACCGGCGGCACCGCTTCGCGATGGACGCCGTGATCGCGACGTGGTGCCGGCGGCACTGCGTCGCGATCGACGTCGCGATCGCGGTGTTCTTCGTGCTGCTCGACACGGTCCTGACGCTGGTGGGGGTCTCGTGGTGGCCGGCCCAGCCGACCACGCTCGCCTGGGTCATGCTGGCCCTGCAGGCAGCCGCCGTTTCCTCGCTGGTGGTCCGCCGCCGCGCGCCGATCACGGTGGTCGCCATCCTGTCCGCGTTCACGCTCGCGGTGACGCTGCTGATCTGGCCGGCGGGCGCGCTGACGCCAGCGCACTCGGCTAACGTGTGGGCGCCGCTCGGGATCGTGGTGGCGGCGTACGGGCCGTTCTTCTACCAGTGCAACCGGCGCAAGGCGTACATCGCGCTGGTCGTCCTGGTCATCGTCGTCTGCCGGCCGTGGCAGCCGTCGGCCACGGTCATCACGATCGGCCTGCTCCGTACCGCCCTGGGGCCGCTGCTCGCGCTGTACTTCGACGCCCGCAGGCGGATGGTGCAGGCGCTGAGGGAGCGGGCCGAGCGGGCCGAGAGCGAGCGCCACCTGCTCGCCGAGCAGGCCCGCGCCGAGGAGCGTGCCCGGCTGGCCGGCGAGATGCACGACGTGGTGACCCACCGGGTGAGCCTGATGGTGCTGCAGGCGGGCGCGCTGCAGATGACCGCACCCGACGAGGCGACCCGGGAGGCGGCCGAGGAACTGCGCGCCGCAGGCTGCCAGGCCCTGGACGAGCTGAGGGACCTGGTCGGCATCCTGCGCACCGAGCCGGACGGGGACGAGGCGCCGTCGACGCCGGAGTTCGCCGCGCTGGTCGCGGAGTCGACCGCGGTGGGGACGCCGGCCGAGCTGGTCGAGGAGGGTGACCGGGCGCTCGCCTCGCCGGTGGTCGGGCGCACGGCCTACCGCATCGTGCGGGAGGCGCTGACCAACGTCCGCAAGCACGCGCCCGGCGCCCAGGTGACCGTGCGGGCCAGCTACGGCGAAGCCCAGGTGCGCCTGGAGATCCGCAACACGCCCCCGCCGGGCCCGCCCGTCGGCGCGCTGGCCGCCACGGGCTCCGGACTGGGCCTGGCCAACCTGAGGCAGCGGATCGAGCTCGTGCACGGCACGTTGCGCGCCGGGCCGACCCCGGACGGCGGGTTCTGCGTGGCGGCCACACTGCCCGCGTACGTGCCGACGGCGGAATCGGCGGTGGCGCCGTGATCCGGGTGGTGGTGGTGGACGACGAGCCGATGGTGTGCGCGCACCTGCGCACGATCCTCAGCTCGGCGGGCACGATCGAGGTGGTCGAGGAGGCCCACGATGGGGCGGCCGGCGTCGAGGCGGTGATGCGCAGCCGGCCGGGACGTGGTGCTCATGGACCTGCGCATGCCCGGCGTGGACGGGCTCACCGCGATCGAGCGCATCGGCAAGCTGGCCGACCCGCCGGCCGTCGTGGTGCTGACCACCTTCGACGCCGACCAGTACGTGCTGCGCGCGCTGCGGGCCGGGGCGGCCGGGTTCCTGGTCAAGTCCACGCCGCCGGAGGACCTGATCGGGCTGGTGCAGGTGGCCGCGGAGGGCCATACGGTGCTGTCGCCGACCGCCGCCCGCCGGCTGGTCGCGGCGTCGGCCGACAGCCAGTCCGCGCGCGACCGGGCGCGGAAGCTGGTCGGGTCCCTGACCGAGCGGGAAGCGCAGGTACTGGCCTGCCTCGGGGAGGGCCTGTCGAACGCGCAGATCGCCGGGCGGCTGTACCTGTCGGAAGCCACGGTCAAGGGCTACGTGTCGCGGATGCTGGACAAGCTGGGCTGCGCAAACCGCACCCAGGCCGGGCTGATCGCCCACGACGCGGGCCTGGTCAGCCCGTAGCGGTGCCTTTGGCCGCTCCGGGCGCGCGGCCGAGGCCGGGCGGCGACGATGGTGACGACCCGAAGTACCCAGCGAAAGGAACGCGCATGCACGTCCGTCATGGCCGCGACAGCGAGCAGGGCCCCGCGGAGAACTTCACCGGGACCGCGTGGATGGACAAGATCGCGATACCGTCCGAGGCGGCGCCGGTCGCCGTCGACAGCGTCCACTTCACCCCCGGCGCCCGCACGGCCTGGCACGCCCACCCGCGCGGGCAGGTCCTGCACGTCACCGAGGGCGCTGGCCTCGTCCAGGCCCGGGGCGGGGACGTCACCGAGATCCGCGCCGGCGACACCGTGTGGACCGAGGCCGGCGAGTGGCACTGGCACGGCG
Source organism: uncultured Actinomycetota bacterium (assembly GCA_963745575.1). Taxonomy (GTDB): domain Bacteria; phylum Actinomycetota; class Actinomycetes; order Streptosporangiales; family Streptosporangiaceae; genus JASHPR01. Next base: position 1,522 of record CAVUYA010000002.1, on the reverse strand, counting down.
CGGGCCCGCGCACGTTCATGACGCGCATCTGGCCGTGCAGCAAGCCGTCAACGGCAAGACCGCCGAGTGGGGCGAGCACGTGACCGGCGAGTATCCGGCCTGAGGCCGGTTTCCCCCGGTTGGGGGACATGACCGGCCGCCTTGCCGCGCCTAGCCTCAGGGAGTAGGCCGGACCGGCCGGGGCGGGGGCGTGCGCGGCCGGGGCTCACTCACTCGCTGGCCCCGGCGCCCGCGCGGTCCGGTGATCAACCGGCTGACCCGGCCCTGGCGCGGGCCGTCGTCCGGTGCACCGCATCTTGTGCCCGGCGGCGGGCAGGCCTTACCGTCACCGGGTGGCCTGTCAGGAGTGCGGATTCTGCTACGAGCTCGTCGCGGCGGACGCGATCGCGGGGCCGGTGCGATTCGGCCCCCGCTTCGCCGACGCGCTGGCCGGGACCGCGGCGGCCACGGCAGTCCGCCGGCCGAGCCGGCCGTGTGGCCGCGCTCGAGTACGCCTGCCATGTCCGGGATGTGTTCCTGATCCAGCGGGAGCGCGCGGTGCTCGCCCAGGTACAGGACAACCCCCGCGTCGCCCGGATGAACCGCGACGAGCGGGTGGCGCTGTGCCGGTATGACGCGCACGCCCTCCCCGACGTGCTGGGCCAGCTGGCCATGGCCGCCGAGTTGTGCGCCACCGTGTTCGACGGCCTGGACGAGGCCGCCTGGGCCCGCCCCCTGGTCTACCCCTGGCCCGAGGCCACTGAGCGGGACGTGGCCTGGGTGGGCCGGACATGGTGCACGAGGGCGAGCACCACCTGATGGACGTGCGCCGGGTACTGGCCGCGGTGAGCGCAGCCTCCTGAGCCGGGGTCCTACTGGGCTACAGGCCCGCCAACCCGCGAGTCCGTCAGCGCTTGACGAGAGAACCCGCGCCCCTTGGCCGCGATGATCAGCCCCTCATCGCGCAACGTGGTCAACGCCCGCTGAGCGGTGTTGTGCCCGACCTGGTACTCCTGTGCGATGGTCATGATCGACGGCACCCTGCCCGTCAGCTTCCCGCTCTTGATCCGGTCCCGCAGGATCGTGGTCAGCTGCTGGTGCAGCGGCACGGGCGAATCATGATCCAACATCCCGTGATCGTCCCCCCGCCGGAAGACCGCCGTCCATCCGGGGATACCTCGGTGTACCGAGATGTACCGTTATCATGGATCGGATACGGCCTCGCGCTGGCCCTGGTCACCTGCGGACCGAGGCAGGCCGACGGTCGTGAGCTCGGCCAGGCGGCGGAACACGGCCTGGGTGGCTGAGCCGGGCGAGACGCCTGGCAACCCGGTGACCGGCGCCTGGCCGCTGGCTACTCGATCCGGGTGGCGATGTGCGTGCCGAGCTCGACGGTGCGGCCGACCGTGCAGAGCTTGTCATGTGACTTCCGCACCACGTCGGCCGGATCGCCCGGGCCTCATCGCCGGAAGAATCGCCCGGGGAAAGTGATGCGGAACGTGATCTCGATGTCGGTCAGCCGGTTGCCGTTCTCGTCGCGGAT
>CAVUYA010000001.1:0-29910 GCA_963745575.1 uncultured Actinomycetota bacterium | reverse complement strand
CTCGCGGGCCGCGCGCCGATCGCGGCCGCGCTCCCGGATCTGCCAGGCTGGCTCGCGCGCCGCCCTGTCGCGCATGGCCGACGTCTTCCGCGCCCCCGCCGGGCCGGCTCCTACGTGATGTGCCCAGGGCTCACGCCGACGCCGCCCGATGCGCTGCTCGCGTACGCCGCGAGCGCGAATCTCAGCACCGCAGCGGCCTCGTCGCCGCTCCACAGCAGCGGGCCGTCGCCGGTATGCAGCCAGCGCAGCCAGTGGCGGCCCGAGTCGCGGAAACTGCTCGCCCAGTCGTCGTCGAGCGCGTGGTAGCCGCGCATCTCGCCGTCGGCGTAGATCTCGAGGCTGGGCTGCTGGATGCCGCGGCCGGTGCAGCGGTTGACCCGCGCGTATCCCCTGCTGCCGGTTACCTCCCAGCGCTCGTCGTTGGTGTAGTAGTCCGAGCGCAGGTACATGTCCATCGCGAGGGTGATATCCCACACGCCGCGTACCCCGTTGTCGTGCTCCCACATGATCGTGGCCGGCGCGTCCAGGTCGACGCCGGGCCCGACCGCCGTGTTCCCGATCCAGGCGCGGACCTCCCGGACCGGGCCGAACAGCCACAGGGCCGTCGCGAGCTTGTGCCAGCCGTCGTCGAACACGAAGATGCCGCGCCCCCGCTTCATCTGCTCCATCTGCCGTTCAAAGCTGCTCCACGGCACGTCCCAGCCGCCCCGGCCGCTGCCGACCATCTTGATGTGATAACCGGAGACCTCGCCGATCTCCCCCGACTCGGCGGCCGCCTTGAGCTTGCGCAGCGGCTCGTAGAACAGGTAGTTCTCCATCACGCGCAACACCCGGCCGGCCGCCCTGGCCGCGTCCAGCATCCGCTGCGCCTCGCCCAGGTCATGGCACATCGGCTTCTGCACGTTGACGTGCCAGCCGAAGCCGAGCAGCTCCTGCACGCCGTCGGCGTGCAGCGCGACCGGCAGCAGGACCTCGGCCGCGTCGACCTCGATGCCGCTGGCGGCCAGCTCGGCGGCTGACGCGAAGGTGCGCGCGCCCGGCCAGTCCGGCTGGCGCTGCGCGCGGCGTTCCCCGCTCGGATCGACGAGCGCGACGACGTCGACGTCGGGGTGGCCGGCGTACGCGCGGACGTTCAGGTCGTAGATCCGGCCCAGGCCGATGAACGCGGCCCGCACCGGGCGGTCATAGGGCACGAACGACACCGCAACCGGCCTCCCCCCAGCAGTTCGACCGAGTCTGACAGGCGGGCCGGGACCAGGTCAGCCGGTTGCCGTTTTGGGCGTTCACTATCGGCGGGCCGTGGCGAGGACCTCGTCGGCGGCGCGCGCGCCGGAGCGCAGGGCGCCCTCCATCAGGCCCGCCCAGACCCCGGCGGTGTGCTCGCCGGCGAAGTGCACCCGCCCTTCGGGCGCGGCGATGAGCTGGTCGTCACCGCCGGCCACCTCGACGGTGTGCGCGGAGTAGGACTCACCGGCCCAGGGGTCGTCGTTCCAGGTGGTGAGCAGGGCCCGGTCGGGGTCCAGCGACAGCTCGGGCCGCAGGGCCGCCACCCGGGACGCCCACCTCGCCGGCCCCTCGGCCACGGCCAGGGCGGCCAGACCTGGCTCGGTGCCGCCGAACGCGTGCACGACCGGCTGGACCTGACCCGAGGCGTCGGTCGCCGTCCACGTCCAGAACCGCTCCGGCACGCTCTGCACCGCCGAGGCAGGAGCCGGGCGGGCCAGCGGCACGTGCAGCTTGGCGTTATGCGCCAGCCCCGCCCGCCGCCAGGCCTCCCGGCGGGCGTCCGGCAGCGGCGGCGAGAACGCCAGGACGCGCAGGACCGCCATGGGCACCGCGACGATCACCGCCTCGCCGGTCACCGCGCCGCCGGCGGACAGGACCCGGACACCCTCGTGATCGTGCTCGATCGCCCGCACGGGGCTGCGCAGCCGGACCGCTGACCCGAGACGGCCGGCCAGGCCGGTGGCGACCCGCTGGTTGCCCCCGGCCACCCGCCAGGACGGCCGCCGCGCGAAGCCGCCGGTGACGTCGGCGACGGCCGCGGCGGCCAGGGTCTCGGCGCCGGCGCCATGGGTGACGACGACCCGGGAGACATACGCGGCGAGCGCCGCCGGAGAGCTGCGCCAGCCCGCGACCACGTCGGCCAGCGACGCGCCGGGCGGGGCCGAGACGGCGGCGCCGGCCACGGCCGCCGCGCACCGGGCCACGTCCCGGGCGGTGGTCGCGGCGCCGCCGCGCGGCTCCCGCTCGTAGTAGGACATCGTCGTGTCCGCGAGCTCCAGGCCGAGGTCGGCCAGCACGGCCCGCATCACCTCGTAGCCGTCCAGCACGAACTCACCGCCGCGCTCGACGACCGTGCGGGGATCACCGGGAACGAGCTCCTGGGACCACACCCGGCCGCCGGTCCGGTCCCGCGCCTCCAGCACGACCACCTCGTGGCCGGCCCGGGCCACCCGGTACGCCGCGAGCAGGCCGGCGAACCCGGCCCCTGCCACCACAACCCGCACGTTCGGCTCCTGACTCCCGCCCGTTCGGCTCCTGACTCCCGCCCGGCGACATCCTGCCACCCGGCCCGGCCGTGGCGGCAGCGCCTCGGTGCCCGGCCCGGCCGGCGCCTTGACAGCCGGGCGGCGGCTCCTGTTAGGTAAGCCTTACTTAGGTTTGCCTTACCTAATTTTTGCCGTGGCTTTACGGTCGTGCCGCCGGGGCAGGAGGGAAGCGGGTTGCTGCCGACTTTCGTGATCGGGCTCCGTGAGGGGCTGGAGGCGGCCTTGATCGTCGGGATCGTCGCCGCCTTCCTGGGCCAGCAGAACCGGCGGGATGCCTTGCGGCAGGTGTGGATGGGCACGGCGGCGGCGGTCGGGCTGTGCGTCGCCGTCGCGGTCGCACTGCAGGTGGTCTCCTCCGACCTGCCGGAGCGGCAGCAGGAAGGGCTCGAGACCGTGGTGGGCGCCCTCGCCGTCGGCATGGTCACCTACATGATCATCTTCATGCGGCGGCACGCCCGGGGGCTGAAGGGGCACCTGGAGGGCGCGACCGCGTCGGCACTGTCATCGGGGTCGGCCCGGGCGCTGGTGGTGATGGCCTTCCTGGCCGTGCTGCGGGAAGGCTTCGAGACGGCGGTTTTCCTGCTGGCCACCTTCCAGGCATCGGGAGACGCCGCCACGTCCTGGGTCGGCGCGGTGACCGGGATCCTGCTGGCGGCCGCGGTGGGCTACGGCATCTACCGGGGCGGCGTGCGGCTGAACCTGGCCCGGTTCTTCCGGGTCACCGGCCTGGTCCTGGTGGTGGTCGCCGCGGGGCTGGTCATGACCGCCTTCCACACCGCCAGCGAGGCGGGCTGGCTGTCGGCCGGGCAGGCCCAGGCGTTCGGCCTGTCCTGGCTGGTGCGCCCGGGAACCCCGGTGTCCTCGCTGCTCACCGGGGTGCTGGGCGTCCAGCCCGATCCGGCGTGGATCGAGGTCATCGCCTGGCTCGCCTACCTGGTGCCGATGGCCGTGATCTTGGCCTGGCCCGCCCGCGGGCCGGTGCGGGCCGCCGCGGCCGTCGGGCGGGGCATGCCCGCCGGGTCGTCGTGATCCTCGCGGACGTCCGGAACCGACACCAGGGACAAGGGGTACGGAGATCATGAGCAACGACGCCAAGCGCCGGCGGCGGAGGCACGGCGGGGTGGCCGTTGTCGCCGGGCTCGCGCTGGCCGCCACCGGGTGCGCGAGCCCGCCCGGCCCGGGCGGCCGCTCCGGCCCGGGCCAGGCGCGCACGGTGACGGTCGACCTCACGCCGCAGGGCTGCGCGCCCAAGCCCGCCAGGATCAGCGCCGGCCAGGTCCAGTTCACCGTGACCAACTCCGGCGCGGCCACACCCGGGCGTTCTGCGCGGCGATCGACGCCGGCCAGATGACCCAGGCGCAGCTGCTGTACCCGCAGGCCCGCGTCTACTACGAGCGGATCGAGCCGGTGGCCGAGATCTGGGGCAGCCTGGACACCGCCATCGACGGCCGGTGGGAGAACCCGGTCACCGTGGCGTCCCAGTTCACCGGGTTCCACAAGATCGAGCAGCTCCTGTGGGAGGACAACACCCTGGCCGGCGCGCCGCAGCTGTGCGCCGGGCTGCTCCAGAACGAGCAGCAGCTTCTCCGCTGGTGCGCAGGCGCAGTACAACCCGCTCGAGATGGCCAGCGGGGCCACCGACCTCATCAACAGGCCGCCACCGATTTCCCGGTCTTTCAGGCCAACGTCGACGGGGCCATGCAGGTGGTTGCGCTGCTGACGCCCTACCTGCAGCGCAAGGACCACGCCCTGGTGGACCTGATCCAGCGGCGCCGCGCGGCCGTGGCCGGGCTGCTGGCCCGCTACCGGGCCAGCCCGGGCTACGACGGCACCGGGTACGTCGAGTACTCCACCGTCCTGGACGGCCAGCGCCGCCAGCTCGCCGCGGCGGTCAACGCGCTCGCCGAGGCCATGTCCCAGATCTCCGTCCGGGTCGGCTGAATGCGCCGCCCGCGAGCACAGGGCCGGGGATCAGGAGGGCCAGAAGAAAGAACCGGGATGACAGGCCCGGAGGCGGGCGGGCAGGCCGGCGGCCCGGGGGCGGGCGAGCCGGCCGCCGGCCGGGGGGCGGCCGGGCCGGCCGCCGGCCCGGGGGTGCCGTCACGGCGGCAGCTTCTCGCGGGCGCCGGAGTGTTCGGGGCCGGCGCCGTGGCCGGCGGGCTGGCGGGCCACCTCACCTGGCCGGGCGGCGACCGGCCGGGCGCCGAGCAGACCGTCCCGTTCTACGGCCCCCATCAGGCCGGCATCGCCACGCCGGCCCAGGACCGGCTCGCGTTCGGGTCGCTCAACGTCGTCGCCGGCGCCACCCGCGCGGACCTGCGTGACCTGCTGCGCGAGTGGACCACCGCGGCGGCCCGGATGGCCGGCGGGAAGCTGATCGGCGAGGTGACCGCGCCCTACGCGCCGCCCGTGGATACCGGCGAGGCGGCCGGCTCCCCCGTCTCACGCCTGACCATCACGCTCGGTTACGGGCCGTCACTGTTCGATCGCCGGTTCGGCCTGGCAACCGCCAGGCCCGCCGCGCTCGCCGGGCTGCCTCCGTTGCCCAACGAGAACCTCGACCCGGACTACACCGGGGGGGACCTGTGCGTCCAGGCCTGCTCCGACGACCCCCTGGTCGCCTTCCACGCGGTCCGCAGCCTGGCCCGCATCGGCATGGGGGTCGTGGCGCACCGCTGGATGGAGCTCGGCTTCGGCCGGACCTCCACGACCACCACGGCCCAGGCCACGCCCCGCAACCTGCTCGGCTTCAAGGACGGCACCCGGAATATCAAGGCCGAGCAGACCCGGCTCATGGACGACCACGTGTGGGTCGGCCGGGAGACCGATCAGGCGTGGCTGCGCGGCGGCAGCTACCTGGTCGCCCGCAAGATCCGGATCTTCGTGGAGAACTGGGACCGCGACTACCTTCAGGACCAGGAGAACGTCATCGGCCGCGCCAAGGCATCCGGCGCGCCGCTCACCGGCGGAACCGAGTTCACCCGCCCCGACTTTGCCGCCCGGGACGCCGGCGGGCAGCCCGTCATCCCCGCGGATGCGCACATCCGGCTGGCCAGCTTCGAGCACAACGGCGGGACCAGGATCCTGCGGCGCGGCTACTCCTTCACCGACGGCATCGACCCGCGCGCCGGAACCCTGCTCGGCGGGCTCTTCTTCATCGCGTTCATGAAAGACCCCGGCCAGTTCATCCGGCTGCAGCGCGCGCTCGCTGCCGATGCCCTCAACGAGTACGTCCACCACACCGGCAGCGCCGTCTTCGCCTGCCCTCCGGGCCTGCGTCCCGGCCAGCACTGGGGCGACAGCCTCTTCACCTGACCCGCCGGCCAGCGACCCGGCGATCGGCCGGCTCCGGCCATGCTTCCGATCCGGGCCTGCGGGAAGCGCGTCGCCAGAAATCCCCAAGTTGTCGGGGTACCCCGGGCGCACGGCGCCCCGCAGCCGCCGCGAGCTCGTGGCTGCCGTGCTCACCGGACGTCGCTGACGGGATCCCGCTGCTCTCCAGGCCCGCCCGCGCCGTGGATCCTGACGACGGCGGCGGTGGCGGCCCGGACGGCCAGGCTGACTCCCGCCCCCGGGCCGGCGGGCAGCGCGGTCCATTCCCCGGCCCACGGGGCGTCGCCGGTGATCGCGGCGCCGCCGAGCGTGGCCCCGGCCCCGGTGGCGTCCCCCGGCGGCGCGCCGGCCATTGTCATGACCTCCGCGCGCGGCGCCCCCGGGCCCGGCGGCACGATCGTCACGGCCGCGTCCGCGGCGCCCGCGCCCTGCGTCTTGTTGATGATCGTGACGAAGTCGGCGCCAGCCCCGCCGACCCAGTAGGCGGTCAGGTTGACGCGGCCCGGGTTCCCGATCGCGACCGGCCTGACCCGTCCCGCCGAGCCGATGGTGAACGCCTTGATGCCGTAGCCCTTCGGGGTGGTCGCGTAGCCTTCGCCGGGGGCGGCGGCCGGGTCCGGCACGACCGTGGCGGTGCGCAGCCACTGCTTGTTGTGGAAATTCACGCCCGCGGCCCCGTGCGCCGCCCACCAGTGCAGGTAGTCCAGGGCCCACAGCGCCGAGGCGAACGCGTTGCTCGCGCCCGGGACGCCGCCGAGGTAGTCATTCGCCTCGGTGAGCCGGTAGCGCAGCCCGGCCGCGGCCACCGGGGCGAGATTGCTGGCGTGCAGCCAGGGATAGGGGTAGTACGTGGTGCCCGCCGGCTGGCGGCCGATCGCCGTGCCGTTCACCCACTCGGCCGACAGCATGTTGCCGATCGCCTGCCCGGCGGTGGTCTCCCCCGGGTCCCCGCCCGCGTAGTGGTGCTGGGTGATGTCCGTCACCCGGCCGGAGTCCTGTTCATCGCGGGCGAACCGTTCCGTCCACGACACGCCGGTTTCGGTGTCCGGGGTGTAGGTGTGCGGGGCGTACGCCCCGGTGTCGGGCCCGGACAGCGGCGCCCCGGGCGCCGCCTGCCCGACCACGCGGGCCAGGCCCCGCCAGCAGGCCAGGTAGGACGGGTACGCGCTGCCCGGCACCCCCGAGATCTCCTCGCGGATCGCCGGGTCCAGCGGGTGGCCCTCGTAGCTGTGAAACGCGTGCCAGTCCGGCTCGTTCCCGATGGCGAAGCCGGCCACGTTCTCCCGGTAGCGGCGCCAGATGTGCCCGGCGGCCCGGGCATGGACCGAGGCCAGGTCATCGATTCGCCTGGCCCGGGGATTGAGCAGGCGGAGCGTGTAAATGACCCGTATCCCGGCGGCGGCGGCGAAGGCGAACAGGTTGTCGATCCCGGCGAAGCCGTCGCCGCCCAGGCCCGCGGGGACGAATTCATCCACCGAGCCCCCGCCGATCCGCAGGTTGCGCAGGCCGAGGTTGCGCAGCAGGGTGACCAGCGAGTCGTTGGCCGGGCTGAACAGGTAGCCCGGCACGCCGGCGTTGCCGGGGTTGAGCGGTCCCCGTTCGAAACTCAGCCCGGCGAAATCGCCCGGGATCACCGGGCCGGGATGCCCGGAGCCGACCGTGACCGTTACGGGATGGGCGCCCGCGGTGGACATGTGCTCATGGTAGGGATGCGCGAGGGCGCTTATGGTTGCCTCGTGGGGGGGTTGCACGGCGGTGCGGCCGAGCCGATGGTGGGCCGCGACCGCGAACTAGCTCGGATCGCGACGCTGCTGGACGACGCCCTGGCGGGCCACGGGCGCCTGGTGCTGTGCACGGGTGAGGCGGGCATCGGGAAGACCCGCCTGGCGGAAGAGGCCGCCGCGTCGGCCACCGCCGCGGGTGTGGCCGTGGCCTGGGCTCGCGCGGCCGACCGGGACAGCTCGCCGCCGTACGGGCTGTGGCGGCTGGTGCTGGGCGAACCCGCCGTGCGGACCGGTACCGGCGACGCAGCGCGTCCCGACCTGTGGTCGCAGGTCTTCGGCGACGCCGAGCGCCCGGCGCCGGCGGTAGGGGCCGAATCCGGCACCGCCCAGCGGTTCGCCCTGTTCGCCGAGGTCCGCCGGCGGCTGGCGCAGGCCGCCGAGCGCAGCGGGCTGCTGCTGGTGCTGGACGACCTGCAGTGGGCGGACGACGCGTCCGCGGTCCTGCTGGCCGATGTCGTGCGCCAGCTCCGGGGGACGCGGATCCTGGTCGTCGCGACCTGCCGGGACCCGGCGGCACCCGGCGAGGCGGGCGGCGGGATCCTGCCGCGCCTGTCGGCGGACGCGAACACCGAGCGGGTGGACCTGCGCGGCCTGCCCGCCGGCGCGGTCGGGGACCTGCTGCTCGCCGCCGGGCTGCCCGCGTCACCGCGGCAGGTGGGCGACGTGCACTCCGAGACAGGAGGCAACCCGTTCCTGGTCCGGGAACTGGCCCGCATGCTCGCCGAGCAGGGCCGCGACGGGCCGGGTGGCCCGGTGCCGGGACGGGTGCTCGAGGCGACGGCCTATCGCCTCACGCAGTTGTCCGATCCAGCCCGGGCGCTGCTGCGGACCGCCGCGGTGGCCGGCCACGGCTTCTCGGCCGGCGTGGCGGCCAAGATGCTGGACGTGCCCGTGCTCGCCCTGCTCGGCCCGCTGGACGAGGGTCAGTCCGCCGGGTTCCTCGTGCCCGGTGACCGTCCCGGCGAGTACCGGTTCTCGCACGCGCTGGTCCGCTCGGCAGTCGCCGCCCGGCTGAGCGCCGCGGAACAGCGGCGGCTGCACACCGCCGCGGCGGACGCGATCGAGGCCCTGTACGAAGGGGACCTGCGCCCGCACCTGGCCCAGATCGCCCGGCACCGGGTGGAGGGCTCGTGGCCCGGTGACCGGGCGGCCGCGGTGGCGGCGTGCCAGGCCGCGGCCGAGGTGGCCGCGGACGCGCTGGCGTTCGAGGAGGCCGTGCGCCTGTACCGGATGGCCCTGTCGGCCGGCGAGGAGGAGATCGACGATTCACAACGGTCACGGCTCGAACTTGGCCTGGCCGCGGCCCTGCACCGCAGCGGCGACCTGCCCGGCTGGCACGAGACCGCGGCCCGGGTGGGCCGGCGGGCCGAGCACCGGCGGGACCGGCTCCTGCTCGCCCGCACCGCGCTGGTCATGGAGGCCACCGGCGAAGTCGACTGGGACGCCGAGATCTGCCGCATCTGCGAGCAGGCGCTGGCCGGGGACGACCTGCCCGGTGATCTCCGGGCCCGGGTGTCGTCCCGCTACGCCCAGGCCCTGGTGTACGGCGGTCAGTACGAGCGGGCCGGCGAGGTCAGCCGGGACGCGCTCGCCGCCGCCGAAGCCGCAGGCGAACCGCTCGCGCTCGTCGACGCGCTCCGCGCCCGGCAGCTGGCCTGCTGCGCCCCCGAGGGGGTCACCGAGCGGGCCGTGCTGGCCCGGCGGATGCTGGAAGCCGCCGACGCCACGGGCAGCGCCTGGGTCGAGATGTGGGGCCGGCTGTGGCGGATCGACACCCTGTTCGAGACCGGCCGGCTGCGGATGGTCCAGCGTGAGCTGGCCGATCTCGACATCTGCCTGGAACGGGTCCGCGACCCGCAGGGGAGATGGCACTGGACGCACTGCGCCGCCACGCTCGCGCTGGCCACCGGGCGCTTCACCGACGCGGCGCGGCTGGGCGAGGAGTCGTACAAGCTGCTGCGCGACTTGGGGCACCCGGTCGCGTTCGGCGCCTACTCGGTGGTCCTGGGCCAGGCGGGCATGCTCGTCGGGTGCGACCGGTCCGGCATGACCGAGCTGTTCCGTCACATCCCCGACCGCTTCCGGCCGGAGGCCGTGGACACCACCCGCGGCGTCGCCACCATCTTCCCCGCGCTCACCCTGGCGCTGATCCGGCTCCAGCAGGGTGACGACGCCGGCGCCGAGGCGGCGTACGCCCTGGCCGGGCCGGCCCGGTCGTGGACCCCCACGCCGGCGTTGCGCCTGTCGGCCTGGGGGCACGGGCTGGCGATCGCCATCCCCCTCGGCCGGACGGATGACATCGCGTTCCTGGCCGCCCGGTTCGAGCCGTTCCGGGGCCAGCACGTCGCGAACGGCGCCGGCGGGGGCGTCTACATGGGGCCCGTGGAGCTGCCGCTCGGGCGGGCGGCCGCCGCGCTGGGCCGGCTGGACGCGGCCGTGGCGGACCTGGAGACGGCGGTCTCGGCCTGCGACGCCAACGGCGCCCGCGGCTGCGCCGTGCAGGCCCGCGTCGAGCTGGCCGCGGCGCTGGCCCGCCGCCAGGCCCCGGGCGACGCCGGCCGGGCGCGGGCCGCGCTGGACGCCGCGGCGGGCGAGGCCGGGCGGCTCGGGATGGTGCCGTTCGCCGAGTGGATCGATCGGCTGCGGGCCCGGCGGCTGGCCACCGCGGCCGCGGACTCGCCGCTGAGCCCTCGCGAGCTCGAGGTGGCCCGGCTGGTGGCGCGCGGGCTGACCAACAAGCAGATCGGCCGGGCCCTGTACGTCTCCGAGCGGACCGCCGAGAACCACGTGCAGCACATCCTGACCAAGCTCGGGCTGCGCAACCGCAGCCAGATCGCCGCCTGGTCCAGCGCAGGCGAGGCTCCGGCCGGGCCGCCAGGCCGGGCCTGAGTACTCCCGCGGGCCGGGAATGAGTACCCCGGTGAGTGGTTCCCCGGATGGCCGCAGCCCCATCCTTCCGTAGCGTCCTTCCTGCCAGCACAACCCAGAAAGGCAGGACAGGCCATGGCCCACATCCACATCACCACGACGCGCGGGCGCACCATCGACGACTTCCGCGCGGTCTCCGCCAAGCACAACCCGCCTCAGGACATCGACGGCCTGCTCGCCCAGGCGGCGGGCGCGGATGAGAACGGCCTGCACGTGGTGACCGTGTGGCAGTCCAAGGCGCACCAGGACCGGTGGGCGGCCGAGCAGCTGTTCCCCGCCTTCCAGGCGCTCGGCCTGACGGACGTGGTGTCGGACAGCCAGTTCACCGAGTACGACGCGGACGAGTTCTACGTCCGCTGAGCTAGGCCCGGCCTTCCAGGCGGACGTTCCAGATCTCCGCCCGGAAGGTGCCGGCCGGATCGGGCGGCAGCCGGGTGAACCAGATCAGCACGTAACGGCCACGGGCGGGGCTGGCCAGCCGGAAGCGGACCACCCCGCCCGTGTCGGCCTGGTGCGCGACGGTATCCAGGCCCGCCAGCACCGGAGCAGTGCCGACGCGGAGCTGCAGGCTCGCGCCGCGGGCGGCGCCGAGGGCGATCTGGACGGCAGTGATCGTGACCGGGCGCCCCATGTCCAGGAGCAGGCCGGTCCCGGAGTACAGGTTCCCGAAGCGGGCGGTGGTGTACCAGTCGGTGAGCCAGCCCGCCCCGGGACGACCGCCGATGGCGTGCTGCGCGTTCTGCGGGTCGTCGCCGCCGCCCGGACCGAAGGCCGAGACGCTGACCGGGACCAGCCGCTGCGCGGGCGCGGCCGAGGCCGGGGACGGCGCCACGGCGGCCGGGCTGGCCTTCCGGGCCGGCTTGGGCGCGCCGGGCGTGGCGTCATGGTCGGTGACCGCGCCGTTGCTGGCCGCCGACGGGGCCACCGGCGTCTGCCGCGGGCTGGCCAGGAAGCGGTAGACGCCGAAGCCGAGCGCCACCATCAGCGCCACGCCCAGCACCACGATCCAGTTCAGGCGGCGCCGCACCGCGGACGGGGCCGACGCCGCCGCCCGGCCCGCGGTGGACCGGCTCAGCCAGAGCCGCACGGTGGTCAGGGCCACCACCACCAGGTCCGCCGCCCCGGCCAGCCAGCGCCCCGGCGCCCCGCCAGCCGCCGCCGCCGGCTTCCGCGCCGCGGGCCGGCCCGGCCGGCGCCGCCGCGAAGCCCGGTTCGACACGGTGAACAACTCGTCCAGGCTCACCGTCGCGAGCGCGCCCGGCGCCCGGTGGGCGGCGTCATACTCCCGGATCAGCGGCTCGGCATCGGTGCCGACGACCCGGGCGATGTCGCGGATGTTGCCCCGGGCGTAGAAATCGCCGCCGCACGATGTGTAGTCGTCGTCCTCGATCGCCCTGATGATCGTGGGCCTGATCCGGGTCCGCTCACTGACCTCGGCCACCGTGAGACCAGCCTGGTGGCGCGCTGCTGCCAGGGTTTCACCGATGGGCACGCCGTGCCTCCACTGCTCGACTGCGCCTCGCACCGCCCCGGAAGCGGGACCGAGGCCGGTCCTGACCCCATCATTGCCCCTAGTCCCGCCGCGGAACCGTCATCGACGCGTCGAAATGGGGAACTTGTGACGCATGGTGCCTGAGTTCTCCTTGGACGGCCGGCCTGGCCAGAGCGGCCCGGGCTGCGCGCCCAGCCGGGTCAGGTGCCGAGGGCCCGCGCGGGCAGGGTGCGCCGGTTGCGGGTGGCGGTCTTGGCGAAGATCGATTTCAGGTCACCTCGGCCTGACCCGGCCGCGGGACGCCGGGAAACGGGTGGCGCCCGTGGGCGGCAGTCTGCTTGGCTGGCCGGCATGGCCGGGTTTGAGGATCCCGCGTTCTACGGGGACCGGTGGGCGGACGTCTACGACGAGCGGCACGAGGACCTCGACCCGGCGCCCGCGGTGGAATTCCTGGCCCGGCTGGCCGGCCGGGGACCGGCGCTGGAGCTGGCGATCGGGACCGGCCGGGTGGCGCTCCCCCTGGCGGCCCGGGGGATCACCGTCGAGGGGGTGGACGTCTCGGAGGCGATGGTCGCCCGGCTGCGGGCCAAGCCGGGCGGCGCGTCGATCCCGGTGACCATGGGGGACATGGCCGACGGGCCGGCCAGCGGGCCGTTCCGGCTGGTGTACCTGGTGTTCAACTCGCTGTTCGGCCTGCTCAGCCAGGCCCGGCAGGCGGACTGCTTCCGCAACGCCGCCCGGGTCCTGGAGCCGGGCGGCGCGTTCGTCCTGGAGTGCTTCGTCCCGGACGTGTCCCGGTCCAGCCGGGGACAGCAGGTCTGGGCCCGGTCCGTGACCGAGGACTCGGTAACGGTCGGGCTGGGGCGTTACGACACCGCCGCCCAGCGCATCACCACCCAGGTCGTCACGCTGGGCCAGCAAGGGGCTGCGCTGCGGCCGGTGGCGCTGCGCTACTGCTGGCCGGCCGAGCTGGACCTGATGGCCGCCCAGGCCGGCCTGCGGCCGAGTGAGCGCTACGGCGACTGGGACCGGCGGCCGTTCGGCCCGGCCAGCGGCAAGCACATCTCGGTCTACGAGCGGGCCTGACCGCCGGCGGGCGCCTCCCGGCCTACCGCTCCTGCTCGGTCGGGCGGATCAGCATCTCGTTGACCGAGACGTGCCGCGGCCGGGTCACGATGTAGGTGATCGCGTCGGCGATGTCCCCGGCCTCCATCCGCTGCCCGGCCTGGCTGCTCAGGCTCTCCAGCACCTCGGGGCGGTTGTGGCTGGCCAGTTCCGTCGCGGTCGCGCCCGGCTCGACCAGGGACACGCGCACGTAGCGCCGGGTCACCTCCTGGCGCAGGGACTCGCTGAACGCGCCGACGCCGTGCTTGGTCAGGGAGTAGACGTTGTTGCCGTTGCGGGCCACCCGGCCCGCCACCGAGCTGATGTTCACCATGTCGGCGACGTGGCGCGGGCCGTCCCCGGCGGCGCGCAGCAGGTGGGGCAGGGCCGCGTGCGCGCAGTACAGCAGGCCGAGCACGTTGAGCTCCACCATCTGCTGCCACTCCGCCAGCGGCGCGCCGACCGCGCGGCCGAGCAGCATCACCCCGGCGTTGTTGACCAGCGTGTCGAGGCGGCCCAGCTCGGTGACCGTGCGCTCGACCAGGCCGGCGGCCTGGTGCTGGTCGGTGACGTCGCACTCCAGCACCAGCGCGGTGCCGCCGCGGGCGCGGATGTCCGCCGCGAGCGCCTCCAGCCGGTCCCGGCGCCGCGCCGCCAGGGCCACGGCCGCGCCGTGATTCGCCAGTGCCGCGGCCGTGGCCGCGCCGATACCGCTCGAAGCCCCCGTCACTAACGCGACGGTGCCCTCCAGTGCTGCCTCCATCTCCGAACTCACCTTCCGCTGCGCGTCGGCTGCCCGCTCCGGCTTGCCCCCGGCTGTCCCTGGACCGTCTGCTCGGACCGTCCAGCAGGCAGCGTAGGCGAACCGGCCGCTCGCCGCCCCGGTTCGGTGAGGTTCAGGCACGGCCCATGACCAGGAGGACACCCCGGGAGGCGCGCACCTCGCCGTCCTGGAGCCGGGCGCGCATGGCCGCCTCGATCGCGGCGAGCGCCCGCTCCCGGGTCCGCTCGTCGGCATCCTGGAGCATCGCGCGGACCCGGCCGGTCCGCAGGCTCGTCGAGGCGACCTCGGGTATCCGGTCCTCGCTGATCACGATCTGATCGGCGTGGGGGGTGACGACGACCGAGCCGAACCCGGCCGCGTCCAGCACGGCGCGGACCCGGCCGGGATCGGAGAGCGAGAACGGGCCGGGCTCGCCGGGGCCGGGCACCGGCGGCAGCGATCCGACGACCGTCGCCGCCGCCGCGGCCGGGATCAGCATCCACTCGTTGTCGGACAGGCCCTGCCAGCAGACGAAGGACAGCACGGCTGCGGGCCGCAGGGACCTGCGGACGTTGCCGAAGGCGGCCACCGGGTCGGCGAAGAACATCACGCCAAAGCGCGAGAAGGCCGCGTCGAACCGGGCCTCGCCCAGGTCATGCACCTGGACATCGGCGTGCACGAACTCGACGTTCCCCGCGCCGAGCCGCGCCGCCCGCTCCCGTCCCGCGGCCAGCATCGCGGCCGAGATGTCCACCCCGACCACGCTGCCGCCGGGCCCGACCCGGGAGGCCAGCTCCAGCGTCGTCCGGCCCGCGCCGCAGCCCAGATCGACCACCCGCTGCCCGGGCCGCAGGTCCAGACGGTCCATGGCCAGCTCTCCGGGAACGCCGCCCGCGTCCTCCATCCGGTCTTCGAGCTCGATCCACGTCGGCGCGATCTGCGACCAGAACTCGGCCTGCTCGGTGTTGGCGAAGGCCATCGCCGCATCCCTCCGGTTCGTGAGCACGGCGCGCCGCGCACGCAGCCCCGCCCAGCCTATGCCGGTCACCCAGCGTGAGCCGACCGCGGCCAGCCGGCCGTCGGCCTCCGGGCAGCCGGCCAGCGCCGCCAGTCCCGCCCGGGCCCGCCGCGCCAGACGCTCGGGATCGTCCCGCAATCCGGTCAGGCACGCCATGACGCGCTCCCGGTTACCGGCGACGCCCTCCCCGAACATGTCACCGGCGAGGACGGCGTAGCCGTGCTCGGCGTACCGCCGGGCCTGGCCCCTGGCGTGGTCGTCGAGCCCGGCCCCGCCGTGCACCAGCAGCAGCCCGGGCTGCGGGCGGGGCGCGGCATCATCCCAGGCGAGGACGCCGGCCAGGGCGGTCTCCTGATCGTCGTAGTTCACCGGACGTGTCGCGATAGCCATGACGGTTCTCCTGCGCGTCATCCGTGACCCTCCCGGGGGCCTGATCCTGCCCGGGCCTGGCTGACATCCTCCTCGCCCTGGGCGGGCTGGCTCAGGCCACCGCGGACCTGGGCACCACCAGGGCGGTCGCGATGGCGGCGATGCCCTCGCCGCGGCCGGTCAGGCCGAGCCCGTCGGTGGTCGTCCCCGACACGCTCACGCGGGCCCCGCCCAGCGCGTCGGACAGCGCCTGCTGCGCTTCGTCCCGGCGGGACGCGATCCGGGGCCGGTTGCCGATGACCTGAACCGATACGTTCCCCACCGCGAAGCCCGCGTCAGCCAGCAGCCGGGCGGTCTCGCTGAGCAGCTCCGTGCTCCTGGCGCCCGCCCAGCGCGGCCGGGACGTGCCGAAATGAGCGCCCAGGTCACCGAGCCCGGCCGCCGCGAGCAGGGCGTCGCAGATCGCGTGAGCCGCCACATCCCCGTCGGAATGGCCGGCCAGCCCGGGCTCGCCCGGCCAGAGAAGCCCCGCGAGATACAGCGGCCTGCCGTCACCAAATGGGTGGACGTCTGTGCCCACGCCGACCTGAGGAAATACGCCGGGCATGACGATCAGGGAACGCGCGAGTCGCTTGCGGAACTGCGCTTATCCCGCCGGGATGGCACGGGCACGTGACGCTCTGCGGCTCGGCGGCAGGCGAAGGTCAGGACGCGAGAATCTCGTCGAGCAGGGCCTCGGCCTTGTCCTCGTTGGTCTTCTCGGCCAGGGCAAGCTCGCTGACCAGAATCTGCCGCGCCTTGGCGAGCATGCGCTTCTCTCCCGCGGAAAGGCCGCGCTCCCGGTCCCTGCGCCACAGGTCCCTGACCACCTCGGCGACCTTGTTCACATCGCCCGAGGCGAGCTTCTCCAGGTTGGCCTTGTACCGCCGGGACCAGTTGGTCGGCTCCTCGGTGTACGGGGCGCGCAGCACCTCGAACACTCGCTCCAGCCCTTCCTGCCCGACCACGTCCCTGACGCCCACAAGCTCGGCATTATCCGCAGGGACACGCACAGTCAGGTCACCCTTGTCGACCTTGAGCACGAGGTAGGTCCTATCCTCGCCCTTGATCGTGCGGGTCTCGATCTCCTCGATCCGAGCAGCCCCATGATGGGGGTAGACGACTGTGTCGCCGACCTTGAAAGACATGTGGACATACCCCTTCCGCTGAACCTATGTTACCACGCCGGACAGGGTCGATTAGCCCTCCAAGACAGCAAACACGCAGGTCAATGGCGCAATTCAAGACCCACAAATTGCGAACTGCACGGCGGTGCCACCTCGGGCGCCGGCGGCGCGGCCCCGGCCGGGTGGGCGGCGGCGCCCTGCGCTGACGCCTCCGGGCGGTCCGCCGGCGCGCGATGACCGCTCCCGCGTGACTCAGGCTGGCGGCCGCTGGTGACCTGGCGATCCGGGTCCGCGTGACCTGCCTGGCCAGCCCCGCGTGACCTGCGCCGGCCATCCTGCGCGGCCTGCCCGGCCACCCCCGCGCGAGCCGCCCGGCCACCCCGCGCGACCCGCCCGGCCACCCCGCGTGACCTGCCCGGCCACCCCGCGTGACCCCCGCGGGACCGGCAACCTGCCCTGGCCCGCCGCGGGGCGCCACAAATGTTTGCAGGACCGCCCGCCAGGCGGTTACAGCGGCACGCCGGGGGCTCATACTGAGAGAAAGTGCCACTCATGCCGGAGGGTGCGGGTGAACCCTGGCAGCGAACCGGACCGGGACGACTTCGGCCTCCCGCCGGTGGACATCGAGATTCCCGATGACGCGCGGGAACTCGATCGTGACGTGCAGGCTTACCAGCGGGAGCTGCGCGCGTTGCGGCGGCGGGAGCGCGTCAGCCGGCTACGCGGCCCGCTGGCCCGCGACGGCATGGTGCTGCCGCTGCTGGCCGGCTGCCTCATCCTGGCCCTGGTCACCAGCACTTTGCTGATCATGTTCGCCGCGGACCAGACCGGCATGCCGGAGCTGCCGCGCGCGGACCACGGCGTCCGCGACGCCGACCGCTAGCCAGCCGGCCGCCGGGAAGATCGACGGCCCGCTGCCCCCGGCGGAGATGATCATCGGCGGCAAGCAGGTTCCGCTGCACACGATCACGGCGGCCAAGGCCGTCATGCTGACCCTGGTCCCGCAGGACTGCCGCTGCGCGCCCGCGCTGGAGCAGCTCGGCGCCCAGGCCGTCCAGGCGCACGTGATCCTCTACCTCGTGGGGACCGCGACCATCATGCAGGAGGTGTTCCAGCTCGCCACCCAGGCCGGGCAGAGCACGGCCCGGGTCGCGGAAGACTCCAGTGACGTCCTCGGCCAGACCTACGGGGGTTCCGGGATGACCGCGGTCCTCGTGCGCCCCGACGGGACAGTGGCCTCGGTCGTGAACGACGTGGTGCAGCCGGCGAAACTGAAGCAGCCGAGGCCGGGCTGCGGCAGCTCGGGTCGGCCACGCCCGCCGTGCGCTGACCCCGGATCCGGGGGCGCGCGGCCCCCGGATGGCGCAGACCTGCGCGCCGGCGGCCATGGCCCTGACCATCGCGGCGGCTACGCTTTGCGACGTCCGGTGCCTGGATCGACGAAGACGAGGAGAGCACGCCGTGATCCGGAGCAGCCTCAGGATCGCCAGGCCGCGCCGCCTGGTCGTCCTGGCGATTGCCGCGCTGATCCCCGCGCTCGCCGGGTGCGAGGCCGGGTACAACGCCCCGACCCAGCAGTGGCACCAGCCGACGGACGGCGCCGCACCGTGCACAACAACATCGCGATCAGCGAACGTCTTCGTGCTCGGCGCGCCGCTCGGCGAGAGGATCCCGGTCGGCCAGTCGGCGAGCGTGTTCCTCGCCCTGATCAACGAGGGCTCCTCGGACAAGCTGCTGAGCATCTCCGCGCCGGGCACGGCCCAGTCGGTCACGCTGCCGGGCGGCGCCGTCCCGCTGGCGAGCCAGCAGTCCGTCCTCCTGACCGGCCCGGCGCCCGAGGTCGTCCTGCAGGGCCTGACCCGGCCGTTGACCGGCGGCTCGACCGTCCGGCTGGTGATGACCTTCCAGAATGCCGGAGTGCTCAGCCTGGTGGTCCCGGTGATGCCGCAGGCGCAGTACTACTCGACGTTCTCGCCGCCGCCCAGTCCCAGCCCCTCGCCGAGCACGTCCCCGAAGGCCAGCGCGACACCGAGCGCCAGCCCGTCGCCGTCGCCGGCCGGCTCGCCGCGGCGGCGTCTCAGGCCGAGGGCTCGAACTTGTACCCGAGCCCGCGCACGGTGAGGATGTGCGTCGGGTTCGCCGGGTCGGCCTCGACCTTGGCCCGCAGCCGCTTGACGTGGACGTCGAGGGTCTTGGTGTCCCCGACGTAGTCGGCGCCCCAGACGCGGTCGATGAGCTGCATCCGGGTCAGCACCCGCCCGGCGTTGCGCAGCAGGACCTCGAGGAGCTCGAACTCCTTGAGCGGCAGCTGCACCTGCTCGCCGCGGACCGTGACCACGTGGCGGTCGACATCCATCCGCACCGGCCCTGACTCCATGATCGACGAGGTCGGCTCGTCCGAGTCGCCGCGGCGCCGGAGCACGGCGCGCATCCGGGCGACGAGCTCCCGGGACGAGAACGGCTTGGTGACGTAGTCGTCCGCGCCGAGCTCGAGGCCGACGACCTTGTCGATCTCGCTGTCCTTGGCGGTCAGCATGATCACCGGGACGTTGGAGCGCTCCCGCAGCGTCCGGCACACCTCGCTGCCCGGCAGCCCGGGCAGCATGAGGTCCAGGAGCACCAGGTCCGCCCCGCTGCGGTCAAACGTCTCGAGCGCGTCGGGGCCGGTCGGGCACACCGCGACCTCGAAGCCCTCCTTGCGGAGCATGTAAGAGATCGCGTCGCTGAACGAGTCCTCGTCCTCGACCACCAGTACTCGCGTCACTTCACTTTCCTCCTGGCGGATCGTGCCATCGCCGGTACGGTGCCGCCCCTGACCCGGACGGCATCGGAGCGCAGCGGAAGCCTCAGGGTAAAGGTGGACCCGGCTCCCTCCGTGCTGACCACGGTTACCTTCCCCCCGTGGGCCGCGGTGACGTGCTTGACGATGGCCAGGCCCAGGCCAGTACCGCCGGTAGCACGCGACCGCGCGGGGTCTACGCGGTAGAACCGCTCGAAAATGCGCTCCAGGTCCCGCTCGGGTATCCCGATGCCCTGGTCGGCCACGCTGATCTCGACCGCGTCCCCGGGCGCCAGCCTGACCGACACGTCCACCCGGGTCCTGTCCGGGCTGTAGGCGACGGCGTTCTCCAGGAGGTTGCGCAGCGCGGTGATCAGCAGGTCCTCGTCGCCGAGGACCGACAGGCCGTGCCCGCCGGTCGCGACGAGCTCGATGCCGCGCGCGCTGGCCCTCATCCGGCACCGGTCCAGGGCCTCGGCCACCACGTCGTCGAGCTTGACCGGGACCGGGTCGGGTACCGGCTCGGCCGCCTGGATCCGGGACAGCGTGATCATGTCCTGCACCAGGTTGGTGAGCCGGGCCGCCTCCTGCCGCATGCGGCCCGCGAACCGGCGCACGGCCTCGGGATCGTCGGCCGCGTCCTCGACCGTCTCGGCCAGCAGCGCGAGCGCGCCGACCGGGGTCTTGAGCTCGTGGCTGGTATTGGCCACGAAGTCCCTCCGGACCTCTTCCACCCGGCGGCTCTCGGTCTGGTCCTCGATCAGCAGCAGCACCAGGCCCCCGTCGCCGACCGCGGCGCCCAGCGGGCGCGACCCGCACCGCCAGGCTCGTCGTCCGCCCGTTGGCGCCCTTGGTCGACACCTCCAGGTCGCCCTCGCGGATCTCGCCGTCCCGGCGGACCTGGCGGGCCAGGGCGAGCAGTTCCTGCACCACCAGCTCGTCCCCGCGGACCAGCCCGTAGGCCCGCGCCGCGACGCTGGCCTGCAGCACCCGGTCCTCGTTGTCGAGGACCACGGCGGAGGAGGACAGGACCGACAGAACAGAGGCAACGCCGGGCGGCAGCTGGGCAGGCTCCGTCCGGACGGCCGGGTCAGTGTGGGTTTTCAACGGCACCCGGATCTTCATCGGTCAGCGTGTCCCCTGCGGGGATTTATTTTTTTTTTTTTATATTTTCGAGTCCTCGTCCTCGACCACCAGTACTCGCGTCACTTCACTTTCCTCCTGGCGGATCGTGCTATCGCCGGTACGGTGCCGCCCCTGACCCGGACGGCATCGGAGCGCAGCGGAAGCCTGAGGGTAAAGGTGGACCCGGCTCCCTCCGTGCTGACCACGGTTACCTTCCCCCCGTGGGCCGCGGTGACGTGCTTGACGATGGCCAGGCCCAGGCCAGTGCCGCCGGTGGCACGCGACCGCGCGGGGTCTACCCGGTAGAACCGCTCGAAAATGCGCTCCAGGTCCCGCTCGGGTATCCCGATGCCCTGGTCGGCCACGCTGATCTCGACCGCGTCCCCGGGCGCCAGCCTGACCGACACGTCCACCCGGGTCTTGTCCGGGCTGTAGGCGACGGCGTTCTCCAGGAGGTTGCGCAGCGCGGTGATCAGCAGGTCCTCGTCGCCGAGGACGGACAGGCCGTGCCCGCCGGTGGGGACGAGCTCGATGCCACGCGCGCTGGCCCTCATCCGGCACCGGTCCAGGGCCTCGGCCACCACGTCGTCGAGCTTGACCGGGACCGGGTCGGGTACCGGCTCGGCCGCCTGGATCCGGGACAGCGTGATCATGTCCTGCACCAGGTTGGTGAGCCGGGCCGCCTCCTGCCGCATGCGGCCCGCGAACCGGCGCACGGCCTCGGGATCGTCGGCCGCGTCCTCGACCGTCTCGGCCAGCAGCGCGAGCGCGCCGACCGGGGTCTTGAGCTCGTGGCTGGTATTGGCCACGAAGTCCCTCCGGACCTCTTCCACCCGGCGGCTCTCGGTCTGGTCCTCGATCAGCAGCAGCACCAGGCCCCCGTCGCCGACCGCGGCGCCCAGCGGCGCGACCCGCACCGCCAGGCTCGTCGTCCGCCCGTTGGCGCCCTTGGTCGACACCTCCAGGTCGCCCTCGCGGATCTCGCCGTCCCGGCGGACCTGGCGGGCCAGGGCGAGCAGTTCCTGCACCACCAGTTCGTCGTCGCGGACCAGCCCGTAGGCCCGCGCCGCGACGCTGGCCTGCAGCACCCGGTCCTCGTTGTCGAGGACCACGGCGGAGGAGGACAGGACCGACAGGACAGAGGCAACGCCGGGCGGCAGCTGGGCAGGCTCGGTCCGGACGGCCGGGTCAGTGTGGGTTGTCAACGGCACCCGGATCTTCATGCGGCAGCGGGTCCCGCTGCGGGGCCGTCAGGCACCATCCGGGACCTGACGCGCTTACGTGTCCGTTGCTCACGCGGCACACGCGTCCAGGCTACACTCACCCCCACACCCACGCTTTGATGGTAGGCGGCGGTCCGCTGGCGCGCACCCGACCGCGGTCTTTAACGTGCCGTTGTTCGTGAGATGTTCACTTGCCCGAAAGCCGCCGGCCACGCCGGGCCCGTTGCGGGACATGAACCCTTTTATCCGTGGATCTCGGAGCCAGCGCACGTGGCTAATCGAGGGGAGGATGAAAAGGTTCCCGGGTCCGGGGAAGCCCCGGGCCTGCGGCCTTACCGGCCCTGGTTCTTGACCGCCGCGGCGCCCGCGGCCGCGGCCTCGGGGTCGAGGTAGCGCCCGCCGCGGATCTGCGGCCGGAACGCGGCGTCCATCTCGTAGACCAGCGGCATCCCGGTGGGGATGTCCAGCCCGGCGATCTCCGCGTCCCCGATGTCGTCCAGGTGCTTGACCAGGGCGCGGATCGAGTTCCCGTGCGCGACGACCAGGACGGTCCGGCCGGCCGCCAGGTCGGGCACGATCGCGTCATGCCAGTACGGCAGCAGCCGCGCGACGACGTCCTTCAGGCACTCAGACCGCGGCAGCAGGTCCGCGGGCAGCAGCGCGTACCGGGGATCGGCGGACTGCGAGTAGGGGTCGTCGTCGGCGATGGGCGGCGGGGGCACGTCATAGGAGCGGCGCCACAGCATGAACTGCTCATCGCCGTACTCCTGCCGGATCTGGGCCTTGCTCTTGCCCTGCAGCGCGCCGTAATGGCGTTCGTTCAGCCGCCAGGAGCGCCGCACCGGCAGCCAGAGCAGGTCCGCCGCCTCCAGCGCGAGATGGGCGGTCTGGATGGCCCGGGTCAGCACCGAGGTATGCACCACGTCGGGGCGCAGGCCCGCCTCGTCGAGGAGCCTGCCGCTGTTGACCGCCTCGTCGACGCCCTTCGGCGACAGGCCGACGTCGACCCAGCCGGTGAACAGCCCTTCCGAGTTCCAGACGCTCTCGCCGTGCCGGATCAGCACCAGTGCCGCTGTGTCCCCGCTCGCCTGCGGGGCGCCCTAAGGTCCCGCCTTCCCTCGTCGCTCGGTCGCAGGCTCCCTCGCTCCTCAGTCCAGGCGGCACCGCGCCCCTCCGGCTCGCTCATGTCGGCGAGCCTAACGGGTGGCCGGGCGGCCAGCGGGCCGCGCCCGGGACGGCGGGAACAGGATGCTGGGGCCTAGGGTTGATCAATCGGAGGTGCATGCCCGTGCGGCAACCCTGTCCCCGGCGGATCGCGACCGTCAGCGTCCACACATCACCGCTCGAGCAGCCCGGAACCGGTGACGCGGGCGGCCTGAACGTCTACGTCGTCGAGGTGGCCAAGCGCCTCGCGGAGCGCGGCGTGGAGGTGGACATCTTCACCCGCGCGGTCTCCCGCCAGGTGCCGCCGGTGGCCGAGTTCGCTCCCGGAGTGCTGGTGCGCCACCTGCCCGCCGGGCCCTTCGAGGACCTGGACAAGGCCGACCTGCCCGGCCAGCTCTGCCATTTCACGTTCGAGATGCTGCGCGCCGAGGCCGCGTACGCACCCGGCCGGTATGACATCGTGCACGGGCACTACTGGCTGTCCGGCCAGGTCAGCGCCGTGGCCAAGGAACGCTGGGGCGTCCCGTTCGTGCAGTCCATGCACACCCTGGGGCGAGTGAAGAACGCCGCGCTGGCCGCGGGGGACGCGGCCGAGCCGGCGATACGTCTCCGCGGCGAGGCCGAGGTCGTGGCGGCCGCCGACCGCCTGGTGGCCAACACCGACGACGAGGCGCAGCAGCTGATCGGGCTCTACGACGCCGAGCCCTCGCGGGTGCGGACCATCAACCCGGGCGTCGACCTGGCGGTGTTCACGCCGGGGTCCCGGCCGGCGGCCCGGCAGCGGCTGGGCCTGCCCGCCGACGCGGTGCTGCTGGTCTTCGCCGGCCGCATGCAGCCGCTCAAGGCACCCCACGTGGTGCTGCACGCGGCGGCCCAGATGATCCGGGACGACCCCGGCCTGGCCGCCAGGCTCAGGGTCGCGTTCGTGGGCGGGCCGAGCGGTGCCGGGCGCGCCGACCCGGACGGGCTGGCCGAGCTGGCCGCGGCGCTCGGGATCTCCGGCGTCGTCCGCCTCGAGCCGCCCTGCCCCCAGCCGGAGCTCGCCGAGTGGTACCGCGCGGCCACGGTGGTCATGGTGCCGTCCTGCTCGGAGTCGTTCGGCCTGGTAGCCGTGGAGGCCCAGGCCTGCGGCACGCCGGTGGTGGCCGCGTCGGTCGGCGGGCTGCGCACGGCGGTCGCCGACGGGACGTCCGGCCTGCTCGTGGACTCCCGCGATCCGGCCCGTTACGCGCGGGTCATCCGGGACCTGATCGCGCAGCCCGCCACCCTGGCCCGGCTCGCCCGGGGGGCCCGCGAGCACGCCTCCCGGTTCGGCTGGGGCGTGACCGTGGACCGGCTGCTGAGCCTGTACGCGGGAGCCATGGCCGAAGCGACCCAGGCGGTCGACGCGTGACCGAGCCCGACAGCGAGGCCGCCGCCACAGCCATTGAGGCGGCCCTGGGCGAGCTGGGCTTGTCCTACGAGGCGCCGCGGCCGGGCGCCTACCTGGTACGGCTGGAGGGCCAGCACAAGCTGGCCACCATGACCTGGCTCATCGTCGAGGCGCACAGCCTGCACGTGGAGGCGTTCTTCTGCCGGCAGCCGGACGAGAACCACGCGGCGTTCTACCGGTTCCTGCTGGAGCGCAGCGGCCGCATGTACGGCGTGCACTTCGCGCTGGACCCGGTCGGTGACGTCTACCTGGTCGGGCGGCTGCCGCTGGCCTCGGTCGCCGCCGACGAGATCGACCGGCTGCTTGGCTGCGTGCTCAGTTACTCAGACGAGAACTTCGACCAGGCCCTCAGGCTCGGCTTCGCGTCCTCGATCCGCCGGGAATGGGCGTGGCGGGTCAAGCGGGGCGAGAGCCTGGCCAACCTGCGCGCGTTCGCCAGCCTCGCCGATCCGCCGGGCGAGGCGGGCGGCCGGGCGAGGTAACCCCCGCATCGGGAGCTGACTCTCCCCGGCAACCCGGTCTCGACCGGGGTCCGGCGCGACCCGGAGGGCACAGTCCTAGCCGCGCGGCGGCGACACCGAGCCCGGCGGGGGAATGATGCCGGGGCCGCTGACGCTGCAGGCCAGCGAGGCCGGGTCGGCGTCGAGCAGCGGCTGGGCCAGCGGCGGCGGGCGCAGGAACGCCGGGAAGCGCAGGTCGATCATGTCGAGCAGGTTCCTGGCGTTGGCGTCCCGGTAGGTCATCGCGGGGAGGTTCCACTTCGCCTCGACCAGCGCGCAGATGCTGGTGTGGTCGTAGACCCGGTGCGAGACGTAGCGGGGCCGGGCCCACGGCGAGACGACCGCCATCGGCACCCGGAACCCGTACTGGGCGAAGCCGTTGTAGGCCGGCTGGCCGGCCGGGACGTCCGGCGGGATGTCGTCGGGCGGGATGGCCGGCGGCGGGGGCACGTGGTCGAAATAGCCGCCGTGCTCGTCGTAGGTCCAGATCAGCAGCGTGCGGTGCCACCCGGGGCCGGTCATGACCGCGTTGATGACCGAGGCGGCGAACGCTTCCCCCTGGACGATGTTCTGCGGGTCCTCCTCGGACTGGACGCCGTAGTTCGGCTCGACTAGGCACAGGCCGGGCAGCGTGCCCGCGGCCGCGTCGGTGAAGAAGTCGGCGATCGGGACCACGTTCGTGCCCACGTTCTTGAGGTACAGCTCCGGGTAGAGCTCGACCGTGGCCAGGTCGGTGAAGTAGTCCCGCCAGCTGATGCCCGCCGCGGCCACCTTGTCGAAGATCGTTCCGCCCGCCGGGTAGTCGGTGAGCGCGGGCAGCGTGTCGTTCACCTGGCCGATCGAGGTGGCGGAGATCAGGTAGCGCCGGTTGGGGTAGGTCTGGCCGAGCACCGAGCAGAAGTAGCGGTCGGCGATCGGGAACACCGAGGCCAGCGAGTAGTAGAACGGCTGGTCGGCCTGCTCCCAGTAGCCCATGGAGACCGGCCCGCTGGCGGACTCGACGAAGCCGTCGTTACGCCCGCCGTTGAACTGGGTGTGGCTGGCCAGCCAGTCCTGGGCCGGCGCGCCGGTGAGCTGGCAGGTGGTGGGCATGCGGAACGCGTGCTGGAGGTCGCCGTTGGCGTACGGGTTGGTGGCGAGCGGCCGGCCGCCGCGGCCGAGCCGGAAGCCGTCCGCGCCGCGGCGGCGCAGCATGCCGAGCTTGTTGTCGTAGGAGTGGTTCTCCATCATCAGCACGACGATGTGCTCGATTTTCGGGATCGTGTCGGTGCCCGCGGGCAGCTGCGGGTAGGGCAGCGATCCCGGCTGGCGGAGCCCGGGGTGGCGCCCGGTGCGGCCCGGCGCCGACCTCCACGCGCCGGTCCCCGCGACGGCGCCCGCCGCCAGGCCGGCCTTCAGCAGCCCGCGCCTGCTCGGCCCGCCGGGCCTGCCGTCCCGGTCACCGCTCATGACAACCTCCCGTCCCAGCCGGCCGATCGGGCCGAGTCTGTCCGGCCGGCGTGACCGGCAGGAGATTTCACGATAACGAGCAGAGGGCGGGCGTATGTAGGGAAATTGAACCTTTTCATCCGTCGGCCTCGCGCCCCGGCCTTCGCGTGCCGTCACCGGGAGGATGAAAGAGGCTTTACGCAACGGCCCGGTACGGCCGGGCCAGGGCCCGGGCGGTCACGGCCGCGCCGACGGCAAGGTACAAAAGAAGTAAGGGCAGCGGCCGTTTTCGGTGAACCTGGACCGAACCTGCAGCCGTTCCCGGGATACGTTCGGCATGCTGGAGGCCTGGACTTGAGCATCCGGGGGTGCGGACCTGGATACGCCGGAGCAGGCAGGAGGGATCGCGCTATGCGCCGGGATGACGTGCGCTTCGCAGCAGCCGCACGTGACGATGGCATCCGCAAGGTCAGCAAGTACACCTGGCGGGCCGGCGCGGCCGGCGTGCTGGGCTCCGCGCTGATCGCCGTGGCGCTCGGGCACCATGTGGCCGCCCAGCAGCCCGCGGCCGCGCATCCCGGCAACGGCGGCGCCAGCAACAGCAGCGGCGGCAGCTTCAACGGCGGCGCCAGCACCAGCGGCGGCGGCAGCAGCAGCAGCAGCAGTACCAGCGGCGGCAGCAGCAGTACCAGCGGCGGCAGCAGCAGTACCAGCGGCGGCGGCACCAGCAACCAGGGCCAGGGCACGATCGTGGTCCCGGCGCAGCCCCCCGCTCCGGCGAGCGGCGGGGGCCAGGTGACGTCGGGAGCGTCGTGACCGCCCTGGCCGCCGGCAGCGATACCTTCAGCGTGTTCGGCACCACGGCCACCCTGCTGGTCAGCGAGCCCGGGCAGGTGGAGGCCGCGCGGGTCATCGCCGACGCCGAGCTGGCCGCCGTGGACCTGGCCTGCAGCCGGTTCCGCCCCGATTCCGAGCTGTGCCGGCTGAACGCGGCCGACGGGGCCGTCACCACCGTCAGCGAGCTCCTCGCCGGCCTGGTGGAGGCCGCGCTGCGCGCGGCGCGGCTCACCGACGGCGACGTGGACCCGACCTGCGGTCAGGCGCTCGCGGAGATCGGGTACGACCGCGACTTCGCGGAACTGCGGGCCGCGCAGGCGCAGGCCGCCGGGGTCCCCGCGGCCGGCGGCCCGGCGCACCGGCTGCGGCGGACGGGCCGCGTGCCGGGCTGGCGTAGCGTTCAGCTGGACACCGAACGGCGGCAAGTGCGGCTCGCGAACGGGGCGCAGCTCGACCTGGGGGCGACCGCCAAGGCCTGGGCGGCCGACCGCTGCGCGGAGACCATCGCCGGCCGGCTCGGCTCCGGCGTGCTGGTCAGCCTGGGCGGGGACATGGCGGTGGCCGGGCCGGCGCCCGTCGGCGGCTGGCGGGTCCGGGTCACCGACGATCACGCCGCCGGGCCGGAGGCGCCGGGGCAGACGGTAACCATCCGCTCCGGCGGGCTGGCCACCTCGAGCACCACCGTGCGCACCTGGACCGGGAGCGGCGGCCAGCGCGCGCACCACATCATCGACCCGGCGACCGGCGAGCCGGCCCGGTCCTGCTGGCGGACGGTCAGCGTGGCCGCGGGCAACTGCGTCGACGCCAACACCGCCAGCACCGCGGCGATCATCCGGAGCGCGGCCGCCCTGCCCTGGCTGAGGGACGCCGGCCTGCCCGCCCGCCTGGTCCGGGAGGACGGGTCGGTGGAGACCACCGCGGGCTGGCCGCGTGACCCAGGCCCGGACGACGCGGCATGAGCGGGTTCGCGACGACCCTGCTGGCCAGTCCCGCGGCGGCAGGCCGGGTGGCGCCGGGCGCCATCGTCGTCACCTCCACCACGCCGCTGTGGTACCTCACCCGGGCCACCGGCCTGGTCGCGCTGGTGCTGCTCACCCTGAACATGGCGGGCGGCCTGCTGACCTCGGTCAGGTACCAGCGGCCGGCCTGGCCGAGGTTCGTCACCATCGGGCTGCACCGGAACCTCGCGCTGCTGGCACTGGCCTTCACCGGCCTGCACATCGCCACCACGCTGGCCGACAGCTTCGTCCCGATCCGGGTGCAGGACGTGTTCATCCCGTTCATCTCCGCCTATCGGCCGGTGTGGCTCGGCCTGGGCGCGATCGCCTTTGACCTGATGCTGGCGCTGGCCGCGACCAGCCTGCTGCGCACCAGGATGAGCTACTGGTCCTGGCGCCTGGTGCACTGGAGCGCCTACCTGTGCTGGCCGGTGGCCGTGCTGCACGGCCTCGGCACCGGCACGGACACCCCGGTGCGCTGGGTGCTCGGGCTGACCGTGGCGTGCGTCGCGCTGATCGCGGCCCTCACTGGCTGGCGGCTGGCCTACGGGTGGCCGTCGCACGCCGCCGCGCGGCTGGCCGGCGCGCTCGCCCTGGTGCTCGCGCTCATCGCGGGCGGCGCGTGGCTGACGGCCGGGCCGCTGCGGCCGGGCTGGTCCCTGCGGGCGGGCACCCCGACGCACCTGGTCAGCGGCAGCAGCAAGACCGGGGGCACCCGGTGAGCGCCGCCCGGGCCATGCGGGCGGCCGGGCCGGCGCGCCGCGCGCTCCCGCCGTCCGGGCTGCCCCGGCTCATCCCGCCCGGCGGGCCGCTGCCGCTCGCGGACCACATCGACCGGTACGGCCCGGTGCCGCTGGGGGCCACGGACCTGATCACCGAGGTGGAGCGGTCCGGGCTGACCGGCCGCGGCGGCGCGAGCTTCCCGGCCGGGCGCAAGATGCGCGCGGTCGCGCAGGCCAGCCGGAAAGCCGGGCCGCTGCGCGGCCCGGGCGGCACCGTGGTGGTCGCGAACGGCGCCGAGTCCGAGCCGGCCAGCGGCAAGGACCGGCTGCTGCTGGCCCGGGCGCCGCACCTGGTGCTGGACGGGATCGCGCTGGCCGCCGAGGCCGTCGGCGCCACCCGCGGTTACCTGAGCCTGGACGAACGCGACGGCGAGCTGGCCCTCCTGCTCGCCGCGGCGATCGACGAGCGCGAGCGGGCCGGGCAGAATCTGGTGCCGGTCCAGATCCAGAGCATCCCGGCCGGGTACGTGGCGAGCCAGGAGACGGCCGTGATCAGCCAGCTGAACGGGGGAGCGCCGAAGCCGGCCTTCGTGCCGCCGCGGCCGTTCGAGAAGGGCGCGCACGGGCGGCCCACGCTGGTGCAGAACGTCGAGACCCTCGCCCATGTGGCGCTGATCGCGCGGTTCGGCGCGGGCTGGTTCCGCGAGCTGGGCAGGCCCGGACCCGGCCGGCCCCGCGGGTCCCGGGGCGGCCCCGGCGGCCGGGTCCGCGCTCATCACCGTCAGCGGTGCGGTCAACCGGCCCGGGGTGTACGAGATCGCGCTCGGCATGCCCGTCGGCGAGCTGGTCCGCTGGGCCGGCGGGCCGTCCGAGCGCCCCCAGGCGTTCCTGGCCGGCGGGTACTTCGGCGGCTGGCTGCCGTACGACCAGGCGCTCGACGTCCCGGTCAGCGACCCCGCGCTCCGCGCCGCGGGCGCCGCCCTCGGCTCCGGGGTCCTGGTGCTGCTGCCCGAGTCGGCCTGCGGGCTGGCCGAGACCGCCTGGATCGCCGGCTTCCTGGCCACCCAGAGCGCGGGCCAGTGCGGTCCGTGCGTGAACGGGCTGCCCGCCCTGGCCGGCCTGCTCGAGCAGCTCGCCTTCGGCCGCCCGGACCGCCAGGTGCTCGGCTGGGCCCAGCGGCTGGTGAGCCTGGT